>NZ_JBHZSN010000011.1:0-179626 GCF_043643685.1 Shewanella waksmanii
ATCGGGTTCGAACCGATGACCTATACCTTGGCAAGGTATCGCTCTACCAACTGAGCTAATGTCGCTTAAATCTTTAATTTGGAGCGACATATCGGGTTCGAACCGATGACCTATACCTTGGCAAGGTATCGCTCTACCAACTGAGCTAATGTCGCGTCAATCTTTTTAACAAGCTTAATTGCTAAGTCAACCAAAGGTATCGTCTTTCACCTTTCGCAACTGAGCTAATGTCGCTTAAATCTTTTAATCTACAGCATTTGGTAATGCTATAAATTGATATTTGGAGCGACATATCGGGTTCGAACCGATGACCTATACCTTGGCAAGGTATCGCTCTACCAACTGAGCTAATGTCGCTTTATTTTTCCAGCCACTTTTGCTTTTTAACATTGACTAAAGGTATCGTCTTTCACCTTTATCAACTGAGCTAATGTCGCTTTGAAACTTAACACCAACGAGACCGCTAGTAAAAAGTTGAGGCCGCATTATAGGAGAATTTCATCTCTTCGCAACCCCTTCTTGAAAATATTATGCTGTTTGCTCAAATTTTAAATACTTTCTCACGATAAAACTGCAATTCAGCGATGGATTCTTGAATATCAATCAGTGCCTGATGGGTGCCACGCTTGCTAAAACCCTTCATGACTTCTGGCTGCCAACGCTTAACAAGCTCTTTAATCGAACTCACGTCAATATTTCGGTAGTGGAAGTATTCTTCTAACTCGGGCATATGACGATTCATAAACCGACGGTCTTGGCCAATACTATTACCACACATAGGCGATGCACCTTTAGGCACATATTGCGACAAAAATGCAATTGTTTGCTCAATGGCGTCTGCTTCACTGTATTGACTGGCTTTAACTCGCTCAATTAAGCCTGACTCACCGTGATGCTTAATATTCCAATCATCCATCACCGAAAGTGCTTCATCACTTTGATGAATAGCAATAACTGGACCTTCTGCAACAATATTAAGTTGAGAGTCTGTCACTATGGTCGCGATCTCAATGACACAATCCACACTGGGATCTAACCCTGTCATTTCCAAATCAACCCAAATTAGATTGTTTTCATCCGCAGCCATAAAGATACCTTATTAATCCTGTGTGCCTAAAATCAGGCTTTTTTGTTCTAGACCGTGTATCATACTGCTTTTTTAACAGACACAAAATAACCTTCTACTGTTGATGACAATACTGTGAGTAAAAAGAAACCATTAAGTCAGGGTCAGCGCCGCCGCATGCGCGCCAATCAAGAAAAACGATTGCAGAGGCGTGCCGATGAAAATCAAGCACCAGAACTACAAGATAGTTCACTTGGTCCAGAACTGCTTGGCACCGTGATTTCACGCTTTGGGCAGCACGCGGATGTAGAAACCGAAGCAGGCGAATTAGTTCGCTGCAACATTCGTCGTAATATTCAAAGCCTTGTCACAGGCGATAAAGTCATCGCGCGATTAGCGCTTGAACAATCAAGCACCATTGCCGGTGTTATTGAAGCTGTACATCCTAGACACTCTTCATTGTCGCGCCCAGACCTCTATGATGGCATTAAAATTATCGCCGCCAACATAGACCAGATCTTAATCGTTTCCTCTGTGGTACCCAGCTTTACCACACAAATTATCGATCGCTACTTAGTCGCTGCAGAAGACACGGGGATCAGCCCGGTCATCATTCTGAATAAAGTGGATCTCATTACTGATGAAGAAGCCGCATCTATCGATGCTGCATTGGCTCGGTATCAAGCTATCGGCTATTCCGTTTATCGCGTCAGCAGTAAAACCGGTGAAGGGGTTGAGCAAATACAAGGCTTGCTAAATGATAAAGTGAGTGTATTTGTTGGACAATCAGGCGTGGGGAAATCGTCGCTTATCAATGCCTTGATGCCAGATGCTGAGCTTATAATCGGTGATGTGTCTGAAAACTCTGGCCTTGGCCAACATACAACGACCACGGCTAAATTACTCCACTTCCCAAGTGGCGGTGATTTAATTGACTCACCAGGCGTGAGAGAGTTTGCCTTGTGGCATTTACCTGCCGAGAGAGTCGGCTGGTGTTTTGTGGAGTTTCGCGACTATTTAGGTACGTGTAAATTCCGAGATTGCAAACACAAAACCGACCCTGGGTGCGCGATTACTCAAGCGTTTAATGCAGGCGAGATAAGTGAAGATCGTTATAATAATTATCATCGCATCATTGATAGCTTAGATGAGCAGCGACATGCTCGTCACTTTCGCAGCGAAGACGATTAACCCTATTTGACCCAAACGCGTAATATAAACGCTATGCACTATATGAAAGGATAAGAGAGTGGACAAAGTTAAAATTGCCCTACAGTATATTTTGCCCAAACACCTTGTTTCGCGACTTGTAGGTAAACTTGCCGCTGCCGAACTTGGCACTATCACCACCAGCGTGATCACTTGGTTCATCAAGCAATATAAAATCGATATGAGTGAGGCTGCTCGCAGCGAACCATCCGCCTATCGAAGTTTCAATGAGTTCTTTACCCGAGAATTAAAACCAGGTATTCGTCCTATTTGTCCTGATGACGACTATATTGTACATCCTGTAGATGGTGCGGTAAGTCAACTTGGCCCCATCAAAGAAGGACGAATTTTTCAAGCTAAGGGACATGAATATTCGTCACTTGCACTTCTAGGCGATCAAGCGGAAGATGCTAAACGTTTCGAAGATGGCGATTTTGCTACCATCTACCTAGCGCCCAAAGATTACCACCGGATACATATGCCGATAAAAGGCACCCTATCAAAAATGACCTATGTGCCTGGTGAACTCTTTTCAGTTAACCCATTAACGGCGGAAAATGTACCCGGTTTGTTTGCACGTAACGAGCGTGTGGTCGCCATTTTTGAAACCGAAATTGGCCCAATGGCCATGGTACTTGTTGGCGCTACCATCGTTGCCAGTATCGAAACGGTTTGGGCAGGAACAGTCACGCCGCCAACAGGTAAAAAAGTGTTTACCTGGGATTACCCAACAGACGGCCCGAATGCGTTAACTTTGGATAAAGGCGCTGAAATGGGACGTTTCAAATTAGGTAGTACTGTGGTTATGCTATTTGGTAAAGATGCACTTGATGAGTTTGCCGATGGTGTCGAGCCAAAAGCGGTCACCAGAATGGGGCAAGCATTCGCTAAAATAAAGGATTAACAACTCAATTGAACAAGCCGTCGAATCAACATTCAGGTTTAATTGAATTACATATTGCTGTGCTGCTATTTGGTGGCACAGCATTATTTTCTAAACTTATCCCGCTTTCGGCGCTTGATATCACCCTACTACGCTGCGCTGTCGCAGCCGTTGTTCTCGCCCTTATCGTTAAACTAAGTCAGCAATCACTAAGTTTAAAAAATTGGCGAGAATACGCTATCGCGGTTGCACTCGGCATTGTGGTAAGTTTGCACTGGGTGACCTATTTCGCCTCAATGCAGATGTCTTCTGTCGCTATCGGCATGATCGCCTTTTTCACCTACCCGGTTATGACAGTACTGATTGAACCTGTGATTAATCGCACCCGAATTGAAAAGGTCGATATTTTAAGTGGCTTAGCTGTTCTCATAGGGGTCAGCTTGCTTATCCCTGAAGCCAGTCTTGGCAATGAAGTCACTCTAGGGATTGTCATTGGTGTTATCTCAGCTTTTTTATTTACCGCCCGCAACCTGATGCATAAACGTTACTTCTCCCAATATAGTGGCGCAAAAGCAATGTGTTACCAGACCGCTGTCGCCGTGTTGTTTCTGGCACCTTGGCAACAAGCGCCGCTTGCATCCATTGAAACATCGACTTGGGGGCTAATTCTATTACTTGGCGTGATATTTACTGCCGCTCCCCATGCACTCTTTGCCGCCGCACTGCGACAATTAAGTGCCAAAACCGTTGGCCTAGTCTCCTGCTTACAGCCATTTTACGGTACCGTACTCGCACTGCTTATCCTCAATGAAGGCGTTGATACAAAAACCATTATCGGTGGCTTACTAGTCGTTGCGACCGCTATTTTTGAAACTCAGCGTGCCCATCAACATCAGCGTTCTAAAGGCTAACAATTAGGTTTACTGACAAGCCCATTGAGCGAGTACCCATTGCATAAGATCTTTCGCACAAACTTCGCGCCCTTATTGTATAAACTCACCGACTTAGCATTTCTTTATTAAGCCAATAGTATAAACTTGTATGCAATCACTTTAGTTGCCATACAAATCATCAATTATGTTGCGGCTTTTTATCGTTTTATTCAGTTTATATAGCTCCACCCTACTAGCTAACTCTCCTTTACAGCTAGACAAACGCTTGGGCGTGACACCTCAAAACCAGGCCAATGTGTTATCAATTGATGATCAAATCGCCCAACTGCAGCTGCAATTAAAAGAACAGCAAATGCTCGCGAGAAGTTATCAAGCAAGTATGGATAACTACCCTGAGCAAAAACAAAATCTTAAACAGCAGCAACAGCAAGCCAAAACGCCGCAGCAGTACAATCGTCACCAAGTGTTAAGTCAACAAGCATCTTTGGCTTATTTGCGACTATCTGAACTAAAGGAAATAGACAGTAATTTAAGTACTGAGATCACTGCCCTATTGCAACGTCATGATCAGCTTCCAACGCTCATCAACGACACTAGACAGCAGTTAAACCAACATAAAAAAACACCTCTTGATAGTGGCAATGCGGTTGATAACCGCCTGCTAACCATACAACGTCAGTTGCTAATGCAAACTGTCGATACCCTTGAGCTTGAGCTAGCGAGCAGCCAAAAAAGAACCGATTTAAGCCGCTTGCAGCAACTTGTGGTGCGAGAACAGCTGGCACAGCAAGAAAACACCATTGAATCGATCAACTACCAAATAAGCCTAGAAAGGCAGCAGCAGACCAATGCAACGATCGCCGCCATTCAAGTGGCTGATGATCATTTAGATGATCCGCAGGTTGTGTTAATAAACCAGCAGAATCAACAGTATGCCAAGCAACTGCAACAACTGACACTCGATACGAATGAAGTCGTAAAACAACAGGAGCAGGCAGAAGCGCAGTATCAATTACAAGCCAAGCAGCTGACCAATATTCAGCAGCAAATTGGTCTAATTAAGCTCAACTCTGCCTTTGGTGAACGCTTTTTACGCATTCTCCAATCACTACAAAGACCACCCAGTTTAGATAAACTCAATAACAAAATTGCCAATGCCCGATTAGCACGCTATCAGATAGAGCAAGATCAAACCTTGCATACTCAACTCGATGATATTGATGCACTCGATAATGAAGTGGCTGATAAATTGCTATTGGCACAAAAGAAGCTGCAACAACAACTACTGGATAACTATGATCTGTACGTCAGTGAGCTGGCTGATCTTCGGATTGTTTATGAGCAGCTCAATCAACAATATGTGCAGTTAAAGAATACCCTTAATGAACACCTATTTTGGATTGCTAATGCCAATAGTATTGATAAGGCTTGGTTTGCCGATCTAATCCAAAGTAGCCGCTGGTTTATCCAGCAAGCGCCATGGCAACAACTGCGCGAATCCATCGATGAACAGAGCCAATTCTGGTCATGGTGGGTGATTATTTTTGTGCTGTGCTTAGTCTTTCAAGATATTCTGTCACCTAAATTCAGTGGCAGTTTAAACCGCAATATCGCCCATGTCGGTAACGTTACCCAAGATAAATTCAGCTATACATTAAACACACTGTTTAGCACCATAGGCTATAGCATCATCAAGCCAATACCTGTGGTTCTTGCCGGCGCCATCTTTTATCTATCTTCACACAACTTTGTCTCTGCGATGGGCATGGCGATTCTCGCAATCGGCTTGATGTTTTTGCTATACCGCTTCGCATACTTACTGGCCGATGATAACGGATTGCTGATTGGCCACTTTAAGGCCCATGCAACCACGATTAAAGCTGGTCAGCAAAAATTACGTTCTCTTACTTTTATCGCCATTCCTGTAGTTGGCGTGCTTGGCTTTACTGAGGTGTTAGACACATCGCTGATTAGAAATAGCCTTGGCCGTGGGGCTTTTATTCTGTTTGCCATCATGTTGACGCTCTTTTACAAAGATCTACTCAATGTCTCTAAGCACGACTCTCATTATCATCAAGATGATAAAAACAAACGCCTGCTGCAAAAGCTGCTTTGGGCCATATTACTGCTGACACCATTAGTGTGTGCGGTGCTAGCATTTAGAGGCTACTACTACACCGCATTCCAAGTGTTACTGCAGTTACAGCTGTCGCTTATTTTATGGTTAAGCTTCATGTTGCTGTACCAACTGATTAAACGTTGGATGTTAATTGAACGCCGTCGTATTGCCTTTGATCGCGCTAAAGCCAAACGGGCAGAGATCATCGCCCAGCGGGAAAAAGAGGAAGAAACCGTTAACCCTAATAGCGAGCAAATGGAGTATGAAGAGCCGGTTGTTGATCTAGAAACTATCTCTAGCCAGTCATTAGGGTTGGTAAGATCCATCTTATTGCTCGCTTTTCTGGCCAGCCTAGTTGGCCTATGGACTCAAACCCACACGGCACTATTTTCGTTTTTGGACGGCATTACCCTGTGGACCAGCAACAGTGTGGTCGACGGTATTACCGAAACGGTGCCCATCACCCTCAAATCCCTGCTGCTTGGATTAATCATTGTTGGCTTCTCACTTATGATTGCCACCAATCTACCGGGTTTACTTGAGTTAACGATCCTACAAAGGCTTGATCTAACCCAAGGGACGGGCTTTGCAATCACCACGGTGAGTCGTTACTTGGTAGTGTTTATTGGCACGCTAACCGGGTTTTCTACCTTAGGGGTGGAATGGTCCAAGTTACAGTGGCTTATTGCGGCACTTTCCGTTGGTCTCGGCTTTGGCCTACAAGAGATCTTCGCCAACTTTATCTCTGGTCTGATTATTTTATTTGAAAAACCGGTACGTATTGGTGATACCGTCACTATTCGCGATTTAACTGGTACCGTCAGCAAGATTCAAATTCGTGCCACAACCATTATCGACTGGGATCGTAAAGAGATCATTGTGCCTAACAAGGCGTTTATTACTGAGCAATTAATTAACTGGTCATTATCAGACCCCATAACCCGGGTGATTGTTTATGTTTCCGTGGCTCGGGATTCTGATCCCGCCCGTGTTGAAGCATCATTGTATCAAGCCGTCAAAGAGTGCGATGAAGCCTTGCTGACACCAGAGCCAGAAGTATGGTTTGCAGGGTTTGGTAAACATACTCAAGATTACGAAGTCCGCGCTTATGCCAAAGATATGAATACCCGTTGGCCACTGCGTCATATCCTGCATAAGAAAATCAGTAAGAAACTACAGGAGAACAACCTTGAGTTGGCTTACCCACAACTGGAAGTGCATGTAAAAAATCCGCAGACAAAAGATGCTCAGAGCATTTTGCGTAGTTGATTAATAAACAAAAGGTGAATTAGACGTGCTTGTATTTGCTCACAGAGGCGCCAGTGGCTATGCACCCGACAATACGCTTAGTGCAATGCGTAAGGCCATTGAGCTCAATTGCCAAGCCATTGAATTAGATGTGCAAAATGCCGCAGGCGATTTAGTGTTGTTTCATAATCGCTGGCTTGACGACGAAACTAACGCCAGTGGATTAATTGAGTCGTTAGATAGTGCTGGATTGTCTAACGTGCAAATTAACGGTGAACCTTTAGCAAGCTTATGGCAAGTATTAGTGCTATTTCAAAAGCTGGACACGCTAATCAATATCGAGCTCAAAGGGATGAACACCTTAACGCCATTTTTACAGCTCTACCCCAAAATCATTCAAACCCTTGGCTATAGCCACGATAGGTTACTGATTTCATCATTTAACCATAAATTTTTACAGCACATTAAACAGCACATTCCACAAGCTCAGATCGCCCCGCTAATTGAAGGTATCCCACTTGATAACGCAGCTGTCGCCAGCCAATTACAAGCAGTGTCTATTCACTTAGATATCAACTTTATTGATGCAGAAATCGTGGCTGATGCCCACCACAGAGGCCTTAAAGTTTACGTTTATACCGTGGATAAAGTTGAAGATATAACCGCTATGCATCAACTTGGTGTAGACGGTATATTTAGCAATTATCCTGACAAAGCTGCGCAAGTTATCGCATCTTTGCCCCCAAACACTGAGGGCTAGTGAACAGCTTCAGTTGTATTTAAGCTCGCTTATTTACCGTAGCGTCATCTTAAAATCACGATTGATGATTTTTTTGTGCCCAGATACCGATAAATATAAAAATAGCGACTAAAATCAATAATAAGTACAGTGATGACAGCTGACTCAGCATGCTAGCCAACCATGGCGTCGCAGCAATGATTAACAGGCCAAAGCCAAATGCATTAATGAGAATAAAAATAGCCGTGCGTAAGATGAAATTTCTACCGATCAGTTTTCGGCGTAATGCGCGATTAATATCGCCGCCAAAAACAACTAAAAAACACGCAATAATGGCAGTAGAAATCTCAGTTAACCAAGGATATAGCTCTTTAGCTAATTGATTAATTAATGAAAGAAAGTGCTCCATAGGCCGGTCCATGTATCTAAGTCTAGGGAAAGAATATAGGGGGAGACAAGATGGGACACAAGCTACTATTGCTTACTAGTGATAATCAGCGCTATCGTGAGTTACTCAGTTCCTGTCATTTACCAAACCTAACCTTGTTGGGAGATGAGCCTGCAAGTATTTATCAAGCGGACATCTGGCTAGCCGAACCGCCACTTGCTGCCCCATTGATAGGCCATGCCAAAAACATCAAATGGATGCAGTCTACTCATGCTGGCGTAGACTCTTTGGTTAAACCTCGGCAACGAAGAGACTACCAACTTACCAATGTAAGAGGTATTTTTGGCCCATTAATGAGCGAATATCTTTTTGGGTATTTACTTGCCCATCAGCGACATCATCACAAGTACAAAACCCAGCAAGCGGAAAAAATCTGGTTACCGGCTAATTTTAAATCGTTACAAGGACAGCGATTACTGTTATTAGGCACCGGCAATATTGCTAAGCATCTAGCACAAACAGCCAAACACTTCGGTATGCTTGTTACCGGAATAAACCGGGGTGCTAAACCGACTAAAGGCTTTGATGAAGTCGATACCTTGGCAAACCTGTCCCAGCACCTCCCCCAAGCCGATGCTGTTGCCTCTATTTTGCCAAGTACCCCCTTCACTCGCGATGCGTTAAATGCACAGACCTTGAGTCTCATGAAGCAGGATGTGATCTTATTTAATCTCGGCCGCGGTGATGTGTTAGATCTTGACGCACTGTATCAACAACTTAAATCGACCCCTTCGCAACAAACAGTATTAGATGTGTTTAATCAGGAGCCTTTACCTCAAGAACACCCTATTTGGAGCTTAGATAATGTCGTAATTACCCCGCATATCGCCGCGCCAAGCTTCCCCGAGCAAGTCGTGGAAATCTTTGCTAATAACTATCACAAACTGATCAAAGGCGAGGCACTGTCCCATGAAGTCAACTTCGAGCGTGGTTATTAGGTAACATCAAAGGCAAGCGAATTCGCTTGCCTTAATCACCTTTTATGGCACGGTGAATTCACTCAGTAATGATCACAATCTCATTTGTCAGCTGAACTTGAAACCCATCACAACTTTTAATAACACAGCTAATGACTCCGGATTAATTACTATAACCGAGAGTTATTAGCATTGAGAATCGTTTTCATTTATACTTACAGCATCGAAATCAACAGAGTGTTTAAGATGTACGTTTGTCTTTGCCATGCAGTAACAGATAGCCAAATCAAAGAAGCCGTTAGCCAAGGTGATATGACCCTTGCTGATGTGAAAAAACGTCTTGGTGTTGGCAGTCAATGTGGTAAATGTACCAAAATGGCTACTCAAGTCATTGCCGCCCAGCTTGATGTCGAACCTAATTATTACGAAGTGGCATAATCCAGCACCAATATATAACTGGGATATCAGCAAGTATTAACCTAACTCAGTCACCTCTGTGGATAGTTTAAACACTTGATTTAGTCTTCATTGCACTATTGAGCCACTAAAAAGCCACCCACAAAAAAAGCTGCCTCGGCAGCTTTTTTGTTAGCGGTGAAAACCTATATACTCGGCTCACCTTCTCCTAGCTCAACGCGGTCAACTCGCTGCAGGCCTCTAGGTAATTTAGCACCACGACGGCCACGCTCACCACGATAATGCTCTAAATCATTAGGCTTTAAGGTTAGCTTACGTTTGCCTGCCCAAAGGGTGACTGCGGTGTCTTCTGGCAATACATGTAAATGTATCAGCAACTCTTCGCGACTCTTAGCCCTATCACTAGGGATGCCGATAATCTTATTACCCTTACCTTTAGCCAATTGCGGCAGTGCATCTAAGGAGAATAGCAACATACGTCCTTCATTGGTGATGGCCAAAATGGACTCTGCTCTCGATTTATCCACGCGTTGAGGCGCCAACACTTTTGCATTGGCCGGTAAGCTCAATAATGCTTTACCCGCCTTATTCCGCGACACCATGTCTTTGTAGGCGCCAACAAAGCCGTAGCCTGCATCGGATGCTAATAAGAAGTATTGCTGCTCATCACCAATCACCACGTGCGAGATGGTTTCCCCTGCCGACAAATTAAACCGTGTTGTGATAGGTTCGCCTTGGCTACGTGCAGACGGCAAAGTATGCGTATCGGTCGCAAATGCCCGCCCTGTTGTACCAATAAATACACTAGCATTGTTGCTTCGCCCGGCTGCCGCACACAAAAAGCTATCACCGGCTTTATAGGACAAGGCACTTGGATCAATATCATGGCCTTTGGCACAACGTACCCAGCCTTTTTCAGACAGTACCACTGTTACCGCTTCTGCTGGGACTAACTCCTGCTCTGTTAACGCCTTAGCTTCGCTACGCTCAACCAGTGGCGAACGGCGATCATCACCGTATGTTTCACCATCTTGCTTAAGCTCTTTCTTGATCAACGTCTTCATGCGGCGATCTGAGCTCAACAATAGCTGTAACTTATCTCGCTCTTCTTCAAGTTCGCTCTGCTCTGATTTAATCTTAAACTCTTCAAGTTTCGCTAAGTGACGTAACTTTAAGTCTAAAATAGCATTCGCTTGTAACTCGGTTAACGAAAAGCGCGACATCAACTCGGCTTTAGGATCATCTTCATTACGAATGATTTCTATCACTTCATCAATATTCAAAAATGCAATCATTAACGCATCAAGAATATGCAAGCGAGCTAGCACTTTATCTAAACGGAACTCTAAACGACGACGCACAGTGGTCATGCGGAAGGTCAACCACTCGGTCAGTAGCTGCTTGAGACCTTTCACTTGAGGACGACCATTAAGCCCCAGCACATTGAGGTTAACGCGGAAGTTTTTTTCTAAATCTGTCGTCGCAAACAAGTGGGTCATTAGCTGTTCTATGTCGACACGATTTGAACGTGGAACCACCACAATACGCACAGGGCTTTCATGGTCTGACTCATCACGTAAGTCGGCCACCATAGGCAGTTTTTTCGCCTGCATCTGCGCAGCAATTTGTTCGAGCACTTTGCTGCCACTGGCTTGATGCGGCAGTGCAGTAATAACGATTTCACCGCTTTCATTATGATAAACCGCTCGCATCTTAATAGAACCACGGCCAGTATCATAAATTTTAGCGATATCTTTGGCCGGGGTAATAATCTCTGCTGCAGTCGGATAATCAGGACCTGGTACCAGCTCCATTAATCTTGCTAAATCAGCTTTAGGGTTATCAAGCAGCTCAACGCAAGCATTAACGAGTTCCCTGGCATTATGAGGCGGCACATCGGTCGCCATACCTACGGCGATACCTGTAATACCATTGAGTAAAATATGCGGCAGCCTTGCAGGTAGAACCGTTGGCTCCTTCATGGTGCCGTCAAAGTTTACCCCCCAATCAACCGTACCTTGACCGAGTTCAGTAAGTAATACTTCAGAGAATTTAGATAGGCGTGCTTCGGTATAACGCATCGCAGCAAAGGATTTGGGATCATCGGGTGCACCCCAGTTTCCTTGGCCATCAACTAAGGGATAACGATAAGAGAACGGCTGAGCCATTAACACCATAGCTTCATAACAAGCACTATCGCCATGGGGGTGGTATTTACCTAACACATCACCGACGGTACGAGCCGACTTTTTATGCTTCGACTGAGCTGATAATCCAAGCTCGCTCATGGCATAAACGATACGGCGTTGAACCGGCTTTAACCCGTCACCAATATGTGGCAATGCACGATCCATAATGACGTACATTGAATAATTTAAGTATGCATTCTCAGTAAAGCGTCGCAGGGGCATTTGCTCCACCCCATCTAAGCTTAAATCTATCGCATCACTCATTAATAAATACCCTGTTATTTAGCCGTATCAGACTCAGAATCTTGGCTTTTTTTGTAATAAAGGCGATAAATATTGCCTTTCAAGTCATCCGAAATATACATTGCACCATCAGGCGCGGTCACAAGCGAGTGTGGCCTAGCGACTGGAAACTCACCATCAAGAAAACTCACAACGGTACTGCGCTTAACCACTTCGTTATTTTCAATGGTTAACATCACCACTTGGTAACCAATTTTGCTAGAACGATTCCAAGAGCCGTTTTCCGCAACAAACATCTGTTGTTGATACTTCTCAGGAAATTGCTTACCACTATAAAAATGCATACCCGTAGGTGCTACATGTGCAGGTAGCTCATACTTAGGTAAGGTAATTTTTAGATTTTCTGGTCGCTCATAAGCAGGCTCTTCCACCGTGCTCGCATGTAAATAAGGAAACCCGAAGTGGGCACCAACTTGCTCTACACGGTTTATTTCATCCGGCGGAATCCTATCACCCATCCAGTCGCGGCCAAGGTCAGCAAACCACAGCGCGTTGTCTGTCGGTGACCAATCAAATCCGATAGCTCGACGAATACCAGTCGCGATTTGTTCGGTTTCACCGGTTTCCACATCAAGGGCAATAATGCTCGCAAATGGGTCTGGCGCTTCGCAGACATTACACGGCGCGCCAATTGATACATATAAACGGCCATCGGGGCCAAAATGCATGGCACGGCGGCTATTATTGGTTTGCTCTGGCAAGCGGTCATATATTTCTTTACCGCGCCCTGGACGGCGTAAACGGTTTTCAATATCTATGTAGCGTAAAATTTTCTCTTCAACCGCGACATAAAGATCGCCATCTCGAAAAGCAATAGCTTCGGGATTATCTAAATTTTTAGCTATCACATAACGCTTGTCTACGCGACCATCTGCATTATTATCAACTAAAGCGGTTACTGTGCCTTTTTTGTAAGAACCAACAAACAGCGTACCTTTATCGCCTAAGGCTAATTGTTTGGCATCCCCCACTTCTGAAGCATATAAAGTTAGGCCAAATCCTTTTGTCACGGTGATCATCATTGGTTGGCCTTTTGCCAATGCCACTGCGGGCGCCCCCAGCAACATGCCTACCGCCAACAAGATACCGCTTTTACAACTTGTAGAAATCAATTTCAACATCATCAAATACCGCGCAATAGATATTATAACTGCGCCAAATCACCCTTCTCTTCTAACCAAACTTTTCTATCACTAGAACGTTTTTTAGCTAACAACATATCCATTAACGCTAACGTATCTTCCGCATCATCAACTGTCAGTTGAACTAGGCGTCGTGTATTAGGATCCATGGTCGTTTCTCGCAATTGTAATGGGTTCATCTCACCCAACCCTTTAAAGCGAGTCACTTGGATCTTTCCTTTTTTCTTTTCAGCCGCAAGGCGATCTAAAATGCCTTCTTTTTCTGCTTCATCCAGTGCGTAAAACACTTCTTTACCAATATCGATACGAAACAGCGGTGGCATGGCGATATAGATATGGCCATTTTCCACCAGCACTTTGTAATGCTTCATAAACAATGCACAAAGCAAGGTAGCGATATGTAATCCATCCGAGTCAGCATCCGCCAATATACAGATTTTGCCGTAACGTAACTCTGAAATATCTTCACTATCGGGATCGCAGCCTATCGCCACCGAAATATCATGAACTTCTTGCGACGCTAACACTTGTGATGCATCCACTTCCCAAGTGTTTAAAATCTTACCTCGAAGCGGCATAATTGCTTGAAACTCGCGATCACGTGCCTGTTTCGCACTGCCGCCCGCCGAGTCACCCTCCACCAGAAACAGTTCACCGCGCATTGGGTCTTGGCCGCTGCAATCAGTCAATTTTCCTGGTAAGGCAGGCCCTGAGGTGACTTTCTTTCTTGCTACCTTTTTTGCCGCTCTTAATCGTTTTTGTGCATTGTTAATACACATATCAGCCAACAACTCAGCTTGATCTGTATGTGTATTGAGCCACAAACTAAATGCGTCTCTAACAATACCAGAGACAAAGGCTGCACTTTGACGACTAGATAGCTTTTCTTTTGTCTGTCCCGCAAACTGTGGATCTTGCATCTTAATTGATAGAATAAAGCTGCTGCGGTCCCAGATATCTTCAGGGGTTAATTTGATGCCGCGAGGGATGAGGTTGCGGAATTCACAAAACTCTCGCATCGACTCCAGCAACCCTTGCCTAAAGCCATTAACATGCGTCCCACCTAAGGGGGTTGGAATCAAGTTTACATAGCTTTCATTAAGGTAATCGCCGCCTTCAGGCAGCCATGTAATTGCCCAATCGACCGCTTCTTCATTACCTTTTAAACTGCCGACAAAAGGCTCTTGCGGTAACATCACAGCGCCATTTACCGAGGACTTTAAATAGTCGGTTAAGCCGCTTTCAAAAAACCACTCTTGAACCTCCCCTGTTTGCTTGTTGTTAAACTTGATCCGCAGTCCCGGGCAAAGTACCGCTTTGGCACGCAACAAATAAACCAATTTAGGGATAGAAAAGTTAGCAGAATCGAAATAACTCGCCGTTGGCCAAAAGTGCACTCGCGTACCGGTATTGCGTCGACCGCAGGTTCCTGTAACCGTTAACTCTTCAACTTTATCACCATCAGCAAAGGCCATTTCGTAGACTTGACCGCCGCGCCTAACGGTGATCTCAACACGGCTAGACAGCGCATTAACAACCGAAATACCTACACCATGTAAGCCGCCTGAAAACTGGTAGTTTTTATTAGAGAATTTACCACCAGCATGTAATTTGGTGAGAATCAATTCAACACCTGGAATACCTTCCTCAGGGTGAATATCCACCGGCATGCCACGGCCATCATCCGTCACCTCAAGCGAATTGTCTTTATGCAACACCACTTCAATTTTTGACGCATGGCCTGCTAAGGCTTCATCGACACTGTTATCGATAACCTCTTGCCCTAAATGATTTGGGCGACTGGTATCGGTATACATACCTGGGCGACGTTTAACAGGGTCTAGTCCATTTAGGACTTCAATTGCATCAGAGGTATATTGGTTTGTCATAGCACACACAATTTATCGTTATTCAGGCCATGTTGCGGCCCTACATGTCTATTTGTCAAGAAACAGGAAATCACAAATCTCAGCCATCTTATCAGAATATCCGACAAAACTGTGGTCTCCACCTGATTCAACAACTAACTTACAGCAATGATACTTATCTACCGCTTGGCGATAATCGAGTACTTCATCACCACTTTGTAGTAATACAAAAAAGCGGTCAGGATGCACAATAACTTCAGTATTAAACTCAGCCACTTGCGCTTTATGTATTGGCAGCACTTGATAATGCTCATCGGTATACGGGTTATGCTGCGGACCGATAAACTCATCAAACAATTCAAACGGTTTAACCGCAGGGTTAATTAGCGCGGCTCGACCGCCATATTTTTCAGCTAAATAACTAGCAAAATACCCGCCTAAAGAAGAGCCAATGTAGCATACCGGTTCACCGACTTGCTTAGCTTTCTCGACAATATCAATCAGCATATTCATGGCTGACTGAGGGCAAGAAGGTAATTGGGGCTGAACTAAATGAAGATTGGGAAAATGAGTATGGATATACTGCGCAGTCACTAAGCCTTTGTCTGACAAAGGCGAACTATTAAAGCCATGAATGTAAAGCAGCATAGGTCCTCAGAGATTATCAATATCGTGCTCTATCATACAGCTAAGCAACGGTTGTTATTATCTTCTTCAGGTAAATGCTAACACTGGCAGGCTATTTCACCAAATTATCCGCAGGTTAAGCCTAGGCCGTGTTGAGCTTTCACGGTTAAATTTTTTCGAGATACAAGTTTTTTAATCACGATGAGTAGCAAGTGGCTAATTGTTTGCCGCCTAGCATGCTAAGCTAAAATCAGCTCGAAAGTTCTGTCTCCCCTAATAACCACTCGCCTCGTTATCAGGTGAAAACTTGTTACCTGGAACGCGATAAACATTGGTTAAGATATCGCCATTGGCTTTTAGCTCAAGTAAACGGTAGCCAGGTTGTTGGGCATCCAGTGCGAAATAAGAAGACTTAGGCTTAAACTGGATACAGGTCGATGGCGTCGCCATCAATTTAATCGCGCCAGAACCACCTTGGTAAATATCATCGAGCTGTTGGTGAACATGTCCCCATAACAAGCCTTTCACTTGGGGGAACTGACTCACAAAGGCTAAGAACTCATCACCATTGTCCATACAGTGCTGATCAAGCCACTTACAACTAACCAAAATAGGATTATGGTGCATTACCAGTAAGGTATGTTTTTCAGGTTCAGCAGCAATGGCCGCAGCAATAAGGTCCATTTCCGCGTCTGACATATGCCCGCCTGGCTTACCACGCACTGTGGAATCGAGCATGATAATTTGCCATTGGCCGACAATAATGCGTTTATCACCAAATACTGACTCGCCCTGCATATTTAAATGCATGATGCGGGGATCATCATGGTTACCGGGCAAGTAATGACAAGGTAAATGCAGTGGTGCGATAGCATTGACAAAGTTATGGTATGACTCAGCAGAGTAATCTTGACTGATATCCCCTGTCGCCAACATCAAATGGGCAGGATAGTCGACGGCTTTAATGGTATTGAGAACCGCATCAAGGCTATGGGCGGTATTCACGCCTAGCAGCTGTGCTTCTGGATCGGCAAACAAGTGAGGATCGGTCACCTGCACCAGCCTTACACTGCCACTTTCAGCGATAGGATAAGAGATAGCCTCTTTCAAAACATCAAAACCTTAACTGTTAGATGGATAAACAACGCGTGGATGATTGTCTATCTTTAATAGTTCTTCAAGAAAAGCATTTACTTGGTACTTTTCATCCCGATGATACATACGTATATTTGGATAATCATATACCGGACGCAAACGATAAATCTGTCGACTAGTTAACACTTCTGCTAATTTAGCATCGTGATAGATGCGTACCGTCACCTTTGGTGACGCTATATACTCATTATCAGCCACTTTTCTCGATAGCTCGATTAACTGGGTATATTGAGTGTTTTCCAATAATCGCACATCAAGCTGACCAAAGTCCCCTGCCACACACCATGAGTCTCCCGGCATGACCTCTGCGGGTAACCAGGCTAAGATATTGAAATAATTACGACCACACAAAGCAAGAAACCGATTGACATCAACGCGGTATTTTTCTTTTTGGGTATATTTCAGTTTCAAATTGACTCACTTATTCTTGAGCGAAGCATAGTTTAATTGCAGCCATTGTAACCCAATCACAGTAGAAGCATTATTGATTTGCCCGCTTTTTACCATTTCATAAGCATGCTCTCGACTCACAACATGCACTTGAATATCTTCATGCTCATCAGCTAATCCATGGGTACCAGTGGCTTGACTGGCATCAACTTGCGCATAATATAAGGAGAACTTTTCACTTGTGCCACCGGGACTGGCAAAAAATTCGCTAATTAAACGTAAATGGCTTCCAACAAGCCCCGACTCTTCCATTAATTCTCGTTGTGCGACCTGCTCGGCTGTTTGCCCCTTATCAATCATTCCGGCCACCAGTTCAAATAGCCAAGGAGTTTTATTGGCATCAAACACCGGAATTCGTATCTGCTCAATCAGCACCACTTGGTCAGTAACAGGATCATAAGGTAACACCACAACCGCGTGACCACGCTCAAATACTTCACGACGTACGATGTCGCTCCAGCCACCATCAAAAAGACGATGCCTAAAACGATACTCCTCCATAGTAAAAAAGCCTTTATACAGCGGTTTTCGCTCCAACATTTCTACATCTTCACTACTAAACTTGTTTTGCATAAGTAAACTCCTGAACTGGTTCCCCGTGCTACTTTACACTCAAATCGGTCCAATACCGCAGAATATGCCGTGCAAATTGAAAAAAAGCAGACATAAAGTCAAAAACTGTTACACTTCGTAGTTGACTTAAAATTGGTTAATTTCTTAATATCTTAACTCAATAAGTTTAGATGTATCGGGAAGCGTCGGGAAGCGCAAACCGCTTGGCCTACAGAAGGAAATAAGGCTAAGCATCACTTAACTCTATTTAAGTATATTGCTCCTCCATTAGGGGGGTTATGTCTAAGAAGGACAGCTAATGAAATTTAAGATCCGCTCTTTATGTGCAGCCATTACCCTTGCTGCCTCGGCTACTGCCGTTCAAGCCGACGATTTACTGCAGATATATCAACAAGCGCTAACCAGTGACCCTGTTGCACTGCAAGCCCAGGCTCAACGTGATGCCCTTTATGAAAAAATCGAAGAAGGTCGCGCACCACTATTACCTACATTAAGTGCTAATGTTGGCTATGGAAAACGTTGGACCGATGTTGACGCTAGTGAATATGGCAGCGGACTCAATGCTGGCGTCACGTTAAATCAAGTGGTCTACGACCATAGTGCGTGGGTTGGACTTAGCTTAGCAGAGCTGGCCGCTTCGCAAGCAGACGCAGCATATGCATCAACGCTACAAACGCTGATTATCCGTGTTACAGGTGCCTACTTTGATGTCCTTTCAGCCAAAGATAACTTTGAATTTAAGGGTGCTGAAAAACGAGCGATTGAACGCCAATTAGAGCAAACTAAACAGCGTTTTGCTGTTGGTCTAACTGCGATCACCGATGTCCACGAAGCCCAAGCTCAATATGACTTAGCCCGCGCTGATGAGATTTTAGCAGAGAACCAGCTCATCAATAGTTATGAAGCACTGCGGGAAATTACCGGTATTGCCCATGAGTCTATTGATATTTTAGATACCGACCGTTTCGGTGCTGTTAAGCCTTCACCTGCTAACCCAGAAGAATGGTTGAAAATGGCAGAAAGCAGCAGTGTTGATCTACTAACCACGCGTATTGGTAAAGATATTGCCCAAGAAACCATTAGCTTGTACAAAGCGGGCCATATGCCTTCGCTTAACTTGAGTGCAGGTTATACCACCAATCTTGAGCAACGCAACCAAAATGGCGGCTTAGGTGACTATGACAATGCCAATGTCGCACTTGAGCTAAGTATTCCTATCTTCCAAGGCTTCAAGGTCACCTCACAAGTGAACCAAGCACAATACCAATATGTGGAAGCCAGTGAGAAAATGGAACAAACCTACCGTAAAGTTGTAAAAGATGTACGTAACAACTTTAATAACGTAGGGGCGTCGATTAGCTCGATCCGCGCTTATGAGCAGTCTGTAATCTCTTCAGAAAGTGCGTTAAAAGCAACTCAAGCAGGTTTTGAAGTCGGTACGCGTACAATCGTTGATGTTCTTAACCGTACCCGTGATTTATATGACTCTAAGCGTCAACTATCTAATGCACGTTATGGATACATCAACTCGATTTTGGCGCTAAAACAAGCAGCTGGTACGCTAAGCGAAGATGATGTCATCGCCATTAACAACGGCTTAAAGGCTCCTGAAGCGGTTCAATAACGATTAAGCTTCACCTAGAAGCCATACGCTTCATATAAAAAACCGCCATAAAGGCGGTTTTTTTATAAACTCAATAACACTTAGAAAGTCAGCTCAACACCCGCAAAGTAGCCTTTAAACTGGTTATTGGCGGTGACGCCATCAAAATTACTGACGTCAAACTTAAAGTCACGGTAGCCGACGCGAACTTTAGTATCAAAACCTGTGCCATCAAACTGCCAGCCTAAGCCCAGCGAGTAATCATACACACTGGTTTCATCCACACCGATCATCACATCGGCAAATCCGTACAAGCCAAGGCCTGGGATACCTACCTGTGCATCGGCATAGGCCATAACAATACCCGTGCTTAAATCTTTTTCGGCATAACGTACGCCAACACCATTTTGGTCTAGCTGATTAACTCGATAAGAGCCGTGCATTTTTTTGTATGCCGCCCCTAAGTCAAGCGCTACCATGTCATTATCAAGCAACTCATAGTAAAGAACAAAGTCAGTATTGCTAAGATCAGTATTGGTTGAGATATTGCCACCAAACTCTTGACCATCAAACTTCATTACATTGTTACCAATTGATGCTTTACCACTAGCATCTAAGCGATTTTCACGTAATTTAAAGTTAGGTAAAATGGGAATACCATGTTCAATCGCAACCCAGACGCTACCTTGAGAGTCTGAGTCATAATTGAAACCTTGCTGAGGCTGTCCATTTTCAGCAAACGTACCACTAGTATCTGCTTTCCAATAATCACCACCCACCTTAAAGCCGATCAGTGATGCTGCTTGAGCAGAGGTTGCTACCATACTGCCTAACAAAGCACATGCTAATATCGTTTTTTTCATTACTTAACCTTGCGTTAATAAGTTAGTTAAATCAATCACCGCGGCATTTGCACGCGAGATATAGTTTGCCATCACTAAAGAGTGATTAGCGACAATTCCAAAACCTGATCCATTTAAGATCATTGGGCTCCATACCGGTTGTTGGGTCTCTTCCAATTCACGAATAATTTGTTGCAAACTCACCGTCGCGTTTTTCTTAGCCAGCACATCGGCAAAATCCACTTCTACGGCTTTCATGAAATTCAACAATGCCCATGTCGCCCCGCGGGTTTCATAAAACACATCATCAATTTTCCACCAGCTGGTTTTAATTTGTTGGCTACTAAAATTGGGCGTAGACTGGCTCGCTACACTGTCCCCCGCTAAATCTGTATTCAGCCTATCTTGACCCACACTTGCTGATAAACGTTGCGACATGCTACCTAAACGCTTTTGAACTTCTTTTAGCCACTCATTGAGATTGTCAGCTCTAGCATAAAATTGTGCATCAGGATTATTACTATCAAGCATGCGAGCGCGATATAGACTAAGCAACTTAATCGCATCTCGATACTCACTCTCTGCACTAGGTATCAACCAGCTGGTATGCTCAATATTAAGCTTTGAATGGGCCGCCAATAGGTCAGCATCAGCGGTAGATTGTGATTGCGAGCGACTGAACTCCTTGCGCATAATCAAGGCTAAATCTCTTACCTGCTCTATGGCACCAAATTCAAAAGCTGGCATGTTATCCATAAATACAGAAGGTGGCATGACGTCATTCGATAACCAACCGCCACTTTTATTTAAAAGAGTCTCAACCGTCATGATTAATGAGGTCGTGGTTGCATAACCCACCACCTTTTCACCATTTGGACTTTGATAATGCTGCGTGTCTAATACATCCGGCTCAACACTCCACCAAACACTGATCAGATAGCCCACAAAAAATATCACGGCTGCAATGCCAGCGCCTTTTTTCCATGTCATCTGCATAACCCAACTCCTTAATGATGGTGATGATGGTGATGGCCCTCACCTTGCTTGGCCATCTCTTGCTTACTCACAGGTAATGATATTGGTAATTGGCTACCGTCATTAAAATGTAGAACAAGTTCAACATTTTGCCCCACAGGCAATTGATGCTTCAGCCCCATCAGCATCACATGTTCACCCGACTCATTTAAAGTTAATCTGCCGTGCATTGGTACACTAAAGCTTTCTACTTGGCGCATTTTAACCACACCATTTTCTTCTATAACTGTATGCAGCTGTGCTTCTTTAGCAAAAGTGACATCAACACTCACTAATGTTAAGTCGGGTCCATGATTTTCCAGCGTAAAATAGGCGGCAGTGTTAGGTACACTCGGTGGCATCGCCCGAACAAATCCCTCTACCAAAGCGACATTGGCCGAAGCCGAAAATGAAATACAAGATATCAACAAAAACTTAAACAGCTGTTTGAATTTTAGTTCCAATGTCTTAAACTCCTTTTTAGACCCATTTGCCACTACGGAATTTTTGCCAATGAGTACGATTCAAATTAAGGACGAACACGGGGTAAGGATCATCACGATCAATCGCCCTGAAAAACGTAACGCGCTAAACTTAGAAATGTATACCGCCCTGAGAGAATACCTCATACAAGGTGATGCAGACAACGCAATTAACGCCTTTCTTATCAAAGGACAGGATGATTGCTTTACCGCGGGTAATGATGTGGCCGATTTTCTAAAAAATAGTGACTTAGGGCCAGAACATCCCGCATTTAAATTCTTATTTAGCCTGCTGGATCTCAAAAAACCATTGCTTGCTGCGGTATCTGGTCCGGCTGTAGGTATCGGTACGACCTTGCTTTTGCATTGTGATCTTGTTTATGCCGACGAGAGCGCAAAATTCCAATTACCGTTTACTAATCTCGCGCTTGTTCCCGAGGCAGGATCGAGTCTATTGCTGCCTCATTTAATCGGTCACCAACGAGCCGCAGAGCTATTATTATTGGGTGAGAGTTTTGATGCGCAACAAGCGAAAACTTTCGGAGTAATTAATGATGTGGTTGCCAATGCGCAGCTTCAAGAGGTCGCCCTACAGCAGGCGAAAAAAATTGCCGCTAAACCACCTCAATCAATTCAGGCGACCAAGGCCTTGATGCGCCCAGATACAACCGCCTTACATGCAAAAATGACCGCAGAGTTAAAAGAATTTGCTGTACGCTTACAAAGCGATGAGGCCAAAGCACAATTCAAAGCATTTTTAAATCGTTAGCAACAATATCGGTCCAGAGCTAGTCAACTTGGCTAGCTTTACCGACTCCCCATGCCGCAAGTATTAATAAAGCCACCGGCCAAATTAACGAAAAACCCGCAAACATCATTACTAAAGCGACACATACACAAACAGCAGAAATCAACGCCACCAGGCTAAATGCTAACGTCACCCAAATGAGAACAATTAAGAGTACGCCGGACGTCATTGCGATACTCCACAGGCTTAAATCCTGTATATAAAGTGACTCTACACCGAGGTAAAGTGTGGGTAATTGCCAGTATTCGACGGTTGCAAATAACAAAGCAACAGCGATTAACAATAACAATATGGTTAGAAAACCATTGCCAAACTTATTCAATAGAATCCTTTTCACTTTCTAATCCATTAGCCAATTCATTGGTTTAATACTTACTTGGTGCTTGCCACTTCGGCATCACCAAAGCCAACACAAAATACACAAGTAATACGAATGCTGGGTTCATAAGTGTGGCGATTGCCCATGCCACTCGAGTCCATTTACAAGACCAGTCAAATTTATCAGCCATCGCTGCCGCGACACCACAAACCAATCTTTTTGGGTCAGCTAACCGTGCAACAACGTCATCAATACTCATTTTTCTCTCCCGATTCTTTTATCAATACCGACTTACGACTCTACAAGCCTAAACCACCTTAATGTCATTAATATGCTGGCACTAACGATGAAACCAATCACAGGTAACAACAGTAAGGTGGCCAAATCTGTCATCAAACTCATGCTTACTCCTTAACCATTGCACTTGTAAGGACAGCGTCTTGTTCATCTTCACTTGCAGCGACTTCAACATTTTGAGATTCAAATAAAGTCTCAGAAAGTTGTGCTTGGATTGACAAGCTCAATTCACGTTGAGCAACGTTCATCACTTCCTGCATTTGTGAGGCTAAGTTGTTTTCTAGACCGGCGGTCATTTCAGCAACTAAGTTATCATTGGCTTGCGCACTGAAACTGCTAGCTAACAATCCTGTTAATGTTAACGATACTAGTGCGACTTTCTTTACTGTTGAGTTAATCATGGTGTTTTCCTTTTCCATTAATGATTGATTACAGATTAACTAATACAAAGGGTGTGCCAACTTTTATAAAAATATTTAAACCATTGAATTTAAATAAAAATAAGCCTTTTAAGTTATAATTTGGAAATTTTGGGGGTTGTGATGATTTTCACCTGTTAGTGAAAATCGCTACCCACTAGTCATTTTCACTAATCAAACCTTTTTCATCGCAAATGAGGTAAGCAAAATGGCAATAAAAAAGCCCCAACGGCTAACCGTTGAGGCTTAATAATTACCATAAAACAATGAAATTATTGCTTATTCATCGCTTCCCTAGCTTTATATACGACTTCAATCCCAGGCTCTGTACCATGGCTGTTTTCACTTAGGTAACGGCGCCATGCTCGCGATCCAGGCTGGCCTTGGTACAAACCAGTCATATGACGGGTGATATGATTGAGCTTACCGCCATTGGCCAAATGTTTCTCTATATAAGGAATCATTTTCTGCAAAACGTCATCTCGGCTTAACAGCGGGGTATCAGCGCCACAAAGCTGACTATCTACCCCTGCCAGTAAATAAGGGTTTTGATAGGCTTCGCGGCCAACCATTACCCCATCTAAATGAGTTAAGTGAGTTTGACATTCGGCAAGGGTTTTCACCCCACCATTAATAGAAATGTTTAGCTGTGGAAAATCCTGCTTTAATTGATATACCCGCGGGTAATCTAACGCTGGGATCTCCCTATTCTCTTTCGGGCTTAAACCGTTCAACCAGGCTTTACGCGCATGAATAATAAATACATCACAGCCAACCTCTTTAACCGTATCGACAAATGAGGTTAAAAATTCATAGCTATCTTGCTCATCTATCCCAATTCGAGTTTTTACTGTTACAGGGATATCAACAACATCCTTCATGGCTGCAACACACTGAGCCACCAGCTCAGGCTCAGCCATTAAGCACGCGCCAAAACGACCATTCTGTACACGATCGGATGGACAGCCGACATTGAGGTTGATTTCATCATAACCTCGCTCTGCTGCTTGCTTGGCACACACGGCTAAATCATGCGGATTAGATCCCCCAAGTTGCAGGGCAAGAGGGTGCTCTTCTTGGTTATATGCTAAATAATCACCTTTACCATGAATGATTGCGCCAGTGGTTACCATTTCTGTATATAGCAGCAGCTGCGACGACATTAAGCGAGCAAAATAACGATAGTGCTTATCAGTCCAATCCAGCATTGGGGCAATCGAGAAAGTGCGATTGATTGCAGTATCCGAAGGTAGTGACGACATAAAACCAAGTTCCAATAAGTTACACAAACACCGAAAACCGGCGCGGCCGCGCATTTTACACCGCACAAGGTAAAATGAACACTGTTTGTCCTGTATTTGCCCAAAAGCCTTGATTACGGTAATACTATTGGTTAACCAATTACGCAGGATTCAATATGTGTGGACGCCTTAATATCATAGCAGACCCACTTGTTCACATCGTCAGTGATGCGCTTGGTGTAAACTTTAATACCCAAACAAGTCTAGATTTAAGGCCCAGCGAGTCCATTGCAGCTATCGCTGCCAAAGCAGATCAACTCGTTCAAGTAAACTGCCATTGGGGAATTCAACCAAGTTGGTCTAAAAAGCTCATTATTAATGCCAAAGTTGAAACTGCTGCGACAAAGAAAACCTTCTCCCATGCGTACCAATATGAGCGCCTGGTGATCCCCTGTAGTGGCTGGTTCGAATGGTCGACATTGAACAACTCCAGTGGCAAGAACAAATACCTGTTCACCCATAAGCAACACAAACCGCTATTTATGGCGGGACTGCAACTTTATGATGAAAAACAGCAAGCGAAAGTCGTCACCCTAACAACATCACCCAGTGAGTTATGCGGCCAGTACCATCATCGTATGCCGCTGCTCATTCCCTCTTTTCATTGCCGTGACTGGTTAGCTGCAGACCCAAAATCTGACTCAATTGACTTTACCACGCAAATGAAAAATTGGCTCACAGTAACGGCGGCTTAACCAACGCCGCACAATCCAAACAAGCTTAACGCGCATAACATCATCCTGAGTATTGCACTTGTCATCTATGTTGATGCAATTGTCACTTGTACAGTAAAGCGAGTAACAGCTTTCAGCGCTAATGCTATACAAATCAATAAAGTGGTCACATTTGCTTGCAATGATTAGTGTTATTACTTCACTTGTATGTGCTATGGTAAACAGCACTCAAACAGCTTTCCTGTAAAATTTCGCCTAAGCTTAGTGTTCGGCCCAATAACACTGATGCCGGCAAACAATAATGGATGAGGCTTTCAAACCCATGAATGTAAATTTTATTAACCCGTTTCTAGAATCCCTGCTCAATGTACTCAGTACCATGGCCAATATGACCTTAGTCCCCGGCAAGCCAAACTTAAAAACCGGAAATATTGCCAAAGGTGATGTGTCAGGGTTAATAGGTATGGTGGGGCCACAAACCAAAGGCTCTATGTCCATTACGTTTGAACAAGACCTCATTTTTGAAATCATGCAGAATATGCTGGGTGAACGACCAGTAAAAATTGACAGTGAAGTGACAGACTTAGTCGGCGAACTCACCAATATGGTAACAGGTGGTGCAAAAAATTTATTGGGCCAAAAAGGTTATGAGTTTGAAATGGCTACACCTGTAGTTGTTGCAGGCGTGGGCCATCGTATCGCGCACAAATCAGAAGGTAAAAAAATTATCATGCCTTTTATCCATGATAAAGGAACAGCCTATATCGAAATCTGTTTCGAATAACTTTACCAAACCAATAAAGAGAGGCGCTGCCTCTCTTTATTTAAAAAGGTTGATTCACCATCACCCAGAATTGATTACCTTCTTCACCCACGGCTAACTCAGTCCGCACAACCACACTTTCAACTTCGAAACGCACACCCGCACCTAATGTCCATTTCATATCCTTGTGTAATTCATCCATCGAAAAGTCATCAGCAACCTGTCCGGCTTCTGCAAAGACAGTCCACTGCCACCACGGGATATCATAGAGGTTAAATACCGGCAGCGTTTGCAAAGGCTGCCATTTGGGTAACATCCGATACTCTCCACGATACAGCAACGCACTACGACCAAAGAATCGGCCACCACTATAACCACGTAAATAGTTAAAACCACCTAGCGTGATCCCAGAAAATGACGGCGGGCGATGAAATTCGCCATCGCTTTGCTCATTCCAAGTTGGCGTGTCTGCGATGTAAAAATCAAGCGCAATAATTTGATTATTAAACCAGTCATTTTCGCCTAACGCGAAAAAGGCACTTTGTTCAAACTCCCACGTGGTCCAACTTTGACGATCATCTGCGCCAAAATCACGGGTAAAGGTCAAACTTGTGCGGCCACCACGGGTACTATTCTTGCCATTATCACGATTATCCCAATCAAGCTTTAACTTCACACCACGGGATTGGGAGGGTAAATACTCATAACTTTGTAGTTCTTGAGTTTCACTAAACGGGGTTATCTGAATACTCGTCACCCCAGACTCTAACGGATTCCAACTTAATGCCTGAGTTTGAGGCATTAAACTGGCCACCGCCCCATGAGCGCCTCGCCCCCACGGCAACACATATTTCATATGCAATTTGGCATAACTTTCTTCGCCTTGGGTAACAATGCGCTGCGCCGCTTGATGACTAGGTTCATGATGAGCAGGCAAGTTCTGCTCATCAATAAAATAGATACCTTCTTTGTAACTTGCGCGATAGTACTCTGCCGAAAATAACCAGCTATCCAGTGTTGGTAACTGATAATTATTCGCCCCGAGAAAGGTCACCCAAGAATCATTTTTACTGTATAAACCTATACCTAACAAAGAGGCTTGTGCTTGACCTGCATGTTTAAGCACCCCTGCACCACCAATGGTTGTACTTAGGGTTTCAGTAGAAAACACAAAAGGAACGGCGACGAACTCAGGATCATAACTATGCTTATCACCAATAGAGTCACTGGCAGAGCTAACATTAATAGGCTCGATTGCATCGGTATTAACTTGGGCATTTTGAGCCCAAGCAGGCGATAACATCAACGAACAAGCAACGCTAAAATAGGTTGCCAACTGGACAATCTTCAAACTACTTATTCCTACCGGTATTCACTCCCTTGCTAAACGCCGGTACAACAGAAAAATTACGTTACTTTGTTAATCCATGCAAACAGCAACACGTGGCGTTAATTTAGTGACTAATTCATAGGCGATGGTACCAATATGTTCAGCAACCACTTCTACGGGTAAATCGCTGCCCCACAATTGTGCCGCATCCCCAACCTTGTCACTGGCATCAATACCTAAATCCACAGTCAACATATCCATGGAAACTCGACCCACTATGGGCACTAAGCGGCCATTAACCCAAACCGGAGTTCCCTCTGGGGCATTTCGTGGATAACCATCTCCATACCCAATGGCAACAACCCCCAATAAAGTATCTTTCTTTGCCCGCCAATAACTACCATATCCAACCGGTTCACCCGCTTTATGTTCTCTCACAGCAATTAACTGACTCATCAATTGCATAGCAGGTCGCAAGCCATGATTAGCGCCTAAATCACCAACAACGGGGGACACACCACATAATGCGATCCCAGGCCTAATCCAATCAGCTTGCGTTTGAGGCCAATATAGGGTCGCCGCAGAATTGGCAAGAGTTCGCTCTCCATTTAACCCCTGTGTTAATTGTTCAAACTTGGCAAGTTGATCAGCGGTCATCGGATTTTTAGGCTCATCGGCACAAGCAAAGTGGGTCATCAAGTGAATCGGTTTCGCAACATTTGGACACGCCAGCAACCGAGCATACATCTGCTTAAATTGCGACACACTAAAACCCAATCTATGCATGCCAGTATCAATTTTCATCCACACAGCAACAGGCTTGGTTAGCTTTTCATTTTCCAGCATCTGCAGTTGCGATTCATGGTGCACGACAGTATCAATATTATGAGTCACCAACTGATGCAGATCATGTTGACGGAATATACCTTCAAGCAGGAGCAATTTTGCTGTCACGCCACCTTGGCGCATTGCTAAGGCTTCTTCAAGGCGAGCAAGGCCAAAACCATCAGCCATTGAGACACTGCGGGCAACATTAAGTAGGCCATGACCATAACCGTTGGCTTTTACCACTGCCATTACACGGCTATTAGGTGCCAGCTGACGTAAACGCTGCAAATTGTATTGCAACGCATCACTGCTTATTTCTGCTCTAGGAAAGGGTTTCAAACATTAACCTTAAATTGATAAAGGTGCCCTTAGGGCACCTTTGGTTTAACTAATAGCTTCAATCTTCTAAACGAAGGCTAACCGATAACAGCACCCATTAGGACGATATGAAACAAAATTAATCTGCTTTAACTATATGGCAGGCTAATCTTCTTCAAATTGTGGGCCTGCATAGTTATCAAATCGAGAGAACTGCCCTTGGAAAGTCAGTCTAACACGCCCAATTGGACCGTTACGCTGTTTACCAATAATAATCTCTGCAGTGCCTTTATCTTCAGAATCATCGTTATACACTTCATCGCGATAAATAAACATGATCAGGTCGGCATCCTGCTCAATAGAACCAGATTCACGCAAATCTGAGTTTACTGGGCGCTTATCGGCACGTTGCTCCAATGAACGGTTTAGCTGAGAAAGTGCGATAACAGGGATCTCTAACTCTTTGGCCAAGGCTTTTAATGATCGAGAGATTTCTGCAATCTCCAAGGTACGATTATCTGATAGCGCTGGAACTTGCATCAGCTGCAAGTAATCGATCATGATCATCGACAAGCCACCATACTCACGGGCGATACGACGTGCTCGGCTACGTACCTCGGTAGGAGTTAGGCCTGAGCCATCATCAATGTACATTTTGCCTTGTTCTAGCATAATTCCCATGGTGGAAGACACGCGAGCCCAATCATCATCATCCAGCTGACCTGTACGAATTTTAGTTTGGTCAACTCGGCCGAGTGAGGCCAACATACGCATCATGATCTGCTCAGACGGCATCTCCAAACTAAAAATCAATACCGGCTTATCTTCGTGCAGCGCCGCTTGCTCACACAAGTTCATCGCAAAGGTTGTTTTACCCATCGACGGACGTGCTGCAACAATAATTAAATCACCTGACTGAAAACCTGCAGTCATGTTATCTAAATCGCCAAAACCACTTGATACCCCGGTCACACCATTATGGGGGTTATTATAAAGCTCTTCGATTTTATCTACGGTTTTTTCAAGGATCGTCTTGATCCCTTCAGGGCCTTCATTGGCATTGGCCCTTTGTTCTGCAATTTTAAATACTTTACTTTCAGCTAAATCCAGTAGCTCACTTGAATCACGCCCTTCAGGGTTAAAACCAGCATCGGCAATTTCATTGGCAACTTTGATCATCTCGCGCACAACCGCGCGTTCACGCACGATATCAGCATAAGATAAAATATTACCCGCACTAGGCGTGTTCTTAGCTATTTCACCTAAATAAGCAAAACCACCAGCATCTTCAAGCTGATCTTCAACTTCAAGCTGTTCTGATACGGTAATAAGGTCAATGGGTTGCCCTGCTGCCACTAAGGATTCCATGGCCGTAAAAATCATGCCGTGAGCACGAGAATAAAAGTCGTCTTTAACCACTTTCTCGGCTACTTTATCCCATGCATCGGAGTCGAGCATTAACCCACCCAGTACAGATTGTTCAGCCTCGATAGAGTGCGGCGGCATTTTTAATGCATCGACCTGCATATCTCTTTGTTTTTTCTTAGGTTGAAAACCACCCTGCTGTGACATTTACTCTCCAGAACCCCAACAATTAGGCAAAATATGATATAAAACCATTCCAATAATAACAGGCGAATTGCACGCCCAACACTTTTTAGCCAACCACAAGGAATTACTATGCGCAATGCACTGTTTCCAGCATTGATGCTGTCATCTGGTCTACTGCTGACACCTCAGGTTGCTCAAGCCGATGAAGGCCAATGGCAACCCTATCAAATGCCTTCTATCGCACCTCAACTAAAAGCACGCGGTATTGATATTCCAGCGAAGCAGCTTGCCGATCTCAGTCAGTACCCAATGAATGCGGTAGTCGGATTGGGTTATTGTACCGCCAGTTTTGTTTCGCCCCAAGGGTTAGTTGTGACCAATCATCATTGCGCCTATCGCGCTGTACAATTTAATAGCAAAAAACAACATAACTACCTAGCTGAAGGTTTTCTAGCAAAAAATTTCGAGCAAGAGTTATCCGCAGGACCTAACGAGCGTTTATACATAACCGAAGCGGTCACCGATGTCACCAAGCAGGTCAACGCTAACATCGGCACCGATCCACTTGAACGCTATGAAAATATTCAAGCTAACCGTAAGGCACTGATTAAAGAGTGCGAACAAGACCAAAACTATCGCTGCTCAGTACGCAGTTTTCACAATGGCTTAGAGTATTTCTTGATTAAACAACTCATCATACGTGATGTTCGTCTAGTATATGCACCGCCTGAAAGCGCCGGCGCATTTGGCGGCGACGTTGATAACTATGAATATCCGCGCCATGTGGCTGATTTCACCTTTTTACGCGCCTATGTAGGACAGGACGGAAAGCCTGCAAGTTATGCTAAAGACAATGTCCCCTACAAACCCAAAAGCCACCTTAAAATTAATACCAAGGGTGTCAAAGCGGGTGATGGCGTATTTGTCGCTGGGTACCCAGGCTCAACCAATCGTTACCGTTTGAGTAGCGAATTATCATTCGCCAGTGATTGGTTATACCCCACCCTTGCCAAACGTTATCAGCTACGCATTGATACCATTAAGCAAATGGGCGCTAACGATCAAGATATCAGTATTAAATATGCTGGCACATTGGCGGGCATGGCTAACCGGATGAAGAAATACAATGGTTTGCTAGATGGTTTTAAAGCCACTGACATTAATGGCATTAAACAAAACCGTGAAAACGATTTTCGCGCTTGGCTAGCAAACGATCCTCGCAATCAATCATTCCAACAGCAGTTTGACACTTTAGAAGAGTTATTAGTTAAACAGCGACAGCAGCGCCAAGATAACTACTATTTCAATAATGCCCAAAGCAGTAGCTTACTCACCACGGCAAATCGTCTATACCGTCTTGCTAAAGAGAAGCAAAAACCCGATGCTGAGCGCGAAGAAGGCTATCAACAACGGGATATGAAGCTGTTTAAGGCTCGATTAAACCGTCTTGATACAAGTTTTGATATCCGTGTCGACAAAGCCTTATGGTTACAAGACTTAACCGCCTACTTTGCACAACAAAATCGCATCGCACCTTTAGATGCTGCGCTAAATCAGCATCACAGCGGAACCCAGCTAAGTGAGCAGCTAGACACATTCTATAGTTCAACCTCATTAACCGATAGCAGTAAACGCCTTGCCTGGATGGATGCCGATGTTGAAGCCTTTGAATCGAGTCAGGACCCTTTCATTCAACTGGCAGTTGCCTTGTATGACACCAAGATGCAAGCAGAATTAGAAAGCAAAACCTTAACCGGCCAACTCTCTAAGGCTCGCCCTGAGTATATGAAAGCCGTAATTAGTTATTATCAAGCTAACGACTGGCCAGTGTACCCTGATGCCAATGGCACACTACGTATTAGCTATGGCATGGTCGACGGCTATCAGTCAGCAGATGCGTTATATAAACAACCCTTCACCACCCTTGAAGGATTGGCTGCAAAACACACCGGTATCGCGCCGTTTAATGCACCTGAAAAACTATTAACGGCTATTGAGCAGCAACGCTATGGTGACTACAAAGTTGACAGTGTATATCGAGATCCAGCCTCTTGGTTATGCCGCCTATTTTCTTGTATGGCTAAACCTGAACGATTTGACACGGTTCCAGTCAACTTTCTCTCCAGTGTCGATACAACTGGTGGTAATTCTGGCTCACCGGTATTTAACGGTAAAGGCGAGCTCGTTGGGCTAAATTTCGACTCAACCTACGAAGCTATCACTAAAGATTGGTTCTTTAACCCAACGATCACTCGAGCAATCCATGTTGATATTCGCTACGTGCTCTGGATGATGGAAGAAGTTGATGGTGCAGATAATTTGATAAAAGAACTCGACCTGGTCGGTAACTAATACCAATCGCGAGTGGCTAATGCTGCTCGCATGTCTCCATTAATCTTCAACAAATAAAAAAGCCGCACTCAACAGAGTGCGGCTTTTCTAATACTTTGCTTAAAGCAAATGATTAGTCTTCTGCAACAACAGAAAGCTTAACCACAGCTTTAACTTCAGTGTGAACTTGAACTTCAACTTCGTATTCTCCAGTAGTACGTAGTGCACCTAGTGGAAGACGAACTTCGCTCTTAGCAAGTTCAACACCCGCAGCTGTAACTGCATCAGCAACGTCACGGTTACCAATTGAACCGAATAGTTTGCCTTCGTCACCAGCTTTAGAAGCGATAACGATAGTTTCAAGCGCAGCGATTTTCTCAGCACGCTCGTTTGCAGCAGCTAGATCAGCAGCTAACTTAGCTTCTAGTTCAGCACGACGTGCTTCAAAAACTTCAGTGTTAGCAGCGTTAGCAACAACAGCTTTACCTTGTGGTAAAAGGTAGTTACGAGCGTAACCAGCTTTTACTGAAACTTGGTCGCCCAAGCTACCTAGGTTAGCGATTTTATCAAGTAAAATAACGTTCATTATTAATTTCCTCTAAATTGATGCGCTATTACTGATGTAAATCAGTGTAAGGCAGTAGAGAAAGATAACGAGCACGCTTGATAGCGCGAGCTAGTTGACGTTGATATTTAGCGTTTGTACCAGTGATACGGCTAGGAACAATTTTACCACTTTCAGTGATGTAGTTCTTTAGAGTAGCGATATCTTTGTAATCGATCTCAGTAACGCCTTCTGCAGTGAAACGGCAGAACTTGCGACGACGGAAATAACGTGCCATGTGACAGTCTCCTAAGTTTTCAATTCGACATTTTCAGCGTGTAATACCAGGCGATTTTGACCATTTCGACCTTGTTGTAAGGCGATGAATCCTTGCACCTCGATATCCACACCGGTTTTCAGTTGTTCTGAAACGCTTTCAAAGCGTTCGCCACTGAATATCACTTGCATTTGGCAGTACACATTTCTGAGCATTTCAGCTTCATAGCACTGCGATTTGTGTTCCAGCATAATCACACTATGGGCGATACCTGCTGGGCTTTTAAAACTTCTAGAACGTTTAATGGTTCCAGACAACACCAAGTGATTGGTGGCCACAGAAAAACTTACTCAGCTGTTTTTTCAGCAGCTTCAGCAGGCGCTTCGGCAGCTGGACGCTCGCCTTCGCTTGAAGAACGACGTGAATCACGCTCGTCTTTCGCTTTAGCCATTGGAGAAGCTTCAGTGATGGCACCTTTAGTGCGCATAACCATGCTACGTAGAACAGCGTCGTTGAAACGGAAAGCTGTTTCTAGCTCTTCAACCGATTCTGCAGTCGCTTCTACGTTCATAAGAACATAGTGAGCTTTATGCAATTCGATGATTGGGTAAGCCAGTTGACGACGGCCCCAGTCTTCTAAACGATGGATTTGACCGCCAGCTTGGGTAAGAATACCCGTGTAACGCTCGATCATACCTGGCACTTGTTCACTCTGATCAGGGTGAACTAAAAATACGATTTCATAATGACGCATTTTTTGCTCCTTACGGTTATCTAGCCTCGTTGTTGGCTCAGTCAGACCAAATGGAGGCAAGGAACTAAATAAAGTGACTGAATTAAGCCGCGGAATATTACATGTATCGCCAGCAAAGTTCAAGCAATGTTAAATCGATTTACTCAAATTAATTGCCCCTTGCTTTCAACAGGTCTACCAACCGATAAATACCGATATAGAAATACCTTATAAACTAAAGTCGTGGTTGAGGTTTTGGGGCAATGTTAGCAATAGCGCAGCGAGTAGCATCCAGCCAATAGTTAAAGGCCAACTAAGCGCAATTTGTCACGACAAAGCGCGCTTTTATTCATTGAGTAACAAGCGCATCAGACTGACTGCTACAATAAAAAGCCATTTACCACTTCGAAAAAACTCACCACCAAAGAAGGCCAGTCCAAGTAAACATTTAATAAATAAGGTGAAATTATCATTCGCTACCTATGTATTAGAATATTGCAACTTACTCCTTTGTGGAGCTTTACTCGAAAGGGCGTTAGTCGGTATGATGTGAGCTGTTTTTGCGTCATTTAAACCAATAATAAACACCAAGAATTATAAAACATGTTAAGACCCTTAGTTGTTGCCGCATCTTTATCTGCAAGCCAAGCGGCATGGGCATTAGTGCCGCCAGATTATCAGGAACCACCCAGTGATTTTTCCGCAGAAATAGAAGCCGGTTTACAGGTCAATACAGGTAACACCGAGTCAAGTAGCTTTAATGGTCGCACCAAACTGGTTTACGATACCGACAGGTTCAAGCAAGAAGGCACATTTAAGGCATACTTCGCCTCTGACTCAGAAAAAACCACCGCCGAGAAATATGATATCCAGCTACAGTCTAACTATAAATTAGATAGCGGCTATGTATTTGGTCGGGGTGATTTCACCGATGATCGTTTTGGTAGTTATACCCGAATTATTACTTTTTCGTCTGGTTACGGTTTTGACGCAATAAGCACTAGCGCCACCAGCTTGAGCTTGGAAGTAGGCCCTGGTTATCGTTATAACCTGCCACAATCTACCGAATCCATGCCAGACCCTGACGCAGACAGAGAAATCATTCTACGTTCAGCCGCTAAATTCGAACAAAAGATCCAAGAATACACTAGCTTTACCGCCGACTTAACCGCGGAGGTTGGCGAGGATAACAATACCCTGACATTAGATTTGGCCTACAAAAACACCTTATTCCAAGATTGGGCATTTAAAATAGGCATGAACGTAAAGTATACCGAAGTGGTACCTGAAGGCACAAAGCAAACCGATACCATTACCACCTTTAATCTACTTTACACTTTCCAATGATAAACGAGTCTATCATGCATATTTAATATCAGCCCCCGAAAATAGTGACGTATACGAGCCTCAAAAAGCTAAAAAGGCTACCAATATCGGTAGCCCTGTTTTTGTCATTTATACCATTGCGCTATTTACTCATAATCTGACGCGTAAGTTTCTTCATAAGTATGAGAGTAAAGCTCAAATAGGTTACCAAATGGATCTTCTAGATAGACCATTTTTGCTGGCTTGCTGTCATCTTCTGGATGATAGCGCATAATATCCATTCTAACTTTACCACCATATTGTTCTGTACGTGCGATAGCACCTTCAAAGTCATCAGTTTGTAAGCAAAAGTGGAAAATCCCTAAGCGTGAAAAATCAACCTCGTGACGCTGTTGGCGTTGCTTCATTTCAAATAACTCAACCCCTATGCCATCAGTTGTTAGCAAGTGCGCAATATTGAAACCTTGAAAACCTTCACCAAATACCGCAATGCACATACGACCAATAGCAGTTTCGCGCTCCTCAATCACTTTTGTGTTGTTCATGACGATTTTAAGTCCCAACGCTTTAGTGTAGAACTCAACGGCCTTATCCATATCGCCAACCATAATACCTACGTGATTCATCTTCATAATCTGCTCCCAAAATTCAATCTTTATTCATGACGCTGTTTCGATGAGCAAAGTATATGTCTGGCAAATAATTAAATAAAATTATCTATTTTTATAAAATCAATAACTAAATTTTATTAAAATTAAGAAAAGACAAACACAACAGTCAGCAGGTTTATGGCGATAGACATACAAACTAAGACACCCCCTCAAGCTCATTAGGTCTAAATAGAGTAAATTATCCTTTGACCTGTCTAATACTTTACAGTTTATAGTCAATAGCATGTGCTAGAGGGCCTAAACCTATGTACCGGATTTCCCAGTTAGCAGAGCAGGTAGGGTTAAGTCGATCAACCCTGCTCTACTATGAAAAACTTGGCTTAATTAAAGGGGTCAAGCTCGACAATGGTTACCGAAGTTACACCGACCGTGACTTGCAACAACTGCGGCTATTACAGCAGTTACATGCTGCTGGGCTCACGCTAAAGCAATGCCAAGCGTGTTTATCGGGCAAGGTCGATCGTGACATGTTGCTTGACAGGCTACATATCCTAGACAAGGACATTGCGGAAAAGCAGCAAGCACGAGAGTTGCTTTCATCCATGTTGGGCTTGAAATCAATGCGAAAATGGCATGAAACCGTCGAGCAACTTGCCCCTTCAGCGCACCTAGATTGGTTACAACAGCAAGGCTTTAGTGAAAAAAGTGCCCTAAGGCTTAAATGGATTTCTAAAGATATGAATCAACATGAACAATATATGACCGACTTCGAAGCCATTTTTGAAAACCTAGACAGGTTAGGGCCTGGTGACGAAAGTGACTTTTGTAAAGCCCTAGCAGCTATCTCATACCACAGTGGGGAGGCGCTTGAAATTGGTTGCGGTAAAGGCGTATCTACCGAGCTACTGGCTAAACACTCAGACTTTACTATTCTGGCGACTGATAATGACGAATACAATTTAAGCTGCGTCAAACAAAAGCTTGGCAAAGATAACATCGCACATCGCGTGAATACCGCTTGTTGTAGCATGCTAAACCTGCCATTTACCCAAGGCCAATTTGATCTGCTTTGGTCAGAGGGTAGCGCCTATATCATGGGAGTAGAACTTGCCCTTAAAAAGTGGCGACCATTTTTAAAATCCGGCGGCTATCTGGTTATTAGTGATTTGGTTTGGTTCACGGACAAGCCAGCAGCTGAAGCCGCCAGTTTCTGGCAAGCAAACTACCCAGATATGACCAATGCACAGCAAAGAGTTACCCAAATGACTCAACAGGGATACCGGCTAGTCAGTAGCTTCCCTTTGAGCCAACAAGCTTGGGCAAACTATTTGGCCCCACTGACTCAAAGAGTTGAAAAATTAAAACAGCAAGATATGAAGTCAAACGCACTGAACGATATTGCTCGTGAATTGCAAATACATGAACAATATTTAGGTCAATATGGCTACCAAATGTTCGTACTGAAAAAACAGGACAAACGATGAATATAAGAGCAGAAACAACTGAAGATATCGCAGCAATTGACGCGCTAACCTATCGTGCCTTTGAAAATCACCCCCATCATAAGCCCGGCGCAAAACCCAGCGAACACCTGATCATCAACCAGCTTCGCCAAGCCAATGCGCTAACGCTGTCACTGGTTTACGAGGATCACACAGGTATTGTTGGTCACATCGCGTTGTCACCTATAACAATTAACCATGCTGCAGATCAATGGTATGGGCTAGGGCCAATTTCTGTCGCACCTGAGCGCCAAGGACAAGGTATTGGTTCAGCCCTAATCCAAGCAGGGCTAGAGCAAATCAAAACTATGGGAGCCCAAGGTGTGGCTCTATTGGGTGAGCCACAATACTACGGCCGATTTGGTTTTAAGCAGCTCGACGAATTAACTCTCCCTGGCGTGCCGGCTGAGTACTTTCTAGCGAAAGTCTTTAGTGCCGAAATTCCAACAGGAAGTGTCAGCTACCATCCGGCGTTTTTAGTTACCGACTAAAAAAATGGGAGCTCATTCATTAACAAACATGACATGCACCTCAACAACAGAGCCTCATTAATAATACGCTAAATTGTTGCGCTAAATTGCCGCACTAAAAACCAACATGCCGATGCAGGTACTCCCACATCGGCATGCTAAACAAACCCATATAAATCACTTACTAAACAACAATCACTTCAGCTGCTGCATTAAGTAGGCATAAACCATTGAACTCAATTCCGCTGCTTGATTATTATCTGCTGCTCCCGCGTGACCACCTTCGATATTTTCATAATACAACACGTCTATTCCCATCCCCTCCATTTTAGCAACCATTTTGCGAGCATGTGCAGGATGTACTCGATCGTCACGAGTTGATGTAGTAAAGAATACCTTCGGATACTTAGTATTTGACTTTAGGTTATGGTAAGGCGAAAAAGTCTTGATGTAGTCCCATTGTTCCGGAATATCAGGATTACCATACTCGCCCATCCAACTGGCACCCGCTAATAATTTGTTATAGCGTTTCATATCAAGCAAAGGCACCTGACAAACAACTGCTCCATAAAGCTCAGGTCGACGCGTGAAGGCTGCCCCCATTAATAAGCCGCCATTGCTGCCACCTTGAATGCCAAGGTGCTGGCTAGAAGTGATATTTTTATTGATCAGGTCTTCAGCAATTGCTTCAAAATCCTCATACGCTTTATGACGATTTTGCTTAAGTGCTGCTTGATGCCACGCGGGGCCATACTCACCACCACCACGAATGTTAGCAAGTACATAAACACCGCCCTGCTCTAACCAATTTTTGCCTATGGTTGCAGAATATGAAGGTCGTAATGCTACTTCAAATCCACCGTACCCATATAGTAAAGTCGGATTCTTACCATTACGCTTAAGATCTTTGGCCATCACAACAAAGTAAGGCACTTTTGTACCATCTTTTGAAGTCGCGAAATATTGCTTCGTCTCAAATTTATCAGCAGCAAACTGCTGTTTCATACCCTTTATTTTCTCAGCTTTCATAGTAACAGCATTAAAACTGTATAAGCTGGAGGGCTCTAAGAAACTGGTGTAGTTGACAAAAAACTTATCACGGACAACATCAAATACACTAATAGTACCGTTAGCATCGAACGGAGCTTGCATACTTTTCCATTGACCATCTTTTGCTTGTGTATAGCGTACAAGTTTGCCTTTAACGTCTTCCAACCAAGTGACAAATACGGCACTCTCGGTAAACTCAACTTGTGAAATAGACGCCGTAGCCGTGGGTTCAACTAACAATTTAAAATCTGGTTTTTGAGCAATAAGCTTCTCAACTGGCGAGTACACGATAGAACCTTGCTTGAAAGTATGTCCAGCAACTTTTAACTCGCTTTTCAATTCAATATAAAGCTCTTGGTTAAAGTAGCCCTTTAACTCTGCATCCTTTGGAAGTGGTAAGGCTATCAATTCACCATTGCGATAAACATAGTGATCAGCGGTATAAAAAGTCGATGCCTCTGTGACCAACTGTAATGGCTTAGTCTCGTCAAACAACACATAACCTGAAACCGCTACAGAACTTTGCTCACCACTAAATACGGTTTTTGCTTCTGACAATGGCGTCCCGCGTTTCCAAAGCTTAACCACTTTAGGATAGCCAGAGTCAGTCATGCTGTTATCGCCAAAGTCCGTACCTACAAATACGGTATCTTTATCTATCCAACTCAGGTTAGATTTAGCTTCCTTTAAAAAATAAGGTTGCTGCGACTCGTTAACAAACTCTAATGTGTTTAAATCAAATTCGCGCACCTCAATGGCATCTGCACCACCACGGGAAAGATAAACAAAGCAGCGATCGTTGCTTGGATAACGACAATTGATCCCCTTGTATACCCAATTAACACCTTCAACCGCACCTAACTTATCAACATCTAGCACTGTTTCCCATTTAGGTTGATCTTTTTTATATTCTGCCATCGTCGTGCGACGATATATGCCACGTACGTGATTTTCATCTTTCCAGAAGTTATACACATAATCACCGATGCGCTCGGCGTAAGGAATACGTTCTTTATTATTTAAAATGGTTAAGCTATTCGTGACCAAGTTATCAAAGCCTTCATAGGCCTTAATCTCTTCTGCTGAACTGGCATTTTGTTGCTTGACCCACTCCATTGACTTTGCGCCTTCAACATCTTCTAACCAAAGGTACTTGTCCTCTTCAGCACCTACAGTGGTGGAGCCAATTGCAGCGAATAAGCATAGAGATAATATTTTATTTCGCATGTAAACATCCTGTTGTTTTAATTTGCTCCTTAAACTACTGCAAAATACTCATGAATAAAATAGGATCATTTGCTAGAGCGCTGCAGTCCTGTAACAAAGCATGTCCATGAGCCATATGAAATAGCATTTAACCCGAGAAAACCGTTATCTCGTCTGCAACTTTGGTCCACTTACCTCCCTTCATGTCTTTTAAACTATCTGGGAAATAGACCAGTAAATATTCATCACCTCCATTAAAATCCAAAGCTCAGAATACCTGATAGTGAGCGACCTACATCCACAAAAATGCCGATGCAGGTATTCCCGCATCGGCATGCTCTTTTCTACTGAGGCTAGCTTCAAATAGCCAAAACTAAATTGTCAGTTAGCCTAAACGTTGGCGCACAGCTTCAAACAAACAAATCCCGGTAGCAACTGATACGTTCAAACTCGATACACTACCAGCCATCGGAATTGAAGCCAAAGAATCGCAGCTCTCGCGCGTTAAACGACGTAAACCTTTGTCTTCAGCTCCCATTGCAATTGCCAATGAGCCTTTCAAATCTGCTTTGTACAAGTCATGCTCAGCTTCACCAGCAGCCCCCACAATCCAAACACCTTTTTCCTGCAAAGATTTCATGGTGCGTGCTAAGTTAGTCACTTGATACAGCGGCACAACTTCTGCTGCACCGCAAGCCACCTTACTTACTGTTGGTGTTAACCCCACTGAGTTATCACGTGGCACGATGACACCATGCACGCCAGCTGCATCGGCATTACGTAGACAGGCGCCCAAATTATGCGGATCAGTCACGCCATCAAGAATTAACAAAAACGGCTGCTCCTTAGTATCGAGCATAGCCAATAGATCGTTGTCATTAAGCTGTTTAGCCGCTTTTACCCGCGCAATAATTCCTTGATGTTGGCCACTTTGAGCCTTGTCATCTAACGCCTTACGAGAGGCTTTTTGAACCGACACACCATAATCAGCCGCCATGGCCAAAAGTGGATTAAGACGCTGGTCATCCCGACCTTGCAACACCCACATTTCAATCACTCGCTCAGGGCTATTTTTTAATACCGCTTCGACGGCATGAATGCCAAAAGTGATGTCTTGTTTTTTCATTAACTGATTTCTCTTATCTAACTCTGATTATTTTTTAGCGCTGCGTTTTTTAACAGTTTTACGCTTTTTCGTTGCCGGTTTGGCTTTGGTTGCGCCGCGGGTCTTACTGGCGGCAGACTTACCACTGCCACCGCGTTTGGGCTTAGGTTTACTTTTGCCACGCTTACTACCAGCGTCCGCCTCTTTATTACCTGACTTACCCAGTTTAGCGCCCTCTAGATTAACTCGCTCTCTCGCACTTAGCGGCTTATTACTGCGACGGCGAGGTTTACGAGCATCGTCACCAACCATCATTAAATCAATCTGACGATCGTCTAAATTAACCCCAGCAACTTTTACAGTCACTTGATCGCCCAGCTGATAAATCTGCCCAGAGGCTTCGCCCACTAAACGCTGGCGCATATTGTCATATTGGTAATAATCACTACCTAGACTTGAGATATGTACCAATCCATCAATAAATAGATCATTTAGACGGACAAACATCCCAAAGTGAGTCACAGAGGCAATGACCGCTTCGAAAGTGTCGCCAACGTGATCTTGCATAAACTCACATTTGAGCCAATCACTGACATCACGGGTTGCCTCGTCAGCTCGACGTTCAGTTGTCGAACATTCTTCCCCTAATAAATCCAGCTCTTCGATGGGGTAATGATAGCCACCATCTGGTGTCCATTTATCTTTGGCATCACCCCGCTCTTTAGCCAATAAATAACGAATCACTCTGTGTAAAATTAGATCCGGATAACGTCGAATCGGCGAGGTAAAATGCGAGTATTGCTCTAACGCTAAACCAAAGTGCCCTTCGTTGTCAGGGGTGTAAGTCGCTTGGCGCATTGACCGTAGCAACATCACTTGAATAAGTTCAGCGTCGGGTCGCTCACTCACCTGCTCCATCAAAGCTTGATAATCAGCCGGCTCTGGTTCAAGCCCCCCACCGAGTGATAAACCACGCTCTTTTAGAAAATCTTTGAAATTAGTTAATTTCTGCTCTGACGGTGCCTCATGCACTCGGTAGAGCACCTCACCCTTATGCTTCTGCACAAACTTAGCGGCCGCCACGTTGGCTAAAATCATACACTCTTCAATGATTTTATGCGCTTGATTGCGGGTGCGAGGCTCAATGCGATCGATCTTACGATCGGCATTAAAGATAAATTGTGTTTCCGTGGTTTCAAAGGCAATAGCGCCGCGTTCAGCGCGAGTTTCATCCAGGGTTAGGTAGAGTGACTGTAAAGTCTGTAGATGCGGATATATCGCAGTTAACTCCTCTGTAACCTCACCGCCTTCTAACATAGCAGCCACTTGGGTATAAGTTAAACGCGCATGGGAGTGCATCACCGCGGGGTAAAACTTATAACCGGATAACTTACCTTTGGCGGAAATAGTCATCTCCGCCACCATGCACAAGCGATCTACATGGGGGTTAAGCGAACATAAGCCGTTTGATAACTTCTCCGGCAACATGGGAATCACTTGCGATGGGAAATACACAGAGTTACCACGTGCACGTGCTTCTTTATCTAACGCAGATTCAGTACGTACATAATGACTCACATCAGCAATAGCAACCCATAAACGCCAGCCGCCGCTTTTTTTGGTTTCAGCGTATACCGCGTCATCAAAATCCCTCGCATCTTCACCATCAATGGTGACCAATGGTAAGTGGCGTAAATCAACTCGGCCTTGGATGTCTGCTTCACTGACTTCATCAGGTATTTTGCGCAGTTTCTTTTCGATTAAACTTGACCATGTATGGGGCAAGTCATAATTACGCAGCGCAATTTCGATTTCCATCCCCGGGGCTAACTGCTTACCTAACACTTCGGTGACTTTACCAGCGGCTTTGACATAACGTCCTGCGCGGCGAGTCACTTCGACCACCACCACATCTCCATGGCGAGCACCGGCTTTATCTTCACTCGGAATTAAAATCTCTTGGGTAATACGTTTGTCATCAGCAATAACAAAACACATGCCCGAATCGACATAAAAACGGCCAACTAATGCTGCGCTGCGTGCCTGAACGAGTCTAACAATACGTGCTTCGCGGCGACCCTTTCGATCAACACCGGCCTTTTGTGCCAGCACTTTATCGCCATGGAAATACAGCTGCATATCGCGATTACTAATAAATAAGTCGTCGCCACCCTCATCTAATTTGAGGAAGCCAAAACCATCTTTGTGCCCTAATACGGTACCACTAAGCAGATCCATGCGCTCGGGCAACCCATAGGCTTTTCCACGGGTAAACACTAGCTCGCCATCACGTTCCATGGCGCGAAGACGGCGCCTTAGCGCTTCTATTTGCTCTTCAGACTCAATCTGCAGCGCTTGCGCGATCTTTTCTCGATTTAGAGGAGACTTTTCTGAGCGCAAGTACGCTAAAATGTACTCGCGACTGGGAATGGGGTTTTCGTACTTTTGTTGTTCACGCTTTAAATGCGGATCTTTTATCATTCACTATCCATTTTTAAGCCTATTCTTCAGGCTATTATCTAGGTCTTAGATGCTCCTGCTTTGCCCTAGACACTGCACTAGCGGGCATTTTTTGTTCAAGCACCTTCAATAAACTCAAGGCTTCCTGCTTGGTTGCCTCGTCACTAAATACATCATTATATAACCAGTGATAAGCCATCTCATAGTCACGTGGACTACCATAACCTTCACCAAACAAACGCACTAACATCATTCTTGCTGGCAAATCACCGTTTGCCGCTGCAGGCAGTGTGTACTGTACTGCGCGTTGTTTATCTTGAATTACAAACTGGCCATCATGATAATACTCGGCAATTCTCACCATCGCTTCGGCGCTGCCTTGCTCTGCAGCGTCACGTAACATTGAAATGCCACGGGGAGGATTGGCCTTTACACAAATGCCGTAGTTGAGCATTTCAGCCCATAAATATTGATATAAAGGTTGTTTAAGCACTTCTGCTCGCGCCTCAATATCTTGTACTAACTGACAATCATCGCCTTTTACACGGCTTAGATATGCCTTAGAGCGGATCAATTCAATCAGTTGCTCTTGGCTATAAATATCGACAGCTTGGCTCGCTGCCGATGCCGGACTCATCGACATCATGAGTATGCTAATTAAGAATAAACGTAACATATCAAGCTCTCTGCTGAATGTGGTCAATCTGCGCTAGACAAGATCATCGGCTTATCTAAACAGTATACCTGATCTTATCGGCAGCGAGACCGAGATCTTAATATCCAACAGGATAAAGATTTGCTCACTCAGTCACTCAACTATTACTTATCTTTGTTGCAATAAAAAGCAGCAATAAAAAAGGCCGCTTGAAGCGGCCTTTTCGATTAACTAAACGGATTCACTAGAATCATGGTCTCATTTCGATCTGGACCCGTTGAGATAATATCGACTGGCGTTTCAAGCAATTCTTCAATGCGCTTAATATAATTGATCGCTGCCTGTGGCAATTGATCAATAGATGTCGCACCAAAGGTTGTTTCGCTCCAACCTGGCATAGTTTCAAGTACAGGAGTGACTTGCTCATAGCCTTCAGCCGCTAGCGGCGTAACTGTAGCAACACTGCCATCTGGGTACTGGTAACCTACACAGATTTTCACTTCTTCTAAGCCGTCAAGTACATCAAGCTTAGTTAAGCAGAAGCCGCTGATGCTGTTAATCTGCACAGCACGCTTCATCGCAACAACATCTAACCAACCTGGACGACGCTTACGACCTGTAGTTGCACCAAACTCGTGACCTTTAGTGCCTAAGTGGTCACCAATTTCACATTCAAGTTCAGTTGGGAAAGGTCCAGCACCTACACGAGTGGTATATGCCTTCATGATTCCTAATACATAGTCTAAGTGACGTGGTCCAAAGCCAGAACCTGTCGCTACACCACCAGCAGTAGTGTTTGACGAGGTTACAAATGGATAAGTACCGTGGTCGATATCTAGCAATGTGCCTTGCGCGCCTTCAAACAAAATAGGTTCACCGGCTTTACGTGCCTGATCAAGTAACTCAGTCACATCGGTGCACATACTCTTTAGGTAGTCTGCAATAGCTAGTGCATCGCTTAGCGTTTGCTCATAGTCAACCGCTTCGCAATCATAGTATTCAGTTAGCATGAAGTTATGGTATGCCATCACTTCTTTTAGCTTTTCAGCGAAAAGCTCTGCATTGAATAGATCGCCTACGCGAAGACCGCGACGAGAGATTTTGTCTTCATAAGCTGGACCAATACCACGGCCCGTTGTACCAATCGCTTTATTGCCGCGCGCTTTTTCACGGGCAACATCGAGTGCACAATGGAATGGTAAGATCAGCGGACAAGCTTCAGAGATAAGTAGACGATCCTCAACAGGAACGCCACGATCTTTAAGCATGTTGATCTCTTTCATCAGAGCGTCTGGCGCAAGCACCACACCATTACCGATAATGCATTTAACATTATCACGTAGGATCCCTGATGGAATTAAGTGAAGAACGGTTTTATCGCCATCGATAACCAAAGTATGACCAGCATTGTGGCCACCTTGGTAACGAACGACATATTTGGCCTGTTCGGTAAGAAGGTCAACTATCTTACCCTTTCCTTCGTCACCCCATTGGGTGCCGAGAACTACGACGTTTTTGCCCATTATTTGCTGCAAGGTAGTGGTTAAAACGGGATTCTAGCAGATCTTAGGGGGTTATAGGCAAGTAATTTATGAAAAAATAATCAATATTACCACGCCTGCAGTGACCAATCCGCCACCAAGTCTTTGCAGAAGCCCCTGATTTTGATTCGAAATTTCTTTTAAATATGCCCGCCAACGGTTCGGAAATAATAGTGGACCAATTCCCTCAATTATTAGCACTAAACCCAGTGCAACCATGAATAATTCAACAGACATAATTGTGCGTTCCATTATGTGAACAATAACCACATTGGTTATCTGAAATGAAGCTTAAAAATACCATAAAGCCAACAAATCGGGTTAGTAGATTTAGCTCACCTAAATCGCCAATAAAGGCATGGTGCTAGGCACCATATATAGCTATGTTGCAATAGCACAACTGCACTAATACCTAAACCACAGGCATAAAAAAACCCAGCATAAGCTGGGTTTTTGAATATCGAAGCGAAATATTAACGCTTTGAGAATTGTGGCTTACGACGTGCTTTACGTAGACCCACTTTCTTACGCTCAACTTTACGAGCATCACGGGTTACGAAACCAGCAGCGCGTAGAGATGGACGTAGAGCTTCATCAAGTTCCATCAGTGCACGAGTGATACCGTGACGGATTGCACCTGCTTGACCAGTGATACCACCGCCCTTAACAGTTACATAGATGTCTAGCTTTTCTGTCATTTCAACTAGCTCTAGAGGTTGACGAACAACCATACGAGCAGTTTCACGACCAAAATATTCGTCAAGTGGACGTTGGTTCACGACGATGTTACCACTACCTACTTTAGCGAATACGCGAGCAGTAGATGTTTTGCGACGGCCAGTGCCGTAATACTGAGTTGCAGCCATTTGCTTAATCCTGTTTAGATATCAAGAACTTGAGGTTGTTGTGCAGCGTGGTTATGTTCTGTACCAGCGTAAACTTTTAGTTTACGGAACATGGCACGTCCTAAAGGACCTTTAGGTAACATACCCTTAACTGCTTTCTCGATGATCATTTCAGGCTTATGATCTTGCAGCTTTTCAAAGGTGATTTGCTTAATACCACCGATGAAACCAGAGTGCGAGTAGTACACTTTGCCTTTCGCTTTATTACCAGTAACCGCAACTTTCTCAGCATTGATAACGATGATGTAATCACCAGTGTCAACGTGAGGAGTGTACTCAGGCTTGTGCTTACCACGTAGGCGAGCAGCAATCTCAGTAGCGATACGACCTAAAGTTTTACCTTCAGCGTCAACAACATACCAGTCGCGAGTAACGGTTTCTGGTGTAGCAGTAAAAGTAGTCTTCATTTACAAAAACCCAATGTTAAAATTCTGTCTCACATGCCGTTATTAAATATGAAATAACAACACAAAAAGTGCCATTCTACGCCCCTTCGAGCAAAGAATAAGGCTTTACAACTTCCGCCTAATTTGACGGAGTAACGAGGGCAGGTCGCGAATTATAGACAAAGCTGAGTTAAAAATCATCTAATTTTTTATCTAATTTATTGGATTAAACCAGATAACGGCCAGATTTAGGCGCAAAGCGGGGAAAACCATAGATATCGCTTCCCCGCTACAGTCAGGATTAAGGTAAATGCTCTAGCGCCAGATAGTCGTGGGACTGCATTTCAGTTAGGCGAGAGCGGCAACGCCTAAACTCAAAAGTTAACAAGCCTTCAGTATAAATTTCTTCAAGGTCAACCGCCGCTGAGATGATTAATTTGACGTTTCGTTCGTAAAACTCATCAACCATAGCTAAAAACCGCCTTGCGATATCATCCCCTGTGAGTTGCTCGCCCATTTGCTCAACATTACTCAGCAGTACCGTATGATACTCACAGGCCAACTCCATATAATCTCGCTGGCTGCGCGGGCCATCACACAAAGCCCTAAAATCTATCAACAGTACACCCTGCGCTTGTTTACGAATAGCAATATCTCGGCCGTCAACAGATATCGGCTTAGTAACGACTTCGGACTCTGGCGCTAACTTATCAAAATACTCCAATAAGTTTTCATCCGCTTTCGCATCTAATGGGAAGTGATAGATTTCCGCTTGCTCTAGGGTTCGTAAGCGATAGTCGATACCAGAGTCCACGTTCAGCACTTCACAATGTTGATTGATTAACGCAATAGCAGGTAAAAATCGCGCGCGTTGCAACCCATTACGGTAAAGCTCGTCGGGAATAATATTCGAAGTCGCCACTAAGGCGACCCCATGACTAAATAATGCTTCGAATAACGTCCCTAGAAGCATTGCGTCAGTAATGTCAGAAACAAAAAACTCATCAAAGCAGATAACTCGATACTGCTCTGCCATACGTTTGGCAATAATAAGTAGTGGATCGCGCTGACCCTTTAAATCATCAAGGTCGGCATGAAGCTGATGCATAAACCGATGAAAATGAGCACGTAATTTTTGCTCCGTAGGTAAGGCATCAAAAAACGTGTCCATCAAATAGGTTTTACCCCGGCCCACTCCACCCCACAGATACAAGCCTTGTACTGGTTTTGGTTTACTGGCAATAAAAGGTATCCATTTACTTATACCGCCAGTCGATGATTGAGCTGCAATTAACTCATCATAAACTCGTTGTAAACTCTTCACTGCCCGCTCTTGCGCGCTATCGTGGGAAAAAGAATCTTTCTGTAGGTCTTGTTGATAATGTTGCCAGGGGGTGAGCTGCGACACGGTTTACTATCTCTTTTATCCTTAAAACAGCCTAAATAGTATCATGGCTTGCTGCTGCAATGTATTATTGTCGCTCGCTTTATCTATTTGCATTATTTAAAGAGGATATCAATTTATGGAATGGGCACTCGTCATCGCAGCCTTTATATTAGGCTTGGCCTTAGGTTATGTCGCAAGAACCATTTTCGCCCGCAAAGGTGAAGCTCAGGCTAGCAGCAAACAATTAGAACAAACCCGTTTAGAGCTCAGCCAACATAAGCAAGAAGTTCACGATCACTTTGATGAGCAATATGCACAACTAAGCGCGTTAACAGAGCAATTAAACAAATTTAATCAACGCTGGAATGAGTCCTCAACGACCCTATCCCCAAATGGCAACAATAAAAAGCTGCCCACATTTGCGCAATCAAGCGACTCACAATCCACTACCAAAGATGATGAGTTGACAAAACTTGTTACGAATAATGCAGCAAACAATTAACCTTTGTTAATAAAGATGAACTTTACTATTTATTCAATAGTCCACTCGGGTAAGTAACAAATTAAATGGCTTGATTTGAGGTAATAATGCCTTATATCTACAGTAATAGTCATTACCCGAACCTTGGAGTCATGAATAAATGAAAACAAAATTATCATTACTTTCAGCTGCGGTATTAAGTGCCTCGCTTACCTTAATGCCGGCAGTTTCTCAAGCCGCCATCCCTTTAGCAGTCGATGGCCAACAATTACCTAGCTTGGCTCCCATGCTAGAAAAAACCACCCCCGCTGTTGTGGCTGTCGCAGTATCAGGCACCCATGTTTCCAAACAACGCGTACCTGACGCATTTCGCTATTTCTTCGGCCCAAATGCGCCAAGGGAGCAAGTTCAAGAACGTCCTTTTAGAGGCTTAGGTTCAGGCGTGATCATTGATGCTGAAGAAGGCTACATCGTGACTAATAATCACGTGATTGAAGGCGCAGACGAAATCCAAATTGGTTTGCATGATGGCCGCGAGGTAGAAGCGAAACTGATTGGCGCAGATGCCGAATCTGATATTGCGTTGCTACAGATTAAAGCTAAGAACCTGGTTGCGGTAAAACGCGCAGATTCTGACGAGTTACGCGTAGGTGACTTCGCCGTGGCTATCGGTAACCCCTTTGGTTTAGGACAAACGGTGACATCTGGGATTGTTAGTGCCATGGGCCGTAGTGGCTTAGGTATTGAAATGTTAGAAAACTTCATCCAAACCGATGCCGCAATCAATAGTGGTAACTCTGGTGGCGCACTGGTTAATTTGAACGGTGATCTAATTGGTATTAATACCGCAATTGTGGCACCTAATGGCGGCAACGTCGGCATTGGTTTTGCCATCCCTGCCAATATGGTTAACAACTTAGTCGAGCAGATCATCGAACATGGTGAAGTACGTCGCGGTGTATTAGGCGTCACCGGGCAAGATCTGACCTCAGAGCTTGCTGAAGGTTTTGGTATCGATACCCAGCACGGCGGTTTTGTTAACGAAGTCATGCCAGACAGTGCGGCGGACGAAGCTGGTATCAAGTCAGGTGACATCATCGTCAGTGTTAACGGCCGTTCAATCAAGAGTTTCCAAGAGTTACGCGCTAAGATTGCCACCATGGGCGCGGGAGCCAAAGTTGAGCTAGGTTTGATTCGCGATGGTGACAAAGAAACCGTAACTGCAACATTAGGCGAAGCCAGCCAAAACTCTGAAACAGCAACGGGTGCGGCAGATATTCACCCCATGTTAGCGGGAGCGACCTTAGAAAATAATCGCAAAGGAGTAGAAATCACCGAAGTCGCCCAAGGCTCACCAGCCGCGGCAAGCGGATTACAACAAGGCGATATTATTGTTGGCGTTAACCGAAGTAAGGTCGACGACCTTAAGGCGTTACGTAGCGAGCTGAAGGAGCAACAAGGCGCCGTCGCCCTGAAGCTAAAACGCGGCAATAGTAACCTCTATCTTGTATTGAGATAGACTCATGTAGTCAAGGGGGAACCATTTCCCCCTTTTGTTTTGAGTCTGGAAACAAAGATAACTATCTCACTAACTCAATAGTCCCTATAGCATAATCATGATAACCTTATGGCAATTTTTCGCTATTTTCTGCAGACATGAATATCAAAGGCGCTCTTCTCTATATTAGCAAAGCGGTAGTTTTCGGCCTCATCATGGCTGCCGTCATCTTAATTGCAGCCCCTTTACTGACTGGAAAAAATGGCGGTATTAGTTTATTTGAACGCCAAAGCTACCAAAGCAACGAACTGTCTTTTTCCCAAGCGGTACGCCGTGCAGCACCGGCTGTCGTCAATATCTATAGCCTAAGCGTCAACCAATCTAGACCATTGAACTCTGGTGCCCTGCAAGGCTTAGGTTCTGGCGTTATCATGAGTAAAGAAGGTTATATCTTAACTAACTACCATGTTATTAAACGCGCAGATGAAATTGTTGTCGCCTTACAAGATGGCCGAAAATTTACTTCTGAAGTGGTTGGCTCAGATTCCATCACCGACCTTGCGGTATTAAAAATCGAAGGTGACGGTTTACCTATTGTGCCCATTAACCTCGCGGTTCCAGCTCAAGTTGGCGATGTTGTTTTAGCTATCGGTAACCCCTACAACCTTGGCCAAACCATCACCCAAGGTATTATCAGTGCCACAGGTCGCAACGGATTGAGCTCAGGATTTTTAGATTTCCTACAAACCGATGCCGCGATTAATGCCGGTAATTCGGGTGGTGCCCTCATTGACACGACCGGCCAATTAATCGGCATCAATACCGCCGCATTCCAAATCGGTGGCGAAGGCGGTGGCCATGGTATTAATTTCGCCATTCCGATCAAACTCGCCCACAGTATTATGGGAAAGCTGATCAAAGACGGTCGAGTGATTCGTGGTGCGTTGGGAATTGCAGGTGAACCTGTGGGCCCTGTCATGGCACAAATACTCAACTTGCCCGATCTTACTGGCGTCATCGTCACTCAAGTTGATCGCTATGGCCCTGCGGATAAAGCCCAGCTTAGACCGCGTGATGTGATCACCAAGTATGAAGGTGAGGCAGTACCAGGCGTAGAAATGCTTATGGATAGAATTGCTGAAACCGCGCCAGGCACCCAAGTGACTATTACCGTGATTCGCGGTGGTACCTATTATGATGTGCCGGTAACCATTGGTGAAAACCGCGGCGAGCAATAATAACGATACAATTTAGCAAGTCAGTTATTACTGGCTTGGCTAAATTGAAGTAATTAACGCTTTGGGCGTAACAAGCCAAACCAAAAAGCCAGCTCTAAGAGAGCCCCCGTTACAATCAATAAAGCCGCACCTTGGCTCATTCCTGCTATGTAACATGCAAAAGCAGCAAAGAGTATTGCCAGCAACAATAACATTCTCATCAAGCTTGTTTCTCCCTAACAAAAGCTAAGCCTAAGCCTAGCAAATAATGCAGTCATAGGCTGCCGATAAACATGAAACTTGCTTCATGTTTAGCTTAATACCAATGTGCCTCATTCATTGGTGGTAATAACGAAATGAAAAAAGCCATGCTGAATGATGAAACAGCATGGCTTGAGCTTGGGAGTGTTTAGGAGTGAGAGGTTACAGCGCTATTTGTGAATCACCGGCATAGCAGCTGCACGGTCGGCATAATCCGCATGACAAGTACCACAAGAGAACTCAGCTGTAGACCAAGGCATCTGGAACTTACCGTCTTCGGTAAATTGTTTAGCATCTGCTGATAGGTCAATGGTAAATAAGTGCGACTTCACATCACCAAATACCACATCAGCGTTACCCATTTTCGGGCCTGTCGTCACCGCACTTTTCGCAAGCTTTGGCATATGACAATCAGTACACTCTGCAACCATTCCGTGCACCGGCGCAGTAAACTCAGGGTTGTGGCAGGTCGTACAATCTTTTACCGCACCAGCGTGAAGCCCATCAGCATTGTCCATATTTTTGGTAGACTTATGGGAGTCATGGCAGGTGGTACAGCTCATGTCTTTTTTCGGGCCGATTTCATCACCAGCTTTATAGCTACCATGGTCCTCGGGCACGACACCTAACATTTCATCACCGGTTTGATGATGCTTCGACAAGCCACCACTCGATACAATTCTGCCGCCGACTTGGCTGCCATCTGGGAAGGCTACATTGTATGGGCTAATAAAGCTTGGGTAATCTTTTTCACCGTCTCGGGTATGACACTCGGCACACGTGACAGCTTGGCCATACGCCATGTCAGCGCCTAAAAACGCCTCAGTGGTGCGTGCAGAGGCAATTTTAACAATGTTACTGCTTGACGGTGCTTTAACATGTTCACTACCTGCACCATGGCACGCCTCACATTGTACGCCGCCAGCCGCAAAGGTGCCTCCCATACCAGGTAGATCATCTTGTCGATCTAAATTACGCTCATCGCCCTCTTCTGTCGTGGTGCGCTTCCAACCTGTGGTATGGCAATTACCGCATTTATACTGATAATCAAAATCACCCGCTTTGTAATCCCCCATCACATCAGGATCATCAAAGTGATTATCTGGAATATTGAGCTCGCCATCACTGTTGCGAATATTGTATTGCACGTTATTGCCAGTGACGATGTAGCCATCTGCATCTAACCAACGCATCTTCCAATGATACCCCCCAACAACATAGGTGACATCGTCATAGCTAGTTGGCGCGCCTAAGGTATTGTTGGTGGTGCCGTCTCCATCAGGGCCTGCAAACTGTAATAAATCTATGGCGCCAGTAATGGTGGTTTCTGGTGTATAAGGGAAGCTTGGTTGCTCACCATTGGTGATTTTTTGAATCTTAAAGTTATGACCAGTTTTTAAGAAAGAGTCTTTATCGCTATGACAGCCTAAACAGGTTTGGGTACCAACATAAGCTAACTCATTGCTTAATACGACAACGGTAATTAACGCGCTAGCTTCTCCACCATTACCATCTGAAATGGTATAGGTCATGGTGCTTGTTCCCAATGTTTCAGGTTCAAAGCGCACTTGATTGTCTTCAATGCTGGCACTGCCAGTACCTGAAGTCATTTCAACAGCAGTGATCGTTAACGTATCACCGTCAGCATCGGTATCATTTGCCAGTGCATCAATAAGAATTGAGCTGCCAAGCTTAACTTCAGCATCGGTTGGATTTGCAACCGGAGGTGTGTTTTCTGGTGGCGGTGGTGGGGTGGTGTCATCATTATCACTACCGCAAGCGACAAGCATTGTGACCATACTTGCAAGAAGTAGCTTTTTACATGGAATTTGTGCGTTCATAAGTTCATCCTCAAATGGGCTATCTCAATCACCGACATTTGCAGGGAAAGTGATTGATATGTCTCTTCGGACATGAACTTAGTATTTACACTATGCCTCTAAAGGGATAGATAACTGGATTTCACAGCCAGTTAGGAGTTGTGAACTTTAGTTATCAGAATAAAACTAAACTTATGATCTTTAACAATTAAATTATTCAAGATAAGTTATGATTTTGTAGAACAAATTGACCGGTATTTGTCAAAATATAGATCTTGTTCTCATTTTGCATCACTAAACCAGCCTTCTTTAACTGGCGTAAATGAAAATTGAACTTAGTATGATCCTCTACACCGACTAAACGGCACAAGTCCATAAACTTGAGCTGCTTATGGGTTGCTAATTGCTTAAGAGTTTGCCGACGTAAACCATTTGCCAATGCCGAATACACACTATCAGGATCGATATCTGAGCTGGCTTTCAGCAATTGTTTTTCCTGAATACTGCGCTTAATGGTGACAATCAATTCTGCACTATTAAATGGCTTAGTGATCACGCTATCAGCGCCTTTTTTCATCGCATCGACCGCCGTATCAACAGTGGCATAAGCGGTCACGATAATAACTGCCATAAATGGATTTAACTGGCGTAGGTTAGAAATCGCCTCAACACCTGTCATGCCAGACATGACCAAGTCCATCAAGGCAATATCAAATGTTTGTTCTTCACAGGCTCTTATTGCAGCTTCCGCGCTAGCAACATCAACAACGTCATAGCCCTCTAAGGCAAGAATATCGACCATGTTTTGCCGTAAATGCTGATCATCTTCTGCAATAAGAATTTGCGTCATCTTGTTTACCTTTTAAAGCTGATGTGAATACGGGTACCGATATCAACCGCACTATTTATTACCATCTCACCATGATGAGCACTGACGATTTGCTCACATATCGCAAGCCCTAAGCCGGTTCCCTGACCAATTGGCTTAGTTGAATAGAACAGCTCAGTCGCCCGCAAAAGCGTACTCTCATCCATACCGGCGCCATTGTCTATCACTTCTAACCAAACCGTTTCGTCATCCGCGCCGACATTGATATCAATACGAGATTTAACCTCACTGGCATCTAAGGCATTATTAAGCAAATTAATCACTAACTCTTCGAGCTTCACCCGCTGGCCATGAAGCGATACCGATTCAGAACAGTTGACCACTACCTGATAAGCGGCAATTTTATGACTAAGTAACTGCAGCGCGCTACGAATCACGTCACTAAAATACACATTGCTATTACGGCCGGTGTCATTACGGGCATAAGCCAGCAACTCTTTACTGATTTCCGCTGCGCGGCCAATGCCTAAACGAGCCCTGTCAATGTATTCTTCTAACCCTTGCTGCTCAGGTGGCAATTTACGCTGCAATAGATCCAGTGCCAACGTTGATGAGGCTAATGGGTTATTAATTTCATGGGCGACTCCCATGGCAAGTTGGCCAATAGCCTTGTATTTGTCCGCTTCAATAGCGCGGGTTAACTTCGCCTCAGTCGCCAACTCTTTTTCGAGCTCGAAGATTTTCAGCGCTTTTATCAAAGTCAGCAAAATAAACGCTGCAGCTAAGGTCCTGAAGATAGGTACGCTTTCATGCAGCTCTGTCGGCACTAAACCTGCCAATACGCCATAAATGATCAAACCGGCACCAGTAGCGACGAAATAACGGCCATAATGATGCTCTTCTTGGCGCAGCTGGTTACCGTACAGCGCCATACCAATACCTGCTAAACACGCACTACCAAAACCAAGTAAATAACGGGTATAGGTTGCAACTTCTGAGAAAGTATCCGCGCCCTGAAAACCGCCAAGCGCAAAAATACCCAAGCAAACACTGTACATCACCACTATCGCGAAGGTTGCCAGTCGGCCTATTTTACCAATGAGCTTGCCTTGAATAGCAAACAGCAACCAAGCAAAGATAAGTAACCCCGCAAAAGATAGTGAGAGTTTTATTAACCTCAGCCATTCAACGATATACTGATATTTACTATTTATTTCATGGCTAAATAAGATCACATACAATTCTGACCATTCATGAAACGCATGGGAGAAGCCGAATAGGGCTAGTGCCCATAGCGTGGAAGAGATGGCTAACTGGCTATATTTAAAATGGCGAAACACCACTACGCAGCCAATAGCAAAAAACACTAAGCCGTAAAAAAGATATATGTTGAAGGTGATAAATGTCGCCATCGCGCCACATTAGCAACTTTATGGCATCGATGAGGTGATCAAAATTACAGATTGGCCGCAAACAACCTTTTACAGGCAGGTTATTTGATATGTATCAAAACAAAAAAGTCGCACTCGTTAGTGCGACTTTTTAGCTTCAATCAACGACCATTATTTAATCCGGGTCACTTGGCCGCCAATGCCTTTGAACTTATCTTCTATATGCTCATAGCCACGATCTAAGTGATAGATACGATCAACAATGGTATTTCCGTCTGCCACCAAACCAGCAATGACTAAGCTAGCTGATGCCCGTAAATCCGTTGCCATCACCTGAGCACCATTGAGTCGCTCGATGCCATGAATAATACATGTGTTACCTTCAAGCTCCATATGGGCCCCCATACGGATAAGCTCAGGAACATGCATAAAGCGATTTTCAAAAATCGTTTCTGTTATCGTTGCCGTGCCTTCAGCCAACACATTCAATACACAAAACTGCGCTTGCATATCGGTGGGAAACCCAGGGTAAGGCACAGTTTTAATATTCACGGCTTTTGGTCGCTTGCCGTGCATATTCAGTTCAATCCAATCTTCACCCGTGGTAATTTCTGCGCCAGTATCTTCGAGCTTGGCCAGAACAGCCTCAAGGGTTTTAGGATCGGCATTGACACACCGTACTTGACCTCTTGTCACAGCAGCTGCCACTAAAAAGCTACCAGTTTCAATCCGATCTGGCATCACTCGATAATGGCACCCCATCAGCGACTCAACACCTTGGATCCGGATTGTATCAGTGCCCGCACCTTCAATTTTTGCGCCCATGGCAATTAAGCAATTCGCTAAGTCAATCACCTCAGGTTCACGCGCAGCATTTTCAATGACAGTCTCACCATCAGCCAAACTTGCCGCCATCAGTAGGTTTTCTGTGGCGCCAACGCTGATCATATCCATAAAGATATGAGCACCTTTTAATCGGCCATCGACGCGAGCTTTGATATAGCCCTCATCCACTTCGATTTTAGCGCCCATCTGCTCTAAACCTTGCAGGTGCAAGTTCACCGGACGAGCCCCAATGGCACAGCCACCAGGTAGAGAAACATCCGCTGTCCCATAGCGTGCCAATAAAGGTCCTAAAATCAAAATAGAGGCACGCATCGTTTTAACAAGATCATAAGGTGCACAAAACTCGTTAAGCGTGTCAGTCGAGATTGTGATATCACCCTGACTGCTGCGACTAACCTTGGCACCCAAGCAGCGCAATAATTCACAACTGGTATTCACATCTCTTAAATTAGGCACGTTTGATAACACAAAATCAGTTTGTGCTAGCACGCCTGCCATTAAGATGGGTAACGCGGCATTTTTAGCACCAGAAATAACCACTTCACCTGATAGTGGCTGACTGGCTTGTATCGTTAACTTATCCAAAATAATTCCCCAACCTTACATGTTGAAGATTTTTTCACGCTGCCACTGCTCAGGCGTAAACGCCTTAATCGTAATAGCATGCAACTCACCGCTTGTTACATGCTCCATAATTGGACCGTATATGGTTTGCTGCTGCTTTACTCGGTTCATTCCATCGAAACACTCACCCACCGCAATAATCTTATAATGGGTACCTTCTTGGCTAACTTTTACTTCATCTAGTGCCAACGCATCGGTGAGCAATTTTTCTATCTCTTTACATTCCATGGGGAAAAACCTTTATTGAGCTTCTTCTGGGAAGAAGGCTTGTAAGTCATATAAATCTATCAATTTCTTCGTTTGCAGTGGTATCGACTTAAACGATAGCGGTTTGCTAAGCGATTTCGTAGCAAGTTGCGTCAGCATCGCAATACCTGCACTGTCGATATACTCAAGACCACTGCAATCAATACATCTTGTGTCTGCGCTAATAAGCTGCTCACGTGAAGGCCATAAGGTTATCACGTCGTCGTGTGCCAGTCGCCCCAGCAAATAACAATATCCATCACGATTATTAAATTGCGCCATCGCGACTAACTATCCTTGGCTTCTAATACAACATGCTCATCTGTTCGAGCGCGCAAATCAGCAATCACACTGTCGATACCGTTCTGGCGAATTAAGTTACTAATCTCTTTACTTTTAGAGGCCAAAAGACTGACCCCTTCAGCCACCAAGTCAAAGGCTTTCCAAGTATCATCTTTTAATCGACGGACCCGAAACTGCACCTTAATAGGTGGTCGATTAGCTTCAACAATTTGTACATGTACATCAATCATTTTTTGACCGTCAAAGCTACGAGCTGGCTCAAACTTGACTTGCTGATTGGTGTATTCCGTAAACGCTTGCGCGTAAGTTGCCACCAAATACGCTTTAAACGCATTAACAAATTGTTTGCGCTGCTCAGGTCTCGTCGACCGCAAATGCGACCCCATCACCTTATAAGACGCATACTTATAATCGATGTAAGGCATCAACTCTTCAGATACTATCAACTTAAGGTGGTCAGGATCGGCCTGAATTGTGTCAAAATCCTGATGAAAGCGGGCAAAAGTTTTATTAGCCACCTGCTCCACCATAGTATATGGGTTAGAGCGGTCTATCTCCGCAGCGGTTGCGGTTGCCATGCTTATTACACTCAACCAAATTGCAGCTATCATCTTCATCATACTACTCATGTATTCATCCTTTAACTTTAGTCATCCTTTGACTTTACGCTATACAAAAACTGTCCGATCAAATCTTCCAATACTAATGCTGAGTGAGTGTCATAAATTCGGTCGCCATTAGCTAACATTTCAATGTCTTCGTCAAAAAAACCTGGCGTCAATCCAAGGAATTGCTCACCTAAAAGCCCAGAAGTTAAAATCGATAAACTGCTGGTTTCTGGAAACTGATCATATTGACTGTCAATCGCTAACTCCACCACTGGTAGTAAGCTTTGCTCATCAAGGGTAATCGCTTTAACTCGTCCCACAACCACACCACCGACTTTCACCGGAGAACGAACCTTCAGCCCGCCAATATTGCTAAACTCAGCATACAAGGTGTATTGACTTTGCCCGGTCTTAACATCGACATTTGCCACATTAAAAACCAATACTAAAAAGGCCGCTAACCCAGACAGTAAAAACAAGCCAACTAAAATCTCTATCTTGCGCGTTACCATATTCAACTCACCACTCTACTTGGTTATAGATACCATTAATTACGGTATCTCGCTTGTTCCCTAAACAATAATTAATTAACTGCCGAACATCATCGCGGTCAGTAAAAAGTCTAATGCCAATACCGCCAAACTCGACTGCACAACAGTTTGTGTTGTTGCCTTACTAATGCCTTCCGGGTTGGGAATAACCTGATAGCCGCGGTAAAGGGCAATCCAGGTCACAACAACCGCAAACACAACACTTTTAATCAGGCAGTTCACTATGTCCTGTCGCCATTCCACCGACGACTGTAAAATTGACCAAAAACTACCAGCATCAATACCTTTCCACTCGACACCGACTAAGTGCCCCCCATAAATACCAATGGCTGTGAACATTAGCGCTAACAAGGGCAGACTTATTACCCCAGCCCAAAAACGAGGCGCAATGATCTGTCTAAGTGGGTCAACCGCCATCATTTCAAGACTAGACAGCTGCTCGGTACTTTTCATTAAACCAATTTCAGCGGTTAACGCAGACCCTGCTCGGCCGGCAAACAATAATGCGGTAACCACTGGGCCAAGTTCACGCAACAAACTCAGCGCCACCATCGGGCCTAAACTATCTTCGGTGCCAAACCCCACTAATATATTGTAGCCCTGAAGCGCCAATACCATGCCAATGAATAGACCGGAAACTAAGATGATCACCATCGATTGGACGCCAACAACATACAGCTGACGAATGAGCAGAGGCAGGCCTTTTTTAACGTTCGGGACGCTGGCAATGGCTCCCCACAACATCAATCCTGCCCGGCCAAAGCCCGCAACAAGCTCTATGCCATACCGCCCCAATGCTGCAATCTGATTAATCAAGCTCACCTAGCATCTCCTTGCGATAGTCTTGGGCTGGGAAATGAAACGGTACAGGTCCATCCGGTGCGCCACTAATAAATTGTTGCAACTGAGGGTTGTCAGCCGATCTCAGCTCATCAGGGGTTCCGTGAGCAACCACTTTTTTATCCGCTAACACATAGACGTAATCGGCGATACTTAATACTTCCTGCACATCATGTGATACCACCACCGAGGTTAAATTCAATGCATCACTAAGCTCTCTAATCAGCTTTACCAGTACCCCCATAGAGATGGGGTCTTGCCCAGCAAAAGGCTCATCGTAAAGCACTAGCTCAGGCTCAAGCGCAATTGCTCGCGCTAATGCAGCGCGGCGCTGCATTCCGCCAGATAGCTCATTTGGCATCATCTTGGATGCACCACGTAATCCCACCGCTTCTAGCTTCATTAGCACAATGGTACGAATAATCTCTTCGGGTAAACCGGAATGTTCTCGCAGCGCAAAGGCGACGTTGTCAAATACGTTCATGTCGGTAAATAAGGCGCCGCTTTGAAACAACATACTCATACGCTTACGTAAGGCAAAAAGTTGCTTACGGCTAGATTGATGAACGTTGATACCATCAAAATGAATCTGGCCTGCATCAGGAGTTAGCTGCCCACCGATGAGTTTAAGTAAGGTGGTTTTGCCTATGCCGCTAGGGCCCATGATTGCTGTCACTTTGCCTTTAGGGATCGACAAACTGACGTCTTCATAAATCACGTGGCTGCCGCGACTAAACGCCAAGTTTTGTATCGATATCAATGGCTGTGCAGATGTTGTCATTGTCAGATCCATTGCCATGCGCTGATTGAAGATAAACAAAAAAGAAGAGGCGAATTGTACGGAATTGATGCATTGTGCACAACTGAATCCAGACTATCTTACGCCAATACTTTCATTTTCCCTCATTTCCAGCGAAAATGCGCCTCATATTTGTCAAATCGAATGGACTTAAATGTTATTTAATATTTTCATGCTTATTGCAGGGCTTGGCGCGTTGGTGTGGAGTGCCGACAAATTTGTTTATGGAGCAGCCGCATTTGCTCGTAATCTTGGCCTGCCTCCAATGTTAATTGGCCTCACGATTGTCGCAATGGGGAGCTCGGCACCAGAGATGTTTGTGGCAGCAACAGCATCAATGGAAGGCATGACAGATACAGCCATTGGTAACGTTTTGGGCTCCAACGTAGCTAACATCACCTTGATTTTAGGTATCACTGCGTTACTTGGTGCCATCTCGGTAAGCTCACAGACCTTAAAACGTGAAATTCCCATGATGCTTGTAGCAACCGCAATTGCTGGGTATTTTTTACATGACGGCCAACTGACTCGATTAGAAGGCGGGTTACTGTTAGTCCTATTTTTCATGTTGATGGGCTATTTGATCTGGCACGCTGTCACTAATAAGCAAAAAGACACACTGGCAGAAGAAGCAGATAATGAAATCCCTAAAGATGTGCCGACGCTAAACGCTATTTTTTGGGTAGTAGTAGGTATGATATTGCTGCCCTTGTCAGCCGATTGGATGGTACAAGGCGCTGTAGGTATTGCTAAGGCATTCCAACTTTCAGACTTAGTGATTGGACTCACCATTATCGCAGTCGGCACTAGCCTACCTGAGTTAGCGGCTTGTGTTGCAGGCGTTTTGAAAAAAGAAGATGATTTAGCTATCGGCAATATTGTAGGGTCAAACCTATTTAATATTCTCGCTGTACTAGCAATACCTGGGCTTATTGCACCCGGAGCCATAGATGCAGCAGCTAGTACGCGAGATTTTTATATGGTCATGGCCACCAGTACCGCATTAGCTGTATTGATCTTGCTCACAGGTAAGCAACGTCAATTAAAGCGCTGGCACGGTGGTGTATTACTATTAACTTTTATTGCGTATCAAGCGGTTATTTTTCTATCCTAGATACAGCGCATTCTTTCACTAACCGTATAAAGCATTAAACAAAGAGAATTTTATGGTAGAGGCAAATCAGCTCCGACAATGGGGCCGCAACGTTATCGATATAGAGCGCGGCGCACTGGATAATCTATACCAATATGTAGACTCACCAGAGTTTGCGAGTGCGTGCCAGCTAATCATGTCATGTACCGGTAAAGTGATCGTCATGGGAATGGGTAAGTCTGGTCACATCGGCAATAAAATCTCCGCCACTTTAGCCAGTACGGGAACCCCCGCATTTTTTGTTCACCCAGGCGAAGCCAGCCATGGCGATTTAGGGGTGTTGAGCGAAAATGATGTCATCCTCGCAATCTCAAACTCCGGTGAGGCGGGTGAAATCTTAACCTTAATGCCCGTCATTAAGCGCACGGGACTGCCAGTTATTGCCGTTACCGGTAAGCCAAACTCAACCATGGCAAAACATGCTGTGGTGCATCTGTGTATTGAAGTACCAGAAGAAGCTTGCCCATTGGGACTCGCGCCAACATCAAGTACCACAGCCACGCTAGTCATGGGCGATGCACTGGCAGTTGCCCTGTTACAAGCGCGCGGCTTTACTAAAGATGACTTTGCTTTATCTCACCCAGGTGGCAGCTTAGGTCGAAAATTACTATTAAAAGTCAGTGATGTTATGCATCAAGGCCAAGAACTACCCAGTGTGCAACAACAGATTTCAATCACCGATGCGCTGTATGAAATCAGCAAAAAAGGCCTAGGTATGACCGCCGTTGTCAATGAAGACAACCAACTCGTTGGCATCTTCACTGATGGTGATTTGCGCCGAGTCATCGATGCGCAAGTTAACTTACGCAACACCTCAATCGAACAGGTGATGACCAAAGGGTGCGTTACCGTTAGCGATAACATTTTGGCGGCAGAAGCCCTTAAAGTCATGGACGAAAAAGATATTAATGGCCTGATTGTGATTGACGATAAGCAGCAGCCCATTGGCGCACTCAATATGCTCGATATGGTAAAAGCAGGAGTAATCTAACATGTCACACCAAGGATTCTATGGACCCATTAGCGAACATGTATGGCAAAAAGCCCAGCAAATAAAGCTGCTTATTTGTGACGTCGACGGGGTGTTTTCCGATGGGCTGGTATTTATGAGTAACTCAGGTGACGAGCTCAAAAGCTTTCATACTCGAGATGGTTACGGTGTGCGCTCATTGCTTAACAGTGACATTCCTGTTGCTATTATTACCGGGCGTAAATCAAAAATCGTCGAAGACAGAATGACAGCTTTAGGTATTACCCATATCTATCAAGGCATCGATGATAAAATGGTGCCATATCAAGAGCTGCTCAATCTCTATAATGTCACGCCGGAGCAAGTCGCCTATATTGGAGACGATATGGTTGACCTACCGGTAATGCAGCAAGTTGGCTTATCAGTATGTGTTGCAGATGGCCACCCCTATGTCAGGGAACGTGCCGATATGGTAACCCATATTCGTGGCGGTCATGGCGCGCTAAGAGAACTAACCGACCTATTATTGTTAAGCCAAGACAAGTTTGATACCGCCCACGGTATGAGCATATGAATAGAGTCACTATCGCCATTATCGTTTTTTTCGGCACTGCGCTTATTCTATACTGGCAGGTGCAGTCAAAACGCAGTAGCGACACCTTACTTCAAGATGGTATTGATAGGCCAGACTATGTGGTCAACGATCTAAAAAGTGTGGAGTTCAATGAACAAGGCGAAATAAATAGCCGAGTATCAGCCTCACACATGGAGCACTTTGAAGAAGCCAACATGACCTACTTTACCGAGCCCGTCTACCTGCTTTATCCTGACGAAGGTAAAGCCCAATGGCGTTTACGCTCAGCCACTGGCACCTTAGATAAAAACAACGGTCATGTTACATTAGAAAAAAATGTTATCATTGACGCTATCAGCCCTGAAGAGCCGATACAAACTATTGAAACAACATACCTAGAACTCGATTTAAACACCATGATCATGACGTCAGACCGGACGATTAATATTACGGGCAATGACTTCATCATTACAGGCGAAGGCTTATATGGTGACTTAAACAAACAGACAGTAAAGCTGACGAGTCAGGTAGAAGGTACTTATGAAACTAAATAAACTCATCGCTGCCACTTGGCTATCGCTTCTAAGCCTGCAAGCGATTGCTGTTGAGAGCGACCTACAGCAAGAAGTTAAAATTGAAGCAGCAAGCCAGGAAGCAGACATTAAAAATAACCAAATTATTTTTAATGGCCCTGTCGAGGTGACCCAAGGCTCAATTAAAATTAATGCCGATGAACTACGAGCATTCACTAAAGAGCAAAGCAATGGCAAAGTATTAGTGGCCACAGGCACACCTGCAACCTATTCACAGATTATGGAGGACGGCCGCCCCGCCAAAGCCAGCGCAGCGGAAATTCGCTATGAGTTGGCGACCCGGACGCTCACCTTAATTGGCAACGCCACCTTAGAGCAAGACGGCAGCCAAGTCACAGGTAATCAAATTCGATATAACATCGAGCAGCAACAATTGATTGCTGAAAGCACCGGCAATGACAGAGTGATCACCATTATTCAGCCCGAGAACTATCAAGAACTCAATGAGCCTGATAGCAAAACTCAGGAGCAACAATGACAGATAAAACCCTAAAAGCGGTTAATCTAGCCAAGAGTTATAAAAGTCGTGCCGTTGTTCAAGATGTTAGTTTAACAGTCAAAACTGGACAGATTGTTGGTTTATTAGGCCCAAATGGGGCCGGTAAAACCACCACGTTTTATATGGTGGTGGGCTTAGTACAAAGCGATAAAGGTCGCATCTTTATTGATGATGACGATCTCACTTTAGACCCTATGCATTTGCGTGCCCGTAAAGGCATTGGCTACCTTCCTCAAGAGGCAAGTATTTTCAGAAAGTTATCGGTTAGAGATAACATCATGGCGGTACTGCAAACACGCAAAGAGTTAAGTAGTGCACAGCGCGAAGAGCAGCTGGAACATTTATTAGAAGAGTTCCACATTACTCACATACGTGATAGCCAAGGTATGGCACTATCTGGAGGTGAAAGACGTCGGGTTGAAATTGCTCGTGCACTTGCGGCTAATCCTAAATTTATTCTTTTGGATGAACCCTTTGCTGGGGTCGACCCCATTTCAGTTATCGATATTAAGAAAATTATCGAACAGCTAAAAAATCGTGGTTTAGGCGTACTGATCACCGATCACAATGTCCGCGAAACCCTCGACGTTTGTGAACGCGCCTATATCGTGAGTCATGGAAATCTGATTGCAGAAGGTTCACCCGCCGAAATCTTGGACAATCAACAGGTCCGAGCGGTGTACTTAGGTGAACAATTCAAGCTATAGTTAAACCAGAGTTAAGCTGCAAGTAATAAGATAATTGGCAGCATAGACAAATTATGGGGCGAAGAGAAACCCCTTATAAAACAAGCAAGCTTTCTCATTTTATAATTACAATGAAGGGAATAGCAGTAAAATGAAAGCGTCACTCCAGCTCAAAATGGGTCAGCAGTTGACTATGACTCCTCAGTTGCAACAGGCGATTCGCCTTCTGCAACTTTCGTCATTGGAGCTACAGCAAGAGATCCAACAAGCATTAGAGTCTAATCCACTGCTAGAATTAGACGAAGAGCAAGCCGACGCAAGCGACAACAGCCAAAATGACAAGAGTGATAGTACTGACGACTACAGCGCCAGCACTGATGACTCAAGCCCACAAGATAGCTCTTCTGTTGAAACATCTGACGCATTAACCCAAGACTCCATGCCGGACGACTTACCGGTAGACACCACTTGGGATGAAGTTTATACCGCGGCACCCAACGCCAGCTCAGGGGCTATGCGCGATGATGATTTGCCTTTCCAAGGTGAAACCAGTGAAGGTTTATATGAACATCTAGAGTGGCAGAAAAACCTGACTCCGTTTTCAGATAATGACAATGCTATAGCAACCGCCATTATTGATGCTATTGACGAACGTGGCTATCTCACACAAACCTGTGAAGATATTCTCGATGCCATGGGCGATCCTGAAATTGAATTAGATGAAGTGGAAGCAGTACTTAAGCGTATTCAACACTTCGATCCCATCGGCGTCGCAGCAAGAGATTTGAGTGAATGTCTGTCTATTCAATTAGCGCAATACAGTGACAACACGCCACACATTGACAATGCTAGACTACTTATTAAAGAGCATTTAGATTTGATTGCAGGCCGCGATTTCCGCCTGCTCATGCGTAAAACTAAGCTCAAAGAAGACGACTTACGTGAAGCCATCGCGCTTATTCAATCATTAAATCCACGCCCTGGGCTTACCATAGCGCCAAACCGCGATGAGTATGTGATTCCCGATGTAACAGTGACTAAACAAAAAGGTCGCTGGGTCGTGGAGCTTAATCCCGACTACATGCCAAAAATTAATGTTAATCAACATTATGCTTCAATGGCTCGTAGCACCAAAAACCAAGCTGACAGCCAATTTATTCGTGGTCACCTTCAAGAAGCAAAGTGGTTCCTTAAAAGCCTCGAAAGCCGCAATGATACCTTATTAAAAGTGGCAAATTGCATTGTCGATTTCCAACAAGGTTTCTTTGAATTTGGTGAAGAAGCAATGAAGCCTATGGTGCTTAATGATATTGCTGAAGCCGTAGAGATGCATGAATCCACCATCTCCCGTGTCACCACACAAAAATATATGCACACCCCACGCGGTATTTTTGAGCTAAAATATTTCTTTTCAAGCCATGTCGGTACCGATGATGGTGGCGAATGCTCATCAACAGCAATTCGCGCTTTCATTAAAAAATTGGTCGCCGCAGAAAACCAGAAGAAGCCATTAAGTGATAGTAAAATGGCACAATTACTGGCTGAACAAGGCATCAAGGTGGCCAGACGCACCATCGCTAAATACCGTGAAGCGATGTTGATCCCGCCATCGAATCAACGTAAGAGTTTATGATCGTTAAACTGAACACTGGAGGACCTGTATGCAAATTAATTTGACTGGACACCATGTAGAGATAACCGATTCATTGAGAACTTATGTTCAAGAAAAGTTCTCAAAGCTTGAACGACATTTCGATCAGATCAATAATGTGCACGTTGTTTTAAACGTAGAAAAAATGCAACAGAAAGCTGAAGCGAAAGTTCACCTTTCAGGCGGTGAAGTGTTTGCCACTTCTCATAATGCTGATATGTATGCCGCCATCGACTCCCTGATAGACAAGCTTGATCGTCAGGTAATTAAACATAAAGAGAAGCTGACAAAACATTAACGATGGAACTAAGTACCATCCTGCGGCCGGAGTGCACAACCTGTGCCACACCGGGCAGTAAGAAAAAGGTACTGGAACTTATCAGCGATTTAGCTGCGGTCCAGTACCCTACCCTCTCTTCACAAGAGATCTTTGAAAGCCTGTTGGCGAGAGAGAAAATGGGTAGCACAGGTATAGGTAACGGTATCGCCATTCCCCATGGCCGTTTAACGAATATTGAACACCCTGTCGCAGTATTGATTAAGTGTGCGGAACCCATCGCATTTGACTCAATCGATAACCAACCTGTTGATATTTTATTCGCTTTGTTGGTGCCATCTGATCAATGTGAACAACATCTAAGTACACTGGCCTGCATGGCAGAAAAACTTAATGATAAATTCACACTCAAACAGCTCAGAAAGTCCCATGATGAAGCAGAACTTTATCAGGTGATTATGCAATGAAACTCGTAATGGTATCCGGACGTTCCGGCTCAGGTAAATCAGTGGTCCTTCGGGTCCTTGAAGATTTAGGTTATTACTGTGTAGATAATCTACCTTTGCCGTTAATGGACTCACTACTCGCGCAACTTAAAGGGCGTAGTGAACTGGTTGCCATCAGCGTTGATGTTCGTAATATGCCAGAGCAAGAGGTTGAGCTTGAAAAACAACTGGCCAACCTGCCTGCTGACACCGAATTATTGAGTTTCTTTCTTGATGCCAGCGATGAAGTGTTATTAAAGCGCTACAGTGAGACAAGACGACTCCACCCGCTATCTCATGCACAATCCTCCCTAAAGGAAGCCATTGCACTGGAAGGAAAGTTGCTTAGCCCTGTCGCCGATTTAGTCGACCACTACATCGACACGTCTAACCGCAATATTTACGACTTAAGTGATCGCATTCGTGAAATCTTACTTGGTACCATAGATAAAGAGTTGGTCATCAACTTTGAGTCATTTGGGTTTAAGCATGGGATGCCAACAGAAGCGGATTTTATGTTTGATGTACGCTTTCTGCCCAATCCCCATTGGGAACCCAATCTAAGGCCGCTTACCGGTCTAGATGAGCCAGTACAACACTTTTTGAGTCAACAACCACTAGTCAATAAATTTATCTGGCAAATAGAGAACTTGTTAGCAACTTGGTTACCGCATTTAGAACGCAACAACCGTAGCTATCTCACTATCGCCATTGGTTGCACTGGCGGCCAACATCGCTCGGTGTATGTAACAGAACAATTGGCAAAACTATTTAGTGACTCCAAGCACAACGTTAAAGCCAGACACCGCGAACTCTCCAATGGCAAAACTTGAACGACAGCTCACCATCTGCAATCAACTCGGCCTGCATGCCCGCGCAGCGACTAAATTGGCGGTACTTGCCGCTACATTCGATGCCGAAGTCACTTTGATTCAAGGTGATAAACAAGCATCAGCCGCTAGCGTGCTTGGCCTACTGATGCTGGAAAGCGGTAAAGGAAAAACCATTACTCTACAAAGCGAAGGTAAGGATGCCCAAGCAGCACTTGATGCAATCAGTGCACTCATCGACGCGAAATTCGACGAAGCGAACTAAACCTCACTTTAGTGCGATAAACCGCAAATAACTCATCGCACTTTTAATACCAATCGGCATAAGAAAGTGATCTACTCAGCGCTATTTTTGGCAAACCAGTTCGAAACGAATAACTTAAATAATAGTTGGTTCTATTGGGAAGTTATTCAACGAAGAAGTAGACAGCCAAAAAGCGCCCAAAGGGCGAGTTTTAGCACTTCTAATAGCGTGTAAACGAACTTGAAAGTAGAGTACTATGCCCTTCATTCGTTGCATTGTCTCAGAAGCGCTAAACTCTCGCTGAGCGATCACATCTTTATGCCGATTGGTATAATTTGTCTCTACAGCGTCACAGTCTTGAGTTAACATAGTCTGTCGGCACAAATTTTGATAGTAGGATCAAACACTCCTATAGTTAATGCTACTACCATCGTCGCCTCAAATCATACAGCGCGTTTACTATCACCAACACACTCATCGAGGGGGGGATCAATGCCAATAGAAGTGTTAGACAACGAAACAAATGATCAACGCCTCAATCAAGTTACGCAAGCATTGGGCAGCGGCATGTTTGTGCATGTACGCAACATGCTGCATGACATGGCAGCCTCCGATATTGCGTTTATTTTAGAGTCCTCGCCGCCAAAAACGCGCCAAGTATTGTTTCAACTGATCGACCAAGAGCACACGGGTGAAATCCTTGATGAATTAGGTGAAGAACTAAAAGATACCCTAATTACCCAAATGGCTCCTGAGCGTGTCGCAAAAGCTGCACAGAACATGGATACCGACGATCTTGCCTACATATTGCGTAGTTTGCCTGACAGTGTATTCAATCAAGTCCTGCAGTCGATGAGCTCTCAGGACCGAGCTCGGGTTGAGCAAGCCCTATCCTATCCCGAGGATACGGCTGGTAGTTTAATGAACACCGATACGGTGACGCTACGACCCGACGTCAACATCGATGTTATTCTGCGTTACTTACGAATTCGTGGTGAGCTCCCCGAAGCCACAGACACCTTATATGTAGTCGATAAGCACGATAGCTTGTTGGGCGGGATTAAGATTTCAGCATTGCTAACCTGCGACCCTAATGCCTCCGTTAGAGACATCATGGAAGCAGATCTCGAAGGTATTCCCGTTGGTATGTCAGATACGGAAACTGCCCAGCTGTTTGAGCGCCATGACTGGTTATCAGCGCCGGTAATTGATGACGACAACCGCCTACTCGGCCGTATCACCATCGACGATGTGGTTGACGTAATTCGTGAAGATGCCGAGCACTCCATGATGGGGATGGCTGGTATGGATGACGACATGGATACCTTTGGTCCCGTCGTCAAAAGTACCTTTAGACGTTCACTATGGCTCACCATCAATCTGTTTGCCGCATTACTTGCAGCCTCTGTCAGTAACATGTTCGAAGGCACCTTGGAGCAGTTTGCGACCATCGCCATCTTGATGACCATTGTCCCGAGTATGGGTGGCGTCGCCGGCAACCAAACCTTGGCACTGGTGATTCGTGGTATTGCCTTGGGGCAAATCGGTCAAAGTAACTCCAGATGGCTAATCGGCAAAGAGTTAGCCATTGGTTTCCTCAACGGTATTTTGTGGTCAGTATTAGTATTTTTAGCCGTATGGGCCTGGAAAGGAGATATAGCCCTTGGCGGATTAATTGGCGGCGCAATGCTGATCAATATGACCGTTGCTGGGTTTGCAGGCGCTTGTATTCCTCTGTTACTGAAAAAGCTCAATATTGACCCTGCCTTAGCCGGTGGTATGGTACTCACGACGGTAACAGATGTGATAGGGCTTTTTGCCTTTTTAGGCCTAGCGACCATTTTCCTGTTAAATTAAACGCTATCGCTAACTAGCTGTAAAACTACGACTATACTATGAAGATAACCTACTGAGGGTAATATCTTTGAGTCACCAAGGTTCTACATCGCTTGTTATAGTACTGACAGTATTACTGATCGTTGCTTTTGAAGGCTTCCAGTATTGGTCCGCCAAAAGCAACGATTGTTATATACAAGTGTTGAAGTTGCACAATCAACACCTGATGCTGCGACGCCACGAAAAAGACTACCTATTACGTAACCAAATCGAGTACAAAGAAACTTGGGAAAAGCAGCTTGCAGCTGTTAAACAAGCAACTGAACAATTTGGCCACTGCCTGACACCCAATGCAGCCCCGCAAATCGCCAGTTTAAAAAGCTCACTCAGTCAATATGAAACCGATTTCCACCGGCTTGTTACCGAGCTGAAATCGGCTAACCAACAAGATCTGCAAATACTCAATCGCTTGATGAACGAGCAAGAACAACTCGAACTACTGGGGCGTGATGATAACGTCAATATTTATGCGCAAACACTGGCAATTAGGCAGCACCTATTTACTTATATTACCTCTGAAAACCCCATTTCGCTGCAATTGCTCAGCAACAAGGTACAAACCTTGTCGCAATGGGCAATCGATAACCAAGAAATGACCCAGCTCATTAATCTGTATAGTGATACCATCAAAGAGTTACAAATCTTGCTACAAAGCCGCCAGTATACCCACGAGCGCGGTACCATGGGGTCAATGCGCAAACATATTCATGCCTTTGAAGATAAGTTGGCCCATTACCAACAAACTCTGCAGCCACAGCAAACGTTATTATGGCGTGTCGCTTTTTACTTGTGCTTGGTCATTGGGTTAACCATCATACGTATAAGACAGGCTTAGCTGGGGTCCACCTGCTAAGCCCGCTCAGTCATTATTGGGCGCGGGTTTCAAAACCATACTTGGCTAAAATCGCTTGCCCTTTGGCTGACAAAATATACATAGCTAAACCAGCAGCATCAGTCTGATAGTCATCCACTAACGTTAACCCATAGGTCGCCCCTACCGATAAGTTCGCTGGTACTTTGATAATGTTTAAGCTTGGTACTTCTTTTTGCGCCAGCACAGCATTGGTGCAATAAGTTAAAAAGATATCAGCTTGATTCTCACCCATTACCCAACCGTAAGGGTTTCGGCCTTTTGGTGGCTTAGCCGTATGTTCTCCGCCCGTTAACTTTAATGCCTTTTGCTGCAGCTTAGCTTCCGCACCTGATTGAACTTGTTCTGCTCGCGCAAACAACTTCCAGGCATAATCACCAGCAGGATCGGCTTTCGGTGTCGAGGTACCCAAACGAATATCCTTATCCAACATCACCTGTAACAAACTATTGGAGTCAACTTTTACCTGGCCCTGAGCAATGGCACATAATTTGTTCCCAGCAAACTCAACCACCGCTCCGGCTTTGCCAGCATGATGTAATGTGGTCGGATGCTTCATATTCGCTGAGGCATAAAGATCGACTTTTTCACCTTTTTCAATCCGTTTCCGTAACAGGCCTGATGGCGCAAAATCAGCGTTTACATCAACGTCTACTTGTTGTTGGTATTGATTGATAACATCTGACATAGCGGTTTTTAAACTACCAGCAGCACGGAACTCTACTGGCGCTGCACTAGCCAGTATTGGGCAAGTTAGCAGCCCTACAATCATCCAAGATTTCATTATTTTTCCCCGAAGTAAATTAGCATCAGCCATAGTAAGCCTTAACCAATAACGCTGAACAAGAGGGGGATGAGAGTTTTACTCTACATTGAGAGTAAGTTAACGCAGATAAAAGACAGCTGAGACAAACTGTCCCAATCATGACAAATAAGCCGCAGCAAAGCCGTTAATTATCTCTTCGCTGCAGCTTAGATGAATGATAAATCTAACTTGCAGAAAGCGGACTTAAAACAATTTCCACTCGGCGGTTTTGGGCGCGGCCTTGTTTGGTGTCATTGGAGGCGATCGGTCTAGCCTCCCCCATGCCATGTGAGGCAATACGATGACTCGCAATTTGTTGAGACATCAGATAATTAGCTACTTCAGACGCGCGCACCTGAGATAAGCGCAAATTATAAGACTCCGAGCCGCTGCTATCGGTAAAGCCCATGATATTGAGTTTGGTTTCATCATACTCTTTGGCCACCAATGCCACACTATCAAGTACTCGCTTGGCGCTGTCGTTAAGATCGCTTTGATCAACACCAAAGGTGACTTCATTAGGCATATTCAAAATGATGTTATCACCGCTTCGAGTGACACTCACTCCAGTAGATTGCAATTGCTCACGTAATTGCGCCTCCTGCACATCCATGTAATAGCCAATACCACCGCCTAATGCTGCACCAGAGGCTGCACCAATTAATGCACCTTTGCCGCGATCACTCTTGCTTGAGGATGCGACACCAATAGCCGCACCAGCAATCGCACCGATCATCGCACCGTTAGTGGCGCGCGCATTTTGGGATTCATTTGTGTAAGGATTAGTTGTCTGACAACCTGATAGCAGAGCCGCAACAAGCACTGCCGCGCCAGCGTGTTTAAATTTGATCATGTTAACTCCTAGTTCCCCGCTAAAACTACGCTCGGAAAACTAATAACTTGATGACAAGAAAACACCATTGTCGCACAGCGAATGCTAGCCTTAAAGCCAATAGCAAAGCTTAATTGCACTCAAGATACAGTTTGCTACACTCTCAGTTCTAAAACGTCACGTCTAAAAAGTCACGTTTCAACAGTCACACCTCAAACGGTCACGTCTCGAAAAGCAACATAGTTACTTCCAAACCAGTTAATGGCGGTACCAACAAGCACACCCGAAGCCATCGCCAATATCTGGAAAGCCACAGTCACTGGAAAGCGATGAATTAAGGCATAAAACACCGCCAAATTACACCCCGCCGCAACCAAGGCCACCAGTAAAACCAACATCCACTGACGCTTATGGCTATATTGACGGCGTGCTGAAAATGTCCATTTACGATTCAGCTGCCAAGTCATGAAAAGCGCGCACAAAAAAGCCACAATACGCGCCGCGATTAACGGCATGCCAATCACATAGGTCAGCAACAGAAACAGTGTCATGTCGGCCAAAAAAGCACTACCACCAACCAACAAAAACTTGGCGACTGGCTGCGAGATTATCTGGGCAATGGTTAACCTTGGCATTGCAATAACTGTTTATCTTTGGTGCTTCGAGTAAGCTGACAATGACCTAAGTCCAATTGTGCTACCTGCTTTTGAGGCACAACCAACCAATAGTCTTGCCCAGTTAACTGCGTCAATTGTTTTGGCGCAATGGCGACGCTTTGCCCCTCACTATAAAACCGTGAAGAAAATGGCCGTTTGCCGACATAATAAACTTGGGTTGCTTCAGGAAGATCGCTTAGCAACCATTTATCGCTCTTCAATTTTGACGGCCCCGTATTTAACACCACCACTGTCGCGGCCAATAACAGGGGTATCGTCGCCGCAATAATAGCTTGGCCGGGCATCGCTTTACCTTGCCACGCACTGCTCAGTAATAGGGCTAACGCAGGAATACCAGGCAGTACATAAGCGGGTAAAATATTTCCCGCCAAGGTAAACAACACCATAGGTGCGAGCATCCAGCAAATCAGGAACTTATGTAGCGGCGCTAGGCCAGTTTCGCTGCGTTGCAGTCGCCATAATGCCCAGGGTAAAAATAGGCTCCAAGGCATTGCCGCAACAACAAAGAACAACCAGATAGTACCGCGAGGCTCATCATGAGCCGAGCCGTATAAGTCGCCAGTCCAGCCACTATCAACAAACCGGAGCCAATGCTCACCGACAAGAAAGTATTGTAAAAAACCTGGCGTGGCTTTTTCAGCCAACATATACCAAGGCGCCGCTATGGCCAACATGAGTAACAGACCAGAAATCAAAGGCACTTTACGCCACAATTTCCCCCACAATTTCACTGGGCCGTAGCACCATAGTAACCACATAAACACAGCAATTCCCATGAGTACGATGACCACAGGCCCCTTAGCCAACAAACCAATCGCTAGTCCACTAAACCCTGCATACCCCCAACGGTAATCACCCTGCCAGCACAAATAGAAACCTATCATAGCCAAGGTCATACCCAGTGTCAGTGCCATGTCCGTCATCACCGCACCAGCGCTAATATAGAACACCACACAGGTACTCAATATGATTGCACTTTGCAGAGCACTAATCGCTAGTTTTCTGGCAAATCCCGCCACTAGCGCCAACGTCAATACGGCGGTGAACCAATGGGGAACGCGGGCGGCAAACTCGTTAACACCAAATAGCTTTAAGCCCGCCGCACTCATCCAAGTATGCAGTGGCGGTTTCCCCCAAAAAGGCACGTTATAATCGAACAGTGGAGTGAGCCAATTGCCAGTTTCAACCATTAGACGGGCCATCTCACCATATCTCGCTTCGGTCGTGTCCATTAAGGGATAAAAGCTTAAACTTATTAAGCGAACCGTAAGTATTACCACCAATAGGATTAATGCAGGCCAAGCTAAACGAGAGGTGACATTCATGACTTGGCCTTTAGGTAGCGGATATTATCTGCTTGAGACGCCGCTTTATCTATTTGTTGAGTCTGTCCTTGTTGTTGGCTTTGGCGATATTGCACATCACCGATAAGGTAAACTGGTCGCTGCTTAACTTCCATAAAGACGCGTCCCAAGTATTCGCCAATCAAGCCTAGTGCCAATAGCTCAATACCAGCAACGCCAAGCTGTACCACCATTAGAGAAGGGTAACCTGCGACAACTTCTCCCCAGATAACCGTTTTTGCAAACACCCAACTACCGTAACCAAAAGCCGCCATCGCCGTTAATAGTCCTAACCATGTGGCAATCCTTAGCGGCTTAATACTAAATGAAGTGATGCCATCCATTGCCAAACCAAGTAATTTGCCATAGCCCCACTTACTTGTACCGACAAAGCGAGGGTCCCGATCGAAAGTAAGCGTCACTTGATTGAATCCAGGCCAACTTAGCAGGCCTTTCATAAAGCGATTGCGTTCTGGCAAGGCATTAATCGCATCGACAACCTGACGACTAAGCAGCCTAAAATCGCCCACATTTTGCGGAATATCCGTCTGTGACATGCCGTTGATCACCCGATAAAAAGCCGCAGCGGAAAAACGTTTTAACCATGACTCTCCTGCTCGGCTACGACGGCGCATATTGACCACATCCGCGCCTTCACGCCAAGCAGCGATCATCTCTGGAATAAGCTCTGGGGGATCTTGCAGATCGGCATCAAGCAAAATAACCGCTAGACCTCTCGCTTGCTCTAAACCTGCAGTGGTTGCCGCCTCTTTACCAAAATTACGGCTAAGACGAATACATTGATATTCAAAGCTCGCAGCGGGTAGCAGCTGTAACGCCTCCCATGTACCATCGGTGCTGCCATCATCAATAAACACCAACTCAGTACTCAATGATAGCCCAGTAATCACCTGATCTAACCGGCTGATCAATTCGAGTAAACCATCACGTTCGTTGAACACTGGAATGATGATTGACAGGCTCACTTCACTGGCTGACTGCTGCTGATTCTGACATACTTTCATCGTCACGCTCATAATGTGGAAATTAGTGGCGCCATCATAAGTTAGTCAGTGTGAACAAAAGCTCATTGACATTTTTTTCACTTTTTACTGTCATAATAGTTGCGATAAATCATTAAGGTAACAGTATGGATAAGACGCAAATTTTAGTGGTCGAAGACAATCCAGATGTCGCAGGTATACTCGCTGATTTTCTCGAAGCGAAAGGGGCTGAAGTGGATTTTGCCAGTAATGGAGAGCTGGGATTTGAGCTCGCTATTAACGGCCATTTTGATGCCATTATCCTAGATCTTATGTTACCCAAGATGGATGGGTTATCAGTTGCTAAAAAGCTTCGCCAACAAGGCTGTCATACACCAGTACTGATGCTAACCGCTTTAGATGAAAAACAAGATTTACTTAAAGGTTTCGCCGCTGGAGCGGATGATTATTTAGCTAAACCTTTTGACTTTGATGAGCTTGAGGCCAGGTTAACAGCACTAATTAATCGCCACAAAGGGCAAGTAGCACAAAATATTATTAGCTATGGACCACTGCAAATTAATACCGCCGAATACTCGGTCACTCGCTCTGGGAAAAAGCTTGTACTGACGCCTACTTGCTACCAAATATTGCTGCTGTTAGTTAACCGTGCACCGCAAGTACTTAAGCGCGATGAAATCGTCCATGAATTATGGGGTGATGCACCACCTAGCAATGATATTTTACGCAGTCATATGTACCAACTACGCAATCAAATCGATAAACCTTTCGAGCAGCCAATGATAATGACTGTCCCTAAAGTCGGCTTCAAACTAGAGATCAATGAACATTAATGACAACCAGCAGCGCAGAGAGCCTTACTCGTAAATTTGCTATCTATTTCACGTCAATCGCTTTGATGGTTGGCGTGATCATCTATGGCCTTTCTCTAAGCATGCTTTACTGGTTAGAAGATGAGGTTAACAGACGATTACTGGAAGCTGCCAGTGTTACAGCCATAAATGACTTTCAAATAGGTGCGACCGCGCCGCTGGTTATGACTAACAGTATCACCGCCTACAATGACTTTGCTCAGCTGCCAGAAAAATATCAAATGCTCGATACACTGCCCCGAGGCTTTCTTGATGAAATTACGGGAGAGAACGAGCAAGGTGACATTTTCGTTTATCGCACAGATTATGTGGCCGAGCACACCAAATTTCCTTTGATTCTGATTATGAATGCCGATACTGCTGAGCTTACTGAGCACGAATGGCAACGCATTAGTGTCTTTGTATTTGGCGTCACCAGTACGCTATTTTTATTATTTGGTTATGCGCTAATCAAGCTCACTAAACGCCTCATTCAACCAATCAGCCAATTAAGCGATCAATTGCATACTGGCAGACCCAAACAACGGTTTCACGTCCCTAATGACGCTGTACAAGAGTTTCATCAATTAACAGCCAGTTTAAACAGTTACCAAATTCAAATTGAACAGTTGATTGAGCAAGAACATACATTTTCTCGCTATGCAAGCCATGAGCTGCGCACCCCACTAACAATAATCCATGGTGCCAGCCATCTGTTGCAACACAACCAAGCACCAGAATTCCAGCAGCGCCAGCAGCAGCGGATCATTAAAGCGGCTAATGATATGCAAAATACCGTTGATGCTCTGCTCAGTTTAGTGAAACAAGAAAGCCGCCAATCAGCATCACAATTAACTAGGCTACTCACCGAAAGTGAGATACTTAAGTTCATCGATACTGCGGCTGAGCTAGCGCAGAAGAAATCGGTATCCATTGGGCTTAATATGCTGGCAGAGCCCGAAATTACGCCACCGGAAGCGGTATTGAGAATGCTGATCTCTAATTTGATCAATAATGCGATTAACGCCAGTGACGGAGGAGAAATAACAATCACCGTGGCGGAAAACTATATCGATGTGGCTGATCAGGGTCGCGGCTTATCAGAGACCGAATTACATCAGCAAGGACATGGGCTTGGACTATTAATCGTCAATGCGCTTTGTCAGCGCTATGGATGGCAGTTTGATTTATCCGATGCACCGACCGGAGGCTGTGTCGCGCGTTTAACCTTTGCTAGCTGACTAACTTCAACACGCCCTAGACAAGTAATGAGGCACAAACCATGATGTTAGTGCCCCCTTTTAGATGATTTAACGACGTTTCTGTAGTTGCTGAGCGGCGGTAATTTCATCATCAAATAGTCCCTGTTTAACTGCGTCAAGCAAACGCTCACGCATTTCAACCACTTTACCTCTAGGGACTCGCAAACGGGTACATCCTTGATGAACCTGCTCGAGCGACAATACTTTTTTGCCTAACTTCAAAGTTAAAATTCGATAATCATCATCACAGTCATGGGCTTCGTGTACTTTGGTCCGTTGGCGACATTCCTCCAACGTTAACTCCCACAAGCGCTTTTTTACTTTATTCCCCGCACCATGATTTATGAGCGCATACTCCTGAAAGCACGCAAACTGACTTGCTGCATTATTGGCGTTACTCATCATTATCCCCCTGCATGAATAATTGATTGTTTGCCATTGTTGTTATTTTTTGTTGCTACAAATAGGCTCACCTACCTATTTAGATATAATTTATATTACGTCTATATGACGCTGTCTATGATTGCACCATCAGGACGTGACCCACCTCAACCAGTTTGTACAAAAAAACACACAAAAGTAGAACAAGAGTACAACTTAACAACTTCGCCTTCGGCAGGCTTAAACACAAGATATTGAATAAAAACAAAAAAGGCACCTTTCGGTGCCTTTGGCTTTTGCAGGGAGAACGCTTATGGAACATCAGTGCTTAGCAAGGTTCTTACGCTAAGCACTGAATATTTTTACAAGCTGTGACCGTGATGTTCCATCACTTTGCTTGGGCTATGACAAGTTGCACAAGCTTCTTTAGCATCTTTAGCCATTTGTTTATCAGGTCCGAAATATGCACCATTGCTTTCAAGGTGTGCCATCGCTGCTGGCGACATATATTTCTGGTGACAGCTCATACACGCTGCGGCGTCTGGCGATGCATACCAAGTTTCCACAGTTTCACCCACAGCTGGGTTCTGCGTGCTAGGTACTGTGTGCGCTTGACCCGCATTACGACCAAGCTCAAAGCCGTAGTTACTACCACTCCATCCAGCAACTTCAGCATGACAAGTCATACAATCCGTTTTCAAGATAGTGCCACTACCACCATGACCGTTGTCATGACCAGTTGCCTTATGCGCTTTATACATAAAGCTGGTCGACTTAAGCAGCGCTACACCGTTTGCAGCATTACCGTTGCCTTTTAGCGACTTATCATTAGTATGACAAGAGATACAGTTAACGCCGTTTGAATCATGGTAGAACTCTTTACTATGACAGCCAAAGCAGGTCGCTTCGTCTACAATAGCGCGGCGTGAGGCAACTTCCGCATCAGGGTCACTGAGCACAGTGCGATAAGCGTCGGTTTGCACATAGGCAGGGTAGGCATCTTGCGCTGCACAGTCAGTACGTGTTGTCGTATTTTCTACAAAACACACTTTCAATACAGGCAGGATCTCAAAGGTTCTGTCTGCAACATCAGCTGGGAAGTTGATGTTAACACTCACTGATACTGTGTTATCTGCATTCCAAGTTGCTTTAGTGCTGTCTTTAATATCGATACGACGCTGACTATAAGGGGCTTGATCATAATCTGGATAGTCCTTGTCAACATCCCAGCTTACAACCATATATGGCTTGCTATAGCCTTGCTTATACACTTCATCCTCAGCAACTAAATTACCCTCTGGATCAGTGATCTGCATGTTGAAACTAATGTCATTGTTGGCATTAATCATCACATCAGAAACACTGACGGAGTAATCTTTGGCAGCCTCATAAGGATTACCATGTTTGGTGTGATCGATACTGCTGTGACACGAAATACAGCCAACACCTTCTGGTGGTACAAATGATGCACTATGTTGTGCCGGTCTATCGGTATGGCAACCCACACATGCATTCGCATTGGCATTAGCCATCCACAAGTCTTTGTCTGCTAATTGCTCATCCTCTACATGACAGGTTTGACAATCCATGAAAGGCTTCGTTGGGAAGGCCGGATAATCAAAGGCGTGATCGCCATGATAACCCGATACGGTGTAAGGCATTGGAACGATGTTGCCATCGGCATCACGGCCTTCACGATTTGGCCCCATGTGAATAGCATGCACCATGTGACCCAATTCAACAGAAACCGCATTAGGATCGGTAACCAGCCCGTTATGACAGGACTGACAGTTTTCCATATCTAAACGGCGACCACCATGGGCCTTTAAGCTATCTGGTTGGTGACAAGTGTAACAAGTCTCTAAGGTCACCAATTGGCGAGTTTCAACGCCTTCGGTGCCATTAGTACTCGGAATCCAATCATAGTGGGCATTTTCAGCCAACTCATGACCCGAGTCATATTCAAATTGCATTTCTATCGCGATACGCTGGGTTAATGCTGGGTCAAATACGACACCTGCAGGATCTGCAGCCGACGCTAGATTTGTAGTAAATGTGTAGGTATAACGGCCATCTTTATGGTCGACTAGGCACTCAACACAATCACTGATTTTCTCGAAGCCTTGCTCAAATGTGGTACCCGCATCATTGGTCGCTTCATTTAATAAAGAAAACCACTGCTTAAGCTCAGAATCAGCTTGCAGCTCTAACTGAGCAAGCGAAAAGCGGAAGTCATGAAATGGGTTTTCTCCACTTAGTCCATGTAAACCGACGCCTTGGGCATTTTCTAATTCAAAATCAACGGTAATGATACCGTCGGCATAGGCCGCATTCGTTATGTTGGCGAATGCTGTCTCAGCCATATCGATATGGATACCCGATGTACCAGGCTCACCATCGCCACCAGGCTTACCATCTTCGCCATCTTTACCGTCTTCACCATCACTACACCCTGCTACGCCCACAGCCATCGCGGCTGCAAGCACTAACCATAGTTTATTTTTTTTTGTATTTATCATCACTCATCATCTCCGTGGTGTCGCGTTCTTTCAACTACGAACAGAGATAATTTACCCCAAAAGAGGTATGGAAAATTTGAAGGCGGTCAAGGAATTTTTCAACAAAAGATAAACATCAAAATAAAAACAATTAAACAACTCACACATCAGCAATACATTTAATCTCAACAATGCAACTGACAATACCAACAAACATTTAGCGAAATATTAGCTAGAGCATTTTGCAAATGATTTAACAAAACATTCAATCAGACATAATGATAAAGAGGACAAGTAGCGAGAGATGATGCTGAACAGAGCAGGTAGGTTGCTGTTAATGTAATTACTATTAATAAATGGTGAGCGAGTTCATGCGCTTTGGTTACGGGTGTGCCGCAGCCAGTTCCGATAAAACACTATCGTAATCTAGGCTTAGCACGAGCCATACTTTCGAAAAACTTACAATTACGTTTTTTCTCATTATAGGCGCGCACCACCTTCCACTCTTCAAAGAGTGCAATGAAAAAAGCGACTAACGTCACCAATAAAATTAACGCACCAATTGAGGTGATCACTTGCGCAGCTAATGCAGCACTCGCTTCACTGTTTGGACTGGTTAAACCTATCATATATTCGCTCGCCTAATTACCAGAATAAGTTGTGACATATAAGTACAATCACTAACTAAGAAAAAGCACAGGGGTTGGTACTTATATAGCGACTAAACTTGATAAAATCTTAATGGCGAATAATTAATCGAATATTAAAGAATTAGCTTGTTAGATAAGGCGTTACAAATAGGCACAATATAAGCCCATGAAATAAAACACTTTAAATTAGCCAGAGACAATATACATGCTAAATATGAATCTGATGATTAATGTTATAAATTGAGACATCGATCTTTATTGTTATTTTCAAAAACAAAAGACAAAACAACTGCTCAACGTTTAAATATCAATTTATTTACCCAGAAATAAATAAAGAATCAGTTCAAAGCTAATATCTCTTTCTTCCATGCTGATAATGTTTAACGCTGATTGTCACGCATCATTTTCAACATGACTGGGGTCGATAATGCCGCTTGCCTATCCAGTAAAAAAGCCACATAGCTGTAGCGTTTACCTAAATATTTTGCACCTTCCACTGTTTCATTTAACAGCTGTCCATGGGCGACCTTATCACTATTAAGAAAGTCCGCGAGTTTGATGCCAAAATCACTACGAGCCTTATAACCTAATGCTTTATTCAACGGATTTTCCAGCAAGGTGAACATTAGCCACATCAGGTAATCTTCAGCAACAAAACGTCCACCAATATATGAGGTTAATAAAAACAACCAGCCTTCATCGTGTTTAGCCACCAAATCATTAACATCCAAATCACTCTCAATGATCTCACCTCGTAATAGCGCCATCATCGTTGACTCTGTAACTCGAATATATATGGCATGCCCTAACAAAATATCATCATGTTGATAAAACAAAATCTCCGTCGAAGCATGGGCAACAATCTTAGCTAACCAAGACTCCGACCACATTTCTCTTTGCCGAGTTAGATTTCGATGATAGTGGCAAATCCAACGCAGACGTTGTGGTAAGTTGTCGACCTGCTTGAAAGTTTTCTCAAACAACATTTCATCGTGGGGAATATAAGGATGGGCTCCCATTTGATGGTTGGTCGTCATCTGTTTATCTAACATCTGCTGAAAAGCATTGAGTGAGGGAAGTTGCTTTAAATGAAAATCAGGTTGGGTCAGCAATAAGTGCGGTTCATCACCAAAAAAACTCATTAACGCAACTTGGCGGCGGATGTTAGGACTAACTTTCCCACGCTCCCAACGGCTGATGGTTAATACATCAATCTCATTAAACAGTGGGCTATATTGTTGTAATACCTGTACTAAGCCTTCTTGTGACAATTCACGTTCAACGCGTTTTTGAAACAAGTATTCATCGATCCCTGTATAGCGAGATTTATCCATTTTACCCTCGAGCACTGACCCTAAAGCTGAATATTAGCTGTATAGCATTGTAAGTTAAGTATAGGCATATAAAAGAAATTTTTTTAAAAGCTTGCTCTTAATACCCAAACCTTGCTTTGGTTAAATGTTGCCCAACATAATGATTCACAACTTTAGAGGCATCTATGACTGCAATCAAAACCGTTCTTCTTACAGCAAGTTTGACACTGACACTCGCCGGGTGTGCAAGCACTGACGATAACTCAAGCGGTGAGCATCGCGGTCTGAAAACTGGCGCTGCTGGCGGTGCCTTGGTCGGCTTGGCGTTAGGCGCTGCTGCAGGTGATGCCAGTTTAGCCGCTAAAGGCGCAATGGTGGGCGCTGCAACCGGTGCTGCTGCAGGTGCCGCAGCAGACTATCAAAATGACCGGGAAGACTATCGTAACGAAAATGCCAATAAAAACATTAATATCAATGGACTGCCAGCCAATGCGTCTACACAGCAGGCGTCTACCAACGCAACTTGGTCTGAACTTGATCATTTTAGTGGGCAATGGCGGGTAAATATCTGGGCTACTGACAAAAATGGTGAACGTATCGAAGCCAGCGGCATTGCTAAGGGTAGTCTAGCTAAAACGACCGCGGCACAGTTACATATCGATAATTTACAAGTCGAAGGTACCGAGCAGCAGATAAACGGTCAGGTACAACTAAGTTATACGCCGCAAGCCGGTTATAACCTCAATACCAGCTTCAACAATAATCCTGATATGCACTTTGCTGGTGAGTTTAACCAAGCAACGGCTAGATACCAGTATTACCCGGTATCTGTTGCCGGCAAAACCCTCAATGGCGATGCCAGAGAGAATATGCGGATTGAATTACGCTTTGCAGGAACAGATGTCATTTTGGTTGACACTTATAGCCAAGTAAAAGGTCAAGATGTTCAGATCCAGTCCTATCGCTTTACGCGTCAAAGCTAGTAGCTGACTTTTTGCATCAATGAACCAAAGAACTAAACCGAGGGGCCGATATCACGGCCCCTAACAACATGTGACTATTCACCTGCAACAATCCATCTACGACGGTCAACCTGTAACTATCCACATATAACTACCAACATGACAATATCAAACTAGTTCATCTTAGTTTGACAGCATCACTTTAAATTGACTTTGTAGTTCCTCTTCATCTTGGCGGCCATATTTCACCAATAGGTCATGCTTTCCATCGCCATTAAGATCTGCGCTGGATAACATCTCACCATCTTGCGGTAAGGTAATATTGATTTTATTACTACGAGAAGAAAACAGTTTACTTGAGTCTTCACCGACATAAAAACGTAACTCATCTTCACCGTCAGACAAGAGTAAATCCTTTAATCCATCACCATTTAAATCAACCAACTTCACTACCGGTGAACCACTTTGACCAGAGGTTAGGCTAAAGCTCAACTCAACCTCTTTGCTGGTATTGGCTTTACTAGCATAGGTGTTGCTGCCGTTCATTTTAAATAGATGCACATCCTGATCGATGCTACCCGATACTAGCGCACCGATAATCTGCGATAAACCAATATCAAAGCCAGCCACCATTACCTCATGAATATTGTCTTCGTCTACATCGACCAATTCAAAGCCAGTTAACGTGCCGTCAGCTCGGATCACGCTAGTTGGTTTTTTGGGAAAGCTGAGTAAGCCCGATTTGTTCTCCCCTAGATATATTTCATAATCATTTACGCGGTCTAATACGCCCGAGCTTTTGGTATAACGCACCACTAAATCAGCCATGCCATCAGCGTTAATATCTTGCAGCTGCTCAACCTTACGATAGATCAAATCACTTTGATCCAATGACTCACCATAGGCATCACGCTTATTCCACCAATCCATACCACTAATTGCCAAACTCACAGGAACGTACTGGGCAATAGTGGCAAATTTACCGTCGGCTTGCTGAGGATAAAACTCAAACTCGCCTTCACCGACTTTAACGATGTCATCTAAGCCATCCAAGTTTAGGTCAACAAAATAGACTTTCGCAGCACGATAGCGCGCACCGTCGCTAAAATGCTCCACTTGTGGACTAATAGGTAGGGCAATGGATTGATACTCTGCATTATCGCCACTGACATACAACTGAGCTTGCTGCAGACCAGGAATAAAGAAGTCATCTTGAGTATCTTGGTTAATATCAATCACAAAGTCGCTTTTAGTAATAAACTCTACGCGCTTTTTGAGGGTGATAGGTGCGATGTCTTGCAGTTTTTCAAAGCTGATTTTACCCGGTTGCAAAACAGTTTTATGTAGGGCCTCGCTAGATAAAAAATACAGATCATGCTGATTGCGCTCAACATCTTCATCGGTGACATCAAACGCGTAAAAATCATAGGGTACTTCAATACTGTAGGCTTGCTGATAGCCTTTTTCAGCATCTCTTTCAAATATCGATAACCATCTTTGCTGCTTTTCATCCACACCAAACAAGACTAACTCTTTACCCTCTGAAGCGGTCAAATCCAGCGGTAATATGGCATGGGTTAGTTTAAAATCGACATCTATCGTATATGAATCCAGCGCCACCGCGGTGTTATTGCTCGCGGCCATAGCTGAGAAACTCATACCGCAAGTTAATAACCATGCGGAAAATCTGCGCCATTTTGCCTTTTCAATCGGCATAAGAACTCCCTGTGATAATTTAAAGCTAATAAAGCATTAGCCTTTAATCTATCGACTTTGAAAAGAATTGAAAGTTCAGTTAATGGCTTGTTACAAAGTAACTGATGTATGCGGCACGGTTTTCCAAGCGCGAGTCATTTCCCGCCGCCCTAGCGCGCCAGGATAGGGTTTAACCGTAAAACCGACCGCTTTTAAATTACGCTTAAACTGACCATTAGCACAATAAGACACCAACATAGCCTCATCTTCCAACATCGGCCAAAGATGAGTAAAGTTGTCAGCACTCCAAAGTTCTGGCTGTTTACTCGGCGCAAAACCGTCGTAATAGACTAAATTAAAAGCACGATTATCTGCACTGAAATCGGCTAGCTTGCAGTGCACTTTATGCAAAATAAATCCGGGGACAATTTCAACATCTTGGCCCCATGGCGCCATATGCATGCGCAGAAAACAGTCCTGTAATGCTTCCCCCCATTGCTCGACATAGTTGAGCTGAACAATCACCTCAATAGGGACGGGATAGGCTTCGATACTGGTGTAATGAATAGGTTTTTTTATTGAGTGTTCGCTACCTAACGCCGCCTGTAGCGTAAGTGCAGCATTCATGCCTGTACCAAATCCTAGTTCTAAAATACCAATGTATGCTACATGGGGTAGTAATGCCTGATAGCCAGCATCAATATACACGTGCTTCGACTCACTGAGCGCGCCATTATGGGCGTGATAACTATCATCAAATTGCCGGCTCATCAGGGTGTGACTACCGTCTTTAGTCATCAATACATCAAACACATTGGCCGGTTCGCTTACTTTATTCATTAACCACTCTTTAAATATCGTTGCTGCGACTTCTGCAGCCTTTAGGATTGTGCCATGGGCACATCAGTCACATCCAGAGATAACTGCTGCTGTATCGCCTCAATCACCGCAGAACTGAGTACCATGGTCAAATGCAGTGGCACCCAAAATAACCGATTGCTTGCAGCAGGCCATATTGAACTGCGGCTAGGAATAATAGTGAAATCAACAGGGGTGCGATAAGAGCACAGAACGATGCCATCTAACTTGTGATCATTATCTGCAAGGTTTTGTAATAATTTACTATTTGGTCTTAGCTGTTGCATCGCTAATGAAGGGTAAGGTAAGTAAGCGAGATAGCTGCCATGATGGGGTGAGGCGATAGTAATTAAATGACTTATACTGCCGGATATTGCCATATGTTGGGCGTAATAACGACACACTATCCCGCCCATACTAAACCCAATCAACACAACAGGCTGATTACCATAAGTTTGCTCTATATGTTGTGCTAATTGCTCTGCGGCATGGGCGATACCTTGGCGGCCATCAAAAGGACTTAACGTCGGCGTTGAGCACCTATGTCCATACTTTTGTAAAGCGCGCTTCATACGCCCCATTACGATACCTGTATTAAAAATGCCGTGCACTAGGACAATATTCATTAGCAATGTGTTCCCACTTAATCAGTGCCAACAACCAATAATGACGAGTTATCTGCAAATTTTTGTTATGATGCCCGCCATTAATTAAGTCTCACAGTGATGGGGCTAATCTTGACCAACACAATGAGCAACTAGTTTATGTCGATCGCTACTTATTTAACAGCCGCTTTGCAACAACGTGCTGACTTTTTTATTGAGGCAGAGCGCAGCCAAACTGACTGCTACAGAGTGTTTCATGGCACAGTAGAGGGCGTTAATGGACTCAATATTGATCGCTATGGACAAGTATGGCTAATCCAAAGTTTCCACCAAACCATAGCAAATGATGAGTTAACGCAGATAACCGAGCTACTGCAACAACATATCGATTTGCCGGTGATCTACAACGATCGCTCGCAAAAAAACTCACGCATTCTCAATCCTCTGAGTGATGATCTTGAGCAAATTGCCGCGCAGGCAACGGTCATGCACGAAAATGGCATCAAGTTTACCTCTAAGCTTCGTCACGAAGGCCAAGACCCGTTGCTGTTTTTGGATATGCGTGCAGGTCGTGAATTTGTACAAGCCAACAGTCAAAACAAAACGGTGCTCAACCTGTTCTCTTACACGTGTGGTATCGGTACTGCCGCTGCCGTGGGTGGCGCAAAGCGAGTGGTTAACGTTGATTTTTCATCCTTTGCATTAGCAGCGGGCAAGCGCAACGCAAAACTAAACCAAGTGGATGATGTTTGTGAGTTCATTCAAAGTGATGCATTTCCTGCTATGCGTCAATTTGCCGGACTAAAAGTGGGCGGAAGACGTAATCAAAAACTACCTCGCTACCCCAAACTGCAGCCCACTCAATTTGATTTAGTATTTTTAGACCCACCCCGCTTTGCCAAAAGCCCATTTGGTACCGTGGATCTGATCAATGACTACCAAAGCTTGTTTAAACCTGCGATGTTAGCAACCCAAAATGACGGCTGTATCGTTTGTTGTAATAACGTCGCTAAGGTCGATAAACAAATTTGGTTTGACAGCTTAGTGCGCTGCGTTGAAAAACAAGGACGACAAGTTAAATCATCTCAATGGCTTGACTGCCACAGCGACTTCCCTTCTTTTGATGGCAACCACCCATTAAAAATGGTGGCTTTGACCTTGTCTTAATAAGCGGTTTAAACACGCACTAGCATGCCCCTTTCGCGGTTACATTTTTTATTCAAGGCAAAGTGTTAACCGCGGTCTCAACAATGTGGCCATAAAGACGAAGCCAAGCGACTGATCGCAATAAAAAAGGTGAATTTGCCAGCCACATCGACTATTTAACACTTGCCCCAGTTATTAACAAAAAATTTACATTGACCAGATTGACTTTACGCTTGTTCTAGTAAATCATGCCTTATTGGTACACATTTTGTGTGACCACTTTTATATGACACTGAAATGGATTTTGAACACGGTGATTTTTCGCCTTGCTTTAACATTTAGCTTCGGGTCGCACTAAGCGGTAATGCATCGCCCTCAAGCTGACAATAATAATAACAGTGAGATTTATAGGCATGCTACCGACAGTCAAAATGGTGAATACGCCCCCCCAACAGCAACTCGTATCTGTGAGTACTAACCACCATGCATTAGCCATGTTGTTAGTGCTATTCGTGCTACATATATTAACCTTACGCAATGCCACCAACGTTGAAAGCTTTCATGCGCTCAACCAACTTGGTAGTTATATTCCTGATTGGTTACTGCTTAGCATTACTGATATCGGTGAAGGCTTAACAGCTGGTGCATTGATGCTGATATGCCTTATCTACCGACCGCATTGGCTATTCAAAGTGCTCGCGGCTTCTGCGTTATGCATGATTAGCGTCTACTGCTTTAAAACCTATTTCGACGCTCCTCGCCCACCAGCACTGGTTGACGTCAGTCACATTGTTGGTCGAGCTGAGTATGAACGCTCTTTTCCATCAGGACACACCACAACCGCATTTGCATTCGCCGGTGTCGTTTGGCTAATGGCAAAGAATTGGACAACTAAATGTCTGATCCTCACGCTCGCTTTTATGGTGGCTTTTTCTCGAATTGCAGTGGGTGCTCACTGGCCAGAAGATGTGGCATTCGGCGCGATACTCGGCTGGCTTTGCGCCTATATTGGCTGCACTCGAGTGCCACTTGCAACGCTGAGCATTAAACGCCTATACCAGATCATCTTGGTTATCGCTGTCGGTGTCAGTGCCGAGGAAATTTTAGAAATTGGCCAAGAGTCGATCTCGTTGATGCTATTTAATCGTTATGTGTTAATCACGGTGTTACTGTCATTGGCAGTTTATAGCTATAGAAAAATTGTTCTACAACGCTGATCTTCGCTCTTTATAAGTATCAATTTTTTGTGCAAGTTTTAGGTGTGAATTTGTCTAAATGCAGGACAAGTTCGCCCCCAAAAACGCAATGCAAATAACAACTCAGATACCACCTCAGGTAACAACTCAAATAGTAACAAAACATGTTTTTAATACAGCTAGGTACGAAATATAAAACCTAATCTAATAAACCACACGAAAACACCTACTAAAAATGCGATCAACACCAACTAAACGTCTACTTTTACGCCTCATAATTTCTCAACAAACCTTCAATAATCTATGATTTAACAAGCAAAAGCCCACATACCATTTGGCTACAATTGATGATATCTATGATCCAAGTAGCAATTTTGTGTAAAATTTAGACTGTTTTGATTTTTAAACTCAAATTTATCTTTACTTCCCAACCTTTCAACACTACATTCGCCGAAAATAGACTTTAGTGAAAATAACACTTAAGCCGACAAGAACTTACCAAACCATTAAAAACACATTTAAGAAGCAGAAAAAATTGGCAACCATCACCACTAAAGATGTAGAAAACAGTATCGCCACCCCAGTCATTGGGTTAACGTTTTTTGCTATCGCATCCGGCTTTTTAATGAGCCTGCTACCACTATCGTTACCCTACTTTAATTTGCCGCAATCACTGACACCTTGGTTAGCTAGTGTGTTTTATTTTGGCTTGCTGTTAGGGGCTACGTGTATTCAGCGATTTATCAAAAAGCTTGGCCACCGTCGAGCGCTAGCGCTATTTTTAAGCTTAGTGGCAGCGACGGTGCTCGTCATGATTGCATTGCCACACCAAGTCACCTGGCTACTAGCAAGGTTTGTTGCGGGTATGGCTGTAGCCGGCGTATTTGTTGTGGTCGAATCATGGCTACTTATGGCCAATTGTGCCAAACAGCGAGCTAAGCGCCTTGGCATCTATATGGCGGCTCTTTATGGCGGTAGTGCGGTCGGCCAGCTAGCGATTTCAGTTTTTGGTACCCAAGGCCTATTGCCATTTTGCGGCGTGCTTACACTGTTATTCGCAGCCACACTTGCACCACTACTGATCCATAAAGGTCAACCAAATAGCCTTGAGCAGCAAAGCATTAGCCGTAAAGAAGTGCGCTATATTAATCGACCAGCCATTATTGGGTGTATTGTTTCAGGACTATTGTTGGGCCCCATATACGGCTTAATGCCCTCATATTTGACCCATGTAAGTCAATATGGGCATTACACGGGTTTATTAATGGCGTGTATTATTGTTGGCGGAATGGCGGTTCAACCGATTGCCAGTACACTTTCTACTCGGATGAGCAAAAGCCTGTTGATGGCACTATTTTGTTTGCTCGGCTGCGCAGCGGTACTCGGCATATTGGAATCAACCAGTGTAATGATGCTCGCGGCAAGCATGGCACTACTTGGCGCCTGCAGCTTTGCACTGTATCCAATTGCTATCACTTTAGCCTGTGATCATTTGCCGGCAGAAAAAATGGTATCAGCCACGGAAATGATGTTGCTATGTTATAGCGTCGGTTCAGTGCTAGGACCACTAATGGCCACCACCTTTACAGAGGCGAGTAACGGCTTGATTGTGTACTTAGGTGTGTGCTTATTGGCAACCAGTATCTATATGCTGTTTAAAAGCGCTGAAACCTTGCCGTCTGGACAAAAGCCTATTGCCGGTTAAATGCCTGTTAGCTTATACCGCTTGGTAGACAACCCCTACCAAGCGAGTACAGCCTTTGCTGACTAGCGATAAAATCATTAACCTATTTATGTTTTTTGCTATACCAGTTAGCCAAAGGCTGTGCACTGAGCCCATGAGCAACAATACTCATTAATACTGTCACTGCCACCACGGCATACACAGTTTCAAGCCCCTCCATAGATCCCATTTCATGCACAACAATCAATACGTAGAGGATAGATGCGATGCCGCGTGGGCCAAACCAAGCAATAAACGCCATAGTCGATAGATCAAGCTTTGCTCCCAATAGTGATACCATCACAGGTAACATTCGTAATACCGTCAAGCTCAACAACGCATATAACACCACATCCACCGTAACGTAAGCTAACGTCATAGGTGCAAAAGCCAAACCAAAAATAAAGAAGCTTACCAACACCAACAGTTCCCCTTCGCTTTCGGCAAAGTTCTCAATGTGCTCACGAGCCGCCTCACTAGTATTACCGGCATATAGCCCGGCAAAAAATGCAGCAATAAAGCCATTTCCTGACAAAGTTTCAGCCAGATAGAACCCTAATATGGCCAAGGCAATGGGGATCAGGTTTTGATAGCTAGATTCAGCAAGTTTGGCAGCATTAGCCTTGATAAGTAGCTTAGCACCGATAAAACCAACCACCCCACCAACCAATGCGCCAAACACGATCTGCTGCCCCACATAGCTAATCCATTGATTGTCTTGCGCCTCACTTAAACCACTCATAATAAGCGCAACAACTGTCAGTAAAATTGGGAAGATAATACCGTCGTTCAAGCCACTCTCAACGTTAATACTTGAGCGAATATGTTTAGGCACTTTAGGATCGGACACCACTGCTTTACCTAAGGCAGCATCGGTAGGCGTTAATAATAACGCCAGTAACAATAGCGATGTATGAGGTAACTCAGGGAAGAAATAACCCGCAACAAAGGTACCCAGTACGACAGTGATAGGAAGGCCAACAAACAACAATCTTGCAGGAATGTGCCAAGAACGGCGCAGTAAAGATAAGTCCAACAAAGCGGCATCGGAAAACAGCACTAACACCAGTGCAAGCTCCGCAACTATCGTCACAAATTCGGCGTCAACTTCTACTTGAGTAATCCCTAAGCCCAACGGTGATAACAATAGCCCGAGCCCAGTGAAAACCATGGGGCCAGAGATATTAAGCCTTGATAAGCCTTTAGATATATAGCCGTAAAACAGTACAATCAGTGCGATTACTAGTATGACAATATGCTCGTCCATGTCACCCATCCTGTTGGTCATTGTTCAATACGCATCATTGCGTAACGACTCTAACCTAACAAAAAAAGCCGCACCATGCTGCAAGCAAATCATAGTATTATTGACTGCTAACTCAACAAGCCCGCTTTTAGCTTGTATCCATTAACAATGGACTATCTAATTAACCAGCTCAGCAAAAATACTAACCACATACTAAACAGCAGCATGCTTGATAAACTAAATGCAATGGTTGGTCGCAGCAGATTACGTCCATGGATATGCTCAACGGAGCGGCCACCATAGAAGCTGCCAATCTTGTTAGGCAACTTGGCGTTGACGCTGCTGGCTACTTTGCATTAGCGAACTAATGAGCTCGGTGGTATGACTGGCTTCATTCCACCTCAGCAATTGCAACTCACCATTATGGTTTTCGGCAAACAACGTACAGTTTTCTACCCAATCACCATCGTTGGCATAAATGAAGCCATCATTTAATGACAGTTCAGGTTGATGAATATGACCGCAAATCACGCCGTCAACACCACGGTCGCGACCATAACGAATGACAGCATTGCGATATAAGCCGATAGCTTGCTGAGCTTTTGCAACATGTTGCTTGATGAAGCTTGCCAGTGACCAATATGGGTATCCCATATGCTGACGGACTTGGTGAAGCTGACGATTTAAAAACAGTAGTAAATCATAAAGCTTGTCGCCTAATTTAGTCAGTGATGCGCCTACAGAGACTTGAGAATCAAACTGGTCGCCATGCAGCACTAATAACTTCTGCTGTTGTTTAGTCGTATGGATAACTTCACTTTCAACCTTAAAGCCCCACAAATGTAATCCGTAATATTGCTTGAGAAGCTCATCGTGGTTGCCAGGCACATAGATAACCTGGGTACCGTTTTTCGCCATAGACTGTAAGGTTTGCAAAACCAAATGGTGACTTTGAGGCCAATATAACTGTTTTTTCAACGCCCAAACATCAACAATATCTCCCACTAGGTAAAGTGTATCTATCTGAGTGTGAGCTAAAAAATCCAGCAACAATTCTGCCTTACAGTCTTTACTACCTAGATGAAGATCTGAAATCCATATTGCGTTGAAGCGCTGTTTTACGATGGAGCCTTGAAGCCCTGCAATATTGGGTTGGGTAACCGGTGAGTGATACATCTGGCTGGAGGCATCAAATAAGGACGACAATAAACGACTAATATCAGACATAGCTTCACCAAGTTGGTCAATATGTTGGCTAAACTAAGCGTTAAAATTAACCAAATGATGACAAAGGTATGTCGATGGGATGACAGTCGATACCCTCATGTTTACCGACTTTGACTGCTCAATGTTATTGTGGTTCGATAAACTGCCAACTATCAGCACCATCAAAATGCCTAACAGGGATAGCCTGACATTCTTTTGCATCCGCCATTCTAAAATTAATGCCGTATTTGGTGTCAGCAACCTTGTTGGTGGTGAGGTAGTGGGTTGCGCATCCACAAATATCACAATGGAAGAAATCGATACATTTATCGCCCCATTGATAAGCAGTCACGGAATTAGCAACCGCTATAGTAACATCCGCTGGTGCGTAATACCCCCACAAAGCCGCAAATCGAAAACAGATGGAGCAATTACACGACGTCAAACTGCTGGGAGAGTGAGCAAGCGTGATGCGGACATTGCCGCAATGGCAGTTCAATTGCATGATGAGATCCAGTTAAGCTGAAAACATCATCAACTTAACTGGTCAATTGCAAGGCTTCAAGTACGATGATGAACTAGTTGTAACCCAGCACGTAGCAACTTGGTTCTTCGTCTTTAAGGTCTGTTTCGTCACCCTGTAAAAAATCATATTGCTGAGTGACCACTTTCGATGAAGCAGTGTTGAAGGTTTCTACTTCGATGGCCTGATACCCGTGATTGATTTTCGTTTCCATAATATTTCCCGATTTAATAATGGGCTTTGAGGAATAAATCAATTCCCGGATACTTATTCAGTATTTAACTAGCCCTAAAACAACAAGTTATCTTGCATTACAGTTTTATTAAAAGATCGAAAATAAAGGCTGTCAATCAATTATATTGGTCATACTAATGAACCAAAGCAGTACAAACCCAAACCCAGCATAAGACCAAGCCATTGTTTTAAAAACACTTTTAAATTGTATACAAAATAAACCAAACTGAGTAAATATTTAAAAATAATTAATTTTAGGGATCGATATCAGTGTTTTAATTAGCTATTCATCTGCCTTAAAACACAATATTAAAGCGGTTTTTGTCCTTTTAAGAAATAAACGATCGTTTAAAAGCAGCCAGATAATGACAATAAAACAGCTACCATTATCGAGTTAATATTCATTTTTTATGATTAAAAAGGCACAAAAAAGGCAGCGAATGCTGCCTTTTATAAGCGGGTAACTTGTTATTAATAGCCGTGTTGACTCACTTCAGGCCAATGTTTATTCACCTGCTCTTCGATAAATTGCTGCTTCTCTTTGGTTAATTTATCTAAGGCGATATTAGCCGCTTTTTGCGCGCTGGCTTTGCTCGAAATATCTGGGTAATCAACTTGCTTAACTTCTAGCATACTTAATATTTGCGTTAATGCGTTACGAGCATAGCGTACTTGCACAAGTGCTTTATCCAGTAACGCGTTACCTTCATCGGGATTATGGGCGTATAAACCGTGAGAGGACATCGCAAAGTCCCATCGCCACTGTGCATGACGAATCGCCATAATCGCATCATTCATGATTGGCCAACTCGCCCCAGCTTTCCAAGCAGCGCCAGCTTCATAGTGAGCTTTAACTAATAAGTCTTCTACTTCGCGTGCTTTGTGCTCTATCTGCTGCTTACCTTCATTAAGACGCTTAACCAGCTTTTGCTCACTGCTGTGGCAGCTTTGACAAACTTGATCGAAGTGATCAAGTGCTTTGCTCACCTTATGATCAGTATAAGCTTCACCATTAGTCCCTTGAGTTTGTGGCATATGGCAATCAATACACCCCACCCCCTCTTGAGCATGAGTACTGCGACTCCAATGCTCAAACTCTGGATGCCTCGCTTTTAATATCGGGGTTTTTGATACAGGATGGATCCACTCGTAAAAACGGCGAGTATCGTAGTATTTTTCAATTTCATCGGCAGTACTGCCAAAGATCCATGGAATATTGACTTTGTTACTGCGTTCAGGCTGAAAATAATAAGTCACATGACACTGTCCACACACTTGTGAACCCTGCATGGTTTTATTTTGTTTTTCAAAAGGCAGATGCACTTTATTCATCGCATCTTGGGCATGGGGACGCGGTAACGCCAGTGCTGCTTTTCCCTGTACATGGCAATCCGTGCAGTACACCACACTTTTCATCTCTGTGCCGACATCAGTAAAGTTTTTCGCAGCAAATTGCTCTACGCCCATTTCATTCATCAACCGAGGAACATCGGGTGATTTACAGGTCCAACAACTTGCTGATAAGCCTTTTTCTCCAGCAGCTGGTGCTACGCCAGTTCTTAATGTGTGGGTCACATCTGCCACAGCAAAATGATGCCCTCGGGGACTGTGGTATTCTTTGGCATACGCCGAGCCCGCCCATAGAATAATTGCCGCAGGATAACTCGCCAGCATATCACTGCGCTCTGTTTGCTCAGACGTTGCAGCCCAACTCGCATATTGATTGGGAAACTTAGCTTGCATCGCTTTATCTGAGCTATCAGATTGCTGGGCAAAGCTGCTAAAGCTCATTAATGACAACAACCCACCAGTCAACAAAGGTAGCCATGTCAGTCTATTTTTAATCATGTTGTTATTACTCATATACTCAAAAAACAATTAACCCGGGCGTCCATCAACACGCGGCTGAGTTAAAATCGGGGCATAAAACCAAACAAACATGCCGAAAGCTATTGCCCAAAAGCTTCCTGCAATCCAATACCATAACTGCATATGTTCAGGCCAAATCAAAGGCATAATCGATCGAAATACCGCGGCAAATGGCAAAGCTAGAAATGCCAATACCATATTGGGTCCTTGGTAAATATTACGACTAGTATGACCGAGTGAAACCCGAGAAATCATCGACAAACAAATCCCCGCTAACGATGCAATTGCAAACAGATGCAATAGGTGACGATAGGCATTCACATCGTCAACATTAAATGCCAGCGCGATTAAGGTTAGCGGCAAACAGATATAAGCCGTATGCAAAGACCACAACATAGGCTCTTGCAGAGTTTTATGGGGATACCAACGCAGCCATCGAATCAAATGCAAGCCGCCCGCAACCAACAATAAAAACTGTAATGTACTTTGCGAAAATAAGCCTAGTATCGCCTGCGCAACCAATAGAATCATGGCAACAATCAATGGCAGCTCAAGCATTTTGATAGGCTGCGGCTTATCTTGTTTGATACGCATAGCGGTGAAGAAAGGCACCACGCGGCCGCCCACTATGGTGATCAATAACCCCAGCCACCATAACATTGCCTGCCAAATCTGCTGGCTCAAACTAAAATTACGCTCCATCAAAGCATAATAACTGAGCAAATTGATCCCTAAGGCCAACACCAACATGATAGGAAAGCCAATATTACGCCATTGCCTAACGCGGTATACGCAGCGCCAAAGGGTTATCGCTGTGATCCCAATAAATAAGCTATCGAAAATCGCCGGTAGCCAAATAGGAATTTCAACTGGCACCAATAACAACACTCTGCCAAGCAACCAGCAACTGAAAGTCAGCGCAAGTGACCAGCCCTTTAAACTCGGTTGATTAGTCCATGTCTGCACCGAGGTCAATAAAAAACCACAGACGATGGCCAACGCAAAACCAAATAACATTTCATGGGGATGCCACCACAGGGGTACCACATGCGTCCAAAACTGCTGCGGAAAAAAGCTAAACTGCGGGGTAAACCAAGTGACTAGCCATAGCGGAATAAACAGTGCAGCGACAGATGCCCCACCGAGAAAAAATGGCCTAAAACCCAAGCGCCATATCGCTGGCGTTTTTTCTACCTGCTGGGGATCATCAATATTTAGCATGAGACACGTACCCTTGAGTTAAGCTATCCTAATAAAGCATTTTAAATACATGTTTATTTTATCCAGCATGATCAGCGACAACAATCAATATCATAACCAATATGCAAAAGTGTGAACCATAAGCCGTGATTTCGCTATGTGACTGATAATAAATACCTCTTTAGAGATAAAAACAAAGATTAATCACAAACAAAAATCGCAGACATAAAGTACCAATGATGATAAGCACTGACGGCCATGTTAGATAAACTGTAAGAGGAAAAATTAACCGAAAGGTCACTGTTGAGGAAAATAGGGTAGCAGGAGTCGCTGTGGCGGGCTTTAAATAAACTTAAAGCCCAGGCGACATTTAGGTTAGATAGCTTGCACTAGTTAATCAATCAATGGCTACTGTTGCCACGGCCAGTTGCTGGCGCAGCGCATTCAGTGCAGCGACAGAAAAGCCGTCATCATAGAAATAGCTAATTTTGCCTTGCTCATCCAGCAAGACCACTCTGGCATTATTGGGAGACTGATTACCGGTGAACTGTTGCACCAATTCACCGTCTTCATAAATCGTGACTACACCCTTCCATAGCGGTTTGGGGATTCCGGCTCGCATACCGTTATCTATGGTTGTGCTGAACATCCGCGGGAACAAACCAGCGATGGTAGGCAATTCATATACAGCAACTTGAGTTTGCGTCATATCCAATGCAATCAACCAACGGTCAATATCGAACTGGGAGTCTTGTTTATAGCCCACCAGCAGTAAGGTGGGCTCTCCTAATACATCAGCAGGAAAAGTCATTGGCTGACTTTCTAAGCTAGTGCCATTAACGGTAGGAAATGTCTGCCCAGCGACTTGTTGATTCGGATAAACAGTGCTGCATGCAGAGGTGAACCAAATCAATACCGCAACCATCAATATACGCATAAAAAGCCTCAAATATAGTATGTCTATAGTGAGCTATACGCAGCAGTATCAAAAATCGTTCACTCTCGTGACATGACTAAGTCCATTTAGTCATCCCAAATTAACACCTTAGCAGCTAGGTTAACCGCAGCAGCTAGTTTGGCTAGCTTGGGTGCAGTCAGACTTTGCCAAAATATCTTCACCGCATCCTAAGTAGGTTTGTGTTAGATAATAGTTGGTGAACTTTTGCTCAAAATCATCGCTGACAGTCGCGTGAACATCCAAACTCGCTAACACGGCTTGTTGCCAAGCCGGCACCTTAGCTAGTCCGCAAAACAAATCATAACCAGTACGTGACTTAACAATATCCGCTAGATGCAGCAAAGGTAACCAAGCAATATCGACGTTAGTCAGCGCATCAGATTTAAAAAACTGCGTAGTATGAGAAAGTTGCGCTTCTACCTTAATAAAAGCTTTGCGTAAATTTTCCACGCGTTGGTTAAATGTCGCCTCATCTTTACTGCTCATGGTGCCACACTGGGCTAAATAGTGTTTTGACCCCAAGTAACTCCAGGCTCTATCGAGTGCGTAAACGAGGAAACACCTCCTAACGATCCGCTAAGCTAGCACACGCTAGTGAGTGTGATAAAATCCTGCCACTTTTTCTAATTTACCAATATAAGGCGATGCAATGAATCCAATTATCGCAATGTTAAAAGAGCACAATATCAGTGATGCTCAAATTAATGAGCTATTTCAAACACTCACCGCAAATCCTATGGCTGCTATGGCGACGATAGGTCAACTGGGTATCGCACCAGAGAAGCTACAACAACTCATGGCCATGGTGATGCAAAACCCCAATTTAATCAAAGAAGCTGTCAATGAGTTGGGTTTGGATATGGCTAAAGTTGAAGCAGCCAAAGCACAACTTAAACAGTAAGGATACTGTTATATGAGGGCGACAATTGATCGCCCCATTGCCAATTGTTTATAGACTGACGCTAAATTAAGACGCTTCAATCAATCATTATTCTTCAAAACTCTGTAACCATCCTTTTAGCAATTGATTAATCTGCACCAACTCTTGCGCTGAAAGCTGTTTCACCAACTGCTGCTGTGAAGCGACATGGGCCTCAACGGCTTTATCAATTAAAGCCACCCCTTCGGTGGTCAACGCGACAGAAACACTGCGTCGATCAGCTTTACTGTGGACACGCTCTATCAACTGCTTAGCTTCAAGCTTATCAAGTCGATTGGTCATGGCACCAGATGTCAACATCATTGCACCAAGTAGGTCTGAGGGTGTTAGCCTGTAGGGAGCCCCCGCACGCCTTAAGGTCGCGAGTACATCAAATTCCCCCATGTTCAGACCAAACTGTTTCTGACATGCACTCAATTGCGATTCAATATGCTTAGTGAGTCTTAGCAATCGCCCAAGCACAGCCATTGGTGCGGTATCAAGATGCGGCTTTTGCTCTGCCCATTGCCCAATAAGTCTATCTACACCATCCATTTATATAACCCTATAAGCGTTACAAATATCTTTACATGAAGATACTTCATAAGAAGATACTTTACAAATCCAACTTTCAGGTTCAAGATCTCTATTTATCTTTACGTGAAGATAATTTCATTTTATGAGGTACTCAAAATGAATATTCTATTGGCAATGATCCCCGCCTTCTTTTGGGGATCAACCTATGCGATGACCCAGTATACCTTGCCAGATTGGCCGCCACTGTTACTGGGGGCGCTGCGCGCGTTACCTGCAGGCTTAGTACTCTTAGCGATTAAACCTACCACGCCGCAGCGCAATGAGTGGCTAAGTTTAGCCAAGCTTGGCAGCATTAATATCGCCGCATTCTTTAGCCTAATTTTCATTATGGCATTGACATTACCTTCGGCGATTTCAGGTGTGGGAATGGTATCTGTTCCTGTGTTTGCCATGTTATTTCATTGGCTTGTCAGTAAACAGCGCCCAACCTTACTGCAAGCGGGCTCAGGCGCAATGCTAATCATGCTAGCTTGGTTATTATTCGACCCCAGTGCAATCGACCTTAATCCCCTAGGGTTGGGGGCGATGTTAGCAGCAATCGGCTGTATCATCGTCGGCAGCACCATAACCAAAAGTCTCGGCAGTCGTGTGCATTGGTGGACTGTGCTGACATGGCAATTGATTATTGGCGGGAGCATACTTGCAGTATTAGCACTGCTTCATGGATTGATAAGCCCTCAACCTTACATCAACGCACTGCAACAGTTATCAATTCAAAATGTTGCCGGGTTAGCTTGGATTATTGGGCTTAATACGGTACTTGGCTATATCCTTTATGTCTGGCTGTTACAGCGTATGTCGGTGGTGGATTTCACCTTCGGTGGTATTGCGAATCCCGTTGCAGGTATCGTTTTTGGATTGTTATTGCTAGGCGAGTCATTCAGCGCACATCAATATCTACTAATGGCAAGTATGATAATCGCGTCAATATTGCCTTCACTCATACAAAAGCTATTATCAAACAGACGTGCTAAGTCCGAAAAAGCCCAGTGCCTTTAGGTTTGGTGGTTAATATAAGGTTTGGCGGTTAACATATTGCCGAGCTCAGACCCAGCAAAGCTGGGTCTGACTTGGACTACAAACGTGCCGACTTGTTTAAGACTAGCATATCAAATTTATCAGAGTTAAGGAGTATCAGGGCCTGCTCAATCTGCTCATCTTTACCCGCCTTAACAGCCTCAACCGTTGTTGTCACCTCAACATCAATAGCAACACCTACCCGCTGCGTTGGCTCATTAGTAGGAGTGAGAATTCCGATACCTGAAAACTGCGACTGATACCCCCCTGGGATAACAAACCGTGAAACATCCCCGTCAGTTCCTGCCGTTTGGCTACCTAATACCAGCGCATTATCGGCTTGCCTTAGGATCATCAAAGTAAACTCAGCCTGGCTAAAGGATTGTTCATTGCTCAATAGCACAATTTTTCCTTGATAAGGCTCCGAATTATTTTTACCGACTTCAACCTTTTCAAGGATAAAGTCTCCAGGTGTTTGCATATTGGTAAGCTGCGCTTTTGCGACCAGTTTAGGCTGGGCAAATAAATGTTCGGCGAGGGCCCATGCTGCACCGCGAGGATAACCACGAACATCGATGATCAACTGGGGTAACTGTCCATATTGCTGCATTAATGGAGCCACCTGTTCAGGCACCAGTTGGGTCATATTAATGTAGCCCGTTTTTTCATTGATAATATGGTGCTCTGGCAACGGACTAGGAGTCATAACGCTTAAATAGATCTCCTTCATTGCTACAGTGGGAACAACAACTTCACTGTCATTTGCAAGTGTTAAAGCAAGCTGCGGCTGCTCTGTTTGCAATATACGGCTTTTTAGCAAGTCATATCGACTCACATCATTGCTTGCTGCCATCAAAGGCCATAACTTTTTAACCAATTTATCAACAGGCTGGCCGTCGACATGAGTAATCACATTGCCCACTGATAATGGATTAGACTTCGGCGCCAAATTTGCTGTAACAACCCATTTTTGTTCGAAAAACCCAAGCTGTATAGGAGCTAAGCGGTTACCGAACACTTGCGGAAGCTGATTGCCCTGACTGCCATTCAAATAGGCATGACCATCATTTAGCTCACCAAGAAGCATTAACAGTGCTCGCTCATACATCTCTTGACTTGTAGCTGCATTGAATTGGCTAATATATTTACGGGGTATATCCTGCCAAGGGGTTTCCGCTAAGGCTTTATAAGGAGAAAAATATTCAATCAACGACCATAATCTAAACAATGCAAGCAAACGATATCCTGCGTCTTGCTCAACAGTAAAATAGCCGCGCTCATTGTTTACCTCTACCCCTTGGCTACTATTAAAATCAAAATAGTAATGGCTTTCAAACTGACGGTTATCGACCATGTGCCTTAATTGTTGACTGAGTTTTGCCCCTAAGTCGTTTTCATCATCAATCCAGTTCAAATCCACTTGTAGACTAGCTTGTTTAACCCGTGTCACGCAATTAGGTTTACATGTAGATACAGTGCTCATCTGAGACAGCCAATGACTTATTTGTGCATTGGCCTCCGTGGAGGTTTTGGCTGACAACACTTTAGGCATCACTCTAAAAAGCTCAGCATCCATATTATAACCACCAGCAGCAACAGCATTGTGATAGTACTTAACAAGCCCCCAAACTTTGGCAAGTTTACTGAGATTATCAATTTGGCTAGCGGTTAAATCGATGAGTTCGATAGCAGATTTTTTATCAAATTCATTGTCGGTATCGGCGGCTAATAATACTGGTGTATAACGCTTGGCAAGCAGGTAATCTTTACCATCAACGGCCACAGTAAGATCATCAAACCAAGCTTTGCCGCCACCGACGATAAACCCACCGATACTAATACTACTGGTATCTTGATGTAGCTGTGCAGTAACTTGATATTGTTGCCAATCTTGAGTTCCGGTGAGACCTTTTAAAAACTCGAAGCCTAATGCATTCCCCCGTGAATCAAATTGCTGGATGAACATTCCAGCAAGCTGCTTGATATCCTGAGTTCGCACAAAACCGGAAAGAGAAAATGACTCACCAACAAAACTGGTATCTATAGTTTGACTAAAATTACGCTTCTCACCATCACTTTTAAGTACTAGTGCTTGCTTGCCTTGGTGGGCAGTGTTGGTTAAATGAGCAGCTGTTAATGGCTGACCTTGCTCATCTAGCCATCTAGCTACCTGAGTGTCGGTTTCTGAAAGGTTCACCTGTTCAAAATCAAGTTGCTCGAATTCAATCTGCTCATCGATATCAGCTATTGCATTAAAGCTGAGCGCAAGCAAGCTGCAAGCTAAGAGTCGTCCTTTAGCGTTCATTACACATCCTTGTCGTAGAAAAACATTCGATTGACAAGCTAACGCCATTGTTTTTTGCTGTCAAATCATGAACCTGCCTGACAACAATTAATATAACGCACCTGAAAACTATTATTTTGCAATGAAAATACCTATCAAAATGAAACTATCCGCCAAAAAAACTGTTATTGCTAATTCTGCTCAGGTTTTTCAGCTGGTGTCATCTTTGAAGTTACGGTTAGTTCGGACTGAGGTTTAACTGTTGGACTAGTAGATTGGCCTTCAATGGCAGTATTTGGCCCGCTTCGGGACATCATCACTGCATCTTCAAGCGGTAAAATAGATGCTACATTGTCATGGGACACCATCTGCACAGGTAAACCTTCTCCCTGGTACAACCAAAGGTAGCGAGATGTGCTGCTAATGATCCCAACACGTTCTAGAATCAATTTTGTGGGTTTCAAGCTTGGTGCAATATCTTTTACTGTTGGTGCTATGTCCTTTGTGTCAAGCTTGTTGAAGGAGTTGATTGATTGACGTTGCACTTCAGTAATTGGATAAATTAACGTAACCTGATAAGGCTCATACTGCCCTTGGCTGATTTTTCGATAGTCAGCTTTGGCCACCAGCTCTACCATACTAAAAATCAACATCAAGGTGACAATAAGGAGTAATAAAGCAGGATCGATCTTGATCTTTCTTAAGGTATCATTGTTACTATGACGATACTTAGGAAAGCGCCCCATTAACCAAGGGTCAATATAAAATGTAAACACTGCTAAGCCTGAAACCACGACAAAAGTAACAATGAAGGCCTGCGGATGATGAACTGCTGACAGAATAAAATCACTCAAATCTAAATGCAATAACACATTCAGGCCAAAGTTAGCTAATAGGTTGTATGTGTATGCTAGACCAATAACTGTTGATAAAAGATAAAATAGTGAAACGATAAGGCCCGGGTTAGCGACAATATAGGTTTTAAAACTATTAAGGCGAGCATAGATAGCATCATAATAATCTGCATGCTGCTGTGTTTGTTCATCTCTCATTTCAACTTCCATATATCGTCTATCACCCTATTAGTCTTGCCCAATGGTATTGCTATTTCCGTATTAGTCACAACATACCTGATAACCAGCTCAAGGTCATCACGATCAAACACTTAGCTAGCTATCAAGCTTTTTTGGTTTAATAATTTCTAATTTACCATACTGGTCACAGCTAAAAGCTTGGTCAAATAAAGAAATCTGCTACAGTGAGTAGAAAGCTCCCCCTAACACAAGGATAAATAGATGCACGCTCCGTTAATGACGACTCTAGCTATGGCAGCAGCGGTATTGGTGATTGGTTGTACCAACGACACCCAAGAGGTCCAATCCACCAAAGACAGCCAGATGGTAGGCAGCAAAACGTCAGCTGACAAATCAATAGCAAAAGTAGACACTCCCACAACAGTGCAACCTATTGAAGTGAAAAAAGGAGTCTTAATGAATCAAGGGACTGTCAGAAGAATTAATTTAGAAGGCGGTTTTTGGGGGATTATCACCGACGATGGCCGAAAAATCTTGCCACAAAACCTTGCTAAAGAGTATCAAAAAGATGGTTTAAGGATCAGCTTTAACAGCCAAGAGGTGAAAGGGATGATGACCATCCAACAATGGGGCACTCTATCTACGCTAAAAAGCATTAAAGTGATTGGTCAAGTCGACAGCCAAGCGACGGACCCGCACATCTAAAAGTCAGCACATGTTGATCTTTCGAGCTGATTTTTGCGGCAGTTTGTGGGTTACTTATTCAAAGCAGAGGTTTTGATATGTGGCCCGCTACTTGATAAGCCGATTGCGATGTAGCAAAAATCACAGACGCTGTCCGGAGGGTTCAACAACAAGCGTTTTACCCTTTGTTGCGCGCTATTTTGCTTAGCATGCTAGGCGTCAAACAACTAGTTGTCCACCCTCGTCGCGATTAAAGTGCTTGTATCTCAAACAAAATTTAACCTCGAAAGAACAACGCGTCCTAAATGTTCGTATGCGACTAACACCTTTATTAGTTGCTTCGCTGCATTTGCCGAGCACCATAACTTCAATTCATTGGAATCATATTTATAGGGCATAAATTACTATTAAGCATATGACCGACAACAAAGGCCTACTAATCACCCTTTATTGCATATTTAGAGCACGCAAAACATTCAATGCTGGTACCAATTACCTAATTTAACTGCTGGCTAAGAGGCCAATATCACCCGATTTTTACCACTGTGTTTAGCATCATAAAGGGCTTTATCCGCACGATTAATCATGGGTTCAATCGCATCAAGCTGGATGCCTTGTTGATTAAAATTGCCCTCATGACTACCGGCAACCCCTAAACTTGCAGTAATCGATAAATCAATATTAAGCTCACAAAAGCTCGTTATAGCGATAGCCTGACGGATTCGCTCAGCATGAACCTGAGCCTGTTGTTGCGATGTGTTTGCAAGCAATATGATAAACTCTTCACCACCCCAACGCGCACAAATATCTTGTTTACGACACTCAGCTTTTATCGATGCTGCAACTTTTTTCAGTACTTCGTCGCCGATATGGTGACCATATTGATCATTAATATTTTTAAACAGATCGATATCGATCAATATAACGGAAAAATCACCGCGAACGTCAACCACTTGCTCAACGATTGGTGCAGTTAGCTCTTGAAATCCCCGGCGATTATTCAGCTGTGTTAAAGGGTCGGTACGGGCGTATTTCTCGGCAATCAGTTTATCCATTTGAGCAACCCTAAACTGACTGCCTAATATCGAGGCTAATAAAATCGCCTCAAACGCCATCCCCACCTCAATGGCTTTAAAAGTGTAATCGTTATAAGGCACTAACACGCCTGCAACCGCCAGCGTTGAAATGGTGATACAAATGGCTGCGGTGACCGATGATAGTATAAATATCACCGCAAACGGCTTGTTAGCCTGCAGCGCTTTAACCCCCATCGCAACAAACAAAATGACAAAACAGGTATTAAGCAGAAACGCTAATACCATTGAGAAAAACAACTGGTTAAACACAAAGCCCACCAGCATACCAAGTGGTATGTACAAAGTAGTGCGCATCACAAACTTATCAAGCAAGGGAGCATGATCTTTGGTTTGCAGTAAGCATCTTGCAAAGTGTAGCCCCGCAACGCTATAGGTAATCATCAAGAAGATATCTAACCAGTCTTGAAAATAGGGACCAAAATCATAGGTGATCAAGGTGTGCAGCTGACCAGTATAGGACAGACTATTGGTAACAAAACCCAATAAATATAGTCCATAGAGGCCATATTCTCGGCGGCGAATGAAAAAATACAAAACCAAGTTATACAAGGCCAGTGCGATCATAATGCCGTACAGTGCACCATATTGATAACCACTGCTGATATCACGCTTAATCGCTTCATTAACCGAACTAAATTGCACAGGTAGTGCCATGGGACCTTTGGTTTCTACACGCATGATGACCTGGGTCACCCCCGGCGGATAGGCATATTCAAAGGCATAATAACGGTAAGGCATGGGCCGCTTTTCGTACGGGTAACCATCTCCCCCTGTTATGCGCTTTTTAAGCACACCATCTTGTATTAACCAAGTATCGATATAATCAATCCAAGGCGTCTCAACCGATAATCGATAAGCTTTAGCAAAGGTCGCGGTATTGCTAACAGTAAATGTCATCCATACTGGATCGACACTAATACCTAATGAAATTGAATTGCTGCTGCCCTGAAGTAACGGACCTTGTTGAAATCGTTGCTGCGCCTGGGCCAGTACAATTTCACCATCTCGCTCTCTAAAATACTGCATATGGGGACCCACACTCCCCTGACTAAAAGCAGGAATCGTGATGGTATCAGCCTGTGCTTGTTGGCTACACACAATACATAGGCCGTAAAAAACCCATAGCGCAGTTAGGTATACTCCCTGCAACTTCATGTTGTATCTCATTTTTATAATTTTATTGTATTGCGCACCCGACTTTCAGACAAAAAGTAAACACGGTGATGCGCTTTTGTTAGCACTTTGATACTAACATCAAAACCTAAAAAATCGATACCACCTAAAGCTTATTCTTAATCGCATGTAGACAGAAAGCTGATCTTCACTAAGCTAACATCACAAAACGGCTGACTAAAAACGCTTCTCCGGCTAGGGCGCCCGTTATCACAATCCGCATGGCACCACGCTGCTCATTTCGCAGCTGCGCCCGCACTTGGTAATGGTTTGGATGGTTTGCCAACGGCATTGCGCCCTCGCCAATAACCTCAACGCGGGAATTAGGAATCAACTGGATAGCAAGATCATCAATTGTGTGTTTCGCCGCAACCTCAATAGTAAAGTCGACCTGCGACGACAAGCTGTCGCGCTCAACAACTGTCGGGATCTGCAGTTTGATGCCCGCTGGCAACTTAGCTTCGTGATGATGGTGATGAGCATGGTCACCATGTTGCTCGCAACTGTAAGCATAAAAACTGAGAAATAAAATTAATCCGGCCAAGATACGCATACGCTCTCCAATGATGAAATCAAGCGCAGTGAGCTAGCACTGCGCTTAATTTAATTACTTAGGTTAATTTCAGTTAGTTAACGCTGACATACACAGGGTTAGAGTAGAACCACACATCTTGATATATCAGCTTATTGGCTCGGTCTTGGATCTGGTGGTCAGTTTCACCGTCGGCTTTCTCCATCGGCAACCACTTTTGTGGCTCGCCAACAACAGTTAAACCAGACTCGTTATAGTCCAAAGCGGTACCTCGTAAGCGGAAATATTGGTTAGCTTCAGCGCTAAAGGTATAGGACATGGTGTAAAAGCCATCATCATCTAACTGCCAATCTTCAGCAGTAAAGCTCTCAATCACTTTGGCATCAGTATTAGCAGTGGTGGCATAATTCTCTGAGTCAGGGGCAACAAGGCCAGTTACAGTGCCAGCAATCAGATCCACATGATGTACACCTGGGTTTACCGCACTACCAAATATGCCGTCTCCCACCACAATCTCTTGATTATTAAACTGCGGGCTTTGGAAGCGAATCGTTACCGTCACCTCATCGCCTTTAGCAACACTAAAGTTTTGTTGGCCCATATAAGCCGTTTTACCGTTTGCACTAATGGTGAAATCAAGTTGATTGATCAAATCACCCGTCACGCCATACATTTCGCCTGAGCGCAGGGCTGAAAGCACGCCCAGCTCATCATCACCTTGGGTAACATAGGCATAGTTTTTCGAATATTCGCCAGGAAAATAACCACTGGTGTACTGACCGCCACCACTGATTTTGAAGTGGTAATCAGAGTTAGCCACGTTCCAAATTCTGCGTCCCTCACTGAGTAAGGCGTCCCACCAGCCGCCTACATGGGCCAACATAGGATCTGCACCGCCATATAAGCCCGCGCTGCCGCTAGCATAATCACCACGGTCATAAGGATGGAACTGCCCGCCTACCATCCCTTCCATTAAAAAGAAGATATCAGGTGCTAAGGTGTTTAGATCTCGCACATCGGCCAGCGTATAAGTATTAGCATAACGTCGCGGGTGGTTGAGCATGCCATAACTGGTATTGGGATATTGCTCCTGCAACCAAGTTAGCGCCTTTGCTGCATCAGCCGCCGTGTTATAGCGCTGTATCCCTTGTGCTTCCCAGCGGGCAACATCTTGCGGGTCGAAATGCGCTAGGGTATTTTCATTACTGAATTTGTATTCAAATAATTTTACTGCTTCTACAATCTCAGCTTGATCTTCTGCAGTACCAATAATGCCGATGTTGTAATGTTCAAATCCAGGGAAGTCCCACTCAAAGGTAGTAGTGATGATTTTGTCTTGATAAAAACGGCTTTGAAGTGAGCGGATTTCAGGTAACTCATAGTCCACTAAACGGTTAGCATACAGGACTTCGCCAATGTCATTATCTTGGTGATCATTACCGCGCACTCGCATGTGATTTGAGAAGAACACGTAATCAATATCAAACTCATCAAAAGCATGATAAAGAATATTTACCATGGTATCGCGTGCATCGTTTGATACAGCACTATGAACATGTAAGTCACCCGCCATCCATTTACCATCTCGCGGCTCAACCACCACAGAGTCATCCGAGTCTGACGAACAACCAGCCAAAATAGCTAAAGATACGCACAACGCACTGAGTTTAAGTTTCACTTGAGTTAGTCCTGTTACTGCTAAAAGTGCGGCAAGACTAAAGCGGCAATATGAAGGATTTGCGTAGAACAGCTTACAGTTTAATGACAAGGGAAAACAATAAACTTTTGATAATTAAGCATTAAAGCACAAATTACAGACCAAAAACCACAAAACAACAATATATAAACAACGGCAACCAATGTAACAAACTGCAACCAAATTAAAAAATCAGAATTAATCATTTAATTTAAAGGTATTTCAATCCATATAACATGCCAAAGACCACGATAGACTGGCGATAATCAGCTACAAGTACGACATAACTAGATAAAATTACTAGGTATTAATGGCTATATACTCCGCTACACAAACTCTTTAAGTTCAGCCATGCATACTTAGAAATTCTTTTAAGTGTGTATCCCCGAATAAAAAAATAAACTAAAGGAAAGTTAAGCGATGAGTAAAATTAAAAAAACCGCCATCACTATCTTGGCAGCAGCCGGCGTATTAACAGCAGCGACTTCAGCCATAGCAGGGAAGCAAAACGGTTGGATTCTAGAATACACATACATGTCTGGTGGTAACCTCGTTGGTGAGCAAGTGGTAAACCAGTGTACTGGCGCGGTATTTACTACAGGTCAAGTCACCTCAAATAAAGTCCTGCGTGCAAGCGAGCCATGTAGTTACGACATGTCGGACAATCGTTAGTCACTAGCAAAAGAATAATAACGACTATTATTGCCATCAAATCAAAAAGCCCTGTTAACTTGTGGTTAGCAGGGCTTTAATATTTCCAACAATGGCTTACTGTCTAACCCATTGAATTAATTCGTTAGCACTTCTCACCGCAAATTTACGTTCAGTTAGGTTGCCTTGTGGATCAAACAATAATAACTCTGCTGAACCAGCGTGATGCTTAGCCATGAGCTCCTGCCCTTCTGGTGTACCAACACGGGCTAGTAGAAAGTGCACGTTGTCACCTAAATGAGCTCTGGCCTCATTCATCTGTTCTGTCTGGCTATTACTGATGGTCAGTGCCGGATCATAAACAAATACCAATGCTGGCTTACCGGTTCCAATCTGCTCATGGGTCGCCTTAAACCCCTTCGGCATAACGCTCATCAATATGGTTAGCAATAAAACAATAGATGCAATAACAGCTAAAGTAACCCACGGCTTGCGGCGCGGCGGAGTAGAATCAGGAGTCCCCATGATGACCAGTTCCTTTTTAAACGTTAAACAATGCAATTTGTAACGCATTGTAATCGCTCAAACTGAGGATTAACTTAAAATAACAGCCAAGTCGATGGCAACATCCTAACTGTGATGTCATTGCGCTGATGACTTAACCGCCACTAACTTATTCTTTTGCGGCACAAACGCCGGTAGCACTCGCTGCGCGATAAGCTGTTGCGTGGTGTTATCTCTTTCATGGGCGGTCACCACTATGGTCAAATCTAGCTCCTTTATCAGCATGATATACATACCACCGCCGCCTTGGGCCGAAGCACTGGCATAACGTTGGCCATTATAAGTTAAATCAGTCCCCCACCAATAGTAGCCATAACCCTGATTGGATACCGCATCACCGCCACCAAAAATCTCGGCTTCTGGATAAATCAGTCTATCGGTTGCGCGCTTGATAAATGCCGCAGGCACCAGTTGCTCGCCATTCCACTTGCCGTTATTCATCGCTAATTCGCCAAATTTGAGCATTGCGCGCGATGTCATGCTGGCCGAACCGGGCAAGCCTGATACAGGATCGGTCGCCCAACCATAATTGTTAATCCCGAGCTTATTGAGCACTTCAGTCTCGATAAATGCTTGTGCAGAGCCCGGGACCACGGCTTCAATGACCTGCATCACCAACATGGGATCATTTTGATATTTAAAGGTTTGCGATGTTGGACTAATGGGCGCGCTGGTCTCTAAATAGGCTTGTACTAAACCTTGTCCTTTTAACTTAGGGCTGGCTTGACGAAATGCCTCTTCATCGGCTTCGCTGAATCGAATGCCTGAGCGCATCATCATCGCCTTGTGTAAGGTAATGTTTTCAGCCCCTTTGACTAGCCGCGTGGTATCTAACTCTTTAAGAAAGCTAATCAAGGGCTTATCAAGGTCGGCCATGGTAAGGTAACCCATCTGAATCGCGCGGCCTAATACTGTGCTGACATACACTTTGCTCGCTGAAGATTGTGGGTGTGGCAAGTCGATACGCCCACGAGAATAGTAAGACTCAAACAACAATTTATCTTTATGGGCAATCAGTAAACTATCAAATTTACCGTGCTCACCCGCCGCAATCTCTTTGGCTAATGCAACAATAATTTCATCATTACCGGCATCAACACCTAACCGACCAACATCAATACCATCATCATGCAGGGCTGGCGAAGTATCGATATAGGCACGTTTAAGCTCACTGATATCGGTGAATTTAAGCTCGCTGTTGGGCACCCGCCAGTGCTTTATCTTTGCTTCTACTGCGGTGGCCTTAGGTGCGCTAATCTCGCTGGTTCCGGCATTTGCTATCGGCAGCGCGACTACCGCGCCAAGTGTGGTAGTAAGAAGTAGTCTCTTGAATTGTGTATTAAAACCCATTGCTATTCTCCATGCTGAGGCGAGGCATGCTCGCTGAAGTAACTCCTCGTTATCAATTTCCAAGTTACCCGGCACGGTATAAAACACATGAAGTCATGCTGATTTTTGGCTGATTTCTCACTGAATCTTTAGCGAGTCATGAATTAGCAATTGGTAACTCGGCTTTTTTAGGTTTTAATAGAAACAGTTATCGACACGGGGTGGATGAAAAGTTAATGGAAGAGCAATACTGGGTTGGCGATTATTTTATTGATTTGACCCGCAACCAACTCACCCAAAGGCAACAAAGCCAAACGCTGCCACCCAAGGCCCTTGCCGTGCTGACCTGTCTAGCAAAACGTAAAGGTAACGTCGTCAGTCAAGATGAATTACTGGCAACTGTCTGGCCTAATACGGTGGTATCGCCAAACACATTACAACGCTGTATCGCCCAACTGAGAAAAGCCCTCGGCGATGATGGCAAAGTGCAACATTATATCAAAACCCATGCTAAACAAGGCTACAGTCTTGAAGCCGATGTACAGTGGCAAACATCACCGCTGCCAGGCGCCGAACAGGCACCAGAGCCCAGTATCCACAACGCGCAAACAGACTCAGTATCGAAGCCAGAAGCTAAAATAGCTACTGAATCAGATGCTAATGTATCGGTTGCCAACAAACCAGAACAGGTCAAGGTAAAACAGGTTAAGGCAAAACAGCGCCAATACGTAGGCTTGGCGGTCTTTGTGACTTTACTGTTTATCGTTGCTTTTATCGGTTACCAACAAATTGACTCTACTGGGAAAAACTCACTAGTTATCAAGGCAATTAAGCCGTTAACTTCAACGGATAATAGAGAGCTGGCCAGTGTCTACTCCCCCGATGGTCAATATGTCATCTTCCAGCGCTTTCCCGAGGTACTTTGCACCAGTCATCTTTGGGCAAAAAACCTCAACACCCAACAAGAGTTCCAATTAAGTGACCAATTAGGTGCGTATGGCAACCTTGCGTTTTCAGCCGATGGCAACACCTTGGCCTATGTTCAGCAAGACAGCTGCGGACAACCAGTCACGCAAAAGTCATGTTTTAAACTACAAAGTATCGACTTCCAACAGGCGCTGAAGGCACCGCAAACACCCAATACCATCATGGAGTGCAATAACTCAGAAATCCGTTCAGTAAAGTGGCTTAATAACGATGACATCACTTTATTGCAGAAGCACGAACAGCGCTGGCAACTTATCCGCTACTCGATGACCGACCACAGCAGCGAGACAATCTTCTCCCTCGCCGACGGCAACATTTTCGCCTATGACTATTCAGCCAGCCAAAATCTTATCGCACTTACCAGTATTCACAGCGATGGCAGCCGTAACATCGAAACCCTCACCCCTCAAGGACAATTACTTGGCAGTTACCCAATCACCTACCCCGATAGTATCCCCAAATATCGGCCAATTTATGCCAACTTTTCCTCAGTGGACAATCAGTTAGTCTTCAGTACTGGCAAGCAGCTATACACCCTATCCTACCAAGGCGATATTCAACCTGTCAGCCTACCATTGGTTGATGCAATAGGCTCGCCTGTATTTCATCCCGATGGTACCCGCATGTTAGCGATTAAAGGTCACTATGACAGTGACATTATTGCGGTGCCGCTATCACAGTTTGACGCCAATACTGCTGAGAAAAACCAACCAACAAGCATTAACTATCAGGTCATTGCTCGGTCAACTTTTGGTGAAGATCAACCCAAATTTCGCCCGTCGGTTAATGGTAACTCATCTGCTGACACAAAGGCCGCAATAGCCTATAGCTCTAGACGTTCTGGCAGTTCGCAGCTGTGGTTAACGGATAATGCCACCACCAGACTCAGTGATTTCACGCTCGGCAGTTACATTTATAATTTTGCTTGGGCAGAAGATGGCGCTAGCCTGCTGGTTAATGTGTCATCAGAGCTAAAGCAGGTTTATCTCGATGGGCGCAGCGTGGATGCGAACCTTAGTTACCCGGTCACTAAGCTGTTCCATTGGCATAGCAATCAACACACTGTTTTGGCCATGGTGATGATTAACGGGGTGGAGAAGTTTGCTGAAATAGACCTTACCAGCGCCGAGATTCGAATCATTAACCACAAACGAGTGACTTGGGCACAATATAGTGACAATGGACAGTTAATCTATATGGATCATATGGATAGGATTTGGCAGCCTAAAGGAATAGAAGATCAACTTATCGCGCCATTGATCGGCCAAGGCAGTGACAAACGCTTTGTTATCAAAAACAACATCATATACGGCATCAATGATGATTTTCAGCTGTGGTCCTATGGACTTGAAAACCAGCAATTTGCACTCATAGCTCAGCTTCCCGACACCGTTGATGACATTACCGATGCCAATCAACATACCCTGTTAATGACCATGCGAGTAGCAGCGAGAAAAGATGTGGTAGAGCTATCGCTAAAATAAGCTTTAGCGAAAATAAGCTGCGCTGGCCTTCTATTCCTGTACTGCGCTGCCCATCACTTTCTAATCAAAAAAGCCCTAATCCTAAGACCGCCTAAGCCAGCAATAGCCTAAGTCTGGATAGACTAAGCCTAGATAGCCTAACTACAAGATACCCTTCCCTTTTTGGCAGGTTTCGCCTTTATGGCAACATCTGCTAAAAAAGTAATTGATGAACTTTACTCATCAATTGATGAAGTAATATCAATTTTATTCATCTAATTATCCCAGTATAAATTCCCTAAGACGTTTTGTTAGCAGCAAAGCATGAATCTAGATTATATCTAACGGAATTGGATACTGAGCACTATGAATAAAGACTTCAAATTTACTATTAACAACATCTGTTTCGATGAAAACTATCAACCATCAAACAACACTAGAGCCACAACCAATTTCGCCAATTTAGCCAGAGGTGACAGTCGTCAGCAAAACCTGCGCAATGCGTTAAAAATGATTGATAACAGCTTCAATGCCCTCGCCCATTGGGACAACCCCAACGGCGACCGTTATTCTGTAGAGCTAGAAATTATTTCAGTCGATATGAATATAGAAGCACAAGGTCAGTCATTTCCGTCAATTGAGATCCTAAAGACCCACATAGTGGATCATAAAACCAACAAGCGCATTGAAGGCATTGTCGGTAACAACTTCTCATCTTATGTTCGAGATTATGACTTTAGTGTACGTCTATTGGGTCACAACAAAGGCCAGTCATCATTTAGTATCCCAGAAGGATTTGGTGATTTGCATGGCAAGCTGTTTAAGTACTTCGTCAACTCAGAGACTTATCAACAACACTTTAAAAAGTTGCCGGTGATCTGTTTAAGCGTGTCTGATAATAAAATCTACCACCGTACTGAGAACCAACATCCAGTATTGGGCGTAGAGTACCTACCCAATGAGTCATCATTGACTGAGCAATACTTCCAGAAAATGGGCTTGCAGGTACGTTACTTTATGCCACCAAACAGTGTGGCGCCCTTAGCCTTTTATTTCTTTGGTGATCTGCTCGCTGACTACACCAACTTAGAGCTGATAAGCACCATTAGTACCATGGAAACGTTCCAGAAAATCTATCGCCCAGAGATATACAACGCTAATGCCGTGGCTGGGAAGCGCTATCAGCCTAACCTTAAAAACCTCGACCACTCGCTAACACATATCGTGTATGACCGTGAAGAGCGTAGCCAATTAGCCATCGAGCAAGGCAAGTTCGCCGAAGAGCATTTTATCAAACCCCACCAAGCCGTTTTGGAACAGTGGGCAGCAAGCTATAGCGCTTAATGCAATAAATAAACGGAATTGAACATGACAACAGCACTAAAATTACTCCCGACTTCAACCGCAGGTAGCTTGCCTAAACCGACTTGGTTAGCCGAGCCTGAAACCTTGTGGTCACCTTGGAAACTGCAAGCTGACGCACTAGCCTCTGGCAAACAAGATGCGCTACGCATTGCTTTGCAAGAGCAGCAACATGCCAATATCGATATCGTCAGTGACGGAGAGCAAACACGCCAGCACTTTGTCACCACCTTTATTGAGCACCTTAGCGGTGTTGATTTTGAAAACCGCCACACAGTAAGAATTAGAAACCGCTATGACGCCAGCGTGCCGACGGTTGTGGGGCCAGTAAGCCGTCAAAAGCCGGTGTTTGTCGATGATGTAAAGTTTCTCCGCCAGCAAACAAACCAACCAATAAAATGGGCCTTGCCGGGACCGATGACCATGATCGACACCCTTTATGATGCCTATTATCAAAGCCGAGAAAAACTCGCCTGGGAGTTTGCCAAAATTCTTAATCAAGAAGCCAAAGAACTAGAAGCAGCTGGCGTTGATATCATCCAATTTGATGAACCGGCCTTTAACGTCTTTTTTGATGATGTTAATGACTGGGGCATAGCCTGCTTAGAAAGAGCCATAGAGGGACTCAAATGTGAGACCGCGGTACATATCTGTTACGGCTATGGCATTCAAGCCAATACTGATTGGAAAAAGACACTAGGCAGTGAGTGGCGCCAATATGAACAAGTCTTTCCTAAGCTGCAACAATCGAATATCGATATTATCTCACTGGAATGCCACAACTCGCAGGTCCCCATTGAACTGCTTAAGCTAATCCGCGGTAAGAAAGTGATGGTCGGAGCCATCGACGTGGCTAACCACAACATAGAAACCGCCGATGAAGTCGCCAATACCCTAAGAAAAGCCCTACAGTTTGTTGATGCCGACAAGCTTTACCCTTGCACCAACTGTGGCATGGCACCGCTACCAAGGGAAGTTGCTCGCGCTAAGTTAGCCGCGTTAAGTGCAGGTGCAGCGCTGGTTAGGCAGGAACTCTCGCAGCGATAAATTGAAGATAAAACAAAGGGCAAGCACGGTGCTTGCCCTTTGTTTGGGGCCACCAGCGAGACATCATGTTAGCTACAGCACAAATTGCCCCAGCATACGCAGGCCTGTGAATAACAACACACAAGCAAACACTTTTTTCAGTTTAGCGGCATCCAACTTTGATGCTAAAGCCGCACCAACAGGAGCAAACATCACCGTTAATGGCACAATACACACAAAACCAATCACATTAATTAGCCCAATCGTACCAACTGGTGCATCAGTTGGCGTATTGCCCAGCACTAACATGGTCAACGCCCCAGGCACTGAGATAATCAAGCCAATGGCCGCAGCACTGCCCACCGCTTTGTGAGCTGGGTAGTTAAATAATGTCAGCAGAGGCACCGAAATGGTGCCACCACCAATACCGACCATTGCACTAAAAAAACCGGTCGATGTTGCCATGACTCCTTGCCACTTCATGGCTGGTAACTGTGAGAACAGTGCTGACTTGGCCGTTCTAAACAACATATTTAATGCTGATAAAGTGGCGATAATGCCAAACAACATGGCCAACCAACGGCCATCTACCTGCGTCACTAAGCTACTACCTAGCAACACTCCCACAAAAATGAATCCAGCCCAGCGTTTGAGTAATGTCTCATCGACATTGCCTTTAGCCCTATGGGAGCGAATGGCACTCACTGAGGTAGGAATAATCGTCGCAAGCGAGGTTGCAGTGGCAACCAGCATGGCCGACTCTGCCGACACGCCAAAGCCTTGAAATAAGAAAAATAGCACCGGCACAATGACGATTCCGCCGCCAACGCCAAGTAATCCTGCCAAGATTCCGGCAAACACGCCGCTTGCCGCCAGTACCAAGATGGTCTGCAGGTGATTAACGATAAAATCGATGATATGACTATACTCCTGTAGCTAAATTAAACTTGTTTCTAAAGCATCTGCCTTCACCGTTTTGACGATAGCTAATCAACTAATCCGCTAATTTATATAATATTTTAATGCCTCAGATAGCGAAACGTTATTGTAATGACAGTTATTTGATGAATAAAAATGATATAATTTCATTATTTTATGAACACAACTCATCAATAACACTGACGATTGGAGCTGCGGGTGCTAGAACGGATTCACTTGGAAATACTCACCGCCATTAAAGAACATGGCACCCTAACCAAAGCCGCTGATTCATTGCATTTATCCCAATCAGCACTCAGCCACAGTATCAAAAAGCTCGAGGGTCAAGTCGGTACCCCAATTTGGCAAAAAGAAGGCCGTAATTTACGGTTAACCAGTGCCGGCGAGCGCATTCAGACCCTAGCCAGCCGTGTCCTGCCGCAATTTGCGCATACCGAACTCTTGCTCAATCAGATCGCTAAAGGCGAGATGGGCTCGTTACGGATTGGCATGGAATGTCACCCTTGCTACCAATGGTTACTTAGAGTCATTGCCCCCTACCTTGAGCAATGGCGCGATGTCGATATTGACGTTAAACAGGAGTTTCAATTTGGCGCTCTAGGGGCGTTACTCAGTTATGAAATTGATGTGCTGATCACCCCTGACCCACTATTTAAACCCAAAATCGATTACATCCCTGTTTTTAATTACGAACACAGGCTGGTTGTGGCAAGTACTCACCCACTGGCAAACCAGGCATTCGTACTGCCAGAGCAACTTAGCAACGACGTGTTATTCAGCTACCCCGTAGAGCCGATGCGGCTGGACATCTTCAGCCAGTTTCTTAACCCCGCAAAATGTTCGGTAAAACAACATAAGATTATTGAAACCACTGAGATCATGTTGCAAATGGTCGCTGCTGGACGCGGCGTTTGCGCGTTGCCGGGCTGGTTGGTGGATGAATACGCCAAAACCATGCCGGTTAAAAGCCTAGCTTTTGGTGAGCAAGGTATTAATAAACAAATATTTATTGGTATTCGTCGTGGCGAGCAGCAAATTGATTACTTAAACGATTTCATCGAACAAGCAAAGAAAACTAAGTAAACAAACTCGCTCGTTATTCACGACCCAAGCGCCATGGGCGGCAGTAAATACACAGTTAACAAACACAACTGCATTTGTGACATTGATCCCACCCATATAAGCGCTATACAATGCAGCAAATTTTGTGTTGCAAACGTTTTAAGGTGGTAATCGCTTTGTTTAAACAACGCTTTCAAGATGTCAGTCTCAAGGGAGACATATTTGGTGGTGTCACTACTGCCATTATTTCACTACCACTGGCGCTGGCTTTTGGTGTGGCATCTGGTGCCGGAGCTGAAGCGGGTTTATGGGGCGCGATATTAGTCGGTTTTTTTGCAGCACTGTTTGGCGGTTCATCAACACTCATTTCTGAACCCACCGGCCCTATGACGGTGATCATGACGGCCATTTTAACCACCATGGTGGCCAAATACCCAGAATCAGGCGTGGCCATTTCATTCACCATTGTGATGATGGCAGGGGCATTCCAGTTTTTACTCGGCATGCTCAAACTCGGTAAATATGTCACCTTAATGCCCTATAGCGTTGTGTCAGGCTTTATGTCGGGCATTGGTATCATCCTAATTATTCTACAGTTGTCACCACTTTTGGGGCATGCAGCGCCAGCAGGCGGCGTGATGGGTACCCTCAGCGCTTTGCCAGAAACCTTAGCCGATATCGACTTTAAAGAACTGTTTTTGGGCATACTTACGCTGATCACGCTGTTTTTGTTCCCGAAAAAATACCGTAAATATGTGCCCGCACAATTGGTGGCTTTGATCGCCGTTACCCTATTGTCGGTGCTGTTTTTTGACAATGATAGCATTCGCCGTATTGGTGAAATTCCCGCAGGTTTACCATCGCTGGTTGTGCCACACATCAACCTAGAGATCTTCACCACCATGATTATCGATGCGCTGGTGCTAGGAACGCTCGGTTGTATCGATACACTGCTTACCGCTGTGATTGGTGATTCGTTAACTCGAAAAGAGCACGACTCAGACAAAGAGTTACGCGGCCAAGGCCTAGCAAACATGATATCGGGTCTGTTTGGCGCATTACCTGGCGCGGGCGCCACCATGGGGACAGTCACCAACATTCAAGTGGGCGCTCGCTCGCCAGTATCTGGCATGACCCGAGCACTAGTATTAGCGCTAGTGGTATTGGTCGCAGGCGGCTTAACTGAGCCTATTCCTATGGCGGTGCTTGCAGGTATTGCGGTATATGTTGGCTTTAATATTTTGGATTGGAGCTTTATCCAGCGCGCCCATAAAGTCAGCGTGGCAGGCATGGCCATTATGTACGGCGTTATGCTGCTTACAGTATTTGTGGATCTGATTGTTGCCGTTGGTTTAGGGGTGTTTATCTCCAACATCATCATTATTGAACGCCTCAGCCGCGAGCAAGCTCGTCAGGTGAAGGCCATCAGTGATGCCGACCAAAACACGGTACCGCTAACCCAAAGTGAAAGTGACCTGCTGGATCAAGCCAAAGGTAAAGTGTTGTTCTTTTATTTATCTGGGCCAATGATTTTCAGCGTATCAAAAGCAATCTCACGTCAGCACAATAGTATCAATGAATATGAAGCGATGATTTTAGATCTAACCGACGTACCTATGATTGATGTCACCGTTGGCTTAGCGCTAGAAAACGCCATTAAAGATGCCCAAGATGCTCACTGCGAAGTGTTTTTACTCTGCCCTAACCAGCAAACGAAAGAGCAGCTGAAGAAATTCCATGTGATTGACTCATTGCCACAAGAGAACACTTTCTTGTTCCGTTATGAAGCCCTACAAGCAGCCCTTAAACATGTGGGGCAAAGTAAACATCCCACCACTGACCAGCCGTTACTGCGCCAATAATACAGCAGAAATAACAACGCATGCCAACACAACGGGTTGGGTATCAACTAGTCAGGATAGCTTGCTGCTGATTGCGTATCATTTTTACTGCATCGCTCTATCGTCCAGTAAATCATCAACAGATAAAGCCCAACTAAAGTTAACCATTTAACGCTATAAAAAACCGCTGCAGATATTGCCATCATTTACCTCCTTTGCTAGCGCATGGGCCTTACCATGCTGCCACTTATTACAGGTAAACATGCTAAGTGAAATGAACCGATAAACCGATGAATAAGAGATATTCAGATGTGAAAACAAAGCCCTACCTTCACTAAAGTAGCAACCAACTATCATAGTGATTAAATAGGGCCAGTATCGGCGTTTCAACGACCGTGAATGTAATTTTCCCGAACTTGTTTGGTATCAGCAATAAAGGTTTCAAGCTCTTGCAGTGAAGGCTCTATACCTTGTTGGTTATAGCCTTCAAAGAAGTCTTCAATATCACTACGTATTAATGAGCCTGACTGCAAACATAAGCTCTCATTTTTAAGCCATACATCAGGAGCTCGAATTGACGCCCCTGTATACCAGTTACAATAGCTATATCCTGTTTGTTTCAATTTATGCTCAACATAAAGATTCGTAATGAAAATGCCGAGAAAAAACAGCGGCAGCATCAAAGCTGCGCCTTTGATAAAGTACTCGGTAGCAAGTTTAGGACAGAAGTTAATTAACCTCTGAATCGATGCTAGTAAGAAAAAACTGAAAGGGAAAAAAAGAAAAATCAACGGGATTCTTCCACTGTTCTCCTTAATATAAACAACCTCGCCAATACTCTTAAATACACCTAGCTCATTTAGAAATACGTAGACAATAGCAACGCAAAAAGATGCAGGTAACAAAGGAGCCAAAACACATACAGCCAGTTCTTTAAGCTCAAGCTCTAGAAGTTTTTTATCGGCTTGGTTCCATTCAACAATTTTCATCTAATGATACTTCTATCGCTTACCACTTATATAGCCTTCCCTTGCCTGTTTAACGTCAGCAATGAAGGTCTTTAATTCAGTTAAGGTTGGCGAAGTGCCTGACTGATTGTGCTGCTCAAAAAAATCATCAATATCACTGCGAATTAATGAGCCTGACTGCAAACATAAGCTCTCATCTTTAAGCCATACATCAGGAGCGCGAAATGACGCCCCTGTAAACCAGTTACAATAGCTATAGCCTTTAAGCGCTAGATTTGACTGAACAGCCAAATTAACAGGAATTACACCGACAACGAAAACCACAGCAGCAATGATAAAACTCTTTGTCATTTTTTTTATGGACAAGTCTGACTGATAACCAACTAAACGTTGGAAAAAAGCCAATGAGAAATACCCCCATCCGAACACAAAGAGAACTGAAAATAGCCGCCCGCTATTTTCTTTAACATAAATAAAGTCGCCTACATTAAAAAAAAGTAAGTAAAACTCTTCAAGGAAGAAGTAGAGCGATAGGTAAGAAAAAGCTATCCCCATCAAAAAGCAAAGTATAATTGTTGCAACTTCTTTAATTGAAAATTCTTTAATACTTTTCTCTGCTCGATTCCACTTTCCAAATATAGAGATCATCTTATTTCTACCTGCAAATTGGGTATCCCTAAAACTCGCTTAATCTGTCCCATTGGATCTTTTTGGAACTCATACTTGAACTTGCTGACATCTTTTTGAACAACGTCAATTTGGTTAACTAAACTATGCTCGAAATCTTTAAGAATTTTAGCTACTACAGCGAGATATTCGCTTGTATCCTCAAAATACCATGCTGAAAACGCCCCAACAGCTACAACAACTGCCAAAGGAGCAAGAGCTGTTCCAGCAACAATCATACTAATCCCTGCAATGCCAAGTTTCATAGCTGCAAATGTCACACCAACTACTGCCATATCTACTGCTACCCCTGCAACAAAGTGATGCCAAGTGACATCATCATTAAGCACCTGCTCAGCAAAATGAAACGAAGCAGAAAATATAATGCTAACGACAAAGCCGCCTTTCATGGCTTTATTGGCGCTAAGCTTGCCAACGCCAATGGTAAACAGTTTGGGATTACTAGCGAGATAACGTGTGCCGTTTAGATGGGCCTTTAAGCCTGGATAACTGTTAATAATCACCGCTGGGGCATTGCCATATACTTTGACTTTAAATTTGCCAAACACATTGCCCTGTCGCTTCATTTCTACGGCCAATAACGTCAGCGCCTTCACGTCATCTAACACTGGGAACCAGCTGCCCAGAGTTTTAAGACCTTCTTTATGCCGATTCCAGCTAGCTGGAAGGCAGTCATTCTGTGCTAGCAGCTCATCAATTGAATCAACGACCTCAACCCGTGTCATCCCCTGCTTCATTTTCACTGAGATGATGTAATCGACAAACTCCGCAGAGCTCATTTGAACTAGAGTGTGGTTATTGCCTGACAATAGGCTTTTGATCTGATGCTGACGTTGCCGCTCGGCAATCGCCCGACGGGCATAGGCTGACATAATAAAATCCTTTTATATATTCATTCCTTTGAATCAAGGACTCTATTTTACCGTGCTAACCGCATTTGTATATTATCTATAAGAGTAGTTTTTAAACAAGCTACTACCCATAGTAGAAGTCTCGAAATTGCGGTATAAATACCAAATACATGGTAACCCTTTTTATTCCGTCACTAATTTCAGTCAGAAAGTAGTTACGCTAGTTCCTCGATATCCCTGAGTATAAAAACTGTCACTTCACTACTATTTTAGGCATATTGCATATATGGATAATAAAGATACAATCATGCTTCTTTAATGGATTAAATTGCGACGAAAATAAGGATATTTCATGTCAGCATATGCCAACCGGGCTATAAAAGCCTATCAACGAAAAAAACAGATCTCTCAAGCGCTTTCTGAAAATGAACACACCTTAGTGCAAATGAATTCAGAGGAGTTTACCGAGCTTGTGATTAGTCACAAACAGAAGCAAGGCTTAACGAAACAACAAGCGATACGTCAAATCGGCGAACTCATTGCCAACGCATCACCGGCAGCGAAGCAGTACTGGGATAACAACCGAGACGACATAAAAACCGTTAGTGGTTTGATTCCTGTATTTGGTGATGGCATAGCCCTAAGTGCACTCGCCATAGAGATGCAACGTGGTGGTAATGTTTTTAGTCGCTATAAAATCGTTAACTATTCAGGCAAAGCCAACATTATCTTCCAAGGTTATGCGGGGTTAAGAAAAGATCTAACCGGCACCCGATACCTAGCCAGCAACCCTAAAGTTATATCAATGGGGATCGGAAAACTTGGTGCACTCAAGAGCATTACAAAAGGTGGCGTCATTACCTTGCTAATTTCTGCTGGATTCCATGGCTTTGATCAACTGATGAACGATAAAAAAACTTGGCATCACTTTGTTGGTGGCATGGCTGTAGATACCTTAATTGCAGCAGGCGGCATGGTAGCTTCTTGGTCTGCAATAGCTATAGCAGGAGGCATATCAACGGCCGTAATTAGCGGAATGATAATTGTCGTTCTAGCAGGAGCCGTAATAGGTGGCTTAGCATACTTTCTAATTGACACTAAATACTGGTCAGAAAGAATGGCTGAAGCCTTAATGAAAATGGAAGTTCGCTTAGCAAAGGATTGGTCGCAAGCCAAAAGCCAAATTCAAAAAGCAAACCGGCAATACCATGATGACCCTATCTTGTTCTTACACAGACTATTCAACATCCCTTACTATGGAGCAGGTTTCTAATGCCCGGCATCGAGAACTCGGCAGTAGAACAACCACTAAGCAAGTTAAAGCTATATAGCCTTGGTAGCTTTCTGCTTTGTGCGACCGTTTTTGGTCTTTATGCTGCTGTGACCATCTTTATGAGAGAACTGCAAAATATCGACAAAATCGAAAATGGATTTATTTATATTGCCAATAAGGATATGGCGGTTGGTTTTATATTTTCTATTCCGTTTTTAGTCATTTTTGGCTACATGATCTTATTCATTGTCATCGGTAAATTCAGAGAGGAGATAATGAAACTCCTCATAAAAACAGCGGTTGTATGCATGCCTTTGATAATCATTAGCACCATCATGTATAGCTTTTGGATTGGCTCGGAATTGAGGGCACATGGCTATTCACATTGCACTTGGTATGACTCTCCAACCCGCGGTACTCCCGTCATTTGGGTTAAATCTGATAGGTATTGCCAAGAGCGTGCTGTGTATGTTGAATATGATTTACTAAAACAGTTAGATCACTACGACAACATAGGAACTGAGCCCTCGGATGAAGAGCTAGACACCATGATTATTGAGCTACTCGAAAACGACCCCTTTTACCGGCGTGAGCATGGTATATCTGACCTTAAGAAAAGGCAGCCGTTATAGAATCGCAAAAATATGCTAACTAAACTCCATAAAGACCCGAATCGATAAGTCGATTCGGGCTCAGTTTTAGCTGATGAACATAAGAACAACAGTCATGGGCGAAGCGAGTGTCATTGCTAGTGTTCGGTTTGTGCTGCATTCACCTCTTCAAGGACTTCAATCATGTCATGTCTAACCTCCACCAACATAGCAAACCCGCGTCGCTCTCGGTTTGTTAGTTCATCTTGATTAAAGGTCATAAAATAAGTGCCTTTATCAACTAAATACTTTTTCACTTCAGTATGAGAGGCGTTACTAAAAAACACCGTATATTCGCGTAAACCACTCTGCGAGCAAACCTCAGGAGCAACATTATCAGGACAATTTCGGTACTTGAACATCGCTCTTAATGTACTCTCCATCTGCTTCTGTGAGCATTGTTCGCAATACTCCACAAACACCTCTCTTGCGAGGGATACATTTGTATAAAGTAAAGCTGTCATAAAAAGTGAGTAAACGGCGGCTCTAATCCACACAACAAATTCCTTTTCATTATAAAAACCATGACTTCAATAGCCGAAGCTATTAACCGCTCTCTAAACTATCACCCTATCCAGAAGACAACAAAATCATTACCAATTGATTTTTAATATAAAATTTTAAAAAGACGCAAAAAAGAGAACAAATAGATATGTACAAAAACGAAAGGAAACCTACATGCTTAATTGTTTGGGGTGTGGGTGTGGGTGTGGGCAACAGCTAACATAGGGACAGAAAAAAATTAACTCCGCCCCCATTTTTATCAGCGAAAGCTGATTAACGACGCAGCACCGCTATCCAGCGCCCAAGATTGAGCAAGCTTGCAAGCGAACCAGCTACGTAGGTTAGTGCAGCCGCCTTGAGGATCTTTTCTGCGTGTTTAAGATCGCCGTCGTGCAGGTAATGACCGTCTTTAAGCATAGGCAACGCCTTGCCATAACTCGCATCGAACTCTACTGGCAATGTCACCAGGTGCACTAGGGTGCTAAGCCCCATCGACAGCACCCCAATAAAAATGATCAACACGCCAGCCTGTGGTATGCGTGTAAGCATTAGCACTATCGGCGCCGCGACCATCATAATTCCAGCGATACGCTCACCGGCCATTGCAGCTCTCGCAAGCTTCTGCCGCGCGATAAATAAAGATTCACCGCGAGAATCCTGTAACGCATGCCCAACTTCATGGGCGGCTACCGTCACTGCCGTTAGCGAGTAACCTGAAAAGTTATCCGGCGAGAGGCGAACAGCCTTAGCCGCTGGGTCATAATGATCACCGCCGTTAGTCTCTTCAACCTTAACGTCTTTCAGCTCAAAACGATCCAGAAGGTGACGCGCAAGTTCACTACCGTTACCTTGTTGACGATAACGATCAGCAGGCTGGTGATACTTGCGCATAACGTGGTTAACCCACCAACTAGGCAGGAATACACAGCAAGCAATTACGAGAATTAGAATTATCCAAAGCATGACACCAGTATGCCATAAACGGGGAGTTAGCTCGCATACAATAATTATAAGGCCTGAGAATCTAGCGTTCTAACGGACCCCAAGTACTTCTTCAGCAACTGTCTTAAAATTGTTTCTAGTTATAGTTTGTTTAAATCAAAAACCATCAAAAAACATAGAGCAACAAACATAGCCAGCCATTATTAATCACACTTAACCCGAAAAGGTTCTACAGTCCCCATACCCTGTCTACAGCATCGATCAGATTAAATGGCGACTTTAATTCGTCTATTGACTGTAGTTGTGACAAATACTCTTCAGGTAGCTCAGTCACCTCTTTTTCGATAAACAAACTCATATCTGCCACCAACAACGGGCGAATGCGGTCAATCTCATCTCGCAACCGACTATTAGTGGCTAATTCAGAATGACTTTCTATCGACACCAATGTTCTTAACACTTCACTGTACTCATAAAGCGCGCAGCGCTGCAGCGACTTATGATTGACCGCAGCTAGAACCAGCGCAGCCTCTGATGGAAGTGTCTTTAATTGCAGTACGGTATCTTCCGCCAAAACAGTACTACGAGCTAAGTCATCACACTGCGTCATTTTATTCGAGAATTGACTATATCGCTGCTGTAATAGCTCATATCCAAAATCTAAGATAGTTGAATTACTACCTGCAACCACGTTTGAGGCAAAAAACAGAAAAGTTGAAAATATGAAGAGTTTCATCACTGACCTACCTTACATCCGTTATAAATGGCCCCCCAAAACGTTCTCTGTTTTGGGCTGTTACCACTACGTAAATATTGTAAGAACGCAATCTTACTAATTTGGTTGTTAGTGTGGGATTCAATTGCCGAGAAAGTTAAATTCGTAACTTATTTATGAGGTGAAACATTACCTCATGTATAAATGAACTTTGCAGTATGGTATTCGCTATAATCTACAAACCATTGTACAAAGAACCCGGTTAAAACGAACAGTTCAGCCAGTACTCCGCCAATTCATAATGCATAATCCACATAAACACTGCTTCATTTACCATGCGTCAAAGACCATTAATAGCATCCTCACCCACTTGTTTAGTCTCAGTAATAAAACGTTCGAGTTCAGCTAGAGTGGGTTCAGTACCTTGTTGATTGTAGCCTTCGAAAAAATCTTCGATATCACTGCGTATTAATGAGCCAGACTGCAAACATAAGTTCTCATCTTTAAGCCATACATCAGGAGAGCGAAATGACGCCCCTGTATACCAGTTACAATAGCTATATCCTGTTTGTTTCAATTTATGCTCAACATAAAGATTCGTAATGAAAATGCCGATAAAAAACATCGGCAGCATCAAAGCAGCCCCTTTGATAAAGTACTCTGTAGCAAGTTTAGGGCAGAAATTAATTAATCTTTGAATCGATGCCAGTAAGAAAAAACTGAAAGGGAAAAAAAGAAAAATCAACGGGATTCCTCCGCTGTTCTCCTTAATATAAATCGCCTCACCAATACTTGAGGCTACTTTAATTTCATTCACAAAAACGTTAGCTATAGCAATACAAATGAAAGCCACTAAAAACGGAAGTCCAATACACAAAGCAATTTCTTTAGGTAATAGCTCTGAAAGTTTTTTATCGGCTTGCTTCCACTCCATCAGTTTCATATGAACTAGTTCCCTATATTTACCTGTGGAATATTAAAAAATCGGCTCAAGACGCCGTAAGGATCTTTTTGGTATTCTTTAGTAATTTTTATCCACTCATTTCTCTTTCTAGCAAAATCACTATTCAAGTTCTGCTCAATTTGAACCAACTCACCTACAAGAGCATTTTGATATTGCGAGGTATCGGAATAAACATAAGCGAAAGCCCCACCAACCAAGACAACAACAAGTAGAGGCGTAATTGCGGCAGTAGCTAAAGCACTTCCCGTAAAAATTCCAATCCCAGTCATGATGGCTTTACTTGTCACGATAGCTGCACCAACTACTGCCATATCCACCGCTACGCCAGCAACGAAGTGATGCCAAGTGACATCATCATTAAGCACCTGCTCAGCAAAATGAAACCCAACGGAAAACACAATACTAACAACAAAACCGCCTTTAATGGCTTTGTTAGCGCTTAGCTTACCAACGCCAATAGTAAAAATTTTGGGGTTACTGGCAAGATAACGTGTACCGTTTAAATGGGCCTTTAAGCTTGGATAACTGTTAATAATCACCGCTGGGGCATTGCCATAGACTTTAACTTTAAACTTACCAAACACATTGCCCTGTCGCTGCATTTCTGCTGCCAGCACTGTCAATGCAACAACATCGTCCAGCACTGGATAAAGTCCGCCTGCAGTTTTCAACTTATCTTTATGGCGAGCCCACATAGCAGGGCGTGAATTGTGCTGTGCCAATAACTCGTCAATTGAATCGACGGCCTCGACTCGTGTCATTCCCTGCTTCATTTTCACTGAGATGATGTAATCGACAAACTCCGCAGAGCTCATTTGAATTAAAGTGTGATTATTGCCTGACAATAGGCTTTTGATTTGGTGCTGGCGTTGCCGCTCGGCAATCGCCCGACGGGCATAGGCTGACATAATAAAATCCTTTTATATATTCATTCCTTTGATTCAAGGACTTTATTTTACCGTGCTAAACGCATTTGTATATTATCTATAAGAGTAGTTTTTGGTCGAGAATAACTCGATTAGCTGATTCGAAGCCTACAACTTATGTTGAATAACCCCCATAAGTATAATGCTTTACCTAAGCGGTATTTAACTATTATGATTACTAAGACTTTTATCAAACTGCTAGCTTGGCAAAATAACCAAACTAACAGCGAATGGATGCGACTGATAGATGATTCTCAAGACTAAATCCCGCAAAAGTCAGCAGGCACACGCCGCTGACACACCGCAAGCCAAAGCTGGCCTTAAACAGGAACAAGACGTCGCCTTCTTTTTACGTCGCGCTTATAAAGATCATGACGAAGTTATGGTCATCAACGACTTAAAATTCCGATTTAATGATGAAGTCGCCCAAATCGATCATTTGATCGTCTACACCTACGGTTTTGTACTGATTGAATCGAAAAGCATTAAAGGTCACGTCAAAGTTAATCAGCAAGGCGAATGGACCCGTAGTCTGGGGGCTTATCAAGGTAAGCCCAAATGGCAAGGCATGGCATCACCGCTCAAACAAGTTGAACTACAGCAAGCCTTACTGCTTGAACTATTAATGCATCACCGCAGCGAAATACTAGGCAAACTATTGGGCATCAAACAGCAAGGGTTTAAAGGTCGGTGCTGGCACCACCTATGCGCGGTATCTAGCGATTCGGTTATTGACAGAAAAACCATGCCTAAACAGGTTTCAGATAAACTGATCAAAACTGAATTTCTCACCGACAAGCTCGATGAGATCATGAACCTGAAAAGCAAATTCAGCCGCTTCATCAGCACCACAGATACTCGCCCAGACTTCAGGCCTGCCGAGCTTGAATCGGTATGCAACTTTATGATGGAGCAAGACATTGCATCTACTGACGAATCAGCATCCACGAATTCAACCACAGCCAAATACCCAACAACGCCAAGCGACCCACAGCAGATACAAGTACCCACCGCTATCTACCAAGACGAACAGCTAAGCGCAACATCAACATCGATATCAAGTACAGAAAAAGCACCGCGACTTAGCTGCAAACATTGCGGAGAATCAACGAATTACACGCCAATGTATGGCAAATATGGTTATTACATACATTGCAATCAATGCACGAAGAACACACCAATGAAACAACCGTGTCCACAGTGCCAAAGCAAGCAAACCAAGGTACAAAAACGAAAGGAAACCTACACTCTGAATTGTTTGGAATGTGGCAATATCAATCAGGTGATATAGAGCTTAGAGGAAGTATAACCTAATCCATTTATTAACTAGAGGAAACGCCTTCACATGGCAAAGATACCTTTAAACGAAATCTACCAACACAAACTAAATTTTCTTATCGGTGCAGGGGCCTCTAGTGGTCTATTTCCTACCCTATGGCTTCCCCTCAAAGACTCTGATGATGAAGAAAAGAACGAAACAATTGAAACACTCGCAACTAAGCTAGATCATCTTGGAGAACAGTATAAGGATCATCACGCTTTGCTGTTTATGTACTATTACGAAAACATTATCGAACCCGTGTGTAAATTTCAGCTTAGTGATGCCCATATTCCTCATGATGAAGAATGTACAAACAACGATCAGTGTAAGGTCTGTAAAAAAATAGCGCTAAGAAAAGAGACTATCAAAAATTATGAAATCTTCATTGACTCTATTGTAAGGCTGTTACAGCAGAAGAATGACTTTCAAAGACGTTGTAACCTTTTCACTACTAACTACGATGGCTGTGTACCATTAGTAGCTGACAAGCTGATTAAGAAAGGGAGTCTTGAGTTTTGCATCAATGACGGTTCTAGTGGCTTCCTCGAAAGAACTCTATCAGCACGCAACTTCAATAATTATGTGTGTCAATCAGGCGTATTCGAACGAAATTCATCTGATATTCCACAAATCAACTTTATCAATCTGCATGGCTCTGCTTATTGGCGTAAACTAAAAGACACTATCAAGGTAGATTATAATTTCCTTGATATTGCGGTGGTAATTCCAGAAGAAGCCCGTAATAGCCTTAAACAGCTAAGTGATATTCTCAGCGATAAAACTAAAACAACACAAGATTTACTCGCCCTTAACGTGGAACTTAATAAGGACATTCGAACAGAATTTTGGGAATCCTATGACAAACTCCCTATTGTCAACCCAACCAAGTGGAAGTTTCATGAAACTGTCTTTGAAGAGCATTATTACCAAATGCTTCGCTTACTCAGCTATCGCTTGGAAGAGCAAAATTCGATTCTAATTAGTTTCGCTTTTTCGTTTGCTGACGAGCACATCCGCAACTTGATTAAGCGTTCACTGTCCAACTACAAACTACAAGTGTTCATTTGCTGCTTTAATGACAAAGAGCATGACACAATGCATGGGCACTTTGGTGGTTACAAAAACGTCACATTAATCAAATTAGACGGTGAAAATTTAGACTTCACTAAGTTCAACAAAGAAGTATTCAATGCTGATTTACTTAGGGGTGACGACTAAATGAGTATTAATGTTGGTGAAGTCGTTGCGGTTCGAGGTACTCAGGTCACTCTACGCATATATGATGAATCAAGCTTAGAAACTATGTTTCACGATGGAAAGAAGTACAGGGGTGTTTCTATACGTGAATATATTGGCGTTAAGCGTGGTTTTTGCACAATTGTTTGCATCATTGAAGGTGAATATCTGGATGAGAAGCGATTTGAACTAGAAGACAACAAAATTCAATATATCCGCAAGGTAGAAGCCAAACCCATCGGTTACTTTGAACAAAGTAAGTTCAAAGACGGTATTAAGCTAATGCCGATGATCAAAGACAAAGCTTACCTACTCAACGAGAACCAAGTAATTACCGTTTTCAGTCAGGGTATAGATAGAGCATTTAAAATCGGAAAAATGCTAAAAGAGGATCTAACTGTATCACTTCCATGGAACAAGATTTTTAATAGCCACATTGGTATTTTTGGCAACACTGGTAGTGGTAAATCCAACACGCTCACTAGGCTGTATGCGGAGTTATTTTCCAATTTTGAAGAAAAACTTAAAGGTAAAAGTCAGTTTCTCTTGATTGATTTTAACGGTGAATACACTGGTAACCAGCTTATCAAGAACCCTGAAAACAAAAAGTCATTCAACCTAAGCACGGGTAAAAAGGCAGGTGAAAAGTTGCCGTTAGCAAGTGAGCAGCTTTGGAATACTGAAATATTAGCTCTGTTATTTCAGGCAACCGCGAACACGCAGATACCATTTATCAATCGTGTTGTTGAGAAAAGAAAGAAAGATGGTGGTGATGCTGACAAATTAAAAGATAACGTAATTGGGACGTTTTACACATGCCTAGTAAAACTAACGAACAAAGAGTGCTTGATTAAACTTGAGGTGATTGCCGAACACCTCAAAAATGCTCCGCTTATAAACAAACTCTCCAAATTAGAATGGTACGATAGAGATCCAAACAAACCACAATATGTCGTTAAATCCCCACAAAACTGGGAGTTTTTTGGTTCTAAGGAAGGGTTTGATCAGAATCTTAGGCCAATTCTAAATAGACTGGATATAGCCCAGATAGATGCGTTTGACGAATTAATTGTTCGCATTAACATTCAGCTACTTTGGGATCTTTCACAGGGGCATATCCAATTTGAACATATTCAGCCTCTATTGAAGAGGGTTGAAAGTGCTGTGAATGACCTACGAAAAATCTTTAGCGTCAAAGAAAATGTAAATGATGAGTTCAAGCTACTGAATGTTGTTTCATTGAGAGGATGCAATCAAGCGACCAAGAAAATTGTGCCTTTGCTGCTGGCGAAGATGTTTTATCAAGAACACAGAGATAATGTCGATACGCCTCCTCAAAATACGTTGCACTTCATTATTGATGAAGCACATAACATTTTGTCGCAGCAGTCTAATCGTGAGCACGAAATCTGGAAAGATTACAGGCTAGAGATGTTCGAAGAGATCATCAAAGAGGGTCGTAAGTTTGGGATGTTTCTTACACTATCAAGCCAGAGACCAGCAGACATTTCACCAACGATAATGTCTCAGCTTCACAACTTCTTTATCCATAGGCTTGTAAATGACAAGGATTTGTTCTTAATCGACAATACGATTAGTACGTTAGATCGAATGTCGAAAAGCTTGATACCGAACTTATCGAAAGGCGCATGTGTCGTAACTGGCACAGCTTTCGATTTGCCAATTGTGATGCAGGTAGATTACATAGAAAATAAAGACAGTCGTCCCGATAGTGATGACGTAGACCTTGCTAAGCTATGGAACATCAATGATCAAGAATGAATTAGGTCAGATAGGATAAAGAGAGCAAATGTACAAAGCGACAGTGACCATTCACCTCAAAGCCTTTGGATTCCAGCCCATAAGCATTACAGAGTCGACGGTAACCCCCAACCGGGCTCAAACATTGCGGCCGTATTGGTGTAGCTAGCCTCTCATCAAACTCCAGACATAAAAAAGCCGATACGTTAAGTATCGGCTTTCATATTCTTTTTCAAGAAATGGTTCTAAGCTTTTGAGCTAAGACCAGCATCTGTACATAGCGCAGGAAAAATTCCTTTAGAGCAAGGCGCTGCGAGCGACGTGTAGTACGCCTACACGAGCGAGCAGCAACACCGCTATAAAGAATTTTAACCAGCTAAGATTACATCATGCCGCCCATACCGCCCATTCCACCCATACCACCCATACCACCCATATCAGGTGCGCCAGCTGGTGCTTCTTGTGGAATCTCGCCAACCATTGCTTCGGTAGTGATCATTAGACCAGCTACTGATGCGGCAAATTGTAGTGCGCTACGGGTGACTTTAGTTGGGTCTAGGATACCCATCTCTAGCATGTCACCGTAAGTGTCGTTACCTGCGTTGTAACCGTAGTTACCAGAACCGTTCTTGACGTTGTTAGCTACAACTGACGCTTCTTCACCGGCGTTAGTTGAGATTTGACGTAGCGGCGCTTCCATTGCACGTAGTGCGATAGTCACACCGTGCTTTTGGTCTTCGTTGATCACTTCAACATCGCTAATTTTGCTTGCTACGCGAACCAGTGCAACACCACCACCGGCAACCACACCTTCTTCAACCGCTGCGCGAGTTGCATGTAGTGCATCTTCTACGCGAGCTTTTTTCTCTTTCATTTCAACTTCAGTCGCTGCACCTACTTTGATCACTGCAACACCGCCGGCCAATTTAGCCATACGCTCTTGTAGTTTCTCTTTGTCGTAGTCAGAAGTTGACTCTTCAGCTTGCACTTTGATTTGCGCAACGCGTGCTTCAATCTGTGCTTGCTCACCAGTACCGTCGATGATGGTAGTGTCATCTTTAGTGATAACAACGCGCTTAGCTGTACCTAGATCTTCCAGTGTGGCTTTTTCAAGCTCTAGACCAATCTCTTCAGCAATCACAGTACCGCCAGTTAGGATAGCGATATCTTGTAGCATCGCTTTACGACGGTCACCGAAACCTGGTGCTTTAACAGCAGCCACTTTAACGATACCGCGCATGTTGTTCACAACTAGGGTCGCTAGTGCTTCACCTTCAACATCTTCTGCGATAATAAGTAGTGGCTTACCGGTTTTCGCTAGACCTTCAAGGATAGGTAGCAATTCACGGATGTTAGACACTTTCTTGTCAACAAGTAGGATGAATGGGCTTTCTAGCTCAACACTGCCAGTTTCTGGCTTGTTGATGAAGTATGGAGATAGGTAACCACGGTCGAACTGCATACCTTCAACAACATCAAGTTCGTTTTCTAGTGCTTGACCTTCTTCAACAGTGATAACGCCTTCTTTACCTACGCGCTCCATCGCAGTTGCGATGATTTCACCGATTGACTCGTCAGAGTTAGCAGAGATAGTACCCACTTGAGCAATCGCTTTAGTGTCGCTGCACTCTTGAGATAGGGTTTTAAGCTCTGCAACAGCAGCAGTCACGGCTTTGTCGATACCGCGCTTAAGATCCATTGGGTTCATACCCGCAGCAACGGCTTTTAGGCCTTCGTTAACGATAGCTTGAGCAAGTACTGTTGCAGTGGTAGTACCGTCACCGGCGGCATCATTGGCTTTAGAAGCAACTTCTTTCACCATTTGTGCGCCCATGTTTTCGAACTTGTCTTCAAGCTCGATCTCTTTAGCTACTGACACACCATCTTTAGTGATAAGTGGCGCACCAAAGCTTTTGTCTAGTACTACGTTACGACCCTTAGGGCCTAAGGTGACTTTAACTGCATTAGCAAGTACGTTAACGCCCGCAAGCATTTTTACGCGAGCGTCATTTCCAAATAGGACTTCTTTAGCTGACATGTTCTTTTATCCTTTAAATTTAAAATGAAAAATGAATTGCGGTGGACAGTTATTCCACGACAGCCATCAAATCTGACTCAGAAAGGATCAACACTTCTTCACCGTCGATCTTCTCTTTCTTCACACCGTAACCTTCATTAAAAATAACTGTGTCGCCTACTTTTACGTCTAGTGGCTGCACAGTACCATTTTCAAGAATTCGGCCATTGCCTACGGCTAATACTTCTCCGCGAGTTGATTGCTCTGCCGCACTACCAGTAAGTACGATGCCACCGGCAGACTTTGATTCAACTTCTGAACGCTTAACGATGACGCGGTCATGTAATGGACGAATATTCATCTATGGATTCTCCTAATGATTTTCTGGTCCAACAAACGTTGGCGGTTTATCAATGAATGCGACTGGCGATATATGCCAATTTTGCCGCAAGATGTTCGATATATGGGGGTCGGACCGCGGAGATCCAAGGGCTTTACAAAAAAAATCTAAAAAATTTTAACTGTGCTTAAAAATTATGGGGCGAATCCTGCTAGAATTGCCGTCCCGCAGTAGACTAGGCATCACATTCCCATGAAAGACAGACACGGGCTGCTAACCCAGCCAATTGGTCGTGTACTGCTAAATATGAGCCTCCCAAACCTGATTGGTATCTTAACCATTCTTGGGTTCAGTCTCGTTGACACTTTTTTTATTAGCCAGCTAGGTACCGAAGCCTTAGCGGCGATTAGTTTTACCTTTCCGGTGACATTAATTATTTCCAGTGTCGCCATTGGTATTGGCGCTGGGGTTTCCACTAATCTAGGCCGGCTCATTGGTGGCGGCCATGCGCCCAAAGCCAAAGTATTCTTGCATGACGCGCTGCTACTGACGTTTTTGTTAATCGCACTACTGGCGATACTTGGCAGCCTGTTTATTAACCCACTATTTAGCTTACTGGGGGCCAACAGCAGCAGTTTACCGCTGATTAGCGACTATATGCTGGTGTGGTATCTCGGTGCGCCCATCTTGGTATTACTGATGGTAGGCAACCAAGGACTGCGCGCCACTGGCGATACGCGCTCGCCCGCGAAAATTATGGCGTTGGCAGCAATTATTAATGTGATTCTCGATCCGCTACTTATCTTTGGTCTCGGCCCGTTTCCGCGGCTTGAGATCCAAGGCGCCGCCATTGCCAGTGTGATTTCATGGCTTGTGGCATTATCGCTTTCAAGCTACTTGCTGATCGTGAAACGTCACTTAGTTGAGTTTGCGGGTATTTGCCGTAAACGATTAATTTGTAATTGGAAGCAACTTGCTCATATTGCCCAACCTGCGGCATTAATGAACCTACTTAATCCGCTAGCCAATGCCATGATTATGGCGATGCTGGCCCGTATCGATCACAGTGCAGTTGCCGCCTTCGGCGCTGGGATCCGCCTAGAGTCAGTGCTGCTTATTCCGGTAATGGCACTGTCATCGAGCTTAGTGCCTTTTGTGGCGCAAAACTTAGGGGCTGGTCAGTCAGAACGTGCCCACCAAGCGTTAATGCTGTCGCTTAAGTTTGTGTTTGTATTTCAAAGCTTATTGTATCTACCGCTACTGCTGCTGGCGCAACCTATCGCACAGCTATTTAGTAATGATGCCCAGGTCATTGACTGGTTAAGCTTTTACATTTGGGTGCTGCCTGCAGCCTACGGCCCGTTAGGTATCGTCATTTTGGTAGCGACCTGTTTAAACGCTTACCACCGCCCGATGGCGTCGCTAACCCTCAACGTATGTCGGCTGTTTTTAGTCATGCTGCCACTTGCGGCTTTGGGCTCAATTCTTGGCGGCGTAGAAGGGCTACTACTGGCTTTGCCCATCAGTAATACCTTGATTGGTCTTGCCTGTTACTTCTTGGCTAAGCGTATTTCAGAGCCGGAAAAAATTGTAAACCACCACCCGGCATAGGAGCCAGCATGGATGCCCAGCAACAAACCTTTGTCGAACACGATTTCAGTCGCGATGACTTGCAAGGTGCCTACTTTAGCCATTGTCAGTTTTACCGTTGCCGTTTTAGCCGTTGTGACTTAACTGACGCCCAATTTAGCCATTGCCGCTTCATCGAAGCCGGCGATAAAAGTGGTTGTCAGTTCGACTATGCACAACTTGAAAATGCCAGTTTCGAGCATTGTGATTTAGCAATGAGCAGTTTTGTGGGTGCCCAATGTAATGACATCAGCATCATGGATTGCCAGTTACAGGGCGCCGATTTTGCTAGGGCAGATTTTGGGCAAACCTTGGGGGCTGAAACGTTTGTATGCAGTGCCAGCATTGAGCGCTGCAATTTATCCTATTGTAATTTCGAAGATGTGCAGTTAAGCCAATGCCAGTTAACAGGCAACCGTTGGCAAGGGGCAAACTTAATTGGGGCAAACTTTCGCGGCGCCGATCTCAGTGCTGGTGAATTTAGTCCAGAGCAATGGGGAACCTTCGAACTTAGCCATTGTAATTTGGCCGATGTGGATCTAACCGGACTGGATCCTCGTCAGGTAAACTTGCAAGGGGTGATGATTCAAAACTGGCAACAATCACAACTGCTGGAAACCTTGGGGGTAGTAATTACTAACTAATAGTAGTGACTAACACTAGATATTAGCTAACACAAGATACTAGCTAACCATAGTGAGTAATAGTAAATACTCACTAGATTCCCATACCGCATTGCTACATAACAAGACCGTCATGCTGTTCTATTCACTCAGCAAACACGCATCTGCACTCGTTCATCGAAAGGCTCATCAGCCAGCGCAACAATGTTAGCGCACCAATGTTAGTGCGGCTCAGTGGCTAACAAGGTATCTAAACTTACCAATTGGTAACCCTGTGCTTGAAAATGCTTAATGATGACTGGCAAAGCGGTGACCGTAGCACTGCGATCGCCACCATCATCATGCATTAGCGCTATCATCTCAGTATGGCCTTGACCGATGACAGTTTCACTAATGTGTTTTGCGGTAATGGTTTGCTCATCCCAATCGCGAGTATCCACCGACCACAACACGGTTTTCATTCCCTGCTTAGCGAGCATTTTGACCTGCTCATCACTGATTTCACCAAAAGGCGGCCGATAAAAAGCGGGCTTTTGGCTGGTGACTTTACGTAGCGCCTGATTGGTGGGTTGAACTTGCTGCTGCCACAACTGCTCAGCGGTTAAGGTTTTACCGTGGGGGTGAGACCAGCTGTGATTCGCTATAGTATGTCCGGCTTGCTGCGCGCGTTTTACCAGTTGCTGATGACTGGCAATTTTACTGCCCATCCAGAAGAAACTCGCCTTAGCTTGGTGGTTGTCGAGAATATCGAGGATCTGTTGAGTGTAATGAGATGGGCCATCATCAAAGGTTAACGCCACCTGCTTTCGCTTACCCCAACCTTCAATAAAGTAGATATCCACAAACTGGTTGGCTTGCCGTGTCAGTTCACTGTCATTAACCGCCTGCCCTGTGCTGGTATCGCGCAGATAAACATGCGTTTTTTGCGGCTCATCGACGGATGCTGTCGGCTCGGCACTGACCCATTGCACTTGGCTCACCCATAACAATAACGCTAATACCCAAAAAGCCGTGGTTAACTTAGTGATATTTTCGCTTAGAAAGTTTGTATTAGCTTGCGCGAGCTTTGTCATCAATATCCCTATGCTGGTGACATAAATCATGGCCAACAAGCTTAACAAATACACCTGGTTTTATTAGCAGGGATATTGAAAAAGTGTTTTTATTTCCAAGCCTTAATTGAGCCACCTAGGTAAGCTGCACCACGACATAGCTGGGTTTTTTCACACTCTTCAATGGCGGTCATCACATGATCAATAAAGCGCTGACTGGCCATGCTAATAAAGCGCCGTGACGGATACACTAAAAAGCATTTGCCTTCATAGGGCTCAATGTCAGGAAACAACATCTCTAACTCACCACTATCAACATGAGGTTGTGCAAAAGGCAGTGGCATCATTGATACTCCGCGCCCCATGATTGTCGCCTCAAGACAGGTTTCTAAAGCGTTGACACACAAGTTACCTTTCACCGATATGGTGCGGTCTTTACCAAAGGGCACTTCATTAAAAATGCGGCCGTTGGGATAGCGAAATAATATTGAGTTATGTTGCGGCAGCTCTTCTGGGCTTTGTGGTCGACCTTCTCTAGCTAAATAACTGGGGCTAGCGTAAAAATGCACCGTTTCACTAAACAGGTGTCGTGCTACCATTTCATTTTCGTTAAAGGCGTCCTCCAACATAAACGCCAAATCGATGTTATTGCGGATCATATCCTGCGGCTCACTGCTGACAATGATCTCTACCGTCAGCTCAGGGTGCAGATCCATAAAACCAAAGATCGCTTTGGTGATCATCAACAGCTCAGGAATTGGGAAGATTAAAATACGTAAGTGACCACCCACTTCGGCTTGTTGCCCTGTTAATTCAGACATTGTCTGTTCTAAACTTGCTAGCATCGCAGTGGTTTTATCGTAGAAATGACTGCCCGATGCAGTCAAGGTCATCGCCCTACTTTGACGGTGAAACAGTTTGACTCCTAGTTCATCCTCTAGGGTTTGCAAACGTCGGCTTAAAGTTGATTTGGGTAAATTGAGAATGTCGGCGGCCTCGACCAAACTACCGGTTTCTACAATACGATGGAACAGGGCAATATCTTCTGTTTTCATAACAACCTTCTACACACTTTCAACAATCAACCAACCCAGCTAAAACAGTTTGCTCACGCAAATCGACCTAGGTCAAGGGATAATAGTTTCATTAATTGAAACTCATGATTCCACATAATTCCATTTTACACAACATAAGTTGCTGTTAAGGTAGCGCCTCATTAATACATTTAGTTACAGCCAACAAGGGACTCAATTCATGAAGCACTTGCCCACTTGCCTCTCACTTATCGTTATTGCCTCTGTACTAGCGGGTTGCAGCGCCGAGTCGATTGAAACGCCCCCACCGACTGTACGCCCAGTAAAGCTAATTGAAATCAGCGATGCCAATGCGGGTGCTGTTCGCCAATTTCCAGCGAAAGTCGCCGCAACCAAGCAGGCTGACCTTGCATTTAGATTGTCAGGCCACTTAGTGGAGTTTGCGCACCTAGAAGGCCAGCATGTGAAAAAAGGCACGGTATTGGCCAGATTAGACAGCCGCGATGCCCGCAACACGTTACTGAATCGCGAAGCCGACTATGAATTGGCCGCAGCAGACTTTAAACGTAAAGGTGAACTGCTGCGCCGCGAGCTTATCTCTCAAGCGGAATATGACACCGCCCAAGCTCAGTTAAAATCGTCACAGGCCAACCTAGCCAGTGCTCAAGATCAGCTAAGTTACACGCAACTTAAAGCGCCTTTTGACGGCACGATTGCCAAAATTGCCATTGATAACTACCAGATGGTTCAGGCCAATCAAACCATTTTGGTACTGCAAAAAGATCGCAATATTGATGTGGTGATCCAAGTGCCTGAATCACTGGCCAGTACCATTACCAACATCAATTCAAATACCCACACTCAGCCCGTTGTGCGCTTTGCCACTAAACCTGAGCAAGCGTTTGCAGTGACCCTAAAAGAGCATGCTACACAGGTGACACCGGGTACCCAAAGCTATGAAGTAGTATTCACTTTGCCACAGCCTGAAGGCATTACTATTTTACCTGGTATGAGTGCAGAACTGAGCATTGATGTCGCTGACCATAAAGCAGGTAGCACCTTGTCTGTGCTACCGGCCAGCGCCATCAGTAAACGTGACACCGACGGTGAAAGCATTGTTTGGACTTACAACGCCGACAGCGGCAAGGTTCATGCGCAAATTGTCACCTTAGGTAAGGTCACCACTAACGGTATAGAAATCACTCAAGGTATTAAAGCAGGCGATCAAGTCGTGGTTGCTGGTGTGCAGTACCTTGCTGAAGATCTAAAAGTTAAGCCGCTTCGCTGGCAGCGAGGGGTATAGGCTTCAACCCCACTTTTAATTCCCCCGTGACTCACCCTTGTTTACCTGTTTTTGCTAGCGCAACGGCAGCCGGATAAAGCGTGGGTGTTGTCAGCCAAGTCGGCGTTTTGACTAAGAGATTTAACCGATGAATTTTGCAGAGTATTCTATCACCCATAAGGTGATCAGCTGGATGTTTGCCCTTCTCCTATTAGTGGGTGGTTCAGTATCATTTTTGAACTTAGGACAACTTGAGTTTCCTGAATTTACCATCAAACAAGCCTTGGTTGTTACCGCCTATCCAGGTGCGTCACCAGAGCAAGTGGAAGAAGAGGTGACGTTACCTTTAGAAGATACCCTACAACAACTTGAAGGCATCAAACATATCACCTCGGTCAACAGTGCTGGCCTGTCACAAATTGAAATTGAGATGGATGATGTCTACGACGGCAGTCAATTACCTCAGGTTTGGGATGAAGTGCGCCGCAAAGTCAATGACACGATCATTGAGCTACCACCTGGGGTGCAAACCCCAAAAGTGATTGATGACTTTGGCGATGTTTACGGGATATTGCTTAATGTCAGTGGTGATGGCTATAGCGATCGCGAACTACAAAATTACGCTGATTTCTTACGTCGTGAATTAGTGTTAGTTGACGGCATTAAACGAGTGACTATTGCCGGCAAAGTGATGGACCAAGTTGTGGTAGAGATCTCCCAGCAAAAGCTTAACGCTTTGGGGTTAGATCAAGACTATATTTACGGCTTAATTCAAAGCCAAAACGTGGTATCTAATGCTGGTAGCATTCGAGTAGGCGACAATCGTATCCGTATTCACCCCACGGGTGAGTTCGACAAAGTCGAGCAAATGGAACGTTTACTCATTAGTCCACCTGGCAGCGCTAAACTGGTCTACCTGGGTGATATCGCCACCATCTACAAAGACGTAGAAGAAACCCCTGAAAGTATTTATCACGCCGATGGTAAGCGCGCTTTATCCATTGGTATCGCTTTTGCCAGTGGTGTTAACGTGGTAAAAGTCGGCGAAGCGGTCAACGCACGTATGGCGGAGCTACATAACGAGCTTCCCATCGGTATGTCGCTAGATACCGTGTATGACCAAAGCAAGATGGTTGACGATACCGTGAGTGGCTTTTTGGTCAACCTTGCCGAATCAATTGCCATTGTCATCGGTGTACTACTGATCTTTATGGGCGTGCGCTCTGGCTTGCTAATGGGGTTGGTGTTGCTACTGACCATTCTCGGTACTTTCATCGTGATGAATGTGCTCAATATTGAACTACAAATCATCTCGTTGGGCGCATTAATTATCGCACTGGGCATGCTGGTCGATAACGCTATTGTGGTAACAGAGGGGATTTTAATTGGCATTAAACGTGGTAAAACCCGCTTAGAAACCGCCAAGAGCGTGGTTTCACAAACTCAGTGGCCACTGCTTGGTGCGACGATCATCGCGATTATCGCCTTTGCGCCTATTGGCCTATCTGGTGATTCAACCGGTGAATTCTGTGTATCGTTATTCCAAGTATTGCTTATCTCGCTGTTTATCAGTTGGATCACGGCGATGACCCTTACGCCATTTTTCTGCAATATGATGTTTAAAGATGGCGAAGTCAGTGACGATGAAGAAAAAGATCCTTACCAAGGTTGGCTATTTACTCTTTACCGCCACAGCTTAAATCTGGCAATGCGCTTTCGCTCGGTAACTTTGCTGCTAATTATTGCTGCGCTTGTCACCGCAATCGTCGGCTTTGGCCAAGTGAAAAATGTGTTCTTCCCTGCCTCTAACACACCGATGTTCTTTGTTGATGTGTGGATGCCAGAAGGCTCAGATATCAAGGCTACAGAAAAGTTACTGTCTCGCATTGAAGCTGACATCATGCAGCAGCAAGAGAATCATGATATTGGCTTAACCAACCTAACCACGGTTGTCGGTCAAGGTGCGCAGCGATTTGTGCTCTCTTATGTACCGGAAAAGGGCTACAGCGCCTATGGTCAGCTACTGATTGAAATGAGGGACTTAACCACACTCAATCAATATATGCGTAAGCTAGAGACTGAGTTAAGCCGTCGTTACCCAGAAGCCGAATACCGCTTCAAATACATGGAAAATGGCCCAAGCCCTGCTGCAAAAATTGAGGCACGTTTTTATGGTGAAGATCCACAAGTACTTAGACAACTAGCAGCACAAGCTGAAGCAGTGCTTAAAGCCGAACCCACTGCTGTTGGCGTGCGCCATAACTGGCGTAATCAGGTCAATCTGATCCGTCCACAATTGGCATTAGCACAAGCCAGAGAAACCGGCATTAGCAAGCAAGACTTAGATGACTCGTTACTGGTTAACTTCAGCGGTAAGCAGATTGGTACCTACAGAGAAAACAGTCATTTACTGCCGATTATCGCCCGTGCCCCAGCCAGTGAACGCTTAGACGCTGAGAGTATTTGGAAACTACAAATATGGAGCTCTGACAACAATACCTTTGTGCCTATTACCCAAGTAGTCAGTGATTTCACCACTGAATGGGAAGATCCACTGATCATGCGTCGCGATCGTAAACGGGTTATCTCAGTGCTTGCCGATCCGATTAATGGCACAGCAGAAACGGCTGACTCAGTATTTAGAAAAGTGCGTGCAGGAATTGAAGCCATTGAGCTGCCAGCAGGCTATGAGTTGGAATGGGGTGGTGAGTATGAAACATCACTTGAAGCACAGCAGTCGGTATTTAGCTCTATCCCGATGGGGTATTTAGCGATGTTTATGATCACTGTGCTGCTATTTAACTCTGTTAGACAGCCCTTAGTGATTTGGTTTACCGTGCCACTGGCGGTGATAGGCGTAGTCGCGGGACTACTGTTATTTGATGCGCCATTTAGCTTTATGGCAATGCTGGGGATGTTAAGCCTTACCGGCATGATCATTAAAAATGGCATTGTATTGGTGGATCAGATCAACCTTGAGCTCAGTGAAGGTAAGCCACCGTACCAGGCAGTCGTCGACTCTTCGGTAAGTCGTGTGAGACCGGTATTAATGGCTGCTATCACAACTATGCTCGGTATGTTACCTCTGCTATCGGATGCGTTTTTTGGCTCCATGGCAATCACCATCATATTTGGTTTAGGTTTTGCGTCTGTCTTGACCCTGATTGTATTGCCAGTCACCTACACCTTAGCCTTTAGGATCCCCTACCCTAAAGGATAGCCAATTGCTTCCCGGCAAGCCCAACTCCAAGACTTCTTGGATTGGGCAGCTTGCCGAGACAAACATCAAGTAGCAAATACCAGGTACCAAGTAATACCAATCAGTATAAACATTTAGTCACTCAGCGAGAGTTTAGCGGTTCTGAGGCAAGGCACGAGTGAAGAGCATAGTTGTTCTACGGTTAAGCTCGTTAACACAGCATCAGGACTGCTAAAACTCGCCATTCTGGCGCGTTTTTGGCTACCTACTTCTGCGTTGAATAACCTCACAAGGGAGCAACCATTGTTTCAGTTATTCGCCTTGAATTAGTTTGCCAAAAGCGCTCTGAGTAGATCAAATTCTTATACTGATTGGTATAAGAAGTACCAAACACACGTTGAAACACTTCAGTGAACATATGTGCACTGAAGTGATATAATTTACATTCGGCTTAACGTAAAATATCTCTGTATTTTGATTGTCTAGTAGGAAGGAACCTATGCACCGTGCTGCTAAAGCTGCGTTATTATCTGCTTTTATCTGTCCAGGCTCGGGACACTTTTATCTAAGGCGCTACAACAAAGGCACCTTAATCTCTTGCTGTGGCTTATTAGGTGTAGGCTTTCTGTTAGTGCAAGCCGTTCACCAAGCTAAAAATATTGTTAATGAAATAAGCCAAGGCAATATTAGTTTAGATCTTAATGAGATTTACGCCTTAGTGTCGCAATCGAGCAATGTCACCAACACCATGTGGGTGAATGTCGCAACCTTGATGTTTGCCGGTGCTTGGCTTTATGGAGTGATTGATTCCTACCGACTCGGACGTCAGGATGAACAATCTCTCTCTCATATCTAAAACTAAAAAAGCATGCCTAGGCATGCTTTTTTTAATCGATTTTACTGCTAATTAACTTTGTTTTTTAAGCGCTGCTGTTTTTGAAAAGTCATGCTCAAGCGTTTGCTTGGGCTGTACTAATGGCGCTGCATCATTTTGCTCAAATTGATACTGCTGATTTGCAGCCGTCGTTTTAGAAAAATCATGACGGGTTGAGATTTGCTTAACAAAATTAGTTTTAGCCGCAGCATTTTGGCTAAATTGATAGCTAGACTTGGCCGCTGACGTTTTAGAAAAGTCAGGGATATCCGCCAAAGTAGGGCTAGAAATGACGGCAAGTGTTACTGCTAGGGTCGCGCTGGTTAACAACTTCATATACAACTCCAATCTTATTGACCACAAGTAATTAACAACCACTCTAAAGTATTTGACAGTCTCTGTGAAGATTTTCTGCGCAAAACATGCAAATTGATACATCTGTTGCTAATATACCGCGAGTTAGAGACACATAAAAAACTGCCGATACTGCAATAAAACACCCCTTAACCAGAGTTTTATCTGCCAGATAACACCTACGCAGAGAGTTAAACCACTTGCTCAGCATTTAAACAAAAGTGCAAGCAGACGTGTCAAAGGCCCATTTGTTAACAAAAAGTGGTGCTATTTAGCGGTATTTAGCCAATAAAAAAGCCCCAAAATGGGGCTTTAATCGTTAAGGGCAATCCACTAAATCGGTGAACCCGGTGGCATGGCTAATGGCTTGTCTATCATCTTAATCTTGCTATCGGTTAACGCCTTACTTAACCGTTGCTCAAGAAATGCAAAGTGCGCCGCTTCATAAGCACTTGAGCGTTTAACCTTACGAGATAACTGTTTAGATGCATATTTAAGTCGATCATACAGCTGCGCTTTGACTTCGCTGCTGGTATCGGCATGATGGTAACTTGCCAGTAATTGTTCAAACACCACGGTATTGACCCGCATCCACACCCCAAGCTCGGCGCCGGTTGGGATATCGTTATACACAGTCGCGCCCATTAATTGATTGACCAATTTAGGAATAGACAGTTGCTCTTTATCCTGCAGATAGCTTTGATTAACTCGGTTTAGTCGAACCGGCGCAAGTAACTGACTTAAGGTATGGCGGCTTAATACCTCTGCCATCCCTAGCGGATCGTTAACGACTCCCACTCCCGAAGCAAAGCTCTCTCTGGTTGGGTAATAGTTCCCAGACTTAGGGACCAATGTCTCACTTAACCCTGTGGGCAGCACTAATTGTTTAACGTCCAATGTGCTAATTAGGGCATCTACGGCTCCTTGTTGTAACTCTGGGGCTAAATAGTGCCATTCACGACCATCCACTCCATCGGCATATTGATAATCAACACCACCAACAAATTTAGCCGCCGCAGCGATTTGATAGCGAGTTAATAGGTAAATAGGTACAAAACTGTCTCTTAACTCACCTGCGGGTTGCCCCTTCAATAGTACGCTATCTGAGAATTGATTAATCGCCTGCAATCTTACCTTAGCGAGTCGCTGCAGTTCAGCAACCGGATCGCTACCATTGTCCCACAAACTTGCATATGCATGGGCGGCTCCATGGGCGCGAGAATCTGCCTCACCGATGTAACGTAGACCTTGTTGCTGGGCCTGCTCGCGCAACTGAGCTAAATGCTGTTGCTGGCTTTGCTCATCCGCCATCTCGCTGTAACCATAGGCAACCGTATACAGATCCCAGGCCCCTAAACCTTCATCATAAGGTTGGCTAATATCGATATCTTCGCCATTTAGGGTCACCTTCGGATGGGGGTAATCCATCACTGAAGCATTATTGTTGCTTGAAGCGGCAAAATTATGATCAAGGCCCAACGTGTGGCCAATTTCATGGGCTGATAACTGGCGAATACGTGCCAGTGACAGCGCATCTGCTGCTTGTGCTGCTGCCTCTCTATCTTGCCAACCGGCGGTTAACCCACGGGCAATAAGATGGTCTTGGCGCACCCGTTGACTACCTAACGTCACATGGCCTTTGATAATCTCACCCGTGCGAGGGTCAGTAATGGCACTGCCATAAGACCAACCACGCGTCGCTCGGTGTACCCATTGGATCATGTTATAGCGAATATCTTGTGGATCAGCATCTTCTGGTAAAAGCTCCACCTTGAAACCATCGATAAAGCCCGCTTCGGTAAACGCTTGCTCCCACCAGCGAGCCCCATCAAGCAAGGCAGTTCGTATCGGCTCAGGCACGCCGGGGTCGAGATAGTAAGTGATGGGTTTTACAACTTCACTGGGCGCATCACCTGGGGTCACCTTTTGTAAACGGTGGCGTAGTAAATGACGCTGCACAATATCTTGATCAACGGCAACGGCGTAATCCAAATAGCTGTCGGACAGATAACCACTCATTGGATGATATGCACGGGGTTGGTAATTGTCGTCGGGCAGCTCAATAAATGAGTAACGCATACGAATCGACATAAACTGGCCATCTGGCGTCACTTGACGCACATAGTTTCCAGATTTGTCCGCGTTAAAGGTCAATAGCACATCAACATCGCTATTTTTCTCGAATGACTTCACCCCTTCAGGTAACACAAGTGAACGGTTTTTATCTAGGCGGTAACTGCCTTGGTCACGATCTGCAAGTAACTTAGTCACGCCATGTAAATCATTGACCACCAGATCGTTGATTGCCACCAGTGAGCGTTTACCATCGACAATTTTGCCACGCCACAGTACCGACTCAGCAAAGGCTTCTTTTACCGCGCGCTGCTCGGCGAGGTTATCAGTGGTAGCGCGATACTGGGTATTTAACTGCTTTAAAATAAGGTAGGGACCTTGACGTTCAAACTGCACTAAGCGGGTATAACCAAGTTGACCACGATCTAAGCCAATATCATTTGATCCCACCCCGTGAGGTAAACTGGTCAACATTAAAAAAGGTTGATTGAGTTTATTGGCTTCAAGGTATAACTGGCCGTCGGCTTTGGCATAAAACAGGTTTAGAAAACCGCTAGCGGCTTGGCTTTGCTTAATGATTTTGCTGCTAGAGGTCGCAGCGAATGAGTCGACACACGGTGCCGTGGCCAGCACAATTGCCAGCGCAACAGTTGAGAGCTTCATCCAATCTCCTTGTAAGGGCACGGTAATTTACGAGTAGCATTAGCTGTTGTGGTTATCGCTACATGGGTCGGCAAATTACGTTTTCATATTCCGGCTGCACATCAACACTTAAAAAGCATTGATGCGCTAAATTTAACCACTAGCTTAAACAGCTAATGGCTAAGCCTCAAGTGTAAATGTTTCATCTTAACTTGAGGCGAGCCGACAAAGAGGTGTTTTAGCTTTTTTGGTTAATCCAATGGGTTAAGGTGTCAAATAACTCGTTTAACACAATTGGCTTAGTAATATGGGCATTCATACCCGCTGCTAAGCTTTTTTCTCTATCCCCAGACATGGCATGAGCGGTCATGGCAATGATAGGTAGCTCACTGGCACTGTACTGCTTACGCAGCTCTTTAGTGGCCGTTAACCCGTCCATAACTGGCATTTGGATATCCATCAATACTGCATCGTATTGACGTTTAGCAATCATATCGATTGCGATTTGGCCATTGTCGGCCACATCCACTTCATAACCTGCACTTTTCAGTAGCTCGGTCGCCACTTGCTGGTTAATAAAGTTATCTTCCACCAGCAAAATATCACCACTTTGATCGCCCTCACTCTCAGCCGGCAGCTCTTTCACCGGATTTAGCGACGGTTTATCAATAAAGGCGGAGATAATCTCATCGAACAGCGCTGACGCCTTGAAGGGTTTTTGCAACATGGCAAATATGTTGGCGTTGTCCGCATCTTCTTTTAATGGCTCAGAGGCATAAGCGGTCATCATGATAATCACCGGACGTTTTTCAAGGCGTCCGTCAGCCACCATCGCATCCAGCTCTCGAATCACCTCAATGCCGTCCATCTCCGGCATCATCCAATCAAGCAGTAACAGGTCGACCGGCTTTTTGCTTAACTTAAATAACGCTTCGGCACCTGTCGCGGCGGTATCAACATCAAAGTGGAAATCACGTAGCACGGTCGAGTATATCTGCAGTGCAGTGGGGTTATCGTCAACCACTAAGGTGGTCAGATTATCTAACACTTCTGGCACGACTAGCGGCTTGATTTCAGCCTCTTCAGCAATCTCAAAGCTAATGGTGAAACTAAAGGTACTGCCGACACCAATTTCACTTTGTACCTGCATGGTTCCACCCATCATCGACACTAAGTGCTTACTGATAGACAGACCAAGGCCAGTACCACCGTACTTACGTGTCGTTGAGCCATCGGCTTGGGCAAAGGCATCAAACAGGTTCATCTGTTGCTCTTTGCTAATACCAATACCGGTATCCCGCACCCAGAATTTCAACGTAATGCGATGATCGCGCTCACCAACATCTTCACAGCCCAGCTCAATCTCACCACTTTGAGTGAACTTAACCGCGTTGGAGAGCATGTTGATCAGCACCTGACCTAAACGTAGTGGGTCGCCTTCTAGAATAAGTCCAGCTGTTACTGGTGCATAAAGTAGTAGCTCAACACCTTTTTCTTGCGCTTTCAGCGCATTAAGGTCGAGCGCATGATCGAGCACTTTATCCAGTGGGAAAGAAACCCGCTCAAGTTCAAGCTTACCGGCTTCAATCTTAGAGAAGTCGAGAATGTCATTGATAATACGCAACAGCGACTGGGCAGAGAAGCCCGCTTTGTCTAAGTAATCTTGTTGCTGCTGCGTCAAGGAAGTACGCTGAGCTAACTGCAACATACCAATGATCGCGTTCATCGGTGTGCGGATTTCGTGACTCATGTTGGCCAAGAATTCACTCTTATACAAGTTGGCTGATTCAGCATCCTGTTTGGCTTCGAGTAGCGCCACCTCATTACTCTTATGGCGGGTAATATCTTTATGGGTTCCCACCATACGTTTTGGCTGCTTATCGGCAGTAAACTCCACCACACGACCACGGGACAATAACCAGTGATATTGGCCACTCTTACCGCGCATTCTAAACTCTATATCGTAAGCGCCAATGGGGTCAGCTAAATAGGCTTCACGATACTCTTCAACACGGATTCGGTCATCTGGATGAATCAGATCATCCAAGGTGGAAACCAGTGCGGGGAACTCATTACTCTTATAACCAAGCATCGAATAATAAGCTGGGTTACAAATAATTTGCTCTGAGTCTAAATACCAGTCCCACAAACCATCTTCTACCGCATCCATTGCTAAGTGATAGCGCTCTTCTGATAATCGCAGCTGCTCGGCAGACTCATACTCGCGGGTCACATCACGCCATACCGCAATCAAACCTAACAGCTCGCCGCGACGGTTATAGAAAGGCAGTTTCAGGATATCCAACAATACCGGCTTGCCAGCAAGCTCCACTTTTTCTTGATAACGCAGTGGCGTGCGCTCTAACAGTACCCGCTCATCTTCGGCACGTATACGCGCTGATTGCTCATCGCTGGTTAACTTAATCGAGTCTTGTCCGATCATTTCACTTTCGCTGTAACCTAGCATGCGCTCAGCCGACTTGTTACAACCTAAGTATTTGCCCTCTTTATCCTTAAACACAATCGCTTCAGGAATGGAGTCAAGCAGTGAGCGCAGCAAAGCGTATTCTCGTTCGCGACGCTCAGTGGTCTCTTTTAGCCTTTCCGTACGTCTGGCCACCAGCTTATCTAAGCGACGGTTTTGCTCCGCAAGGTGGCGAGTATACTGTTGGTTTTCTTCAAAAATCCGGCTTACCAACTGGAACCACGGTTCCCAACCTTGGGTGATTTTTTCCGGCGGCTTACGGGGCGACTGTGAGCAACTTTCTAAATGGGTAAGCAGCCTTGATGCCGGACTAACAAACGAGCGGCGAGTTTGCCAATGCACAATGGTTACCAGTACCGACAAGGCAATCACGACCAAAATAAAGGTCAGCTCCAGCTTGTCCCATGAATCGCTGAACAGATCGCTCTCTTTTTGTAGATACAGTAACCGCCATGGGGCGTTCTGTAGTGCCACCGAGTGAATGTAGTAACCATTGCGGATAATGCCTTCATGGGCTGAGTAAAGCTCTGACTCTGGTACTGAATGCAACTCAGAGGGGATCTTCTGGCTAATATGGTACACCCGATTAATATCTTCGGTGTCGGTGCCACTGTGAGACAGAATATTATTGCGCTGATCGAGCAAAATCACCGTACCAGGCATTTTGAAATACAGACGCATCTGTTTGGCCAGCGATGCCAAGGTCATATCTAGATTGATCGAGCCAATAAACTCATCTTCTAAATAGATAGGCACACCCAATGTGGTCAACAAGCCCTTATCGGTCGGCTCGACATAGGCTGGACTCCAAAATACTGTTCGCTGTGGGTTCATTGCCGGTGTCGCCAGCTGGAACTGGTTTTTATTGAGTAGCTCTTCTCTAAAACGCTGCTCATCTGATGGCCAAGGGTAATAGGACATGATGCGGCGTTTAGAAATATAGTAGATAGATGAGGCTTTGGGGGCCGCTTCCGTTGCCACTGGAAACGACAGTGACAACTCAAATAACATTTCAAGTTCTTGATAGAACTTATCACTGCGGCCATTGAGGGAACCAGAACCTGTGATACGCCCCATATTGGTAAAGGGCTCGCCACTTTGGGCGTAGCTGGGTTCTAAGGTAAAAAACTGGCCACTTTCATTAAACTTTTCATACTGAGGCAAGCGTTCACTACGCACTAACTCACCGAGACGAAGATGATCAACGGCCACATTGCGTAAGCTCTTTACCGCGCGAATACTCGACTCTAACAGCAGGTCAATCTGTAATACGTGACGCTCGACCAACTCTTCACGCTGCTCCATCATCGTGGTCTTTTGGCGTTCGAAGAAAAACCATGCCGTCAGCAAAGCCATAATGATTACACCTATATAGGTGTAGAACACAGCGCGGTTATAGTTTTTCTGTATCGGCGACTTCAGTTGAAGATCCGGCTCAGTTGATTTCATCAATTACCCTTGAGAACAGCTATGAATACACGGCTGGTCCATGCCATGCTTTAATCAATTCCTCATATAGTATCAGGAACATAGATCAATGGAATACTCTATATTACTCCACAATGACAAATATCAATCTACGACCTAAGCCGCAATAATCATCAATACTTAGCTTACCACCACCCAGCACTTAACGTTGGCGATGACAAAATTTGCCTAATTAGAGACAGTAACGGGCGCATACAAGTTCCCTGACCGCCACTCAGATATTAGTATAAAATCCTGAAAAATAGGAAACAAAAAGGCCACAATAGCTTGTGACCTTCTTTGAGTATGCGATGGTGAGATAGTATCCCGTTAAAGGGTTATGGTCCGCTACAAGTTTTCCTCAGCAAATTCTGCTAGGCGGGAACGCACCACGCCATTGAGGTAGACATTGGCACTGCCTTCAAAGTCTTTGAAGCGCTCAACAATATAGGTCAGACCGGATGTCACTGGCGTCAGATAGTTAGAGTCAATTTGCGCAAGGTTACCTCCGCAAATAAGCTTAGTGCCTTCGCCCATTCGAGTGATCATGGTTTTTATCTGAGAAGCGGTTAGATTTTGGCACTCATCTAAAATGACCACCGAGTTTTGAATCGAGCGACCTCGCATAAAGTTAATCGATTTAAACTGGATATTGGCCTTATCCATAATGTAGTTCATGCTACCCGTTGGGTTAACATCATTTTTATGCAGCACTTCTAAGGTATCGGTGATCGCGGCGAGCCAAGGGGCCATTTTTTCCTCTTCGGTGCCGGGAAGAAAACCTATCGACTCGGCAATTTCAGGCGTATTACGCGTCACAATCACCTTATCGTATAAACCCCTTTCCACCACCATTTCAAGGGCGGCGGCCATGGCCAATAAGGTTTTACCACAACCTGCAGGCCCAGTCAGAATCACCAGATCAATTTCTGGATCGAGCAGGGCTTGTAGCGCCATGCCTTGATAAATGTTCTTAGGACGAATACCCCAAGCATCTAAGTTCAGCAACCTGTCTCGGCCAAGATCTAAAATTTTAAGCTCATCGGTAGGCGGCGTCATCACCCTACCGCAGAAGTTAGAGTCCTCATCAATCAGATATTGATTGGTATAAAAATGCTCTTCGCCCACTTCATCCGTTGGCACAGTATGAATAGTTTGTCTGCCATGACTCTCGGTAGTGACATGCTCTTTACGCGCCCAAAAGTCGCCAGCAAACTTATGGAAGCCTTTGGTTAAGAATCGAATATCATCAATCAGTTGGTCAGTTCGGTAGTCTTCAACATGCTGAATCCCGGCACCTTTGGCTTTCAGGCGCATATTGATATCTTTGGTGACCAATACCACTTTGCGGGGTTGATGCTGTAATTGCAGATGCAGCGCAGTATTAATAATGCAGTTATCGTTATTGTCGCCAGGTAGCGAGCCTAAGGTGTTATCGATTTGATGGTCGGGGAATATAGAGAGTGTGCCGTTGGCATCACTGTGATCTTCTCGGCGTGGTAGTGGCACACCTTTAACAATTTGCTCAGGGGTAATTTGCCCCCCTAAAATATCTTCTAATGCGCGAATGGCTACGCGGGCATCTCGGCTAACATCTCGCTTTCGATCTTTAATCACATCCAGTTCTTCAAGAACTGTCATTGGCACGACTACATCATGTTCCTTAAAGGAATAAATCGCTAAAGGTTCATGCAGTAACACGTTGGTATCCAGTACAAACAACTTTCTGTCGTCTTGTTCCATGGCGCCTCCAAATTGTGCATTATTTTAAATTAACGAAATAAAACGAACTCCTGTCGATGAAAAGTTAAATTGCTGTGGGTTTAATCTCATACTGCCACCATATTTGCCTGTCATCAATCACCTGATTTAAGTTTTTCACCGATACATAAATCAATACGCTGGGCTGATGACAGTTTGATGACCGCTACTGCAATTGACGACCAGTTGCACAAACACTGAACAGATGATGCCATTGCCATTCAATAGCCGTCACCATCATCACTTGGTTGGCACAATAAAATCACAAATATTGATTGGCTAATTTGTAATCTATCGTGTTGGCCATTACGCTAATATTAGCGGGTTCAATTTTCAAAATGCCTGCGATTGGTATAACATACGCGCCCCTTGTGATTCACCCAGTAAATGAGAAATATTGATGCCGTTTTCTTTAGGTCAACGTTGGATAAGTGATACCGAATCAGAGCTTGGTTTGGGTACGGTTGTTGGAATTGAAGGCCGTATGGTCACCCTTATGTTTCCGGCCACAGACGAGAACCGTATGTTCTCGCGTAACGATGCCCCATTAACCCGTGTTATCTACAACCCAGGCGATAGCATTGAAAGCCATGAAGGTTGGAGCCTAACGGTTAGTGAAGTAGAAGAAAAAGATCAGCTAATCATTTACCACGGCACCCATGATGAAACCGGTGAATCGGTGAGTTTGCGAGAAACCTTGCTAAACCACAATATCCGCTTTAATAAACCACAAGACCGTCTATTTGCCGGCCAAATCGATCGCCTCGACCGCTTTGGTGTACGCTATCAATGCCAAATGCTGCGCCATAAATTGGCCACCTCAGATCTACTTGGCCTACAAGGGCCTCGCGTAGGTTTGATCCCGCACCAGCAATGGATCGCCCATGAAGTCGGTCAGCGCTTTGCTCCACGAGTTTTATTAGCAGATGAAGTGGGACTGGGTAAAACCATTGAAGCGGGACTCATTATCCACCAACAACTACTGACCGGACGCGCTGAGCGTATCTTGGTTATTGTGCCTGACACATTACGCCATCAGTGGTTAGTGGAAATGCTACGACGCTTCAACCTACGCTTTTCAGTATTTGACGAAGACCGCTGCGTTGAAGCATATGCCGACCATGACAATCCATTTTATACCGAGCAATTGGTCATTTGCTCACTAGAGTTACTGCGTAAGAAAAAGCGCTTAGATCAAGCGCTAGATGCTGACTGGGACTTGATGGTCGTTGATGAAGCCCACCATTTAGAATGGACCGAAGACGCGCCTAGTCGCGCCTACCGTGTTGTTGAAGCTCTCAGTGAAGTAGTCCCAGGGGTACTATTACTTACCGCAACCCCTGATCAGTTAGGTCACCAAAGTCACTTTGCTCGCCTACGTTTGCTCGATCCAGATCGTTTCTATGACTACCAAGCGTTTTTAGCAGAAGAGCAGAGCTATAAAGAGGTTGCAAGCGCAGCAGATGCGCTTAGCAGCGGTAATGCGTTAAGTGATGACGCTGTCAACAGCCTAACCGAATTGCTCAGTGAAAAAGATATTACGCCGACATTAAGGCTTATTGAAGATAGTAGCTTAGATGTCGACCAACGCAACGCGGCTCGCGATGAGCTGCTACAAGAGCTGCTCGATCGTCACGGTACTGGACGGGTATTATTCCGTAACAGCCGCGCTTCGGTGAAAGGCTTCCCAGTGCGTCATTTCCATCCGCACCCACAAACCATGCCGCAGCAATACATCACTGCAGCGAAAGTGGGCGCCATGATGAACAGTCATTTGGATACTCAAGGTAAAGTCAAACAAGCCTTGAGCCCAGAGAAAATCTATCAAGACTTTGAAAGCTCAAGTGCCAGTTGGTGGAAATTCGATCCCCGCGTAGATTGGTTAATTGACTTTTTGAAGCAACACCGCAGCAAAAAAGTACTGATTATTGCAAGTCAGCCTGAAACCGCACTGAGTCTTGAAGAAGCCCTGCGCACCCGTGAAGGCATCCAAGCAACGGTATTCCATGAAGGCATGTCCATTATCGAGCGTGATAAAGCCGGTGCTTACTTTGCCCAAGAAACGGGTGGTGCTCAGGCGCTTATCTGTAGTGAAATCGGCTCTGAAGGGCGTAACTTCCAGTTTGCCAGTCATTTGGTGTTGTTCGATCTGCCATTAAACCCAGACCTGCTTGAGCAGCGTATCGGTCGCCTCGATCGTATTGGTCAGAATAATGATGTGCAAATCCACTTGCCATACTTAGCGGGTACTGCACAGGAATCCTTAATGCAGTGGTATCACCAAGGGCTAAACGCCTTTGAGCAGACCTGCCCAAGTGGTCATATTCTGTTTAATGAGTTTGCTGATGAACTGCTAAACCAATTGGTTGCACCTGATAGCGACAACATGACGTTACTGCTAAATCACACCCAAACACGCTACAAAGAGCTTAAGCAAGCCATGGAGCAAGGGCGTGACAAACTGCTTGAGATTAACTCTCATGGTGGTGAGCGAGCCAACAAACTTGTTAATGAGTTGGCAGCAAAAGATGAGGATACTCACCTTATCGGTTCGGTGATCCGTTTGTGGGATATTATCGGTGTTGAACAAGAAGACAGTGGAGAGAATGCTATTGTGCTGCACCCGAGTGAGCACATGATGTTCCCAACTTACCCAGGTCTGCCTGAAGATGGCATCACGGTCACTTTCGATCGTAACGTCGCGCTATCCCGTGATGACATAGCCTTGATCACCCAAGAGCATCCTTTGGTGCAAACAGGACTAGATTTAATTACCTCATCAGAAACCGGCACCACCAGTGTCGCGGTGTTAAAGAATAAGGCCTTACCTGCTGGCACCCTGTTTTTAGAGCTTATCTATATGGCAGATGCTTCGGCGCCTAAATCGAGCCAGCTATACCGTTACTTACCGCCTACGCCAGTACGTATTTTACTGGATAAAAATGGCAATAATTTGTCCGACAATGTCAGCTATGACAGTTTTGACAAACAGCTTAGCGCCGTTAATCGTCACATTGCTAGCAAATTGGTCAATGCATCCCAAGCCTTGCTGCACCCGTTATTGAGCACCGCAGCACAGTTTGCCGACAAAGAGCTTAGTACATTGGCTGAAGGTGCTCGCGCGAAAATGACCGAGCAATTGAGTGCTGAGTTAGCGCGACTTGAAGCCCTTAAGGCGGTCAACCCCAATATTCGTGACGAAGAGCTTAGCCATTTAACCGAGCAAATGGCCGAGCTAAATGGCTATATCGATAACTGTCAATTGCAACTTGATGCGATTCGATTGGTATTAGTCAGCCACGCTTAACCTACAGGCTAAGCAGCAAAGTAAACTATCAGCCCCAGCAATGACTGGGGCTTTTTATTTTGTGCATACCAATCAAAGCTTACGGTTGCTATTATATTGATATTGAGTGTTATCAAGCCGATCAACTATGCCGTATTTATTCGTTGTCATTGTGACTGTATGTAGCCTGTTAGCCGCGTCAGCTTCGTTTGCCGAGACAAACCGTTATGACTATTTGGACACGAAAGAGGTCGTCAATCTTAGTGGTGATGAACCTGAGCAGGTACTAGTGCGCCCTTGGCGTGGAAGATATCAGTTCGGCGCGGCAATTATATTGCCAGATTTTGGTGCCCATGCAGATGAGGCCGGTATCGTTCATTATTTACGTCGTGAAATTAACTCGCATGGCTGGGCAAGTATCGCCATTACCCCACCAGCGGCCATTTCGGCAGCCAATTATGCTACCCAAGCTAGTGAAGTAGCCAAAGCCGGTGAAAAGCAGTTAACTGAGCAAAACAATAAACCGCTAAAAAAATATTCCGATGAGCAATGGCAGCAGTTAACCGACGACCAAATTAACCATCTCACCAATACATTGGATCAACTAGACAGTGTGGGCGGTGCCTACCCTGGCAAACGCATGCTGATAACCGCAGATCGCACCGCCGGCGTTGTCATCAGTTTATTAAGCCAAAGCAAGCTACCTAAACCTGATATTTTAGTGGTGATAAACCCCTATCGAGTTCGGGATCAAGAAAACCAGTTACTGGCCGAGCAGCTCGCAGGGCTAGATATTCCAATACTAGATATTCAGTCCACAGATGGCCACCGCGCCTCACTGGCCACGGCATCTGAGCGTAAAGCTTTAGCACCGATGTCAGCTCCCCTGCGTTACGAGCAGCAATCACTTTCGCTCAATATCAATCAAGGAGCCGCATGGCCCGATGTGATGACCACGATAGCAGGCTTTGGTCGACGTATCGATAAAGCCTACCCCTAGCGCAGCTTTGCATAACAGCTGCGCACTAATGCTTGGCATTATTTAGCTTGGTTTATCTTTACTCAGCATTAGGGCTAACGCCACTAGCACCACAATCAGCCCCATATACAGCAGCTCTAGCATGGACGTGGGCTTCATTTCGGTGAAGTAGGAAAACACTTTGATGATAAGCATCATCAAAATCACTTTGCCTAATTTACTTTTAAGGGAATCGATACTACTAATCTTTAAGATCTTGCCGCCGGTTTCACTTTGCTCTGCCGCATTAAGTTTACTGATAAACAACTCGTAAAGACCAAAGGCAAAAATCAGCAATACCGCGCCAAGAAGAAAGGTATCTAGGATCTCCACCACCACCATAACTAACTCGTTACGCACGTCGTAGCTGCCAGTGGATAAATAATGCCATAACAGCTCAATCATATGGACCACATCTTTGACGCCCATAATAAACACAACGAACGCTCCGGCAATACAGGCAAATACGCCTAACATTACCGATAAACGGCTTCCCCATAAAAACCGTTCAAACAAATTTTGCATCAGTTAACTTCCTCGACATCCTTATTAATCCGCGCATGATAACAGCCAAATTACTCGCCGTCACAACAACTTACCACCAAGACTGGCGGGATAGATACGCTTTATCTGGATGTTTGCCTTGGCGTTTTGCAGCGACGACTCGATTCTTGCCAGCAAGTAGGCCAATTTGAAAGCGTGACTCACGACTTAACAAACGCCTTATGCTGGTGGTCCAATTACGGTTAATACTGTGCTTAATAGCCGCATTAGCATCGGGAGAGGTTTGGATTAATTTGGTTGCTAACTGCTGCGCCGCTTCGAGGGGCTTATCATCAACTAAGGTCACTAAACCAAGTGCTTTGGCTTCATCACCTGAATAGATCTCAGCGGTCATGGTCATCAACATAGCTTGATCCTTTCCTACCAGCTCTCGTAAACCGACTAAACCGGCCATATCAGGCACTAGCCCCCACTTGGCTTCCATAATTGACAACCGACTGTTAGGGCTCGCAATACGAAAATCACAACCTAGTGCTATCTGCATCCCGCCGCCATAGCAAATTCCATCGATAGCACAAATAACCGGTACGGGCAGGCGTCGCCAACCAATCGAAACTTGTTGCGCTAAATTGGCGTTTCCTGGCAACCACTTAAACAGCAGTTTGACCGCCTGGGAAGCCGATGACATAACACTTTTTACATCTAGGCCAGAACAAAAGTTGTCACCGTGGCCAAACAACACCACTGCATTCACATCACGGCGCTGACTGATTTTTTTAATGGTTTTTTTTATGCTGGTAAACATCTCAAAACTAAGCGCGTTGTATTTATCAACTCGATTGAGGCCCACCATGGCAATGCCTTGCTGTATTTCCAGTGTCACTAGTGCTTGATTCATCCCTTCCCCTTTAAACTGGTCTGTCCACTAGTTGAGGTTAACACATTTGGCATCATTGGCTAAAAGTTATAACATTGCGTAATAAATTTGACTGACGTCAAAATATCGTCTCACGGATTTCTACCACGGTTTCAATCTGATACTGAGATGATTAACATTATGTTCACGCTATATCGGAACACTTTACGATATAATAATCGACGACATATAGCACAAAAAAGGGAGCCTAGCTGCGGGCTAGCCGCACATTAGGTCGTAAAGTTAAACAAAGAAAATATTTACTCATTTCAGTCATTCAGCGCACCAAAGTTGTATTTAAGTGTTATCTTGAATGTATGGGTAAATTAGGATGTTGATAAGAAAATGTCGATCCCAGTGCTAATTTGTGATGATTCTGCGCTCGCAAGAAAGCAGATGGCCAGAACCCTGCCAAAAGAGTGGGACGTTGAAATTACTTTTGCCAACAACGGTGCAGAAGGCATTGATGCCATCCGTGCAGGCAAAGGCGAAGTGGTGTTTCTCGACCTCAATATGCCAGTTATGGATGGCTATGAGGTATTAGAGATAATTCAAAAAGAAGATTTACCCGCCTTAGTTATCGTGGTCTCCGGTGATATTCAAATTAAAGCCCATGAACGAGTCAAAGCGTTAGGCGCCCTCGATTTTATTCAAAAACCAGTTAGTGCTGATGCCATCAGCAATATCTTGCAAGAATACGGCATTTTAACCATCGCCTTAGGCGAAGACAGTAACGAAAGCCCGATGATCGAAGTGGATCTTCGTGATGCCTGTCAAGAAGTAGCCAACGTGGCAATGGGTCGTGCTGCCGACTTATTGGCAAAGTTACTCGATGTGTTTGTACTTCTGCCTATTCCTAACGTCAACGTATTGGAAGTCAGCGAGCTGACCATGACCCTGAAAGCCACTGAAGAAAGTGGGACTGTGTCAGCATTGTGCCAAGGCTTCATTGGCGCGGGCGTAGCAGGCGAAGCCCTGTTACTATTTCATGACTCGTCGTTCCAAGACATGGCTAAATTAATGGGCTTAGCCAACCCTGAAGATACCAACACAGAAACAGAAGTGATGATTGACACCGGTAATGTGCTGATTGGCGCATTCCTCAGTGGCATATCTGAACAGCTACATATGAAGTTTAGCCAAAGCCACCCGGTAGTTATCGGCCGTCACTGCACCGTGAATGATCTGATCCACGATAACTCAGAAAAATGGGCACGAACTTTAGCCATGGAAATCAACTATCGTATTGAAGACCATGATGTGCAATGTGACCTATTACTGCTGTTTACCGAAGAATCACTACCTACGCTTAACTTTAAGCTAGGCTACTTGTTAGATTAGGCTGGATACTCCCATGGCTCATGATCAAAACGCAATGAACGAACTGCATTGGCTTATCGATATGGTACAGACCATCGAAGTCGGTTTAGTCGTGCTAGATCGTAACTACAACATCCAGTTGTGGAACGGTTTTATGGAAAACCACAGCGGGGTATCGCCTAACTCGATTAAAGGCAAAAACCTGTTTGACCAATTTGATTACCTGCCAGATGAATGGCTAAAGCAAAAAATGGAGTCGGTTTTTTTACTTAAAAACCGTGCATTTATCAGCTGGGAACAACGACCTTATGTATTTAAGTTTGGTAACTACCGCCCCATTACTGGTCGTGCAGACTTCATGTACCAAAACGTGACCTTGTTACCACTGTCATCGCTCACCGGTCAAATCACTCATATCAGTATGATTGTCTATGACGTTACTGACGTGGCAATTAATAAATTGCAGCTAAAGTCTGCCAATGAGCGTTTAGAACACTTAAGTCAAACCGATGGCTTAACCCAATTGCATAACCGCCGTCATTGGCAAGTATGTATGCAACGAGAGTTTGAACGACATAGTCGCTATGGTGATGCCACCACTTTAGTCATGTTTGATATCGACCACTTTAAGCGTATCAACGATACCTATGGTCACGTGGCTGGCGATAAAGTCATCCAGCATATCAGTCACATTCTCAAGCAATCCTTGCGTGAAACAGACTGTGCTGGGCGCTATGGCGGCGAAGAGTTCTCTGTGGTGTTAGCCAACACCAACGCCCAAGATGCGCTCAGTTTTGCCAATCGCCTACGTGAAAAGATTGCCGCTTCTGAAATGCGCTATGAAAATGCAGTGATTAACGTCACCGTCAGTATGGGAATTTGCGATTTAAGCAAACCACTGAGCAATAGTGGCGAATGGTTATCTCGGGCTGACCAAGCCTTATATGATGCCAAAGAAGCCGGCAGAAATTGCTGTATGATTTATCAAGATAAGCAATAAAAAAGCCCCTTACGGGGCTTTTTTATTAATGAAACTGATTTTCTGGCTCTTCTTCATCTTCACGGTATTCTTCACCGTTCTCATCAATGAAATAGGTGCCCCAGCCATCATAGTCAACCTTGAACTTCACCGCTAAGTTCAGCAGCTCTTCGCAGGCTTTATCTAATAAAGGGACTTCCAGCTTGTGATAGGCAATGGCGTCAAAACAGTAAATCACTTTACCATCTTCAAGCTCTAGCTCTTCAGCATCGTTAACCTCAAAGCCAAGCTTAAATAACTCTACTGCCGCTTTTTCGAGGGCATCAAATTTAGCGGCTGAAAAATGATGTTCAATAGTATATTCCGCTTCTGGGTTTGAACCATCAGCGAGTACCGCTTCAACTATCTCTTTGTTTTCTTGCTGTTGCTGTTGCAACAGATGCGCTAAGGACATACTTGCTCCACGAAAAATAAAATTATACCGCTGGTTTAGCCATTAAAGCTTGGGCTTCTTGGTTTAATTGTGCCAATTTATCCGACATTAAACCATGAATGCGTGTTGATAACTCTTTAACTTGTGATTTAGCTAGCCCTTTAGTCTCAATCGGGTCCATCACTTCAATGATCACCACACCATTGTTCCAGCGATTCAAACGGATATGTTCTTGGTTAGACGCCAGTACTGGTACCATTGCCACACCTGCTTCTATGGCAGTATGAAATGCACCAGACTTAAATGGCAATAACCCCTTACCACGAGAGCGTGTTCCTTCTGGGAAAATCCAAATAGACAAACATTTCTCTTTAATTTTTCTCGCGGTATTCGCCATGGTTTCAAACGCACGGCTGCGATTCTTACGGTCAATCAAAATATTGCCCGATAACCAATACATCTGCCCAAAGAAAGGTATCCAAGCTAAGCTCTTTTTACCTAAGCTAACCGTGCCTTTCGGTACCGCAGCAGTATGGGTAAACATATCGAAATTATTTTGATGATTTGCCAAGAAGATACAAGGCTCACTCGCCTCTTTCTTTGGCTTTCTGACAATGACTTTTATCCCCAATACCGGGGCTGCCCATGAAAAGATTTTGGCGAACATATGTACGTTATTTCTGTGGCGTGGTCTGATAAGACAGAACAAACAACCAAACACAAATGCCAGTACTAGCATAATAGCTAAGATCAGAGATCTGAGAATTAATAGCACAACATACTCCTGTGGATTCGGTGGCCGTATTATAGCAGTAAGCCTAAATAACTTACACCTGTAGCCTGAGTTAACATCTAACACGTTGACACTAATCTTAAAGTTAGCATATGAACGGCGGATGACATCATAGCCAATGCCGCCGACATAGCCAGTTAAATCGTGTTAATTAACTCTATTATCGCTAATTTGCTGCTTTGTTCGCCATTAAATCTAACTGATCAGACCTTTTTAACAACAGCCTGAACACCACTGCGCTAACCGCTAACGTCGCGACAATCGCCGCACCACTAGGTAAGTCCCAAGTCGCTGAAACAAGCAGACCCGCGACATAACCAAGCAAGCCAACACAATAGGCAATAGCAAGTTTGGCTTTACCGCTGTACTTGTTCACAGCAAGGGCGGGCAAAATCAGGGTACTGAATACTAAGTAAACCCCCACCAACTCCACCGACAAGGTGATCACCAGTGCAAACAATAAATAAAAACCTAAACCATCAAGTACGCTCGGCCTCACTATCACTAACAGTAGCACTGCAACTGAGACGATAGTCGGTAGCAGTAGCTGTGACCAACTCACCCATAAAATCTGGCCTGACATCAACTGTTTGAGCATCTCTGCGCCGTGAGGGTCATTGGCCAACAATAACATCGCAGCCACCGCCGCTAACACATAGAAACACCCAATGACAGCTTCGAGTTCGTCATGCATGCGTTGAGACAGCCAGGCAATAATCCCGGCGCCGCCCAATGCAAATATCGCAGGCATCCAAAAGTTAACATACGGCAGGTGTTCTAAGTCATGAATCGTGTGGGCAAAAATCGCACCTAGTGCCGCAACTTGAGCGATCGCAAGATCAATAAAGATAATGCCACGCTTAAGCACCTGACGACCTAAAACAACATGGGTAGATATAACCAAAACACCCGCAGCAAGTGCGGGCAATAAGATAGAAAGGAGATCCCAATCAAACATAATGTTATCCCAAAACAGGCTTAGGTAGGCCAACCCCACCTAAGCCGCTAGGTTTATTTTGACATTGTCGCTAACATCATGTCGATGACGCTGTCATAAAACGAGAACAAATCTTGGCTTTGCTCATTACCGCCCACCGACATAGGTAAACGCAACACCGGGATATTGGCGCGCTCACCAAGCCATTTGGCGCCGCGATCGTCTTGGTAAGAAGTAATGATCACTGCGCCAATATCGCCTTTGTTGGCTCTAGACAATAGTTGACTCAAATGACTCGTGCTTGGCGGTAGCCCTGGCTTAGGTTCTAAATCACCCACCTGCTCCATGCCCAACCAGTTAAATAGGTAGCGATAACTGGTATGGTAAGCAATGACCTTTTTGCCTTTAAGTTTAGCAGCCTGCGCTTCCCACTGAGGGATTTTAGCCTGCCAGCGTTTGGCAAAATCAGCATAGCCTTGGCGATATGTGGCTGCATTATTAGCATCCAACTGCGCCATTTTTTCACTTAACGCTTGCGCCACTTTCAGCATGCGGTAAGGATCCAGATGCAAATGCGGATTCCCTTTAGCATGTACATCACCCATAGAGCGATCGACTTGTTTAAGCTGATCCAGTGTCTCTACTTGATCAGCGGCAAAGAACAAGCCTTGGTCAGTCGAGCGAACTTTAGCGTTCGACGACTTCATCTGCAGCATTGGCAACCAGCCAATCTCTAAATCCGCACCGGCACAAACCGCAATATCAGCCTGACGCATTTTAGCGATCAAGCTAGGTCGAGCTTGAACCTGATGAGGATCTTGCATTGCCGTTGTGGCCGAGTAGACATTCGCATCTGGGGCAATTTCTTGCGCCAAGGCCGCATACTCAGGCTCACAAGCAAACACGTTAAGGTCGGCGTGCGCCAACGAGCTTACGCTCATTGCCGCTGCCGGAATGATGACTCTAAGCCATTTAGAATTGATGCGCACCATGAGCCCCCAGAGTCATCACATATTGTAAAGTGATGATGTTGTCATCTTCGAAACCTTCAAAGTTGGTACCACGTTGATTGGTATATTGTAGACGTACGGTAGAGAAATGGCTGTGGTGCCAAGCTAAGCTCACCTCTGTCTCTTTCAACTTTTGACCATGGAAGTGATCTTCATGTAGCTCTTGGGTGTCCACTTCACCATAACGCAGACCCGCAGACCAGTTAGGACTAAATTGGTAAACGCCACTTAGGTACCAACCAGTTAGATCATCTGGGCTACCATGAACGTCATGCTCTTCCTCTTCGTGGTCATGATCTTCTAGCGGTGCAAAGTCAGTGACTTTAAAGTACTCACCACTTAGCGTGAAATGTTGATATTTGTAGTTACCGTCTGGTGCCCATTTATAAACAAAATCGGCAATATAAGTGTTTTCACCTGTGTAACGTGCGGCATGGCTGTGATCATGTCCGTGGCCATCGTCAGCAAGCGCTTCATGTTCACCATGCTCTTCTTCATGGGCCGTTAAACGTCCATTTTCGTTACGTAGGTAACTTAGTCCCACTTGCCATGAACTGCTAGTGCCGATATCACCACCAAATTTGGTGTAAGCGGTATACACGCCAACGTTTTCAAATTCACGCTCACCATGTTCATCTTCGGCACGCATCTCATCGCCTTTAAAGGCTTCAACACCCATTGCCCAATATAGGTCTGTTGGCGCAACATAATCTAGGCGCACACCATCATCAAAGTAGTGGCTACCTAGGAAAGCACGATACGCCGCTGGGCGATCAGAGAATGAATCAGTATGGACATGTTGGTTATTCAAGTAACCGATATCAGAAAGGAATCGACCAGCACGCACCGAAAAACCACCAGGCATGGCTAAAGTTTGAATAAACGCCTCTTCAAGGCCCAGCTCAGTTTCACCATCATGCATTTCTAGAATGGCCGTCACTTTACCGTAAAACATATCATCGATATTGGCACTAATGGCGAACTCAGTATGACCCAAGCCAAAACCTTCAACACGTTCAGCCATTGGGCGCTCGCCGGTTTGGTAATAACCATCAAGTACCGCACTGATGTTAGGATTAGTTAAAGAGGAATCCTGAGCAGAAGCAGATAAAGATACCATAGCGCACGCTACCGCAACCGAAGATAAACGGGTAGTAAGGGTTTTCATATTTTCTCCAAATAACTAGCAGTCCCTTCCAGCTCTCAGCTGAAAGGATATTTATTAATATTTATTGTAAGAACTGAGAACTAGCAGTTATAAAGGAGGGGCACGGCTATCAAAAAAATGGCTATCACTACTTACGCTAGCAAGCAGGATTTCAACTTGAGGAACATAAGACGGTTTACCGAGTGTAAAGCTATGTTCAGAACAGGGGACAATGGTATTGAGCTGCAACTTTTGAATACACAAAGTACAGTCATTCAAAGCACCATGATCGATATGTTCAACACTGTGGGCAGAAGTGGCAACAGACAAGCAAAACAATAGGGCACTTAGCCAAATTGCTACTCCTTGTGTGATTTTCCGCCTCATTGCAAACATTAGACACTGCTCTAAACTAAAATTGGCACCAAGTTTAGGCATCACAAGGATGAAGTCAAGTGACTCTTTTGTTCCAATCTAGGTTTAACTGCTAAAAAAATGTAACCGTTTCTATCAAAATTACCGGTTAATTAGTGCAAAACCATGAGCTTGGTCACTATCGGCTTGATACAATTAAGACTGGCTTAAGATGAAACCAGTAATATGGATTGATAAAATCGTTTTAGCTAAAGTAAACTTAAAACGTGAGTTTACTCATCACATTGACAACACAGGAAACCTGACAATGAAGGAATTTTTTCGCGAGAACTTCAAAATGATCTTCTGGACAACAGTGTTCTTTATCGCTGTTGGTGGTGGAATTTACTACGTAGAAGCCGCGTTAGAAGCACAAGTGCAAGTGATTGACTAACGCTAAGCGTACAGCACACTTAGAGTGACGTTGGCTAACAATACCAACGTCCTCTTGGTGGGTTAATTTAAGCTTGGTCCAATCAGCTTACCTGCATAATACCCCGCCAAAAACATCCCCAACACAAACGCAAATATCCCAATCAATATAAGCAAGGTTTTTTGCGGCACACTGCGGTTTTTCCACCAATTTAATAGCCCTGTAAACATCATCCCCTTCCCTATTGATAGCGCCAATATTCGCTAGCGATACTTTTGACGATGCGCATCGTCATCCTTAACATCGTTAATCGGCGCCTCGATCACCTTAAGGTGGTCCATCATATGACTAACTAACAGCATCATCACCGACAAGATAGCCACTGGCGTTGTCAGCGTGCGCCATTGGCTATAAAAGTACCCCACCACAAGCGCAATCACTGCCAGATAAAATCCTGCAATTTTTAAGTATGACAATATCACGCTTTTGCCTAGCCATGCCGAGCAATGGGGACATTGAACTTGCGCACCAAGTCCCTGCCCTCGCTGAGCATTAATATTATCGACACGAAAAGACTGACTACAATGGGTACACAACACAACAATGACTCCGAATAATGGGAGCGGTATTCTATCAGAAACAGACTGAGGCATGTTGCTCTTCGAGCTGATTTTTACGGCAGTTTGTGGGTTATTTTTACAAGACAGAGGCTTTGATATGTCGTTGCGATACTTGATAACAGTAGTAAAGGAGCCACAAACACTTATACCTTGAATAAAATTTAGCCGCGAAAGCTCGACATGCGCTAATTTCACTGAACTCAATTTACATTTGTCAAAACAAAGGACTATCATAGTCGACTACAAACGTAACAGGATATTACCTATGAACCGTGTCCTCGCAATTGTGTTGCTTACCCTAGCAGCATTGACTGCTTATCCGGCTGCGGCCGATACCACCTATTCTGATATTGCTCAGCTACAAAAAAATATCGTTAAAGATGCCGAAACCCTTAAAACCTCTAGCGGTGAATTTAAAGGGTTTACTGAATATCGCATCAAGGAACATGTGCGCCAACTTGAGGGCAAATTAAAAGGGCTAATGGAGCAGCCATCTCCTGACGCCAAAAAGATGGTGCCTTTATTGAACGACCATTTAGCCTTTTTAGATAAAGTATTACTGTATTTTCGTAATGATATGATGTCCAAAGTGGCGGAGCTGGGCAAAGGTAATGATACTGACATCATGCTCGCGCTGGCCAAACGTGAACGCGAGCGTGATGAAATCTATTTATCTACTCACCACACATTACAGTGGCTAGCTCAATTAGGCCAAGATGTTAGCGCCAAACAAGCCGCTTTCGTTGTCGAGCTTAAAGATCGCGCAGACAACCTAGATAGCTTTGTACGCTACACCCAAGATCAACTCAAAGCCGCCGTTGAAGAAGCTGCAGCAGCCGGAAAAGATGTCAGCGCAGAGCAAACTGCTCGTGTTACTAGACTCAATGAGCGTTTAGGGCTTAGTAACACCACGTTAAGCTCCCTCATTGAACTGCTCGATAGTCTAGGCCAAGACACCACTGAACTTAAGCAAACCCTGTTTAGTGTCTCTGGCGATATTACTCAAGACGTGCTTAATTTCGATGTCGCCACCAGCTTACTGGAAGATTGGGTCAGTACCGCACAAGCACAAATTGTCGAAAATGGCCCAAGCGCCATGTTTAAGCTATTTATTTTCTTACTAATAATTTTCTTAGCCAGTCTAGTCGGCAAAGGCGTCCAACGCATTGTTAAAACGGCCGTGAGCAATTCGAAGTTACGCTTTAGCCACTTACTCCAAGACTTCTTTATTTCACTGTCAGGCAAAGCCGTAATGACCTTAGGTGTGTTAATTGCCTTGTCGCAATTAGGCTTCGAGTTAGGCCCACTACTTGCTGGTTTTGGTGTTGCGGGTGTGATCATTGGTTTTGCCCTACAAGATACCTTATCTAACTTCGCCTCAGGCATGATGATCTTAATCTATCGTCCCTACGATGTAGGTGATTTAATTAATGCCGGTGGAGTGACAGGTAAAGTCAGCCATATGAGCTTAGTATCAACCACCATTAAGACCTTAGATAACCAACGTTTGATTATTCCAAACAATAAGATTTGGGGCGACACCATCAACAACATCACTGTCGAGCACCAACGCCGTGTCGATATGACATTTGGTATTGGTTACAGTGACGATATTGAAAAAGCAGAACGTGTGTTAACGGCGATTGTTGATAAGCATCCTAAAGTGCTACGGGATCCTGAGCCAACCGTTAAGCTACATACACTGGGTGAATCATCGGTCGACTTTATCGTCCGCCCATGGGCTAAGCCAGAAGATTATTGGGATGTATATTGGGATATTACGCGTGAAGTGAAAATGCGCTTTGACGCTGAAAATATCTCTATTCCGTTCCCGCAGCGGGATGTACATATTTACCAAACTACCGACTAATACTGATGGGGCTTTCCCCATGTTGATGCAAAAGGGCTTATGATTAAGCCCTTTTTTATTCCGCAAAAACAAACAATAGGGATTATTATGACAGCATCGTTATCACTCTCGCGCTTTATTGCTGGTTTTTGGCGACTTTGTGATTGGGAGTATACCCCGCAACAAACTCTGAAGTTGATCGAGCATTACCTTGAACAGGGTGTGACCAGCATGGACCATGCCGACATTTATGGCCAATACCAATGTGAACAAGCCTTCGGACAAGCACTAGCATTGCAACCCCATTTGCGTGAACAGATGCAATTGATCAGTAAATGCGGTATAAAACCGGCGTTTCCAACCACACCTAAGCGCTATATCAATCATTATGATACTTGCGCCCAGCACATCATCACCAGTGCTGAGAATTCTTTAACAGCGCTTAATACTGATCGCCTAGATATGTTAATGATTCATCGGCCAGATCCATTAATGGATGCAGACGAAATTGCTAAGGCATTTAGTCAATTAAAACAACAAGGCAAAGTGTTGCACTTTGGGGTCTCTAATTTTACCCCTGCACAATTTGAATTACTGCAATCACGATTGGACACACCGCTGGTCACTAACCAAGTGGAAATCTCCCCACTGAATATGACCACCCTTGAAGATGGCACCTTAGATCAACTGCAAAGATTGCGCTGTTCGCCAATGGCATGGTCTTGTTTAGGGGGCGGAGAGCTGTTTTCATCAACATTAGCCCAGGCTCAGCGATTACAGCAAGTATTAACAACCATCGCCGAACAACACAATACCGATGACATCAGCCAAATTGTTTATGCTTGGGTACTTGCCCTGCCTTCTCGCCCACATCCTATTATTGGTTCAGGTAAATCTGAGCGCATTAATAAAGCCATTGCCAGCCAGCAGATAAAATTAGATCGTCAACAATGGTTTAGCATCTGGCAAGCATCGAAAGGCCACAGTGTGCCCTGATGTTACAATGTAGAGTGAGTTATAAAAAACCGAAGCAAATGCTTCGGTTTTTTATTAAAGGTACTGAATACTACCTGTTAAGTGCGGCCGACGGCCCCGGCTATCTCTGAGCTCAAAGCGAAGGTTGCCATCTTCGGCTAGCTCATGACCAAACTTAACATCTGCAGGCAATAACAGCGGCAGTTTAAACGCTACATCCACAGTACATGGCTTATCAGCGAGGTGCTCACTCAGTGCAGCAACAGCACGCGCTTTTGACCACATGCCATGGGCCAGCACCCGATCAAAACCAAAGCGCTTTGAAACGATTGGATGTAGATGAATAAGGTTATAGTCGCCAGAAGCTTTTGCGTAACGACGGCCTAAGTCATCCTGCAATTGCCATTGCGCTGGGTCTTCCCAAACCATAGGGCTAGCTTTAGGTGGTCTAACACGGCGGCCACCACTTTCTATGCGATACAAGTATGTCGACAGCGATTCCCAAACTAACTCACCACCCACATAGGCTTTCGATACTAAGGTAAACTCAAGACCCGCATCAGTTTGCTGGCTCCCGGTTAACGCACAATCTAAATCAAATGACTCATCAACGGTCACAGCGCGGTATTGGGTAATGCTATTTTTCAGATGAATCATACCGAGCAATGGAAAAGTGATCGCTTTATGGGTAAAAATCACTGCATGCAGACGAAACGCCATCACATAAAGATAGGTCAATGGCAGTTTGTCACCATCAAATTCAAAACCACAAACCTGGGCATACTGAGTCACTTTGTCGCGACTTAAGCTAACACTTGGGCATGTAACCTCAATTTGGGGTAAAGCTTGTTGATCCCAGCCAGGTTTACGACCTAAAAAGATCTTTCGATAAAGCGAAAACAATGACGGCATCGCCTTTAAATCAACCGATATTTTATTTTCCACGCGCTTTAGACCTTTTAAAAAACATACCACTGAAAATTTTAAGAGCGCGAGTATACCCAAAAATACCTTTGAAAGCTAAATTCAACGGATATGAAGCTAAATAATGCCAGCGACTAGGTGTTTATTTTCGCTATTGTGGCAAAATAGCGCCGCTGCAATCAGCTGTTATTTTTGGAGAGTTCCTAGGTGCAAGATAAAAATTTCGATGCATTAGCCCATAAATTTGCCAACAATATCTATGGCTCAACAAAAGGCCAAGTGCGCGAAACCGTAGTTTGGCGAGACCTGCAATGGGCATTAAGCCAATTTCCGAGCGACCGACCATTGCGTATACTCGATGCCGGTGGCGGCTTTGGTCTGTTTAGCCAGAAGCTGGCAAAGCTAGGCCATCAGGTGGTGTTGTGTGACATTTCTGAAAAAATGCTCGATATTGCTAAAACGCAAATCAACCAATATCAGCAACAAAGCGGTGAGCACCTAGCCATTGAGATTGTCCATGGACCAATCCAAGCATTAACGGTTGACGCCTATGGCAAGTTCGACCTTATTTTGTGCCATGCCGTAGCAGAATGGCTTGCTGACGCACAAACTACGCTGAGCCAATTACCGAAAATGCTCAACCAAGGCGGTGTATTCTCGTTGATGTTTTACAACAAAGAAGCGATGCGCTTTTTTAACTTAGTTTCTGGCAACTTCGACTATGTTAAAGCCGGGCTAAAAGTTAAGAAAAAGGTAGGCTTAACCCCGACGCACCCGGTTTATATCCAAGATGTACGCCAATGGTTAGTTAATTGGAACATGAGTTGTGTGCACGAATCTGGGGTGCGGGTCATTTGCGATTACCTTAAAACCCACCAGCCAGCCAATGCCACATTTGAGCAACTATTAGAAATGGAACTACGGTATTCTACGTCTCCCACCTATGTGCCATTAGGCCGCTATGTGCACTTTATTTGTCAGGCAAACTAATCGCTAATTAAGGCAACCGCCACCCTGACAATTAAATTGATTCACCTAAAATTGGTAGCGAACGCCAGCTATCGCTTCAAGCTCAACACTGACATTATCAATCAAGTACAAGCTTGGCTGAGCCTCAATGAAGAATCGAAACTGCTCTACCGCCGCATGGGCGCCAAAAACGGCACGTGCGGCTAACTGGGTATCTTTGTCGCCATCTAAATGAGCCAGTTTACCGCCAAAACCATAATAGAAGTGACCACTATTGGTAAAATTAAACAGTTTATCTGCGCTGAGCGACAAATCATTTAAGCCAACCCCCAATTTAATATCATTAAATTTGATGTTGATTCCCGAGTCACTGCCCACCATGACACCCACCTGCGGTGCAGAATAAGTATGGCTACTCGCTGATAACAACATTAACGCGCAGCTAATCTGCACCATTGGCTTACAAAACATAATTCTGACCCTAAGTCTGACCTTAACTCTGCTCCTAGCTGTGACGCTAGCGCAACAAAAGTCGCTCAGCCTAATTAACTTGGCAGATTTTGTAAAACCTCTCACAAAGCTTAACGGCAAAAACACCTAAACAGGCAACATGATTTCAGCAAAACACAACCTGACACTAGCATCAGAGCCACATGACGCCATATCGCTCACATCTGTAGCATCATTATTTTAATTGCTTGCTCTGTGGTTACTGGCACTTTTGTTGCCAGCAATTACGCACTTTAGCGCCATGTGAGCGCATTTCATCAACAATACTTTGTTTACCGACAACATGACCGGCCCCAACTACGATAAACAATGGCTCAGCAACCTTAGGATCTTGCATTAATTGACGAATTCCCACCGCCATATTGACATTACGTTGCCACAGAATTTTATCAATCATCTCTGTATCATCGTCATCAACCATCTGCTCAGTCATCAGCTCTGCCAGTGCTTGTTCATCGCCACCTCGCCATGCTTCCACCAGCGCCAACATCTGTTTATCACTGGTTTCAATGGCCTCTGCGACCATATCCCATTGCTGGGTTTTGCTAAAACCAGACAACAACTTGAATTGAAACTCGCTGGACTCAAGCTCGTATAGCGGCCGCTGGCCATTTTGCTTCACAAAGCGTCCATCGACACCAAACTCTGCGCTATAACCCAATTGTCCAAAACGCACCATCCCAACTTGCACCGATTGCAACCATGGCGAAAAACTCGCAATGCCCTGGCAGACAACAGCCTGAGTTTGGCAATAGCTGTTTTTTACCTTCTGCACATGAGGCGTGATCCCTGAAGGGTCAAGGCCATATTGCTGAATCATCGGCATCACATCGATATTGTCGGTATCCACTTCCACAACCAATCCAGAAGCTTTTGCAAACTTCTCTTCAATAATCTCGGCCATCGGATAAAAACTTGGCTGACCAACATGAATAGAACCCAGTAAATAAGCGGTTTTACCTTGATAGTTGACTTGATAAAAAGGCGGTGTATCGGCAGCCATTGCCGTCGATGACAGCATGCCCACCAGCGCAGAGACACCTAGAGTTTGCAGTAATCTGAATCCGTGACTTGTTGCCATCTGCTTCGCCCCTTATAATTCGGCTAAATTTTTTATTGAGAGGCTGTTATGCCACATACTCGTGTTATAGAGCAACTAAAACAGAATTTACAAACAGCTTATCGCCAAGCGATTGATGCTGATGCCAAACTTGATGAATTGAAAAAAGCTGGCCATGGCAAATTTGCGAGTATCTTTAGTAAACAAGAAGGCTTCAATACCGACAGCAATCGTTTCGGCCCTTATGTGCAAGAGTTGGCTGAAGAGCTAACCCAGATCACCCCAGAGAGCACCGACATTAACAACAAAATTGAGCAATTTGTTCCTAAGCTCGCTGTGTTGTTGCAGACACTGCAAGCTTTTAAAAACCAAGCAAAATAGTCAATTTATGACAGCAAACAAATATTGTCATATTGCTGTCATCCTCTGGTAATAACATTTCGTCCGATATAGTTAAAGGCGGACGAAATGACAGCAATTGATCTTAGCAAGGAGCTAGATAGGGTAATTGGTCAGCAGAAGATCAATGCGCTTTTTCAGCCCATTTTTAATATCACCACCCACTCAATTCATGGATTCGAGGCATTAAGCCGCGGCCCACAGCATAGCCCTCTGCACTCACCTGTACCGCTATTTAAAACAGCGGCTTATGAAGGTCGACTGTCAGAATTAGAAGAGATCTGTCGGCGTATCTCAATCAGTAGTTTTGATAAACATGGATTGCCCGGCAAGTTGTTTATTAATATCTCACCCAAAGCACTCTTAGAGCCCAACCATGCAAAGGGACTCACTCTAGGGCTAGTGCAAGAGATGGGCTTAAACCCCAACCAAATCGTGATAGAGCTTTCCGAGCAATACCCAGCAGATGACATCGACTTGCTAAAAGAGTGTTTAAATCACTACCGTAGCCAAGGCTTTATGACCGCTATTGATGATTTAGGAACCGGCTATTCAGGGCTTAGATTGTGGAGTGAACTGGCACCCGATTATGTCAAAATTGATCGCCACTTTATTAAAGACATTGATAAATCGCCAGTAAAGCAAGAGTTTGTCCGCTCGATAATCGATCTGTGTCAAAGCTTAACTTGCAAAGTCATCGCTGAGGGTATTGAAACCAATAATGAGATGGCGCTGTTACAGCAATTGGGGATTATTTACTGTCAGGGCTATTTACTCGGTCGACCAGAGGCGCAGCCCAATCAAGTATTTCAGCCACAGTGCTTACCAGATATGCCCAAGCAACAAACCCGTTATGCGGAATCTGCAGAGAGTTTGTGCACCAATGCCATTACCGTGCCACCCAATACGAAGTTAAAGCAGATAAGCGACATGTTTATCGCTCAGTCAAACCTACAAGCCATTGCAATTGTTGAGAGCGAAACTCCGCAAGGGCTTGTCGACCGCGCCCACTTAATGGAGTTATTTAGCACGCCTTATGGTCGAGCTCTACATGAAAATACCTGTGTGGCTGACGTAATGAATGCCAAAATCTTAAAGGTCGAAGCCTCCGATGCTATCTCCACGGTGAGTCAATCGCTCACTGCTGAGGATAATCATGGCAATGTTGCACAGCAATTTATCGTGATGCGCCAAGGCAAGTTTTTAGGGATTGGCCATACTAAGGATTTGTTGCAACAACTCACTGAACATCGAATTAAAATCGCTCGACATGCTAATCCACTTTCCGGCTTGCCCGGTAACATTCCGATTCAAGAAGAATTGCAACGTTTGCGGCATCATAAACGCGACTTTTACCTCGCCTATTTTGATATCAGCTATTTTAAACCCTACAACGATATCTATGGTTTTTGCCGAGGCGACGAGGTCATTCAAGCAGTGTCAAAATTACTGGCTGATCAACAAAGCAGCGAAAACTTTATTGGCCATATTGGTGGTGATGACTTCGTCATTATCAGCACCAGCAGTGAAATCTTGCAGCAATCTATGCAGATCTTAAAAGCATTTGAGCAAACTAAAGCGCTGTTTTACACCGCTGAGCACTGGCAACAACAAAAAATGATCGCTGAAGATCGTAAAGGCCAATTATGTGAGCATGAATTGATAGGGCTATGTGTGGGAATTTTACCCCCTGCAGTGACATCTCAGTGCAGTGAGCAACAGCTTTCGACCTACAGCGCTGCTGCCAAAAAGCAGGCCAAAGCGGCAAGTAACTCATTTAGTTTGTTTGAAGTCATTGATGAGCCAAGTGCTGCATAACAAAAAAGGCGAATCAACTCAGTGATTCGCCTTTGAAGTGTTATTGTAATTTAGGCTCTATGGTCTTTTTCAGCCAGTCTTCAAGTAAGCGGTACTCATGTCTAAGCGGCTTATCATCCATACGCCCAACTTTGTGCATGAAGCTCAAATCGGTTAGCTTCTCTTCGCCCCCCATCACTACTTTACCATCCTCTAAGACTTGGTAACTGAAGTTAATGCGTGGTGGGTAGATGTCTTTAATGACACGAATATCATTCATGGTTGCACCAAATGTGGGACGCACATCGCCAGCGAGATCCACATCTGTCACCACCATCTCTAACTTCTGGTTAGTCCCAAATCGCTTTTCAAACTGTTTATTTAGCTCTTTGGTCAGGTTGTCAAAGGTGCGCTGCTCATATCGAGACTGGATATCACTTGCAGCTTTGACATCACGATAACTGCTAGGGTCTTGCCAAGTGATCTTAACTTGGCCAACTTCTGTCACTGGATTCTCTGGTGCTTCTTCAGCTACAGCCACATTGACAGAGGCTAGAGCGCCCACAAATAGTAAATACTTTAACTTCATATTGCCTCCTAAGGCTGTAGTTTTTTTGCTCAGGCATAATGTATAAAAGCTAACCTGAATATAAGCTTAATACCGAGTAAGGTAAAATATAGTTATTACCCACTGTCAAAACCAGTTAAGCATAATCTCTGTGAAATCAATGTCACATTGACCTACAGAACATGTATCAATTGGTAACGTGCAACGCTAAACTGGCGACATTATTAATATAGACAGTGAAATTCATGAAAAAATTCGCCCCCCTACTGTTTATTCTTGGTGTTGTGGCTATTTTAGCTGTGGTCATTACCAGCATTAACCACAGTGAAAAAAGCGTTCAGCCAGCATCATGGTCTGCATTTATCTATACCCATGGTTATAACTCTGGTCGCTATGATAAAAAAGATGACTTTGCAGATTACCAGCAATGTAAGGCCTATGCAGAGCAGCAGTCAGCATTAAAAGGTGATGTAGCATGGCAATGTGGTTTGAATTGTCGCTTTAACAATAGCCGTCAAGGTTTTCAATGTGAAACCATGAAAAATCATTAATTCAGCTCAGATTCAAGTTATTGCTGTTAAAATCCGCCTCCTGAAAACAATCGGTGTAGCTTGCTACGCCAATTTTACGTAATTATGTTTTGTTAGGAGTCACTAATGGCCCGTATTAAAAAGGCTGGCTTGCCTCTCATCATCACCAGCTTGAGCTTGTCATTCACCCTAAGCGTTAACGCGAGCACCACTGAAGACGAAGTGTCATTGAACCAAATTGAAGGTGTCAGTGAGATATTGGCTGACAATGAGATGGCATTCCCCAGCGCTGAAGAGCAGCTGTTACAAATACAAACAGAGCTGGCGCACGAAGAACAGGGGAATCTGAATATCTTCTGTGATGAAAACCAAGAGAAAGATGATTTCAGCACCTGCATCGAGCAAGAAAGTCCCGTATTAGCAGAGTAAAGCGGCATTAAGCTTATTTTGAGCCGCTTAGTTTTTGTTCAGCATGAGTTCAGCATCATTGTCATAACATACGTATCAAGCAAACGAGGTAAGCAGATACTGCTGCATCGGCAACCACTTTTATTAATAGATACTTTGTGACCTTGAAATGACATCTCCACTTCGGAGAACACCATTACCAAATTAGGTCGACGACATAAATTGGAGTGAACACTATGAGCAATTCAATCTCACTAAAGCAAGTTAACTTTTCTGGCAAAATGGGACTGTTTGCAGCAATTATTTTTGGATTAGCTGCAACGTCACAAGTTAAAGCGGAAGAGTTCACCGCAGCAGAGCAAGCGGCTATCGACCATCACCACGCCATTTTAGATGCACAGCAAGCTGTGGTAGAAGAAGCGATTATCGATGAGCAGCAAGCTGAATTTGAACATCAGGTAGAGCAGCTTGAAACCGCCTTTATGGAAGAAACCTGCGCAGATTACGGTCGTGACTACGACTCAGATACTGAAGTGTGCTACGAACAATAAATCTTTATTGACTAGTCCTGAAATAGGTTGACACTTTTTCAGTTTAAAACGCTCGATGAACTTCATCGGGCGTTTTGTATTTTAA
>NZ_JBHZSN010000012.1:0-172129 GCF_043643685.1 Shewanella waksmanii
ATACAAAACGCCCGATGAAGTTCATCGAGCGTTTTAAACTGAAAAAAGTGTCAACCTATTTCAGGACTAGTCATAGGACTTATTTAACTTCTTTGCCTTGAGCTTGTAAATCAGCATGATAGCTCGAGCGTACCATTGGGCCGCATGCTGCATGAGTAAAACCAATTTTTTCAGCAAATTCGCGTAACTCATCAAACTCTGCCGGTGGCACGTAGCGTTCAACTGGTAAGTGGAACTTTGATGGCTGCAAATATTGACCCAAGGTGAGCATTTCTACATCGTGGGCACGCAGATCCTGTAAGACTTGTGCAATCTCCTCATTGGTTTCACCCAGTCCCATCATTAACCCTGATTTGGTTGGTACATTTGGGTGGCGCAGCTTAAATTTCTTCAGCAGATCCAGCGACCATTGGTAGTTCGCTCCAGGACGAGCTTTACGGTAGTGCTTAGGCGCTGTTTCAAGGTTATGGTTAAATACATCAGGTGGCTCAGTGGCTAAGATATCGAGCGCTGCATCGATGCGTCCGCGGAAATCAGGCACCAAGATCTCAATCTTGATTTCAGGGTTTAGTATGCGAATTTCGCGAATACAATCGGCAAAATGTTGTGCCCCCCCATCACGAAGATCATCGCGATCCACTGAAGTGATAACCACGTACTTAAGCTTCATATCTTTGATGGTTTGAGCCAGTTTCTTTGGCTCCTCAGCATCGGGTTTTAATGGTCGGCCATGGGCAACATCGCAAAATGGACAGCGACGAGTACAAATGGCGCCGAGGATCATGAAGGTGGCAGTTCCATGATTAAAACACTCTGCAAGGTTAGGGCAAGAGGCTTCTTCACATACCGAGTGCAGGCCATTTTTACGCAATGCGCTTTTAATGTCATCAATACGTTGGCTAGATGCTGGTAGTTTAACTCTTAGCCAGTCAGGTTTACGCAGCATGTTTTCACGTTCTGAAGGCACGACTTTAACAGGAATGCGTGAGACTTTATCTGCATCACGCAACTTTACGCCGGGTTGTAATCTTTCTGGCCTATTCATATGACGGTGCTAATCCTTGATGATGAACAAGTTCTTGGTAGCCTAGGATTTGGCTAAACTGAGCGACTAATTGGTCTCCCGCTTCCTTAACTGTTTGCGGACCATTAATCATTTTACACTGGATCATCTCCATTCCAGCATACCCACAAGGGTTAATTCTTTGGAAAGGACTCATGTCCATGTCGACATTTAATGCCAGCCCATGGAACGAGCAACCTTTGCGAATGCGCAGACCTAACGAAGCGACTTTTCGCTCATCAATGTAGACACCTGGCGCATCTGCCTTGGCATAAGCTTCAATATCATACTGGGCTAACATCTGCACGATGCTTTGTTCGATATCTGTGACTAATTGTCTTACGCCTATCTTTAATCTTTTAATATCTAGCAGAGGGTAAACCACCAGTTGGCCAGGTCCATGGTAGGTCACTTGACCACCTCGGTCGACCTGAATAACCGGAATGTCACCCGGGTTGAGAATATGTTCACTCTTGCCTGCTTGGCCTTGAGTAAATACCGGGTTGTGTTCGACAATCCATAACTCATCTTGGCTATCAGCGTCTCGATTATCGGTGTAATGCTGCATAGCATGCCAGACTTTTTCATAGTCTTGGCGACCTAAATGGCGAATATGAAGTGGACGTTCTTGCAAGGGCAACCTCTCCCCTAAGACATTAAGTGGGCGTATTATACGCCCCATCTTGACGAAATGTAATCTAGATCACACTTTGTTGAATTAAAGTACGCGTTTTACGCCTTCAATTGCGGCAAGTTCGGTATACAAGGTTTCAACTTGCTCTTTACTGTTTACCGTTACGCGAATGGTAATGGAGTAGTAAGTGCCTTTACTCGATGCTTTTGTGGTGGGGGCATAGTCACCTGGGACATGCTTTTGTACGACAGCAACAACGCTATCAGCTAAGGTTTCACTGGCATCACCAACCACTTTAAAAGGAAATGACGCTGGAAACTCCATCAGCTCATCGAATTTAGTATCTAACATGGTTAACTCTCTTGGGTTCGTACGGTTATGGCTGCATATATGGTGCCGATTATACCTTTTTCAAGGTAAAGATACCTAAAAACAACAAAGCCACCCGTAGGTGGCTTTGATTTCGTTAGGTGCTTATTAGCCAAACCAACCCGCAAATAGTTGTTTGAAGTAATCCATTAGTTTGCTAAACCAGCTGCCTTCTTCTACCGCTTCTAGCGTAACAAGTGGGAATTGGGCAATATCTTTACCGTTAAGCTGGAAGTAGATGCGTCCTACGGTTTCACCTTTGGCTAGCGGCGCGGTCAGCTCTTTATTTAGCTCAAAGTTCGCCTGTAAGTTTTTAGCTTGGCCACGATTGATGGTGATAGGGGTATCGGTGGTAACACCTAACTCAACGGCATCTTTGTCGCCATACCAAATTTTTTGACTGACAAAACTGTCACCGGCTTTATATGGCGTGATGGTTTCAAAAAAGCGGAAGCCATAATTAAGTAGCTTTTTGCTTTCAGCTTTTCGTGCAGATTCACTCGCTGTACCCATAACGACAGTAATTAAACGCATACCGTCTTTGGTTGCCGACGTGACTAAGTTAAAACCAGCACCCGAAGTATGGCCGGTTTTAATTCCATCAACGTTCATGCTCTTATCCCATAACAGTCCGTTACGGTTGTATTGCTTAATGCCGTTGTAGGTGAATGATTTTTCGGCGTATACACGATACTCTTCAGGCACGTCTCGGATCAGTGCAGCGCCCAATATCGCCATATCATAAGCGGTGGTTTTATGATTGTCTGAATCGAGTCCATGGGAGTTTTCAAAATAGCTATCTTGCATTCCCAACTGCTTTGACCATGAGTTCATTAGGTCTACAAACGCATCTTCTGTGCCGGCAATATGCTCAGCCATTGCAACGCAGGCATCATTACCTGATTGAATGATAATACCGCGGTTTAGGTCATCAACGCTGACCTGCTTACCCACTTCAATGAACATTTTTGAAGAATCAGGAAAATTTTTCGACCAGGCATTTTTACTGATGGTGACTTTATCTTCTGGTGAAATGTTACCAACCTTAATTTCATGACCAATCACATAACTCGTCATCATTTTGGTCAAGCTGGCAGGGTTAAGACTTTCGTAGGCATTTTCTTCAGCAATAATCTGTCCTGTGTGATAGTCCATCAATACGAAGGCTTTAGCGGCGACTTTTGGAGCATCAGGAGTCACTACAGGGGCAGCTTGAACACCGGCCACTGTAAAAGAGGCAGCAAACAAGAGTGTTTTTATACTTTGATTAATCAATTTCATATTACTGAGTGCGTCTTATTTAGTTGAATGCGAAAAATAAGCTGAGAATAGCGCGAGTATACCATTAGTCGACCAATGAAATCAGTGAAGGTTCATTAATCTTTGGCTAAATAGACCATTATTTACTCGCACTACTCGGTGATGATGTAGCTTTGTGGGTAACCACTTTGCTTGAGCTCTTTATTGAGTTCAATTGCGAGTTGCTGTTGACCAATAGGGCCGAGCTGTAACTTGTAGAGTGAGTCTTGGGCCACGGTGCGGGCTTCCACAGAATATTGGCTTTTGAGCTTTTCGGCTAGCGCATTGATTCGCTGTTTGTCTGATGAGGCGACAATTTGGATGTAATGCTGCTGTTTAGGATCTTTGAGTTGTGCAAGTGCCATTGACTCAGGGCTTTCGATATAGATCACAGAGAGGTGGACATTGGCTGTGCCAGTTTTGAGCATATCAAGACGATGAGCCGCGGCATAAGACAGATCGATGATGCGGTTATCGTGAAACGGGCCGCGATCGTTGACGCGAACTATCACGGTTTTATCGTTGGCTAAGTTGGTTACTTTTACATAGCTGGGCAGTGGCAGTGATTTATGTGCAGCTGACATGGAGTACATGTCATAGGTTTCACCATTAGAGGTTAAATGGCCATGAAACTTAGCGCCATACCAAGATGCAACGCCCGTTGCCTCGTAGCCCCTACCGCTATCTAAGACTTGGTAGGTTTTACCTAATACGGTGTAATTGCTTTTGTTACCACCGCGGCTATAGGGCTCATATTTGGGGTGAGCATCTTCAACTTTGGATACATCTGGTGCGTTACTTGGGGCTTTGTCGTTAGACATACTGTAGCGGCCGCTGGGGCTACTAGAGCAGGCACTGAGTATCATTATTACGGCGATTAAGCAGGCAAGTTGTGTCATTTATTGGGCCTCAAATGCGGCTTTTAGTTGCTCGCTAAATTGATAAACCGCCATGGCATATAACGGGCTGCGGTTGTATCTTGTTATCACGTAAAAGTTATTAAGACCTAACCAAAATTCACTGTGGTCAGCTTGCTCGAGTTCAACGACGATGGCTTTTTGAGTGACATCAATATCGATTGATTGCTTAAGTGATGCGTCAGGCGAAAGGATATCTTTCACTTGATAACGCGGCTTTTTGTTGTCCCAAAGCGTAACATCATCTGTTCGGGGATCGGCAGTTAATGCTAGCGTTACAGGCGCACCGCGTTGCCAGCCATGCTGGTGAAAGTAGTTGGCTACGCTGCCTATCGCATCTGTGGTGCTGTTGAGTAGATCTCGTTTGCCATCTTTATCAAAGTCAACCGCATAGGCGCGGTAACTGGAAGGGATAAATTGACCGAACCCCATCGCGCCGGCATAGGAGCCTTTGAGTTGATTGATATCGAGCTGCTCTTCTTCAACGAGCTTCTGTAGATGACCAAATTCTCGTCTAAAAAAGTCCGCTCGTGGCGTGTAATAAAACCCTAATGTAAATAGCGCATCTTTGACTGGGTAGTTGCCCATATATCCGCCATAAAAGGTCTCAATACCTATAATAGCGACGATGATTTGTGGGTCGACATTAAACTCATCTGCGGCTTTAGTGATCACTTGTTGGTGTTCACGCCAAAATGCTAAGCCCTTTTCTAAGCGTTTGTCAGTAAGAAATATTGGATAGTATTGATGCCAGGGCTTCGCTTCCCAGGGGGTAGTGATGGCGTCTATCACTTTTTGCTCATATTGGGCGTTGTCAAAAAACTGTTGAATATCTGCTTGCTCAAAACCTTGCTGCTGTTGAGCTTTAAAAAAGGCGGCTTTTAATTCGCTTATATCACCATCTGCTGGGATCACATTGGCAGCGGATACAGCTGAAAAACTTATAAGCGCAAAAGACAATGGCGCTACAAATCGGCGGATTAATTTCAACGTCTTATCCTTTATTATCTGTCTATAAATCGTCGGTGAGTATGGATACTCATTAGAATGCCAAATCCGGTCATCAATGTCAGCATTGATGTACCACCATAACTGATAAGGGGCAATGGCACGCCAACCACAGGTAGTAGCCCTGATACCATGCCAATATTAACGAATATGTAGACAAAGAAGGTCAAAATAATGCTACCCGCTAGCAAACGGGCAAAACTCGTTTGCGCCCGAGACGCAATAACCAAACCACGACCAATAACATAAAGATAAAGCGCCAGTAGGATTAGGCTACCAATCAGGCCAAACTCTTCACCGATGACAGCAAAAATAAAGTCGGTATGACGCTCTGGTAAAAACTCTAACTGTGACTGCGAGCCTTGCAGCCAACCTTTACCTGACAAGCCGCCAGAACCAATGGCAATTTTGGATTGAATAATATGATAGCCTGCACCAAGCGGATCTTTTTCTGGATCGAGTAGAGTTAATACTCGTGTCCTTTGGTAGTCGTGCATGAGGAAGAACCACAACACAGGGAGCATGGCTAATACACCGCCAACAAATGTGCCGACAATGCGCCAACTCATACCCGATAAAAACAGCACGAAAATGCCTGACGCTGCAACCAAAATAGAGGTACCTAGGTCGGGTTGCTTTGCAATGAGTAAAGTGGGGACCAGTAAGATCACACCAGCGCCCATTAAATGGCGCTTTTTGGGCGGAAGTGGAAACTTACTGATATACCATGCCATGGTGATTGGGAAAGCCAGTTTTATCAGCTCAGACGGTTGAAACTCCATAAAACCTAAGTTCAACCAACGCTGAGCGCCTTTATTGATTTCACCAAAAAAGTGTACCCCGAGCAATAAGATGATCCCCATGATATAGATGGGAAATGCCCAACGTCTAAGGACCTCAGGGTTAATCTGGGCCACCACGAACATGATCCCTAATGACAGACCTATACGTACCAGTTGCCGCTCTAACAGCGCCGGATCTTCACCACCGGCAGAATAGATCACCACTAGGCCATAAGCCATTAGGGCGAGTAAGCCTATTAATAACGGCAAATCAATATGTAATCGTTGCCAGATATTAGGTCTTTGGTTATGGCCACCCATTATTGCGTTCTCCAAGTATCGCGGAGGATATATTCATCTAATAATGCACGTGCTACTGGGCCTGCATTCGCGCCACCCCAACCGGCGTTTTCTAGTACTACGGCCAAGGCAATGGTTGGATTTTCATACGGGGCATAGGCGATAATCAAAGCATTATCTCTAAGATGTTCAGCAACAGTGTCAGCATCATACTTCTCATCTTCTGCTACGCTAAAGACCTGTGCAGTACCGGTTTTCATGGCTGCGGTATACCCGGCATCAACAAAGCGAGATTTATGAGCGGTGTTCTTCATCGATTCATTGATAATGTCCCAGTTATGGGGATTTTTCAGCACAATGGGCGCCATCTCATCAATGGGCGAGTCAATCTTGGCGGTACTGTCTTTTATCGACCTTAGCAGATGAGGCACGTAACGTTTACCTTTGTTGGCCATGATCACCGCGGCATTAGCCAACTGCAGTGGTGTTGTTGTCCAATAACCCTGCCCAATTCCCACTGAAATCGTGTCGCCAATATACCAAGGTTGGTTGTAACGCATGCGTTTCCAGTCACGGGAAGGCATGATGCCTGCTGACTCCTCAAATATGTCGATACCCGTTCGTTCACCAAAACCGAAAGGTTGCATAAATTGCGAGATCTTATCGACACCCGTTTTATACGCTAAGTCATAGAAGTAAGTATCACAAGACTCAACAATGGCATGATTCACATCTACCCAGCCATGTCCCCAACGCTTCCAATCTCGATATTTACGGTCAACGCCAGGAATTTGCCAAAATCCAGGATCCCAAACACGGGTTTTTTCAGTAATGGTACCTTCTTCAAGGCCCATTAAGGCGATATGGGGTTTTACCGTAGAAGCTGGCGCATATTGTCCTTGTGTTGCACGGTTAATCAGTGGCCGCGAGCTGTCATTAAGTAATGCGCTATAGGCTTTTGAGCTAATCCCGTGGACAAATTTATTGGGATCGTAACTAGGGCTGGATACCATTGCCAATACGCCGCCGTCGCGGGGATCTATGGCGACAATAGACCCTCTGCGACCATTGAGAATCTCCATGGCTTTTTGTTGCAGCTTCAAATCCAAAGTTAAGTAGATGTCTTGGCCTGGCTCGGGCTCCACCGATTTTAGTGTGCGAATGGTACGGCCGCGATTATTAACTTCCTCTTCTAAGTGGCCAGGCTTGCCGTGTAGTAGGCTTTCATAAAACTTTTCTATGCCTTGTTTACCAATATCTTTGGTGGCTGCGTAGTTTTTCCATTGTCCCGCATTTTGTAGCGCGTTTTGGTCTCTGTCATTGATGCGTCCGACATAGCCAAGTACGTGGGTCATTAGCTCATTATGGGGGTAATGACGTTTTAGACCTGCTTCAACGGAGATCCCCGGAAATTCATGCTGGTTAACGCTGAATTCTGCAACATCGGTTTCCGTAAGACGGTTTTTGATGGTGAGTGGTTTAAAGCGGCGATGATATTTTAATGAATCAAGAATATCTTGCTGAGCTTCATCATCTAGCTCAATCACTTTACTTAACGCAGTTAGGGTTGCCGGAATGTCTTTGACCTTTTCCGGTACCATTTCTAATGAGAAAAATGGCTGATTCTCTGCCAGTAATTGTCCGTGCCTGTCATATATCAACCCGCGACTCGGGGCGACAGGTACGACACGAATACGGTTATCGTTAGAGCGCGTGTCGTAGTCTTTGAACGATAAGATTTGTAAGTGGTAAAGATTGACGAGTAGTACAGAAAGTAGCAGAACTACACAGACAAAGGTGAAGATGGCTCTGCGTTTAAAAAGCGAAGCTTCGGCAGCATGGTCGTGCATTGCCATCCGTTTTCTTGGCGCCAATTATACCGTCTCCAGTTGTGTCACAAAAAAAGGGGTCATTGTCCATTCCTGCTCTATGCAACCCACATTGCTGGGTGGCTATTCTCTATGGTAGGGATGGTTATTATTTATGCTCCAAGCACGGTATAGGCTTTCAGCAACCATGACCCGAACTAAAGGATGCGGCATCGTCAATGCCGATAGGCACCAACTTTGGCTTGCAGCTTGTTTGCATGCTGGTGCTAAACCTTCTGGACCACCGATGAGCAGAGACACATCTCTTCCATCGAGTTGCCAGCGGTTAAGTTGAGTCGCTAGTTCAGGCGTCGTCCAATTCTTCCCAGGTAAATCAAGACTGACGATATGATTTCCCTTGGGAATAGCAGCTAACATCTGCTCTCCCTCTTTATGCAGAATCCGTGCGATATCTGCATTTTTGCCTCTTTTTCCTGCGGGGATTTCGATTAACTCAAAGGCCAAATCGCGGGGAAAGCGACGTTGGTATTCTTCAAATCCTTGGGTGACCCATTTGGGCATACGGGTCCCGACAGCGACTAACTGTAATTTCATTATTCTGGTTTTTCAGACCACAGTTTTTCAAGCTGATAAAAGTCACGGGTTTGATCTTGCATGACATGTAAAATGACATCGCCTAAATCTACCAGTACCCATTCGCTACTATCACGGCCTTCTACGCCATTGATATGTACGTTTGCACGCTTCGATTCTACCACGACATTTTCAGCAATTGCTTTAACGTGGGTTTTAGATGTACCAGAACAAATGACCATGAAATCAGTAACATTTGATTGCTCATTCACGTCAAGTACAACGATATCTTTTGCTTTAAGGTCTTCGATTTTATCTATGACAAACTGTTTTAGCTCGGCGCTTTGCACGCGTATTTCCTCATTCATTTCAAACAGCGAAGCAGTATAACAGGTTCTCAAGGCTAATGCTCGAACTGGCTGTGTTTCACAGATTAATTTTCATTGAGCTTAATCTAGGTCAGGCTCAAGCTGACTGATATAAATGATGCAGCTTGATGTAGTCAATAACATCAGCAGGAACTGCCTGGGTAATACTTTGATTTTTAGCGAGCTTTTCGCGTACCCAAGTTGACGAGTATGGTTGCTTATCGACGTTAGCAATAATGATGCCGCCATTGTGCTGATGCTGGAGTTGTTCAGCCAATATTTGCCGTTGTTTAAGCTCTTTTGCCATGATGCTATCGGCAGACAATTGCCAACCTTGGCGCTCACACACAGCAATGTGGCAATGATCAAATAGCGATTGCCATTGATACCACTTATCCAAATTGACAAAGGAATCGGTGCCCATGATAAACACAAAGGTATGTTGTGGGTATTGCTTAGCCAGTTGCGCTAATGTTTCGGCGCTGTATGACGGTGTTGACCGCTGAGCTTCGATATCACATAGGGCTAATTGTGGGTATTGTTGAGCGACAAGCTCTACCATCTCCATACGTTGTTGTGTTGTGGTATGGGTGCCCGTCTTATGGGGAGGGATATGATTTGGCATAAGCCATATTTTGTCGAGGTTGAGTTGAGCTAATACAGCCAGTGCAGGACGAATGTGACCAAAGTGAATGGGATCAAACGTTCCGCCTAAAATACCGATTTTCATTTCAGTCCACTTCGATATGAGCGAGTGCTTGATGGGCGTTTGCATCAAATAATAGACACAAATGGCTCATGGCTACCCAGTCTTCTTGGCCTTGAGACTTTAACTTTCGCTCTATGGTTGAGGTTACTGCAAGCATATGTTCAATGTGCTTTAACTCAAGCCGTTGCAGTGCACCTTGATAAAGGTTTTTACGCTTGTCCCAAATGCGCATTTTTTGCCATAACCCGTGAAGTTGTTCGCCTCGTTGTTGGGCCGACTTTAATGTCAGTAGACAGTTTAGCTCTTTAAATAAACTCCATAATAAGATAGGCATAGCCACGCCTTCAGCTTGTAACTGGCTGAGTATGTGCTGGGCTTTATCTTGTTGATTATTGAGTAAGGTATCGGCAAGCTGAAATACCGAAAAGCGTGATTGGTCTTCGAAATAGGCCGTTAACTGCTCGGTATCGACAACATCATTTGGGCTAAGCAAACACAATAATTGCAGTGCTTGGTCCGCAGCCAGCAGATTGCCCTCATAAAGTGCTGTGAGCATGGTGCGCGCATCTTGGCTTAGGCGCAGTTGATAATGATTTATTCTGCCATCTAACCAGCGCTGGAATTGAGGGCCTTCAGGTGTGGCGCAGGGAATATAGAGACCGTCACTGTCCAAAGCTTTAAACCACTTGCTTTTTGTTTGTTCAGCAGCAAGTTTTGGCCCTTTTAACAGTAATATTGTATCGGGGTTATTGGTACTTAGTAGTTGGCTAAAAGTTTTACTGCCATCAGCCCCAGGTTTTGCCTGTGGCAAAGTCAACTCGATAATCCGGCGACTGGCAAACAAGCTCATCGATTGCCACTCATCAACCAAAGTTGACCAATCAAAGCCCGATTCTTGATAAAGCTGGATGTTTTCTTCAAAGCCCTGATGGCGCGCAGTATCAAGAATTTGGCGACGACATTGGTCTGTTAACCAAGGGTCGTCGCCAAAAATAAGGTACACCGGTTTAAGCTGATTAAGGTGTTTGGTCAGTTGGTCTGGGTAAACCCGCATTACTTAGTCTCAAGAGAAGCAAGGGTTTGGATCATCTGATCTGCCGCTTGAATGCGCATCTCTTTTAGTAGCAACTCCATCTCACGACTTTTTGCCAGTGCCGTTCGCGGATCATCTAGATAATCTCGATGAATATCAACGGTAAATGGTTGGATTTCCTGTTGTGGCAGTTTAACTGCAAACGTGACATGGTAGGTTAACTCATACTCGGCCACATTGCCCGTTGGGTAGAGCGATAGGGTAGAACGGTCAAGTGAGTCTTTCACTATGCGCAAGGTTGCGACATCATCACCGCCTTCCACCAAAGCGACGCTACTCAGTCTTAAGCGTTCACGTACCAAGCGACTAAGTTCACTGTATTCATCAGGACTGCTCAAATGCAATGATTTTAGCTCATCAGGAATAGAGTAACTGCGTTGTAGTTTAAAGCCACAGCCAGCGCTGAGCATAATGCTCAGCGCTATCATGACGAAACATAAGCGTTTAATTAGCATAAGCTACGCGTGCGTTCCTTTCGTTGTTAGTTCGCTACAATGTTAAGTAGCTTACCAGGGACATAAATAACTTTACGTACAGTTTTGCCGTCAGTGTGTTTCTGTACACCTTCTTCAGCAAGACCTGCTTGTTCTACCTGCTCTTTAGTCGCGTCGGCTGCCACTGTGATTTTCGCACGTAATTTACCATTTACTTGGACGATAATCAGTTTGCTGTCTTCAACCAATGCAGACTCGTCAACCTCAGGCCATAGGCTGTCTTCAATTGCACCTTCATGGCCAAGTTCGTTCCATAGACAGAAGCTAGTGTGAGGAATAATCGGATACAATAAGCGTACTACAGCAGATAGTGCCTCAGTTAACAATGCACGGTCTTGCTCGGTAGCCGTTGGCGCTTTTTGTAGCTTATTCATCAATTCCATGATGGACGCGATTGCGGTGTTGAACATCTGACGACGTTCAATATCATCACCCACCTTAGCAATGGTCTTATGTAACTCACGACGTAATGCTTTTTGGTTACTGTCGAGGGATTTCACATCAAGCGCGACGGTTGCACCTGCACTGATATGATCGTGCGCAAGTTTCCAAAGACGCTTGATAAAGCGATGAGCCCCTTCAACACTCGACTCTTGCCACTCTAGTGTAAGCTCTGGTGGTGCTGCAAACATCATAAACAAACGTACGGTATCTGCGCCATATTTATCGACCATCTCTTGTGGATCGATACCATTGTTTTTCGACTTAGACATCTTGCTCATGCCGGTATAAACCAACTCATGACCTTCGCTGTCTACCGCTTTGGTTGTGCGACCTTTGTCGTCAGTTTCTAGTACGGTTACATCTGACGGTGATACCCACACGCGAGCGCCTTTGTCGTTGGTGTAGTAATAGGCATCAGCCAATACCATACCTTGAGTTAGCAAGCGCTTAGCTGGCTCATCTGAGTCAACTAAACCAATATCACGCAGTAACTTGTGGAAGAAGCGGAAATACAATAAGTGCATGCAAGCATGCTCAATACCACCGATGTATTGGTCTACTGGCAACCAATAGTTGGCCTTAGCTGGATCCAACATTTGGTCAGCATCAGGGCTACAATAACGTGCGTAGTACCAAGAAGACTCCATGAAGGTATCAAAGGTATCTGTTTCTTTAAATGCTTCTTGACCATTTACTGTAGTCTTAGCCCACTCTTTATCTGCTTTGATTGGGCTTTGGATGCCATCCATCACCACATCTTCTGGCAGTATGACAGGAAGCTGATCTTCTGGTGTTGGGATGACACTGCCGTCTGCTAGGGTAACCATTGGAATTGGGGCACCCCAGTAACGTTGGCGTGATACGCCCCAGTCGCGTAAGCGGAAATTCACTTGACGCTTACCTTTGCCTTCACTTGATAGTTTTGCATCAATTGCGTCAAAGGCGGCTTGGAAGTCTAATCCATCAAACTCGCCAGAGTTAAATAAAATGCCTTTTTCAGTATAGGCAGCTTCGCTGATATCTAGCTCTCCATCTGCAGGCTTAATAACCCCTTCAATGGCAAGACCATACTTAGTCGCGAACTCATAATCACGTTGGTCGTGACCTGGTACTGACATAACAGCGCCCGTACCGTAGTTCATTAATACGAAGTTAGCTGCCCAAACTGGAACCAGTTTTCCTGTCAACGGATGTATCGCTTTAAGTCCGGTATCGACGCCTTTCTTTTCCATCGCAGCCATTGCTGCTTCAGTGGTGTCGGCGTTTTTACACTCTTCGATAAATGCTGCTAGCTCAGGGTTGTTGGCTGCGGCCTTTTCTGCCAGTGGGTGAGTACCAGCAATAGCAACATAGGTTACACCCATGACCGTATCAGGTCGTGTTGTGTAGATGTCGAAAGATTCGTCACTGTCGGCAACTTGGAAGGTCATTTCAATGCCTTCACTGCGGCCGATCCAATTACGTTGCATGGTCTTAACTTGCTCAGGCCACTCATCAAGCTTGTCGATGTCACTTAGAAGCTCATCGGCATAGTCGGTGATTTTAATAAACCACTGCGGGATCTCTTTTTGTTCAACTGTGGTATCACAGCGCCAGCAAGCACCATCGATAACTTGCTCGTTCGCTAATACGGTTTCATCGTTTGGACACCAGTTAACGGATGAGGTCTTCTTGTAAACTAAACCTTTTTCATAAAGCTTGGTGAAAAACCATTGTTCCCAACGATAGTACTCAGGCGTGCAAGTAGCGATTTCGCGTGACCAGTCATAACCAAAGCCCAGCATTTTTAGCTGGTTTTTCATGTAGTCGATGTTTTCATAGGTCCAAGGTGCAGGTGCAGCTTTGTTCTTGATAGCCGCATTTTCTGCAGGCAGGCCAAATGAGTCCCAACCAATAGGTTGAAGAACGTTTTTACCTTGCAGGCGTTGGTAACGGGCAACCACATCACCGATGGTGTAGTTACGAACATGTCCCATGTGCAGTCGACCTGATGGGTATGGGAACATAGAAAGGCAGTAATATTTTTCTTTGCTCTCGTCTTCAGTGACTTCAAATGTTTTTTTATCTTGCCAGTGCTGCTGCACCTTAGCTTCAATTTCAGAAGGTAAATATTGCTCTTGCATTGATGTTTCCCGGCCAGGCCGCCTATTATTTGATCTTGCGCACTTTCCGCGCGAGTTAGATCTGCATAGAATAAACTAGAAGTGAGTCATTAAAAAGGTTCGCATTAAGGAGTATTTAACATGAGTGAACGAAGTAGTGAATTACTGGCGCTTTATGAGGCTCTGATTGCGCAGGTTAAATCAGAATATTTGTCTGATAACTCTATGACTGTAAAGGAGTTATATAAAACGGTTACCACGAGTAAACAGTTCTTAGTACTCAAGGAACAAGCCAAAGAGAATGAACTGGCATTAGTTGAACAATTTTTAAAACGTGACATCGCTAACTACTTACAAGAGAAAAATGCCCACGACTTAGGTCATAGCCCTACAGTTATCGCTGTTGAAAATACCCTGTGGCATTGGTTAAGTGAAATCACCGACCGTAGTCAAGTTGAGTGGCATGAAGTCGCACAGGACTTTAAACACCAAGGTGTGTACCAAAGCGGTGAAATTGTTGGCCAAGGTATCCTAGTTTGCACCGGCTGTAATCACGAAATGAAAATAGAGTTTCCCGGTGTGATCCCTGATTGTCCGCAATGCGACAGCGAGGAGTTTATCCGTGAAGCACTAACGCCTTAATTTTATCGATTAACAACCGGTTTCAGTGGTCGTATATTGTGGTTTACTGGTTTCATTGGCTTGTTGGTATCGGAAGTAGCAGAGATCGTCAGAGACTCTGCCGTTTCCATTGTCGTCATAGCCGATGTAAGTGAAGTGGATGCCTTGGTATTCGATGACAAAAATGTCATCGAGATCTAACCATTTTTCGATGTCGGTATTATCAAGGTAGCCACGCAGTAGACGGGTGTCGATATTGCCATCACCGTCGACATCAATATCGAGCAAGTCACTGCGACCAGATACCGCCTGGGTGGTTAGGTTTGCCATCTGTGATTTAGCATAAACTAAGCTATTGGCGGTTTTGGTGCTCGCTTGGATTTGGTTTATCGCTTCTATGCGTGCTTCAGTGCTTAAACCGATAAACTTGGGGGCGGCGACAATGGCTAAAATGGCTAGAACGACAATAACCACGACTAATTCAATGAGGGTAAATCCATTTAACTTCATGTGACAACAACTTCTCTTCTATTTTATTTTTCGGCGCAGCGACACCAAGGTAGCACTGATTAACATCAGCATAGACAGCAATAATATCGGCCACTCACCCAGGCGGGTAAAAACGGTTGTGCCGCTAACCAAGGGCACTGTTGCGGTAAGCACACCGGTTTCAAACTGAGGCAGCTGGTGGGTAATGTTTCCCTGTTCATCCACCACAGCAGTGACGCCATTATTGGTTGAACGTAATAGGGGTCTACCAAACTCAATCGCGCGCATTTGCGCAATTTCCATATGTTGAAGTGGCCCATTGGAACTACCAAACCAAGCGTCGTTTGATACGGTCATTAATAAATTTGTTTGCTCAGTTAAATTGGCGCGGACTTGCTCTGGAAAGGCAATTTCATAACAGATAGCCGGGGTTAACTGGTAACCTAAAGCGCTGAGGTTAGGCTGCTGGTAATCGCCGCGGGCGAACGATGACATGGGTAAGTTAAAAAATGGTGCCAACGGTCGTAAAATATCTTCAAATGGCACAAACTCACCGATGGGCAACAAATGATGTTTACGGAACTCGTTGGCCCCATCGCCAACATAACTGGCATCAATCTGTTGTTTTTGGTCGTGATTGCCTAATACGATCAACGAATTGTAGAAGTCGTCATCTCTGTGGCTAATAATGCCGGTGATAATGGCGCTATTATTGAGATTGGCCACTTTATTGGCATTGTCCAAAAAGTCCTTCACCATATATTCGGGCGCGGGAATCGCAGCTTCTGGCCAAATGAAAATATCCGTTTCGGCTAAAGACTGGCGCGACAAATCCATGTATTTGACCATGGTTGGCCAAAGTGCATCCGGTTCCCATTTCATGCTTTGGGCGATATTGCCTTGCACCAATGCCACATTGACACTGTCACCATTGCGACTAATGGGGTTTGTTTGCACCACTGCATAGGTCGATAAAGTTAATACCGCGGTGATGGCGATAATAGGTTTAAGTTGTTTTTGCGCCACCAAGGCGAGGGCGCCGGCAATCAAAGCGATGAGATAAGTTAGTCCCAATGCGCCGATAATACTGGCCAGTGGTGCCAACGGGCCATGGGTTTGGCTATATCCGGCCCATAACCATGGAAAGCCAGTCAATACCCAGCCGCGAGCCCACTCGAGGACGACCCACCAAGCCGGAAATAACAGCAGATTGCGCCAGGTACTGCTATATGCATACCTTTGGGTGAGGTAGCCTGCTAATGCTGGATAAAGCGCCAGATATAGCGCTAACAGCGCCATCAGCGCCATCGATGCAATCAGTGGCATACCGCCGTAGTCGGCCATACTGACATGCACCCAGCTTATGCCGACACTGAAACACCCAAAGCCAAAGCTGAGCCAATACTTAAATGCAGATTTAGACGGCAGCGCCTGGCTATGGTAAAGCGCGGTGGCCAAGGCAACGATGTATATGGGCCAATAGCCATAGGGAGCAAAAGAGAGCGCCGTACTGGCACCGATTAGATAGGCAAATAAATAATTAACGATTGGATGTATGCCTGCGAGGCGGCTGAATAATCCCATGGGCTCTCTTGTAAAGCTGTGGAGATAGAGGCTCTATTGAGCCTCTGTTTCTTGCGGTTGTACTTCTGGCAGTTTAACTCTGAGCTGAATTAACCGGCGAGTGTCAGCATTAATGACTTTAAATTCAATCCCCTCAATGGTGATTTTCTCATTGCGTGCGGGTAAATGGCCAAACGCATGGGAGACTAATCCACCAACAGTATCGAACTCTTCGTCACTAAACTCAGTATTGAATGCTTGGTTGAAATCTTCAATAGGTGTTAATGCTTTGAGCATATACACTTGCTTGCTGATCTTTCTGATTTCGGTTTCTTCCGCAGAATCGTGGTCAAACTCATCTTCGATATCACCGACTATCTCTTCAAGAATGTCTTCAATAGTGACTAGACCTGAAACACCGCCATATTCATCAACCACAATGGCCATATGATAGCGTTGCGAGCGAAACTCTTTCAGTAGTACGTCGACACGTTTGCTTTCAGGCACCACAACCGCTGGGCGGATGACTTGGCTGAGCTCAAAAGGCTCGTCGGTGTCTTTAAAACCATATTGGATGAGATCTTTAGCTAGCAAAATGCCTTCAATGTGGTCTTTATCCTCATTGACGACGGGGAAGCGTGAATGTGCTGAGCTGATCACCGTTGAAATAAGCTCTTCAACTGTGTTGTCTATTTTTAGTGCTACAATCTGCGCGCGTGGGATCATAATGTCTCGCACGCGCAAATCTGATACCTCTAAAACACCTTTAATCATTTCGCGAGTATCTTCGGTAATGACTTCACGTTGCTCTGCATCGTGTATCACTTCCACAAGCTCATCGCGACTTTGAGGTTCGCCCTGGAATAACTGACTTACTTTTTCTAACCAGCCCTTCTTCTGGGCGTTGGTACTCGGTGGGATATCGTCACTCATAATATTCTCTTGGTCCGTAGACCAACTATTGTTCCTTATATGGATTGTCAAAGCCTAGTTGCTGAATTAAAAGGGTTTCTAATGATTCCATTTGTTCAGCTTCATCGTCTTCAATATGGTCATACCCTAGCAGATGCAAGCAACCATGTACAACCATGTGCGCCCAATGTGCTGTTAGGGTTTTACCTTGTTCTACTGCTTCATTTTTAACCACTGGCGCGCAGATTACAAGATCCCCAAGTAAGGGAATATCGATTTCTGCAGGCGCTTCAAATGGAAAAGATAACACATTAGTGGGTTTATCTTTGCCACGATAGCTGTGGTTTAATGTTTGACTTTCTTGCTCATCAACAATGCGAATGGTTAACTCTGCATGTGCCATGGTATCTCTGAGTGCGGTTTTGACCCAAAGTTCAAAACTTTCACGCTCAGGGAGTTGCCCATCGTCATAGGCATATTGCAGATCTAAATCCAGTGTCAGCTTAGGCGTCATGGGCTGCAGACTCGGCTTGTTTGTACTGACTTTCGCGCTTGGCTTTTTCAGAGGCGAGCTGTTGCTCATGTTCTTCATAAGCCTCGACGATACGTGCAACCACTGGATGACGGACGACATCTTTAGCTTGGAAGAAATTGAAGCTAACTTCTTCAACCTTATTCAATACTTCTATTGAATGTCTTAGCCCCGACTTTTGATGCTTAGGTAAGTCAATTTGGGTGATGTCACCGGTGATGACCGCGCGTGAATTAAAACCAATACGGGTTAAGAACATTTTCATTTGCTCAACCGTGGTGTTTTGGCTTTCATCAAGAATAATAAAGGCATCGTTTAGGGTGCGGCCGCGCATATAGGCAAGCGGTGCGACTTCAATGACGTTACGCTCGATGAGGCGCTCCACTTTTTCAAAGCCGAGCATTTCAAATAATGCGTCATACAAGGGACGTAAATAAGGGTCGACTTTCTGACTTAAATCACCCGGTAAGAAACCCAGTTTCTCACCAGCTTCAACTGCAGGTCTAGTGAGCAGAATACGGCGTACTTCCTGGCGCTCTAACGCATCAACTGCGGCAGCTACAGCGAGATAGGTTTTACCTGTGCCCGCAGGGCCAATACCAAACGTAATATCATGACGCACAATATTGGCGACATAATCACTTTGATTGGGATTGCGAGGCTTGATGACACCGCGCTTGGTCTTAATATATAGCTCTTTATCATCACGAGGCGTTTCCGCTTCCAATGCAACAGCTTCTTGTATCGCTATATGTACTTTATCTGGCTCCAAATCTGGTGTAGAGCCTTGTACTGGCTGAGTCTCGATATAGAGCTGCTTCAGTAAGTTATTTACCGTTAGGCAATTTCTTGCTTGACCAACAATTTGGAAGTGATTGTTACGATAACTGATTTCAACGCCGATCCGGCGCTCAAGCTGCTTTATGTTGTCATCAAATGGACCACAAAGTGAGGCGAGCCTGCGGTTATCTGAGGGCTCTAGGTATAAATTCAGCGTAGTTAACTTGTTTGACAAAAAAATTGCTCCAAATGATTTGTCATAGTGTCTGTCATTACAGTTTACGAGCCATGTCGCGCAATTGCTATTGCTATTTTGGCCTGACGCAGGAACTGAGCGAAAAATGGCGGCACAATGCCGCCATTTTTATTCCATTAACTGATAGGTTAAGGGGTAAATTGAGTCACGCCTAGGTCATCATCTTTTTTGTGTTTTGCCAGGATGTCTGATGGGCGCAAATCACGACGTAAGTCCATCTCATCTTCACCACGAATAAACTCGCCACGTAAAGAGTTGGTGTAAACATCAACAATTTCAACATCCACAAAGCTACCAATGTGTTTGTGGGAGGCTTCAAAGTTCACCACACGGTTGTTCTCTGTGCGGCCACGCAGCTCCATTGGATTTTTAATTGAAGGGCCTTCAACCAAAATACGCTGCACCGTGCCCAGCATTTGACGGCTGTAACGCATCGCCTGTTGAGTAATGCGATCTTGCAGTATCGCTAAACGCTCTTTTTTCTCTGCTAGAGACACGTCATCGGGCAGGTCGGCCGCGGGCGTGCCTGGACGAGCGCTATAGATAAAGCTAAAGCTATGGTCAAATTGCACGTCTTCAATGAGTTTCATGGTGTCGGCAAAGTCTTGCTTTGATTCACCAGGGAAACCAATAATGAAATCCGAGCTAATCAGAATATCAGGTCTGGCTTTACGCAGGCGGCGAATAATCGACTTATACTCCAATGCCATATGGCCACGCTTCATCTGGGTCAAGATCAGATCTGAACCAGACTGTACTGGCAGATGAAGGAAGCTGACTAATTCAGGGGTGTCTTCGTATACATCGATAATATCTTGAGTAAACTCAATTGGGTGGCTGGTGGTAAAGCGAATACGGTCAATACCATCAATGGCAGCGACATAACGCAGTAACTCTGCAAAGGTGCAGATGTCATCATCGTGAGTGGCACCACGATAGGCGTTGACGTTTTGCCCAAGTAAGTTAACTTCACGTACGCCTTGCTCAGCAAGCTGTGCAATCTCTAAGATAATATCATCCAGTGGGCGACTCACTTCCTCACCACGCGTATAAGGCACAACACAGAATGAGCAGTACTTACTGCAACCTTCCATAATTGACACAAACGCGCTTGGGCCTTCTGCACGAGGCTCAGGCAGGCGGTCAAATTTCTCAATTTCAGGGAAGCTGACATCAATAACCGCTTTGCCGCCTTGCTGAATTTGGTCAATCATTTCAGGCAAACGGTGCAAGGTTTGTGGACCAAAAATAAGGTCAACACATTGGGCTCGCTCTTTAATCGCTTTACCTTCTTGTGACGCAACACAGCCACCAACACCAATAATAAGGTTAGGATTCTTATCTTTTAGTGTTTTCCAGCGACCAAGCTGGTGGAACACCTTTTCTTGCGCTTTTTCGCGTATAGAACAGGTGTTGAGCAGTAATACATCTGCTTCTTCAGCTTCTTCAGTCAAGGTGTAACCTTGATAATCATCTAGCAGGTCAGCCATTTTTGATGAATCGTATTCGTTCATCTGACAGCCCCACGTCTTAATATGGAGTTTTTTGCTCATTACTCTTGCGCCACTAGTTGCAACCATGGAAAAAATAGCGCGATATTCTACCCTTTCGATGGTTGACTGACCAGCTTTTACGCTCAGTAAACGCTAAATTACTCGGTTTTGATTGGTTCAACACCAAGTTTAACTGCTAGTGCATTAGCTTGATTATTGTCTGGATTCAGATAGTTGGCAGCAAGTGCTGTTGAACTTCTGCGCGCAAATTCAATAATTCCTTGCTCAACTTCCCAACGCTGCAATGCTAATGTTTCCTGGGTATAGCTGTATAAGGCATAATTAACCGGATCACGATACGTGACAGTGATGGTTTCCATTGCGGCGGGTTTCATTTCTGCATGAGCTGCAGTTGATAGTGTCGCGGTTAAGAGTATCATTGCCATTGATAACGACTTTGCAACTGATTTCATCTGTCTCTCCTTAACAGGTCGAACTTCGAATGAAATCCTAGTGTAAAGCAGTAAATGAAGTGTTTTATGTTGTCATTGTAAATAAGTGTGAGATATGACGGTATAGCAACATCTTCTGACTGATTGAATAATTTTGACATATTTTGTCCCTGTGGAGATAAATGAAGGTGAGCCAAGCATTGCAAAAAGATGTAGTCGTTGTTGGTGGCGGCATGGTTGGAGCTGCTGCAGCTATTGGTTTGGCAAAGCTCGGTTTATCCGTCGCGGTGGTTGATGCATATCGCCCACAGGCCTATGAGCAAGAACAAGCTTTAGACATTCGTGTTTCCGCCATTAGTGTGGCATCTGAGCGGCTTTTGGAGCAATTAGGTGCAATGCCCTACTTAGCAAAGATGCGTAAGGCACCATACCGAGGGTTAGAAACTTGGGAATTAGATGGTTGCATTACCCAGTTTCATGCAGACCAAGTAGGCTCTGCCCACCTTGGGCATATTGTCGAAAATCGCCTTATTCAATTGGCATTGTGGCGTTGCTTCGAGCATGACTTAGATATTGAACTGTTTTGTCCATCTAAAGTTGACACTATAACGGCATTACCTGATGGCGTTTTGCTCACGCTGGACGACCAGCGTAAATTGCAGGCTAAGCTGCTGGTCGGTGCCGATGGTGCTAACTCTCAAGTTCGTCAGTGGGCAAATATTGGATTAACAGGTTGGGACTACGGTCAGAGTGCCATGTTAATCAATATTGCGACTGAGGTTGAGCAGCAAGATGTTACTTGGCAGCAATTTACGCCAAATGGGCCGCGCTCGCTGCTGCCACTACCCGGTAAACATGCGTCATTAGTTTGGTATGACGATGCCGCACGAATCGCCCAATTGGCTAACTTGTCAAATAGCAGTTTAGCCCAGCAGATTACGCAGCATTTTCCAGATCGTTTAGATAAACAATTTACCGTGATTGATAAAGCCAGCTTTAAATTGACGCGTCGCCATGCGCAATCTTATTGTGCTGAAAATTTGGTGCTGGTAGGGGATGCGGCCCACACCATCAACCCGTTGGCAGGCCAGGGGGTTAATTTAGGTTTTAAAGATGTGGCTGCCCTCATTACGATGGTCGAGCAGGCGATAAAAGTGGGCGAGCCTTGGTGGGCGCTGAGCCAATTAAAGCAATATCAGCAAAGTCGCTATTTTGACAATCAGCTGATGATGTCTACCATGGACCTATTCTATGCCAGTTTCAGTAATGATTTAACGCCACTTAAGTTACTGCGTAATAGCGCGTTAAAGTTGGCGAATATTGATGGCCCTATCAAGCGTAAAGTCCTCAAATATGCCATGGGGTTAGGCTAGGAAGCCGATATAAATTACGTGATAGTGCGAATCCCTTGCTAACAGCCTTACATAAATAGCCCTCGAACAAATCAACATTTGACCGAGGGCTTTGATAACCTTTTGCGTGTGCTGTTGATGAGAACGCCTAACCATCCCATTTTCGATGCGCCAAGAATTATGTCGCCGAATAATTTTTATCCCAAAACCTTTCATTAGTTTCTGCTAAATCTCGCCACTTTGTTTATTTAGGCGACAACTAATTTGTTGCTAACTAGATTGAGTGCTAAAATGCCGCGTTTTATTGCCTCTGATACTAAGAGAATTTGCGCTGTTATGAGTAATATTAAGTTAATTGTCGGCCTTGCCAACCCTGGTGAAAAGTATGAGCGGACTCGTCATAACGCTGGCGCTTGGTATGTGAATGAACTGGCGAGAACATTAGGGGCAACGTTAGTGCCAGACAGTAAGTATTTTGGCCTTACTGCTCGCGTGACCTTGCAAGGAAGAGATGTTCGGTTATTGATTCCTACCACCTTTATGAATCTCAGTGGTAAATCAGTAGCTGCATTAGCCAACTTTTTTCGTATTGAGCCTGAAGAGATTTTAGTTGCTCATGATGAGCTTGATATGCCCCCAGGCGTGGCTAAATTTAAACTTGGTGGCGGCCACGGTGGCCATAATGGTTTGAAAGATATCATTGCAAAATTGGCTAATAACAAAGGTTTCTATCGTTTGCGGATTGGCATAGGTCACCCAGGTGACAAGAATCTAGTCAGTGGTTTTGTACTGGGTAAAGCCCCTGCAACTGAGCAACGCTTTATTGATGAAGTGGTCGATGAAGCGGTACGAGCGACTGAAATATTATTTAAAGAAGATATGAGTAAGGCAATGCACAGGTTGCATTCCTTCAAAGCGGGTTAAATAAGCAAGGCTATTGCATTGCGAAGTCTTCGGCATTATGCCGTTATTAATTGATTAAAGGTAAAAATATGGGTTTTAAATGCGGCATCGTTGGCCTGCCAAATGTGGGTAAATCGACTCTGTTTAATGCATTGACAAAGGCGGGTATCGAAGCTTCAAACTTCCCGTTTTGTACGATTGAACCAAATACTGGTGTGGTGCCAGTGCCAGATCCACGTCTTGAAGCGTTAGCTGAAATTGTTAACCCAGAACGCGTGATGCCAACAACCATGGAGTTTGTTGATATTGCTGGGTTGGTAGCGGGTGCATCAAAAGGTGAAGGTCTGGGCAATAAGTTTTTGGCCAATATTCGTGAAACTGATGCAATCGGTCATGTTGTTCGTTGTTTTGAAGATGACAATATTGTTCACGTGGCAAACAAGGTATCGCCAGCTGCAGATATTGAAGTGATCAACACTGAGTTGGCACTAGCAGATTTAGACTCTTGTGAGCGTGCTATTACCCGTCAAGCTAAGAAAGCAAAAGGCGGTGACGCTGATGCTAAGTTTGAAGTTAGCGTACTAGAGAAAATGCGCCCAGTGCTAGATGAAGGCAAAATGCTGCGTTCAATGGAGTTATCAAAAGAAGAGCTGGAAGCAGTACGCTACCTTAACTTTTTAACGTTAAAGCCAACAATGTACATAGCTAACGTCTCTGAAGATGGCTTTGAGAATAACCCTCACTTAGATGCTGTTAAAGCTATTGCTGCCGAAGAAAATGCGGTTGTTGTTGCAGTGTGTGCGGCTATCGAATCTGAATTAGCAGAAATGGATGCAGAAGACCGTGATGAGTTTATGGCTGATCTTGGTCTAGACGAGCCAGGTTTGGATCGTGTTATTCGCGCGGGTTACCAATTGCTAGACTTACACACCTATTTTACCGCTGGTGTAAAAGAGGTCCGTGCTTGGACAGTTCGTGTTGGTGCCAATGCGCCACAAGCTGCTGGGGTGATTCATACTGACTTTGAGCGTGGCTTTATTCGTGCTCAAGTGATGGCCTACGATGACTTCATCACCTATAAAGGTGAGGCCGGAGCGAAAGAAGCGGGTAAACTGCGAGTAGAAGGTAAAACTTACATCGTCAAAGATGGCGATGTGATGCACTTCTTATTTAATGTCTAAATAAAAGTGCCAAATTGACGGTTTTTCGTCAATAATAGTAACGGTTCAGTCGCAAGGTTGGACCGTTTTTGTTTTATGGAGCGTGCTTTTAAGTAGGTTTGTGCTGGCATATGGCGTTATTTAGCCGATATTTGCCCATCTGCTGTTCACTTTGGTGAAGTTATAGCCGAACAAGCGAGATAGTTTAAAATAGCGAAAAAAAGCTGTTGACCTGCATACGTTGAATAAGCATAATACGCCCCGTTCCTCAGCAAGAGGGGCGTGAAACAAATGATGGCAATGTAGCTCAGCTGGTTAGAGCACAGCACTCATAATGCTGGGGTCGCAGGTTCAAGTCCCGCCATTGCTACCATCTTCTTTTAAAGAAGCATCTAGACAGATGTAAAATGTCAACTCCGTGCGGGAGTGGTGGAATTGGTAGACACGCCAGATTTAGGTTCTGGTGCCGCAAGGTGTGAGAGTTCAAGTCTCTCCTCCCGTACCATTATTAATGTCATTGATGACATATCTATGACATGAAAAGTTAGATTGGGGTATCGCCAAGCGGTAAGGCACCGGGTTTTGATCTCGGCATTCCCAGGTTCGAATCCTGGTACCCCAGCCACTCTTTACTACTTCTCAAAAAGCTTTTGGGGTATCGCCAAGCGGTAAGGCACCGGGTTTTGATCTCGGCATTCCCAGGTTCGAATCCTGGTACCCCAGCCATTTTTATATGGTTTATGTGGCAATGTAGCTCAGCTGGTTAGAGCACAGCACTCATAATGCTGGGGTCGCAGGTTCAAGTCCCGCCATTGCTACCATCTTCTTTCATGTGTATTACTGAATTGAAGCATCTTTATCTTGATGAGAAACAGATAACTCCGTGCGGGAGTGGTGGAATTGGTAGACACGCCAGATTTAGGTTCTGGTGCCGCAAGGTGTGAGAGTTCAAGTCTCTCCTCCCGTACCATTATTAATGTCATTGATGACATATCTATGACATGAAAAGTTAGATTGGGGTATCGCCAAGCGGTAAGGCACCGGGTTTTGATCTCGGCATTCCCAGGTTCGAATCCTGGTACCCCAGCCATATTATCTTGGTATAGATGTAAAACAGTACCAGTGCGATATTGCAGTGCGGGAGTGGTGGAATTGGTAGACACGCCAGATTTAGGTTCTGGTGCCGCAAGGTGTGAGAGTTCAAGTCTCTCCTCCCGTACCATTATTGCAATAAGAGGTTCATCGCTGATGAGCCTTTTTTGATCGCCAAGGGCAGTTTGTTGTCCCATCTTGACCGATGTAAAACGTCAACTCCGTGCGGGAGTGGTGGAATTGGTAGACACGCCAGATTTAGGTTCTGGTGCCGCAAGGTGTGAGAGTTCAAGTCTCTCCTCCCGTACCATTATTACATACAAAAAAGCCTGTCTTAATGACGGGCTTTTTTGTATGTAAAATCCATCGTATATAGATTCATTTTGCTTATACCAATCAGTATAAGAATTTGATCTACTCAGCGCGCTTTAGGCAAACTAATTCAAGGCGAATAATTGAAACAATAGTTGCTCCCTTGTGAAATTATTCAACGGAGAAGTAGGCAGCCTAAAACGCGCCAGAACGGCGAGTTTTTGCGCTTCTGATGCTGTGTTAACGAGCTTAACCGTAGAACAACTATGCTCTTCACTCGTTGCCTTGCCTCAGAAGCGCTAAACTCTCGCTGAGTGACTAAATGTTTATACTGATTGGTATCCATTGTTGCAAAGGCGCCGTGGCATATCTGCTTAGGCTCATCTAGTTGCAAGCTGGGTATTGTGTTAGCATAACTCTTTGTATTACAAGGAGTGTATATTTTGAATCTAAAAACTCTATTCTATAGCTGTTTGCTGTTTTCTCTGTCGGCAATAATACAAGCTGCTCCGGCCAAATTTGACGTTAACAAAAACATTAAACCAAAATCTTCCGACCGCTATATTCTTGCGGTTCACAAAGAGATCGAAACCAATAATATCGGCTTAGAAAAAACGCGTTATGCCATTTTGGAAGGCATGCTAACCACCAAAGGCTTTGCATGGGTTTATGATGGTGAAGGAGACGGTTACATATTGGCGCGCTTTGATTATCGTGGTGATACTAATGTGATGCGAATTGAATACGATGAATCATTAGTACAGCTCAAGTACCATCAAGCTCTAGGGGATTATCAGTGTAAAAATCTAGTGGATGATATTTGCTACAAAAATGGTCGTGGCTATTACAACTACATTAAAAATTTGCGCGTTAGCATTGCTAAACAAATTCAGCGGCGATAAGGAAGCAAGACCATGAATAAGGCTATTTTGATATTGATTGCGCTGCTTGGCATGTCGAGCAGCATTAAAGCCGATGAGTTGCATATATACCAAGACCCTGTTCCAGTCGGGGATTATGTGAAAGATGAAGCTGCTATGTTGACCAAAGCGCTTGCTAGAACTGGGTGGGTATATGACCAGCAGGGCAAGCAACAGTTTGCGCGCCTCAATTACAAGGGTTACCAGGTTAACGTGGAATTAGTGCATCAACCTGCGGGTATCAGCCTTAAACTGCTTGATGCATCGCGTCCAGACTGTGGTAAAAAACGTTGTGAAGCTGACATGGATAAGGTGACTGGCTGGCTAGTTAAGTTACGACGTAATATTGCTTATGAGCTAACTTTGTTAGTCAGAGATGACGCTATTCGTCGTAGTTATGCACTGTAAATGAAACAAAAAAGGCACTCAATAGAGTGCCTTTTTTAGTTAAATCATAACAGCTTAGTGTTTAAACATCGCCGAAATAGATTCTTCGTTGCTAACACGGCGAATAGCTTCAGCCATAACAGTAGACATGGTCAACTGTGACACTTTGTCGATAGCAGCGATTTCTGGGCTCAATGGAATCGTATCTGTAACGATAACTTCGTCGATAACTGATTCAGCTAAATTCTTAGCGGCATTGCCAGAGAATACTGGGTGAGTTGCGTAAGCGAATACGCGATTAGCACCATGTTCTTTTAACGCTTCAGCAGCTTTACATAGTGTGCCGCCGGTATCGATCATGTCGTCAACGATAATGCAGTCACGGCCTTGTACATCACCGATGATGTGCATGACTTGAGCAACGTTTGCCTGAGGGCGACGCTTATCGATGATAGCAAGATCTGAGTCATCTAGTAGTTTGGCCACAGCACGGGCACGAACTACACCACCGATGTCTGGCGATACAACCACTGGGTTATCAAGTTCTTTAGCAACCATGTCTTCAAGTAGTACTGGGCTACCAAACACGTTATCAACGGGTACATCGAAGAAGCCTTGGATTTGCTCCGCATGCAAGTCACAAGTCAAAACACGGTCAACACCGACACTTGAAAGGAAGTCTGCAACCACTTTTGCAGTGATAGGTACACGCGCGCTACGGACACGACGGTCTTGACGAGCGTAACCAAAATAAGGGATTACCGCAGTAATACGGCCAGCTGATGCACGACGTAATGCATCAACCATAACGATAAGTTCCATCAAGTTATCGTTAGTTGGTGCACAGGTAGATTGAATGATAAATACATCCGCACCACGTACATTTTCGTTAATTTGGACACTGATTTCACCGTCGCTGAACACGCCAACTTCTGCGTCTCCAAGTTTACAAAATAGGCGATCTGCTATCTTTTTTGCGAGACTAGGTGTTGCGTTACCAGCAAATAGTTTAATGTCAGGCACTGTAGAACCTCAGGCGTATGCTTCATTTTAGTGGCCAAGCACATTATGTCGTACTTGGATGGCTTTAGGGTTGAGATAGTCTCAACGCTAATGGTGATTTATTTGCCCCTTTAGCGACAAAACCGCGCATATCTTTTGGTAATTTTGCCAAGATATCCAGCGCTTGCTGCTGCTGTTCGAACTGACCAAAAACACAAGATCCTGTTCCGGTCATTCTGGACGGCGCATATTCTATCAGCCACGCCAACGCTTTGGCAACTTGCGGGTAACGATCGCAAACCAGCTTTTGGCAGTCATTTTTCCATTCGCTGTTCATTAGAGTTTGGCAATCTAGCTTAGGCGTATCTCGGGTAAGCTGCGGATTACCAAACACTTCTGCGGTTGAGACATGCACATCAGGAACTATCACCAAATACCAATATTCTGTGGGCGTTACCGGAGTGAAACGTTCACCCACACCTTCAGCGAAAGCCGCTAAACCATTAATAAAAACAGGGACATCAGCGCCTAGTTTTAATCCAATCTCACAAAGCTCTGCGGTGGTTAATTGGGTTTGCCACAGCTGGTTTAACGCTACTAACGTGGTGGCGGCATCTGAAGAACCACCGCCAATCCCGCCTCCCATGGGCAGTCTTTTATCTAACCAAATTCGGGCACCTTGCTGGCATCCACTTCGTTGTTGCAATGATTTTGCGGCTCTGAGAATTAAGTTATCGCTGTCAGCGACAACATCAGTCATGGAAGAGTGTAAAACCAGACTTGGATCATCGCTGATTTGAAAATCTAAGTAGTCGCAGTGGTCGATAAATTGAAATAAGGTTTGCAGCTCATGATATCCGTCGTCGCGGCGACCATTAACATGGAGAAACAAGTTAAGTTTTGCTGGAGCAGGCCACTGGGTTGAGCGAGGGTTATTCACTGACAGTTCCTTGAGATAAATTTAGCGAGTCATTGCTCGCAGGCGTATTTGATGGTGCGAGAGCTTGCCACTGACTCACTTGGATTTTTAAGCGAACATCATCTTTATTGACATCCAATAATCTAGGTAGCGCTGCACCACTTTGTTGCTGCCAAGATTTGAAATGCACTTGCCAAGGTGAATGGGCATCCTTGGTGTGTGCTTTTATCGGGCGCTTCGCTGTATCGCGTTCGATGACCACATCTGATGGACTTAATTGTCCGGTTATCCATAACGGTAAAGTATCAATGGGAATAGACCAGCCAGTTAAACGTAATAATAGGTTTTGTGCATCGCTGTCGTGATAGGTCTTGCCGTCAATTTTTAGCGTGGCTACGTCTTCATTACGGGTCAATGATAAAACTGTGGTGCCTAACATGGTGGTGAGGGTGATTTCATCCTGCCATGGGGTGTGTAACCAATACAGGTTAGTGCTAAAGCGGTCTTGCTCTGTACGCACCGCGAGTTTGCCCTGGATTTCCCAGGCAGTGGCTTGGCTTACATGGCTGACGTTAATCTCAGTAAAATTTTGTATTGGGCGAGATGAACAGGCTTGCAACAAAATGAACATCGCAAAAAAGCAAATATAGGGTATTTTTGTGAAGTGGTTCAAATTATTCATCTATAGCTGATATTCGATAACGCATATCATACGAGGGCAGAACGCAAATACCAATGCTTGATAGCAAATTTCCCGCAATCGCCTAATATATCTGGCCTCAGCGCAAGTAACAAAGATGCAAATAATTGGCTAAATTTGATCAATTAGGCTAAAGGTTTAATTAAAAAAATCGGTGACAATGAATATTATTATTCGGTTTTGTTAAGCGTATTCTGTTTTTAGTCGGTTCAATTCAGTAGAATGAGCCTCAATAAATGAGATGCCAAGAGTCCAGAACGAGTCAGATGAGCCTTGTAGCAATCGGTATTAATCATAAAACCGCTACGGTAGACCTACGTGAAAAAGTAGCGTTTGCCCCAGATAAAATTCATGATGCAATGAGAAGCCTCGCCAGTCGCACTAAAACTGGTGAAGCGGTCATTATCTCTACGTGTAACCGTACTGAGCTGTACTGTAATACCGGCGAAGAAGCCGATGTGATTGCTTGGTTAGAAGAGTATCATCAGTTAAATCATGAAGATGTTGAGCCCTGTTTGTACCGTTATGCGGGACAAGAAGTGGTACAGCATCTGATGCGCGTGTCTGCGGGATTAGATTCACTGATATTAGGTGAGCCGCAAATTCTTGGTCAAGTTAAGCAGTCTTTTGTAAAAGCAAAAGAAGCTGGCACTGTCGCCGTGACCATGGACCGCTTATTCCAAAATACCTTTTCTGTCGCGAAAAAAGTGCGTACCGAAACCGAAATTGGTGCCGCTGCGGTATCGGTTGCGTTTGCTGCGGTTAGCATGGCTAAACACATCTTCTCGGCATTAAGCGCCACTAAGGTACTGCTAGTGGGTGCTGGTGAGACCATTGAGTTAGTTGCCCGCCATTTAAAAGACAATGGCGTGGATTCAATGGTGGTGGCAAATCGTACAATTTCTCGTGCTGAAGCCATGTGCGATGAGTTCGGTGCAACAGCAATTACCCTAGAACAGATACCTGACTATCTACCTAAGGCCGATATCGTGATATCCTCTACCGCGAGCCCGTTACCTATATTAGGTAAAGGCATGGTAGAAAAAGCGCTGAAGCAACGTCGACATCAACCTATGTTATTGGTTGATATAGCAGTTCCTAGAGATATTGAGGCTGAAGTAGGTGAATTAGATGACGCCTTCCTCTATACCGTGGATGACTTGCAAAGCATTATTGAACAGAATATGGCCTCGCGACGCGAGGCTGCCGAGAAAGCTGAGTTAATTGCTGAAGAAGAATCTCATCTCTTTATGGAATGGGTTCGTTCATTAGAATCTGTCGACAGTATTCGTGAATATCGAACCGCAAGTATGGCGATAAAAGATGAGTTGGTAGAGCGTGCGATCAATAAATTAGCGCAGGGCGGAGACAGCGAGAAGCTGATCCTTGAACTGGCAAACAAATTGACCAATAAGCTGATCCATGCCCCTACACAAGCACTAACCGCTGCGAGCCGACAAGGTGACCTCAACAGTATAGGTCAGCTGCGTACGGCGCTCGGATTAGATAAAGACTAAGGTTAGCGTTTTAATGAAGGACAGTGTAATTCGCAAGCTCGAAGGCTTGCTTGAGCGCAATGAAGAAGTATTAGCGTTGCTGAGTGACGCGGAAATTATTGCCGATCAGGAGCGTTTTCGCGCTCTGTCCAAAGAGTATGCTCAACTAGAGGATGTCGTGAAGAGCTTTAAGGCTTTTCAACAAGCAGAGGAAGACCTCGACGCAGCAAAAGAGATGCTTAATGAAGATGATGCGGATCTAAAAGAGATGGCCGCAGAAGAGATTAAGCAAGCCAAGGAAACCTTGGAGACCTTAGAAGACGAGCTGCAAATTCTATTACTCCCTAAAGACCCTAATGACGATAACAACGCTTTTGTTGAGATCCGCGCCGGTGCGGGTGGTGACGAAGCGGCGATTTTTGCCGGTGACTTGTTCCGCATGTACAGCCGTTATTGCGAAGGTAAACGTTGGCAAGTTGAAGTGATGAATGCTAACGAAGGTGAACATGGCGGCTTTAAAGAGATTATTATCAAAGTCTCAGGCGAAGGCGTATACGGCAACTTAAAGTTTGAGTCTGGCGGTCACCGAGTTCAACGTGTTCCAGAAACTGAATCACAAGGACGAGTGCATACCTCAGCTTGTACGGTTATTGTTCTTCCTGAAATTCCAGAAGCTGAAGCCATTGAAATTAACAAAGCTGATTTGAAAGTGGACACGTTCCGAGCTTCCGGTGCCGGTGGTCAGCACGTTAACAAAACTGACTCTGCGATTCGTATTACCCATATTCCTACAGGTATTGTGGTTGAATGTCAGGATCAACGTTCGCAGCACAAAAACCGTGCTCAAGCCATGAGCGTACTATCTGCACGTATTCAAGCAGTTGAAGACGAAAAGCGTCGTAGTGAAGAAGAAACCACCCGCCGCAGCCTGGTGGCAAGTGGTGACCGTTCAGAACGAATTCGTACTTATAACTTCCCACAAGGGCGTATGAGCGAGCATCGTATTAACCTGACCTTGTATCGTTTGAATGAAATCATGGAAGGTGATCTCGATATGGTTATCGAGCCATTAATGCAAGAGAACCAAGCCGATATGTTGGCGGCGTTGTCTGACGAATAAGTCAGCTTGTTTGCATTCGCTACTAGTTAAGGATAGCCCTTGTTTCAGACTATCTCAGAAGCCCTAGCTTGGGCTTCTTCACAGTTGGTTGATATTTCCGATTCAGCCAAGCTGGATGCTGAAGTCATTTTGCTTCACGTCATACATAAACCGCGCAGTCATTTATATACTTGGCCAGACGATCGTCTTAATCCCGAGCAGATAGAGAGCTTTAGTAATATGGTCGCTCGTCGTGCTCTGGGCACGCCGATTGCGCATATCGTTGGTGAGCGAGAGTTTTGGTCGCTGCCGTTTATGGTCAATCCCAGCACCCTGATCCCTCGGCCAGATACCGAAATATTGGTTGAGACCGCACTCAACTTGCCGTTGGCGCAAACCGCTAAAGTGCTTGATTTAGGTACTGGTACTGGTGCTATTGCGCTGTCGTTAGCCTATGAGCGTAGCGATTGGCAGATCACGGCGGTGGATAAGGTCATCGAAGCTGTTGCGTTGGCAAAAGCTAATCGCGATAACTTGAAGTTACCTCAGGTGAATATCATTCAAAGTGATTGGTTTGAGTCAGTTGACTGTTACGACTATCAACTGATTGTGTCCAATCCCCCTTACATTGATGCTGAAGATGAGCACTTAAATCAAGGTGATGTCCGCTTTGAGCCACAAAGTGCATTGACGGCCGATGAACATGGTTTTGCCGATCTTTATTATATTGCGCAAGCGGCCAGAGATTACTTAGCGCCAGGTGGTTATTTGTTGTTAGAGCATGGCTTTGGTCAGGCTTTGCAGCTTAGAGACAAAATGATTGAGCTTGGTTATGAAGGGGTCGCTACGGTAAGAGATTTTGGTAGTAATGATCGCTGTACATTAGGTCGGCTACCTCGTTAGCAAGCAGCTACTTTGCTAAATCAGCGCCACTACAGAGAGTTCTGTGGTGGCGTTGTTGTTTTAAGTGCCGTTTGATTAGGTTATCTTTAAGGAAAATAACCCTTTAGTCATTTTGAACCGTTAATAATATCAAGAGTAACTTGGTGTTTTATTGACGGGATGAATGAGGATGGATTGTGATGAGCGTGTCACGTAGGCAGCTAGAAGCAGCTGTTGCCGCCGATATTATCGATAGCAAACAAGCTGAGCATTTGTACCAGTTTTTAACTGCACAAGATGAAAGTACCCCGCGCTTTGATTTTACCCATGTACTGTATTATTTCGGCGCATGTGTTGCGATTGGGGCGATGACCTTGTTTATGAATTTAGGCTGGGAAACCTTTGGTGGCTGGGGCATTGTCGCGATAACGCTAATCTATGGGGCATTGGGCCTAGGATTACGGCGCTATTTCGCCAATAAGCACTTGCTCATTCCTGCAGGCATCTGTGCCACCTTCACGGTTGCTTTGACGCCACTGGCGGTCTACGGCTTGCAACAGGCGTTAGGCTTTTGGCCCAGTGATTTTGATTATCAAGATTACCATCGCCATATTCATTGGCTATGGGTATACATGGAGTTGGCTACCTTAGCGGTCGCGGTGTTGATGGTATGGCGTTACAGATATCCATTTATCGTATTACCTATCGCGTTGACCTTGTGGTATCTGTCGATGGATGCAACCGCGTTAATATTGGGGCGGGTGGCAAACTTCGATTTACGCTCATTAGTTTCACTATACAGTGGCCTGTTGATGATAATCCTGGCTATCTGGGTACAGTGGCGCAGTCAGGCAAAAGATTATAGTTTTTGGTTGTATATTTTTGGCGTCGCCGCCTTTTGGGGCGGGTTAACGGTACAAGACTCTGATAGTGAGCTGGCCAAGCTTGGCTATTTATTCATTAATCTTGTATTGATGATGAGCGGTGTGGTGCTGCTCCGGCGAGTATTTGTTGTCTTTGGCGCATTAGGTTGCAGCTTTTATTTGGGGCATTTGGCTTTTGACTTGTTTGAAGATAGCTGGTGGTTGCCGATATCATTATCCTTGATTGGCTTACTGATTATCTATCTTGGCGTGGTGTGGCAGCGACATGAGGCGATGTTAAGTCAGCGAATGCGGGCATGGTTGCCGCAACCGCTGCAAGATTTTCTTAGACAACTTTAATCGTTGATTTTACAACAAGGTATTTATGCAAACTATCAACCGGCTATTTCCCATTCTTGCCATCATTGGCGTGGTGTTCGCTTATCTGCAGCCGTATATGTTGCAGGGCCATAGCGGTTTAATTGTACCGTTATTGGTGATTATCATGTTAGCCATGGGGTTATCACTCTCTGTGAGTGATTTCACTGCAGCTGCTAAACAATATAAAGCGGTTAGTGTGGGTTTATTGCTGCAATTTAGTGTCATGTCGCTAAGCGCCTTGCTGATTAGTATACTCTTAGGTTTAGGCCCTGAGCTTACGCTCGGTATGGTTGTGGTGGGGAGTGTGGCTGGAGGCACGGCGTCTAATGTGGTGTGCTACTTAGCAAAAGGCGATCTCGCTCTGTCGATCACTATGACTGCCTGCTCAACCTTGTTAGGTGTGGTGATGACCCCAGTGATGATTGAACTGGTCGCCGGGCGGGTGGTGGATATTCCCGTGATGGCGATGTTAGTGAGCCTAGCAAAAATAGTGCTGCTGCCAGTGATTGCCGGTATCGCGATTAATCATTTTTTACGATCACAGGTCGATAAGGTGAAGTGGCTACTGCCATGGATTTCGGTGCTGGCGATCTGTATGGCGATTAGCATTATTGTGGCGTTAAATGCGACGCGTATAGAGCAGATTGGTGGCTTGGTATTGGTGGCTGTGGTGCTACATAATGCCACTGGTTTAATGGCTGGATATGGCATTTGCTATGTATTGGGCTTTAGCCATAAAGTGTGCAAAACCATCTCCATCGAAGTGGGGTTACAAAATTCGGGGCTGGCCACAGCGCTGTGTGTACAGTTTTTCACGCCAACTTCGGCCCTGCCAGCGGCATTATTTTCTATTTGGCACAATTTGTCTGGTGCGATGTTAGCCGGGTACTGGTCCGGTAGTCGGGCAACTAACGTGGCCAAGCAGCATTAACCCTTGCAGTTTGGGGGACAGCTCTTTCCATTCAAATGAAAGCAGAATAAGGCTTTCTGATTGCTAGGATGATGAACCTATTGGTGCCTTGCATTGACATAGGTTACACTAGCGCCTTTGTCAGCCAAGATAGAGTAGAAAATGGATAGTTTGTACCCTGCAATCAAACACCTTCATTTAACACTAATCGCGATTAGTGTGGTATTTTTCATCGTACGATTTGCGCTTCATATTCGTCAATCAGCATTGATGGAAAAGAAGTTTTTTAAAGTTGCTCCCCATGTGGTTGATACCTTCCTGTTACTTTCAGGATTAACCCTATGCTTTGTGATTAAGCAGTATCCATTTAGCGACCCGTGGCTGACTGAAAAACTCGGTGCCGTTGTGGCCTACATTTTCTTAGGTGCCATTGCATTAAAAGCAAATCGTAACCGATTATTTAAAACCTTTGCAGCATTAGGTGCAGTAGCATGGATAGTCTATGCAGCTAAAATTGCCATGTTTAAACAAGCGATTTTATTAGGCTAATGAGTCAATTGAAGTTAAAAGATACCTTAACCTTACCCGAGAGTGCTTTCGATATTGCACACCATCTTGGGTTTGGTGATAAAGAGAAAGCTAAGTGGGCTTGGTATGAGCTGGCAGGCTCCGTTCTCAGCCACTATTTGGTAGACCAGCAAGCTAGGCTTGATGCTTTGATGAACTGGTTCTATCGTGACTTAGGCTTTTGTGCTCGAGAGTCCTATTTCAGTCTCGAAGCCGCCACGCTTGCAACCTGCATTACCAGTCGTCAAGGAAACAGTACGACCTTAGCGACGGTGCTGATGCTGCTTGCAAAGCAGTTAGACTTAAAGCTAGATGTGTTATTGCTACCTGGCATGACCTTGCTTGCCAGCCGAATTGATGGCCAAGTACGTTATATTAATCCACTTAATGGTGAATCGTTAACTCGCCACCAACTACACGTGTTTGTTCGTGGCGAGCTAGGTAACGGTGCGCCGTTTAAGCCGAGTTACTTAAAACCGGTCAGTTTAAAGCGTATTTTGTCGAGAATGATCCACGAGATAAAAGCGGGTGCGATTCTTACCAGCCAGTTTGAAGCCGCGATGGAGTGTTGTAACCTGCTGCTGCAATGGCATGAGGATGACCTAAATCTCAATCGCGAGCGTGCATTTATCGCTCAGCAGCTGGGTTGTATTAAAGTGGCTGCTGCGGATTTAAAACACTTCGTTGATAATAGTCCACACGACCCCGTGACCGAACTGGTGAAATTACAACTAAAAGAACTCAGCGACGACCGCGAAGTTTATCATTAACGGATAAGCCGCACTGTTTCAGTGCGGCTTTTTGCCTGATCCGAGCCTGATAAAACAGCATTTGCAACAAACCAACAATAAATAATAAAGATCAAAATGTTATCTAGGGGGATATCATGAGCAGCAGTACCGCACTCGTTACCAATGACGCAACGGGCCTTGGCTTGTTGGCGGTGATTTTGGGATTTGTATTTTATACCAGCAATAGTCGCCATCCTTTTTGGCAAAAGTTTTATCGATTTATACCTGCATTATTGATGTGCTATTTCCTGCCATCGCTGCTCAACTCCTTCAATATTATCGATGGTCACTCCTCCCAGCTCTATTACGTGGCATCTCGATACTTATTGCCCGCCTGTTTAGTATTGTTGATATTAAGTGTTGATTTAAAAGCTATCTTAGGTCTTGGCCCCAAAGCGATAATTATGTTCTTAACCGGTACAGTGGGAATTGTTATCGGTGGGCCGATTGCATTGTTAATCGTCTCGGCACTACATCCTGAAGTGTTAGGCGTTAGTGGCCCAGAGGCTGTATGGCGGGGTATGACAACCTTAGCCGGTAGTTGGATTGGTGGTGGGGCCAATCAGGCCGCGATGAAAGAGATCTACGAAACCGGTGGCGATATCTTCTCTATTATGGTCACGGTTGATGTCATCGTTGCGAACATCTGGATGGCAGTGCTGTTATTCATGGCATCAAAAGCCAAACAAATTGATGCTAAAACGGGCGCGGATACCTCCGCCATTGAGCGCTTAAAAATTAAAGTTGAGCAATACCATGCTGAACATGCCCGTATTCCAACGCTGCAAGACTTGATGATGATTGTCGCGGTAGGTTTTGGTATTACAGGTCTTGCCCATGTGGTTGCCGATTTCTTAGGGCCGTTTTTTGCTGAAAACTACCCATGGACCCGTGACTACAGTCTAACCTCCAAGTTCTTTTGGCTGATTGTGACGGTCACAACTATTGGCTTGGCGCTCTCCTTTAGCCCTGTTCGCCATCTTGAGGCTGCGGGCGCATCGAAAGTCGCTTCTGCATTTTTATACATCCTAGTGGCGACGATTGGTCTGCATATGGACGTATTTAAACTGTTTGATGCAGAAAATCTTTGGTATTTTGCGATTGGTATTATTTGGATGATTGTCCATGCAAGCTTTATGTTGCTGGTGGCTAAAATCATCCGAGCGCCGCTGTTTTACATGGCTGTGGGCAGTCAGGCAAATGTGGGAGGTGCTGCCTCTGCGCCAGTGGTTGCCGCAGCATTTCATCCTGCATTGGCGCCAGTAGGTGTACTGTTAGCCGTACTGGGCTATGCTGTAGGGACTTATATGGCGTGGTTATGTGGACAGATCTTACAGGTCGTCGCATCATAATTAGGTCGCTAACAGACGTTAGATTGTTTTTTGCCAATAATATTTGGCCAAGGTAGAGAGAAGTTATCGATGAGCATTAAAACTATTAGCTTAAATGCGATAGAGATTAGCAATGAAAAGCCATTTGTGTTGTTTGGTGGCATGAATGTATTGGAATCACGTGATTTGGCGATGCAGATTGCCGAGCACTATGCAGAGGTGACGCAAAAGCTTGGCATTCCTTATGTGTTTAAAGCCTCGTTTGATAAAGCCAATCGCTCATCGGTTAATTCATACCGCGGTCCAGGTATGGAAGCCGGCTTAAAGATTTTTGAAGAGATTAAATCGACCTTCAATTTGCCAATAATCACCGATGTACATGAGCCTTACCAATGTGCACCTGTTGCAGAGGTGGTCGATATTATTCAATTGCCAGCATTCTTGGCGCGTCAAACCGACTTGGTTGTTGCCATGGCAAAGACGGGTGCCATTATCAATGTTAAGAAACCACAGTTTCTCGCTCCCCATGAAATGCGCCATATCATTACCAAGTTTAATGAAGCAGGTAATGATGAAATTATCTTGTGTGAACGCGGTTCAAGCTTTGGCTATAACAACCTAGTCGTTGATATGCTTGGCATGGATGAGATGAAGCAATCAGGCTATCCCGTTATCTTTGATGCGACCCATGCGCTGCAGCGCCCAGGTGGTCGCAGCGACAGTGCTGGTGGACGTCGTGCTCAAGCGACTGAGCTTGCACGCAGTGGTATGGCACTAGGATTAGCGGGTCTATTTATTGAAGCACACCCAAATCCTGATGAAGCCAAATGCGATGGTCCTTGTGCATTGCCTTTGCATCAGCTTGAAAACTACCTAGTTCAAATGAAAGCAATTGACGACTTAGTGAAATCATTCGAGCCGATTGATACCAGTAAGTAAGTATGCGTTGATACATTAATGACTTTAAGCCCTGCAATATTGCAGGGCTTTTTGTTATTGGCTCACACTAAATGGTGTTTGCTATCGAATTTTAAGGTTGGCTACAGGGTGCATCTGTATGGTGCTGCTATATTAAAATAGCTGTACTTGTAGGGTGCGGAAATCGTACGCTAAGCAGCAATCAAATGATGAAGAGGAAAACAGGTTATGTCACATGAGGCCGCGTCACCGGGACGGCTGGGGAAAGTATTAGATGGGATTGAACGGGTAGGTAACAAACTGCCAGATCCCGCGATGTTGTTTTTAATGCTTTTGTTTACGGTTTGGGGATTATCTTGGGCGCTATCGGGCATCAGTTTTGAGGCCATTGACCCACGTACAGATCAACCGATAGTGGTGACTAATCTGCTAAGTGCAGAAGCGCTTACTCACTTTCTAACGACCATGGTATCGACGTTTACCGCATTTGCGCCATTGGGCGTGGTGTTGGTGGCTATGTTAGGTGTCGGGGTCGCGGAGCATTCAGGGTATATCAACACCGCACTGAAGCAGATGTTAAAAGTGACGCCTGCAAAACTGCTTACTCCTGCCGTGGTATTGGTGGGTATTATTTCTCATACCGCAACTGATGCGGGTTATGTGGTAGTGATTCCCTTAGCCGGGGTGATTTTCTTTACCGTTGGTCGTCACCCGTTAGCGGGAATAGCAGCGGCGTTTGCCGGGGTTTCTGGTGGATTTTGTGCTAACTTTATTCCGTCAGGTATCGATCCTTTACTGCAGAGCTTTACCCAATCGGCCGCGCAAATTGTTGACCCAGATATCCAAGTTAACCCGCTAAATAACTGGTTCTTCGCAGCCTCTTCGTGTATTCCCATTACCCTATTGATTTGGTATCTCACTGATAAAGTGCTTGAGCCTCGCCTAAATCGTACTCATAAGGTAAATCGAGAAGAAGTGGATATTCCTGCGATGGAAGAGATCACTTCAAAAGAGCTTAAGGCGTTCAGAATCGCAACCGCAGTGATGTTTGCGGCCATTATCGGTTTCTTTTCGTTAACGGTGTCAGAAACCTCGACTTTACGAGATGCCAATGGCTCATTAACTAGCTTTAGTGCTCCACTAATGCAATCTATCGTGCCACTGATCTTTATCTTCTTTATGTTACCTGGCTTGGTTTATGGGTATCTGACAAAGACCTTTACCTCATCAGCTGATGTGGTTCAGGCGATGTCTAAGTCGATGAGCGGTATGGCGCACTATATTGTGATGGCATTTTTCTGTGCACAGTTTGTTGCTGCATTTTCAGCATCAAACTTAGGTGCGCTGATTGCGGTTGAAGGGGCTGGTGCCTTGAAGGCCATGAACCTGTCGGCAGAAATCACCGTGATTGGCATGATCATACTGGTAGGTTTCGTTAACCTATTTGTCGGCTCGTCTTCGGCGAAGTGGGCGCTTATTGGCCCAGTATTGGTACCAATGTTAATGCAGCTTAATATTAGTCCAGATCTGTCGCAAGCTGCATACCGTGTGGGTGATTCAAGTTCAAATATCATTACACCATTGATGCCGTACTTCCCACTGGTTGTTGTTTATTGTCAGCGCTACGTCAAGGGGATTGGTATTGGAACACTTATCTCGATGATGTTGCCATTTAGTATCGCGTTACTCAGTATTTGGAGTGCTTGGTTGTTACTCTACTGGTCAATGGGCATCCCATTAGGTCTTGGGGCGAGTTATACCTACTAATAATTGCTTAAGGGCTTCTTTTTAGAAGCCCTTTTTTATTGCTTAACTGCATAATTAGTCTCGAAAACCGGCGCAATTAACGATAGTCTAACTCCCTCAAGTCATCAATTTTTATCTCTATGTGGATTTTCTTTACCTTGCTTGCGGCCACAATGCAGGCTTGGCGTAATGTTTTTCAAAGTCAGTTGAGTCAATCCATGAGCGTGGCTGGGGTGACTTTAGCCCGTTTTATCTGGGCAGGTCCGCTCATTGCGATCTATTTGTTGTTTTTATATCAATATCAGCCCGCTGAACTTCCTAAATTTGGCATAGACTTTGACGCAAAATTTGTCGGGTTTATTTTGGCGGCGGCATTACTGCAAATCTTAGCTACCGTGCTGATGGTACAACTGTTTAAGATGCGTGATTATGCGATTGGTGCAGGCCTTGCTAAGAGTGAAGCCTTAGCAGCGGCCTTGCTGGGGGTCGCCTTGTTTGGCGCACAAATGAGTTTACTCGGCTGGTTCGGGGTGGTGATTGGCGCGATTGCGGTGTTGATGATGAGTCAAGCTAAAGATAGCCGCTTTTCTCTCAAAACTATGGTAATTGGCGTGCTAAGCGGCAGTGCATTTGCGCTGACATCTTTATGTGTTCGACAAGCTGCTTTGTCGTTACCACTGGGCTATCTTCACAATGCCGCTTGGGTGTTGCTTTGGGTAGTGATATTGCAAACATTTCTGCTGCTTTGTTACTTAGCCTACAGCCAAATGAGCACATTAAAACGCATACTTGTCCCTAGCAAGTTGGTATTTACTATCAGTTTATGTAGCTGCCTAGGCTCAATTGGTTGGTTTAGTGCGATGGCATTACAAGAAGTAGCATTAGTGAAAACATTGGGGCAGGTTGAAGTCTTTATTACGCTATTGATTGCCAAGTTTTATTTAAAAACTCCGCCTAAATTTAATGATTTACTCGCACTATTGCTTATCGCCGTCGCCGCTATTATGGTGATTTGGGGATAATGATTTAAGGATTAGATAGCTTAAGTGGCACGCTAAAACCCCCAACGTCGCCCCGGCTAACGTGTCCCCGAGAAAGTGGTAGTTTTGCCCCAGCTGGCCTAAAAATACCGCAGCAATCCCAATACTCCAATAGATTCGGTACTGAGGAAAGTGATGCCAAAAGCAGCATGCTAAGGCGACGGTGAACAGGGTATGCCCTGACGGAAACGCGTTATATGCAGGTCCAGCTGCAAAAGGATGGAAAGCCTCAACATGTGAATGGATCCAAGAGGGGTTATTATCGACCCAGGTTTCCGGCCAAGTACGGCCAAAAATCAACTTGCCCGCCCAGCGAAAAAGACTCGCCAATAACGCGGTTAGTATTAAGTGTTTGACTAGAGGTAATAACTTTTCTCTGTAGGCTTTCAAGGTTAAAAGCAGTGCACATGCCACCGCTAATATTTGCAATGCTAATGGTGTTTGACTCAGCAGTTTAAGGAAGCTTCCCTTAAAAGGATTGTCATAAAGCAGCGTTGATAAAGGGCGGTCGATAAAAAGTACTGCCGTAGCGGTAGCAGCAAGCATTAACAAATAAAACCGCAGCATGGTTTTGTGGGCAAAGCTGGTAAACATCGAATCAAGGGGCTGAGACATACTAGGACGTGTTAACCTTTCACTGTTAAATCTTGTTCGGATGGTGGGCCTAGTCAAAAGCGTCTTAAGCGCGACGAGGAGCTTGCCACCTATTTTGCTAAGTAAAATACCGCTCAACAAAGAGTAACACGCTTTTAGCTGAACTCTTAGGGTAGTGTTTGTGGCGCCTTTTTTCTAGGTTACCGACTAATCAAATAACGCAACGATATATCAACACCGCTGCCTTGTGTAACGATTCCACACACTGCTGCAAAATTCATCTCGAAAGATCAATACGTACTAACAATGGCTTGCTCTTTTGTTGTACGAGTTTATTTCCTTAGCGACTGTTTGAATAGTGCTAAACAGCTTTCAAAGGAGTCGACTGGTCTGAGGAGAAAAGTTTCGGTTATCATTAATATTAATGGTTGCTAATGTATGGGGTTGGAAAGGGATGATTAGTTTGTCCAAGGTTATCGCTCATTGATGACAGTTAAGCATGGAACACATGATTGTGTGGCCGGTTTGTTGTGTGACTCTTAGCAAACGTAATCGTTAGCAGCGTGACAGTTTGTAACAGCAGCCACAGTAATAAGGGGATAATGATAAACTATTGGCAGTTTGCAGCAGCACGGACTTCAAGCTCAATTTGAACATGATATTGAAAACTTTCCCGCTATATCGCTTGGTAGCGCCCTTGTTGTTACTGGTGGTGTTGACGGCGGCTGTTGAAGCCAAAACCCTGAAGGTTGCTGCGACTGATTGGTGCCCTCAAAGTTGTCAGCATGGTGAGCAACCAGGATATATTATCGATATCGTTGAAGCGGTATTTGCCGATAGCGAATTTAAGCTGGCTATCGATTATTATCCATGGACTCGGGCTGTGAGACTGACTGAGCAAGGTCACTACCATATGTTGCTCGGCCCGACGAAAACGGAAGCACCGAACCTGCGCTTTCCTGCTTATCCTGTTGGGCAGCAGAAGATGTGTTTTTTTACTAAAGCGGATTCAGATTGGCAGTATCAAGGTTTAGCGTCATTAAAAGATCAGCAAATTGGGGTGGTATTAGATGCCTCATTAGGTGAAATAGACCAATACAAAACCGCTCACCCACATCAGTTTCAAGTGCTCAGTCAACCAAGCACTTACCTCAAGCAAAGCTTCGCTAAGTTGCGGTTAAACCGTATTGATAGTTTCCTGTTTACTCAGGTGGCCGTCGAGTATGAGCTCGCGCTACAAGGGGCACAGAATGAGTTTGTTAATGCTGGCTGTATAGATGCAGAGCCTATTTATGCGGCTTTTTCCCCAATATTGCCCGAGCAGCAATTATTAGCCTTAAAAACCTTTTATGATAAACGTATGACAGAGCTGCATGCTCAAGGTGTTATTAAACAAGTCATGCATAGTTATGGGTTATCTTACTAACGCGCTATCTTGTTTAAACACACTAAATTACTGTTTTTAGGTGTTAGGCCTAACTTGATTGCAGCGCAGTTATTTGGGCTAGCATTTCATCATTTGTTGGTGTCGCTATACCGTATACTTTGCCTTTGGCGCTAACATACCCGTTGATGGCTTCTATTTCTGTCATGCGTTGATGATATATATCTTGATGCATCGATGAACGGTTAGTTGCAGTGAGCGCTATGACGTTATAGATCCTATCGAGCAGCTGGTTAAGGTTTAGCTTGATACCAGCAGCATTAGCCACAGTGACAACTTCTTCTGTTAGGTGAGCAATGGTTGTTTGGTATTGCGGGGCTGCAAGGGCGCCATTTGGGCATTGGTTTATGGCAGTTAGCGGGTTGATTGCTACGTTAACCGCAAGTTTTTGCCATAAACAAGGCAAAATCGCATCGCACCATTGGCAGTCTGCTAATCCCATAAGACATTGCTGCATCGCAGTATCCATACTTGGACCATAAAAGTGGCCTATCTGGGTAATACCGCTACCGGTTTTTTGCACTTGCCAACTTTCTGTTAATAAAGCACCTTGTGATGTGGTGCCTAAGCTTAAACCTTGATGAGTGATCTGCCGCTTTATTTGCTCATGGGGGCCCATCCCATTATGCATTAATAAAATATGGCATTGTTTGGGTAAGCAATGTAGCAAAGGCTCCAGGGCTTCTACCACTTGATAGGCTTTGACGGTAACAATCAGCAGTTTGAGATCATTAAAAGCCACTTGCTTGTTGAGCAACTGCTGGCTACTGACCAGTGGGCTGATTATTTTATGCTGATGGTTGCCCTCTATTAACGTTAGTTGCTGTTGATAGTATTGCCCAAGACCACCACGGTTTATCAGAATTGGCGTTTGGCCTAGCTCATGAAGTTGGTGACATAGGGACTGGCCGATAGCGCCCGCCCCTAGAATGGCAATCTTGCCTTGTAAGATATGTGTTGATGTCATGACTAGGTATCTGTTGAATCAATTTTACTGGCGCGTAAGTAGCGAGAGACCAGCCAATAACACAGCAAAAATGCGCCAACACCTAACATGTCGGCGACAAAATCGGCAAATGATGCACTGCGATAAGGCAACCTAGATTGCACTAATTCGATAAAAGCGGCATAGGCTGCGAGCACGGTCACCAAGGTGAGCCATTTAAGCTTAAATGCGAAATGCGTCAAGAATGCTAAGCCAAAGAAGCTTCCAAAATGACCCACTTTATCCATATTGCTAAATAGCTGCGGATAATTGGGCTTTGAGAACACCAAATAGCTGATCACAATAACGGCGAAAAGAAAGGCGACTTGGAAAAATTTTTGCTGTGGCTTCACTGTAAACTTGGGTTGTTTTTGATTAGCTCATCATAGGTAAATCAATGGGCGATGTCACCAAAAATCGCTATTCTTAGACCGCAGTGAGCATTTGCTCAAGGCGGCTGGCACAGGTAAAATAGCTGCAATTTTTAAAGTGTTATAACAAGGGTTAATGTTATGCCTTCAATGGACATTGTTTCTGAAGTCAACGAAGTGGAATTGCGAAATGCGGTGGATAACACCAGACGTGAGCTTGATAGCCGTTTTGATTTTCGCGGTGTTGAAACTGATATTGTTTATAAAGACCATCAGGTGACCTTATCATCTGAGTCAGATTTTCAATGTCAGCAAATGGTCGATATGTTGCGCAATCAGCTCAGTAAACGCAATGTAGACCCAGCGTCAATGGATGTGGCAGATAAAGCTATTCACAGCGGCAAAACCTTTTCTATCAAAGTGACGTTTAAAGAAGGCATTGAAAGCTTAGTTGCGAAAAAGCTGGTGAAGCTGATTAAGGACAGCAAGTTAAAAGTACAAGCAGCGATTCAAGGGGACTCTATTCGCGTGACGGGTAAAAAACGTGATGATTTGCAGCGAGTGATGGGCATTGCTCGTGAATCTGATCTTGGTCAGCCATTTCAGTTTAATAATTTTCGCGACTAATGAGTTTTTGATAACGAGAGTGATGAAAAAAGCGCGCCATTTGGCGCGCTTTTTTATGCTTGCTCAGTGGGTAACGAGGTTGGTTCTTCCGGTTTGGACTTTGGCTTAGGGACATATTTATCCACTACCCAAACTAAGGCTATAACGGGGAAGCCAATCAGGCTGGCACCGATAAAGAAGGTGACATAGTTATATGCGTCAATAAATGCCCCTGAAAAACCGGCGACAAACTTAGGGAATAGCAACATTATTGAAGACAACAGCGCATATTGGGTCGCACTAAACCCGTCAGTGGTTAAGCTAGAAAGGTAGGCAATAAAGGCTGCGGTGGCGATACCGGCACTGAAATTATCGACTGAGATGGCCAAGGTTAAAAATGGCACGTTATAACCAATCATGGCTTGATAGGCGAACAACAAATTGGTGGTTGCCACCAGAAATGCACCAAATAGCAGTATTTTCATGGTGCCATATCGTGCGACAAGCAGTCCACCGGCGCCTGCGCCCACTAAGGTCATGATCAAGCCATATACCTTACTTAAGGTGGCGATTTCTGTTTTAGAAAATCCCATATCGACATAGAACACATTAGCCATGATGCCCATAACAATATCTGAGATCCGGTAAGTTGAAATGAGCAACAGGATCAATACTGCATGTTTACCGTAGCGCTTAAAGAAATCTTTAAAGGGTAAAACACAAGCGGTATTGAGCCAGGACAACACAGCTGCCACTTTCGGCGAGTAGTGAGCTAGATATTGTTGCTTTAATTTTGCTTCAGCTTTATCGGCGTGTTGCACTTTTATATCTGGCTCAGCGCTCATTAAGGTGGTGATGATACCTACTCCCATGAGTCCAGCCATTACCAAATAAGCTGTTTGCCAAGAGCCGAGGTGATAAGCATCAGAGTTTGGGTCAACCCAAGCTGCGATTGTTAATGCCCCCGCAGTGGCGATAATCATGGCGCTGCGATAACCGACCTGATAGGCCGCAGCCAGGGCGGCTTGCATTTTTTCTGAAGCGGACTCGATTCGAAATGCATCAATAACGATGTCTTGTGTTGCTGAAGCAAAGGCCACCAATAATGCGAAAAAGGCCATGCTCTCAAGGTTTTGCAAAGGATCGCTTTGGCTCATACCTAAAATAGCAAAGACCAGTAACAGCTGAGCAAACAACATCCATCCTCGGCGTCGTCCTAAGAGTCGTGTGAGAATGGGTAATGATAGGCGGTCAACCAAAGGGGACCAAGCCCATTTAAAGCCGTATATCATGGCAACCCAACTAAAATAGCCGATAGCTGTTCTGTCAACGCCGGCTTCACGTAGCCAGAATGATAGCGTTGAGAATACCAACATCAGGGGTAATCCCGCAGAAAAGCCGAGTAGCAACAGCGATAAAACGCGGCGATGTAAGTATATTGATAAGCTAGATTTAACCGCAGTTAATCGAGAGGACATTGCTTGAGGCATTGGATCTATTCTGAAATGAGCGTATCTGTAGCTTAATACGGTTGTATGTAAATGACTATAACTAAAACAAAGATGTCTGATTAAAACGTAAAAGCCCAGCATGGCATTGCTGGGCTTGGTCTTTACGGATTACTCAGAGCTTGGTCTAATACCTATACAGCCAGACGGAATACTACCGCCAATACTTAAATAATCGCAGCAGTCATCAATTTGCTCTCGCAAAAATTGATTGCCGCGAATCATCCAATCAGGCCAACGGTCAAAAGCATGTAATAGGTGCCAGAACACTCGCTCCATATCTGTTTGCGCTTCACCCTGGTGGTTAAACTGCTGCCACTCTTCTAGGGTGTCCCATAGATAAAGCTGGATCTCATTGAAATCGAGTTGATTACTCAAAAACGCTTTCCCATATTGAGCCAGCTGGGGCGCTTTATTATCGATGAACTCATTCGGTGTCATCTTATCGCCTCCTAGCTAGTGCTATTTGAGTATAGTGCTAGCTAGGGCGATTTGTTCAAAACTTTACAGAAAAAACCGTTCTCAAGTGAGAACTATTATCATTGGTGAGATTTCAATAACCTAGTGAAAAATGCTGCTAAATTCACTCTCTTGGTAGTAAGGTAGCTTTTTTTAATACGATATCTTCAACAGGAAAATCAGGCCAGTTAAGTTGACTATTGTGCTCTGTGGCGACAGTCGACATGGCTTCAATCACTTCAAGCCCTTCGATGACTTCACCAAATACAGCATAACCCCAGCGGCGTGATGAAGGGTTGAGGTTAGTATTGTCATTCACGTTGAAGTAAAACTGGCTGGTGGCCGAATGCGGGTTATTGTCTCGGGCCATCGCAATGGTGCCTAAACCATTGGATAAGCCATTACCTGATTCGTTGACAATCGGGTCATTTTCCGGACGTGGCTGTTTTTTCAAATCCAATCCACCACCTTGAACAACAAACTCGGCGATCACACGGTGGAACAATGTATTGTCGTATTGGCCGCTAACTACATAAGTTAAAAAGTTATCAACGGTAATAGGTGCACGGGTACGGTCGAGTTCAACGACGATGGTGCCCATACTGGTGTCCAATTTTACTTGCGGATAAAGGGTGTCTTTTTGAATATCAACTGCCTGTGCCAAAGCGCTAACGGTAAGCAATGCACATGCGATGAGCCAACGAGTCATAAGTTGTCCTTTCTAGTGGTTATGTTGATTCAGATTGATCTAAGGTTGAATAAATTCATTTAGCTCAGGATCTTGCAATATATCTCGACTGAGATCGGCAATTAGCTGGTTAATGGCGAGCTCCATTTTTGCAAAATCTGGACTGAAAGGGCCGCTATGATTATTTTTGGCGGTATAGCGTTTGGTTAAAGTACGGTTACGGCTATTACTCGCGATAACATTAATCACCACTTCAGTATTGGCTTCATAGCCGAAGGTCCCTTCATTCACGTCTGCTAATAACTTTTCTAATTGGATTTGAATGTGTTCACTGGCTGCAGGGTCAACAACATAGCCGGCTTTAGCGAAACCGGATCTAAATAGGCTGTCAATTTGCTTTCTTGGCGTTTCACTGGGACTGATAAGCTTGGCTGCGTCATCTCCCTTATGCATGCGTACGACAAAATTGGCTTTGCGAGTGTCGATGGTTTGTATTGCGATTCGTTGTGCCGATTGTGTCTGAACCTCAACATTAGGTGCTTGCGGATAGAGTGCGATATGACTGGGTTGGGTGCCAGCACATCCGGCTAGCATGATGGTTGCCAATATTGATAAAAGTCTTAATTTCATTGTTTTATTCTTGCTGTATTCGATGAAGATGAAATTCAATGCTGCTCAGCATACCAGAATTATGATGACTTGCCATGGGCATCAGGCGTGGTTCGCAGGGTTAAATTGGCCAGTTGATACCGACGTTATAGCTCCTTAAGGTCAGCTGTGTTAGTGGTACGTGTTGGTATTCGGCACTGATCTTCATGCCGTTATTAAAACGAAATTGCCAGCCGACAGAACCGTAGAAACCTCGGTCAGTATCACTGACTTTGCGGCGTTCATCATCAATTTTTAAATCATATTTTATCCATTGCTGAGTGATACCGGCCTTAGCAAACAAGCTATGACGATGATTTAGCGGAAGTTGACCATAGGCGCTGGCTCTTAACCCTTGATATTGAAGCTTTTTTACATCGGCCCAAATGTCGGACAGTATGCTAAACGTGCCGCCACTACCGGTTGTCGCGCCCGTTTCGATACCAAAGTGAGATGACAACATATATCGATAGTAGATATCGGCGGTAATGCTGTCGCTGAAGTTGCGACTGCCATTGTCAGCTGTTTCAAATTCATGAAACCCATAGCCTAATGAGCCACCGATAGAGTGGGCCGACTCTTGACTGTGTGCATGGTGAGATAAAAGCAACGCAAAGCTGCTACAAACTAATGTAGGAAATCGTAAGGTTGGCATAAGACTGCTTATAAGCGAATTGAGGTTGCTAATATAGTGCCGCAACCTTGTTTAAAGCTTAATGTTAGTGATTAGGGCGCGTGTCACTTTCCAAAATTTTGGGTTGCAGCTTGGTTGTCTATTTATGATGGGGATGGGGCCGAGATTATGCTTTGGTGATCTCCTCTATACACTGACAAATCTGTTTCTCTAGCCAGATATTGACGGGATGACTGCGATGAGTATGGGGCATGATTGACACCATATTTGAATAGGGAATCGTCAATCTAGGATCAATTTCCAAGGTGCGGTAGTCATCACTAAGGCTTTGAGCTGTGAAGCGAGAGCAAGGGGTTATCATGTCGGTATGTTTTACCGCTTCGAGCAAAATGCTCAATTGATTGGTCCGTAATGGGACTTGGACATCAATGTTAAAGCGTTTTAAAACCTGCGCGACAACCGCGCCTTCCTCGTTCCAGTTTGGAATCAAGAATGATGCCACCGGGTATTGACTAAAGTCATCGATATAGATGGTTTCCGCTTGAAGTGGGTGATCTTTTCGGCAAAGAAAAACAAATTGATCTTGGCCGATTTTATGCTGAGTAAATTGGCTAGATAGGTTATAAGGCGAGTAATTGATCCCTAGGTGAATTTTACCGTCATTAAGTGATGCACTTGAGCCATGCTCCCAATTAAGGATGTGGAGTTCCACATTGGGGGCTTGTTGGTTAATGCGCATAATCAGCGACGGCGCTAGCCATTGTGCAATAAAGCCATTAATGGCAATACTGAGTTTACCGCTGTAGCGCTTAGGATCGAATGCTGGGTTACCCGATACCACACTATGTAGCATGTTCATCGCTGCAGGCAGCTGTACCGCTAGTTCTTGCGCTTTTGCGGTTGGCTTTAACCCATGAGCCCCTCTAATGAATAGCTCATCATCAAAATGTTTGCGCAGGCGCCCCAGTTGGCGACTCACTGCCGGCTGGCTGAGACACAATATTTCTGCCGCTTTTTTTGTATTTTTAACCTCTAAAAGTACGCTTAGTACTTTGAGTAAATTAAGATCAATATCTTTTTTCACAGCACACTTTTAACAAAAACTCAAAGTGTTGAGGTTATCTGATATTTGCATTTAATGCACGAGAGTGATTGATTTTTACGATATCTATCTAATTTTAGGGTAAATATTCTTTTTATTGGGTATAGGTGTGGTTACGCTAGTGTAAACGTTTTGCTGTAAGTGCTACAAAAGCATTTCATGCTAGCGTTTGTCCTATCAAGTGTTGTAATTGTTGCGTATTAGAGGGAATCAATATGCGTTGTTGGTTATTATTAGTCGGCCTATTGGCAGGTACGGCTCAGGCACAGTCCCCCCACATTATTGGTGCGAGTGTTGGCCTTGGAGTTCAAGATCTAGATAGCACGGAAAATCATAGTTCCAGTGGCGGTGATAATTATGTCGGTGATATTTACTATCGCTATATGTGGAACGCTAATATTGGCGTTGAAGCCGGTGCATTTGCAGGTTCAAGTGGTATAGCAGGGGCAATAGGCGGGATATTCTCTCGCATCGCCGATATTAATTATCGAGGTTACCGAGCTGTTTTTTACGGACAATACCCGTTATCTGAAAGTAATAGCTTATATTTGAAAGCTGGCGCTAGTCGAAATCAGTTGCAATATACTCTGCTCGAAGGAATTGGTGGTGAGCCATCACAAGAGGTCGATAGCAATGGTACTGACTTTTACGGTGCGCTAGGTTGGCAGCTGCGCTTTCAGTCAGGCATCGGCATCAATGTTGAGTATCAATATGTACCCATTCAGACTTTGACGGTACAGAATTTTAATATTGGCGTGAGTTATCGTTTTTAGTAAAGCTTGGCAGTGAAGTGTGAGCACTTCACTGCGTTTTTTTAGCTAATGTTTCAATTATCTCAACTATTTAATGCTAGCTGAATCACCTAAAATTCCTGCTGATTTTTACAAAAGTTCAACATTTCTGCGCATACGGGTTTCAACACTGCACACTTCGCGTTAGAGTAAATAATCAAAATGTTTTGGGGATGCAGATACATGTCAAGGAAACCCTGGGCAGCGCCGATTTTGACCAGTGTTGAGGCGCCAACATCGCTCGTGGATGAACAAGGAAAGGTCATATTTGGCCATTTTGATGGCCCAGTTACCACGTTAGGGCAAAAGGATTTTCACTATAAGACATGCATGGATAGTGATGCCTCAAAGTGGGCTAAGCACTTTCATTATAAACAGTTTCAGTTTGTTAGCATTGTCACACCTCACTATATCATCGGTGTTGCATTGGCAGATATTCGTTATTTAGGCAGCGCATTTTGTTACCTGTATGACATCAAGCGCGGCAAACTATTAGAATCGAATTGGCTTAAGCCACTGGGTTTGGGTTATCAAACTTCGGCATCACCATTCAATGGCGTAGCGGCGATCTCTGGGCGTAAAGGCCATTTTAAAATGGAGATAGTTGATGGTGTTTGGCATTTAACGCTACAAAGTTTAGCCATTGATGCCGAGTTGAGCTTACAACCTGCTGCGTTAAGTTTGCCCATGGCGATGTGCAGCCCCACAGGATATAACGGCTGGACCTATACCCAGAAGCACAATGGGTTGAAGGTGTTAGGACGCTTGTTTATTAACGACGAACCCCAACCTTTGCAACGGGTTTGTGCGGGGTATGACTTTTCGGCTGGATATATGCGCAGCGAAACCAGCTGGCGCTGGGCAAGCATTAACGCGTTAACGTCGACCGGATCCATTGGCTTGAATTTAGCTGCAGGTGTGAATGAGACCGGCACAACCGAGAATGTCTTTTGGCATGATGGCGAGCGCCATTTGCTTGGGCCAGTTCGGTTTCAATTCACTCGTCAACCAGGAGGTCAATCGAGTGGTATATGGCGAGTCTTTTCAGATAACGGCCAAGTCAATTTACGCTTTAGCTCGGTAGATAGCCGTTTTGAAAAGCTAAATTTGTGGCTGTTAAAAAGTAACTTTCGTCAATATATCGGATATTTTGATGGTTATGTTATTGATAATTTTGGCCAAAAACATGAAATCATTAACACCTTAGGCCTGACTGAAGACCATTTTGCCAAATGGTAACTGAGGGGCTTAGTCAATCACCAAATCACCGTTATGGTTTATCGACTTGGTAAAGTGACGGATAAAGGGAAATACAAAAGATGGATTTTAATTCACTGATACAACACCCTGAAGTACTTTTACTGGTGCTAGCGCCAATTTTTTTCGTGTGCATTATGCTGGAATGGTATCTGGGGGACAGGGGCAATAAATTACCCCAAAACGCGCGTTACCACTTACCCGAAGTCGCGTGTAATTTCGCATTAGCTGGGATGCATCAGTTGACTGATATCTTAGCTGGGCTGTTTATTGCTTCGCTCTATTTGCAAGTCTTTGATTGGCGCTTATTCGATATTCAAATGACGCTGGCAACGTTTGTTGTTTTGATGATAGCGCAGGACTTTTGTTATTACTGGTTTCACCGTGCAAGTCATCGAGTGCGTTGGATGTGGGCGGCCCATGTCGCTCACCATAGCTCTGAGAACATGAACTTTAGTACTGCTTTTCGTCAAAGCCTGACCTATCCATTAGCCGGAATGTGGGTATTTTGGCTACCGCTGGTGATTGTTGGCTTCGACCCCAACTGGGTCGTATTTGTGGTGCTTCTGAATTTGGGTTTACAGTTTTTTGTGCATACTCAGGCGGTGAAAACGCTAGGAATTTTGGAGTGGGTCTTTAATACCCCGTCGCATCACCGGGTGCACCATGGTCGCAACCCGCAATATATTGATAAAAATTATGCCGGCATTCTCATCATATGGGACAAAATGTTTGGCACCTTTGAGCCTGAAAAGCAGACTGTGGTTTATGGGATCACTAAGCCGGTCAATAGTTTTAATCCGCTGGTGGTGACATTTAGTGAATGGCGTGACATGTTTAGTGAAGCGTTTCAGGCGAACCTAAGCTGGAAACAACGTCTAAAAATTCTGTTTTTGCCGCCTCGGACTCACCAAGATAAATAGCTATATCTTAATATTTTTCATTTTATTTCAATTGATTATAAACTGTTAGATGTTGATGGTGTAAAGCGCTAGTACAGAATCGCTTGATACTTTTCTATTAAAAAGTGAGTCACTGCTTTACTATTCGAGCAGTTAGTTAAATGTCGCTGTACAGGAAGGTTAGGTGAGTAACGGTTATCAAGGAGAGGGGTTTTATATTGATTGTCAGCAGCGCTATGTGCGCTTTGAGGACAAGCAAGTAGAGATTAGACCGAAAACCTTGGCATTAATTCTGGCGCTGATTGAGTCGGAGCAACAGATCAGTAGTAAAGCCGATCTGCTCAACCAAGTTTGGGATGACGTTTGCTGCGATGAGCAAGTGCTTTTTCAAACCATAAGTGAAATACGTCGACTGTTTGCGCCACATAAGGTGATTCAAACTCATCCAAGAAAAGGCTATACCTGGATAGCTAAGGTTGCGCCGGTCTCAGATAGCCCAGCGCGAAATAACGTGTTGGCTGACAGTCCAAGCCAAACAACATCAGTTCATCGACAAACTTCGTTGGTTAGCTCGTTAACCAAACCTTTTAATGAGCAACGATTCTTTCGAACCGCTGTAGCGAGTTTACTGTTGGTCGCTTTGGCAGTGGTGATGATTTATTGGCTGCAAGTACAGATGAATCGCAGTTCGCCTCTGACCAATGGCACAGTCCTTGTGTTACCTATTGATAATCAAGTGCCCGGCGAAGATCATCGCTGGGTGCCATTAGGGGCCATGGAGCAGTTGATAGGAAAACTCAACCATCGCGGCAAAGTGATGGACATCAGCTATGTATTAAATTTGCGTGATAGTTTGCAGTTAGCTGATGGTTTTGGTTTGCAATCAATGTTGCCAGTATTTAATCGTAGCGGCGCGGATGTAGTGGTGGAAACTCAACTCAGCGGCACCACACGCCAGTATCAACTCGGATACAAATTGCATTTGCGACAAGATATTAAGAAAGGGGTGATATTCAGCGCCAGTGTTGATGACGGCTTAAATCAATTGGCGCAGCGAATCAAGCCGTATATTGATGATGGTCAATCTGCTTTGCGGTTGGATTATCAAAGCGAACTTAATCATGCCTTAGTGTTTGAAGCTGTTGCTTTGTATGGTAACGATCAGCACGCTGCAGCGCAGCAGTTATTAAGTAGCTTAATAGCACTTGAACCTGCCAATGTACGGATTCATTTGTTGTCGGCGCAATGGTTTGTAGAACAACAGCAATTTCAGTTGGCTCAGCAACAAGTTGAGCATGCTTTAGCACAAAATCAAGGCGGTGAGCTTCAGGGACAGTTGTATTATTGGTTAGCGCGCAGTTATCAATTTCAAGATATTGCGTTGGCATTAAGTGCGCTCGACACCTCCATTGCAGCCAGCGCTGAGGTAAACGATCTGCTTTTTAGCGCCTATGGATATGAACTGCAGGGGATATTGCAGCAACAGCAGCAACAGTACCGGGCATCAGAAACCTCGCTATTATCGGCGCTTAAATTTCATCAGCAAATATTTTGTCCAATGGGAACCAGCACGGTGAAACTGATGTTGGCGAGTCTGTACTTACAACAAGGGGATGTGAACAAATCTCGCCAATATTTGCAGGCCGCCAGTCAGCAAATTCAGCAACAGTCTTTGCCTATTACCATTCCCAAGTCATTAGGTCGTCGCAACCATCACGATTAGTCATGGTTGAGCCATTAATTAATTCGATTTTGATGCCGTGGCCGCCAGAACAAGCTTAATTCTCAAAGGGTGTTAAGGCTGATTACTCTATGAATTAATTGGATTTTAGAAAGTTTTAGAAAGTTTTTGATGTGTTAGCTGGCCGCAACTGTAAAGCTGCGGGCATGACTTAACAAATGAAGGCTTAACAATGCTCTCTAACTCAATATTTTCTAAATGGATTAACTGGCGCGCATTAGTGGGGATGACACTTTTTTGTTGCCTGCTTATCATGCTGATCACTTCTTTGCTGATGTTTACTCAGCGACACAATAGTCTCATCGCGATGTTGCACACCATTGTCGGTACTAGCATGTTATTGATGTTAGTTTGGCATATGTTCTACAACTGGGCGCCGCTAAAGAACTATTTCAGTTTGCGCAACCTTGGTAAGCAAGCCCGCAGTAAATTATCAATGCCAGTCAGCATTATGGCATTTTCAATGTTGACCTTAGCTACATTGATGAATTTACCCCCGTTTAGCAGCTTCTATCAGTGGGGTATGACATTACGCAGTAGTGATTTAGCCGTCCAGAGTAATGACATTAGTTACCTTGTGTTAGATCGGCGCCAGCAAGGTAGTAATGGGCTAGCTAATTTATCGGTCGAGTTCACTGCTGGTGCGGCATTTCAATGGCCGCAATATGCGATATGGCTAGAAACCATGGACGGCAAGTTGGTACAGCCTATCTATGTTACCCAGAAGTTGGCGGATAACCGTTTTGATAATCGTGTTGCCAAGCGCGATCAGAGTGTTGTGTTTACCCATAATCCCTTTGAGCAGCAAGGTTACCAGTTGGAGGATGATTTTGATCTTGTTGTCGAGCCTGAAAGTCGTTCAAGCCGATTTAGAACGGAATCTCTGCCTGTGTTTTTGCACAAGTTAGCCCAGTATCACGGCGGTCAATATATACCAGAGAACGACACTAAATTAGTGGCTGATGCATACAGTGGTGCAACCATGGATAGTCACTTTATTTATCGTAGCGCGCTTAATCAGCCCTTGTCTGGGCAATATCGACTTAGAATGGAGCTAAACCAGTCATTTGACTTTAATGAGTACTATTCTAGTGACCGATTCCCGGATGATGAGATCTATTCTGGCAGTGGTTTTTCTGCACAGCCATCAATCGTTTATGAAGCGATTATTGATTTGGATAGCAAAGATGAGTTTGTCAGTATGAAGCGTGTGGGTCGCGGTCATCATTCTGGGCGAGATGGCCAGATTTACACCGACCTTCAGGGCATGACATCAGCATTGCATTTGGTCGATAGAGTGCTCGTTCATGTTGAATAGCTTGTCATGTTAAACCAGCAAGGGAAATCCCTTACTGGTTTTTAAGCGAGCTATTTTGGTGGCGAACAACTTAGCCCGCCAAATTAGCCGACTAACTTAACCGGCCAATGTAGCCTAGCTAACTTTACCAACTAGTCTAGGCGCTTTTGCGCTTGTAAAATGACAAACTTACCGTTAGAGGCGACCAGCTCACAGTTATGGAAAATACGCTTGAGCTTAACGTGATAGTTAAGGTGTCGGTTACCGACGATATGTAATATGCCGTTATTTGCTAATGCTTGATAGGATTGGTTAAACATCTGCCAAGCAATGTGGTCGGTAATCGCTTCGCCCTGGTGAAAAGGTGGGTTGCAAAGAATGAGGTCTGGTTTAATCTGCGTATCGAAATGGGTGAGGCAGTCATCCCAATGAAAGTGGCCTTGACTCTGGCCTAACTTTGTTTGGTTTTGTTGCCAGTTTGCCCTTGCTGATGCGATGGCCATATCAGAGTCGTCGACAAAGTGAACATCGGCATGGTCATATTGTTTTGCTGCGCAAAGACCGAGTATGCCGTTGCCACATCCCAAATCGACAATCGTTTTAAACTCACCAGTCGGCAGATTATCCAGCATTATCCGCGCGCCAATATCAAGTTTATTGGCGGCAAACACGTTTGATAGGTTGCTAAGTGTGAGGTTGTGCTCCGCGACAGGCCAATTGACGGGTTGTGGTAATGGTCGAGGGCGGCCATCAGCTATACAGGTGATTACGCGACTTTTTTTCCACGCTAGGCTAGCATTGGCCTCACCGAGATGTTTTGCAATCGTGGTCAGCAATGCCTTGTTGATAGATTTTGCTTTAGCCCCAATAAGCACTTTGGTTCCAGCGGCAAGCGTTTGCGATAATCGTTTAAGTTGATGACTAAAATAATTAAGGTTTTTAGGCAGTTTCATCAACACTAAATCAACGTCTGCTGGGATTGGATCGCGGCTGTTATGCCAGCTAATCGAATCAGCGTTGAGTTGATTGTCGGCATAGTTTGCTATAGTGCCAAGTTGACTGGTGCGAGCATCGGTCTCAACCATCAGAGGGCTGTGTCTTTCTTGTAGATACCGCGCTGCTGCTAGGCAACCGAAACTGTCGTTAATAATATAGGTCTTGGCACTAAGTTGCTGCTGTTCAGCCAAATGTTTGATCAGGTATTCATCAGCCGAATCCCAGGCTTGCAAGTTGGACACTTGCTGCTTTGGGTAACGGTGCAGGCTGAGCTGAAGATCAGCAACAGAAAATTGGGTAGTCATAACACGAGTCGCTTTAAAATAGTGGCGCGATTATCGCAGATTTAATCGCTAAGGTATATTATCTGGTCCTCAGTGTAAGTGCACTTTTCCACTCGCGCTAACGTATAGTAGTCGACAGAAGTCACTCACCGCTATACGGTAAAATCACAGTTTGAAATGAGTCACTGAAAAATGGGTAAACGTCCAACACAAGCCAGTTTAGCGCTTGAAGAGATTAGTGTAGATAAGCCCGCACCACCTATCACTGTAGTGCGGGACTATTTGACTGTGAGTCAGCAAAATTTGTTATTGCAGGAATCTGACACTTATCCCTATCAACGGCCGCAAGTCCAGGTTTTTGGTAAAAAGCACATTATCCCGCGCTCTCAGGTTTGGTTTGGCGATGAAGGCTGTGATATCGCATTTTCAGGGATAATGATTCAAGCACAAGCTTGGCCGTATTACGTCAATCGACTACGAATGCAATTGCAGCGTGATTTTGGCATTAACGCTAATGGCGTGTTGGTCAATCATTATGCCGATGGTGAGCAATCGATGGGGTGGCACAGTGATGATGAGCCAGAGTTTGTTCCAGGCTCTGATATTGCCTCGATATCTATTGGCGCCAGTCGAGACTTTGTATTGAGACATAAAGCGACTCAAGTTAAGCATATTATTGAGCTTAGTTGTGGTGATTTACTCATTATGCATTGGCCAATGCAGCAGCAGTGGGAGCACGCGTTACCGAAAAGGTTAAAGGTTAAAGAGCCTAGGATTAATTTCACTTTTCGCCAATTAACGCCGTTTTTCTTCCGCAAATGAGTATCCTTAACTGAAGTGGTGATGGCTTGGAGCAGATCACTATTGCTGCAGTTAACATTGACCTTTGCTAGGTGAGCAAGTAATCTGCCGCCATTGCATTTTTGCTTGAAAGAGAAGAGCCCTATGTCAGTAGAACAGCTTATTATCGAAAAGCTCACCGCCGCGTTATCACCAACCCACCTTGATGTGATCAATGAAAGTGATAATCACCATGTTCCGCCAAACTCTGAAACCCACTTTAAAGTGATTGTGGTCAGTGACGCATTTGACGGCCAACGCCTTATCAGTCGCCACCGCCAGGTCAACGGTGCGCTTGCACAAGAGTTTGAAAATGGCTTACATGCGCTAGCGATGCACACCTATACCCAAGAAGAGTGGCAACAGGCCAATGTGCCAGACTCGCCTAAATGCCGAGGTTAAGGTTTAAAACAACCAGGGTTTAGATAAATCAAATAAAATATCAACGTGTCGTGACGATACAAAAAGCTGACAATTGCTTAATAAGCTTCTATGTTAGTAAATCGTCAGGACACAAGGCTCAATCGTATTGAGTAAATTGGAGAATGTTAGATGCCGTTATTAGATAGCTTTACTGTAGATCACACTCGTATGCATGCACCAGCTGTGCGCGTTGCTAAAACCATGACGACACCAAAGGGTGACACCATTACGGTTTTCGATTTACGTTTTTGTGCGCCTAACAAAGATATATTAAGTGAGCGCGGCATTCATACTTTAGAGCATTTATTTGCTGGCTTTATGCGCGATCATCTAAATAGTGACTCGGTCGAGATCATCGATTTGTCACCCATGGGCTGCCGTACGGGTTTTTATATGAGCCTAATTGGCACACCAGCAGAAGCTGATGTGGCAGAGTCTTGGTTAGCGGCAATGAAAGATGTACTAAAAGTCGCTAATCAAAATGAAATCCCAGAGCTTAATGAATACCAATGCGGTACTTACGAGATGCACTCGTTAGAAGAGGCTCAAGCCATTGCTAAGTCCATTATCGCGGCAGGTGTTAATGTCAATCGTAATGACGACCTAAAGCTCAGCGATGAGATTTTACACGGCCTGTAATCGCTAAATATGACAAAAAGCGGCATTAGCCGCTTTTTTTGTGTCTAATACCAATCAGCATAAGAAAGTGATCTACTCAGAGCTATTTTTGGCAAACTGGTTCGAGGCGAATAACTTAAGTCATAGTGGTTCTATTGGGAAGTTATTCAACGAAGAAGTAGGCAGCCAAAAAAGCGCCCAAAGGGCGAGTTTTAGCACTTCTGATACTGTGTCAACGAACTTGAACGTAGAGTCACTATGTCCTTCATTCGTTGCCTTGTCTCAGAAGCGCTAAACTCTCGCTGAGCGATCACATCTTTATGCCGATTGGTATAATACCAATCAGCATAAGAAAGTGATCTACTCAGAGCTATTTTTGGCAAACTGGTTCGAGACGAATAACTTAAGTAATCGAGGTTCTAGTGGGAAGTTATTCAACGAAGAAGTAGGCAGCCCAAAAAGCGCCCAAAGGGCGAGTTTTAGCACTTCTGATACAGTGTAACCTAACTTGAACCTAGAGTAACTATGCCCTTCATTCGTTGTGTCTCAGAAGCGCTAAACTCTCGCTGAGCGATCACATCTTTATGCCGATTGGTATAATTAAATTTGTACTGTGTGATTAGGTTTATCTGTGCTGATTAAATCGTCAATTTTGTTTTAAACATACAATTGAATATTAGCTTGCGCTTAATGTGCACCCTGGATAAATTACCCTGTTGTTATACAGTGAAACCTGTATTAATGGCCTCTTAAGCTAAAATATGACACTTTAATGCTAATATATAAATTTATTGCATAAGCTTGAGTGGTGTTTTTTTGAGCGGTTAGCCCTGTGAAAAAATTACCAAAAATAGTTGTTAACAATTGTCCTATTGATCTTTAAAAACGCCTATAAGCCTGATAGGTCAGGCAACTGAAAAGCTTTAGATGTGTCTGAATCAAACATTTCCTGACATTGTGATCTGTTTCTCATTGTTAAAATCCCCAATAACCTTTTAAAACACACGTATTTTTCGTAGCGATAAGGTGACATTTACGGTAAAATGCGCCCGACCAGCGTGATTGCGATCGCATTTCTGTAATAAATCTGCGCTAGCTCAATACGATAGGCTTTGTTTAAAACCTGTCGTAAATAAAGCAGGAACGCGACGCATTATCTTTCCTTCATAACGTAGTGCTTGTGGATATGATTACAATAAAGAAAGGGTTGGACTTGCCTATAACGGGCGGACCAGAGCAAGTTATCCATGATGGCCCAGCCATTAAACATGTAGCTACTTTGGGTGAAGAGTATATTGGCTTACGTCCTACGATGAAGATCAAAGTGGGCGATAAAGTGCAAAAAGGTCAGGTTCTTTTCGAAGATAAAAAGAATCCAGGCGTTAAATATACTGCTTTAGCCAGTGGCACAATTTCAGAAATTAACCGAGGCGCTCAGCGCGTTCTTCAGTCAGTAGTTATCGAAGTAGCAGGGGATGACAGCATCTCGTTTGCGAAATACGAAGCTAGTGCTTTAGAGTCGCTAGACCAGCAGCTTGTTCGCGATAACCTTGTTGAATCAGGGTTATGGACAACGCTAAGAACGCGTCCATTCAGTAAAGCGCCTGCCATTGATTCTACCAATGCCGGCATCTTTGTTACCGCAATTGATACCAATCCGCTAGCAGCTGATCCTGCCGTTATTATTAACGAGCATAAAGATGAGTTCGCTAATGGATTAAAAGTCCTATCACGTCTTACTGAAGGTAAAGTTTACCTTTGTAAAGCACCAGGGACTGATATGCCAACGGCTAATGCGCAAGTTGAAGAATTTGCCGGCCCACACCCAGCAGGTCTGGTTGGTACGCATATCCACTTCCTAATGTCAGCTTCTGCAAAACGCACAGTTTGGCATGTTGGCTATCAAGATGTGATTGCAATCGGTCATTTATTTACCACAGGTGAGCTTACCACGCAGCGTGTTGTTGCAGTAGCTGGCCCTAAGGCAGTTAAACCTCGCTTAGTGCGTACTCATGTCGGTGCATCTACCGCTGAGTTAGTGGCTAACGAATCTGCTGACGGCGATGTTCGTGTGGTTTCTGGTTCTATCTTAAATGGTAAAACCGCAGAAGGTGCCCATGCCTTTATCGGTCGCTTCCATAATCAAGTTTCACTACTTGAAGAAGGCCGTAATCAAGAGTTCTTCGGTTGGGCGATGCCTGGCGCACAAAAGTACTCAATTACACGTGCATTCCTTGCACATTTATCACCTTCTCGTTTGTTCAACATGACTACCAGCACAGGTGGTTCTGATCGTGCCATGGTACCGATTGGTAACTACGAGCGTGTTATGCCGTTGGATATTTTGCCGACCATGTTATTACGTGACTTAGTGTCTGGTGATATTGACGGTGCCGCTACCTTAGGTGCGTTAGAGTTGGATGAAGAAGATTTGGCACTATGTACATTCGTATGTCCTGGCAAATATGACTATGCGTCTTATCTGCGTGATTGCTTAGACACGATTGTGAGGGAAGGCTAATGGGCTTGAAAGAGTTTTTCAAAGGTATTGAGCCGCAATTTGAAAAAGGCGGTAAATACGAGAAGTGGTATGCGCTTTTTGAAGCAGCATACACAGTATTTTATACACCCGGTCATGTTAACAAAGGTCGCACTCACGTTCGTGATAATATCGATCTTAAGCGTATGATGATCACGGTTTGGGCGTGTACCTTCCCAGCAATGTTTGTGGGTATGTACAACGTAGGTTTGCAAGCACAAATTCAATTGGCTGCTGGCTTCCCAACACCTGATACATGGCAAGTGGCGCTATTTGGCCTATTCGGTACCGAATTGACCGCCGCTTCAGGTATTCCAGCCCTTATGTGGTACGGTGCCTGTTTCTTCTTACCAATATATGCAGTGACCTTCGTGGTCGGTGGTATATGGGAAGTCTTGTTTGCCTCGGTACGTGGCCATGAAGTTAATGAAGGTTTCTTTGTTACTTCAGTGCTATTCGCATTGACACTACCGGCAACGATTCCTTTATGGATGGTGGCACTAGGTATTACCTTCGGTGTTGTTGTCGCTAAAGAGATCTTTGGTGGTACAGGACGTAACTTCCTTAACCCTGCGTTGGCGGGTCGTGCGTTCCTATTCTTTGCTTACCCGCTAAGTATGTCTGGTGACACAACTTGGGTTGTGGCTGACGGCTATTCAGGTGCAACTGCACTAAGCCAAGCGGCACAAGGTACATTGGAGTATGGCTTTACTCAAGATTGGTGGGATGCGTTCTTCGGTTTCATTCCAGGCTCTGTTGGTGAAGTATCAACTGCCGCAATCCTATTGGGTGGTCTAGTTATCATTTATACCCGTATCGCTTCATGGCGCATCGTCGGTGGTGTAATGGTCGGTATGATTGCCGTATCAATGCTACTTAACCTAATCGGTAGTGACACCAACCCAATGTTTGCAATGCCTTGGTACTGGCACTTTGTTTTGGGTGGATTTGCATTCGGTATGATGTTCATGGCAACGGATCCGGTTTCTGCTTCATTCACTAACCAAGCGAAGTGGGCATACGGTATCTTGATTGGTGCGATGGCAGTATTCATTCGTGTCATCAACCCTGCATTCCCAGAAGGCATGATGTTGGCCATCCTGTTTGCCAACCTATTTGCACCACTGTTCGACCATTTTGTGGTTCAAGCGAATATCAAGCGGAGGATTGCTCGTGGCTAGTAATAAAGAGTCGTTCGCAAGAACATTATTCATTGTTGTTGGTTTATGTTTTGTATGTTCAGTGGCGGTATCAACTGCTGCGGTACTACTAAAGCCAACCCAACAAGAAAACAAACTGCTTGATAAGCAAAAGTATATCCTTGAAGCCGCTGGTCTTATTGATACTAAGGCTGGCAAAGTTGAGCGCACTGAGATCATCAATGCTTATAACAAGTATGTTGAAGCTAAAGTCGTTGATCTAAAGACAGGCGACTGGGTTGACGGTGTAGATGGCAACACATTTGATGTTGAAAAAGCTGCTCGTACTCCAGCGACATCATTCAAACCAAAGAATGATATCGCTTCAGTTAAGCGTGTTGCAAATCAAGGTGTTATCTATTTAGTTAAAGATGATAGTGGTGAGCTTGCAACCGTGATTATTCCGGTTAAAGGTTACGGCCTATGGTCTACCATGTTTGCTTTCTTAGCGGTAGAAGCCGACTTAAATACAATTCGTAGTTTGGTTTATTACGACTTTACCGGCGCGGGTGAAACTCCGGGTCTAGGTGGTGAAGTACAAAACCCACTGTGGATTGCTAAGTGGAAAGGTAAAAAGCTGTATGACGCAAATGGCGATTTAGCTATCAGCGTAACTAAAAACCCAGCTGTTGCCGCTTCTGAACACGGTGTTGATGCACTTTCTGGTGCCACGCTAACCGGTAACGGTGTTCAAAACTCGCTTGAGTTCTGGTTAGGTGAAGAGGGCTTCGCTCCCTTTATCGAGAAAGCTCGCAACGGAGGGCTAGGATAATGGCTAACGCTAAAGAGTTAAAAGAGGTCTTAACAGGACCGATTATTAGCAATAACCCAATTGCCCTGCAAATTCTGGGCGTATGTAGTGCATTGGCAGTAACCAGTAAGATGGAAACTGCGGTTGTAATGACAATTGCACTGACTGCGGTTTGCGCGTTTTCAAACTTGTTTATTTCGTTAATTCGTAATCATATTCCGAGCAGTGTTCGTATTATCGTACAAATGACTATTATTGCGTCATTGGTAATCGTGGTAGACCAAGTGCTGCAAGCTTATGCCTATGATGTTGCAAAGCAGCTGTCGGTATTCGTTGGTTTGATTATTACTAACTGTATCGTGATGGGCCGTGCAGAAGCCTATGCCATGAAAACACCACCTATGATGAGTATGATGGATGGTATAGGTAACGGCTTAGGTTATGGTGCGATTTTGATTGCGGTCGGTTTCGTTCGTGAACTCTTTGGTAACGGCTCGCTATTTGGTATTGAAATCTTAAGCAAGATTTCTGATGGCGGTTGGTATCAGCCAAACGGTCTATTGTTGCTTCCTCCAAGTGCGTTCTTCCTAATCGGTATTCTGATTTGGATCATCCGTACGATGAAGCCTGATCAAGTAGAAGCAAAAGGGTAAGCACAATGGAACATTATATTAGTCTATTAATTCGTTCTGTTTTCATTGAAAACATGGCCCTATCTTTCTTCCTTGGGATGTGTACCTTCCTTGCGGTATCGAAGAAAGTGACCACTGCGATGGGCTTAGGTGTTGCGGTTATTGTGGTACTGGCTATTTCAGTTCCTGTTAACCAAATTATTTATCAAGGCCTACTTGCACCAGGTGCATTAGCTTGGGCTGGCGTACCAGATGCAGATTTGAGCTTCCTTAAGTTCATTACCTTCATCGGTGTGATTGCAGCGCTAGTTCAAATTCTTGAAATGACGTTAGATAAGTATTTCCCACCGCTATACAACGCATTGGGGATCTTCTTACCACTTATCACAGTAAACTGCGCAATTTTTGGTGCGGTATCCTTCATGGTTGAACGTGACTACAACCTAGGCGAGAGCTTAGTGTTTGGTATCGGTTCAGGTATTGGTTGGGCATTGGCTGTGGTATTGCTAGCTGGTATCCGTGAGAAGATGAAATACGCTGATGTACCTGACGGACTGCGTGGTTTAGGTATTACCTTTATTACTGCTGGTTTGATGGCTCTAGGTTTCATGTCGTTTTCAGGTGTGTCTCTTTAAGAGGCACATAACGACATCTTAATTTGAACCTTAAAGGATAAGTTAATGGGTATTCTTGAATCTACACCAATCGATGTATATCTCGGTGTGACTATGTTTACCGCGATTGTATTGGTTTTGGTTTTGGTTATTTTGTTCGCCAAATCAAAGTTAGTACCAAGTGGTGATATTACTATTGGCATTAATGATGATGCTGATAAAGCAATTAAAACTGGCGCAGGCGGAAAGCTACTTGGCGCGCTTGCTGACAACGGTATTTTCGTGTCAAGCGCCTGTGGTGGCGGTGGCTCTTGTGGTCAGTGTAAAGTAATCGTTAAGTCTGGTGGCGGCGATATTTTGCCAACAGAGCTAGACCATATCTCTAAAGGCGATGCCCGTGGTGGTTGCCGTTTATCTTGTCAGGTAAACGTGAAAAGCGACATGGAAATCGAGCTTGAAGAAGAGATCTTTGGTATTAAAAAGTGGGAATGTGAAGTTATCTCTAACGATAACAAAGCCACTTTCATTAAAGAGCTTAAGCTACAGATTCCTGATGGTGAATCAGTACCGTTCCGTGCTGGTGGTTACATTCAGATTGAAGCCCCTGCGCATCACGTTAAGTACGCTGACTTCGACGTACCTGAAGAGTACCGTGGCGACTGGGAACACTTTGGCTTCTTCAAGTTAGAATCTAAAGTAGACGAAGAAACAATCCGTGCATACTCGATGGCGAACTATCCTGAAGAGGAAGGTATCATCATGCTTAACGTACGTATTGCAACGCCGCCTCCACGTAATCTGTCTCTACCTTGCGGTAAGATGTCTTCATTTATTTGGAGCCTAAAAGCGGGTGATAAAGTGACGATTTCTGGTCCATTTGGTGAGTTCTTCGCTAAAGAAACTGACGCAGAAATGGTGTTTGTTGGTGGTGGTGCAGGTATGGCACCAATGCGTTCACACATCTTTGATCAGCTTAAGCGTCTAAATTCTAAGCGTAAGATGAGCTTCTGGTACGGTGCGCGTTCTAAGCGTGAAATGTTCTATGTAGAAGATTTCGATGGCCTAGCAGCAACCAATGATAACTTCCAGTGGCATGTTGCTCTGTCTGATCCACAGCCTGAAGATAACTGGGACGGCTATACTGGCTTCATTCACAACGTACTTTATGAGAACTACCTACGTGATCATGAGGCACCAGAAGATTGTGAATTCTATATGTGTGGCCCACCAATGATGAATGCAGCAGTTATCGGTATGCTTAAAGACTTAGGTGTCGAAGACGAAAACATCCTACTTGATGATTTCGGTGGATAATCTGCTACGGCTTAGATAGTATCTACGCAAATAAATGACAGCCTTATCGATAAGGCTGTCATCTGTAGTTTTAGCGTTATAAAGGATATTGGTCATATGATTAAGGCCTTAACAAATCGGTTAGTCCTCGTTGGGCTAACCTTTTTTATTTCAGCATGTGGGCAACAGCCAAAACTGATTTCACTCAGTGGTGAAACCATGGGCACCACTTATCATATTAAGATGGTACCGGGTGAACGTGTGCCTAATCAGCAATTGTTGCAGGCTGAAATTGATTTAGCGTTAGAGCAAATCAACAATCAAATGTCGACTTATCGTAACAATTCCGAATTATCGAAATTTAATCAGTTGCGTCTTAATGAAACTGTGACGGTATCAGCTGATACCGCATTGGTGATTCAAGAAGGAATCGATTTATATCATAAAACTGACGGCGCATTGGATATCACCTTAGGTCCGCTAGTTAACCTTTGGGGATTTGGTCCTGATAAACGTCCCACCTCCATTCCATCGCAAACCTTGATTGATACCACTAAAGCAAAGACTGGTATCGAGCATTTGCATTTAGACGGTTTAAAGCTAAGAAAAGCAATCCCAGATTTATATGTTGACTTATCATCAATAGCTAAGGGCTTTGGGGTTGATAAAGTCGCGCAAATTTTGAGCCGCTATCAACCTAAAGGTTATTTGGTCGAGATTGGCGGTGAGTTAAGCCTTTATGGGGTTAAAGCAGATGACACCCCATGGCGAGTTGCGATTGAACAGCCCGATGTGGATGAGCGTCAAGTACAGTTAGTGATAGAGCCTGGTAATGTGGCGATGGCTACATCGGGTGATTACCGTAATTATTATGAAGAAGAAGGGCGACGTTTTTCTCATCTGATCGATCCTCGTGATGGCTACCCGATTGATCACCATCTCGCTTCAGTTACTGTATTGCATCCTCAATCTATGGTGGCTGATGGCTATGCCACGGCACTAATGGTGTTAGGGGTTGAGAAGTCACTGCAACTGGCTAAAGAAGAACAGCTCGCCATTATGCTCATCGAAAAACAAGCAGATGGTTTTAAAGTGCATTATAGCGATGCGTTCAAACCTTACGTCAACTAAGTGAGCAATGATCTCAGAGTTTGAACCGTGTATAATGTGAAGCATAAAGCGTTAACAATGTTACGGAACGATAAAGATTAGCGCCAAATATTACTTTTAACTTAGCTAGGCGGCGAAAGTTAGATTGGAGAGTTAACATGAGCACCTTTATTGCAGCATTTGTCGTGTTATTGCTGTTCTTTGTTTTGATGTCGATAGGCTACATTATTAAGCGTAAAGCGGTTGCTGGTAGTTGTGGCGGGCTAGGTGCGTTAGGTATCGATAAAGCCTGTGACTGTGATGATCCATGTGATAAGCGTAAAGCGCGTATGGCTGAAGAAGCAGAGCGCAATGAAAAACTAACCAAAGACCGTATTTTGTAACGGGCAATTGCGGATAAAAAGCACCTACGGGTGCTTTTTTTGTGCCTTTAATTTGGTCGAAAGTGCCACTACTTTAACAAGGTCTAATTGTAAACGCTAACGCTTATCATTATTAAGTGGTTGTAATAAAAGGAAAATTTGTTTTTTAGTGAAAAGTGTATTATTCTGCTTTTTGATTTAGATCAATTTTCAAAGGGAGAGCAACATGAAAGGCGAGCCAACCGTTATCGCTCAGCTCAATAAAGTGTTAACCGTCGAGTTAACCGCGATTAACCAGTATTTTTTACATGCACGTATGTTCAAGAATTGGGGACTTGGTGAGCTGAATGAGCGCGCCTACAAAAAGTCGATTCAAGATATGAAACATGCTGACAAGTTAATTGAGCGTATTTTGTTTCTTGAGGGCTTGCCCAACCTACAACAACTTGAAAAGTTGCGTATTGGTGAGCATAGCGAAGAGATGTTGGCTTGTGATAAAGCGTTGCTAGAACAACAAATCCCTCAGCTAAAAGCCGCTATTGCAGTGTGCGAACAAGCACAAGACTATGTTAGCCGTGAACTATTAGAAAAGTTGCTTGATGATGAAGAAGAACACTTGGATTGGGTCGATGCGCAGCAAGAGCTTATTGGCATGACAGGTATTCAAAACTACTTACAATCACAAATGGATAAGGACTAAGATCGAGATGAAAGGTAATCAAGAGGTTATTGATACACTAAACGGTTTGTTGACTGGTGAACTTTCGGCAATGGATCAGTACTTTGTCCATGGTCTTATGTATGAAGATTGGGGACTAGAGCAACTACATGCACGCATTTCCCATGAATCAGATGATGAGAAAGAACATGCTGCAAAGCTAGTCCAGCGCATTTTGTTTTTAGGCGGTACGCCAGACGTGGCTAGCCGTGAACCATTGAAAATTGGTAAGACGCCAGCAGAGATGCTTAAAAATGATCTCGAGTACGAATACATGGTGGCGGATAACCTGCGTAAAGCTATTGCGCTGTGTGAAAGCAAGCAAGATTATCAAACCAGAGAGATCTTGGAAGTGCTTTTGGATGAAACCGAATCTGATCATATGTATTGGTTAGAAAAGCAATTGGGGCTTATCGACAAGATTGGGTTACAGAACTACCTACAAACGAAAATGTAGTTAGCGCTTTGCCAACCTAAATCGCATCTTGTTCAAGCCAATGTACAGGGTGCGATTTTTGTGTTTTTACTCTGCGATATACACTGTTTTTGCCCCTGTATTATTGTCTTTGTATTGTTAATTACCTCTTTTTTAATTCAATGTACTGTATTACCCGTTAGTGGTGATGCATCCTACTTATTTGTGCGAGCGGTCACATTTCACGATTAAATCTAAATTGAAATCTGGTAGATTAATAGGTTGATTGTATAAGAATAATGATAAATAAGGACATGTAATGGGACTGATTAAACGCTCATTAAGCTTACAGTTGGTCGTCGCCATAGTAGGTGCATTAGCTGTTTTGTTAGTATTGGTGTCGGCCTATTTGGTTAGCGCAGAAAGTGATCGAACTCGAAAGCAAATTGACACCGACTTATCTAGCCTAGTTACCCTTAAATCCCACGAAGTCAGCAGCTACTTCCTCACTAAAGCCAAATTGGTTGATTCGATATTTTCCTCCCCTGAAGTGGTTGATTGGTTTAGCCAATACAATAGCCGCTTAAGTAACATTGATAATGACCCTCAATATCAAAATGTGGTGAAGTTTTTCCGTCACTTCTCAGATACTGATAGTGATATTAAGTCGGTATTTTTTGGCTCGGCCAATACGTTTGAGTACTTTGATTTAAATGGCCGCTACAACGATGCCAATTATTTCACCAATAAGCGTCCTTGGTGGCAAGAGGGCATTGATATCAATGGTATGTATGTCACTGATCCTGCCGTAGACGCCAATGATGGTTCGATTTCGGCCACGGTTAAGTCGGTGATCCGTAACGCTCAAGGTCAGTTTATCGGTATCGGTGGTATGGATATTTTGATTGATACCATTGGTAGTGAATTACTGGCAAGCCTTAAGTATCAAGGTCAAGGACAAGCTTTTCTGATCACAGAAGGCGGTAAGCTCGTTTATTTCCCAGGGTTTACGGAGTCATTTCCACCAGGTACCGATGCGAGAAAAGTCGATACTCAGTTTAATCAGACCCAAGGTTTTGGCGAATTAGCACAGCAAATGGCACGCCATGGCAGTGGCAGTGCTGGGTTTGGTAACGTCACCTATAAAGGCGTTGAGCAACGTGTTAGTTATGTCAGTGTGGGTGCGGATTACCCTGAGCAACGTTGGTATCTAGGTTTCATGTTACCTATGGATGTGATTGAAGCTCCTGTGGATGAAGCAGCCTGGAGTGCAACGATTCTAGCCATCGGCATTATGTTGTTAGTCGGTGCGACCGTTTGGTTAATGTTAATTCCCTTTAGAGCACAAATTAATAAACTGCTTGATGCCATGAAAGATATCGCGGAAGGTGACAGCGATCTCTCTAAGCGGATTCATATGCAGCGTGAAGATGAGCTCGGCCAGTTAGGCGATGCCTTTAATCAGTTTGCAGTGAAAGTACAAACCATGTTGCAGCAGACTCAGAGCCTGACGGAAAAAGTCGATGTAGGCGTTGAGAATGCGGTTTCAGTGTGTGAGCAAGCATTGGTAAGCGTCTCTAAACAGAAACAAGAAATTGCTTCTGTAGCGACAGCTGCAACTGAAATGGCACACACTTCACAAGAGATGGCTAACAGTGCCCAGCGTGCCGCTAAGTTTGCTGAACAGGCGGAATCTGAATCATCGGCTGGCACAGCCATTGTTGCCAAAGCTAGCCAAGGCATGGCGTCTCTGTCACAGCAAGTGATAGAAGCTGCAGGGGTGGTGAGACATTTAAGAACCAGTTCTGAGCAGATTGGTGAAGTGCTCAGTGTTATTCGTGGCATTGCTGAGCAAACTAACCTATTGGCATTGAATGCGGCCATTGAGGCGGCGCGAGCCGGAGAGCAAGGGCGAGGTTTTGCGGTAGTTGCAGATGAAGTGAGAACGTTGGCTTCTCGAACCCAAGATTCAACTGCCAATATTCAAGAGATTATTCAAACCTTGCAACAAAATGCGCTTGAAGCTGAGCAAGTGATGGAATCTGGCGTAGAGCAAGCTAATATTGGTCAGGATCTAACCACACAGGTTGAAGGGGCGCTAAGCAGTATTTCTAGTGCGATCTCTGCGATTCAGCAACAGACTATCGAGATCACTTCTGCTATTGGTCAGCAAGCGGTTGTTGCTGAAGAGGTGGCTTGTAATGTTGAAAATGTACGTGGACTATCTGACGAGTCACTGGCTTCAAGCGAAGCCTTAACTGAAAACTTAAGGGAGTTCCAGCAAGTGACGGTTGCTTTGTCTGAGAATATCCAGCAGTTTAAAGTTTAACGTTCAACACTTGGTATTATCGCGACAAAAAGCAGCCCATGAGGCTGCTTTTTTTTCTGCTTAATGCTCTGCTTTTAATAACGGTTTGAAACGAGTTTTGCTAAGCCTATTTTTCGCGATCCTTATCTAGTTAGCTTGCTTGCATATCACGTTTGCAGCTAAAAACTTGCCATTGGCCCACTTCTTGGTTGAGCACTGTTTAAATGTACAGTATATTTAAACTTGGAGGTGCCCAGTGCGAAAAATAATTCATGTCGATATGGACTGCTTTTATGCAGCGGTGGAGATGCGTGACTTTCCAGAGTTGCGTGGCAAACCGATCGCAGTGGGTGGACGTAGCGATCGACGTGGGGTGATTAGCACCTGCAACTATGAAGCGAGACAATTTGGCGTGCGTTCAGCAATGGCGTCCGCTTATGCATTGCGACTGTGTCCAGATTTAATTTTGGTACCAGGGCGCATGGATGTCTACAAGCAGGCTTCGGCACAAATTCGCCAAGTGTTTGAACGTTACACCGACTTGATTGAACCTTTATCCCTTGATGAAGCCTATCTTGATGTTACTGATTGTCAGCTACATCGTGGCTCAGCGACGTTAATTGCAGAGGCGATTAGACAGGAGATTTTTGAGGTAACAGGACTCACGGCCTCAGCGGGGATCGCACCGGTTAAGTTTCTGGCTAAAATTGCTTCTGATCTGAATAAGCCCAATGGCCAGTTTGTCATTACCCCGGAGATGATCCCTGAGTTTGTTAAAAGCTTACCGCTGATTAAAATCCCGGGCGTGGGTAAAGTGACGGCAAGCAAACTTGAGCAGATGGGGCTGCTCACTTGTGAGGATGTACAAAATTACAATCATGAAACCCTTATTCAGCGTTTTGGTAAATTTGGTCATGTGCTGATTGAACGTGCTCAAGGCATAGACCCAAGAGCATTATCAACCCATCGTGAGCGTAAATCTGTTGGCGTGGAGACGACGCTTGCTAAAGATATCCATACCTTAGAGCAGTGCAAAGCGGTGATGCCGCAGCTTATTCAAGAGCTTGGTGCGCGAGTTACCCGCAGTGCTAAATCACGACCGATACATAAACAAGTGGTTAAGTTGAAGTTTGACGACTTTAAGCAAACGACTATTGAGCATCGTAGCGATGAGGTGTCAGTTAACTTATTTTATCAACTGCTAGAGCAAGCAATGGATCGCCGAGAAGGCCGTGGAATCCGCTTATTGGGGGTTTCAGTGGGGTTGGCAAGTGCGTCGAACTCGCCCCAGCAAATTAGTGCGCCTACGCCGCAGTTAGACCTAGGCTTCTGATACTAGGTTATTTAATTAGGGTGTTGGTTTAAACGCCTTATTACCACAACCGTTTTTTAACGTCATTATGGAGCTGGCAGTGACAAACATTAAATTTTCACCAGGCAAATTAGACTCTGAGATAAAACTGCAGCTATCAGCGGGTTTTGAGCGTCACAGTCAAGCGCAACAAGCCCCGGACTATGAGTGCGATTGGCTTAATTGGACGCTAGTTGATGAGCAGGGTAAGTTGATTGCCGCTCTTACTGGACAATTATTATGGGATTGGCTTTATATTGATGAACTGTGGGTCGATGAGGTTGGCCGCGGTACGGGCATCGGTAAGCAATTAATGCAAACTGCCGAGTCTTATGCCATCGAGCAGCAGTTATCAGGGTTATGGTTATGGACGCAAAGCTGGCAAGCGCCCGGTTTTTATTTGAGCCTAGGCTACAGTGAGTTCACGCGATTCGAAGATTTCCCCAAAGGTTATAGCCGCATCGGCTTGAGAAAACCATTAGGTCGTTAGCTTTATTGCTTGTTGAGCGCGAGATTGCTTAGCTGACTAGGTGGTAACAACTCGCCACCTGTCACTTGCGCGTTAAAATGCGTTTGGCCAGGCAGCTTTACCAGAGCAAGATTTAATCAGGAAAGGTGACTATGCCCAAAAAAGCCAGCTAAGTGCTGGCTTTTTTGTTCAGACGTTTTAACCGCGCAGGCTATTTTATGCCGATTGGTATTACTGTTTCGCTTGTTGCTGAAGACGCAGTTGAGCGAAGATCGGCTGAATGACATCTCGAACATAAACTTGTACATAAGCAAAACCTGTAGGCTCTCTATAGGCCCCCTGTAGGGCAATAATATTGCCGCTTTCATGCTCAAACGCTGAGAAGTTACCATTGACGCCAATCATGGTTGAGAACGTGCGACCGGATTGTGGGTCTGTGACGGTACGCCATTGGTTTTTATAAAATGCCTGAGGATAAACTTTTGCCTCATATTCACGCTTATCCCAGGCTTGTTTGACAACGTCATCGCCTTGTTTAACCGCATCAATATAGGCTTTAGGGATCACTTGCTCACCTAGCCAGTTTTTACCTTCGTTAACCATTAGGTAAGCGCCAAGTGCAAAATCTCTTGCTGTCACATTCATTGAACCTGATGCAGCGGACTCTTTTTGTTGGTTGACAAAGAAGCTCACTGGGTGGTTGAAGCCACCTTTAGACCAAATAAACTTGTCGAAGGCTTCAGCGTAGGGTAGGCCAGTGGTATTGACAACAACACGGCCTAGCATTTCCGTATTGACATCGCGATAAGCATAAAACTCGCCAGCAGGTGCAGCGGGTTTAACTTGCTTAACAAACATCTGTAGCCACTCAGAAAAATCATTGAGTTGACCATAGGCGTCGGTTGGGGGCACTAACTGTCCTTGCTCATTTTTGACCAGCCCGTTATAGCCGACTGATACCGCCATTGCCGAATCCCATGAGCCAGTAGTTAAGCCATCCATACCCCAGTTATGATAGTTCTCCCTTGATTTAGGCAGATCCCAGATACCAGCTGTCATATCACTGAAGTGCTGAATACTTACGTTTTCAAATTGGGTACCACGCATTTCCGGTACATGTTTACCAATAGGGTCCGCCATCGAGAAATATCCTGCTTCAGCCACAGCAAAAGCTAACATTGAGCTAAATGATTTGTGGGCACTCATTATGTGATGTTGCGTGGTCGGCTCAGTGTTAGACCAATAGTCTTCGGCAATGATTTCGCCGTGCTTGTTCATGATCACATAGGACTGAATCGCAGCGCGGTCACGCATGACGTTATACATAGAGATCTGTTTATTGGGTCTAATATCATCGACCATCATTTTCGCTGGGTCAAAACCGCCAACCACTTTCATTGGCATTTTTTGTTTTGGTTGTACTAGTGCATAGTGGTGATACAAGTGAGCGTCAGCCATGACAAAGCGCATATTTTGCGCTTTTTCCCATTCAGCCACTTCAACAGAATAAGGTGCTAAATTATTTATCATCTGTTCATCAGGTTGATGGTAGCTAGTGGTCGCACTGACACTTGCGGTCACAAACAACGATAGTGCTAATGTGGTTTTCTTCATCATGGCTCCTTAGCTGCTACTTGAGTCAATATGCTCAAGGCGAGGCATCAAATTTAGGTTGATGACAGAGTAACCAAGTTTGTTTTACTAAACTTTTATGTTGGATTTAGTGATTGCTAGTGGAAGTGGCCAGTAATTAATAGGTAGAAGTGTCGTATACCGGCGTGGTATGTACTGATGCAGCAGAGGAATGCTTGATACCATCCATGGCCGCTTAGCAAAAACGTCTTGTTTTTCCCTATCTAATGAGCGATTGTAGAAAAAGTGATGTTCTGTTAAGTTGCTAATATTATTATGATAAACGCAGCGTAAAATAGAGGGTGATACTCTTTGCTACCTGCTGAATACCCCTTGGGCTGGATGGTCAAGGATTAGCTGCAAAGTGCCCCTAGTTTGGAATTACGTTTCTCATAATGGTGAAGCTACTCAAGGTGGAGAAGTTACGCAGAGTGACTTTTAGTCCGAGTAGCATTTCGTGAAAGTAGCTTTTAGTCCGAGCAGCATTTAGTAAAAGTAACTTTTAGTCCGAGTAGCATTTAGTTATTCAAAATGGCGAAGTTATTCAACGTAGCGAAGATATACGGATGATTTCACCTAACAAACTTAAACTCGTTAAATGTGAGTAGCACAGCAACAATGAAGTTCGAAAGTATCAAAGTAGCACCCAACCATAGTGATTTTATACGGCTTATTACTGAGCTAAACTCATCCCTTAGCGACATCACCAGTGATTCTGGTGAAAGCTCATTTTCAGCTGACGCCTTTGAACCATCCACAGATGGATGTATTGTGGTTTATCAAAATGGTAAAGCTGTGGCCTGTGGTGTGTTTCGATATCATCAAGTTGAAGTTTGTGAGCTTAAGCGAATGTACTCAAATAAATCAGGCGCTGGAACCTATCTACTTCATCAGCTTGAAAAGTATGCAATTGAAAAAGGCTATAGAAAAGCGGTGTTATCGACACGTCGAGTTAATGAAAAAGCAGTTAATTTCTATACGCGTCATTCATATTCAGAATCATGTGCGTATGGCAAATATATTGGTGTAAGCCGTTCAATTTGCCTATCAAAAGCACTGACCACTTAATTAAAGTAAGGCGTTACGTGCTTGGTAACGCCCTTAGATATAAACAAAGGAAAGTTATGTCTTCACAATTTGGAAGTTTACTGAGTGTGGTATTGGTTTGGGGGATTGTGGCGTACATCTTTGTGTTTGGTTTTGCGCAAATCAAATGGACGGGCTGGGAAGGAGGCTTACCTTGGTTAGCTGGGGTGGTTTTTCTGTTTGCTAGCGCAGGTTACACCTCAAAGTGGTTAATGACTTCTGGGTCTCGAGAAAATTCCTAGTTTATTTTATAGGGTAATTCATGAGAAAAAGGCATTTAAGAATTACAATGGAGATACTTTTGGGGGATAGTAATTAATAGGTAGTATGTTAGTTTTTTTGAGATAGAAACTAACTAAGTTATAGCTTATAAAAGGATTTATTTGCTGCGTTGATAAGGTATTCAAGGAGGAAGTATGACCTGTTTAATTGATGGCCTACGATTTGGTTCGGAAAGTAAAGAAGCGATACGAGAAATGAGAGAGTTAACCAAGCGAGCAAATTGGTTAACTATTACATTAGGGCTTTCTGTGCTGAATGATATTTTTACCAAAAATGGACCTGTATCTGCATCCTACAAAATAAAGACGACTGATTTCGATTTGCTCGGTAAGGCTATGGCTTCCTCCAGGCCTATTCTTAGGCGCAAAACAAGTGACATTGCTGGCGAAATGGTAATTTTAAAATCAAGTGAACTTTCGCAAAATGAGTTGAAATTTTGGAGGTGTGTTTATAATGAAACACGCTAGATTGCAAAGCCTTATATTTGGTGTAGTAGTAATGAGTTTCGATGTTGTAGCGCAGCCAAAGCATTATAGCGAGTATGAATTAAAAGTTTCAGATTGTATTAGACTTGAAAAACAAAAACAGCCAGTCATGGCTGCTGATTTAAAAAGGTTTAAACGTGATGAAGTCGCTGTGAGTATTTTTTATTTAAAAGACAAGCGCATTGTAGACTGCTCAGCTCGCTCAGAGTTAATCTCACTCGCACATGCTTTGCAAAGCTCTTCTTTTAACCTTGATAGTTTAAAGCTCCAATATTTGTCTTTAGAAATGATTGCCAAGGAAGAGAAGTTTCAAAGGCTTCCGCTAGATTTCCGTAACGACTTTATAAAGGCAGTTGAAGGTAAAAGCCTTGAGATTAACTTACTCGATTTATTTGACGAGATTGATGACCTAATTTCAAAGTAAATGACAATTTTTTGTTGTAATAAAAAACGCCGATAGGAATTATCGGCGTTTTGTTAACTTAAAGGTGTTTTATTGTTTGGCTAAGTTAGCTCTTAGCTGGAATACGCTCTAGCACAGCGAGTAGTAGCTTCCAGTATTGGTCGACTGTCTCAATTAATACTTTTTCATCTGGGCTATGTGGGTAGCGGATGGTGGGGCCAATCGATACCATGTCCATATCTGGGTATGGCTTTTTAAATAGCCCACATTCAAGTCCAGCGTGGATCACCATGATCACAGGCTCTTTGTGGTAGATGGCTTCGTAAGTGTCTCTGACAATTGCCATGACTGGTGAGCTATTGTCTGGTTTCCAGCCTGGGTAAGCCCCACTGAATTCCACTTCAGCTCCTGCTAAACGACTCAGAGCAGTTAAGGTACCTTCAACTTGTTCACGACCCGAATCTATCAACGAACGAATTAGGCATAACACTTCAACAGATTCTGTTTCAGTGCTGATCACACCGACATTTAATGAAGTTTCAGTCACACCTTCTACTTCATCGCTCATGCGGATCACACCATTTGGGGCAGCATTGAGTAGGTTCAGTAGACTATCTTGAGTCGCTTCACTCATGACTTGAGTGGCAGCATCTGTTGCGGTTAGTGTCATCTGCATATCTGGGTCGGCAATGGCGAGCTCTTCACGTACCAATTGGGTGTATGACTCAATCAAGGCGTGTAGGCGGTCAACATTGTCGCTTGGGATCATAAAGCTGACGTTGGCTTCACGTGGAATGGCGTTACGCAAAGAACCGCCGCTAAATGCGGTGAGCTCAATGGCCAGCTCATTGGCGTGGTCAAATAGGAAACGCGCCAGTAGTTTGTTGGCGTTACCGCGGCCAAGGTGAATGTTAACACCCGAGTGGCCGCCTTTAAGACCAGATAGTGCAAGGTTAAAAGTTTGGTTGCTTGGCTCTGGCGCTTGCCATACTAGTGGTAGGCTGATTTGAGCATCCACGCCACCCGCACAACCCATGTAAATTTCACCCTCTTGCTCAGAGTCTGTGTTAATGAGGATATCAGCATCCAAATAACCAGCTTCTAGACCAAAGGCGCCAGTCATACCAGCTTCTTCATCAATGGTTAGTAATACTTCAAGCGGACCATGGCTAATGGTGTCGCTGCCTAATACTGCCAGTGCTGACGCCATACCAATACCATTATCAGCACCTAAGGTAGTGCCTTTCGCTTTTACCCAATCGCCGTCAACGTATGCTTCAATGGGGTCCTTTTCGAAATCATGGACTTTGTCGGCATTTTTCTGTGGCACCATATCAATATGGGCTTGCAGAGCAACAGTTTTACGGTTTTCCATACCTGCAGTCGCAGGCTTTTTAATGATGAGGTTACCGACTTTATCTTCAACGATGTCTAGCTGCTTTTCTTTCGCCCAGTTTTGGATGTAGCTGCTAAGTGCTTGTTCATGTTTTGATGGATGTGGTATTGCGCAGATCTGTTCAAACCATTGCCAAAGTGGTTGTGGTTGTAATTGACTTAATGTGGTCACAGATAACTCCCCTATTTAAAGCGATAACGAGGTCAAATTTGACTTAGTCTATCACAGTATGAGGCGAGTGGAGGCCAAGGGTAGAAGGCGTTTGGTGTTAACTGTCATACTAAGTTGCCAACTGCTGAAAAGATGCCCATAAAAGCAGTTGGCTTTATGGTTAATACGGTGAATAATGCACAGCAATTATTATAAAAGACACAAGCATAAGGAATAGGTATGGCGCAGATAAACTTTATCGATGTTAACGACCCTCAAGCTATCTTTGAAGGGGAAGGCTGGGATGCGGTGGTTGTGGTTGCCACCGATGTTGCAGCTTTAGCTATCGACGAGATAACTTTATTAGCCAATCATGGTGCGAATATTGATCATCGTGTTGGTCAAAGTGCCACCTTGTTAATGGCGCCTGGATTGGCTGGTGGGCGTTTAGTGATCTCACCTGTGCTTAACGGCGGTGACGATTATGCTGATGTTCGCGTATATGCTGATGCAGCTCGTGCAGGCATTAACTTGGCTAAGCAAGCAGGTGCTAACAAACCTTTGCTTGTGGTGGATAAAGCCAGTAATGAACAATACCAATATGGACTGCAAGTGGCAGCATTGGCAATCGGTCAAGAGTCGTGGGTTGCCCTAGAACGCCGTGAAGTTAGCGGTGATACTCCTGATTTTGAAGCCATTGGTATTTTACATACTGAGCAGCAAAGTGAGTTGCTCAATGCCCTAGAAGCTGGCCGTAATTTAGCCCGCGATCTTTGTGGTACAGAACCTGAGCGCATGTCAGCACCAGCATTTGCTCAGTATTGTGTTGATGCTTATCAAGACTCAGGCCTAACGGTATCTGTGGTTGAAGACAGAGATGTACTTGAGCGTGACTATCCTTTACTGAGTGCTGTCGGCCGCAGCTCATTTGCGGTGGCGCGTCATCAGCCCCGTGTTGTTAAAGTGGAGTATTGCCCAGAAGGTGAGATTAACGCCACTTATCTATTTGCTGGCAAAGGTGTGGTCTATGATACCGGTGGTGCCGATCTTAAAGTAGGCGGTGCTATGGCAGGTATGAGCCGTGATAAAGGTGGCGCGGCTGCAGTTGCAGGGCTCATGAAAACTTTGTCACTGTTAAAGCCTAAGGGAGTTAGGGTGATTGCTGAGCTGGGGTTAGTTCGCAATAGTATTGGCAGCGAAGCGTTTGTCACTGACGAAATTATTACTAGTCATGCAGGTGTATCTGTTCGTATTGGTAATACCGATGCCGAAGGGCGCTTAGTATTAGCGGACTTATTGTCTCACCTAAAAGCTAAAGCCGAGAAGGCCGTGGCACCACAAATGTTTTCAGTGGCAACGTTAACAGGCCATGTCGTTAGAGCTTATGGTGGCTATACTGCACTGGTGGAGAACAGTGTAGCCAGAAAACAGGGGGTGGCTGAAAAGCTACAATCTGTGAGTGAGCAGTGGGGAGAAGCTGTCGAAGTTTCGCGTCTACGTAAAGAAGACTTTGGTAAAATCGTCGATCCTTCTAATGCTGCTGATTGTATTTCATCCAATAATGCGCCTTCTTCTATTACGGCAAGAGGCCACCAATATCCTGCAGCGTTTTTATTGAAAGCATCTGGGTTAGATCAACATGGATTAGCGAGTGCAAATCCAATCGCCTATACCCATATTGATATCGCCGGTAGCGCGACGGAAGGCGATCCACTTTACGGCAAACCGACTGCTGCGCCACTTGTCGGCTTGTTTAATTATATTTTGTAATTTTACACCAAAAAGCGAAAGGCCTTATTAATAATGTGGTAACGCATTGTTAGTAAGGCTTTTTGTTTTATTTCAGTTGTTTGAAAATTACTCAAAAGCAGTTATTTTTTGTTGTAAAATTACGCAAAGTAACTTTTTTAAGCTTTTTTGAAAATAATTGTTGTAATAAAACTACATTTAGCTATAATCTCTCTCGTTGGTTAGGCAAGGTGCCTTCCACCTCTAAGTCTATCTAGGATTGATAACTCTCCAAGGAATCGAGCGACAAGTTGACTCTACTGTACTTAGTAATGATTGACCCCGTTACCAGTACGAAGTTTGACTAGAGTATTTATTTAACAACTTTGTTAGGAGTATTGACTATGTCTTACACTGGAACACAACACGTTTATTGGCAGAATGCTTGGTTTGACACTAACGCGCTGCGTGGCGGGTTGTTTGCAATGAGCTTTAAGTAAGGGCTAATCACCCCTTAATCCTTTGAACTTAACCCCTATTTGAGTTCACTTGATTTTAAGTGGTTGCATCATCCATCAACCTTTTCCCCAATTTGGGGTGTGTAGACTCAAGTTGTAAATTGATCCACCTTGGTGTCGATTTACCAGTGACATCCGCTAGCGCGGTACCATTTTCCTTTCGGAACACTTGAAAATGTCTTCGCCTGCTCTTTGAGCAGGCTTTTTTTTACCTAAAATTCATGGTTTAGCAGCTAAGTGCAGCATATTGTTCTTGCTTATAACTCTTTTCTTACATTTATTTCTGTTCGGTATATAATCAGCGCTGTTCAATCGCCTGTGAAGGGCGGTGATCATGTACACCTACCTATTCAAAACGATAATAAATTCAAGGAACCTTGTTCCATGTTAGAAAAACTGTTCAAACTTACTGAAAACCAAACTAGCTTAAAGCAGGAAGTGATTGCGGGGTTAACCACTTTCTTGACGATGGCTTACATTATTTTTGTCAATCCGATGATGCTAGCCGATGCGGGAATGGATCATGGCGCAGTATTCGTTGCAACGTGTTTGGCAGCCGCATTAGGCTGTTTGATCATGGGAATAGTCGCGAACTATCCGATTGCATTGGCACCAGGTATGGGCTTAAACGCCTTTTTTACTTATACCGTTGTTGGTGAAATGGGTTATAGCTGGGAAACGGCCTTAGGTGCGGTATTCTTGTCTGGTATCTGTTTTCTTATTCTATCTTTGGTGAAAATCAGAGAGTGGATCGTTAATAGTATCCCCATGTCGCTGCGTTTAGGTATCGCTGCGGGTATCGGTTTATTTTTAGCGCTTATTGGTCTAAAAAGTGCCGGTATTGTGGTTGCGTCGCCTGCAACACTCGTCACGATGGGCGATATCACTGCTTTCCCTGCTGTGATGGCAGTACTTGGCTTTTTCATGATTATTGCCCTAGTTCATCGCGGGATGAAGTCAGCGGTTATTGTCTCTATTTTGTCTATTACTTTATTGGGGCTACTTTTTGGTGATGTGCAATACAACGGCTTAGTTTCTGCTCCGCCATCTCTTGCGCCAACATTTATGGCTATGGATCTGTCGAGTGTCCTCGAAATTAGCATGCTATCTGTCGTGTTTGCATTTCTGTTTGTAGACCTTTTTGATACCTCTGGTACGCTAGTGGCCGTCGCACAACGTGGTGGCTTTTTAGATGATAAGGGCCGTTTGCCACGTCTTAATCGCGCATTAACTGCTGATAGCTCAGCAACTATTGCCGGAGCAATGCTGGGGACTTCAACCACCACCAGTTATATTGAAAGTACTGCTGGTGTGAGTGCTGGTGGCCGCACTGGTCTAACTGCCGTTGTCGTTGGTGTTATGTTCTTATTGTCACTGTTTATTTCGCCATTGGCGGGAATGGTGCCAGCCTATGCGACTGCGGGAACCTTGTTCTATGTGGCAATTTTAATGATGTCAGGACTGGTGCATGTTGAATGGGAAGATTTAACTGAAGCTGCCCCCGTTGTTGTAGTGTGTATCTTGATGCCACTAACGTTCTCAATTGCTACCGGCATTGCGATGGGCTTTATCTCTTATGCTGTCATTAAACTGTTTAGTGGCCGTTATAAAGATCTTAGCGCTGGGGTAGTGGTTTTAGCTGCGTTGTTTATTGGTAAATTCATCTACGGCTAATTTGATTGTCGATTTTACCGCTGTAATTAAGGGTCATCCAGTTGATGGCCCTTTTTAATGCATTTCTTGCAACTAAACCTGCCTAAATCACCATAATTTACTGAGCCGCTATCATTTTCTTATTAGATTGGGTATAAACCTAAACCCGACATTTTTTCTTCGTAACTAGCATGAATTTGAGTGAGATTGGTTATCGCCGTGTGGTGGTAAAGTTAGGTACCAGTGTGTTGACTTCAGGTTCCAATAAATTGGACCGTGCACATATGGTTGAGTTAGCAAGGCAGATGGCACAGATGATGAAAGCAGGCGTGGAAGTGGTGCTTTGTACGTCAGGGGCTATCGCTGCTGGCAGGGAGCATTTAGGCTATCCCAAACTAGCTGATACCATGGCCAATAAACAGTTGCTGGCCGCAGTCGGGCAAAGCCAACTCATTTTAGCTTGGTCACAACTGTTTGCTTTATACGGTTTGCATGTTGGCCAGTTACTGCTCACCCGTGCCGATCTTCATGACCGCGAGCGCTATCTTAACGCCCGTGACTCGTTAAATGCGCTGCTTGCGCAAGGTATCATTCCGATTATCAACGAGAACGATGCGGTAGCGACGACTGAAATTAAAGTGGGCGATAACGATAACTTATCGGCCCGAGCGGCATTATTGTGTGATGCCGACTTGCTAGTGCTACTTACCGATCAAAAGGGCCTATTTGATGCCGATCCTCGTAGTAACCCAGATGCCAAGCTGATTAAACAAGTAGTAAACATTGATGACAGTTTACGTATGCTTGCCGGTGGTGCGGTGTCGGGTTTAGGGACTGGCGGTATGGCTACCAAACTGGAAGCGGCGGATATTGCTCGCCGGGCAGGCATTGAAGTAGTCATTGCATCGGGGCATCAGCAAGATGTGATAGCGAATGCGCTATGCAAGCAACAAGTTGGCACTCATTTTACTGCCTTAGAAAATCCGCTTGAAAGCCGCAAACAGTGGATTCTAGCCGGTCCAGCCACCAAAGGAAAAGTGGTTTTGGACAGCGGTGCCGTGCAGGCGGTAACCGCCAAAGGGCGCAGCTTGTTGTCTAAAGGTATTATTGAGGTGTCGGGACAATTTGAGCGAGGTGCAACTCTGCAAATTGTCGATGAACAGGGGCGTGAATACGCCAGAGGAATGACACGTTATAGTGCTAGAGATTTAAACAAAATAGCCGGTCAGCATTCCGACGATATTGAAGCTATTTTGGGCTATGACTATGGCGATGCGGTTGTACATCGAAATGATATGGTGGTGCTCTAGAGCCGCTTAAAGATTTATGGATTATTGATTGAGGTAGATATACGGTGAGTGAGCAGCAAAACGAATACCTAGAGGTGCTAGGTCAGCAAGCAAAGCAGGCCAGTTATTCATTGGCCACATTAACCGGTAAGCAAAAGCAACAGCTATTGCAAGCCATTGCCAATCAACTTCGATCTGATACAGATACCATCGTTGCTGCTAACTTGGTTGATATTGAACTTGCTAAACAAAATGGTCTGAGTGATGCGATGATTGATAGGCTGTTGCTTGATGAGCAAAGATTAGCAGCAGTCATTGCAGATATCGATAATGTCATCAATTTAGCTGATCCCGTAGGAACTGAGCTTGAAAGCCAAGTGCTGGATAATGGCCTGCGTTTGTCTCGCCGCCGCGTGCCACTTGGTGTTATTGGAGTGATTTACGAGGCTCGCCCGAATGTCACTGTCGATATTGCAGTGCTTGCCTTAAAAACCGGTAATGCCGTTATTCTTCGTGGTGGTAAAGAGACGCTTAATTCAAATCAAGCTATTAGTCGCTCCATTCGCCAAGCGGTTGCTAAGCAAGGTTTGCCTGAAAATGTTGTGCAGTTAATAGAAAACCCTGATCGTAGCCTGGTTTCAGGCCTACTCAAGCTAGATAAATATGTCGATATGATCGTGCCTCGTGGTGGACAAAACTTGCAAAGATTGTGTGCTGAGCAAGCGACTATTCCGGTTATATTGGGCGGGATTGGTATCTGTCACTTATATGTTGATAGTGCCGCTAACCTTGATAAGTCAATTGAAGTGATTATTAATGCCAAAGTCCAGCGGCCTACGGTTTGTAATGCACTTGATACGGTATTGATTCATCAAGATGTTGCCAAGTTGCTGACTCCATCTTTGTTCGCCAAGTTGCAACAGCAACAAGTGGCTATTTATGCTTGTCCGGTCACGCAAGATTTGGCTGATGAATTAGCGGTTAATGTGCAACAAGCAAGTGATGATACCTATGAGCAGGAATGGCTTGGTTTAAGTATCAACGTGCGCGTGGTTGAAGATATTGATCAAGCGATAAGCCATATTCGCCGTTTCTCTAGTGGTCATTCAGAGGGCATATTGACCGATAGCCTGCAAGCATCTGAGCAGTTTATTAATCAAGTGGATTCGGCAGCAGTTTATATTAATGCGAGCACGCGCTTTACCGATGGCGGCCAATTTGGTTTAGGTGCTGAAGTGGCTGTGTCGACTCAAAAGTTGCATGCTCGAGGCCCAATGGGCTTAGAAGCACTCACCACCTATAAGTGGATTGGAGTGGGTCAGTACACGCCGCGCAGCTAGTCCTCGTCTTTATCCTCGCTTGCGGTGCAACGCCGCAAGCGATGGATGCTTATTCAACACTGTGTGCTGAACCGCCTTGTTTGGTTGTTATCCAGTCCTACAGGCTTTCCTAGAAACTCATGTCATATTGTTTACTGCAAAGAGCTTATTGCTAAAAGCCTATTGTTTGCGTTTAAGGCATTAAGTCATTCAGGCCAATTGTGGTTTTACTAACCTCGTATAGTGCATGTGGTGATTTCAGTTATTAATTAGTGGTTTTTCTCATTACTTCGCCACAATTAGTGTGAAAATTGTTTGCAAAACTTACCGTTAATTTTTGTAAGTTACTGTTATTTATGTCTTTGTAATAGTTGGCCTTAGTTTTGCTTTATTGATGGAAACATTTGGGAAATCAAATAACGCAAAGGAATTCACATGAACAAAGCGCTGATTAAGTTAATGACCACATTGGTGTTGGTATTGGGGTTTGTATCGCAAGGGGTACAGGCTCAAGAAGGTAAACAGTTGCAGCAAAATTTTGCTTACCATGGCCAAAAAATTGTACTGGATATCGAAGTTGGTAAAGTGGAGGTGATTGCAACTGATGATGCCGAAATTCGCGTTGAAGTGGATGTTGTTGCCTCTCAATTAAGCTGGTTCAATATGTGGCAACAAGGTGATATCAGTGCGGTTGATTTTGCTGTAGAAGAGCATAATGAACGGATTGTGTTTAAGCTTAACCAGCAAGATGATCTAAAACAAAACTGGCGTGTTTATGTGCCTAAAGAGGCTGCAACCGATGTTGATTTAGGTATTGGTGAAGTGGAAGTTGCTGGGTTAAAAAGTGATTTAGCCATCGACTTAGGTGTCGGTCGTGTCATCGTCGACAACCGTCATAGTTACCGTGAAATTGATTTATCATCTGGTGTTGGTGAAGTGTTGGTTCGTCGCAATGGTGAAAGAGTGGCGGTTAAGCAAGCGCTAGTGAGTCAAAGTTACGAGCAAAAAGCGTCTGCGGGTCAATACCAACTGTTAGTTAGTGTGGGTGTTGGTCAGGTAGAGGTTAACTACTAAGCCGATTGGTATAAAACCTTGGTAGATTTATGTGAGTGCTGAAAATAAAAGCCCTAACTTAAAGTTAGGGCTTTTTGGTTGGTTTAAACTTTTTCTGTGACCGCTTGTGGTTTAGTTCTTTGTTTCGCCAATTGAGGCAACAGTTGTTGCAGTGCTAAGGCCGTTAAAATGAGCCCAAGACCAATAAAGGTTGAGCGGGTGATAGCTTCTTGCAATATCCAAGAGATAAACCCAATCGATAACACCGGTGTGATAAATACTAAAGTACTCATTGAAGCAGCCCTATCGGCCTTTTTCAGTGCAACGAGCCACAATACAAAGGTAATGCCCATCTCAAACAATCCGACATAAACCGCGGCACCAAATGCCTGCAAATCCCAACTTGGCAGGCTCTGGGTCATCAACAAGGCGATGGTGATAAAGGGTAATCCCACTAAAAAGCTCAGTAGCAGACTGACTACAGGATCTCCCTTATCCTTGGTGTTTACAATCCAATATAGACACCACAATAAAGTACTAGTGAGTGCCAGTAGTACACCTGTCGCACTGTTAAATGCAAACTGAGTTACCTCGCCGTTAGTCGCGATAACAAAGACGCCTAAGTAAGCGATAAGCGCAGCGGTAATATCGCTTTTTCTCAGTTTTTGTCCCAATAGTGGTACCGCCAATAAAGGCAATAAAATAGCCCAAGTATAGTTTAGCGATAACGCCTGCTGTGCTGGTAGCAAAGAGTATGCTTTGAACAACACCAGGTAATATAGAAATGGGTTTAACAGGCCTGTTTGCAAATAAAACAATGGGCGCTGTAAAAATTGCTGTTTGATTAAGTGCAGTTTTTTCTGAATCAGCAACACGCCACTCAAGGCAATGATAGAGGTGATCACCGCAATTAGGACTAGCTGTAACGGGGTGTAATGGGCTAAGGCTAACTTAAAGGCTGTCGCTACTGTAGACCATAAAACAATGGCGCCAATACCATAAAAATAAGCTTGATTTGACTGCTTCAACTTCTACTCACTCAACAAGAGACTACCTAGATTTGGACGCGATAATTCCAAATCCCTCTAAAATTGCATGCAGTATACCAAAACAATTGTTGCACGGGTGTGGCAAAGGTCAAAAATGTATAGATTTTTACAAATTTTATTTTTCTGCCCTTGTAAAGGTAAGAAGCGTCCCAATATAGGGGGTAAGGAAAGATTATGGCGGCAAAAAATAGGGCTTGAAATCAGTTTCGCCCAACCCCATATCTGAATCAACAGACAAGTTTAGCGTTATATAAAGTTTTTTGGAGGACTCCATGGGTAAAATTATTGGTATCGATTTAGGTACAACCAACTCTTGTGTTGCGGTATTAGATGGTGACAAAGCGCGCGTTTTAGAAAATGCTGAAGGCGATCGCACAACTCCATCAATCATCGCTTATACAGGTGAAGAAGTACTAGTTGGTCAGCCTGCGAAACGCCAAGCTGTAACTAACCCAACGAATACCTTCTTTGCAATTAAGCGTCTTATCGGTCGTCGTTTTAAAGATGATGAAGTACAGCGTGATGTTGACATCATGCCTTTCAAAATCATTGGTGCTGACAACGGTGATGCATGGGTTGAAGCTCACGGCAAGAAAATGGCTCCGCCACAAGTTTCTGCTGAAACCCTAAAGAAAATGAAGAAAACTGCAGAAGATTTCCTCGGTGAGGAAGTGACTGAAGCGGTAATTACCGTACCTGCATATTTCAACGACTCTCAGCGTCAAGCAACTAAAGATGCTGGTCGTATTGCTGGTCTTGAAGTTAAGCGTATTATCAACGAGCCAACAGCTGCGGCACTGGCTTACGGTATCGATAAGAAGCAAGGTGACAACATTGTTGCTGTATACGATTTAGGTGGTGGTACTTTCGATATCTCTATCATCGAAATCGACAGCGTAGATGGCGAGCAAACCTTCGAAGTACTTGCGACAAACGGTGACACACACTTAGGTGGTGAAGACTTTGATAACCGTTTGATCAACTACTTAGCTGACGAATTCAAGAAAGAGCAGTCGTTAGATCTACGTAACGACCCGCTAGCTATGCAGCGTCTAAAAGAAGCGGCAGAGAAAGCGAAGATTGAACTATCAAGCACAACACAAACTGAAGTTAACCTGCCATACATCACTGCTGATGCAACAGGTCCTAAGCACTTAGTGGTTAAAATCACCCGTGCTAAGTTGGAATCTTTAGTTGAAGACTTGATCACTCGTTCATTAGAGCCACTAAAAGTTGCCCTAGCAGACGCAGATCTTTCAGTATCTGACGTTAACGAAGTGATTCTAGTTGGTGGTCAAACACGTATGCCTAAAGTACGTGAAGAAGTGTCTGCTTTCTTCGGTAAAGAGTTACGTCAAGACGTTAACCCTGACGAAGCAGTAGCTATCGGTGCAGCAGTTCAAGCTGGTGTACTTGCTGGTGACGTGAAAGACGTTCTGCTACTAGACGTTACGCCTCTATCTCTTGGTATTGAAACCATGGGTAGCGTAATGACTAAGCTAATTGAGAAGAACACCACGATTCCAACTAAGGCTTCGCAAACTTTCTCAACGGCTGATGACAACCAAAGTGCTGTAACTATTCATGTACTTCAAGGTGAGCGTAAGCAATCTAGTGGTAACAAGTCACTAGGTCAGTTCAACCTAGAAGGTATTGAGCCAGCTCCACGTGGTATGCCACAAATTGAAGTTGCTTTTGATATCGATGCCGATGGTATCTTGCATGTATCAGCAACGGATAAGAAAACAGGTAAAGCGCAAAACATCACAATTAAAGCCTCTTCTGGTCTAAGCGATGAAGAAGTTGATGCAATGGTTCGTGATGCTGAAGCCCATGCTGATGAAGATGCTAAGTTCGAAGAACTAGTTACTGCACGTAACCAAGCTGATGGCATGGTACACGCGACTAAGAAGCAAATCGAAGAAGCTGGTGATGCATTACCTAGCGAAGATAAAGAGAAAATTGAAGCGGCAATGGCTAACGTTGAAACTGCAGTAAAAGGCAGCGACAAAGAAGCGATTGAAAAATCAACACAGGAGCTAATGGAAGCATCTGCTAAGTTGATGGAAATCGCTCAAGCTAAAGCTCAAGCACAGCAAGGTCAAGCAGCTCCAGAAGGCGAAGCGCAAGCGTCTAAGCCTGAAGATGATGTTGTTGATGCTGAGTTTGAAGAAGTAAAAGATGACAAAAAATAATAGAGGTTAACCCCTAAATTATTGAGTACGGGCGTTAGGGGAAACTCTAACGCCCGTTGTCGCAAATTTAGCTACCACTTCAGCCAACAAAGCGTGAGATTATGTCAAAGCGAGATTATTACGAAGTATTAGGTGTCGGACGCGATGCCAGTGAACGTGAAATTAAAAAGTCGTACAAGCGACTGGCCATGAAATTTCACCCCGATCGCAACCCCGGTGATAAAACTGCTGAAAAGAATTTCAAAGAAGCAAAAGAAGCTTACGAAATTCTAACGGACAGTGATAAGAAAGCGGCCTATGACCAATTTGGTCATGCAGGTGTTGATCCAAACCGCGGTGGCGGTGGTGGCTTCGGCGGTGGAGCTGATTTTGGTGATGTATTCGGCGATGTATTTGGCGATATATTCGGTGGTGGACGTCGTGGTGGCGGACAGCGTCAAGCAGCTCGTGGTAGTGACTTACGTTATAACCTAGAGTTGTCGTTAGAAGAAGCAGTTAAAGGGTTAACCAAAGAGTTACGCATCCCAACGCTAGTGAGTTGTGATAGCTGTGATGGTAGCGGCGCGAAGAAAGGTTCATCTCCGACTACATGTGGTACTTGTCATGGCCAAGGCCAGGTGCAGATGCGTCAGGGATTCTTTGCAGTTCAGCAAGCGTGTCCAACTTGTCATGGCCGCGGTAAGATCATCAAAGACCCTTGTAACAAGTGTCATGGTGAAGGTCGTGTTGAGAAGAGCAAGACCCTATCAGTTAAGATTCCAGCTGGTGTAGATACGGGTGATAGAATCCGTCTTGCTGGTGAGGGAGAAGCAGGTGAGTTTGGTGCACCGCCAGGTGACTTATACGTGCAAGTTACCGTGAGAGAGCATGCCATATTTGTGCGCGATGGTAATAACCTGTATTGCGAAGTGCCAATTTCATTTAGCACTGCAGCACTCGGTGGTGAGATTGAGGTGCCTACCTTAGATGGCAAGGTTAACCTTAAGATCCCTTCTGAGACGCAAACTGGTCGCATGTTCCGTATGCGCGGTAAAGGGGTGAAGTCGGTACGCAGCCATGCGGTAGGTGATCTACTTTGTAAGGTGGTCATGGAAACACCGGTTAACTTAAGTGATAAGCAAAAAGAGCTTTTACGCGAGTTTGACGAAACCCTAACTGGTTCATCTAAAAAGCATAGCCCGAAAGCAGAAGGCTTCTTCGATGGTGTGAAGAAGTTTTTTCAAGATTTAAATAGCTAACTAATTGCTATAATAAAAAAGCCTCGCTTAGCGAGGCTTTTTTTTGCCTGGGTGTCGCGAGCACTGTTTAGCTTTGATGTGACACCTGTAAAGATAAGTGCTAAAAATAGGCAGTTGTATAACAAACCTATACTGGCATGAAAATCGAGTCGATTAGTTTGTCGGTTACAATCAGTTCAAGGAATTAAGGAAGTGGAATTGATGAAGAAAACACTTGTCTGTGCGCTAACCATAGCGATGTTGGGCGCCTGCGCGACTCACCAATCACCCACGGGACGTGGGCAAACTTTGCTGTTTTCTCCGGCACAAATGAACAGTATGGGCGAGGCGTCATTTAATGAAATGAAAAAGCAGCAGCCTATATCAAAGGACAAAAAGGTCACGGCTTATGTGGAATGCGTTGCTGATCGTATCACGAGCATCTTGCCAGATCAGTCGATGCAGTGGGAAGTGGTCGTATTCGATTCTGATCAAGTTAATGCGTTCGCGTTGCCCGGCGGCCATATTGGTGTGTATACCGGTTTGCTTAATGTCGCAGAAAATGAGCATCAATTGGCTACCGTAATGGGTCATGAGGTTGCCCATGTTTTAGCACACCACAGTAATGAGCAAGTCTCCCGAGCGCGTATGACAGGAATGGGAATGCAGCTCGCTGATGCTGCGCTTGGTATGGGCGGGGTGAATAATAAAGATCTGTATATGGCCGCACTTGGTTTAGGTGCTCAAGTGGGTTATATCTTGCCGTTTGGCCGTGACCAAGAAAGTGAAGCCGATATGATGGGCGTGGAGTTGATGGCCCGAGCCGGGTTTGATCCCGCACAAAGTATGCTGTTGTGGCAGAACATGGCAAAAGCGGGTGGTGAACAGGGACCAGAGCTTCTATCTACTCACCCTTCACATGGTCATCGTATTGCTGATCTGCAAAAAATGCAGGCTAAAGTGGTTCCATTGTATCAATCCAGCCAATCTAAGGTAAAAAAACGCTGTCAATGAATGGATTTAACGGGGATTTTTTCTATAAATGTGCTAGAATTCCGCGCGAAAATTCATTGAGTAGATAGAGTAATAACATTATGTCTGAGAAGTTCACCACTATTGAACAGCAAGCGAGCTATGGCGTTGGTCGTCAACTAGGTGAGCAATTAGCTGCTAACTCTTTTGAAGGTATTGATATTTCAGCTGTACAGCTGGGCCTATCAGATGCATTTGAAGGTAAAGAAAGCCAAGTTGCTATGCAAGATCTTCAAACTGCATTCACTGAAATCAGCCAGCGCATCCAAAAAGTGCAAGAAGAAAAGGCAGCTGCTGCCTCTGCTGAAGGTGAAACATTCCTAGCAGAAAACCAACAACGCGACGGCGTAGTTACCCTAGATTCAGGTTTGCAATATGAAATCATTACTGAAGGTAATGGTGACAAGCCAACTGCTGATTCAACTGTACGCACTCACTACCATGGTACTTTTATCAATGGCGATGTGTTTGACAGCTCTGTAGCACGTAACCAACCTGCTGAGTTCCCTGTAAACGGCGTTATCGCTGGTTGGACTGAAGCACTACAACTAATGCCTGTTGGTTCTAAGTGGAAGCTATATGTTCCTCATCATCTTGCCTATGGTGAGCGTGGTGCTGGCGCATCAATCCCACCATACTCGGCGTTAGTATTTGAAGTCGAATTGTTAGATATTATCTAACTAAGATGCCTGAGCTAATAGCTCGGGCATTTTTTTGCATTAAAGTTAATTTGTTATGGGTTAGACCGAGATAGGCTAACGCTAACGTTGAGCGAAACATAAGGGAGAAATCAATGAGTGAGCAAGTAAGAGTGGCTATTACTGGTGGCAGTGGTCGAATGGGCCGCACTCTTATTGAATCAGCCAAAATGAGTAGCAACATCTATTTGGGTGCTGCAATTGAGCGCGCAGGTTCAACCCTAATTGGTGTTGATGCGGGTGAATTAGCTGGTGTTGGTGCGATGAATGTATCCATTACCGACTCGTTAGATTTAGTGGTTGATGATTTTGACATTCTGATTGATTTCACTTCTCCTGAAGCGAGCGTTAAACACACTGACTGGTGTGCTCGTAATGGTAAAGCTATTGTGATTGGCACCACAGGTTTCAATCATGCACAAAAAGAGCAAATCGCCGCTTACAGTGAACAAACCCCAATTGTGATGGCACCCAACATGTCAGTGGGTGTGAACTTGATGTGGAAGTTACTCGAACTGGCTGCTGAAGTCATGGGTGATTATACCGATATCGAAATTATTGAAGGTCATCATCGCTATAAAAAAGATGCTCCATCTGGCACAGCATTAAAAATGGGTGAAGTGATTGCTGAGACCTTAGGTCGTGATCTCGAAAAATGCGCCGTGTATGGTCGTGAAGGGATAACAGAAGAACGCTCCCGAGATACCATTGGTTTTGCCACAGTAAGAGCGGGTGATATCGTTGGCGATCACACTGCCATGTTCGCCGATATAGGTGAGCGTTTGGAGATCACTCATAAAGCCTCCAGTCGTATGACGTTTGCTAATGGTGCTATGCGTGCTGCGTTTTGGTTAGGTGATCAACAGCCGGGCTTGTACGATATGCAACAAGTTCTTGGTTTGAAATAACAATTAGAAAAAACGCCTATTAGGCGTTTTTTTTTGAGTAAATTTTTTTTGCTCAAAAGTACAATATTGCTATAGACGGCTACCAGCTAAACATATAAAATCGGCGGAATTTGTCAAAATTTCGTATTTTAGCGGAAGTTGGTATTTTAACAAAACACAATAAACATTGAATTTCAATGGCTTGGCTCTTTCCGGAGGTCGCGTTGACAAAGTCTGCCTTACTCGTACTTGAAGATGGAACCGTTTTTTCTGGCACAGCAATTGGTGCCGAAGGGATGTCTGTTGGTGAAGTGGTTTTTAACACTTCAATGACTGGTTACCAAGAAATTTTGACTGATCCATCGTATGCTCGTCAAATGGTAACTCTTACTTACCCCCACATTGGAAATACCGGCACAAATGAAGAAGATACAGAATCTGCATCTGTTCATGCGTGTGGTCTAATTATTCGTGATTTGCCGCTTGTTGCGAGCAACTTCCGTAATCAACAATCCCTAAGTGAATATCTCGTTGCTAACAATGTTGTTGGTATCGCTGATATTGATACGCGCAAATTAACGCGTATTTTGCGTGAAAAAGGCGCACAAGCGGGTTGTATTTTAGTGGGTGAAGCGGATGAAGCCAAAGCGCTTGCAGCAGCAAAAGCGTTCCCTGGTCTTAAAGGCATGGATTTAGCTAAAGAAGTCACTACCGATTCAACTTATTCATGGCGCAGCGGTAGCTGGCGCCTAGTTGGCGGCTTACCTTCTGATACGCCAGAAGCAGAACTTAAATATAAAGTTGTGGCCTATGATTATGGTGTAAAACGTAACATTTTACGTATGTTGGTCGACCGCGGTTGTGATGTCACTGTTGTGCCAGCCAAAACACCGGCAGCCGACGTTCTGGCCATGAACCCAGATGGCATCTTCCTATCAAATGGCCCAGGTGACCCAGAGCCATGTGATTATGCGATTGAAGCAATTCAAGCGATTTTGAAAACAGATATCCCTGTTTTCGGTATCTGTCTAGGTCACCAATTACTTGCCCTTGCTTCTGGTGCTAAAACCTTGAAGATGAAGTTTGGTCACCATGGTGCTAACCACCCTGTGAGCAACATCGAAAAAGGTAATGTGATGATCACCAGCCAAAACCACGGTTTTGCTGCTGATGAAGCTTCGCTACCCGAGAACATCAAAGTGACTCATAAGTCGCTATTTGATGGTTCATTGCAAGGTATTCACCTTACAGATAAGCCTGCATTTAGTTTCCAAGGCCACCCAGAGGCAAGCCCAGGACCACATGATGCAGCGCCATTGTTCAATCACTTTATTGAGTTGATTGAGTTGTATCGTAAGAACGCTAAGTAGTTACCTCATCCGGGAGAAGATTTAAGCAATGCCAAAACGTACTGATATTAAGAGTATTCTTATCCTAGGTGCTGGACCAATTGTGATTGGTCAAGCCTGTGAGTTTGACTACTCAGGCGCACAAGCCTGTAAAGCGCTGCGCGAAGAAGGTTATCGAGTTATTCTTGTTAACTCTAACCCTGCAACTATTATGACTGACCCTGAAATGGCCGATGCGACCTATATCGAGCCAATTCACTGGGAAGTGGTCCGTAACATTATTGAAAAAGAACGCCCTGACGCAATTTTGCCGACTATGGGTGGACAAACCGCATTGAACTGTGCCCTTGAGCTTGAAAGCCGTGGTGTACTAAAAGAGTTTAATGTTGACATGATCGGTGCAACTGCTGATGCGATTGATAAAGCTGAAGATCGCAGCCGTTTCGATAAAGCCATGAAGTCTATTGGCCTAGAGTGTCCACGTGCAGGTATTGCTCACTCTATGGAAGATGCTTATGCGGTACTTGAGGAAGTTGGCTTCCCTTGTATTATCCGCCCATCTTTTACCATGGGTGGTAGCGGCGGTGGTATCGCCTATAACAAAGAAGAGTTTGAAGACATCTGTTCTCAAGGTCTTGAGCTTTCACCTACCAATGAGCTACTGATTGATGAGTCGCTAATTGGTTGGAAAGAGTATGAAATGGAAGTGGTTCGTGACCGCAACGATAACTGTATTATCGTGTGTTCAATTGAGAACTTCGATCCAATGGGTGTGCATACTGGTGACTCAATTACCGTTGCGCCTGCACAGACGCTAACCGATAAAGAATATCAATTGATGCGTAATGCATCGCTTGCTGTTTTGCGTGAAATTGGCGTTGAAACCGGTGGTTCTAACGTTCAGTTCGGTATTAACCCGAAGAACGGCCGTATGGTTATCATCGAGATGAACCCACGTGTATCGCGCTCTTCTGCACTTGCGTCTAAAGCGACGGGTTTCCCAATTGCGAAAATTGCAGCCAAGCTTGCAGTTGGTTTCACGCTTGATGAGTTAAGCAACGACATTACTGGCGGTGCAACACCTGCATCGTTTGAACCTGCTATCGACTATGTCGTGACTAAGGTTCCTCGCTTTAACTTTGAAAAGTTTGCCGGTGCGAATGACCGCCTAACTACACAGATGAAGTCTGTGGGTGAAGTGATGGCCATTGGTCGTACGTTCCAAGAGTCGCTTCAAAAAGCATTGCGCGGTTTGGAAGTTGGCAAACATGGTTTGTGCCCACATATTGATTTGGCCGATTCAGAAGCATTAACCCGTATCCGTCATGAGTTAAAAGAGCCTGGTGCAGACCGTATCTGGTACATTGCTGATGCATTCCGTGCAGGGCTTTCTATTGAAGATGTATTTGGACTAACCAATATTGACCCTTGGTTCCTTGTGCAATTAGAAGACCTGTTAAAGAGCGAAGCCCAAGTGGCTGAAGCTGGGTTGGCGGGCTTGAATGAAGCCACATTACGCCAACTAAAACGTAAAGGTTTTGCTGATGCACGTCTAGCAGCATTGGCGGGTGTGAGTGAAACAGAAGTACGTAAATTACGTGCCCGTTTCGATATTCACCCAGTGTACAAGCGCGTAGATACGTGTGCGGCAGAGTTCTCAACTGACACTGCTTATATGTACTCTACTTATGAAGAAGAGTGCGAAGCTAACCCATCAACCAATGACAAGATCATGGTATTAGGTGGTGGCCCAAACCGTATTGGTCAAGGTATTGAGTTTGATTACTGCTGTGTTCACGCGGCATTAGCGCTACGTGAAGATGGTTATGAAACCATCATGGTTAACTGTAACCCTGAAACGGTTTCTACTGACTATGACACTTCAGACCGTCTATATTTCGAGCCTGTGACCTTTGAAGATGTGCTTGAAATTGTTCACCTTGAAAAACCAAAAGGTGTGATTGTTCACTACGGTGGTCAAACCCCACTTAAACTTGCTCGTGATCTAGAAGCGGCTGGCGTGCCAATTATTGGTACTAGCCCAGATGCTATTGACCGTGCTGAAGACCGTGAGCGTTTCCAACAAGCGATTGAACGTTTAGGTATGAAGCAGCCTGAAAACGATACGGTGACAACCGTTGAGGGTGCGGTTATTTCAGCTGAGCGTATTGGATATCCATTAGTTGTTCGCCCATCTTATGTATTGGGTGGCCGTGCAATGGAAATCGTATACGACGAGCAAGACTTACGCCGCTACTTCAATGAAGCAGTTAGTGTGTCTAATGCTTCACCAGTATTGTTGGATCACTTCCTAGATAACGCTATCGAAGTTGACATTGATGCTGTGTGCGATGGTGACACTGTCGTTGTGGGTTCGATTATGGAACACATTGAGCAAGCGGGTGTTCACTCAGGTGACTCGGGTTGTTCATTGCCTCCATATAGCTTGAGCCAAGATATTCAAAACCGTATGCGCGAGCAAGTCGGTAAGTTGGCGATGGAGCTTGGTGTTGTTGGTTTGATGAACGTTCAGTTTGCGGTTAAGAATAACGAAATCTATATGATTGAAGTTAATCCCCGTGCTGCTCGTACCGTGCCGTTTGTCTCTAAAGCAACCGGTGTACCATTAGCGAAGATTGCTGCACGTGTTATGGCTGGTCAAAGTCTTGCGTCACAAAACTTTACCCAAGAAGTGATTCCACCATTCTACTCAGTTAAAGAGGTGGTATTACCGTTTAATAAGTTCCCTGGTGTTGACCCACTGCTTGGCCCAGAAATGCGCTCTACCGGTGAGGTGATGGGCGTAGGTGATACCTTTGCTGAAGCCTATGCTAAAGCGCAGTTAGGTGCGACCTCTGAAGTACCTAAATCTGGCCGTGCATTGCTGTCGGTTCGTAACAGTGATAAGGCGCGTGTTGCAGAGCTGGCTGCTAAACTGATTGAGCTAGGTTACGAAATTGATGCGACTCATGGTACTGCGATTATCTTAGGTGAAGCGGGTATTAATCCTCGCTTGGTGAACAAGGTTCACGAAGGTCGTCCGCATATTCTTGACCGTATCAAGAATGGCGAGTACACCTATATCGTTAATACCACTGAAGGCCGTAAAGCGATTGAAGACTCGCGTCAGCTACGCCGCGGTGCATTGCGTTATAAAGTGAACTATACCACTACGCTTAATGCCGCATTTGCCACCTGTATGGCTCATGCTGCAGACGACCGCTCTAATGTTAGTTCTGTTCAAGAATTACATTTACGCGTAGCAAAGTAAGCTGCTTTGCTGACATCAAAAGGCCGCATTAAGCGGCCTTTTTTTGTTGTTGCTATTGGCTAAGATCGACAAATCTAATCTGCGCTGCAGTGATAAGATAGCCAAGTGATAGATCTGTGTATAGAATAGGGCTATCCCAAGAATTTTTTCCCGACTGGTTTTAGTGATATTTACCGGTGGAGGATGCTTTTGTTTTAACGGAGACGAAAAAGCAGATGAATAAAGTCCCAATGACTGTGATCGGAGCAGAGCAGCTACGCAAAGAGCTCGATTATCTAAAGTTTGAAAAGCGCCCTAAAATTGCAGAAGCAATTGGTATTGCCCGTGAACTAGGTGATTTGAAAGAAAATGCTGAGTATCATGCCGCACGTGAAGAGCAAGGTTTAGCCGAGGCTAGAGTACGTGATATCGAAGGTAAATTGTCTCATGCGCAAATTATCGATGTGACTACCATGGAAAATAATGGCCGGGTGATTTTCGGTGCAACGGTTACTATCTTAAACATCGATACCGAAGAAGAAGTCACATACCGTATTGTAGGCGATGATGAAGCCAATATTAAAGAGAACTTATTGTCTGTAAGTTCACCGATTGCTCGTGGGTTAATTGGTAAGAATTTAGATGATGAAATCTCAATTGTGACACCGGGTGGTACCACTGATTTTGAAATTACCAAAGTGGAATATATTTAATCGGTATAAGGCTTAGGTGATGACAAAAAACCGCTTCTTAGCGGTTTTTTTGTTTAATTTAGTAAAAAAGCAAATTAACTATTGGTAACGCTTACCATCTAGGTTTAGTATAGCTTTTACAAAAAAGCAGATTGAATAGGGCTCGAGTGCAGTTATTTTGGCGTTTTGGATTAGCTATGTTGTTCGTAGGGGGATTTTTCCTATCACCTATGCATGCGGCAGCGTCTGAACAGAACCAAACTCAACAGCAGATAGTAGCCAATACTGGGTTTCAACCACTCAGTCAGAGTGTAAATCTTTTGGCGTCAACAGATCTCGCTTCAACAGAGTTACCTGCGACGCTAAACGAGTTCCCTGCCAAACAATCAAATGGTAATGAGTCTGAGTTTATTCACGCTGTTTCACAGCGTTTCATTAGTTTTTCACAACATGAACCACAGCAAAGTCGGCCACAATATTTGCTGGCATTTGAGTTTTCATCACCACCCATTCCTTCTTTAGCTATCGGTTATCGAATCGATGTTAAACCCACAGCTGATTGGGTATTGCACGTAAATAGTTGTGCATACCGGCTTGCTGCCTGGAAAGAATCCAACTTGTTATATCGCTTCTCTCAATCTAGAACCTAGTATCGATAAACCTTAGGGTTTATCACATTTCATTTCAAAACAATACCGATACCGAGAATGGTCTAGTTTCAGCCTAACCATGAGCTTGGCTTTGAGCTTATTTTTAGCAATGAATAAAACCATCGGCTTAATTCATCGACTCTAAGTGCAATTTACTAGTTAATTCCTTTTAGCTAGTGGCTGAGAAATGTAACGCCATAACTTAGGTGTTTGTCGGTTACCATTTACCAGCTACTTTAAAAGTCGGTAGTACTTTGGCTGGTACATAAACTAGCGCGCTCGGTATCGAACAAAGAACAGCCTTTAATGGCGGGAGTCCCCCGCATTACTGTGGCCGTTTATTATCGCATATTCAGTGAAGAGCGACCTATGAGAGAGAAAAAACAACCAACCATTTTAAACCATTACTCAGCTTGGAAGTATGTGCTGTTAGTGGTCACTATTACCGTCATGTTATTTAGTGCACTACCTACATTTTTCGGCGAGGATGCTGCTGTGCAAATTGCACCGGAAGCTGAGCTTCGCCTTAGTCCATTGAAGCTGCATCAGTTATCAATATCCCATGGCATAGATATAAAACGAATCGATCAAAGCAATGGAAAAACAACGGTTATTCTTGCTGACAATACTCAACAGACACAGCTTAAAACTCTACTAAGTCAGCAGGTAAGAGATCCTGCTAATTTGACATTAACCTTGACACCAGCTGCGCCGAATTGGTTGTTGTCTCTTGGTTTTACCCCAATCAAGCTTGGACTCGATCTACGCGGTGGAGTGCAGTTTTTATTGGATGTTGAGATTGAGCCTGTTTATCAATCGCATAACACTGCTTTTGTCGAAGCGGTTAGGCAATTAGTACGTCAAGACTCGCTATTTGGCGTGACCGTAAAACAGCAAGTTGATGGTGGGGTGCAGATCCAGGTAGCCGATCGTACACAGCGCGCGGCCATTCGTGAGTTCATCAGCAAGCAGTATCCGAATTGGCGATTATCTAGTACAGGAGATAAATCATTACAAGTGGCCTTATCGGAAACAGAGAAGCTCAATATTCGTGATTTGACGGTAAAGCAAAATCTGCAAATCATGCGCAGTCGCATTGAGCAACTTGGTATTACGGAAGCTGTTGTGCAGCGCCAAGGTGAGCACCGTATTCGTATTGAACTACCTGGCGTGCAAGACCCTGCAGCTGCTAAATCAGTAATAGGCGCGACTGCTAGCTTAGCCTTTTATCAAGTTAAGCAACCTGGTTCCGTCAATGCGCAAACATTAATAGATGAGCGCGGCCAACCAGTTTATGTTGAGAGACGGCCTGTTTTAGGTGGCGAGCATATTGTCGATGCTAGAGCGAGTCTTGGTGAAATGGGCTTGCCAGAAGTGGTAATTCACCTTGATAGGGAAGGTGGTTCGATGATGTCGGATTTTTCTCGTGACAACATTGGTAAACCAATGGCGACTTCTTACAGTGAATATAGCCGTGATGAATATGGCCGAATCAGGCAGAGTACTGAGGTCATCAGTGTCGCCACGATTCAATCGCAATTGAGTAACCGCTTTAGCATTACGGGCACAGGTAATTATGCACAGGCACAGCAATTAGCGCTGTTACTGCGAGCTGGCTCGATGACTGCGCCTGTCACCATAGTTGAAGAGCGCACTATTGGACCGAGTTTAGGTGAAGAAAATATAACTAATGGGTTTTCAGCACTGGCATTAGGCATGGGGGCGACCTTGCTATTTATGGGACTCTGGTATCGTCGTCTTGGATGGGTTGCAAATGTGGCACTCATAGCCAATATGATTTTAATTTTTGGCTTAATGGCATTGATTCCCGGTGCTGTTTTAACTTTGCCTGGTATAGCTGGGTTAGTGCTTACAGTTGGCATGGCAGTAGATACCAATGTACTTATCTTTGAGCGAATTAAAGATAAGCTCAAAGAGGGCAGAAGTTTCGCCCATGCCATCGACAGAGGTTTTGACAGTGCGTTGTCAACCATTGTTGATGCTAATTTCACCACGATGATCACCGCAGTTGTACTTTACTCTATTGGTAATGGGCCTATTCAAGGTTTTGCCTTGACCTTAGGGCTTGGTCTATTGACCAGTATGTTTACTGGAATATTTGCCTCAAGAGCCCTGATCAACTGGGCTTATGGTCGTAACTTTAGTCGCAACGTGAAGGTGTAATATGAAACTTAATAAGATAAGTAGTTTAAGCAAATTAACTAAAGCACGTTACCTGTCTAGTGTGTTTTCATTACTGATCATGCTGGCATCGATTACTGTTATTGTGGTCAATGGTTTTAATTGGGGTCTTGATTTTACTGGTGGCATTGTTACTGAGGTCAAGTTAGATCCAAATATTAAAGCGGCGCAAATAAGTCAGGTACTTGGTAAAGATTCAGCTCAAGAAGTGAGCGTGATTTCGGCGGGAGAGCCAGGGCGTTGGGTGCTTAGATACGCTAAAGTCGATAGTGCCGCATCGGCTGATATTCGGTTTGTACTGGCGCCATTAACGGATAACGTTGAGGTGCTTAATTCGAGTATTGTTGGCCCACAAATCGGTAAAGAACTAGCTGAACAAGGTGGGCTTGCGCTATTGACTGCGATGTTGTGTATTTTAGGTTATTTGAGTTTTCGCTTTGAATGGCGTCTGGCGAGTGGTGCTTTATTGGCACTATTTCATGACGTTATTTTTGTACTGGCATTTTTCTCGTTAACGCAGATGGAGTTTAATCTAACTATTTTAGCGGCAGTATTGGCGATTTTAGGTTACTCACTCAATGACTCAATCGTGATTGCGGATAGGATAAGGGAAGTGTTAATCGCAAAACCCAAGATGGCTATAGATGAGATTTGTAGTCGTGCAGTGAAGGCCACGTTTTCTCGCACGATGGTGACCAGCGGCACAACCCTATTTACCGTAGCAGCGCTATGGAATATGGGGGGTACGCCATTACAAGGTTTTTCAATCGCGATGTTCCTCGGCATTATGATAGGCACACTTTCATCAATTTCGATTGGAACCTGTTTGCCAGAGTACTTAAAGGTAAGTGCTGAGCACTATAAAGTTGAGCCGATTAGCGACGCGCCTTAATTTATACAGCTAAAAGTCAAAAAAAGAGCCGCTGTGTAAACAGCGGCTCTTTTTATCTATCTTGCATCAATCGCTTTATTGTCTAAAGCTACAGATGTTAATTTATTTTGCTTTAGGTAGTGCAATTTTCATCTCTTCCGAATGACGGAAAAGTACGAGTACATGGCCAATTAGCTGTACTTTTGCAGCTTGAGTCTCACGTATAATGGCATCAACGATTGCATTTTTTAACTCTCTGTCACCAGAGGCTACTTTCACTTTGATCAATTCATGGTGTGAAAGTGCATTATCTATTTCAGCCAGTACACCTTCAGTCAGACCGTTAGAACCAAGCTGTACAACAGGCTTTAAGTTATGTGCCAAGCCCTTTAAGTGCTGTTTTTGTTTGGTTGTTAAATTCATTTATACCAACTTTATGCTGAGTTACTGTTGAAAAACCGCTATTCTACCCTTATATAGGCTTTGTGTAACTCATATTTGTTGCGGAATTTAAATGTCAGGTAAAAAACGAACAGCGAGTTCTTCCCGCTGGATGCAGGAACATTTTGATGATCATTATGTTAAGTTATCGCAAAAACGGGGACTTCGTTCGCGAGCCGCGTTCAAATTAGAAGAAATTCAACAAAAAGATAAATTGATTCGACCCGGTATGACAGTGGTCGATTTGGGAGCTGCTCCTGGTGGGTGGTCGCAAGTCGCAGTAAAGTTAGCCGGTGATAGTGGTAAAGTGATTGCGTGTGATATTTTACCAATGGATCCAATTGTTGGTGTTGATTTCCTTCAAGGTGACTTTAGGGAAGATAAAGTGCTCGATGCCTTACTTCAAAGAGTAGGTGATGCTAAAGTCGATGTTGTGCTTTCTGATATGGCACCTAATATGAGTGGTACCGGTGGAGTTGATCAGCCTCGCGCTATGTATTTGGTTGAGCTGGCATTGGACATGTGTCATCAAGTTTTAGCACCTAACGGGTGTTTTGCTGTCAAAGTCTTTCAGGGGGAGGGCTTCGATGAATACATGAAGGCAGTGAAAGAGGCATTCAAAACCGTTAAAACACGTAAGCCAGATTCTTCGCGACCCCGTTCGCGTGAGGTCTATCTTGTGGCTACTGGGTACAAGTTATAGTAATCTATCGCTAGTACTCTAACATCAGTTTTCGAAAGACTTTAAAAGAGGTCGAGTAATTTTGAGTGATATGGCTAAAAATTTAATTCTCTGGGTTGTCATCGCCGTAGTGTTGATGTCAGTTTTTCAGGGTTATTCCCCCTCATCGTCGACATCGTCGAAGATGGATTATTCAACGTTTTTGGATGATGTTCGCTCCGGACAGATTAATAGCGTTGAGGTGCTAAGCGATCAACGTACTATTGAAGGTACCAAGCGCACCGGTGAAAAATTCACAACTATCATGCCGATGTATGACCAAGATCTGATTAATGATCTTGATCGCAAAGGTGTGACCATGAAAGGTCAAGAAGCTGAAGAGTCTGGATTCCTGACGCAGATATTCATTTCTTGGTTCCCGATGCTACTGCTTATTGGTGTGTGGATCTTCTTTATGCGCCAGATGCAAGGTGGCGGCGGTAAAGGCGCGATGTCATTTGGTAAAAGTAAAGCCAAATTGATGAGCGAAGACCAGATCAAAACAACCTTTGGCGATGTTGCGGGTTGTGACGAAGCCAAAGAAGACGTAAAAGAGTTGGTAGATTATCTAAAAGAACCGACTAAATTCCAGAAACTAGGTGGACGTATTCCAACGGGCGTTTTGCTTGTAGGCCCACCAGGTACAGGTAAAACCTTGCTAGCGAAAGCGATTGCTGGTGAAGCTAAAGTGCCGTTCTTTACTATTTCGGGTTCTGATTTTGTTGAGATGTTCGTGGGTGTTGGTGCATCGCGTGTACGTGACATGTTCGAGCAAGCTAAAAAATCTGCGCCTTGTATTATCTTTATTGATGAAATCGACGCTGTAGGTCGCCAACGTGGTGCTGGTGTAGGTGGCGGCCACGATGAGCGTGAGCAAACACTTAACCAAATGCTTGTAGAGATGGATGGTTTCGAAGGTAACGAAGGTATTATTGTTATCGCAGCGACTAACCGCCCAGACGTACTTGATGCGGCACTACTTCGTCCAGGTCGTTTTGACCGTCAGGTAGTAGTAGGCCTACCTGATGTTCGTGGCCGTGAACAGATCCTGAAAGTGCATATGCGTAAGGTACCGCTAGCAGAGGATGTTAAAGCGAGTGTCATTGCTCGTGGTACGCCTGGTTTTTCTGGTGCTGACTTAGCAAACCTTGTTAACGAAGCAGCATTATTTGCTGCACGTGGCAACCGCCGTGTTGTCGGTATGGAAGAGTTTGAAAGCGCCAAAGACAAGATCATGATGGGTGCTGAGCGCCGTACCATGGTGATGTCTGAGGATGAAAAAGAGATGACCGCTTATCATGAAGCGGGTCATGCTATCGTTGGCTGTTTAGTGCCTGAACACGACCCTGTGCATAAAGTCACTATCATTCCTCGTGGTCGAGCGTTAGGTGTGACCTTCTTCCTGCCTGAAGCTGACGCAATTAGCCAAAGCCGAAGAAAACTTGAGAGTCAAATCTCAGTAGCCTATGGTGGCCGTATTGCTGAAGATCTGATCTACGGTAGCGAGCAAGTCTCAACCGGGGCATCACAAGACATTAAGTACGCCACATCGATAGCCCGTAACATGGTGACTCAATGGGGCTTTTCTGAAAAACTTGGCCCGGTATTGTATGCCGAAGATGAAGGTGAAGTATTCCTTGGGCGTAGCATGGCAAAAGCTAAGCATATGTCTGATGAAACCGCGTCAATTATCGATTTAGAGGTTAAACATCTTATCGATGAGAACTATAACCGCGCGCACAAGTTCTTAACCGATAATATGGATATCTTACATGCCATGAAGGATGCATTGATGAAATATGAGACCATCGATGCCAACCAAATTGAAGATCTGATGGAGCGTCGTGAGGTTCGTGCGCCAGCTGATTGGAACATGGATGACAATGGCTCAGATTCTAATAACGGTAGTGGTGGCAAGGTAGAGAAAGCGACTGAACAAGCCGAAGCTTCATCTGATGCAGATAAAACTGCAGAGGTTAAGCCAGATCTAAATGACGCTGATGAATCTACAGCTAAATAAGTTGCTGTAGCGTTAGTTTTAATTGAAAGCCCCGTAAGGGGTTTTCTTGTTTTAGCATTTTGAGTAAAGGCTAAATTTTTGAAGATTTATAGTAAAGATAAGCAATTGGATCTTACTGCGCCACAGGTGATGGGGATATTGAATGTCACCCCAGATTCTTTTTCAGATGGCGGTCAATTTTCTAGCTTTGAGCTAGCATGTCAGCATGCGGATGAAATGGTCAATCAAGGCGCGACCATTATTGATATCGGTGGTGAGTCAACCCGTCCTGGAGCCGAACCTGTATCGGTTGAAGAAGAACTTCAGCGCGTTATACCTTTAGTTAAGTATGTGGTAGAGCATCATGATGTATGGATCTCAGTCGATACCAGTAAGGCTGAGGTGATGGCGCAAGCAATTGCAGCTGGTGCCCATCTGATTAATGATGTTTGCGCACTGCAGCAACCTAATGCTTTGCAAGTGGCAGCTAAACTCGACGTACCAGTATGTTTGATGCATATGCAAGGTCAGCCGAAAACCATGCAAGATCAGCCGCAATATCAAGATGTGGTTGATGATATTATCTTATTTTTTAAACAGCGCATTGATGCGGCGATAGCAGCGGGAATAAAACCGCATAATATTATTATCGATCCAGGTTTCGGCTTTGGTAAAACCTTGTCACATAATTATCAATTATTAGCGCAGCTAGATAGATTTAACGTGTTGTCAGCGCCTTTGCTGATTGGTTTATCAAGAAAGAGTATGATAGGCACCTTGTTACAGTGCGACGTGCTTGAGCGTGATAACGGCAGTGTCGTCGCTGCAATGATAGCAGTGCAAAAAGGCGCGCATATTTTAAGAGTACACAACGTAAAATCTACTGTTGAGATGCTCAGAATCATGGATGCAACGCGCAATTACCATAGCATTTAGTTATCGTAATATAGCGTCGATACAAAATTGACAAAGTTAACCCATATCTCAAATGGACCAGCTTTAATAGAGGTAAAGGTAGTGAGAAAATTTTTTGGAACAGATGGTATTCGCGGAAAAGTAGGGGCCGGCAAAATGACACCTGAGCTTGCACTCAAACTAGGGTGGGCAGCAGGAAGAGTACTTTCGCGATCTGGTACCAAGAAGGTGATTATTGGTAAAGACACTCGAATTTCTGGCTACTTGTTTGAGTCAGCTATGGAAGCTGGTTTATCTGCTGCTGGGCTTAATGTGATGTTAATGGGGCCAATGCCTACCCCAGCAGTTGCGTATTTAACCCGTACTTTTAGAGCTGAGGCGGGGGTGGTTATCAGCGCATCCCATAACCCTTATTATGATAATGGCATCAAGTTCTTTTTTACCGACGGCAGTAAACTTCCTGATAGCGTAGAGTTGGAAATCGAGGCTGAGTTAGAAAAGCCGTTAGAGTGTGTGGAGTCGCACTTACTTGGTAAAGTGTCACGTATCGATGATGCACCCGGGCGTTATATTGAATATTGCAAAGGCAACTTTCCTGCAGAGCATACACTTCATGGACTAAAAATCGTCGTTGACTGTGCCCATGGTGCGACCTACCACATTGCACCTAGTGTATTTAGGGAACTAGGTGCAGAAGTCATAGCAATCGGTGACCAACCTGATGGTATTAATATTAATCATGAAGTTGGTGCTACCTCGATGGGTAAAATTCGAGAGACTGTGATCAGCACTAAAGCAGATTTGGGTATTGCCCTCGACGGTGATGGTGACCGGATCATGATGGTTAACCGTCACGGTAAAGTGATTGATGGTGACGAAATTTTATATATCTTGGCCTGCGATGCTCAAAAGCGTGGCGTGTTAAAAGGCGGCGTGGTTGGCACGCAGATGTCTAATCTAGGATTGGAACTTGCACTGCAACAAAGAGACATCCCCTTCCTACGTTCTAAAGTTGGCGACCGCTATGTAATGGAGTTACTTAAAGAGAACGGTTGGCGCATTGGCGGCGAGAACTCGGGTCATATTCTTAATTTAGATCATGGCACCACTGGTGATGGTATTGTTGCTGGTATTTTGGTGCTAGCCGCAATGAGACGCCAAAATGCTACATTAGAAGAGTTAACCGAGTCGTTAAAAATGCTACCACAAGTATTGGTTAACGTGCGCTTTGAGGGCAGTAACGATCCGTTAACCGCTGAGAGTGTATTGGTTGCTAAAGCCGAAGTAGAATCGGCGCTGGGAAGTAAAGGCCGAGTATTACTTAGAAAATCCGGTACTGAACCTTTGCTAAGAGTTATGGTAGAGGGAGAGTCTGAATCAGAGGTGATTGAGCACGCTAATATGATTGCCGATGCCGTTCGTGATTTAGTATAAGGTTTTGTGCAGGGCAGTTGCTCAGATAGCGCAAATGAGTAACTGCCTTTTGATGATTCAATGTTTGCTTGCACAAATTAAGAATAAAAAGTAGACGTTCCGACGCTTTATCGGAAAAATTCGTCCTTAGGGTATTGTAAGTTTTCAAGCGGTTCGCTATTATTCACGCCGCTTTCAGAGGAGACCGTGATGGCACTTAGACGTCCTATGGTGGCTGGTAACTGGAAAATGAATGGCAATGCGCCACTTGCGCAGGAGCTATTTAAGAAGTTCGCTACCAAGCTACAGAATGATTCAGCAGAAGTTGTCTTGTGTCCGCCTAGTATTTATCTAGAAAGCGTGCGTCAACAGCTCGATGCTAACAAAGAAGCCTTAAATGGTTGTCTTGTTAGAATGGGGGCTCAAAATTTGAGTCAACATGATTTCGGAGCCTACACCGGAGAGATCTCTGGACAGATGTTGAAAGACTCAGGTTGTCGATATGTGATTATTGGGCACTCTGAACGTCGTCGCATGTACGGTGAGACAAGTGATATTGTTGCAGAGAAATTTGCAGCAGCACAAAAACATGGTTTGACCCCTATTTTATGTGTAGGTGAGTCTGGTCCAGCTCGAGAAGCGCGACGCACTTTTGAAGTGATTGCAGAAGAGTTAGACGTGGTCATTGAAAAAAATGGCACCATGGCATTTGATAACGCGATTATCGCCTATGAGCCGTTATGGGCAGTAGGTACAGGTAAGAGCGCTACGCCAGAGCAGGCACAAGAAGTTCATGCGTTTATTCGCAAACGCCTCTCTGAAGTATCTCCATTTATTGGGGAAAATATCAGGATTTTGTACGGTGGTAGCGTAACACCGAGTAATGCAGCAGATCTATTTGCTCAACCTGATGTAGATGGTGGACTGATAGGCGGTGCTAGCTTAAACTCTACCGAGTTTTTAAGTTTATGTTCGATTGCAATGAGCGCATAATATGTACGAAATTCTAATGGTTGTATACTTGTTGGTCGCAATTGGTCTAGTAGGACTGATTCTAATCCAGCAAGGTAAAGGTGCTGACATGGGAGCCTCTTTTGGCGCCGGTGCATCAGCAACATTATTTGGATCTTCAGGTTCAGGTAACTTTTTAACTCGTTCGACGGCTATTTTAGCTATCGCGTTCTTCGCATTAAGTTTGACCATTGGTAACTTAAGCGCAAACCACGCTAAAGGCGAAGACGAGTGGAACGATTTGGGTGCAGCAGAAGTCACTGAGCAAGTTACTGATGCAGTAGAAAGCACTCCAGCAGAAGATAAGATTCCAGATTAATCTTAATTTTGCAAAACGGGACTTCGGTTCCTTTATAGCGACAAAGTAGCGTCCTCTAGCTAGCTTAAAAGATTGTTGTTATGAAAATGATTGCGGATGTGGTGGAATTGGTAGACACGCCATCTTGAGGGGGTGGTGAGCTATGCTCGTGAGGGTTCAAGTCCCTCCATCCGCACCAAATCTTCAGTTTTTACTCAGGTAAAAACTAAGATAATAAAGCAGCGATAAATTGCTTTGTTATTGCAAGTAAAGACAATAGTTCTTATACTTGCAGCAGTTGACGCGGGGTGGAGCAGTTTGGTAGCTCGTCGGGCTCATAACCCGAAGGTCGTCGGTTCAAATCCGGCCCCCGCAACCAGCTTCTCAATAACAAATGACGTTTGTTATTGATTCAGGTTTTAGATACATAACCTCGTCATTACGGGGTTTTTTGTTATCTGGAGTTTTGAAAATGTCGCTTAGTGGCGGCAATGTATAGGGGCTTTATGCCCTTTTTTGTTTTTCGGGAGATCACCTTTGGCAACGTTAGAAAGCAAACTGGAACAGATGCTTATCGCACCAGTTGAAGCATTTGGCCATACTTTATGGGGCTTAGAGTACGTGCAAGCTGGCAAGCACTCAGTCCTAAGACTATATATCGATAACGAAAAAGGTATTTTCGTTGATGATTGCGCCGACGTTAGCCGTCAGGTGAGTGCGGTTCTTGATGTTGAGGATCCAATATCTACCGAATATACACTAGAAGTTTCTTCGCCTGGTGTAGATCGTCCTTTGTTTAAAGCTGAACAATATGCGGCGTACACCGGTGAAACAGTAAAGATACAGTTGACTATGCCTGTTGCAGGCAGTCGTAATTTAAAAGGTACCGTTGTCGCAGTAGAAGGGCAAATGCTCACTATTAACGTCGATGGAAACGAACTGATTGTTGCTTTGGACAATATCCGTAAAGGCAACTTAATCGCTAAGTTTTGATGGATTCAAGGTGAACGAGGCAAGAGAATGAATAAAGAGATTCTGCTAGTCGCTGAGGCGGTTTCAAATGAGAAAGCTGTACCTCGCGAGAAGATTTTTGAAGCGTTGGAAATTGCGCTAGCCACCGCAACCAAGAAAAAGTACGAAGGCGATATTGAAGTTCGTGTCGCTATCGACCGTAAGACAGGTGCATACGAAACTTTCAGACGTTGGATGGTTGTAGAAGATAACGGTGAAGCGTTAGAGAACCCATTCCGTGAAATCACGTTGGAAGCGGCAAAGTTTGAAAACCCTGAGATTGAAGTCGGTGGCTACATCGAAGATGAAATCGAGTCTGTGGTATTTGACCGTATTACTACGCAAACCGCCAAGCAAGTCATCGTACAGAAAGTACGTGAAGCTGAACGTGCGCAAATTGTCGATCAGTTCCGCGATAAAGAAGGCGAGTTGATTACCGGTGTAGTGAAAAAGAGCAATCGTGAGAGTGTTGTAGTTGATTTAGGTAACAATGCAGATGCAGTGTTATTTAAAGAAGATTTGATTTCTCGTGAGAGCTTCCGTCCAGGTGACCGAGTACGTGCGTTATTGTACGCCGTTCGCCCAGAAGCGCGCGGTGCACAGCTGTTTTTAACACGTACTAAGCCAGATATGTTAATCGAGCTTTTCCGTGTTGAAGTACCAGAAATTCAAGACGAGATGATTGAAATCATGGGCGCGGCACGTGACCCAGGGTCGCGCGCTAAGATTGCGGTTAAATCAAATGACCGTCGTATCGACCCTATCGGTGCTTGTGTTGGTATGCGTGGTGCACGTGTACAAGCTGTATCGAATGAGTTGGGCGGCGAGCGTGTCGATATCGTGATGTGGGATGATAACCCAGCACAGTTCGTGATTAATGCAATGGCACCGGCTGACGTAGCATCCATTATCGTTGATGAAGACAATCATTCAATGGATATTGCTGTTGAAGCGGATAGCTTAGCACAAGCGATTGGTCGTAATGGTCAAAACGTTCGTTTAGCAACTCAGCTTTCTGGCTGGGAACTAAATGTAATGACTGTTGATGATATGAAAGCTAAGCACCAAGCAGAAAGCGCTAAGGTGATTAACTTGTTCATCGAGTCTTTAGATGTGGACGAAGATTTTGCTCAAGTGCTTTCAGACGAAGGTTTCACTTCATTGGAAGAGATTGCTTACGTACCTGAATCAGAGCTACTTGAAATCGACGGATTTGACGAGGATATCGTTGAAGCACTACGTGAGCGTGCAAAAGCCGCTATATCTACACGTGCACTAGCGACCGAAGAAGCATTAGATGGCGCAGAGCCAAGTGAAGATTTACTTGCGCTTGAAGGGCTTGAAAAACACCTTGCTTACGTTTTAGCAAGTAAAGGTGTAGCAACATTAGAAGATTTAGCCGAACAAGGCATTGATGATTTGATCGAGATTGAAGAATTAACAGAAGAGAAGGCTGGTGAGCTCATTATGGCAGCCCGTAATATCTGTTGGTTTGGCGAAGAAGCATAAGTCGATCAGCAGAGGGGATTGAATAAATGGCAGATACTACAGTAGAAAAACTGGCCTCAGAAGTTGGAAAAAGTGCTGACCGCTTGGTTGAGCAATTTGCTGACGCAGGTATAAAGAAAACCAAAACAGATACTGTATCCGAGCAGGAAAAACAGCAGCTTTTGGATTTCTTGAAGAAACAACATGGTGGCGACAGCGCACCAACTAAAATGACGTTGCAACGCAAGTCAGTGTCTACATTGAGCGTAGCGGGTAGCGGCGGTCAATCGAAAGACGTAAAAGTAGAAGTTCGTAAAAAACGTACGTTTGTAAAGCGTGATCCTGAAGCCGAAGCGCAAGCAGCCGCTGAAGCAGAAGCTAAGGCAAAAGCGGAAGCTGAAGCTAAAGCACAGGCTGAAGCAGAAGCTAAGGCCAAAGCAGAGGCAGAAGCTAAGGCAAAAGCAGAAGCTGAAGCGAAAGCAAAAGCTGAAAAAGAAGCCAAAGCCAAAGCAAAGGCTGAAGCTGAAAAAGAAACTAAAGCAGCACCAGTTGAAGAAAGTGCTGAAGATAAGGCGGCGAAAGAAGAAGAAGCTCGCTTATTAGCGGCGCAAGAAGCTGCGGCTAAAGCTAAAGCTGATGAAGAAGCAAAAGCGGCTGCTGAAGAAGCTCGCCGTTTAGCGGAAGAGAACGAAAAGCGTTGGGCTGAAGAAGAGCGTCAACGTAAAGAATCTGAGAAGAGTGCTGACCACCATATCACCACCTCTAGCGAAGCGCGTGCTGCAGAAGATACCGCTGACATGAACGCTGAAAAACGCGGTCGTCGTCAACGTAAGCCAGCAGGCAAAGCGGGTAATAAGAAGCGTGGTGGCAAAGAGAACCGTGGTGGTCGTAACAGCCGTAATTCACGTAATGCACCAGAGTCAATGGACCATGGCTTTAATAAGCCAGCAGCGGCCGTGACTCGTGACGTTAGCATTGGTGAGACCGTTACTGTTGCAGAGCTTGCACAGAAGATGGCGGTTAAAGCAACTGAAATCATTAAACAAATGATGAAGATGGGTTCGATGGTTACCATCAACCAAGTGCTTGACCAAGAAACCGCACAAATGGTTGCAGAAGAGATGGGCCACAAAGTGGTACTAACCCGTGAAAACGAGCTAGAACATCAAGTTCTTGCTGACCGTGACGGCGACGTTTCTGTTGAGCCTCGTGCACCAGTGGTAACCATCATGGGTCACGTTGACCATGGTAAAACATCATTACTTGATTATATTCGTGCAGCCAAAGTGGCTTCAGGTGAAGCTGGCGGTATTACCCAGCATATCGGCGCATACCACGTTGAGACAGACAACGGTATGATCACTTTCTTAGATACTCCGGGTCACGCCGCGTTTACCGCTATGCGTGCTCGTGGTGCTAAAGCAACCGATATCGTTATCTTGGTTGTTGCTGCAGATGATGGTGTGATGCCACAGACGATTGAAGCGATTCAACATGCTAAGGCGGGCGGTGTGCCGCTAATCGTTGCAGTCAACAAAATTGATAAGCCTGAAGCTGATCCTGATCGTGTTAAGACCGAGCTTTCCCAACATGGCGTTATGTCAGAAGAGTGGGGCGGTGAGAACATGTTCGTTCACGTTTCTGCGAAATCTGGTGAAGGTATCGATGATCTACTAGAAGGCATCCTACTTGAAGCTGAAGTTTTAGAACTGAAGGCTGTCCGTGAAGGTATGGCTGCAGGTGTTGTGGTTGAGTCTAAGCTTGATAAAGGCCGCGGCCCTGTTGCAACCGTACTGGTTCAAGAAGGTACACTTAAGCAAGGCGATATCGTACTGTGTGGTTTAGAGTACGGTAAAGTGCGTGCGATGAAAGATGAGAACGGCCGAGCGATTACTGAAGCTGGTCCATCTATTCCAGTAGAGATTCTAGGTCTTTCTGGCGTACCATCAGCTGGTGATGAAGCAACTGTTGTTCGTGACGAGCGTAAAGCACGTGAAGTCGCCTTGTACCGTCAAGGTAAATTCCGTGATGTTAAGCTAGCGCGTCAGCAAAAATCTAAGCTTGAAAACATGTTTGCCAACATGGTTGAAGGTGAAGTTCAAGAGCTTAACCTAGTACTTAAAGCAGACGTTCAAGGCTCACTAGAAGCGATTGCAGACTCATTGAACAAGCTATCAACTGATGAAGTTAAAGTGAATATCATCGCACGCGGTGTGGGTGGATTAACTGAAACTGACGCAACCCTTGCTGCAGCATCAAACGCTATCATGGTTGGCTTTAACGTTCGTGCTGACGCACAGGCTCGTAAGACTATTGAAGCTGAAAGTGTCGATCTGCGTTACTACAGCGTGATCTACGATCTGATTGATGAAGTTAAAGCTGCAATGGGCGGTATGCTATCACCAGAATTCAAGCAAGAGATTATCGGTCTTGCTGAAGTTCGCGATGTGTTTAAGTCGCCTAAGATTGGCGCAATCGCTGGTTGTATGGTAACTGAAGGTACCATTAAGCGCAGCGCACCAATTCGTGTGCTACGTGAGAACGTGGTTATCTACGAAGGTGAGCTTGAGTCGCTACGTCGCTTTAAAGATGACGTTAACGAAGTGCGTAACGGCATGGAGTGTGGTATTGGCGTTAAGAACTATAATGACGTCAAAGTCGGTGACCAGATTGAGGTCTTCGAAACGATAGAAGTCGCTCGAACCTTATAATCAATAAAAGGGGCGGCATTAGCCGCCTTTTTTGTCTGTACAAAATAAATGGCAAAGTATTATGGCGAAAGAATTTAGTCGAACACGACGTATCGCTCAGCAATTGCAACAAGAACTTGCACAGGTGCTGCAACGCGATATTAAAGACCCACGAGTCGGCATGGTTACCGTTAACGATGTCGATGTGTCTCGTGATTTAAATTATGCAAAAGTGTATGTCACTTTCTTTGAAGAAGACCCAGAGCTTGTTCAACAAAAGTTAGAAGCACTTGAAAGCGCAGCAGGATACGTTCGCTCTTTGGTCGCAGGTCGCATGAAGTTACGCGTAATGCCAGAAATTCGATTCATTTACGACTCTTCGTTAGTTGAAGGTATGCGGATGTCGAATTTAGTCACTAAAGTCATTAATGACGATGAGGCTAAGGCAAAAAAACATGTTGATGGTAGCGAGCAGGAACAAGATTAATGGCGCGTAAACCTCGAGGACGCTTTATTGATGGCATCGTCCTGTTAGATAAAGACACAGGTATGAGCTCTAACTTCGCACTGCAGCGAGTTAAACGGATTTATAATGCCGCCAAAGCAGGCCACACCGGGGCTCTAGATCCGTTAGCTACGGGAATGTTACCTGTTTGCCTTGGTGAAGCGACTAAATTCTCTCAGCATCTGCTTGATGCTGATAAGCGCTATTTAGTCACTGCGAAGTTAGGTGTGCGCACCGATACCAGTGATTCAGACGGCGAGGTGGTACAAGAGCGCCCACTTAATTTTACTCAGGAGCAGCTTGAACAGGCATTAGAACACTTTAGAGGGGAAACGATGCAAGTCCCGTCAATGTTCTCTGCACTTAAATATCAAGGTCAACCTTTATATAAGTACGCCCGTGAAGGTATTGAAGTTCCTCGAGAAGCCAGACCGATCACTGTGTTTGAGCTTAATTTTATTAAGCTAGAAGGTGATGAACTTACCCTGGATATCCACTGCTCTAAAGGGACCTATATTCGCACTATTACCGATGATCTTGGCGAAATGTTAGGTTGTGGCGCCCATGTGATTATGCTGCGCCGAACGCAAGTGGCAGGTTACCCATACGACAAAATGGTGTCACTGAAGCAACTTGAAGCGCTATTAGAGCAAGCAGAGCAGCAACAAGTAGAGCCTAAAACCTTACTTGATCCTTTATTGTTACCTATGGATACCGCGGTCAGTAACTTTAAAGAAGTTAACGTTAGTGATGAATTAAGTCCGTATCTGCTTAATGGTAATCCGGTAACGGTAGCAAACCTACCTAGTGATGAGCTAGTGAGAATCACAGTGGGCGATGGCCACAAATTTGTGGGTATCGGTGCGATGAATGACGATGGTATGTTGGCACCAAAACGCCTAATCGTCACGCGCGAAGATTAATGGTTTTAATGACTCAAAGCGGATTAATACCAATCGGTATAAGAAAGTGATCTACTCAGGGCTATTTTTGGCAAACTAGTTCGAGACGAATAACTTAAGTAATAGTGGTTCTATTGGCAAGTTATTCAACGAAGAAGTAGACAGCCAAAAAAAGCGCCCAAAGGACGAGTTTTAGCACTTCTGATACTGTGTAAACGAACTTGAACGTAGAGTCACTATACCCTTCATTCGTTGCAAGCCACATGGATGTGGTGAATGTCATTAATGCACGACTATAGGGATATAGGAGGTAGAGTAACGCAGGAGCAGTTACCGAGGAGCATTTAATCACCTTGCCTCACAAGCGCTAACCCCTTGCTGAGCGATCACATCTTTATGTCGATTGGTATAACACTTTGGGTTGCGAAATAGATACAGAATAGGTATTATACCGCGCTCTCTTTGGCTGAGTTAGTGATCGGCTAAAGCATATTTACTATTTGGAGAAAAACATGTCACTAAGTACAGAAGCAAAAGCAAAAATCTTGGCTGAATTCGGTCGTGGTGAAAACGACACTGGTTCTACTGAGGTTCAAGTAGCTCTTTTAACTGCACAGATTAACCATCTGCAAGGTCACTTTAAAGAGCACATCCACGATCACCACTCACGTCGTGGTCTGCTTCGTATGGTTAGCTCTCGTCGTAAGCTTCTAGCTTACCTAAAGCGTACTGAAAACGAACGCTACCAAGAGCTGATCAAAAAGCTAGGTCTACGTCGCTAATATTGCATTAGTGTAGTAGGTTCAAAAGGGAGGCTTAGGCCTCCTTTTTTGTGCCCGTAATTGACAACCTAAAAGCAATAAAGGCCTTGAGAAGCGAATATTGGTTCTATTAAATTTACCAATTAAATATGGCTAATCGAAGCCGTTTGGGTTTTGATGTATTGATTTTCGAAGTCTTCTTGGGTCAATGGCTGACTAAAATAGAAGCCTTGACCAATCTGACAATCTTTGTCCTTTAGCCAATCTAATTGCTGCTTATTTTCGATACCCTCAGCAACAATATTGAGATCTAACTGTTTACCCAACATCAGAATCGTTGATGCGATTGCACTGTCATGGGGAAGATCGGTAACAAAACAGCGATCAATTTTCATGGTCGTAATGGGGAGATGACGCAGGTATGACAGCGATGAATAACCGGTACCAAAATCATCAACTGCAATACCAAAGCCAGCACTTTTGAGCTGTTCAAGCTTATTAATTGCCAGTTCAATATCATTCATCAATGAAGTTTCGGTAATTTCAATTTCCAGTAAGTTTGGATCGATTTGGTAACGTAAAGACAGTTGCTTAATGTCAGGGACAAGACTTGCGTCAGCAAATTGCTGCGACGCTACATTCACAGCAATGGGCAAGGCAAAATTGTAACGCTGTTGCCAAGACTTAATGGTTTTACATGCTTGTTCTATTACCCAGCGTCCTAGCGGGATAATAATGCCTGTTTCTTCCGCCACCGGGATAAATGACATTGGACTGATTAAGCGGCCATCTTTTTGCCAACGGATTAACGCCTCACAGGCAATGACTTCACCGGTTTTAATGTCAAACTTAGGTTGGAAATGTAATAGGAACTCTTCATTGCGTAGTGCATCATGCAGTGACGCTTCAGTACGTAACCGTACGGCAGCGCGTTCAGTCATTTGCTGTTTAAAGAAGGCCCATTGATTAGAGCCAGCAGCTTTCGCGCTGTACATGGCGATGTCAGCATGGCGAATAAGATCTTCAGCACTAAGACCATCATCTGGGTAAATAGAAATCCCCACAGAAGCAGCAGGGTGGATGGTATGCTCATTTAATTGCATTGGGGTATTAAGCTCTAATAACAGCTTATCAACAAAGTCTGCAGCTTGATCTGGGGTTTTCACATCATCGGCTAAAACCACAAACTCATCACCACCTAAACGAGCCACTGTGCCACGATCTCCTACCACTCGCTCAAGCACACGGGCTATTCGAGCAAGAAATTGGTCACCCAAAGCATGTCCAAGAGAATCATTGACGTTTTTAAAGCGGTCTAAATCAATAAACATCATACTAAATTGCTGTTTATGGACTCGGGCGCGTTGAATGGTTACCGCAATGGTTTCTAAAAGTAGGGTCCGGTTCGGCAAACCGGTTAGCGGATCGCGGGTTGCCATTTTGCGCAATTTGGCCTGAGTTTGACCAAATTGGATTAAGATTTGATTAAATTTTGATGTCACTAAGCCTAGTTCATCGTCCTGATGAGCTTTAGATACAGGCAGTAGATTTTCATCGGGTGATTCTGGCTCGATTTTATCGATTGCTTCACTGATTTTAGCTATGGGTTGAGTCAAAAACCGATGGAAAACAATGGATAAAACTAAGGTAATTAGTAGTGCACGGGCGAGTGTGGCTAAAAAACTGAATCGCAATTGAGAAAATAGAGAATCTGTAAGTTCTTGAGTATTATAAAAAATAGTCAAGGTTCCGATGATTTGTTGCTTGTCGGTGCCTTCAAAATAGAAAGGTCGGTATAGGGTGCGGGAAATCTCTTTTAAGTCACCAAACAGTTTACTGCTTAAATCTTTGAATAAGTCATTCTGGCTACGCGGATTACTAATGGAAACAAACATGGAGCCATCGTCGAGCTCAATGACTGACGAGCCGACATGCTCGACTTTTAACACCCCTTCGAGGGTCTGCTTGGCAAGGTTATCATCAAGCGCCCATACTGCATTGGCAGTGGGTTGTTCAACGGAGTCCAAGAGTTCATTTTGGGCTTCTATAAGCTGTTGCCGAGCAGAAACACCCACAAGCGCGATTTCTACGATAAAGATGGCTATCGCAAAAAAAAGTGCCGAGAAAACAACCAAACTCGTTTGCTTCCATGTGAGAGATTTAAAGCTGGCGCTCATATATCCCGTCCTTTGACTGTTACCAATTTGTTATTTAAACCCTAAAACCACCAACTTCACAACAAAAATTTTAGCCTAGAACCTTACTTTAGAGAAAAGATTTCCCTTTGTCATCAATATGTGCCCTTTATCTATCTAGCAGACTTGCAGTATACTTACGCGCGTAATTAAGGTAATTAAATATTAAGGAATGGTTCACGTGAATCCAATCGTAAAGAGTTTTGAGTATGGTCAGCACACAGTCACTATTGAGACTGGGGTTATTGCACGTCAAGCAGACGCAGCTGTTTTGGCAAGTATGGGTGATACAACAGTATTAGTTACTGTTGTTGGCAAGAAAGCTGAAGAGCCAGGTCGTGACTTTTTCCCGCTAACCGTTAATTACCAGGAAAAGACATACGCAGCAGGTAAAATCCCAGGTGGATTTTTCAAGCGTGAAGGTCGTCCATCTGAAGGCGAAACATTAACCGCTCGTCTTATTGACCGTCCAATCCGTCCACTATTTCCAAATGGCTTCAAAAACGAAGTTCAAGTGATTATCACTGTTGTCTCTGTTGACCCAGAGATTAGCCCAGAAGTTATTTCAATGATTGGTACTTCTGCGGCACTATCTATTTCAGGTATTCCGTTCAATGGCCCACTTGGTTCTGCTCGTGTCGGTTATGTTGATGGCGAATATATTCTGAACCCAACTGTATCTCAGCTAGAAAACAGTCAACTTGAATTGTCTGTTGCTGGTACTGAAAGCGCAGTACTAATGGTTGAATCAGAAGCCAGTGCACTACCAGAAGAAGTGATGTTAGGTGCGGTAGTATACGGTCATGATCAGCAGCAAGTTGTTATTCAAGCGATCAAAGAGCTTAAAGCTGAAGTCAATAAGCCTGAGTGGGAATGGACTGCACCAGTTCAAGACCAAGACTTAGTCGCTAAGATTAAAGATTTGGCAGAAGCAGGCCTAACTGAAGCTTACCAAATTGAAGTAAAACAAGACCGTTATGCACAAGTCGGTGTTGTTAAAGCTGCTGCGAAAGAAGCTATTCTAGCTGAAAATGCAGATGCTGACCTACGTGAAATCGACGGTCTACTAGGTAGCCTAGAGAAGAAAGTAGTTCGTAGCCGTATCATCGCTGGTAACCCACGTATCGATGGTCGTGAACCAGATATGGTTCGTGCGCTTAACGTTATGGCTGGTGTGCTACCACGTACTCATGGTAGCTCGCTGTTTACACGTGGTGAAACCCAAGCATTAGTAACTTGTACTTTAGGTACAGAGCGTGATGCACAGAAGATTGATAGCATCATGGGCGAGCAAACTAGCCGCTTTATGCTGCATTATAACTTCCCTCCATACTCAGTGGGTGAAACTGGTATGGTTGGTTCACCGAAGCGTCGTGAAATTGGTCATGGTAAGCTTGCATGGCGTGGTATTAACGCTGTTATGCCAACTGCTGAAGAGTTCCCATACAGTGTTCGTGTTGTATCTGAAATCACTGAGTCAAATGGTTCAAGCTCAATGGCGTCTGTTTGTGGTACTTCTCTGGCGCTGATGGATGCTGGTGTACCGATTAAGTCTTCTGTTGCTGGTATTGCAATGGGTCTAGTTAAAGAAGGTGATGACTTCGTCGTGCTTTCTGACATCCTAGGTGATGAAGACCATCTTGGTGACATGGACTTTAAAGTTGCTGGTACCCGTGATGGTATTACTGCACTGCAGATGGATATCAAGATTGAAGGTATCACTAAAGAGATCATGCAGATTGCACTTCAGCAAGCTTACGGCGCGCGTGTACATATTCTAAACGTGATGGATCAAGCGATTTCTGGCCACCGTGAAGATATCTCTGACCACGCTCCACGTATCACTACGCTTAAGATTAACCCAGAAAAAATTCGTGATGTTATCGGTAAAGGTGGTGCAACGATTCGTGCACTTACTGAAGAAACTGGTACCACGATTGAACTTGAAGATGACGGTACAGTGAAAATTGCATCGGCTAACGGTGAAGCAACGAAAGAAGCCATTCGCCGTATCGAAGAGATCACCGCTGAAGTTGAAGTGGGTTCAATCTACAACGGTAAGGTTGTACGTATTGTTGATTTCGGTGCTTTCGTTACCATTCTTCCTGGTAAGGACGGTCTAGTACACATTTCTCAAATCGCTGAAGAGCGTGTAGCTAACGTGTCTGATTACTTAGAAGTAGGTCAAGAAGTTAAAGTGAAGGTGATGGAAGTTGACCGTCAAGGCCGTGTACGTCTTTCTATGAAAGAAGCGGCACCTAAAAGCGAAGAGCCAGCTCCAGCAGCTGAATAATCGTTAGATTATTATCAACACCAAAAGGAGGCTAAGGCCTCCTTTTTTATTGCGCTTATTCTTGTTGTGCGTCTTCTGGTTGAGTGTCTTCTTGTTGAGCGTATTAGTGTTAGCTATGCCATTAGCCGTAGGCGCAGTTTGAGCATACCTGTTTGAGTATGTTAAGTGCTCAGCGATTAAATTGTTCACTTGCTTAACAGCGTTTCTTCAGATTAACCAACGTATAACTATTAACGTCCATGGTGATTTATCGCCGATTATCCATTGTTGTTGCAACTTGGGCCATGCTTTGTGGTCAATATAGTCAGTTTTAGACAAAAGTAGCGATAACTGCTTTAAGATTAACTATTTTTAGTGATTTTTTATTCTTGTAGATAGCCGTCGTCTAGAGAGGTTGCTATGATTGAGGTTGCAGTTAAACTCATAAGGTTGAATGGATGAATCAAAAATTACGTACGGCGGCCATCGCGCTTATGGCCAGTGCAAGCGTGTTATTAACCGGATGTGCGACTACACAAACTGACAGTGCCGAAAGTGGCAAGGTAATGGTTGCACCTGTGATGCCTGATTATAAATTAGAGGTCACATTAGCGCGTTTGAATGAAATCCTAACATCTGCAGAATTGACGCCAGAGCAACGTGCTCGTTTTCATTACGATCGCGGCGTGATTTACGATAGCGTCGGATTACGGATTTTGAGTCGTATTGACTTTCATCAAGCGCTTAAACTGCAACCTAACTTAGCTGACGCTTATAATTTCTTAGGGATTTATTTTACCCAAGAAGGTGAGTTTGATAGTGCTTATGAAGCATTTGATGCCGTACTTGAGCTGTCGCCCAATTATGATTATGCGTTCTTAAACCGTGGAATAGCGCTTTATTACGGGCAAAGAAATCAACTTGCGGTTGATGATATGGAGTCATTTTTCGATGGAGACCAACAAGATGGCTATCGCGCACTGTGGCTTTATATTACCGAGAGCGAAGTTGATGAAGCTGCAGCTAAAGCACGACTAGAATATAACCGCACGCAACTAAATGATTCCGCTTGGGCAAGTATTTTGGTTGACTATTATTTGAAAAGATTAACTAAAGAGCAGGTATTTGCCTTAGCCAAAGAAGGATTAACCAATCCAAATGAATATGCTGAACGCTTATGTGAAGCGTATTTTTATATGGCAAAAGTTGCCCAGAAGCAGGGGCAGCTTAATGACGCTGCTAATTACTACCGTTTAGCTTTAGCAACTAATATCTACGATTTTGTTGAGCACAGATATGCACGGGTAGAGCTTGCAAGAATCGGTGAGCAATTAAGCGCTGAGCAATAGCCATACTCTTTTCTTACAAAGCCCCAATCATGGGGCTTTGTTGTTTTTAGCGTGGCAATTCCTAGCCAATGCAAAGGTGAGGCGCTATAATTGCCGACTTTGTCAAATTCAACGATCTGCAGGTACTCATGTCAGGCTATAAAGTAGAAGTCGATAAGCGTCGTACTTTCGCCATTATTTCTCACCCCGATGCGGGTAAAACGACAATTACTGAAAAGGTATTACTTTTTGGTAACGCTTTACAGAAAGCTGGGACAGTGAAAGGTAAAAAGTCCGGACAACATGCTAAGTCTGACTGGATGGAGATGGAAAAAGATCGTGGTATTTCGATCACCACCTCTGTGATGCAGTTTCCATACAACGATGCGTTGGTAAACCTACTCGATACACCAGGTCACGAAGATTTCTCGGAAGATACTTATCGTACGTTAACCGCAGTTGATTCCTGCTTAATGGTAATTGACTCAGCTAAAGGTGTTGAGCAACGTACCATTAAATTGATGGAAGTGACGCGTTTACGTGATACCCCAATCGTGACTTTCATGAACAAATTGGACCGCGATATTCGTGACCCAATTGAGTTGATGGACGAGGTTGAAGATGTTCTTAACATCGCCTGTGCCCCAATCACTTGGCCAATTGGTGCCGGTAAAGAGTTTAAAGGTGTCTATCACTTGTTACGTGATGAAGTGATTTTGTACCAAAATGGTATGGGACACACCATTCAGGATTCAACGATTATCAAAGGACTAGATAACCCAGAGCTTGATGAAGCCATTGGTAGCTATGCTGATGATATTCGTGAAGAGATGGAATTGGTACTCGGTGCATCTAACGAATTTGACCATGAAGCATTCCTCAAAGGCGAACTTACGCCGGTGTTCTTTGGTACCGCATTGGGTAACTTCGGTGTAGATCATATTCTAGATGGCATTGTTGAGTGGGCACCTACGCCGCAACCTCGTGAGTCTGATGTACGTGATATCGAACCGATTGAGCCAAAGTTCAGTGGTTTTGTGTTTAAAATTCAAGCCAATATGGACCCTAAACACCGAGATCGCGTGGCATTTATGCGTATCTGCTCAGGGCGTTATGAGCAAGGTATGAAGATGCATCATGTGCGTTTAGGCAAAGATATTAATGTCAGTGATGCTTTGACATTTATGGCTGGTGATCGAAACCGTGCTGAGGCCGCATATCCGGGTGATATTATTGGTTTACACAATCACGGTACTATTCGCATTGGTGATACCTTCACTCAAGGGGAGAAGTTGCGCTTCACTGGTGTGCCTAACTTCGCACCAGAGATGTTCCGCCGTATTCGACTAAAAGATCCGCTAAAGCAAAAGCAACTGCTTAAAGGCTTAGTGCAGTTATCTGAAGAAGGTGCTGTGCAAGTTTTCCGACCGCTCGATAGCAATGATTTGATTGTGGGGGCTGTTGGTGTGCTGCAGTTTGAAGTGGTGGTTTCCCGTTTGCAGTCTGAGTATAAGGTTGAAGCGATTTATGAAGCTATCAGTGTTGCGACCGCGCGCTGGGTATATTGTGATGATCACAAGAAACTTGAAGACTTTAAGCGCAAATGCAGTAATAACCTAGCGCTTGATGGCGGCGATAACCTGACTTATATCGCACCGACTATGGTTAACTTAAACTTATCGATGGAGCGCTATCCAGATATTGAGTTTGCCAAGACTCGCGAAAACTAAAAACGCGTAGCCGTGAAGATTTGAAAAAAGCAGACTTGTCTGCTTTTTTTATGTCTAATGGTTTTTAAACGGGCTAACGTCACAATTGCCAAATTAAGGCTCAGTAGCAGTGGGAGAGGTGTTTGAAGTTAACGCAGCTTAGGCAAGCCGATGCCATGATTGATAGCCATATTCACCTTGATATACTCGCTGAGCATCAAACCATAGATGATTTAATAATGGTGATGCGACAGCGCAATATTGTCGGCGCAGTCATTCCTGCTACCCAACCCAAAGAATGGCAAAAACAGTATCAACTGGCACAGCAGTATGGTCTTGGTTTCTCTTTAGGGGTGCATCCATGGTACGTCGATAACCAATGGCGCCAACAAATCGATGCCCTTGAACGGCAACTAGATATTGTCCAAACCTCAGCCGATAGCCAATTGCTGGCCATTGGAGAGTGTGGGTTAGACGGGCACCATAAAGACAACTTTAACGCACAGCGTCATAGCTTTGATGCGCAAATTCAACTTGCTAAGCACCTTAAACTGCCGTTAATTGTGCACTCGGTGAAAGCCCATGAACCGATGTTGAAGTTATTACAGCAAAATAAGCTGCCAAATACCGGTGTGATCCATGGCTTTTACGGCAGTGTTGAACTGGCAAAGCGATATATTGCGCTTGGCTATAAATTGGGAATTGGTGCAATTTTATTGAATGAAAATGCAAACAAGCTGCAACAGGTCATTCAACAAGTCCCGCTAGATTGTTTGGTGATTGAAACTGATGTTGCCCAAGTTCAACTAGTCAAACAGACTAAAAATCTGCCAAATGACCTTCAATTTGAGCTTATTTTGCCTTTACTAATTAAGAAAATCGCAAATTTACAAAAAAAATCTGCTGTTCTAGTTTCAGAACAGGTGTTTCGTAACACATTGCAACTCTTTGACCTCTAGATTTTTTTTGAAAAAACAGATGTAAATCGCACCATAATTTGTGACTAAGACGTTGAAATAAAACTTCAAAAACTTGATCAAAACGACGATTTTAACCAGTCCGTCGGGTATAATCAGTTTCGAAAATGAGGTTGCTTAACAACATAATTAAAAAGTGTTAACAATAGGGTGATGGTTAATGAATATACTTATGAGCTTGGTAGGGGTGGTCACCCTACTTGCAATCGGTTTCTTGTTGTCTACTGACAGAAAAGCGATTAATCCACGTACCGTTTTCGGTGCTTTAGCAATTCAAGCGTTTTTCGCAGGCTTTGTTCTTTACGTTCCAATTGGTAAAGATATTCTGCAAAGCGTATCAGATGGCGTATCAAGCGTTATCGGTTATGCCCAAAACGGTATTGGCTTCCTGTTTGGTGATTTAGCTAACTTCAAAGTTGGTTTCATCTTCGCAGTAAATGTCCTTCCAGTTATCGTTTTCTTCTCTTCTCTTATCGCAGTTCTTTACTACCTAGGCATCATGCAGTGGATTATCCGTATTATCGGTGGTGGTCTACAAAAAGCGCTTGGTACTAGTCGTACAGAGTCTATGTCAGCGACAGCCAACATTTTCGTTGGTCAAACAGAAGCACCACTTGTGGTTCGTCCGTTCATCGCTACCATGACTCAATCAGAGCTATTTGCCATTATGGTTGGTGGTCTAGCTTCTATTGCGGGCTCTGTATTAGCAGGTTACGCGCAGATGGGTGTACCTATTGAGTACCTAGTTGCTGCATCTTTCATGGCTGCACCTGGTGGTCTACTAATGGCTAAGCTAATGCACCCAGAAACAGAAGCCACTGTTAACGAAATGGATGAGCTTCCAGAAGATCCTGATAAGCCAGCAAACGTACTTGACGCTGCTGCAGCGGGTGCTTCTTCAGGTATGCATCTAGCACTTAACGTTGGTGCAATGCTATTAGCATTCGTTGGTCTTATTGCAATGATCAATGGCATCATCGGTGGAATTGGTGGTCTAGTAGGTCAAGAAGGCCTAACTTTAGAACTGATTCTTGGCTATATCTTCATGCCTTTAGCATTCCTAATCGGTGTACCTTGGAATGAAGCACTTGTAGCTGGTTCTTTCATTGGTCAGAAAATTGTAGTTAACGAATTCGTTGCTTACTTGAACTTTGCTCCATATCTAAAAGATGTTGCTGATGGCGGCATGCTAGTTGAAGCAACTGGTGAAGTGATGTCTGACCGTACTAAAGCGATTATCTCTTTCGCACTGTGTGGTTTTGCTAACCTATCTTCAATCGCTATCTTGTTAGGCGGACTAGGTGCAATGGCACCGTCACGTCGCCACGACTTAGCTAAGCTAGGTATCCGTGCGGTAATCGCTGGTTCTCTAGCTAACTTGATGAGTGCTACGCTAGCGGGTCTATTCCTAGCATTGTAATACTGCTCAAGTAATTCAAATGGGGGACTTCTCCTCCTGTATACGGGCTCTGTCAGAGTGCAGAGCCCAGTTAAGGCAACCAATTTTCAGCAAGGCACAACAGGGCTCTCAACAGCGGCTGTTAGGGGAATCTTGTGTCTATTAAACATCGAAACTTGTGGTGAAAGTCGGATTTTCACCAAAAATCAGATATTTGTTCTAATGTTAAAATAATGTGTTCGTGTTTTTAGTCGAATTATATTGAGATTTCATTGAATTTGAGTAAAATGCGGCGCCAACAAAAAAAGAATGCTGACTCGAAAAGAGCAGCGAAGCCATAAACAATGGGGTTGATGATGAAAAACTTTAAAATGTTAGCACTAGCGGCAACAACTGTAGCGGCAATGTCTGCACCAGCAGCAGCTGAGCAATACTATGGTTTTGCCAACGTATCGGTAAACTACCTAGACTGGTCTGAAGGTACTGTTGACCGTTCAACTGCTGAAGGCGGCCAAAAAGCTGACTTCGTATACCTAGAAGTTGAAGGTGGCGCAGGCTACGACTGGGGTGATGTATACGGTTTTATCGATTTCGAAAACCCAACTAAAGGCGATTGGGGTTATGACGCTGGTGAAGATGCAGCTGAAGCTTTCCGTATCGCTGCTAAAGGTACTGTTGCTGTAAACATCGGTGAAAGCAACTGGAACTACTACGGTCAGCTATATAGCATCGCTGATTCTTCAGGCTTCTATGAGCAAAACATCGTTCTTGGTGTAAGCTACGACATCAACACTGACTTCGGTCTATGGGTTAAGCCATTCGTTGGTGCTCACTACGTACACAATAACTTCATCGGCGCAGGTTTCAACGGCGGTATGGCTGGTTGGGTACTTGGCTACAACTTCAAGATTGGTGGTCAAGACTTCATGATCACTAACTGGAATGAAATCGAATTTGCACGTGCTGATGAATACCGTGGTTTCTGCGCAGCAGACACTTGTGGTGGTCCAGGTGATGCAGGTTGGGTTGAAACTAACGGTGACAGCACTGGTCTAAATGGTGCAGTAGCGCTATGGTGGAACGCGACATCTAAGTTCACTCTAGGTCTACAATACCGTTATGCAGATAACAAACTAGGTACGCCTGCTTACCAAAATGCAGCTATCTTCTCTGCTAAGTACAACTTCTAATTGTGCTTGAGAGCCGCAGTGATGCGGCTCTCTCTTCTAAGTTAAAAATCTTTACACTTAGAAGCTGTTAATTTTTACTTAAGCATGAGATAAATTGAATTATGCTGTTTAAGTAAGAGTTAAAATTTATACGCGCTAAAATGGAATTTTCGCGGAAAGGTTGCAAGAGCACAGCTTAAATGTGCTGACATTCCTTCCCGGTCTTCATGGATTCAAGTCGTGACCCAGTGTCAGGATGAAAATGTTGGCGAATGCGCTACATTTCATTGAATACCTGAATTAAGAATATTGTTTTGGCAGCTTGTCGTCACGCTAGGACACAATGCTAGACAATATTTTTGGCATAGCTTGAAGGCCCGGCCATAACAATAATCACAACCATGCCAACTCCAGATATGCCATACGTGAATTTATAGATTAATTTTTGAATTACGTTACGGAGAGCACTATGAACGATATCAATTACAAGCAAGCCGCACAGAAAGCGATCGAGCTAATGGATTTAACCACATTAAACGATGACGACACTGATCAGAAGGTCATCGATTTGTGCCATAAAGCTAAGACGCCTGCAGGCAACACTGCGGCTATTTGTATCTACCCTCGCTTTATCCCTATTGCACGTAAGACCCTCAATGAGATGGGATGTGAAGAGATTAAAATCGCTACGGTAACTAACTTCCCACACGGTAATGATGATATTGCCATTGCGGTATTAGAGACCCGCGCCGCTGTTGCATACGGTGCAGATGAAGTGGATGTGGTATTCCCATATCGCGCCCTAATGGCAGGTAATGAAACCGTCGGTTTCGAACTAGTTAAAGCATGTAAAGAAGCGTGTGGTGATGATGTATTGCTTAAAGTGATTATTGAGTCTGGCGTGCTTGCTGATCCTGCTCTAATCAGAAAGGCTTCAGAGCTATCAATTGATGCAGGTGCCGATTTTATTAAAACCTCTACCGGTAAAGTTGAGGTGAACGCAACGCTAGAAGCCGCTGAAATCATGATGACCGTGATTAGCGAGAAGAACCCTAAAGTTGGCTTTAAGCCAGCAGGTGGCGTACGTGATGCCGCTGCAGCTGCTGAGTTCTTAGGCGTAGCTAGCCGTTTGTTAGGCGAAGACTGGGCGACACCAAACACTTTCCGTTTTGGCGCATCAAGTCTGCTAGTTAATTTGCTACACACGTTAGAGTTAGGTGATGCACCTAAAGGGCCACAGGGTTACTAATTTAGTAAAGCGTGATCTAAATCTAACAGGGTACGCCAAGATTTGCGTATGATATTGTAATTGAATTACAAGTCTTGGCGTTTTAGACCAAAAATTTGTCGTTAATATTGGATGTTAGCAACAAATTCGGAGGCAGTAGCATGTTTCTAGCTCAAGAGATTATTCGTAAAAAACGTAACGGTGACGCGTTATCTAAAGCAGAGATTGATTTTTTCGTCAACGGTATCACCACCAGTGGCGTGTCTGAGGGGCAGATCGCTGCATTTGGCATGGCGGTTTATTTTAACGACATGAATATGGATGAACGGATTGCATTAACCACAGCAATGCGAGACTCCGGTACCGTACTGAATTGGCAGAGTCTTGGCTTAGATGGACCCATTATCGACAAGCACAGTACCGGTGGTGTTGGTGATGTTATTAGTTTGATGTTAGGCCCCATGGCTGCAGCCTGTGGTGGGTACGTGCCGATGATTTCCGGTCGCGGACTTGGACATACTGGCGGCACATTAGACAAGTTCGATGCCATTCCAGGTTATCAAACAGAGCCCGACAGTGCGCTATTTAGGAAAGTGGTCAAAGAAGCTGGTGTGGCAATTATCGGTCAAACTGGCGATCTGGTTCCCGCTGATAAACGTTTTTATTCTATTCGTGACAATACCGCAACGGTTGAGTCTATCTCACTAATCACCGCATCAATCCTCTCGAAAAAACTAGCCGCTGGCTTAGACGCCCTTGCTATGGACGTTAAAGTGGGTAGTGGCGCGTTTATGCCAACCTATGAAGCATCGGAAGAGCTGGCGCGCAGTATTACTGCAGTTGCTAATGGTGCAGGTACAAAAACCACCGCATTGTTAACAGACATGAATCAGGTTTTAGCGTCTTGCGCGGGTAATGCAGTTGAGGTTAAAGAAGCGATTGACTTCCTTACTGGCCGCTATCGCAATCCACGTCTTTATGCGGTGACGATGGGACTGTGTGCAGAAATGTTAGTATTGGGTGGAATTGCGGCGAATGAAGCACAAGCGCGCGCGAAACTGAACCAAGTGTTAGATAATGGTAAAGCGGCAGAGATATTTGGCAAGATGATTGCTGGGTTAGGTGGACCTGCTGACTTTATTGAAAGTTACGATAAATTCTTGCCTAAATCATCTATTATTCGTCCTGTTTATGCAGACCGCACTGGCTTTGCCGCATCCATGGATACTCGCGAGCTCGGTCTTGCGGTGGTTACCTTAGGTGGTGGACGACGCAAACCCGGTGATGCATTAGATTATAGTGTTGGTCTGACACAGATGGTCGCTTTAGGCGATGAAGTTACCCCAGATAAACCGATTGCAATGATTCATGCGCAATCAGAAGACGCATTCGAAGAGGCAGCTAGCGCAGTAAAAGCCGCCATTCATATCGATGATGCGAAACCAGAACAAACACCTGAGATTTATCGCTATATTCGCGCATCAGATCTCTAATGGAGTAAGGTTATGAAACGTACAATCATTATGATGATGGACTCATTCGGCGTAGGTGCCGCGTCAGATGCCGAAAAATTTGGCGATGTGGGTTCAGATACCTTTGGGCACATTGCTAAAGCGTGTGCTGAAGGTAAGGCGAATGAAGGTCGTGAAGGGCCATTAAAGTTACCGAATTTAGCTAAGTTAGGCTTAGGTCATGCGGCAATGGAAAGTACCGGTAGCTTCCCTGTTGGCTTCGGTGATGATGTTGAAGTCATTGGCGCGTACGGCCATGCTGAAGAGCTGAGTTCAGGTAAAGATACCCCTAGTGGACATTGGGAAATGGCCGGCGTACCTGTGCTTTATGACTGGGGCTACTTTAGTGATTTAGAAAACTCATTTCCAAAAGGATTAACCGACAAAATCCTCGCGCGTGCTGGGTTGTCGGGCTTCTTGGGTAACTGTCATGCCTCGGGTACAGCTATTTTAGAGCAGCTCGGCGAAGAGCACATGAGCAGTGGTTTACCTATCTTCTACACGTCTGCTGATTCAGTGTTTCAAATTGCTTGCCATGAAGAGACGTTTGGCTTAGAGAAGCTTTATGAGCTTTGTCAAATTGCCCGTGAAGAGCTTGAGCCGTATAACATCGGCCGCGTTATTGCACGTCCCTTTGTAGGTTCAGATGCCAGTGACTTTGCACGAACCGGCAACCGTAAAGATTATGCGGTAGAGCCACCTGCGAAAACTGTGCTTGATAAACTCGCTGATGCCGGTGGTGAAGTGGTCAGTGTGGGTAAAATTGCCGATATTTATGCCCACTGTGGTATCACCAAAAAGGTTAAAGCGACTGGGCTTGAAGCATTGTTCGATGCAACGCTTGAGCAAGTAAAACAAGCAGGCGACAGAACTATTGTGTTCACCAATTTTGTGGACTTCGATTCGCATTATGGTCATCGTCGCGATATTTCTGGCTATGCCAAAGCGCTTGAGTATTTTGACGCGCGCTTGCCAGAGATGTTGGCATTGCTTGGCGAAGACGATTTATTGCTGCTAACTGCAGACCATGGTTGCGATCCAACTTGGCCGGGCACAGACCATACTCGTGAACATGTACCTGTGTTAGCACTTGGTGCGGGTCTACAGGCTGGCTCACTGGGTCGCCGTAAGAGCTTTGCCGATATGGGTCAGTCTATCGCAAGTTATTTTGGCTTAGAGCCAATGGAATATGGCGAATCGTTTATTTAGTGCCATAGTCAATATTCAGTTTACATTTTGGCGACCGACTGTTGGTCGCCATTTATAAAAAGACAAAAGTCTACCAAAAGGGGTTAAATCGATGGCTACACCACATATTAATGCAGTTGATGGTGCGTTTGCAGATACCGTTCTGTTTCCAGGCGATCCATTACGTGCAAAATATATTGCTGAAACATTCCTAGAAAATGTTGAGCAAGTGACTGACGTTCGTAACATGCTAGGTTTTACTGGTACTTACAAAGGTACTCGTATTTCGGTTATGGGCTCAGGTATGGGCATTCCTTCTTGCTCTATCTACGCGACAGAGTTAATCAAAGACTACGGCGTGAAGAACCTAATCCGTGTTGGTACTTGTGGTGCGATTAGCACAGACGTTAAAGTTCGCGACGTAATTATCGGTATGGGTGCATGTACTGACTCGCAAACTAACCGTTTACGTTTCAAAGGCCAAGATTTCGCAGCTATCTGTGACTACAGCTTGCTAAGTGCAGTTGTTAAAGCTGCTGATGCGAAAGGGACTAAATACCGTGTCGGTAACGTATTCTCTGCAGACCTATTTTATACACCTGATCCAGAAATGTTTGACGTTATGGAAAAGATGGATGTTTTAGGCGTTGAAATGGAAGCTGCTGGTCTTTACGGTGTAGCGAAAGAGTTTGGCGCAAAAGCATTATGCGTAGTGACTGTTTCAGATCATATCCGTACTGGTGAGAAGACTTCATCTGATGAGCGTCAAACCACATTCAATGAAATGATTGAAATGACACTAGACGCTGCAATCACTTTATAAGTTTGATTGTGTTAATTAAAAACGGGCCAGTTGGCCCGTTTTTTTATGGCAAAGATTAAGACGTTTTTACTTTGCTTGGACGCTTTCTCAATTTTACCCGTGTTTTGCGTCGGTCAAAATCAGCCCGTTTAAACGACAGTGATCTCGACAGCAATAACCCAATGACCCCCGCAATAATCAGCATCATCTGCTGCTGTTCCATATTGATTTGATGGGCTTCTTTGATTTCATTAAAAAACAGTTCTGGTGCGAGCCTAACTTCAATAAATCCAAGGTTTTTGCCATCCTGGCTGACGGCCTCGACATAAGGGGGATAAGCTGCGAGAAGATCGCTTAGCGCTTGGGAGTCAGGCTCCAACTCTTCATTGGTAATGCTTTGAGCGAAAGAAAGGCGCTGACCTTGTTCGCTAAATATGGTGGCGGCCATCACTTTAGGATCTTGAACTAACGCTTGTGTTAACCACTGAAGTTGCTCATCGTTTTGTAGTTGTAGCGCCGGCGTGGCGCCATAGGCCGTTTGTTGTACTAATAATCGCGCCATCTTTTCCGTTTGGGACTTTAGAAGCTGCTGCCCTTGTAGTAGGCTTGTTTCCCATAATTGAAAAAGGCCGACCATCAAAGTAACTGCTATGGCAATCTGCACCAGTCTGGTTATTCTGTGAGTCTTTCTAAGGCCTGTTAAAAAAAACACTTTGTACCTAAAAATAAACGGGTTTGTTTAATCATAATTGATTATGACCAAACCCGATAGCCGGAGATTGATAGCCCATGGAAAGTTCGAGTTCTGAGTCGTTGTTTGACTGGATATTTCACAGTACAGAAGCTGCGTATGCTATCGATGGTAGCCAGCTTGTGCGCCATCAAGAGTTCGAGCCGCCTGCATATTCCCATAGTTGTCGTATCGTTTTTGACCCTGAAAGTGATTTTCACGGTATTGCACAATTAATATTGGCCAATAGTCATGCTTCTATTGCAGCAGTAAATCGCCAAAGCGATTTGCTGTGTGTAGAAATTGTCAGTGATGTCCGTTTTAGTGAGCAATTCATCGATGTAATAGTAAGTACTGTGGGGCAGGAGTATTACCCTATCACCCAGCCTTTAGCTTGGCTTGATAAGCCTGGCTTATTGGTCATGGACATGGATTCTACGGCAATTGAGATTGAGTGTATCGATGAGTTAGCCAGCATGGCAGGTGTGGGTGAAGCGGTTGCAGCAGTTACCGAGCAAGCGATGCAAGGGGAGCTTGATTTTGAACAAAGCCTACGTTCGCGGGTGGCAAAGTTACAAGGTGCGAGTAGCCAGATAATTGATGATTTGTGCCAACAATTGCCCTTAATGCCGGGGCTGACAGAGATGGTTGCGACCTTGCAACAATACCAATGGCGATTAGTGCTTGCTTCTGGTGGTTTTACCCCGTTTGTGGGGCACCTCAAGCAGTTATTGAATCTCGATGCGGCTTATGCCAACGAATTGGTGATTAAAGATGGCTGCTTATCAGGTGAAGTCGTTGGGGAAATTGTTGATGCGCAGTTTAAAGCCGATACGGTTAAGCGTTGTGCGCAGCAATGGCAGATAGCAGCAGGTCAGCGCCTCGCTATTGGAGATGGTGCCAATGATATCCCGATGATTAAGCAAGCCGATTGTGGTTTTGCTTTTCATGCTAAACCCAAATTAAAAGCGGCGGCTAACTTAGCAATCGACAAACTGGATCTGCGCGCTTTACCTTTCTTACTCAGATTGAGTCAATAATTGTCGCGTTGATAGTTGCGTTTATAATTGCGTTTGATAAGGCTATTTAAGCTAATGAATTAGCTCAAATAGCCTTATCTGTTGTTGTTTGAATGTTAATTATTTGAGTATTTACTCTTGTTTTAATTAGTCTGGGTCAGTAATTTAACACTAAACTTTTAATTGTTTAGTGCTGTGTCAATTATTCAAATTTCTCATTATCTTCCGTACCAAAATGGCGCCTTACATGTCCGTCAGCTGGTGCCTGAGCATGCTGACTATCAAAAAACGCCCATACTGATGTTGCATGGGGTTATGTCTAATGGTCGGGTTTTTTATAGTGAATCAGGCAAAGGCTTAGGCTGTTATCTTGCTCAAGCAGGGCATATTGTTTATGTATTAGATACCTTAGGCCGTGGTTTAAGCACACCTAAGCTTGCCGGGGGAGAGCGCCATGGTCAAGGTGAGGTGATTAGAGAACAGCTCCCGCTAGTGCAGCACTTTATTCTTAACAAACACCAGCAAATGCTGGAAAATAGCCCGTTAAAACAACCGCCAACTCAAGTACATTGGTGTGCTCATTCATGGGGGGGCGTACTAATGACTAGCGCCATCGCAAGGTTTGATTTCTTGCAAGACAGCGTGGCCTCGCTGTTAACCTTGGGGACTAAGCGTACCATTAAAGTGAAATCCCTTAAAAAGTGGTTAATGGTTAATATTACCTGGAATCGTATTGCTCCGATGATTGCCAGGTATCATGGCTTTTTGGCGGCCGACCGTTGGCGTTTAGGCATGGATAATGAGACCCGTGCTTCACTGCGCCAAAGCATAGAATGGGTACGAGGTTCCTGGATTGATTATGACGATGGTTTTGACTATGCCAAGGCCGCCAAAGCGGTAGCGAAACGTCAGGCTTGGCCAACGGCATGGTTTATTGCCGGAAAGGGAGATCATGTGCTTGGTCACCCAGAAGATGTGAATCGGATGGTGCTTGAATGTGAGTTCGGCGAAGTAAAGCAAACGCTACTGGCAAAAAAAGCGGGATATAAGCACGATTATGGTCACGCAGAAATGCTCACCCATAAAGACGCGATAACCGATCACTTTGGTGATATTAAGCAGTGGTATCAACACCAGAGTACATCAACACGTTAGCTTTGCGGGCTTTAGATATCCCGCAAAGCTAAGCAGTTTATTTAGCCAACTCCCATACTTCCCAACTTGCCAGTTGATATTGCTTAGCAAGGCGCTGCGCCATTTGTGCGTGGTAGCTTGCTTTATCAGCGTTAGCTTGTTTGTCATATAGCTTACTACGCTGATGATGCCAAAAGGGTCGTGTCATACCTTGTTGCTGGCAAGCGTCAAGTAGCTGCTCAGCTAATGGCAATTGCTCGCGAATGATAGCGCCTTTAGCGAGCTCAATACATACCGTTGTATATGAGTTGGGGAAATGTTGGTTTATTTTTGCCAGCGCTTGTGGAGCTTGGTCGTACTGTTTTGACCAAGACAGGTATTTAGCAAATTGATAAGCCTGCAACCAATCGATTTCAAAACCGGCCCATTGCTGCTTCTGTTGCAGGTAGTGTTCAATAACCGCTGTATAGTCACCTAAGGTTGTGAGATTGCTGGCATCACTAAAAGATCCATAGTTTGGTGCCAGAAATTGTAAACCGTCATACAAGGCGGGCAGGGCGGTGGTAAAGTGGTTTTCGTTTGGGTATTGCTGGTATTGCCAAGATAAGTTGCCAGCATGCTGCTCTAAGGTTTCGATAAGTTTGTCTACGCCCATCCCTTGTTCATTGGCTACAGAAACAAATAGCGGTGCCGTGAGCTTTTGTTGTTGAAGTAGGGGAGCCACCATATTGTGTAACGCATAGTTGTCGACCCAGATACTTGGACTCATAGCTAAGAATGCATTAAAAGGCGTGTTTGATTGCATCATCGCGTATAAGCTAAATAGGCCCCCCAAGGAGTATCCTGCTAGCGCTTGTGCATCGCTAGTCCGGTAATGATTGTTGATATAGGGGATAAGCTCATTGGCGAGGTATTGGTGAAATCGGGCGGCGCCACCAAAATCCGCTTCTCCTTCAACAGGCCAAGTGCTGCTATATAAATAATCACTATTACCCTGATTAGCAATCCCGACCACGATCATCGGTGGGATTTTGCCCATGCGAGCTAAATGGTAACTAACTGCCGCTACGTGTTGGAATTGAAAGTCAGCATCGACCACATATAACACTGGGTATTGGCGTTGCTCGTACAGTGCATATCGTTCAGGAAGGCTCACCATGAAACGGCGTTCACTGGCAAAAACCTTGGATTGATGATGAAACAGCGTTCCTGCATTAAGGATTGTTCCGTCTTTGGTGTCAGCCTTGTTTGGTGCAATATTGGCCTGCACAAGTGGGTTAAGTAGTAGGTTTGAGAGTATCGTCAGTACAATAATGATGAGTTTGAACAGTGTGAGTTGCATGGAAACCTTTCCCTGATAAAGTCTTGTCGTTACCTTATCAGTTTGAGTCTCTGTGAAAATATTTGCTGAGGGAAATTGCAGTGAGCCTAAGGTGAAGTTTCGGTGACAATAATATAACCTATTAAATTTAAAAGGTTATTTATGGTGTATTAGGTTAGCCCGTTTTCTCTACTTGGTTAGTTAGCATCATTGAATGGATGAGACTTGGGTAACGTAATTGGACTTCTTGAGTAATATCTAGCAGTTCACCGACACCAACAATCCGCCAAAGTCGACGTTCCAACTCTTTGGCTTTGTGCTGAGCATGGACATTGATATAAGCCAACTCCCGTTTGATGTAATTGAGATCCGGTTTACCGGTGGCACCGCGATAAACACGTATAGCCATGAAGCGACCTAAGTGTTGGCTTTGTTTAATGAAATGAATTTGTGCCTCACTGTCACCAATGAGGCGAGGTTGCAAACATTTGGCTTTTATTTGCCCTTGAGATTGTCGAGATATCTGCACAAAAACTTCGAAATAATCTAAACCATGTTGGGGTTTCATTTGACGAATAGGTTCAACAAAGTCGGTTTTTAAGCGATTATGGCTCAATAAAGGCTCTAAGTTGTACTCTAATGTGTCTTTGGCGGTGGCGGCAAAAATATCACTAATTTCGTTACGCTCTTGGCTGAGACCTAGGGTGGTCAACTGCATCGACTTAGCAGTTTTTTCAATGTAGTAGGGAACAGAGTTTAGCTTGCGCATCAATAAGTTCTTTAATCCATCTGACAGCTCTTTTTTGTCGCTATTGGCTTCGGTTAGCTTTTCTAACTTGTCTCTGTTTTGAATAATCAGTTTATTTAAGAACTCGACACCAACATGGGGAGTATGACCCATAATCGCTGCTAAATGCATGGTTACGCCGTTGCGGCGAGTGCGAATCAAGCGGTAGGGCAATTGACTCAATTTAGTTTTTCCCGCCAAACTTTGTAATTTAGGAAAGCTCAGCATAACAGGGGCTGTGGTATCGAACTGTGCCGCCTCGGTTAAGGTTAATTGCAATCCTTTACTTGAGATATCTTGAGTAAAGCCTTCAGCTATTACTTTTCCTTGGCTAACTTTAATGTAGGTTTTAAAGGAAAAGCGGGCTTCATTTCGCCGCTCTGTAAACTGCAGAGATAGCAGTTTTACTGAGTTGGTTATACATTTTTGTTGGCCAAATGGCTTAAGCGCATTGGCTGCATCATGAGTATGCTCAAGCCATTTTTGGTAACTAGATTGCTGATCATCATTGGTCATATCGATCAGCTGCAACACATGAGTAAAACGTTGCAGTTGTGATTCAATTAGTGATGAATAACGGCTGTCATCGCCAGGTAACATACTGGCTTTATAGGATTTTTGGTGATCAATCTTGTGTTGGGCAACCTTAAATACTCGCCAACAGGACTTACTGGCACCAAAGCCTAAAAATAATGCTAGCAAGTTATGTTGTTTGAGCTCAGCTAAACTTGCAGAATAGAAATAGATACAGCCTTTGGTTTGGAAGGTAAAGCAAAAAAATAGGCTGTGATCGGGATTCTCAGGTTGCTCAATAAGCTTGGTTAACCTACCTGAAGTCAACATCGCAGGTAATTGGCTTACTTCATTTTCATCCTGAAAAACTTGCTGAATTGCTTGGTTATCTCGACTAAGCAACTTATAGGTGATCTGGTAACCTGATTCATGTTGCTCTACATAGAGCGGAAGATGGGGCAGGTGAGGCAGATAATGGCGCTCAAATCCTAGACCAATGGCTGCAGTAAGGACATCATTAATGTCCACTTTATAGCGAAATTTATAGCCTTGAATCAGGTTTGACAACATTTTAGATAAGCCATCAGAACCGCTTAAACGCTTCAGTCTAAACCAGCAATGTTCTTGTTTCGTTTCGCTATCGACAATTTGATAATCAATACCTTGTTGAAGATCTTTGTCATAGTATTCATCGCTTAGCCCCAGCAGTTTTACTCGTACAGGTTTATCGGTCACAAATTGATGGGATGCGGGAATACGGACTCGCGCGCCACCAACCGACAGATCAGCAGTGACACCGTTGACTTCTTGGCGACCTTCCTGACTCACTGAGATGCGGATGGCGTAGTTCATCCGCTCTTCGCTGCGATTAAAGAAACTTCCTAAAACGACACCGGATGCAACATAGGGGATAATGCCAGCATCACTGCTTTGGTTGAGGTTACGTAACTTTATTCGACGTTGCTTGTGAGCCTCAATGACTTGCTCATACACACCTAAGGTATAGTTATTTTGATAAAGGGCCACAGCTTCATCAAATTTCACTTTGGCGGGTTCATCAAGAAAATGAGTTTGTTTACCCATGGTGACTTCAAAACAGGGCTGCTCAGATTTGTCACGCAGATCAATGATACGGGTACATGGCGCAGCAATGCGTTTAAGCTCCATTTTTAACAAAAAGCGCGTTGAATTTGACTCACTGGCAGTCAGTCTCTCAAACAACTCATCAAAATCAGACTCCATCAGCAGAGGTTTGAGTTGTTCTATCAGGGCGCTATGTTGTTCTAAGCTCATTGATTGGTTCTTTTTGGATGCTAATTAAGTGAGTGGCTGTTAATCTTATGTCGGCAGCATGCAAGGCAACTTGATAGTGGTTGAGTATATATTACTTAGCCTAGATTAATTTACATCTTTTTACTGACAAAATCAGTGCTGGCTTGCAAATATCACAACAGGTCTGGTCAGTGTCCATTTGGCTGCCTTGATCAAATCATTTAGTTTGGTGAGTAAACTTAGTTTATGGCAAAGAATAAAACAGCGTATGTGTGTAATGAATGCGGGCAAGACTTTCCTCGTTGGCAAGGACAGTGTAGTGCTTGCCAAGAATGGAATACCATTACAGAGGTGCGATTGGGCCCTGCCACCAGTGCACGCAATGCGAAGTTTAGTGGTTATGCAGGGAGTACCGATAAGCAGGTACAAACATTAGATCAAATTGATTTAAACGAATTACCCCGTATTCCTAGTAGTTTTAAAGAGTTTGACCGAGTGCTCGGAGGCGGCATAGTGCCTGGTTCAGCTATTTTGATTGGCGGCCACCCAGGAGCGGGCAAAAGTACCTTATTACTGCAAACATTGTGTCAATTGGCTGAGACGATGAATGCCTTGTATGTGACAGGGGAAGAGTCTTTGCAGCAGGTGGCGATGCGAGCAAATCGTCTTGGTTTGCCAACCAGTAAATTACGCATGCTTTCTGAAACCAGCGTGGAGCAAATTTGTGAAATAGCGCTGCAAGAAAAACCTAAGCTAATGGTGGTGGACTCGATTCAAGTGATGCACATGAGCGACGTGCAATCTTCTCCAGGCAGTGTATCCCAAGTCAGAGAGTCGGCTTCATTTTTAACGCGCTTTGCTAAACAACATGGGATTGCAGTAGTGATGGTTGGGCATGTCACCAAAGATGGTAGTTTGGCTGGTCCTAAAGTGTTGGAGCACTGCATTGATTGTTCAGTGATGTTTGAAGGTGATAGTGATAGCCGTTATCGAACTTTACGCTCCCACAAGAATCGTTTTGGTGCAATCAACGAACTTGGCGTGTTTGCCATGACTGAGCGCGGACTTAAAGAGGTGGCTAATCCCTCTGCCATCTTTTTATCCCGAGGAGAGGAAGAAGCATCAGGCTCTTTAGTCATGGTGATTTGGGAAGGCACAAGACCCTTACTGGTTGAACTGCAAGTGTTGGTCGACAGTTCGGCCATGGCTAATCCTCGGCGTGTTGCTGTGGGGCTAGATGGCAATCGCTTGGCACTATTGCTGGCGGTAATGCATCGCCATGGTGGTCTAATGATGGCGGACCAAGATGTATTTGTGAATGTGGTCGGTGGCGTTAAAGTTACAGAAACCAGTGCTGACTTAACTTTGCTGCTTGCCATGGTGTCGAGCTTTAGAGGTGATATTTTAGCCCGGGATCTTGTGGTATTTGGTGAGGTTGGGTTGTCGGGAGAAATTAGACCTGTTCCTAATGGTCAGGAGCGACTTACCGAGGCCGCTAAACACGGCTTTAAGCGTGCCATTGTGCCAAAAGCCAACGTGCCGAAGAAGCCACCGCAAGGCATGGAAATCATTGGTGTTACTAAGCTATCTCAAGCGTTAGAAGCGTTGTAAAAGATAGCTTAGGCATCGCGCACTTATTGCTGGTCGTGGGCCTCTACAAATAATGTAAGCTCTCGATTTAGCAGTGAGGCATCACCCAGATTTAACGCCAACATATGACGTAAATGACTAATGCTATCAATATCTATGTGCAAGCACCTTAATCCTAGCTGCTGGTCTTTACTATGCACTAACCGCGTTTCCATTGACACTTCAATATCGGAGCCCGGTAGGGTGAAGCCCAGCTTTATGGGGCCATCATTTGCATCAAACGCGTCAGGCTTTTGAACTAGTGCACCATTTAGGCTGAGATCAATAATGGTTGTTGACCACGTTTGCTCAGATTGCTGCAGATAGGCATTGGCATCAAATAGTATTCGGGAAAACTGGCGGCGTTCATCCATAATTGCTCCTTCGGAGTCTGTAGATGTCATCTATTGATAGTAAGCATATGCTAAGTTGACTTAAGTGTAAAAACTCTTGCGAATTAGTCAAAGCGCTGCGGCCAAATTAGCGAAACTCTGCACAATTTATTCTATTGGGCTTTATCATTCATGGATTAGTGTTACCCCTTTTTACTAACAATAGTCTTGATATCAGTTGTTTTGGTAATTGTTTTGGTAATAGTTTTGGCCTAAAAAGTTTTGATATACTGGCGGTAGATATTATTTAGGGTTTTTATCATGAGTTTTGCCGAGTTATCACTCAGTTCTCAGCTGTTATCTCTTTTACATCAAGCCAAATTAGACCAGCCGACCGAAATTCAGTCACTAGCAATCCCTGTTGCGATTGAAGGTGGTGATGTGTTGGCGAAAGCCCAAACCGGTAGCGGTAAAACACTGGCGTTTGTTTTACCTATTGTTGAGCGCCTGTTAAGTGGTGCTATATCAAGTGATAAAACGTCAGTATTGGTTTTGGTACCAACCCGCGAACTTGCGGTGCAAGTTGCCGAGCAATTTGAGCGGTTTCTCCCTCATTTGGGATGGCAAAGCTGCTTAGTTTATGGCGGTGTCAGTATAGATAAACAGAAACTGACTTTGCAAAACCAACCTCAAGTCGTCATAGCGACACCTGGGCGGTTATTAGATCTTACTAAGCGGCGAGCGATTGATTTATCAGCCATGACCACTTTGGTGTTTGATGAAGCTGACCGTATGTTTGAAATGGGGTTTATGGACGAGCTGCGGGCAATTGTTAAGTATTTGCCCAAAGATAAGCAAACAATGCTGTTCTCTGCCACCTTAGCTGCTAAAGTGAGTGGTTTTGCTGCCAAGTTGATGACTTCGCCCAAGCGGGTTGAGTCTAAGCAGCAAATCGTCGCAACCGAGATTAATCAGCAAGTGTATGCGGTTGATGATGACAAAAAGCCAGCCTTGCTAAGACATTTGATTAATAAACTTAATTGGTCGCGAGTGTTGGTATTTTGCCGCAAGAAAGTAGAAGTTGATCAATTAGTAAAATCACTTGTTGTTGAAGGTTATCAGGCTGCTGCGTTGCACGGGGATTTGTCTCAGTCAGTCAGGGAACAAACCCTTGCCGATTTTAAATCTAACCAGTTAACCGTATTGGTGGCCACCGATGTCGCTGCACGCGGTATTGATATCGCTGATTTGCAAATAGTGGTCAACTATCAGTTTCCATTCAAGAGTGCTGACTACATACACCGTATTGGGCGAACAGGTCGCGCGGGCAAATCTGGTTTGGCGGTCACTTTTTATAGCGAAAGCGATCAGCTATTGCTGGAGGAAGTTGAAGCGCTATTAGACAAGCGTTTACCTCAACAGTGGGAACAAGGCTTTGAGCCTGATCTAACCAAGGCACCGGTTATTAGCGGTAAAAACAGCCGTACCGCTCAAAAACAACGAGCTAAAAGACGTGCGGGTCGTGGCCGGAGAAAGTAGAACGGATAAAGTAACTGGGATAAAGTCACTGGAATAAAGCTATTGGAATAAAGTAACTCAGATAAATTTGCTAGGGGGCGTATTGTCGATGCTGCATTGATTTCAACATCGACGTGTATTGATGGGCTATTGGACGGGCTTACCAGTAATTAAATGGTATTTTACTAATAGCTCATCATCTGATTCTTTGTGGTTAGGATCGGGGTCGATGCAGTCGATAGGACAAACAGAGACACAGGTGGGTTTATCGTAGTGACCGACACATTCTGTACACAGTGCAGGTTCGATTTCATAGATCTCTTCTCCCATGGTAATCGCCTGATTTGGACATTCAGGTTCACACATATCACAGTTAATACAGCTATCGTCGATTAGTAATGCCATGACTCACATTTGCCTTCGTAAAAATAAATCTATTACCAACCAGTGTCTTTACGGCGAGGCCAATATTACACTGGGGCAATCTTAGTCGTTAATTATACCATAATGCAGCGGGTGCAACACGGTGTCGCGTTGCAAAACGGTGTCGCGCTGCAAAAATCATAGATAGATAAGCAGGCATGGCTTATTGATAACGGGTTAACGTCATGGTCGGTTAGTGACTAGCGGTTTTAATGCATTTATTGAGGAAGGCATGGTGGGCAATGACAAGATTGAATTGGTAAAGCGTGAAGATGTTATTTTTTTCGCTGGATTGTTTGAGTCTGTCGATAAGGAATTACTCGCATTGTTACGGCGTGCACAAATCCCAAATGATTTGTTGCGAATAGAGCATGACTATCAATACTTGCCAGAGGTGACGATTAAAAATCTCATCTGCATCTTAGGTGAAAAAACCAGTTTGGCTGAGTTCTCTATTTTGATAACCAGTGCTTGTAAGCAACTGTATATTCCGCGCTTTATTAGTAAGCTATCCCAGCAACACTCGTTAAAAGCCGCCCTTGAGGAATTTGCTGCTTTATTGATTTCACATTCTACTGGCGCCAAGGTATCGGTTCAGTTTGCTGGTGGCAAGTGGTGGCTTGTTCGAGAAAAACAAGGCCAGGGGCAAGATTGGTTTCATTATGCAGAACTGTTTTCTGTGGTGTTTTTGTCGCAATTACTCGTCGCGCTAACTGCAGGGAAGTGGCAGCCTAGAGAGATAGGTGTACAAGCAAGCTCTGTGGATGAATTTAATCAATTGCCAGGCTTACAACACGCTCAGTTTTATGCCCAGCGGCCGGTTACAGCCTTGCTTATTCCCGATGAGCTTATGCAGGCCTCAATCAATTTACCTGTGCCTTTTGAACGTTTATTGCGCATTGATGAACCGCAGCAAACAACGATGCAAGTACAAAGTTGTTTTGTAGACTCATTAAAGCTTGCGCTTAAACCTTATACCTCTAGTGGTAAGTTACCTATAAGTATTGCAGCGCAGATCCTCAATATTCAAATCAGAACTTTGCAGCGTCGATTGGCGAAAGAGGGCACGGTTTATAGTGACCTCATTGAAGCCATGGTACTTGAGCATAGCCTTGAACTGCTGCATTGCCGCTCTATTCAAATCACTACTATTGCAACCAAAATGGGTTATTCGGATGCCGCCCATTTTACGCGTTCGTTTAAGCGTCAGATGGGGATGACTCCTAGTCAATACCGCCGTAGCTTGTGTTCATAATTTATACCAGCTTTGATGTTGGTTGTCGTCAAATGGCTATTTTTGCACCTTGAACCATGGGAATATTCCTTCTAAGTTAATAGGGGTTAACAAAAAGTTGTTAAGCTATACTGGTGAAGTACCTGTTTTATAAAGCTTATTAGCCCCATGGAATATGTAGCTAGGCGTTTGTCGTCAAGCATGGAATTAAAAGGTGCAATCATGAAAAACTGTTCGATAAAACTCAGCGCTGTGGCGTTATCTTGTGCAATGGCCTTCTCAGCTCAAGCTGGCTCGATCTTATTTACCAATGTTAATGTCTTTGATGGTAAAGACGATGAGTTAATGAAAGACCATCATGTATTAGTCGTTGACAATAAAATCGCTAAGGTCTCAAAAGAAGCGATTAACGCTGATGGTGCAACAGTGATTGATGGCAAAGGTATGACCCTGATGCCTGGTTTGATTGAAGGTCACGGTCATCTACAAATGAACGGTTCATCTTTACCTGACATTGAAAATAATCGTAATTGGGAAGAGTTAGCTGTACGTTCGGCTGCGCGTGCTAAATCGGCATTAATGTCAGGGTTTACCACTTGGCGTGATGCAGGAGGCATGGGAGCGGGCCTTAAGAAAACTATTGATAGCGGCGAGTTGATTGGGCCGCGTATTTACCCCTCTGGTGCATTCATTGGCCCGACAGGATCCCACGCTGATTTTCGCAACTTTACCACACCCAATGAGACACTCTATCCTCGCGGCTCAGCCGGTGGACGTTTAGGCATAAGTTGTACCGCTGATAGTATTGGCGATATTAAAGCTTGTGCACGCCAAAACTACATGCAAGGGGCAACCCAGATTAAGTTGATGTCCAGTGGCGGCGTCGCATCCTCATTTGATCCGTGGCAGCTTAATGCCTACTCCCTTGAGGAGATACAAGCCGCTGTAGAGGTAGCTGATGCCTATGGCTCATATGCTATGTCCCATGCCTACAGTAAAGTATCGCTACTGCGTAATTTAGAAGGCGGAGTAAAAACCTTAGAGCATGCCTTTATGTTTGATAAAGATGTGTATAAGGCGATGAAGAAAAACGATGCTTACATGACCACCAATATGACAGCGTTTTCGCCGTATTTAGGTGAAATTGAGGCCATTAATTCTAATCCAGCATCAGCAAGAAAAGCCAAAACAGCGCAAGCGGCTTTTGCTAATTACATTGAAAACGTCAATAAATACCAGCCTAAATTGGGTTTTCAAGTTGATTGCGTAGGTGGAGTCGCTGCCTGTGAGCAGCAAAGCGACCATTCTATCTACCTCAGTGGTAAGTTTTTTGGTGCCCACTATACCTTGATTTCGATGACATCGGTAAATGGAGAGATTGTTAAACTGACCGGTGACGTACTGGACCCCTATTTTGAAGCCAAACTTGGTGTTGTTGAAGAAGGTGCCTATGCCGATCTATTGCTGGTAGATGGTAATCCACTTGAAGATTTAACTGTGATTGGGGCTAATGAGAAATGGTTTGATGCGCCTAAACGTGACGGTATTGAAACCATGAAAATCATTATGAAAGATGGCGTGATTTACAAAAATACCCTTTAAGTGAACTTGTTTATAGCCCAAAGGCAATCTGGCTAGATTGCCTTTTTATTAGGTGGATTATGAAACGATTAGTGTGGATGTTGAGTTTATTTTCAGCGTTAAGCTATGCTGAGCCAGAGACAATAGAGTGGCAGGCTTTGGCACCTCAAGTAACTCAAGAGCAGGTTGAGTTACCTGAAGTTAACGAACAGCAAAAGCGCATGCTTGCTCATGTTATTTTATTGTCTTCAAAGCAGGAGGAAGCTGCGAAAATCAAGCGTGAGCAGATAGCTGCGGAGTTGGCCACACAAGGGATTGACGTTGAGCAAGCATTGCTAGCCAGAGAGCAATATATGCAACTGGAGCAGCGAAAAGCTGAGGCGCTTAATCACCAAGTTGATGGCACTAAGGTGCGTTTATCAGGTTTTGTGGTACCGACCAAATTTAGTGGCGTAAAAGCGACCGAGTTTCTACTTATGCCCTATGCCGGCGCATGTATTCATATGCCGCCACCACCGGCGAACCAAGTAATTAAGTTAAGCTACCCAGAAGGCTTTGAGGTGCAAAATGTGCAATATCCTGTCTGGGTTGAAGGTGTCATAGAGCCTCAACTTGCCACCGAAAATGTCCAGCTGGTGGACGGAAAAGTGCCAGTGACGATGGGGTATGCACTGAAAGCACAACAGATTGAGCATTATTACGCTGATGACAGTGAGCGAGCGGCTGCACCTGTTGCTCATTCGCACCAGCATTAAGGAGTCACGGATGAAGTTTAGCGAGGGTTGTAAGTCATGGGCGTTAGTTGTAGCGATGGCAATGTGTAGTGGTCAGGCCGTTGCAGAGATAAATTTTGGTAGTCCAGATACAGTCGATAATACCATTAAAGACAATACCCGAGAAAAGCAAAGTTGGCGGGAGGCTTTGGCCAGTGAACATCACCTCACGCTTGGGCTTGATTACCAAGCACTGGGGTTGTCAGCCTCCTCAGCGACAGACGGGGGTGATGACAGCGCCGCAGCAGGTGTAATGCGCTTTTATGGAGCGTGGAATTTAGTGGGGTTGGATGATGGCAATACTGGCGGACTGGTTTGGAAAATAGAGCATCGACATAAATATACCGATGTTGATCCCAAATCCTTTAGCTTTATTGAGCCGGGACTTGGGTATATCGGCATGATAGGTCCTGCCTATAGCGATCAAGGTAGCCGCTTAACAAACCTATACTGGAAACAGAAATTCAATGGCGGTAAAACGTCAATGATGGTGGGTTATCTAGATACAACCGATTATGTCGATACTTACGCATTGGCAAGTCCTTGGACTGGGTTTACCAATTTAGCATTCAGCACTGGCGCAGGGGCGATTGGTCTGCCTGACGATGGCATCCTCGGATTGGCTGTTGGCCATATGCTGTCAGATAATTTTTATACGGTACTTGGTGTTGCCGATGGTAAAGGCCGCTCTGATAAGCCAGCCGATGGTTTTGAAACCTTATTTAATGACCACAAACTGTTTACCACATTTGAGTTGGGCTGGACCGCATCCCAAGAGCAGATTTATACCGATAATGTCCATGTCACGTTTTGGCATTTAGATGGTGGAACCCAACATAATCTAACGGGCACTGAAAGTGGGCGTGGGGTGAATTTTTCAGCCAGCTATTTTGTTACTCAGCAATTGATGCCATTTGTTCGCGGCGGTATTTCTGAAGGTGATGTGGCACTGTATGAGAAATCATTGACGCTAGGTGTGGGTTATTTTGGCTTGTTAGCCGCTAAAAACAGTTTAGGTTTTGCGATCAATTTCAGTGAAGTGAATGATAACTTGGCGCAGGCGTATGGTGTGACAGATAAAAACCAATTTACCTCTGAGCTGTATTACAACATGCACCTGGGTGAGTTTATTCAGTTAACGCCAAATATTCAATATATCGATAACCCAGCCATTTCAACCGAAAAAGACACTTGGGTGCTAGGCTTGAGAATGCGGTTTGTACTGTAGTTTACTCTGTAACTCATACTGTCATTTGGGCCGATTGTGTTATGAATAAAAAAGCCCCTTAACGGGGCTTTTTTAATGAATTTGTACACGTTTTATTTGGCATTTGGATTGTGGGGATTACGGGTATTTTGCCCATCAACCAAATTTCGCATTAACACGGCTTTATCAACGTCAACATCTTGTGGTACAGGTAAATACACAAAATGCCCTGAGCCCAACCCTGCTTCAACAGATTCACCTTTACGGTTCATCAGCTGCTCGATGGTCAAATTGATGTTGCCTTGGGGCGTCATTAGTTCAACACTGTCACCCACTGAGAATTTGTTTTTCACATCGATTTCAGCCATGCCAGCATCATTACGTTTACCGGTAAACTCACCAACAAACTGTTGTGTGTCACTAATGGAGTAGCCATAGTCGTAGTTTTGATATTCATCATGGACGTGACGACGTAAGAAGCCTTCGGTATAGCCACGGTGTGCAAGTCCTTCAAGCTGGTACATGAGTGCTGGATTAAACTCGCGTCCAGCCGCAGCATCTTCAATGGCTTGGCGGTACAGTTGTGCTGTACGAGCAACATAGTAGAAAGATTTAGTTCTACCTTCGATTTTCAGCGAGTCTACGCCCATTTTGGTTAAGCGCTCAACATGCTGAATGGCACGTAAATCTTTAGAGTTCATGATGTAGGTGCCGTGTTCATCTTCAAACGCAGGCATATATTCACCGGGACGCCCAGCTTCTTGCAGCAAAACGATATCGCTAGATGGCTCACCTGCACCCAATGTTGGGGTTTCAATTTGAACATCAGGATTGACCGCAATCACGTCACCAGTGTCGGTTTCTTTGGCTTCATGTACATCGTACTTCCATCGGCAAGCATTTGTGCAGGTACCTTGGTTTGGATCGCGTTTGTTGATATAGCCTGATAATAAGCAGCGACCAGAATAAGCCATACACAAAGCACCATGGACAAAGACTTCAAGTTCAATATCTGGGCAACGTTGACGGATTTCCTCGATTTCATCCAATGATAATTCCCGTGAAAGGATCACGCGCTTAATACCCTGTGACTCCCAAAATTTCACTGAAGCCCAGTTGATGGCATTGGCCTGAACTGATAGGTGGACGTCCTGATCGGGGAAAGCTTCACGAACCATCATGATTAGGCCTGGATCTGACATGATCAGCGCATCAGGCTGCATGTTAACAACAGGCTCCATGTCTTTGATGTAGGTTTTCAACTTGGCGTTATGTGGAGCGATGTTACTTACCACATATAGCTTTTTACCTAAGCTATGTGCTTCTTTAATCCCTGTGGCAAGATTTTCCATCTTAAAGTCGTTATTACGGACTCGTAGACTGTATCTTGGTTGGCCTGCATAGACTGCATCTGCGCCGTAGGCAAAGGCATAGCGCATATTTTTAAGGGTGCCAGCAGGCGAAAGCAGCTCAGGTTTAAACATAACATCTCTCAATTAACGAAAACGAGGTTAACTCGGGGGCGGGCATTTTACTCAATGCAGAGGCTGTTATGCAAATCTGATGATGTTTATTTAATCGATTTGACGGCTGCATGCTAGAGGCTGCTGAACTTGTAAGCAGTATCAAACAATCACAGGGCCGTACGCCACGGCTCAAGTGGTAAATAAAATGGCCTATTTTTTTCAAATGGCTACCGAGTCTTTATTATTTTAGCTAAAATTACACAGCGTATTAACGAATGTGTCGCTATATCTTAATAATTAATGTTGCGTGAGCGGGTTGTGACCCAATTTGGCTGCCCCAAAGGAGTACAAATGTCGACAGAGCATCAGCTGTTGGTAGGCTTGTTGAAAAAGCTAAAGGCAGATGCCTTAGTGTTGCCGACCTTACCGGAAGTGGCAATGCGAGTTCAAGAGGTGGTTTCAAGGCCTGATTCAAGCCCCAAACAAGTTGCTGAAGTAATTGGTCAAGACGCGGCGATTTCTGCGCGAATGATCAAAGTCGCAAACAGTGCGATGTACTCTAGAGGAATAAAAGCTGAAAACATCAATAGTGCCGTGACCCGAATAGGTTTAACTCAGATTAAATCGATTGCGACATCGGTTGCGATGGAGCAATTATTTATTTCAACCAATGAAATGGTGTGGGAAGTCATGGATGAAGTATGGGGCGCATCGATAGATGCCACCTCCGCTGCCTGTGCTATGTTAACCAAGTACAATAAAACTCATCCTGGTAACGGCATTAATTATGATACGTTGACCTTAGCCTGCCTGGTACATAATATCGGTGCTTTGCCAGTGTTGACTGAAGCCGAAGCACACCCTGATGCGTTTACTTGCATTGAACAGTTACGCGCATTAGTGCGAAAAATGCAAGGGCCTATCGGTCGGGCCGTGCTAAAAACTTGGGAATTTTCCCCTGAAGTAATGGAAGTGGTTGAGCGTTGGGCTGATTTAACTTACCTTCCTGATAATGTTGGTTATTTAGATTTTGTTCGCGCTGCTGCATTTTATACCGGTGAGCTCAGAGCCGGCCATGATTTACATGAGCGTTTAGATGTGTTCGTGCAAAGGGGATTACCGGTCACACCTGAGTACCTAGGCTCGGATGAGTTTCTAGATAACTATCATTCAATAAAATTAAGTTACGAGTAATAGTAAAAAACACGGTTTGGAGTGCTATATCAAAATTATGGATAAAACCGATTGTTAGCCAATATTGATTGGTTAGTGGTGATCCTTATTGCTGTCGTTATCGCTAGTATCATGTTTAGATACTGGCATAGACAGACTCAAAAACGATATCTAGCCGATATAGTTAATAAATTATCCAAAGATGGGCAGCTAAGTCATGACGACTTAGATAAAGCGCCCCAAGCACTTCAACCGCTATTACAACAGCTGGCCCGTCCTTCCAGCACAGATGCTCCTACGCCTTTGACCCATGATAAGTTAACCGGTTTGCTAAACCGTGTTGGCTTAAAGCAAAACTTAACGCCGTTGATGCCGATAACCCATGGCTGCATTATCTTGCTCGATATATACCGCTTTCGCTACGTCAACGATCTATTCGGGTTTCATTTTGGTGATAAATTACTTATCGCCTTGAGTGAGCGTTTGCGACAGATGTCCCAGTCTGCCAAATTAATCGCGCGGATGAACCAAGATGAGTTTTTACTGTTTGATGTGAGCCCGTGGAGTGAAGAGCAGCTAGCCAAGTTACAACAGCAATTGCAGACTCCTATCATTATTGAGCAAACACCTATTAGTTTGCATTGTCAGATAGGCTATTTAGATTTGAGCCTACACCATGGTGATGTTAGCCAAATGCTAAGAAGGGCCGACTTAGCCGTGAATCGTGCTAAAGAGAGTCGCAATCGTATTGCGCAATATCAGTATGGTGAGGATGCTGCGCAGCACCGACAATTAAATATTATCAATCGCCTACCGAAAGCTTTGGCGCAAAATGAGCTGTATTTAGTCTACCAGCCGAAAGTCAATCTCAGTGATAATAGCGTTACCCATGTCGAGGCGCTTATTCGATGGCAAAGTGATGCGCTTGGCAAGGTTGCGCCCAGTGAATTTATTCCACTACTTGAGTGTGCTGGCATGATAGAGCTAGTGACCATGTGGGTATTAGAAACTGTGGTGACTCAGCAGGCCTATTGGCGTCAAAATGGCATGAACCTTCAGGTCGCGATTAATTTGTCGATTGATGATATCGACAATCGCAGCTTACGAGATAGTTTGTTTGCGTTACTCGACGACAATAAATTGCCAGCGGATGTGATTGCTTTAGAGGTGACCGAAAGCCAAATCATGCATGATATGCCCAGCGCGGTTAGCGCGCTTGAGTGTTTTCGCCAAGCAGGGCTGAATATTGCGGTTGATGATTTTGGTACCGGGCATTCATCAATTGCTTATTTAAAGCATCTCCCCATTGACGAGGTGAAAATTGATAAGGCATTTCTTGACGGCTTAATCGACGAGCCGCAAGCCTTACACGTATTGCAAAGTGCCGTAAACTTAGCCAAAGGTCTAGGGCTAGGGGTTGTGGTTGAAGGGGTGGAAACTGCGGAGCAGTTTGAGGTGATAAGTGCTTTAGCCATTGATAAAGTGCAAGGGGACTTTTTTGCAAGTCCCATGACAGCTGCGGAGCTAGAAATGAACTGGAAGGCGTTGAACCCACCTTCCAATTAATATTTCGATTAACTTTGCTGCTTTTGCTCGCTCGCTGCTTGAGACAGTTGGGTGATAAGCGATGTGGTCATTGGTGCTAATTGGCGCTGTTTATTCATACACACCATTTCGATGGTTGCGGTTACCGCAGGTTTTTTTGCACCGGGTCGCCAAATCTCTTGCTTCCATACGGTGCGGTACTTACTTTCAAAGTAAAACTGAGTACGTACATCAATAATTTCAGCAAACTCGACACCGTCGTGGCACAACATATCTGAGCGATAAACCGCAAACCCGAGCCCTTGTTCATCCCACAGGCTAGCAAGGGTCTGCGCGCCGATGACATGTTCTCTAGCTCGCTCAAAATATTTTAAGAAATTAGGATGATAGACCACACCTGAGAAGTCGGTGTCTTCATAATAAATCTGCACTGGGAAATGGAAAGTTTCACTAAATTTGATGCTAGAGTCGCTCATTTATTTTTAATCACGGTCCAAAAGCCGCTAGTTTACCATAGCTAGGTTGTTGCTGGCTGTATTGATGCAGCAGGTCATGCCTGTTGCTAAACCAAGCAGCTCAAACGGTAAACATTACTTTTTCATTGCCATGATTTGTTGATAACGGCCATCGGCTTTTAAAGCAAGCAGCCCCGCATCTAGGGTGTCAGCAAGTAGCTGTGCGTCGGGATTTTGTTTTGAAAATGCCAAATAAACCACCCCGGTATGGTTATGAAATTGCGGGCTAATCTCACGAGTGACATTCATTTTGCTGAGGTATTGGTCTGCGACTTGGTTATACATGATTGCCGCATCGATTCGGTTTAGCAGCAGTAAATTAATCAACTGGTTGTGGTTGGAGACGCGAAGCAGTTGTAGATGAGTTAACTCAACCAGTTCGTCGCCATATTCATATCCCTCAATGATGCCTACACGAGTGCCTTGGGGCAGCTGGTATTTATCGTCGACATTTAATGGGTGGTTATTATTTTGGTAAAACGAGGCGCTTGCGGTGAAAAGTGGTTGTTGGCCAAAGATAAATAGGTGTTCGGTACTTTGCTCTTTCACCAGATTAAACACACCATCTACTTGACCCTGCTGAGCCATTTTTACCCCGCGAGCATAGGGCACAATAATACTGTTAACTTGCACCTGCATACGAGAAAATGCATCGTTTATTAGTTGGTGAGATAAGCCAGTGCCACTGTGATCGGCAAATGGCGCCCAATTATCTTCGGCGGCTAATTTTACCGATTTGGGGCCCTCTAGAAGCGGGTTTGCATAACAAACCTCTGCGCAACTTAAGGTAAAAACTAAAGCATAAAAAAATTGGCGGATTGGCATAATAGTCCTTTTATCCAAATCATCCCTGTCGGCCTTATGTTATCGGGTTTTGGTTTCAATTCAAGTTTCGCTTTATTCAGTCGGGCTTATTGAGCGCAGCGGTATCCGTTCCAGGCGTTGGTAGACTCATCGTGAGCGCCGTTACTGATAAAAAGGCGACGAAATTTAGGATATTCTGTAGTTGGTCGCTACTAATGTAGGATTATTAACGTGTTTTTGTTTAAATTGTATGCATTTTGGCGTATTTATCATGCTTCATCTGCTACACTCAAAAACTGATCATCATTAACTTAATATATTGATAGCCAAAATATTAATATGAACCAAGATGTGATTTTTACGCTAATCCAGAATGCGGCGTTGTTGTTAGCGATGGTGTTTGTTTATGACGCCATTCCACGCAAGCAGCGAAGTGCCCATTTTCACTTATGGCGGGTTGTTGTGGGAGTTGTGATAGGGGTGATTACTATCACCACAATGATGACGCCATGGGAATATCAGCCTGGTATCTTTTTTGATACCCGCTCAGTGATTATCGTTATTTGCGGTTTATATTTTGGTGGCTTGCCAACGCTCATTACCGTTTTGATGGCGGCAGCGTATCGATTTATTGAAGGTGGTCCTGCTGTCTGGGCTGGACTTACCGTGATTGTAATGTCTGGCATTATTGGCGTGCTATGGCGTTACAATCGCAAGAATCACATTGCAGATCTTTCATTCAAAGAGTTGTATTTACTGGGCTTCTTTCTGCATTTGGTCATGCTGGCGTCGATGTTTATTCTTCCTGATGAGCTGGCTTTTAATGTGCTGTTTCAAATTAGTTTGCCGGTTTTATTGGTGCTGCCCTTCGTTACCGCGCTATTGGGGACTTTACTCTCAAGGCGTCTTGAGGTTGAGCGAGATGTGCGGATTCAACTCCAAGATGATTTCATTTTTCGTTCGCAATTTAATATTGGCAATATGGGTATTGCTATCACCTCCGTTGATCAGCACTGGATTAAAGTTAACCCACGCTTATGCAAGATGCTGGGGTACACCGAAGAAGAGCTGCTTAAGCTGACTTGGTCTGAAATGACCTATTTTGAAGATTTAGAAGCGGACTTACTGCAGTTCGAACGAATGCTTGCCGGTGAAATCGACGAATATGAGATGGATAAGCGTTTTGTCGCCAAAAACGGCGAAATAATTTACACCCACCTCACCGTCGCTTGCCGCCGGATGAATGAGCAAGTGGAGCTGGTGATCGCTGGATTTGTCGATATTAGTGAGAATAAGCGCGCCGAGAAAAAAATGCGTGATAGCCAAGAGCAGTTGGCCTTGGTGCTCAGCAGCAGTAACTTGGGGATGTGGGACTGGAATATAAAACAGAACCAGATTAAGCGAAACGAGCGTTGTGCTGAGCTACTTGAATGTCCTGTGGAACAGCTAAATAACAATGAGCGATTATGGCTCGATGCAATCCATCCCAAGGACAGGGTAGAGGTGCTTGAGTCGATTGATGCTCACTTGCGAGGTGATACTCGTCAGCACAGTATTGAATATCGACTTAACACATTAACTGGTGGGCAAAAGTGGATCCAAGACACTGGTAGAATAGTCAGTCGCGATAGTGATGGCCAGCCGCTGCGTATGTGCGGTATTCATACTGATATTACCGAGCGTAAGCAGGTAGAAGAGTCCTTGAACTTAGCAGCGTCCGTGTATAACAGCTCAAGTGAAGCGATGAGTGTTCAAGACAGTAAAGGGCGTATCATTACCACCAATGCCGCGTTTACTCGGTTAACGGGATATGAAGAAGCCGATGTGGTTGATAGACATATACGGATTTTACAGGGCGATAAAACCGTCAAATCCCAATATGACAAAGTGAATATCTCTATTCTCGAAAGTGGCCGCTGGCAGGGTGAGTTGTGGTTAAAAGCGAAATCTGGCAATGAGTTTTTAGTGTGGTTAACCATCAATACCGTTTATAACAATTTAGGTGAGCCCTATCGCCGCGTGGCCTTGTTTTCTGATATTACCGAGAAAAAGCAAGCGGAGCACATTATATGGCGTCAAGCTAATTATGACCCCCTCACTGGATTGCCTAATCGGCGTATGCTACTTGAGTATCTAGGAACCGAAATTCTTAAAACCACCCGCAGCGACAGCCACTTTGCTTTGTTGTTTCTTGATTTAGATTTTTTCAAAGAAGTTAACGACACCTTAGGTCATGATATGGGTGACCAGCTGCTGCAAGAAACCGCAAAACGTCTAAAGGGCTGTATTCGAGAATCGGATGTTGTTGCTCGCCTTGGTGGTGATGAATTCACAGTGGTGCTGTCTGGCTTAGCAGAGTCTAAAGATGTTGAACGAGTTGCTGAAAGTATCTTGCGCCGGGTGGCAGAGCCCTACACCTTGGGCAGTGAAACCGCCTATATCAGTGCCAGTATTGGTATCACCTTGTATCCAGATGATGCCACTACCATTGAAGGTTTACTTAAGCACGCTGATCAAGCCATGTATGCAGCAAAGGCGCAAGGGCGCAATCGATTCCACTACTTTACCCCATCAATGCAAGAGCAGGCTAAGTATCGCATGGGGCTCATTAAAGATTTACGTAATGCGTTAGCCAATGGCGAGTTTGAAATTTATTACCAACCGATTGTCGATTTGAGCTATGAACAAGTCTACAAGGCGGAAGCTCTGCTAAGGTGGCATCACCCTAAGCGGGGGACGGTATCACCGGCTGAGTTTATTCCTTTGGCTGAGGAGACCGGTTTGATCAATGACATTGGTAATTGGGTATTTGAACAGACGGCAGCGCAAAGTGCGCACTGGCGAGAAAAATATCAGTTGGCGGTTCAAATCAGTATTAACAAGTCACCCATTCAATTTCGTGATGAAGGAGACCAGTTTGACCATTGGCTCGCGCGATTAAAAGAGTTAAAGCTATCTAGCAATGGAATTTGTGTAGAGATCACCGAAGGCCTGTTGCTTGATGCCTCTATGGGGGTATCAGAGAAGTTATTGGCATACCGAGATGCGGGTATTCAAGTGTCACTGGATGATTTCGGTACTGGTTACTCTTCATTGGCGTATTTGAAAAAGTTTGATATTGACTATTTAAAGATCGATCAATCTTTTACGCAAAACCTTGAAACGGATAGTGATGATGCAACCTTATGTGAAGCTATCATAGTGATGGCTCATAAGCTGGGCATGAAAGTCATTGCAGAAGGGGTTGAAACTGAGTTTCAAAAAAAGTTACTGCTTGAAGCTGGGTGTGATTTCGGCCAGGGCTATTATTTTTCACGGCCGCTGCCTTTGTCTGCTTTCGAAGAGAAATACTTAAAGCCTTTTCTCCCTAAGGCATAACCAATGTGGCGATTTTTTGTTAGAATGCGCGCCTTGTTTATTCCAAGGCTGCGCCCATGACATTCAATTCTCTGCCATTATTTCCACAAATTATTGAAGCGATTGAGCTTTGTGGCTATCACAGGCTAACACCTGTGCAGGAGCAAGTGCTGCCTTTGGCATTAGCACGTCATGATTTGATTGCCTGTGCGCAAACGGGCACAGGCAAAACGGCAGCCTATGCTATCCCGCTGTTACAGCACCTGATGAACAATCGTACACCAGAGCATCATGTTAACCATACGCTGAGTGCTTTGGTGATAACGCCAACTCGTGAGCTTGCAATACAGGTTGCTGACAATATCACCCAATATAGTCAGGTGACGGAGCTTAAAACCTTAGCCGTTTATGGTGGGGCGAATATCAATCCACAGCGAAAAGCACTGGGTGCAGGCGTGGATGTTTTAGTGGCAACCCCCGGGCGTTTATTCGATTTGCTCGGCCAAGGCGCTGTAGATTTAAGCTGCATCGATACCTTTATTATTGATGAAGCCGATCGCATGTTGGACTTAGGCTTTGTTAAAGATATTGAGCGAATTAAAAAACTACTTAATGGGCAGCATTGTTGTCAGCTGTTTTCGGCAACATATAGCCCGGCGGTTGAGCAACTTGCTCAGCAAATGTTGAATCAGCCTAAACGAGTCAATATTAAAGCAAGCCAACAGCCAAGTACTATTGAGCAGTGGATATACCCGGTAGATAAGCGCCGCAAGGCTGAGTTACTTGCCGAATTAGTTGGCCGTAATAATTGGCGCCAAGTGCTGGTGTTTGTCAGCACCAAAGAGAGCGCAGAGTTATTGTTGAAAGAGTTGCGTTTAGATGGGTTGAAAGGGGCTGTGTTCCATGGCGATAAAACCCAAGGTGCCCGCAACCGCGCTTTGGAGCTGTTTAAATCCGGAGAGCTGAGGGTGCTGGTTGCAACTGACGTTGCGGCCCGCGGTTTGGATATTGAAGCGTTACCGCTGGTGATTAATATTGAACTACCTTTTGCGGCTGAGGACTATGTGCACCGGATTGGCCGCACTGGCCGCGCTGGGTTACCAGGCAAAGCGATTTCATTGGTGAGCCGAAATGATGAAGCCATGATGACTGAAATTGAAGCATTGATCGGTGAGCGAATTCGTCGTCAGGTGCAGCCTGGCTATGAAGAAGGTGCGCCATTGCCTGAGCGGTATCGACAATTAGCGGTAGAGCCTAAACCGAAACGTGCTTATAAGGATAATAAGCGCGGCAACGCAAAACGCCCATCTACCAAACGTTCCTCTACTAAGCATCCATCAGCCAAAAATGGTGGTACTTCGCAACGGACGACTAAACGTCGTTGATGGGGAGAAGTGCCATGATAATTCAAGCCATTGCAACTAATGTGATCACTGGTTTTCTTGGGGTAGGTAAAACCAGTTTTATCAAGCAATTACTCGCAAGCAAACCAGCGAATGAACGTTGGGCAGTGCTCGTTAATGAATTTGGTGAAATTGGCATTGATGGCAAGCTATTAGCTAGCAATGATGGTGAAGTGCATATTAAGGAAGTACCTGGTGGGTGTTTGTGCTGCGCCGCTGGCGTGCCGTTTCAAGTTGCGATCACCGAACTCATTCGCCGCAGTAAACCCGACAGATTATTAATTGAGCCAACCGGGTTAGGTCACCCTAAAGCGATGATTAAACTATTGCAACAAAGCCATTTAGCATCGACTATCAAGGTTGAGCAGACAGTGTGTTTAGTTGATGCCACCAAAGTGACCGATAACCGTTACACTGAGCATGAGATTTTTCAGCAACAAGTGGATATCGCTGACATAGTACTGGCCGCCAAATCAGATACTTATCAAGCAGACGAGTTGCAGCAGCTAGCCAAGTTACTTGCGCGTTGGCAATTAACGCCAAGCGTGGTGCCTTTTAGTCATAAAGACTTATCTTCAGAGGCATTTGAGCAGCAATATGCAAAGCTTGTTAATGGCAAAAGCCAACGGGCACAATCGCTGCTTGGTGGTGCTCAATCGGTGGCAGAAAAACTGCTGAGCCCAAGCTCAATATTTGCTGAGCGATCCCCAAAGCTACTTGAATTTGATGCAAACGGCTATTTTCACTGTAGCAATCAACATGATGGCTTTACCACAGCTAGCTGGGCATTTGATGTCAGTTATGAGTTTGATTTTGATGCGATTGTGCAATGGGTAAAATCCTTAGACGTGTTAAGGTTAAAAGCGGTATTAATTACCAATGAAGGCATCGCCGCACTCAATTACGTTGACGGGCAGTTATCGATGCAGGAGTTAGATGATGTGATGGATTCACGATTAGAAATTATTACCGAGGCCATGCCAGATTGGTCGCAACTTGATAAGCAGCTACTTGCGACAACACAGCGACTTGGTTAACGAAACCATCAATAAAAAAGGCGCTTATTGCGCCTTTTTTGATCAAAATAATTTACTGCCCCAGCCGAGTTTATTTCTCAGTACATGGAAGTAGTTATAGCCTTTGGGGTGAATGAGTCGTAAACGTTCATGGCTGCGCTTAATAATAATCTCATCGCCCGGCAATACAGGTAAGGTGACGTGGCCATCACAGCTCACCTCTAAATTGTCGCCATTTTCAGGAGAAACCACCAGTTTAATCACACTGTTGGCGTCGACCACAATAGGTCGACACGACAAGGTGTGAGGAAACATGGGGACTAAAATCAATGCTTCTAAGTTAGGCGTTAAAATGGCACCACCGGCCGAGAGAGAGTAAGCGGTTGATCCGGTTGGCGTTGATACAATCATGCCATCGGCACGTTGGCTATACATAAATTTGTCGTCAATATAGACTTCAAATTCAATCATGTGGGCAATTTTGCCCGGGTGAAGTACCGCTTCGTTGACCGCTGTATTACTGGATTTTAAGGCGCCATGGCGATACACCTCGGCTTCCAATAGAAAGCGAAACTCAGTTTCATAATCACCATCTAATACTTTACCTAAGGATTCTTCGAAGGTATCTGGGGGTAAATCCGTTAAAAAGCCTAAGTTGCCGCGGTTAACACCAATCACTGCGATATCAAATCGTGCTAACACCCGGGCAGCACCAAGCATATTGCCATCACCACCGACTACAATGGCAAGGTCGCAGCGTTCGCCAAGTTCCATCAAGTCAACTGACAAGGCTTGGGGGCCAATCTCAGCGGCGACTCGCTCTTCGACCAACAAATCATAACCTTGCATTGTTAACCAATGGTGTAGGCGTTTTAGGGTTTTGTGTGTCCCTTGATGATTTGGTTTACCAATTAAGCCTATTGTGTGAAAAGCTTTGCTCATATTTATGCTTGATCCGTACCTTAGGGCTTGAAACCTCGAATTTGATCCCCATAATATGCCCAGAGCCTGCAGAAACAAAGCATTTTTAGTTGGAGTGAGAATGAGCAACGAGCCAAACAAAGCACAAGAACCGCAAATCGATGAGGCAGTTGAAGCCGAAGTCACCACTGAAGCCGGTGGTGAAGAAGCGAGTTTAATGGATGAGCTGACTCAAGCTAATTTTCGAGTTGAAGAATTAGAGCAAGCGTTAGCAGCTGCAGAAGCCAAAGTTGACGAGCAAAAAGATTCAGTTGTTCGTGCTGCAGCCGAGGTTGACAATATCCGTCGTCGCGCGGCGATTGACGTAGAAAAAGCCCACAAGTTTGCATTAGAAAAGTTTGCCAATGAGCTACTACCCGTTATTGATAACATGGAGCGTGCATTGGCCGGGACTGACGCAGAGGCGGAAGAAACTAAAGCCATTTATGAAGGGGTTGAATTGACACTGAAGAGCTTTACCAGTGCGGTAGAGAAGTTTGGTTTGTCGCAAGTTAATCCGCAAGGTGAAGCCTTTAACCCAGATCATCATCAAGCCATTGGTATGCAGCCTAGTGCTGAGCACCCTGCAAATACTGTGATGATGGTTATGCAAAAAGGTTATTTGTTGAATGACCGTTTATTACGTCCAGCTATGGTGATGGTGTCTCAAGGTGGTGGTTCAGTCGATACCCAAGCTTAATGAGTTTAGTTTATAGCGAATAATAAAAAAGCCTCACATTGTGAGGCTTTTTTGTATCGATTTTTTAGTATCGAGCAACGAGCTATTTGGCTAGGTAAGCATTGATTTGTGCTAGTATGCCTGGGCCATCTAGCTGCAATTCTGCCAAAATTGCTTTTGAATCACCGTGTTTAATAAACTCATCAGGCAAACCAATATTCAATACTGGCATCGGTGTTTTCAATTGCTGTAGTGTTTCTAATACCGCAGAGCCGGCTCCACCCATAATGGCATTTTCTTCTACGGTCACCAGCACATCATGATCTGCAGCTAACTTAGCAATCAAGTCCGTATCTATGGGTTTTACAAAGCGCATATCCGCTAAGGTTGCGTCCAATTGCTCAGCAGCATAACTGGCGCTGGCTAAGGTTGTACCAAAGTTTAGAATAGCGATTTTGTTGCCGTCACGCTTGATCAGTCCTTTACCAATAGGCAGGGCTGTCATGGTTTCCACTTGCTCAGCGCCTGTCGCACTGCCACGGGGATAACGAACCGCACTTGGACCATCATTGTAGCAGTAGCCGGTATACAACATCTGGCGGCATTCATTTTCATCTGATGGCGCCATAATGACCATATTCGGCACTGTACGCATAAAGCTTAAGTCAAACGCACCTTGGTGGGTTGGGCCATCGGCACCAACAATACCGCCGCGATCGATTGCAAAAAGCACCGGGAGTTTTTGTAATGCGACATCGTGGATTAACTGATCATAGCCACGTTGTAAGAAGGTTGAATATATCGCGACTACCGGCTTGTAGCCTTCACAAGCAAAGCCAGCGCCTAAGGTTACCGCGTGTTGCTCAGCGATAGCGGCATCAAAATATTGCTTAGGAAAACGTTGCGAGAACTCCACCATGCCCGAACCTTCACGCATGGCTGGGGTGATACCTAATACTTTCTCATCTTTGGCAGCTATATCGCATAACCAACGGCCAAATACTTGTGAGAAGGTGGGGTTAGCAGGCTTAGAAGCCGGCTTTTCAAACGTAGATGGGTCAAATTTAGGCACTGCATGCCAGCCAATAGGATCTTTTTCTGCTGGCTCATAACCTCGGCCTTTCTTGGTCATGATGTGTAAAATTTGTGGACCCGATAAGTTACGCATATTGCGCATGGTTTCTACAAGACCATCTACATCGTGGCCATCGATAGGGCCAATGTAATTAAATCCGAGTTCTTCAAATAGTGTGCCTGGCACCACCATGCCTTTTAAGTGCTCTTCGGTGCGCTTAGCCATCTCTTTGATGGCTGGCATTCCTTTTAACACCTTTTTGCTGTTTTCTCTGATGGTGGTGTATAAGCGGCCAGACATTAATTGGGCTAAATGGTTATTGAGCGCGCCGACGTTTTCTGAAATCGACATCTCATTGTCATTAAGCACCACTAACATATCATTGTGCAGATCACCCGCATGGTTCATGGCCTCAAATACCATACCACCGGTCATAGCACCGTCACCGATAACAGCAACGACCTTACGTCCTGCCTGCTCTTTTTCGGCAGCAACCGCCATCGCTAATGCTGCACTGATAGAGGTGCCTGAATGACCAACACTGAAAGTGTCATATTCGCTCTCTTCCCGCCAAGGAAACGGATGAATCCCGCCTTTTTGGCGAATGGTGTGCATTTTATCGCGACGACCGGTAAGGATCTTATGGGGGTAGGCTTGGTGGCCAACATCCCAAATAAGGCGGTCAAATGGCGTGTTATAGACGTAATGAAGCGCTACAGTCAATTCGACTGTGCCTAATCCTGATGCAAAGTGGCCACTGGAAATACCGACAGATTTAAGCAAATAACTGCGTAACTCATCGGCCAGTTGTGGCAACGCCGCTTGAGGTAGCTGGCGTAACTCTTCAGGCTTGTTTGCCTGTGCAAGCACAGGGTATTGAGAAATATCCAAACTCATATCGAGATTCTTTGTCTCTAAATTATACTCTTCGCGTAATGATATAACGGGCGAAGTCGGCAATTAACTGACTATTGTATGGCAAATTCGTCAGCGCTGATAGGGCTTGTTCAATCAAAGCTTTGGCTTTGTCTTGAGCCCCTGATAATCCTAGTAATTTCGGGTAAGTACTTTTATTGGCCTCGCAGTCCGAACCTTGAGGCTTACCTAGCTCCTCGGTACTTGCAGTGATGTCGAGTACATCGTCTTGCACTTGAAATGCAAGTCCCACAGATTCTGCATAGGTCAATAAATGTTGCTTAGTATTGTCATCGGCGTCAGCTGCTATGAGGGCTAACTCTACCGCGCAGCGGATTAACGCACCGGTTTTAAGTTGATGTAACTTAACTAAGGTTTCATAGTCAATTTGTTGATTGGTGGCATTTAAGTCCATTGATTGACCACCACACATACCATTATAACCCGACGCTTTCGCCAGTGCGTTGATCATGGCGATTTGCTGTTGTGGGTTTAAGGTATTACTTGGATCGGAAATAATTTCAAATGCTAATGTTTGCAGGGCATCACCGGCGAGAATGGCAGTAGCTTCGTCATAGGCAATATGCACTGTCGGTTGACCGCGGCGTAGATTGTCATCATCCATAGCGGGTAAGTCATCATGGATAAGCGAATAAGCATGAATACATTCAATGGCTGCAGCGGCACTATCAAGTTTTTGTGGGGCAACAGACAATAAATCGCCAATGGCATAAACCAAAAACGGGCGGATACGTTTGCCGCCGAGTAAAGCGCCGTGTTTCATCGCGGCTTTGAGTTTCGGCTCAATATCTTCCAGCGCGTCGATATAGGACTCGAGTTGATTATCAACACGAGCACGGTATTGATTGATGGCTTCAGTTAACACTTACTTACCTTCATTGTCGTAGGGCGACAGTTGAGTCTGTTCACCGTCTTGGGTGAGGATGGCGACCTTTTGTTGGGCTTGCTCTAGTTTTCCTTGGGAGTGGCGCACTAACTTGATACCTCGTTCGAATTGTTTGAGCGCATCGTCGAGTGACACATCACCTTGTTCTAGAGCGACGACAATGTTTTCAAGTTCATTGAGGGATTCTTCAAACGTTAGATTTTCAGGTTTCTTTGCCACGATGTGTTTTCCTTGGATTGAGCGAAAGACAAGGTATATCAGCTAGGCATAGGGGTCAAATCGCCATGCTGTATATTTGGTCGAAAGCACGCTTTACGCAGTTTTTTTTATAAAAATTTGTAATTGTAGCTAAACTTGCGAGTAAGCTGTCCGATAATTGATATAGGATGTTATCCTAAACCTAGGATAATTATATTCTAAAAGCGAAATCTAGCATTGACTTTTATTTGCTAATTTAGCCGTAATTAACAGTGTTCGCACAAAAAACGAACGATTGTGTTGAGCTGTTAAAAAGAACTCATGTTTTTAGGCGTTGTGTTGTGAGTGACATGGCCCGCTTATTTGCTTACTGATCGAAATTGCATATTTCGGAATCAGTCAAAGACTCAAGGAGTAGTTGTGGATTTAGCAACCCTTATCGGCCTTATTGGCGCATTTGGTTTCATCATTATGGCAATGGTCAGTAGTGGTGGAATTGCCATCTTTATTGATGTGCCGTCGGTGTTAATCGTTATGATTGGTTCTTTGTTCGTTGTCATGATGAAATACAACCTCAAGCAGTTTTTAGGTGCAGTAAAAATTGCTGCCAAAGCATTCATGTTTAAAATTGATAAACCTGATGAGCTAATTGAGCAGTCGGTCACCATGGCCGATGCCGCCCGTAAGGGGGGCTTTCTAGCCTTAGAAGAAGCTGAAATTACCAATAGTTTTATGCAAAAAGCGGTCGACATGTTGGTGGATGGTCATGACGGTGATGTGGTGCGTGATGCGTTGGAGAAAGATATCGCGTTAACCGAGCAGCGTCATAAAATGGGCGTAGGTATTTTTAAGGCTTTGGGTGATGTCGCACCAGCTATGGGGATGATTGGTACCTTGATTGGTCTGGTTGCGATGTTGTCGAACATGGATGATCCTAAATCCATTGGTCCAGCAATGGCGGTTGCGCTATTGACCACCCTATATGGCGCAATCATCGCCAACATGATTGCACTGCCGATTGCCGATAAGCTAGAGCTGCGGGTCAACGAGGAGTTGTTAAACCGCAATTTGATTATGGATGCGGTCCTCGCTATTCAAGATGGACAAAACCCACGCGTTATTGAAGGATTTTTGAAGAACTACCTGTCAGAAAAACAACGACAAATAGACACAACGGACGGGGAATAGCCTGATGGCTAAGAAGGTCAAGTGTGATTGTCCGCCGGGAGGGGCGCCGAAATGGTTGGCGACCTTTGCGGACTTGATGTCGTTATTGATGTGCTTCTTTGTACTCTTGCTGGCTTTTTCTGAAATGGATGTGATGAAGTTTAAGCAGATTGCCGGATCAATGAAGTACGCATTCGGTGTGCAAAATAAAGTTGAAGTTAAGGATATTCCTAAAGGCACATCGGTGATTGCCTTGGAGTTTCGCCCAGGTCGCCCTGAACCTACTCCGATTGAAATCATCAATCAGCAAACCAATGAAATGACTGAGCAAACCATCGAATATCAAGCTGGGGAAGACGCAAGTGCTGGTGGGGTGCAACAACAACGTGGCGAGCAACGTGGCGGCGAGTCATCTGCGACAGCGCAGCAGCAAGCCGAATCTAAATCACAATCTCAGTCTGAATCTGAGTCCAAAGCTAAACAAGCAGAAGCAGCGGCTCAAGAGCGTATCAATAATCAGGTTAAGAAAATGGCGCAAGAACTCAATAAAGAGATTGTCGATGGTGCCATTGAAGTTGAATCCCTCGGTCAGCAAATCATTATCAGAATTCGTGAAAAAGGCGCATTTGCTTCCGGCTCTGGTTTCCTACAGCCTCGATTTAAACCCGTTATTCGTCGTGTTGGTGAGCTACTAAAAGATGTGCCGGGCATTGTCACTGTGTCAGGCCATACCGATGATATGAACATCAGCAACGAACTGTATAGTTCCAACTGGGATTTATCCAGTAAGCGCGCAGTGGCGGTTGCCCATCAATTAATCCGCGTGCGTGGTTTTGACCAACAACGGATGAAAGTAGTAGGGATGGCGGCGTCAGACCCATTAGTAGAAAACAACAGTGCAGCTAATCGCGCGCGTAATCGGCGTGTAGAAATTGCCATTGAGCAAGGTAAAGCCAAAGAGTCTGATGAGATTCTTGTCAGTCAATAATCATCATTTCTAGCCTGTCAGCTATGGCAGGCTTTTTTGTCGTTCAACTTTCTGCAGCTGATCATAGGCAAGCTAAGCACTAAATTGGTATAATAGCCGATTAATTTTTCAATCCAACTTGCTATTGAGCACCAACCCCGCGGGACGTCCATGAAATTTATCGTAAAACTGTTTCCTGAAATCATGATGAAAAGCAAACCGGTAAGAATGCGTTTTACCAAGATGCTTGAAACTAATATTCGCAATGTACTTAAAAAAATCGATGACGATGCCAAAGTACAGCGTCAGTGGGACAAAATTTTGGTGATGGTACCAGCGGACAAACCTGAATTGGTTGCTCAGTATGCTGAGCGTTTAAGCTGTATTCCCGGTATCGCTCATATTTTACAAGTGCGTGAAAGCACTTTTGAGTCAATTGATGATATCTACCAGCAAACCTTGCCGTTGTATCGTGAAGCACTGAGCGGCAAAACCTTCTGTGTGCGGGTTAAGCGTAGCGGTAAGCACGAGTTTAACTCTATCGAAGTTGAGCGTTACGTGGGTGGTGGCTTAAATCAACATACCGAAGCCGCTGGGGTGAAGCTCAAAGATCCTGATATGACGATTAATCTTGAGATCGATCGCGATAATTTGTATTTGGTTGAAAAGCGTATTCCAGGGTTAGGTGGATTTCCAATGGCGACCCAAGAAGATGTGTTGTCATTAATTTCTGGCGGCTTTGACTCCGGGGTGTCGAGCTATCAGTTTATTAAGCGTGGCTCACGGACCCATTACTGTTTCTTTAACTTGGGTGGCGATCAACACGAGATTGGCGTGAAGCAAGTTGCTTATCATCTTTGGCAAAAATATGGTGAGTCCCATAAGGTTAAGTTTATTTCTGTGCCTTTTGACCCCGTCGTAAAAGAAATTCTAGAGCGTGTGGATAACGGCCAAATGGGCGTCATTCTCAAACGCTGTATGATGCGTGCCGCCAGTAAAGTTGCCGAAAAGCTTGGGATTCAGGCATTAGTGACCGGTGAAGCAATGGGCCAGGTCTCTAGTCAAACATTAACTAATTTGAACGTCATTGACCGCAGCACTGATACAGTGATTTTGCGTCCACTTATTGTGATGGACAAACAAGATATTGTGAATATTAGCCGTGAGATTGGCACTGAAGATTTTGCTAAATCTATACCTGAATATTGTGGCGTCATTTCGCAAAAACCAACGGTTAAGGCCGTGTTGTCAAAAGTAGAGGCTGAAGAGCAAAAGTTCTCTGACGGCTTAATTGATAGTGTGGTTGCGGCTGCTGAAATTATTGATATTAGGGATATCGCCACACAAATGGATACCAAAGTGGCATCTGCAGAGACAGTGGATGGGCTTGCTACTGGTGAGATTGTTATTGATGTACGTGCACCTGAAGAGGAAGAGCAAAGCCCGCTTGAGCTTGATGGCATCGAGGTGAAAACCATTCCGTTCTTCAAGCTGGCGACCCAGTTTGCTGATTTAGATAAGAGCAAAACTTATTTACTTTATTGCGACCGTGGAGTGATGAGTAAGTTACAAGCCCTTTATTTGCAAGAGCAAGGCTACGATAACGTAAAGGTTTACCGTCCATAGCCCATACACTTGATAGAAAAAAGCCGCCATCGCGGCTTTTTTTGAGCCTGTTTTTCAAGGCGTAGGCGTTGCAACGTTACATTAATCCCAATACTTTTGGCAAAACCAAGGCTTAGGTCTGTTGTGATCGGTTTTAACTGAGTTTGAGCGAATGAAGCGACTGCAGGTAGTTAAATAAAGCTAAGTCACATGGCCAGCATTGTTGTCTTAAAAGCTGTATATAACGGTATCAATTTGCTGTTTATGTCGAATTAGTGAGGTGATAAAGTACTGAACTAGCATGTTTTAGAATAAAAAAAGCCACATCGTAAAATGTGGCTTTTATCCGGGCTTTTAATCAGCTCTGTTAATCTGAGCTATCGTCGCGCGCTATAGAACGTCGACGTAGCTAAGTGATTATTCTGAGTGTTGAACGTTAGCCGTGGTTTCTTTTTCGCTTTCAGTGGCGACTAGCATTGCGTTTACGTCGTCATTTAGGTCTTGTTGCATTGCTTCTAGACCTTCAGCTAACTGAGCGCTGATAGCGGCGTGTAGATCGTTGGTATCTACTAAGATTTCGTCTGCTTGTACGTTAGCTGCACAAGTGAGTAGTGCGATAGCTGCTAGCGTTTTAAAGTTCATCATATTGGTCGCCTCCGGGCGTGTATCAATCTTGGGGGTTAGACACTCCCCAATACGTCATAGAGGCTGTCTAACTGCACTAATTTTCTTGGGGCAAAATTTAATCAAAATAGCTTTCCTTTACAAACGATAAAATGTAACAATAAAGATTAGTAAAACTAATCCAAATATGAGATCGAGATCACCATGTCGAGACGACTCCCACCGTTAAATGCGGTGAAGGCATTTGAAGCCGCAGCAAGACATTTGAGCTTTACTCGAGCAGCTGAAGAATTATTTGTTACGCAAGCTGCTGTTAGTCATCAGATTAAAGCATTAGAAGAGTATTTAGGTTTAAAGTTATTTCGTCGTAAAAACCGTTCATTGCTGCTGACTGAGGAAGGACAAGGTTACTTTCTCGATATAAAAGATATTTTTGTGCAACTTGCGGATGCAACAGATCGTTTACTTGCTCGTAGTGCTATCGGCTCGCTAACGGTCAGCACCAGCCCCAGTTTTGCTATTCAGTGGCTTGTTCCACGCTTGTCTAAGTTCAGTGAAAAGAACCCAGATATCGATGTGCGAATTAAAGCTGTGGATGATGAAGAAAGTTCACTGGCTGATGATGTCGATGTCGCCATTTATTACGGTCAAGGTTCTTGGCCTGGAGTGCGGGCAGATAAGTTGCGTAACGAAGTGCTGATCCCGGTCTGCTCGCCGATGCTGTTAAGTGGTCCTAAGCCGTTATCATCACCAAGCGATTTGAAATATCACACCCTATTACATGACTCCAGTCGCCATGATTGGCAAGCGTGGTTTAGACAATGTGGAATTACCGATATTAATGTGAACCAAGGCCCTATTTTTAGTCATTCATCATTGGTTTTGCAGGCGGCAGCCCACGGTCAAGGTATTGCGTTAGGTTATAGTGTATTAGCGAGGCCAGATATTAAAGCGGGACGATTGGTGTGTCCTTTCCCTGAAGTCTTGTTGAGTAAAAATGCCTATTACCTAGTGTGCCAACAAAATCATGCAGAGATCGGTAAAATTGCTGCATTTAGAGAATGGATGCTAGATATGTTTGAAGAGGAGTCTCGCAGTGAACTACTTCCTGGTTGATAACCCCCTCACTGATGCAGAGCTGTTAGCCAGTCAAGTGCGTATCGAAGGAGATGTGTCTGATACCTTAATCATCGTTACCCACGGTGCTGGGGCAAATATTGATAGTGACTTTATGCAGCAGTTATCTGCCGGATTGGCGGCAAAAGGGGCATGGGTGGCGAGCTTTAATTTGCCTTATATGCGTGCTAATGCACAAGATGGGAAACGGCGCCCACCGGATAGGGCACCCAAGCTACTCAAAGATTTTGCCATTCATGTGGCAGCGCTTAAGCAGCAATTTAAGCCAAAGCAGGTCGTTTTGATGGGCAAGTCGATGGGCGGGCGTATGGCTGCTTGGTTGGCGAATGATGTCAGTGTCGATGGTGTTATCTGCTTGGGCTACCCTTTTGTTGCTTTAAAAGGCGGTGAGCCTAGATTAGCACCGCTAGCTGAGTGCCGTGCACCTGTGCTTATTTTACAAGGTGAGCGCGATAAATTTGGTGGCCTAGGTCAAGTCGAACCATGGATTGAGTCGATGCCGATAAAATTGCATTGGCTAGTTGATGGCGATCATAGTTTTAAACCACGCAAGTCGTCAGGTACCACGCAAGAGGCTAATCTCACTGAAGCGATAGACAAAAGTATCGAATTTATAGGGGGATTGAATGCATAAGGGCTTTTTATTACTGGCCTCGTTAAGTGGTTTTGTGGCAGTGGCGTTAGGGGCGTTTGGTGCTCATGGGTTAAAGAACATAGCACCGCCGGAAATGATAGCGATATTTAATTTAGGTGTTGAATACCAGTTCTACCATACTTTTGCACTCATAGTTGTCGCGTTTTCTGGGCATTGGTTGACTTCTAGGCTACTTGATTGGGCCGGATATTTGTTCATCACTGGTATGGTGTTATTTTCAGGCTCGCTTTATTTGTATGCATTGTTGGGCACTAAATGGACTGGGCCCATTACCCCCATAGGCGGCGTATGTTTGCTACTTGGCTGGTTATTTATTGCAGTAGCTGTGTGGCGTAATCGTGTGGTTGAGTTAAACGATTAGGCATCAGCCGCTGTCTATTGTGTCAATTCAGTGTAAAATGGCGAACAATTCACGTTGTACGCCATTTTTTGTGCAGGAACCCCAATGATAAACCTATTTTTATTTTGCCGTGCTGGTTATGAGAAAGAGTGCGCCGCTGAAATTCAGCATCGCGCAGCAGAACTGGATATCGGCGGCTTTGTTAAAACCAATAACAACGATGCGTACGTGATATTTCAGTGTTTTCAAGATGGCGATGCTGAATTACTTGCAAAGAAAATATCATTGGACTCATTGATATTTGCCAGACAGATGTTTGCTGCTGCGCAGTTATTAAAGTCGTTGCCAGAAGCTGATCGTGTGTCTCCCATTGTTGATGCACTCAGTGAGGTAAGCAAAGCGGGAGAGCTGCGGGTTGAAACCCCAGATACTAACGAAGCAAAAGAGCTATCGAACTTTTGCCGAAAGTTTACCGTTCCCTTGCGCCAAGCGTTGAAGCGTAGCGGATCGTTACTGGAAAAAGAGAACCCTAAAAGGCCAATTATTCATGTGTGCTTTGTGGCCTCTGGTACCGCGTATGTTGGTTACTCATTAAGTCACAATAGCTCGCCGCACTACCGTGGTATTCCAAGATTAAAAATGGCTGCCGATGCGCCAAGTCGTTCCACGCTAAAGCTAGATGAGGCATTTATTCATTTTATTCCGAAAGATGAGCAAGAGCAGCGTCTTCGCAGTGGCTTAAATGCGGTCGATTTGGGGGCTTGCCCTGGCGGTTGGACCTATCAGCTAGTGCGTCGTGGTATGTTTGTTGCCGCAGTCGATAATGGCCCTATGAATGAAGATCTCATGAATACTGGTCAAGTGAAGCATTACATGGCAGATGGGTTTCGCTTTGAGCCACCGCGTAAGAATATATATTGGTTGGTATGTGACATGGTGGAGAAGCCTTCTCGTGTCGCTGAATTAATTGAAGCATGGGCGATTAATGGCTGGTTTAAAGAAGCGATATTTAATCTAAAACTGCCGATGAAAAGCCGCTATAAAGAAGTATCGCAAATATTGGCCACGATGCAGGAAATTTTGACAGAGAACGGTATAGAGGATTTTCATCTTGCTTGTAAACACCTATATCATGATCGTGATGAGGTGACCGTGCATTTGTGGTTGCGTCCAGAAACTGGATTTTAAGCGCGTTCATTATTGCTTATATAAAAAAGCCCTGACACTGTCAGGGCTTTTTGTTTGAGATGTGACCCGTCCTAAATAACGTTGACACTTTTCAAACCTTTTTTGGAGAGTGTTATGAAATCAACAGTTAAGCGAACTC
>NZ_JBHZSN010000013.1:0-145284 GCF_043643685.1 Shewanella waksmanii
GCAGCGCTGCTTGCCGTGTCAGTGGGAGCGCATTATAGGGAGCTGAAGTTTTTGTGCAAGCGCTTTTTGAAAGAAAAGTGATAATTTAACCCTGTTTGGCTATAAATCACCCTGACTTGCTATTTTTTACGCTTTATAATGGCAAATATCGCTATTTATAGGACTTTTACCATGTCGCAATCATTAAGAACGTACAAAGGCATTCGCCCAACCTTACACAATAATGTCTATATTGACCCAGCTTGTGTATTAGTCGGCGATATTACTATAGGTGACGATTCTAGTGTGTGGCCACTTGTTGCTGCACGAGGTGATGTTAACCATATAACTATTGGACAGCGTACCAATATACAAGATGGCACAGTTTTGCATGTCACCCGAACATCAGCTGCAAACCCTGTAGGTCACCCGCTAATTATTGGTGATGATGTCACCATTGGACACAAGGCCATGCTGCATGGTTGTCAGGTTGGTAATCGTATCTTAATCGGCATGGGCGCCATTATCTTGGACGGTGCAGTTATTGAAGATGATGTGATATTAGGCGCAGGGTCTTTAGTTCCACCAGGGAAAACCCTAGAAAAAGGATTTCTTTATGTGGGTAGCCCAGCAAAAAAAGCCCGCCCGCTTACCGATGCAGAAAAGGCCTTTTTGCCAGCGTCAGCTGAAAACTACGTCAAACTTAAAAATGAGTACATTGAAGAGACATTGGCTGAGCAACCAAGCTAATGACTATATTGGTAGTTGAGTGCACTCTACCTACTGAATAATTATTTGGCCTTTTTGATTGAACGCTTCTTGATTGATGAGGCGTTCAGCAAGCTCTTCCACATCAAAACGGCATTGTTCAAACATAGCCAGTGGCTCTTGGGTATTATCTATACCGCTTTGGGCAATCCATTGAGCTAGTTTAGTAAGAGCGACATAACACTCAATCTTCATCCCCATTTGTTGTGCTGTGAACATCACCAGTTGTTGGGCCTCAAGCCACTGCGCGTCATCATTAAACAAAATACTCTGGTTCATAACCTCTCCCAGTTAACTCAGCTGTAAACGCAATGACTGTAATACAGGATCAACTTCAGGCATCACCCCACGCCAAATTTCGAAGCTCTTTGCTGCTTGACCAACTAACATACCTAACCCGTCTGCGATTTTTTTTGCTTGGTGCTGCTGTGCCCATTGGTTAAATACCGTCGGTTCTTTGGCATACATCATGTCATAGCAGCATGTCTGCTTAGCAATAACCCATTGAGGTAACGATAATGACTGACCACTTAAACTGGCCGATGTTGAATTAATGATGATATCAAATGCGGTTCCAACCTCAGATAAATCATTGGCGCTCACCTCACCATAAGCAGAAAAGGTAGTTGCTAAATCTTCAGCTTTGCTCATTGTGCGATTATTTATCGTTAACGTAGCAATTCCAGCATTTAACAGCGCCATCACAGAGCCGCGAGCCGCACCTCCCGCCCCTAGCAATAATACTCGCTTGCCACTTATATCACCAAAATGGCGTTGTAGATCCATGACCAAACCATAACCATCAGTGGTGTCGCCAAGAATGTTACCGTCAGGCAACCGTACCAAGGTATTCACAGCGCCAGCCAATTCTGCTTCTTTGGTCAACTGGTCGCATAGGGCAAAGGCTTGCTCTTTAAAAGGTACCGTTACGTTAGCACCACAGCCACCAGCTTGCCAAAACTGGGCTAATGCGCCAGCAAAGTCATCAACAGGCGCGGCAATCTTGCCATAATCTAATTGCTGCTCAGTCTGTGCAGCAAACTGCATATGGATATCAGGCGATTTACTATGGGAAATTGGATTACCGAAAACGGCATATTTATCTGTCATTTTGATGCAGGCTTTAATGAAGAAGTGCTAGCGAGTCTACTGTGGTTTGATGACAGAAACAAACCCATATAGCGTAATTCAACCGCAGTTTTTTTCACTCGATAAGTTTGCCTCACAATCAAGATTCTTATACGGTGGCATCCATATCAACAAGGTCAGTAGTTAGACGTCATCATGAAATTGTTAAGCAAATTATTTAAACCAAAACCCACTTCGAAAACCGATTTGAATTCACAAAGAGACCCACAACAGTCTAATGCCTACGATCGTATTGGCGGAGAAAAAGTGGTTGCCGCCTTGGCTAAGCAATTTTATCAGCAGATGCAGACTCGCACCGAGGCCCAAGCCTTATTGGCGATGCATAAAGGTCCCATTGCTCATTCGGAACAAAAACTATTTGAATTCTTGAGCGGTTGGCTAGGCGGCCCACCACTATTTGAACGAAAGCATGGTCACCCCGCCCTAAAAGCACGGCATATGCCTTTTGCCATTGATGAACAAATGCGAGACCAATGGCTACTTTGTATGAAAGCCGCTATCGACATTGAGATCAGTGACCCGCAACATCAACAAGCTATTTATCAAGCCATTGCGCAGCTTGCCGATCATATGCGTAACCAATAAACCAGAATCCTGGTTTATTGGTTAGATTTTTTAAACAATTATGAGTTAGCCAACCAATCCTGAGGCTTTAGGTACTCTTCATACAACAACGCCTCAGGGCTACCCGCTTCGGGAGTATAGGCGTATTGCCAACGCACCAATGGTGGCATGGACATTAATATTGATTCTGTACGGCCACCGGTTTGTAAACCGAATAAGGTGCCGCGATCATAAACCAGGTTAAATTCCACATAACGGCCACGGCGATATAATTGGAACTCTCTTTCTCTGTCACCATAGGGAGTATCTTTGCGTCGCAGCACAATATCTTGGTACCCCGGCAAAAATCCATTACCAACCGCCTGCATGAACGCAAAACTGTCTTCAAAACCTAATTGGTTAAGATCATCAAAAAATAACCCACCTACACCTCGTGTCTCTTTACGGTGAGGCAAATAAAAATAGTCATCACACCATTTTTTATACTTGGGGTACACCTCATCGCCAAAAGGCTGACATAGGTCCTTGGCTTTTTGGTGCCACTCAATGACATCTTCTTTAAAAGGATAATAAGGCGTTAAATCAAACCCGCCACCAAACCACCAAACAGGATCAGCGCCCTCTTTTTGCGCAATAAAAAATCGTACATTGGCATGGGTTGTTGGAATATAGGGATTATTGGGGTGGATAACCAGTGACACCCCCATGGCTTCAAAGCTTCGCCCTGCAAGTTCTGGTCGATGGGCGGTCGCCGATGCAGGCATCGCAGCACCTTGAACATGGGAAAAGTTAACCCCTGCTTGCTCAAACACTTTACCTTGGGTCAGGACGCGACTGGTACCACCGCCGCCCTCTTCACGCTCCCATGAATCGGCAATAAATGTTGCCTCACCATCGAGCAGCTCTAATCCGGTGCAAATATTTTTCTGTAGCTGTAATAAATATGCTTTTACTTGTTGAATATCCGGCGCGCTCATAGTTTTTCCTTTTTCTAGCGTGCTGTTGAAATGCTTAACGCAGAACTTTACCTGTTAATACATCAATAATGGTGGAAGGTTTCGCTTCTTGACCTAACTCTCCAACCACAACCCCGTCAATAACGGCACCTAACTGCTCTATCACTTGTTGTTGTGATAATGCAGGGTCTTGGCCCGACAAATTTGCACTGGTAGACACCAAAGGTTTGCCATAAACACGGCAAAGTTCTGCGACACCTGGATGAGCAGAAACTCTGACCGCAATTGAGTTAAATTCACCACACAGCAGTGAATTGACACTAGGATTAACCGGCATGATAAACGTGTAGGGCCCAGGCCAGCGCTGCATAGCAGTCGCCAATCCCGCTTCTGGAATCGCATCTAAATCAACATAGGGATGCAGTTGCTCAAAGCTGCTAGCCACCAAAATTAAACCTTTCTGCCATGGGCGTTGCTTAATTTCTAATAATTTTTCAAGTGCATGCTGATTATCAGGATCACAGCCAAGACCATAAACTGCTTCTGTTGGGTAAGCGATAACACCACCCTGTTTTAATGTCTCGACTGCCTGATTCGGCTGCTGCAATAACATTATAAGCTACCTTCATGTGTGGTGACGCGTGATTGACGTCTTATTCGTTGAGGCAAATTATACAGAGATCACTAATACTCACAACGGTAGTTAGACTAAGGCGCTCTGTGTATGGCTTGCCCAGTTATAACGGACGCTTATATTTGCACTGCTTTTTGGGGCATTCAAGGCGGCTGCCAGCAGCCCCTTTGCGAATAACCAACAAACCAAACCCGCAATCGGGGCATGGCTCAGCAACTGGAGGGTAATTAATCAAGAACTTGCATTTAGGATAAGCACTGCAAGCATAAAAGCCTTTACCATAGCGACTCGTTCTATGCTCAATATGGCCTTTTTTACAGACAGGGCAATCAATCGCATCTGCATCACTTTGGTCGTGCTTTTCAATGTGTTTGCATTGCGGGTATTGAGTGCACCCAATAAAAATACCAAAGCGCCCAGACTTTACCGCTAACTCACTGCCGCATTCAGGACACTCAGATCCACCTATCACTTGGGTTTCAATAGATTCATGATGTACCAAAGGTCGAGTGTAGTCACAAACGGGGTAGTTATTACAACCAACAAAGCCACCATGTTTGCTATTTTTTACCGACAATTCACAGCCACATTTAGGACACAGCTCATACTCTTTTTCAAGCGCATGCTCATGGGAGCTAAACAGTTCATGATCAATTTTAGACATGGCGGTAATCCTAGCAACAAAGCCGTTTGAGTATGGCATTGATGATATTTTATCAAGCAATAACCCACGAGGGAACGAAATAGCACTAGGTTTCTTTTTTATATAAGGATATATTGTATACAAAAATAAAAAGGAGTTCTTATGTTTCGTCGTTCATTGCTCGCATTAGCGATTTGCAGTCCATTGATACTCTCAGGCACAGGTTGCAGCGCTACCGCTAACAAAAATGATGTACTGGTGAAAGCCGATGCCAACGTGCTCAACAGCGTTAGTCAACTATCACCAGAAAAACTATTTAGCAGTCAACAAGCCCTGATTAATAACACCACTTTCGAACAGATGTTATTAGTCATTAATGATCCTAGCAGCACCTTAGCCGAGCTAGATACAGCTCTGTATTATTTACGAGCTCATAGTTACTTTGCAGATATGGAAGCCATCACCACGCCCCAAGCAGAGCAATTAACTCAAGGGCTAGCTGCATTAATGGCCAAAAAGAATGTGGACGCCAGAACTCAGGAACACATCGCAGTAACGATTTACCGTTATTACGACAATAATGAACGTAGTGAACTACTGGCAACACTATTGCCAGCACTTGGTCTGCAACTTCAAGAGTTGGCAAACAGTGACAGCAATCAAGCCAATGATTACGCCCTTTGGGAGACGATACGCACTTATGGTTTGCTACTTAATACCGCCAGAAAAGATGCTGATGGCAGCTTAAATGCGCTACTCACTCAAAATAATGTTATCCAACCACTATTACGCTTTGCTGGCAGCGATTTGAGCATCAGACAACAGCAGGACTGGCCAAAAGCCAATAGTTATTGGGCATTAGCACTATATCGACTGGCATTGCCCGCTAGTGAAACCGAACAGCCCACAGCAGCAGAGAAAGCGATTGATGATGCTGTAAGGGAAATAGCCTTAGCCGACATCAAAAACCGTGGAAAAATAGCTAAAACCACTTACACGTTAGGCTTTCACGTCAACACATTTGCGGGGCAAGAAGCCTGCCTAGCACAAGATGATATCTGCGCTATTCCAAAGCAAGAGGCGGTTTTGCCTATTGAGCACCACTGTTCAGATAGCCTGTTTATCCTATCGCAAGACCTCAATGAGCAAGAGCTAGCAATCAGTTGTAAAAAACTCACCTCTCAAGAAGGTGATTTCCACCAGCTACTGCAAACCAATATGCAACCCACAGCCAATGACTTTAATGAAGCACTACGAGTCATCGCGTTTAAAAACTGGAGCCAGTACAACGCCTATGGTCAATTGCTGTTTGATATTCAGACCGATAATGGTGGTATGTACATAGAAGGAACACCGTCTAAACCAGGCAATCAAGCAACCTTTTTTGCCTTTAGACAGTTTTGGATTGCCCCCGAGTTTGCCATTTGGAATCTCAACCATGAATACGTCCATTACCTCGATGGCCACTTTGTAAAATATGGCGGCTTTGGCCATTTCCCATCAAAAATGGTGTGGTGGTCAGAAGGACTTGCTGAATACATTGCAAAAGGCGATGACAACCCATCGACTTTACGTGTGATCAAAGACAACATCGAACAAGCACCAGATCTTGAAACTATTTTCGCCACTGAATATAAAGATGGCGTTGATAGAACCTATAAGTGGAGCTACATGGCAGTGCGTTTTCTTGCAGAGCATTATCAACAAGATCTGATAAAGCTGAGTCAGTACTTAAAAACAGATTATTTTGAAGGATACGAGTTACTGCTAAAGGATCTCACCGCGCACCAAGACCAGTTTGCTAGCTGGTTAAAAGTGCAGGTAGACAACTTTGAAGATGCAGAGCAAAACAAGCCAAAAATTAACAAGATTAATCGCTATGCCTACCGCGATTACTTGATGCCAGAGCACTTAACAATTAATCCGCAGCACCAGCACTTCTAGAGCCGCAATGTTATAAGTAACGGGTCAACGACATCAAAAAAGGAGGCATCAGCCTCCTTTTTATTGTGTTAACTATGAGTGTAGCCTGCCATCAGGTTGCTCAAAAATCAGATCTTCCATTTGTTCATAGGCGGATTCATTACCTGGTGCATTAAACAACACCATCAAAATCACCCATTTCAGATCTTCTAAAACCAGGCTTGGCTCATCGAGCTCCATAACTCGGTCGATCACCATTTCGCGGGTCTCAACACTCAGCACTTTAATTTGTTCTAAGAACAACAAAAAGCCTCGGGATTCGACATCTAGCTTATCCATCTCAGCTTGAGTGTAAATACGAAATGAATGCTGATCATGATTACACAGATAAGGTTGATCGCTCTCTTGCAACGAAGCTAAGTGCTCCAACCAAGATAACGCTTTAATGATTTCCGATTGATGAAAGCCTGCCCGCGTTAACTCTTGGGTTAGCTCATCTTCATCTACCAGAAGTTCAACCTCACTATGGACATAGTTTTCAAATAGATACATGAGGATATCAAACATGGCTAGCTCCTCTTAAGTCTTATATAACCACCGGGTACAGCTGAAACCCAACCTTGTAGTTCAAGTTCAAGCATTTGCTCTAGTACTAGCTCTATCGTTTTTCCACTATGCTCAACTACAACATCTAATGGTGTAGTCTCATATCCTACACTAGCTAACAGCGGGGCAAATGGCAAATCAGAAGCTATTTCCTCCCCTATATGGTGACGCCGATGCAACTCTTCAAGGTGGGACAATGATAAAGTGTCGATCTCTTCAATAATATCGGCCACACCATCAACTAACTTAGCACCTTGCTTAATTAAATCGTGACATCCTTGGTGATAACCATCAAGAATATTGCCCGGCACAGCAAACACTTCCCTACCCTGTTCCATCGCCAATCGCGCTGTGATTAGTGAGCCACTCTTACGATTAGCTTCTATCACTACCGTGCCCAGACTCATGCCACTAATAATGCGATTGCGCTTGGGAAAATTACCCGCAAACGGTTTGGTACCTGGCCAAAACTCGCTAATAATACATCCCTCAACTTGAATGCCTTGATACAGGCTTTGGTGACGTTTGGGATATACCACATCTACCCCAGTCCCCAGCACTGCGGTGGTTGAATTGTGACTGTCTATGGCCGCTTGATGCGCGGCGCCATCAATACCAGCAGCCATTCCACTGGTTATTACAAACCCTTCAGCAGCTAAGCCTTTAGCCAGTTGATAACTGGTTTCACAACCACTGTGGCTTACCGCACGACTGCCGACAATAGCAATAGTTGGCCGAAGTAATAGCTCAGGATGGCCAATAACAAACAACATGCTTGGCGGGTCGGTAATTTGATTGAGTAAAGGTGGATAACAAGGGTGTGTAGGATAAAGAATATGGTGATGTGCATCACTAGCTTGCCAATCTAACGCCAATTGCTGACGTTTTTCATCAGGCACTAAGCCACGTTTGAGCAAAGATTCTGGCACCGGTAACGCATGTTGTTCATGCAATATTCGGTGCCTTAACTCAGCAACGTCCATGTTATGTAAAAGCTGTTTAATCCGAGCAGGTCCTAGCCCAGAAACCGATGAAACAACTAGCCAATCGACCAGTGGGTCAGTTATCTATTCACCTTGTAAGAAAGTAGGTTGTATGAGTTTGTCTTGCACTCGAACCGGTTTTTCGTTCACTAAAATCAAGCCTAAGCTAACGTTGTCAAATACCTTAAATACCATCAACTCACCACGATAAATGTCTGGCATCTTGATCGCATTGTCAGAAGAAACATAAGACAACATATCTTCGTAGGTGCTTCGGTCTTGAGGCTGAACGGGCTGGCCATCGCCATTGATTACCACGCCGACACCGTCACGATAGATGGAAAAAACATGTCCAGGTTGCACACCATCTTGAGTGCCGCGATCTAAATAAACAACATCTAACTTGCCCATTTCACGAACGTCTTTCTCCGATGCGAGCACGCTTGCTGGTTCAGCTAAATTCGCCGGCGTTGGCATAAAGTACGCCGACATTAACGCTTCATCTTCAATAGGTAACACTCGGTAACCTGCTTTGGTTTCCCTCAAGTTACTCAACAGCTTAATTTTCGACACAGGGCCAGACTCAATCACGCGTCCGCTTGCTGTCAACACGGCTTCTTGACCTAAGGATGCACCATCAGACTCTCGGGTGAATTCTCGCCCTGGGTAATAGACGCCCACTTTTTGGCCTAGCAGCATTTCACTTTGTACGTAAATAATGTCACCCATAACATGGTGTTTAGAGGGGCTTTCACCCCCTAACACCATAGGTTGCTCCGCCAGCCACTGACTATCTAACACACGGTTTTGCACAAGGTATGGGCTAATAAGTGATAAATCTACAGCGGGAATCGCGCCGCCTTTAGGCATTACCCGACCTTCCGGGCTTTTACGTATATGTGGTTTTACGACTAATCTTGGCTCACCATCGATAAACACAAGCGTTAGTACGTCGCCAGGGTAGATTAGGTGTGGATTTGCAATTTGAGGGTTAACTCCCCAAAGACTTGGCCAACGCCAAGGGTCATTGAGAAAATGTCCTGAAATATCCCAAAGTGTGTCACCTTTTTTCACCACGTAGTGATCAGGGTGACCAGACTTGAGGGTTATGGTATCAGCGAACAAGAAAGTACTATTGAGTATCAGTAAACCGAGTAAAAGTAGTCGTTTCATCGGGGTATCCATGCTGTTTGTTCCTTCCTCCTAAACCACTTTCCTAACAGAAAGCACACTCTTGATAAAACTAGTTTAGGGTTATATGGAGCTTTTGCTGTTATTGATAGCCACTAAGGATTAAAATTAACCTAATAGCTTAAGTCAGTATAACCAACTGGCACAGATTTGACAGACTTGTTAAGAGTTTATATATGAGTTTACTAAAAGTATTAAGATTTCCAGATGAGCGATTGAGAACCGTCGCTAAACCGATCACCGAGTTTAACGCTGCGTTACAAACTCAAATCGATGATATGTTCGAAACCATGTACGAAGAAAAGGGGATTGGACTAGCTGCATCGCAAGTCGATTATCACCACCAATTAATCGTAATGGATCTACAAGATGAAGTAGAACGTCCAAAAGTTTTCATTAACTTAGAAATCATTGAAAAGCGTGGCGAATTCACCAACGAAGAAGGCTGCCTTTCTGTGCCGGGTATCTATGCAAAAGTAGATCGTGCAGAGTTTGTGACCATTAAAGCGCTCGATCGTGATGGCAATGAATTCACCCTTGAAGCTGGCGGGCTATTTGCCATTTGCTTGCAGCATGAACTGGATCATCTTAACGGTAAGCTGTTTGTTGACTATTTATCGCCTCTTAAGCGTCAACGCATTAAACAAAAGCTCGAAAAAGCTGCACGACTAGAAGCCAAACAAGGGTAAGCGATTTGAAACCACTAAATATCATCTTTGCCGGTACACCTGATTTTGCAGCTCGGCACCTACAGGCGCTTATTGAATCAGAGCACAATGTTATCGGAGTCTATTCACAACCCGATCGCCCTGCTGGCAGAGGTAAAAAGCTACAAGCTAGCCCAGTAAAACAACTCGCTTTAGCCCATGATATTGCAGTGTATCAGCCCAAGAGTTTGCGCGATGCCGATGCTCAAGCACAGCTTGCTAGTTTAAACGCCGACATTATGGTCGTGGTCGCTTATGGCTTAATATTGCCACAAGTGGTGTTAGACACGCCGAAACTTGGGTGCATCAATGTCCATGGCTCAATACTGCCTCGCTGGCGCGGTGCCGCACCGATTCAACGCGCTTTATGGGCAGGCGATAGCCACACAGGTGTCACCATAATGCAAATGGATATTGGTTTAGATACTGGTGACATGCTGCTAAAGACATCACTGCCGATTGAGGATACTGATACCTCAGCCAGTTTATATGAAAAACTGGCTGCACAAGGCCCAGATGCACTTATTGACGCACTTGCAGGTCTTGCACAAGGAACATTAACCGCCGAAGCTCAAGATGAAGCGCAAGCCAACTACGCAGAAAAACTCAGTAAAGAGGAAGCGCAAATCGATTGGCATAAGCCTGCAATAAGCTTGTGGCGAGAAATTCGCGCCTTTAATCCATGGCCAGCCAGTCATTTCAGTCATCAAGGCGCGACAATCAAAGTGTGGCAAGCCAGTATAAGTAGCACCACAACTGACGCTGAGCCAGGCACCATTATCAGCGCCGATAAACAAGGGCTTTGTGTTGCAACAGCCGACGGTGTGTTGTGCATCGAAAACATGCAGTTACCGGGTAAAAAGGCCATGGCTGTAGCAGATATTTTAAACTCTCGTGCCGAGTGGTTTACCCCTGGGACCCGCTTCATTGACGGAGCTGATGCCTAATGAATATTCGCGCACTGGCTGCTCGAGTCGTATTTCAAGTTTTAGAAAAAGGTCTGTCCTTGTCTGTTGCTCTGCCAGAGCAACAACAAAAGCTAGATAATAGTAAGGATAAGGCGCTGCTTGCTGAGCTGTGCTATGGGGTAATGCGACAACTACCTCAGCTTGATAAACTGGTGAGTGACTGCATGAGCAAGCCACTAAAAGGCAAGCAACGCATTGTCCACCAGCTGTTGTTGGTCGGCTGCTATCAACTTTATTTTACCCGAATTCCCAGCCATGCTGCGATATCAGAAACTGCAGAAGCCTGCCGCAAGCTAAAATTTGAAGGCTTGGTTAAAGTGGTTAACGGCGTATTGCGCACCATACAGCGCCAAGACAAACCCTTACCTACAGATAATGATACCTTAGCTTTTAATACTCCTGCTTGGATTATCAAAAAGCTCAAAGCTGCCTACCCAGACACTTGGCAACATGTGATCGAGCAAAGTCATCAACGCCCACCTATGTGGCTGCGTAATAATGCCCGCAAACAAAGCCGCGATACCTATTTGTCCATGCTAAGTGAAGCGGAAATAGCGGCGACTGCCGGGGCGAGTCACAATGCTATTTTGCTTGAACAAGCCAAAGATGTCGCTCAACTACCACAATTCGACCAAGGTGCAGCATCGGTACAAGATGGCGCTGCGCAGTGGGCTGCTCAGCTACTTGACCCGCAAGATAATGAACTCATCTTAGATGCTTGCGCTGCGCCAGGCGGTAAAAGCTGTCATATTCTAGAATCCGCCAATAACATCGATTTAGTGGCAGTTGATTTTGATGCCAAGCGATTAGAGCGAGTTAAGCAAAACCTGCAACGTTTATCATTGCAAGCTCAGGTGATTCATGGCGATGCAGCCGCCATTGATACATGGTGGCAAGGTGATAAGTTTGATCGGATTTTGCTTGATGCGCCTTGCTCGGCAACCGGCGTCATTCGTCGTCACCCCGATATCAAGTGGTTAAGAAAACAAAATGATATTGATGCGCTGGCTCAATTACAGTCACAAATTTTAGATCATTGCTGGCAGTGGCTTAAACCCGGTGGCACACTGTTATATGCAACTTGTTCAATCTTACCGCAAGAAAATGCGCAACAAGTCAGTGCATTTTTAGCGAGAACACCCGATGCTAGCTTGGTCACGATTGAGCAACAAAGCGACCCATTAACAGTGGGTTGGCAAATTGTCCCTGGGCAGGACAATATGGATGGATTCTATTACGCACGCCTAAAGAAAGGATAACGCGCAAGCATGAAAATTATCATTTTAGGGGCAGGTCAAGTTGGTGGCACCTTAGCTGAAAACTTGGTCGGCGAAAATAACGATATCACCATTGTCGATAGTAACCGTGACAGGCTACGTTCCTTGCAAGACAAATATGACTTACGAGTGATATGTGGCCATGGTGCGCACCCAAACGTACTTAAAGACGCCGGTGCTGAAGATGCCGATATGCTTATCGCCGTTACCAACAGTGATGAATGTAATATGGCCTCGTGCCAAATTGCCTATTCGTTGTTCGGTACGCCCACTAAAATTGCCCGAATCCGATCTGAGCAATACCTTGCACTGAAAGATAAGCTATTCATCAATAGTGAAATCAAACAAAGTGACAGTCGCCCGCGGGGGGGCTTTGTCATTGATGAGCTTATTGCCCCAGAACAGCTTGTGACCTCATATATTCGCCGTCTCGTTGAATATCCAGGTGCATTACAAGTACTGGAGTTTGCTGAAGGCCGACTAAGCTTAGTCGCCGTCCGCGCCTATTATGGCGGGCCACTCGTTGGCAATGCCCTCGCTGCGCTGCGAGAGCATATGCCGAATATTGATACCCGAGTAGCCGCTATTTTCCGGCAAGGGCGACCTATCATGCCCCGCGGTACCACTATTATTGAAGCCGATGACGAAGTGTTCTTCGTTGCCGATAGCCGCCACGTGCGTGCCGTCATGAGTGAAATGCAAAAACTCGATAACTCCTACCGCAATATCATGATTGCGGGTGGCGGTAATATTGGTCTGGGCTTGGCAAAGCAATTACAACGTAATCACTCAGTGAAACTGATTGAACACCGCCAAGAGCGTGCAGAAGCCCTCAGTGAAAAGCTTGAAAATACCACAGTGTTTTGCGGTGACGCCTCAGACCAAGAGTTATTGCTTGAAGAGCACATAGATCAAACTGATGTGTTTATTGCCGTCACTAACGATGATGAAGCTAACATCATGGCAGCCCTGCTTGCGAAGCGAATGGGCGCCAAGAAAGTCATGGTGCTCATTCAACGTGAAGCCTATGTCGATATCGTCCAAGAAGCCAACATTGATATTGCCATTTCACCACAACAAGCGACCATTTCCGCGCTATTAACCCATATTCGTCAAGGCGATATTTGTAACGTCTATTCATTAAGACGTGGCGCAGCTGAAGCCATTGAAGCAATTGCGCATGGTGACTCCAATACTTCTAAAGTCGTCGGCAAGCAGGTCAGCGAAATCAAACTACCGCCCGGCACCACTATTGGCGCGATTGTTCGTGATGAAGAAGTACTGATGGCACATGATAAAACCGTGATCGAGCAAGGTGATCATGTGGTGCTATTTTTAGTCAATAAGAAATTTGTCGGCGAAGTAGAGAAGCTGTTCCAGCCGAGCGCCTTCTTCTTTTAGGCAGCTAATTCTTTAGTCATAGTGCAGTAACCTGCCACAAAGGATTGAGGGTGTAAGCATGCTAAACATTCGGCCACTGTTATTTATTTTGGGAGTGTTTCTCTCAACCTTAACCGTGTTTATGTTTGTACCGCTAGGCTTTGCGCTGTTTTACAACGAAGAAACTGCTGGCGCTTTTATGATCTCTTCTCTTGTCTGTGGCACCTGCGCTAGTGCCTGCATGCACCAAGGACATAACCGCAACCTTAAGCTCAACATTCGCGATATGTTCCTGCTTACTAGCCTCACCTGGTTTATCGTCAGCCTTTTTGCCGCGATGCCGTTCACCTTGTATCACGGCATCAACTATACCGATGCGTTTTTCGAGACCATGTCAGGTATCACTACCACTGGTTCTACCGTCCTATCTGGGCTAGATACCATGGATCACAGCATCTTGGTGTGGCGCTCTTTGCTGCAATGGATGGGGGGGATCGGTTTTATTGTGATGGCTGTTGCGGTATTGCCATTTTTAAATGTTGGTGGCATGCGGCTATTTAGAACCGAATCTTCTGAATGGGGTGAAAAAGCCATCCCTCGAACCCAGAATTTAGCTAAGCAACTGTTTTATATTTATATTGTACTAACCGTGTTATGCGGTCTTGCTTACCACTTAGCTGGCATGAATTGGTTTCAAGCAATTAACCATGCCATGACAACGTTATCGACCGGTGGTTACTCAACATCAGATAGCTCTATGGCCGCTTTTAGCCCGCAAGCGCATTGGGTTGGCACCATTTTTATGGCGGCTGGCGGCCTACCTTTATTGCTTTTTGTTCAAAGCATAAGCCAGAGATCGATGCGCGTTTGGCAAGACCAGCAGGTAAAAGGGTTTATTATTTTTATCTCGCTGGTCTCTTGCACCTTAGCGCTATGGTTATGGCATGGTCATCAAATGAGTATTGCTGATGCATTGCGATTAGCTAGCTTTAATGTGGTATCGGTTGTCACCACCACAGGTTATGGGCTAACCGACTATACTGCGTGGGGCGCCTTAGCCAACGTTGCCTTCTTATTTCTTATGTTTGTCGGCAGTTGTTCTGGCTCAACCTCTGGCGGCATCAAGATATTCCGTTTCCAAATCGCCTTGTCGATAATGAAAGAGCAACTAAAACAACAGTTTCATCCAAATGGCGTTTTTCGCGAACGCTACAACGGTAGAGTAATCAATGAAGATATCGTACGTTCATTAGTTACCTTTATCTTATTGTTTTTGCTAGTTATCGTTTTGCTTTCTATTATATTAGTCTCCACTGGTTTGGATCCAACCACCAGCTTCTCTGGTGCCATCACGGCGGTCACCAATGTGGGGCCAGGCTTAGGAAACGTGATTGGTCCAGCTGGAAACTTCTCCACTCTACCCGATGTGGCAAAATGGGCACTCGCTATCGGCATGTTATTAGGACGGCTGGAGATCCTCACCGTCGCAGTGCTGTTTCATCCCAGTTTTTGGAAGTATTGATTAGGCCGCATTACCCACGCGGCCCAACGGCAGGCTTAAAAGCGCACTAATGATTTTTCATCTTGGCATTTAGCATTCCCCACCTGCTTACTAATAAACAGCTCGGCATACTGTTTAAAGCAACTTGGCGCATTCAATGCGGAGAAATGCACCCCATCTGTAATCTTGATAAATGAAAGCTCACCACGTTTTGCCAGCTGCTCACTATGGGCTATTGCTCCATCTAAGTGGGTTTTAGGATCTAGGCTACCGTGAATCACCAAAGTTCTAGGTAACGATGTCGGTAACGCGGCATAAAATGCATCTTTATCATAAGTTGGCATACTGTTTTCGGCAATCAAGCTAGGTAAAGGACTGGTGAATAACAGATCAGTTTGCTCTTGATTAACCTCGGCCTTAGTTAGTTTCGGTCTTAGGTTGTTTTCTGACGCCGTGATGACCTGCACTAATGGGATCGACGAACCAAAATTGCCATATCCTGGGTTAAATTGGCCATAGTATGACTCAACATCAGCAATGGCTTGAACCAGCGGTTCTATATCATTTTCAGATAGACGCTGAATAATATCAGGCAGACGATTTCTAATATGTGGGACATCAAGCATAGTGCCTAAGGTATTGGTTAAGCTTACTTGAGGTAATTGGTTTGAATAGTCATTTAAGTTGTTTGATGTGGTGATTAATTTAGACAACTTTTGCTTTAATGATTGAGATTTAACCCCATTACATCCACTCGGTTTATCACATTTAGCTATTAAGGCTTCGCCAACCATGTTGACCACATGCGAACGTTGGCTTAAATCAAATTGCCCGTCGTCTTGCATAGGAACTAAGGAGTCTAAAATAATTCCATCAACATTAAATCCTTGCAACTGGCTCGCTCTAAGCACTAATTGTGTACCATAGGAAACAGAATAGATAAAAGTTTGCCCTTGGCCAGAAAATTTGGTGATGAGCTGCTGAAGATCTTTTGCAGCATGGGTGATATTAAAGGCTTTAACGTATTGCGGTGCTGAGTACATTTGTGAAAAGCACTGTCCCCACTCTTCCCCAACCAGCACTTTGCCCCCTACTGAATCAACATGCTCACCTTGGCAAATCGCGCTAGAAAAGCCTGTCCCGCGGTGGTCAGCTACAAAGATATCAAAGTTAGCGAAACTGGCTCTAAAAGTATCGATAATGGAATAAAAGCTTGCTCCTGATTCACCTGGTCCCCCCGCCACAAGCCAAACCTGGCCTTGTGAGTGTTTTAATGCGGGAAACTGCCGCACAAACAACTCTAAGGTACCGCTATCTTGCTTCTCATAAACTAAAGGTACTTCGATTGTTGTACATAAAGAACCCGTTAACTCTGCAAATTGATTGGCATCTTTACACGCAACAAACTCACTAGCCCAACTTCCTTTTAAAAAAAGAAAACATATTAAAAATATGATTTTTCTCATTGTTATCCCTGCCCTGATTGACGCAATAGCTAGCCACTAAAACTTAATTCCAGTTCAATAACATAGCATCAATTAAGGGAGGTTACTTGGCGAAAAAAGTAAAAAGAGATAACTGATGGAGATGAGTCAAAAACCGGCGAATTACCGCTCAACCTAACCAAACAACAGATGATAAAACTAACCAAGCGGCGCTTGATATGCACCGCGACTTACATAATTTTACTGAATCAGGTCATGCTGCTTTGCAAACTGACGCAATTGTGCCACATCTCCGTTAACTAGAATGGGCATAGCTAACTCAATTAATGCGACTTCCCAATCCCACCAACAAAGCTCCAGCAAGGTTTGTCTATCCTGTTGGTTATAGCGCTGTTTAACCACTTTGGCAGGATTACCGACTGCAATGCTATATGGTGGTATATCAGATGCCACAACAGACTGCGTGCCGACAATTGCGCCATCTCCAATGTTTACACCCGGCATCACAGTTACATTCATGCCTAACCACACATCGTTGCCAATAAGCGTGTCACCATATTGCTTGAATGGGTAGTCTGTAATAGCAAGTTGCTCTGCCCATTTGCCGCCAAAAATCGCAAACGGAAAACTAGTTACCCCAGCAGTCGCATGGTTAGCATCCGCCATAATAAACTTTACCCCATGGGCAAATGCACAGAATTTACCTATGTGTAACGACGTACCTGAAAAGCCAAAATTGTATAATACGTTGTCAGATAAAAACTGGCTAGGGTCATTGAAATCGCTGTAATAACTGTAATCACCAGCGGTGACATTAGTAACCTCACTGGCCGCAATAAGCGGTTTAAGCAATAAAGTATTTTCAAAACCATCAATGGGATAGAGTTTATTACTGTCCAAGGTTCGCTCCTATTTTTGTCATGCTATCAGCGTCAGTATAAGCCATACCTTGCAAGACAGTAGACGCTATGCGTTTGATGTTTACTGGATTTGTTATCGAGTGGAAATACAGAAAGGCGGTCAGTTGTGTGGCGTTTTGTGGCAGTCATCCACTGCCACAAATAAATCAGTGCTAGTCAGCTAGGCTCACTAAATGATCGGCATAGACTTTGACATCTTCCCAATCGGTGTAATCAATAATCGCCTTTGGGTCGGTTGGCCCATCGGTAATTTTCATGATGAGTTGAATCATCATGCGGTCATACCAACGCCATGATGGGTAATCAACCTTACCTGCTATCACTTTGACATCTTGTGGTGTCCAAGGTGAAAGCTCAATAAATTTCTGTAGATATTTATTGTTTTCCGGTACTCGCTTTTCAGGATTACGAGCAACCACATTAACACTAAAGAAACTGTTGGGTTTCGCTTTAATGTGCTGTTGATACTGCTTAACAAATTCAAATACCGACTTATGATAACTGCCGTAAAGCACACAAGCACCTAATGCAATCACATCATACTTTTGCCAGTCGATATCAGCCGCTTGGTCAATATGAATGATATCGCAACCAATGCTTTGTGATTGTAAATGCTCGGCCATTGCACGGGCAATTTTTGCAGTGTGGCCACCACGCGAATAATAAAGTATCAGCACTGATTTCATTGAAAGCTCATTCGGATAGATTTAAACCAACCGCCATTGTTGCAGTTGCAGCTAAAATAAACCGCTGAATCGATCACAATTTACTAATTCACTGCCGAGATATACAAGCAAGTGCTAAATAAAAGCGGACTCGATCATACTATTAGCAACTCAAATTGTGTTCACTTAACCGCAGCAGTATCATTATTAAATTAAATTGCTCAATTAGATTAACCTAATCAACCAAAAAGTGAGTTTATCCGATGCAAAAAGAGATTGATGTCAATGAAATGGTGACCAATGCCCAAAGCGCGGCAAAGTGGCTAAAAGCAATTGCTAATCCCTATCGGTTAATGATCTTGTGCCAACTGCTTGATAATGAGTTGAGTGTTACTGAACTAAATGCCTCTATTCCTTTGAGTCAATCAGCATTATCGCAACATTTAGCGGTACTTAGAGCGGAAGATTTAGTGGCTACTCGTAAAAGTTCACAAGTCGTTTATTACACGTTGAAAAACGAGCAAGTAACTGATGTTATTTCAATTCTATATGAAAAGTACTGCGCAAAATAACTCGTTGGCTCACCAAGTTATCATTTGGTGAGCCGATTTCAATTAGCGTTCGCTAAAAGCCTGTCCAAAGCTATCTACACTATCCCAATCTGTAAATTCATATGTGCCACTGGTGTCAGTCGGCCCTTTAGTGATCCACATAATCAATCTAATCATGCTGCGATCAAACAAACGATACTTAGGGTAATCAATCTTACCGGCAAATACGCCTAACTGCTGGGGCTCCCACAAAGACAACTGTAAGAACTTTTTCATGTAAGGATTGGTATCTGGTGTATTTTTCTCTGGCTTACGCGCAACCACATTAACAGTAAAGAAAGCGTTCTTTTTGCTATTTAACACCGCACGATGACGATTGACGTACTGATATAGTGCAGGACGGTGCTTACCATAGCGAATACTGGCACCGATCAAAACTTTATCATAGTAAGACAGATTGATTGCGTGGGCATCATCTAACGCAACCAAAGTGACCTTGCTGCCATTGTCTGTACATATCTGCTGTAAGCGGTCACAAATCACCTTGGTTTGACCGTCAACACTAGAGTAAATAATTAATGTATTGCTCATCAATTCTTCCAAAAAGTTGGCGTAAAGAGAACCAAAAGCGTGAACACCTCTAGACGCCCAAAAATCATTGCCACAACCAACACCCACTTAGCACCATCACCAATACTGGCATAATTACTGGCAACCTCTCCCAAACCTGGGCCTAAATTATTTAAACACGCTGCAGTAGCACTAAATGCAGTAATATTATCTAACCCCATGGCCATTAGTATCAGCATACACACTACAAAAACTAACGCATAAGCTGAGAAAAATCCCCATACCGCATCAATGACACGATCAGGCAACGCTTTGCCGCCAATCCGGATTGAGAACATGCCTCGCGGATGAACTAGTCGCTTTAACTCTCGTGAACCTTGCAGCAACAACAAGATCATCCGCATGACCTTTATGCCACCAGCTGTTGAGCCACCACAACCACCAATAAAACTCGAGAAGATCAGCAGCATAGGTAGAAACAATGGCCACATGTGAAAACTCTCAGTACCAAAGCCAGCGGTAGTGGATATAGAAACCGCCTGAAATAAAGCAAAATCCAAGGTTTCTTCAGCACTATCATAAATGCCTGAGTGATATAGCGTCACAAAGCAGATTGCGGTAAGGATTAACTGAATGGCAATTAGTACTTTAAACTCGGCGTCTCGAAAGTAAACTTTGAGATTTAATCCTCGGCGCGTAAACGCAGCAAAGTGCAAACTAAAGTTGAGTGCTGCAATCAACAAAAACACCACGCAAACCATATTGATAGCAGTGCTATCAAAGTAGCCCATGCTGGCATCATGGGTTGAGAAACCGCCAATAGCGATGGTAGAAAATGAGTGACAGATGGCATCAAACACATCCATCCCCGCCACCCAATAGGCGAACGCACAAGCCACTGTTAACGCAAAATAGATATACCACAGCGCTTTGGCCGTTTCGGCTATTCGCGGGGTCATCTTACTGTCTTTTACCGGCCCAGGCATTTCTGCTCGATACAGCTGCATCCCCCCAATACCCAACACAGGCAAGATGGCCACAGCTAAGACAATAATCCCCATGCCACCTAACCATTGTAATAAGTGGCGGTAAAACAAAATGGCTTTAGGCAATGAATCCAAGCCAACTAATACCGTGGCTCCGGTGGTCGTTAACGCTGAAAACGACTCAAAAAAACTGTCTGTGAGACTCAGATTAGGCTGACTGGAGAAGATAAATGGCACTGCACCTATTGATCCCAGAACACACCAAAACAATACCACTAATAAGAAACCCTCACGGGTGCGCAGATCTTCTTTGGAATGACGATTGGGATACCAAAGGAGAAACCCTAATAGCAAGCTTAGGAAAAATGCCTGAATGAAGGCAGTACCACCACCATCTTTATAGATCACTGCCACTAATGCCGAGGGCAGCAGCGAGATAGAAAACAAGCCCATAAGGAGACCCGTTATTCGTATTATCGTTCTGTATTGCATTAGGGCTTATTCAACTCATCCATATAAGCAAGGCTTGCTCTGCCAGATACTACTGGCGACACGTCAGGGTATTTTCGCACAAATCATTCACCCAGCACAGTGAATAGTGATATATCACCCATCGTAGTAATTCTAAGCCAGCCATCAAGACTGTCAGCAGCTCATCTCACAACGATAACGGCTGTCTTACTGGGGTAATTTCACCTGTAACTTTCCTTGGCTAATAGTAGCAAGATCCTGATTAAGCGTAGATAAATTAGCTTTTGGAATGGCAATAGTTAATAAAATATCGTTTGAGAAAACACGATCTTCAATGATGGCATTCGCTTTCGAAACAAAGTGCTCAATATCTTTAAGCTGGGCATAATCACATGCTAACTCAACACGGTAGCGGATTTGCTTCAAGGTGGTAGGCAGCAGCTTTACCGCTTGTTTAATCCCGGAACTATAGGCTCTAACTAAACCACCAACTCCTAATTTGGTGCCACCAAAATAGCGAATCACCACGGCACCGATTTCACCAATTTCTGCACCTTGCAATGACGCTAGCATTGGCCTCCCAGCACTACCTGCTGGTTCGCCATCATCGCTAGAACCGATGGCAACCTGATCATCTGGCGCTGCTAAAACATACGCATAGCAATAGTGGTTTGCACCTGGGTAAAGCTCTTTGAGGTTAGCAAGTACACACTTAAAAGATTCGTCGCTATCACAATGAAATAGCACTGTGATGAATCGACTATGCTTAATTTCCTCTTCAAACGTGTAAGTTTGCTCAGGAATCAAATAACTCTCTGCCAATGATTAGCCTTTATATAATTTATAGCCTTGATAGTCCTTCACTCAAAATGGACGACCAAATTAAAAAGCGGTCATACACTGACCGCTAACTCAATTGATAGGCCAACAGACCTAATCATTAAGCCCCAAATCTCGGGTCATATTTTCAACGCTATCGTGGTGCACTATCACATTATCTTCAATACGGATCCCGCCAAATGGGCGTAACTTATCAACCGTATCCCATAGCACCATTTGTTTACGGTGATCGGCCTTCAATGGTGCTAACAATGAATCAATAATATATAAACCCGGCTCAATGGTGAGCACTTGATTAACATCAAGGGTACGGGTACAGCGCAAAAATGGGTGAGCATCTGGTGGCGCGATATGTGTTCCACGCTCATCATGGAGAAAGCCGCCCATGTCATGTACCTGTAAGCCCAGCATATGACCTAAACCATGGGGAAAGAATACCGACGTAACCCCTGATTCAATCAAGTCGGTTGTCGAGCCTGTCGCTAAATTGAAATCAATCAATACCTGCGCCAACTTATGATGAGTTGCAAGGTGTAAATCAACGTACTTCACACCCGGGCGCATCATGGCAATGATTTCCCGTTGCAAAACATCAATCGCGGTAATGAGTTCACCAAACAGGTTTTTCTCAAAAGCATAAGTACGAGTAATATCTGCTGCATACCCGTGGAAACTCGCGCCAGCATCAATCAAAAATGAGTGGCGTTCTGAAGGAGCCTGATGTGCTAATGCGGTATAGTGCAATATAGCTGCGTTTTCATTGAGCGCCACTATGTTGCCATAGGGCATCTGATTTTCACTCTGATCCGTAGCAGACAAATATTGCTGTTGAATCTCAAATTCATTAGCACCGGCATAAAATGCACTTTTTGCCGCTAAATGGCCTTTAACAGCAATCTGATTCGCCATGCGTAAACACTCAAGTTCATATTGTGTTTTACTTGCACGGTGAAAATGCAGGTAACTCATTACCGCTTCTGGGTTTCGGGATTTAAACCCAAGCACTTCAGCAACATCAATGTGCTCACCAATATAGGCCCATTGACTGACATCACTCGGCAACAAGTCGGCGACTTTGTCGGCTTTAGTTAATAACTTAATTTCAACTTGTTCGGTCCAGAACTCAGTAGGGACATCGGCTACTTTGTGCCAGAAATCTTCTGGACGATAAAAAATCAGCTGAGGCTTATCCGCTCCATTGACCAATAACCAACAATGGGGATTATCAATAACAGGTAACCAAGCTTTAAAATGTGGATTAACCTTAAACGGGTAGTCCATATCGTCCAAAAATTGCCGATGAGGCTGACCAGAGTGTATCACTAGGCCGGCGATATTCTCTCTCGCGCACACCTCGGCGACTCGACGATTCAACTCTGCGACATGTGCAGGATACAGTGCTGCTAAGTTTTCCATGGCTGGTTCCCTGTTTTAATTTTTATATGTCGGTACCGTTTTAGCTGTCATATTGATACCCAACTCAGTTTGCTAAAGTCTAACATAAAGGCGAATTTCTCGGCTAACACAAGAAAATTAAACAACCGTTTAAATTGGGTGTTGAAATTTTTTCAAATTCAACGCACACTGTCTGGCAACTGGTCAAATGATGGCCTGCTGTGAGAAAGCCTTACCCAAATATAATCATAAGCTGATTGGGTATCACGCAAAAAGGAAGCAAGCAATGATCTACCAAAGCCCTACCATTCAAGTTGAAATGCTTGAAAATAATATAGCTAAACTATGCTTTAACTCGCCCGGCTCAGTAAATAAGTTTGATCGAGAAACCTTAGACTCGCTCAACTCAGCCTTAGACAGCATTTTGGCTCAACAAAGCGAAATAAAAGCGGTATTAGTCACCTCAGCAAAAGACACTTTTATTGTAGGTGCAGATATCACTGAGTTCTTAGGTTTGTTTGCCCAAGAAGAGACTGTACTGCATGAATGGATCGTTGAAGCGAACAAGGTATTCAATAAACTTGAAGATCTACCTTTCCCAACGATTTCAGCGGTCAAAGGATTCGCTTTAGGCGGCGGTTGTGAAGCCGTGCTTGCTACTGACTTCCGAATTGCCGATACAAGTGCCCGCATCGGTCTTCCAGAAACAAAACTAGGATTAATTCCAGGCTTTGGCGGCACCGTTCGTTTACCAAGAGTCATCGGTGCTGATAACGCCCTTGAGTGGATAACAACCGGTAAAGAGCAACGTCCAGATAAAGCACTACAAGTAGGCGCAATTGATGCTGTTGTTGAGCCAGAAGCGCTAGAAGCAGCGGCAATTCAAATGCTAATCGACGCTCTATCGGGTCAGCTAGACTGGCAAGCTCGCCGCGCCAAAAAGCAAGTACCGCTAACCTTACCTAAACTTGAAGCGATGATGTCATTTGCCACTGCCAAAGGTATGGTATTCAAAGTTGCTGGCAAGCACTATCCTGCGCCAATGGCTGCCGTTGATGTTATTGAAAAAGCCGCCCAAGGCGATCGCAGCGATGCCCTACTCGTTGAGCATCAAGCTTTCATCAAATTGGCTAAAACAGAAGTAGCCCAATCTCTCATTGGTATTTTCTTAAATGACCAACTAGTAAAAGGAAAAGCGAAGAAAGCCAGTAAACAAGCACAAGCAGTAAACAATGCTGCGGTTCTAGGTGCAGGTATTATGGGTGGCGGCATCGCCTATCAAAGTGCTAGTAAAGGTACGCCGATTGTCATGAAAGATATCGCCCAACCTGCACTAGAACTTGGTCTAAATGAAGCATCTAAGCTGTTAGCTGCACAAATTAAACGTGGCCGCTCTACGCCAGCCAAAATGGCGAAGGTGTTAAACAACATCACAGCGACATTGGACTATAGCGCCATCAAGCAAGCCGATGTTGTTGTTGAAGCTGTGGTAGAACATCCTAAAGTTAAAGCGACCGTATTGGCTGAGGTTGAACAGCATGTGGCTGAAGACGCCATTATTACCTCTAACACTTCGACCATCTCAATTAACTTATTGGCTAAGAGCCTACAAAAGCCTGAACGTTTTTGTGGTATGCACTTCTTTAACCCGGTGCACAAAATGCCATTAGTAGAAGTCATCCGCGGTGAAAACAGCAGTGAAGAAACCATCGCTTCTGTGGTTGCCTATGCGAGTAAGATGGGCAAGACCCCTATCGTTGTTAATGACTGCCCAGGCTTCTTTGTTAACCGTGTTCTGTTCCCATATTTTGCCGGCTTCAGTGGTTTGCTTGCTGATGGTGCAGATTTCAAAGCCATTGATAAAGTGATGGAAAAACAGTTTGGCTGGCCAATGGGACCTGCTTACCTGTTAGATGTAGTCGGCTTGGATACCGGTCATCATGCACAAGCAGTAATGGCAGAAGGCTTCCCAGACCGTATGGGTAAAACAGGCAAAGATGCGATTGATGTGATGTTTGAAGCTGAGCGCTTCGGTCAGAAAAATGATAAGGGTTTCTACCAATATTCAATTGACCGCCGCGGTAAGCCTAAGAAAGAGTTGGATCCTGTCGCGTACGAATTACTTGGCAATGCCTTTGGTGAATTAAAAGAGTTCAGCAGTGAAGAAATCATTGCACGTACTATGATTCCAATGGTCATTGAAACTGTACGTTGTTTAGAAGAAGGCATCATTGCATCCCCAGCTGAGGCCGATATGGGACTGGTATATGGTTTAGGTTTCCCACCATTTAGAGGGGGCGTATTCCGCTATATCGATACCATGGGTGTAGCTAACTTCGTCGCATTAGCCGATAAATACGCTCACTTAGGTGGCCTCTATCAGGTTACAGATAAAATGCGCGAGCTCGCTAATAACAACGGTAGTTACTACCCAGCCTAACAGCCCAGAAGGATCACCAAAATGAAACAAGCAGTAATTGTAGATTGCATCCGTACTCCAATGGGCCGCTCAAAGGCCGGAGTATTTAGAAACGTACGTGCTGAGACATTATCAGCAGAGCTAATGAAAGCGCTACTGGTAAGAAACCCACAACTAGACCCAAATACCATTGAAGATGTGATTTGGGGCTGTGTGCAACAAACCTTAGAGCAAGGCTTTAACATTGCCCGTAACGCAGCACTTCTTGCTGGCATTCCTAAGCAAGCTGGCGCGGTAACGGTTAACCGTCTTTGTGGTTCCTCAATGGAAGCCATTCACCAAGCGGCTAGAGCAATTATGACGGGGATGGGCGACACGTTTATCGTCGGTGGTGTTGAACATATGGGTCATGTGCCGATGAATCACGGTGTGGACTTTCACCCTGGCCTTGCCAATAACGTTGCCAAAGCATCTGGAATGATGGGACTCACCGCTGAGATGCTTGGAAAGATGCATGGTATTACCCGTCAGCAACAAGATGAGTTTGCCGTTCGCTCTCACCAGCGTGCTCACGCAGCCACTGTTGAAGGCCGCTTTGCTAATGAAATTCATGCCATTGAAGGTCATGACGCAAATGGCGCACTGATTAAGGTTGCCCATGACGAAGTCATTCGCCCAGAAACATCGCTAGAGTCACTTGCTGGACTACGCCCAGTGTTTGACCCAGCCAACGGTACGGTCACAGCCGGTACATCCTCTGCGTTATCAGATGGCGCTTCAGCCATGTTAGTCATGGAAGAAGAGAAAGCCAAAGCGCTAGGGTTACCAATTCGTGCGCGAATTCGCTCTATGGCGGTTGCAGGTTGTGATGCTGCAATTATGGGTTATGGTCCTGTTCCTGCGACGCAAAAAGCACTACAGCGTGCTGGACTCAGCGTGGCAGATCTCGATGTGATTGAACTCAACGAAGCCTTTGCAGCGCAATCATTACCTTGTGTGAAAGATTTAGGTTTGTTGGATGTTGTCGATGAGAAGATCAATCTAAACGGCGGCGCAATTGCCCTTGGTCATCCACTAGGCTGCTCTGGCGCACGTATCTCTACGACCCTAATTAACCTGATGGAAAGTAAAGATGCAACCTTAGGTCTAGCAACAATGTGTATAGGTCTAGGTCAAGGTATCGCAACGGTATTTGAAAGAACTTAAGCGTTAGTAAGTTTTGAATAAGGGTGCCATAAAGGCACCCTTTTTTCTTGCTTAAGGTTAATGTTTCACGTGAAACATCGGCAATGATATGATCAGTCTACTCTGTATTTGCTCAGGCCAGAATTTATGACCCCCGCTATAGACTATTTAACACGTGCGAAAGTAAAGTTCGATATCCATAGTTATCAGCACGATGAAACAGCCAAATCATATGGCCTTGAAGCAGCCGAAAAACTCAATCTTGATGTCAGTTGTGTTTTTAAAACCTTAGTCGTACAACTCGATAGTGGTACTTTGGCAGTAGCCATTATTCCTGTACACCGTAAACTCAACCTCAAAGCGATAGCGAAAATTCTAGCAACTAAGAAAGTCACCATGGCGCCAGCACCACAGGTTTTACGCTCTACTGGCTATGTGCTTGGAGGTGTGAGTCCGTTAGGACAAAAGAAACAACTCACAACAGTATTAGATGCAAGTGCCATTGAACAACAGACGATTTATGTCAGTGGTGGAAAGCGAGGCCTGGACATCAGTTTGTCGCCAACAGATTTAGTTAAATTAACTCGAGCAAAGACAGCAGAAATAGCAAACTAAACCCGATGTTTCACGTGAAACATGTTAAACGACCTATCTCACAAAAGTTGTGATGACGCTTGGATTAGCGCTTGCTCTCGCGTAATATTAGCCACTTCTGTTACACCCACCAAGGTTCGTAAGTATGACCGATCAATTTTCTCAAGCGCAGCACCAATTAGATGCTTTAGGTTTACGTTGTCCAGAACCTGTAATGATGGTGCGCAAATCAGTGAGAAAAATGGCTGACGGCGAAACACTGTTGATAATTGCCGATGATCCAGCAACAACCAGAGATATCCCAAGCTTCTGCGAATTCATGGACCATACCTTAGTTGCTAGCCAAACAGAAGCTACCCCCTACCAATACCTGATAAAGAAAGGGCTTTAATCAGGATTTAAGTTGCTGATAGCATTCGCTATAGCCGACTCGTCACTACACCTTTAGCCCTATTGCCAGTTACGATTCCGAGGTTTACACTGAGGTCAACTGAGTAAAAGGAGAGCTACCATGGCAAGTCTGTTAGGCATCAGCAATAAGACCGTAAAAAAAGGCCCCATGCTTGAAACAAATAGTGCACTCGTCACTACCGCATCGGGCGTTGCGCAGGATATATTTGGTCGCCCCGGAAAACGACAAGTCACTGTGATGTCAGTAGAGCAATGGCAACTCGCCTGCGACAGTATTCAAGTCGAACTACCATGGACAACACGACGAGCAAACTTGCTGGTCGAAGGTCTCAGTTTTAGCCAGCAAGATTTAGGTAAAACCTTAAAGATTGGCGATCTACAATTATTGATTACCGGCGAAACCGATCCTTGCAAAAAAATGGAAATAGCCCAGCCTGGACTAGAAAAAGCCCTGCAGCCTGACTGGCGCGGCGGCGTAACTTGTCGGGTAATAAACGATGCCACTATCACCATTGGTGACACAGTCAGTTTATAAATCCCACCTTTATAATCAATGCAACAAGCAGCCTTAGAGCTGCTTTTTTTTATTAATACCAATCGGTATAAAGATGTGATCGCTCAGCGAAAATTAGCGCTTCTGAGACAAGGTCATTAAATGCTCCTCGGTAACTGCTCCTGCGGTACTCTACCTCCTATATCCCTATCGTCGTGCATTAATGACATTCACCACATCTGACCTCCAGGGATGGAGGAAATGTCTTATGACTGTCTGGAACAGTCCAGACCATGTGGTTTGCAACGAATGAAGGGCATAGTGACTCTACGTTCAAGTTCGTTTACACAGTATCAGAAGCGCTAAAACTCGCCCTTTGGGAGCTTTTTGGGCTGCCTACTTCTTCGTTGAATAACTTCTCAATAGAACCATTACTTAAATTATTCGTCTCGAACTCGTTAGCCAAAAATAGCTCTGAGTAGATCACTTTCTTATGCCGATTGGTATAAAGTAATGTAACAGAATAGTTGTTTTCCTGCTGCCGAAATTATGCGATAAATAACCCCTAGTCACAGGGCTCATTCAGTTGCGTAGTTTTGATTTCCATCGACTAACCAGCAAGAAACTCTAGGGAGCCTGCGTACCACTCACAGGTACCAATACAATTATAAAAACAACTAGCAGGGAAAAACATGCTAAAACAAAAACTCACACCGCTTTGCGCTGCAATAGCTTTAAGCTTAAGCAGTGCCGCCTATGCTGATTCGTCAACGACGGACTCACCAAAATGGCAAGTTAATGCACCTCAAGATGCCCCACTACAACAAGTCAGTGTCGATGTTACTGAAGGAACATGGATGAATGTCAGCGCTAGTCCCGATGGCAAACACATCGTGTTTGACTTACTGGGTGACATTTATAAGATGCCAATATCAGGTGGCGAAGCTAAGCCCCTTGCCAGCGGAATTGCTTGGCAAATGCAACCTGTGTATAGCCCAGATGGCAAGTACATTGCCTTCACCTCTGATGAAGATGGTGGTGATAACATTTGGATTATGGAAGCAGACGGCAGTAACCCTCGCCCAGTGACTGAGGAAACATTCCGCCTTCTTAACAGTCCTGCATGGAGTCCAGATTCACAATATCTTGTGGCACGCAAGCACTTCACTGGTAGTCGTAGTCTAGGAGCTGGTGAAGTCTGGTTATACCATGTAGCTGGTGGCGACGGAGTAAAACTGACTGAGCGCCCCAATGAGCAGAAAGACCTCGGTGAACCCGCCTACTCTCCTGATGGCCGTTATATTTACTTTAGCCAAGATGCTACACCAGGAAAAACCTTTCATTACTCAAAGGACTCGGTAAAAGGTATCTACAAAATTAAGCGCTACGATACCCAAACTGGCGATATCGAAGTACTTATTGAAGGTACAGGTGGAGCAATTAGACCAACGCCTAGCCCTGACGGTAAAAAGCTTGCTTATATCAAGCGTGATGGTTTCCAGTCCACTCTCTACCTCCTTGACTTAAAGTCAGGCGCCACAGAAAAACTGTACGACAAGCTAGATCGTGACATGCAGGAAACCTGGGCCATTCATGGGGTTTATCCCACCATGAGTTGGACCGCAGACAATGAACAAATCGTATTCTGGGCAGGCGGTAAGATCAACAAGCTGGATGTTGAATCAAAGCAAGTCGAGAATATTCCTTTCGCTGTCAAAACCCAACGCGATGTCCAACCTTCTGTTCGCTTTACGCAAAACTTAGACAAAGATAAGTTTGACGTGAAGATGTTACGCATGGCGCAAGTATCACCCGATGGTAAAAAGGTTGTCTACGAAGCCTTAGGTAAACTATGGGTTAAGAGCCTGCCTGATGGTTCAGTAAAACGCCTTACACGACTCGATAGTGATTTACGTGAGCTCTACCCACAATGGTCAAGAGACGGTAAGCAATTGGTGTTTGCTACTTGGGATGACCAAGACCAAGGTAGTATTAGGGTAATGACGTTACGCAATAAGCGTGTCAAAACGCTTACCCAAGAGCCCGGTAAATATGTCGAACCCACCTTCTCTCCTGATGGTAAAACGGTGGTATACCGCAAAGCGAAAGGCGGTAATATTACTCCAACAACATGGTCTCAAGAGCCTGGCTTATATCGGGTTACGACCAAAGGCACAGATACCTTTAAGTTAACCTCAAAAGGATATCAGCCTCAATTTGGCGGAGATAATGAGCGCGTGTACTTTATGGATTATGGTGAAACGCCACAGTTATCGTCCATCAACATGCACGGCTTCCAACCTCAAGTACATTACACTAGCAAACACGCCACTGAGTTTCGTGTATCACCAGATGGTGAACATCTTGCTTTTGCCGAGCGCTTTAGAGTTTATGTAACCCCATTTGCCAAACATGGTGAAACGGTACAAATCGGACCAAAAGCCAGTAACTTGCCGGTCAGCCAATTAAGTACAAGAGCAGGTGAAAGTATCAGTTGGAATAACAAGAGTAACCAACTGTACTGGACTTTAGGCCCTGAACTTTATCAGGTTGCTGTAGACACCAATTACCAAGCACAAGCTGACAAAGCTGCGCCTCAAATCACTGAAATTGGTTTTAGCCAAGATGCAGATGTTCCACGTGGAACAGTTGCTTTTGTTGGCGGCCAAGTTATCACCATGGAACAAGATAAAGTTATCAACAATGGCGTTGTCGTTGTTAAAGATAACAAAATTATTGCTGTGGGTGATGCAGCCACTGACATTCCAAGCGATGCCAAGGTTATCGACATTAAAGGCAAAACCATCATGCCTGGCTTGTTCGACGCTCATGCTCATGGCGCTCAAGGTGATGATGAAATCATCCCACAGCAAAACTGGCAACTCTATTCGAACTTATCCTTAGGTGTCACGGCTATTCATGATCCATCTAACGATACCACCGAAATCTTCGCGGCTGCAGAGCAACAAAAAGCCGGCAATATTGTAGGACCACGTATTTTCTCTACTGGTACTATTCTATATGGCGCGAATGCCCCAGGTTATACCTCGCATATCGACTCATTAGATGATGCGAAATTCCACTTAGAGCGTTTGAAAAAAGTGGGCGCGTTTAGCGTTAAAAGCTATAACCAACCTCGACGCAATCAACGTCAACAAGTGATCACCGCCGCCAGAGAATTGGAGATGATGGTTGTACCTGAAGGTGGTAGTTTGCTGCAACATAACCTCACTATGATTGCTGACGGCCATACAACCATCGAGCACTCTCTACCAACGGGCGTCATCTACGAGGATATCAAGCAGTTCTGGAGTCAAACTGAAGTCGCTTACACTCCGACATTGGTCGTCGCCTATGGCGGTATTTCAGGTGAAAACTATTGGTATGATAAAACCGATGTTTGGGCTCACCCTCGTTTGTCTATGTATGTACCAAGTGACAGACTAGAAGCTCGTTCAATGCGTCGCCCTAAAGCACCAGATGCTCACTACAACCATTTCAATGTTGCTCGTGTTGCTAACGAAATGAATGAGCTGGGAATCAAACCTAACATAGGAGCCCATGGCCAACGTGAAGGTTTAGCTGCACATTGGGAAATGTGGATGTTTGCTCAAGGTGGCATGAGCAACCTTGAAGTATTGAAAACAGCCACTATCAACCCAGCCAAAACATTCGGTATGGATCACCAAATCGGTTCACTTAAAGCGGGCAAACTTGCCGACCTTATTGTGATTGATGGTGACCCACTCACAGACATACGCCAAACTGATCGGGTTACATACACTATGGTCAACGGCAAGCTTTATGATGCAGAATCGATGAATGAGCTTAATGGCGACGAAAAACAACGTAAAAAGTTTTTCTTTGAATCAGAGTAACCCTAAGCAAATTTTGATTTGAGAAAAATTATTTTTTGATCGAATTTTCAAGGTTAAATAAAAAGGCATGTTCCACGTGGAACATGCCTTTTTTACGATGAAAAGAGTATTATCTACCTATCGAAAAATCTAATTACTATTGTAACAAAAACAATCGGTTGTATGATCATTAACCATACCTACCGCCTGCATAAACGCATAACAGATAGTTGGCCCAACAAAATTAAATCCAGCTTTTTTAAGCGCTTTTGACATCGCTTCCGATTCTGCAGTCTGCGCTGGCACTTCGGCCATCGATGTAAACTCATTCTTAATCGGTTTACCGCCTACGAAGCTCCATAAAAACTCACTGAAATCGACACCTTGCTTTTCTAACTCAATAAAAGCGCGAGCATTACCAATAATAGAATTTACCTTCAGCCGATTACGAACAATGCCTGGATTTTGCATCAAGCTTTCAACTTTCTCTTCATCATATGTGGCAATAACATAAGGGTCAAATTGTGCAAACGCTGCTTCGTAATTTTGCTGTTTCTTTAGGATAGTTATCCAAGATAACCCCGCTTGCTGTCCATCTAAACACAGCTTAGCAAACAGCTCCTGCTTATCGTAAACCGGCTTACCCCATACATTGTCATGGTAGGCTTGATAAATTGGGTCATTGCCAACCCAAGCACATCGCGTAATATCCATCAGAAAATCCAGTTTTTTCACTATAGAGTTAGAAAATAACCTACATAAGCGTAATTCTACAAGGTATAATCGAAACCATTTTCTATCACCAGCCGACAGTAGTAGACATGACGACGAAACACGATATTAAAACGTTCCAGGGTTTTATCTTAACCCTACAGGAATATTGGGCGCAGCAAGGTTGCGCAATTGTTCAACCACTGGATATGGAAGTCGGCGCGGGCACTTTTCACCCAATGACTTTTCTTCGCTCTCTAGGCCCGGAGCCAATGAGCAGTGCTTACGTGCAACCATGCCGTCGTCCTACTGATGGTCGTTATGGTGATAACCCGAACCGCTTGCAACACTATTATCAATTCCAAGTGGTATTAAAGCCTTCTCCTTCTAACATTCAAGAGTTGTACCTTGGCTCATTAGAAGCCCTTGGGGTCGATATGGGTGTCCACGATGTACGCTTCGTAGAAGATAACTGGGAATCTCCAACCTTAGGTGCATGGGGACTAGGTTGGGAAGTGTGGCTAAACGGTATGGAAGTGTCGCAATTTACTTACTTTCAACAAGTTGGCGGACTGGAGTGTAGCCCTGTTACAGGCGAAATCACATACGGCCTAGAACGTTTGGCGATGTACATTCAAGAAGTTGATAGTGTTTACGACTTAGTATGGACTGATGGCCCTATGGGCAAAATCATGTACGGCGATATTTTCCATCAAAATGAAGTGGAACAGTCAACGTATAACTTCGAACACGCCAATGTTGAAGTCCTTTTCAAACAGTTTGAAGACTGTGAAAAAGCTTGTAATGAGCTACTAGCGCTAGAAACACCATTGCCATTACCTGCCTATGAACAAGTGATGAAAGCTTCCCATGCATTTAATTTACTTGATGCACGCCACGCTATCTCTGTGACTGAGCGCCAGCGTTATATTCTTCGCGTCAGAACCATGGCTAAAGCCGTTGCTGAATCCTATTATCAAGCGCGTGAAGCTCTAGGCTTCCCAATGTGTAAGTAGAGGTACCCATAATGAAATTTGAAAACTTACTCATTGAAGTAGGCACTGAAGAACTACCACCAAAAGCGCTAAGAAACTTAGCTGAATCTTTCCTGGCTAATTTTAGTGATGAACTGAACAAAGCAGAGTTGAGCTTTGAAGCTGCCCATTGGTATGCCGCCCCTCGCCGCTTGGCGATTAAAGTTGACCAGTTAGTGGTTGCACAAGCCGATAAAGTCGTCGAAAAACGCGGACCTGCTGTAGCACAAGCTTTTGACGCTGATGGTAACCCAACCAAAGCGGCAATGGGCTGGGCACGAGGTAACGGCATCTCGGTTGAGCAGGCAGAACGCTTAGTCACCGACAAAGGCGAATGGCTACTCCACAAGGCTAAGGTCGTGGGCGTTGAAACCCAGAGTCTAGTTGCTGAGATGGCCAAACGTGCTCTCGATAAACTCCCTATTCCTAAACCTATGCGTTGGGGTAGCAGCAAAACCCAGTTCATTCGTCCAGTACACACAGTAACAATGCTGTTTGGCAGCGAGCTTATCGGAGGTGAGTTACTTGGTGTCAAATCAGCAAGAACCATTCGTGGCCACCGTTTTATGGGTGTCGACACCTTTGAATTAGACCATGCAGACAACTACCTTGAGTCGCTAAAAGAGCAAGGCAAGGTAATTGCCGATTATGAAGCGCGTAAGCGTTTAATTAAAGCGGATGCTCAGGCTGTTGCTTCAAAAATTGGTGGCGTAGCTGAACTGGAAGATGACCTTTTAGAAGAAGTCGCTTCACTCGTAGAATGGCCAGTGGTGCTATCAGCAAACTTTGAAGAAAAGTTTCTTGATGTACCCGCAGAAGCCTTGGTTTATACCATGAAAGGCGATCAAAAATACTTCCCAGTGTTTGATACTAATGGGGCTCTTTTACCGCACTTTATTTTTGTTACCAACATTGAGTCTAAGGACCCACAACAAATTATTGCCGGTAACGAAAAAGTGGTTCGCCCTCGCCTAGCTGATGCAGAGTTCTTCTTTAAAACAGACAAAAAAGACAGCTTAGAATCACGCCTAAACAGCCTTGAAACTGTGGTATTCCAAAAGCAACTTGGCACCATTAAGCAACGTGTTGAGCGCATTTCTACTTTAGCGAGCTTTATCGCTAACAGCATTGGCGCAAACCAAGAACAAGCTGCCCGTGCTGGTTTGCTGTCAAAATCAGATCTGATGACCAATATGGTTATGGAGTTCACCGACCTTCAGGGCACCATGGGCATGCACTACGCACGCTTAAACGGTGAAGCTGAATCTGTCGCTGTCGCACTTGCTGAGCAATACAAGCCGAAATTCTCTGGTGACACTGTGCCAACAGCACCTATTTCAGTGTGTGTTGCTTTGGCAGAGAAGCTAGACACTTTGGTGGGTATCTTTGGTATTGGCCAAGCCCCTAAAGGCGCAGCTGATCCTTTTGCACTTCGACGCGCCGCTATTGGTGTACTTCGTATCTGCCTAGAGAATAACTTACCGCTTGATTTAGTTGACTTAATCGCTGAGGCTCAAGCATTGCATGGTGACAATCTCACCAATGCAGATGTGGCAGAGCAAGTGCTTGAATTCTTCATGGGCCGTTTCAGAGCTTGGTACCAAGATCAGGATGTCAGCGTTGATGTTATTCTTGCTGTTTTAGCTCGTCGCCCAACAGCCCCTGCTGACTTTGAAAGCCGCATTAAAGCCGTTGCTCACTTTAGAACATTAGAGCAAGCAACTGCGTTGGCCGCAGCAAATAAACGGGTGTCGAATATTCTTGCTAAAGTTGACGGTGAATTGCCATCAACAATTAACGACAGCTTACTACAAGAATCAGCAGAACAAGCATTAGCTGCACAACTTGCAGAACTGGCGCCGCAATTAGCACCGCTTTTCGCCGCAGCAGAATACCAGCAAGCCCTGCAATTGCTCGCTGGATTGCGTGACACCGTTGATACTTTCTTCGAAGATGTCATGGTTATGGCTGATGATGAGGCCTTAAAGCAGAACCGTTTGGCATTGCTAGCAAGTTTACGTGAGCAGTTCCTGCATGTAGCTGATATTTCATTGCTACAATAACTTGTATCACCTCATAAAAATGCACCTTCGGGTGCATTTTTTGTTGCTACTAATGGTTGTTTTTCTCTAGCAGTCACTCCAAACTAATTACCACCATCTTTAAAAAGAGAATGCCCCTTGGGTAACCCGATTGTTTATCGCCTTGGTGAACGCGCCTTAGTGCTTGATCCAGCGCCTTCATTGCCTATTGATATCGAAAAGCAACGTAAATTGTGCTGGCTAGCAACACAATGTCGAGCCGCCAAAGAAGTCGAGTCCGCCATACCAGGTATGAATAACCTTACCCTGATCTGCAAAAGCTCAGCTACTGTAAACTACTGGCTGCAACATCTTGCTAATTTATGGCAACAAGCAGAAACCGAAAGCTTATCAACTAACCATCACGTTATCGAAGTGAAATATGGCGGTCAGTACGGTATCGATCTCGATGCTGTAGCCCGTTTACATCAATTATCGACTCAAGAAGTCATTGAGATTCATAGCGCCGCCAATTATCAGGTGTGCTTTTTAGGCTTCATGCCTGGTTTCGCCTATTTAACCGGCCTAGATAGCCGCATTATGACTCCTAGGCTCGCAACACCGCGCTCCAAAGTTCCAGCTGGAAGTGTGGCGATAGGGGGAGAACAGACCGGCATCTATCCATCTGACAGTCCCGGAGGTTGGCAAATAATCGGCCACAGTGATGTCACTCTGTTTGACCCTAACGCCGCGTCTCCTAGCCTATTGCAACCCGGCGATACCTTATCTTTTACCGCAATCAAACACAGCTCCGGGAGCATACATGCTGCAAATTGATGAGGTTATCGGCCTAGCCAGTGTCCAAGATTTGGGGCGAATTGGTTTCGGCCATTTAGGCGTCGCTCAATGTGGTGCCCAAGACAAACCAGCACTATTACTGGCTAACAAGTTACTGCAAAACCAAGATAACACCGCAGCCATTGAGTTTAGCTCGCGGTTAGTAGTGACCTTTAACCAAGATTGTTGGTTTAGCATTTGTGGCGCACCATTTATCGCCAATATTGGTGAGCGCACCATTTGGCATGGGTGGCGTAATAAAGCTTATCAAGGTGAAACCCTGACAATAAATGGCCCCAAAAACGGCTGTTTTGGCTACTTAGCCATTGCTGGAGGCTTTAAGCTACCTCATGTAATGGCAAGTTCAAGTACCGATATAAATAATGGTTTTGGTGGTTTCCAGGGACGCGTCTTACAAGCAGGTGATCAACTAGCTATTCACACGACCAGCGAGACAATCACTAAACCCGTTGGTGCTGTCATCAGAGAAAACAATCAGCTAATTAGAGTGCTGCCTGGTCCAGAGTTACAGCACTTTACCAATGAAAGTCGTAAAGCGTTTTGGCAGCAACAATGGCAAGTTAGTACACCGAGCAATCGAATGGGATACCGACTAAGCGGAACAGCACTAGTCACACATAAGCCAATAGAAATGCGCTCTCATGGTGTGCTTCCAGGCGTAGTGCAAGTACCGCCAAGTGGTGAGCCTATTGTATTGATGGCCGATGCACAAACAACCGGTGGTTACCCACGAATTGCGACGGTTATCGAAGCTGATTTATGGAAACTAGCACAAACTCAGGTGGGTAAAACCATCCAGTTTGAACACGTGAGTCCAGCGCAAGCCAATGAAGCTAATGAAGAATGGCAACGATACTTTTATCGATTACAAAGGGCGATGGGTCACCATGACTAAGGCAAATTACCTGATTGATATTAACGCTGATCTGGGCGAAGGGTTCAACTTTGACCAGCAGTTAATGGCATTAATCACCTCGGCCAACATAGCTTGTGGTGGACATGCTGGTGATACCACCAGCATGCGCCAAACGGTAAAATGGGCTAAAGATTACGGTGTACGTATCGGTGCTCACCCAAGCTACCCTGACAAAGTAAACTTCGGTCGTCAGGCTGTACAACTAACAAAATCAGCACTAACCGCTTCACTCACCGAGCAGATCACCGATCTTATAAAAGTTTGTGATGAGCTAGACTGCCAGCTTGAATACATCAAACCCCATGGCGCGCTCTACAACAAGGTTGCCGTGGATACCACTGAAGCCTCAGTGTTAATCAACACCATAAAATCGATAAACCCTAAACTGGCATTAATGACATTAGCGGGCAGTCCTTTAGTTGACTTAGCGAAGCAACATAATATTGAAGTAATTGAAGAAGCTTTTGCCGATAGACGTTATTTAGCAACTGGCCAATTGAGCCCGCGCAGTCAACAAGGGGCAGTGATAGAAGATGTCGAACAAGTACTAGCCCAAGCCATGGCTATCGCCCGTGGCCAAGCTATCGCCACCCTTGATAATCACACTTATCAGATCAACGCACAATCACTCTGTCTTCATGGCGATAACCAACATGCACTGTGCAGTGCAAGGTTAATTTGCCAACATCTTCGCCCTAAATAGTTGATACAAAAAAGCCCCAGACTAAGCTGAGGCTTTTTAAGCGCGAGCGCTACCTACACTATACGTCTAAGTTAGCAACGTTAAGTGCATTTGACTCGATAAAGTCGCGACGAGGCTCAACTTGATCTCCCATCAAACAGGTAAACAGTTGATCAGCGGCGATAGCGTCTTCAATGGTTACTTTCAACATGCGACGCGACTCAGGATCCATCGTAGTTTCCCACAGCTGCTCAGGGTTCATCTCACCCAATCCTTTATAGCGTTGGATGTAAAGACCACGTTTAGAGTCGTTCATTAACCAGTTTAGCGCTTCAACGAAAGAAGAAACTTCTTTCACTCGTTCGCCACGCTTAACGTAACCACCCTCTTCAATCAAACCATCGAGTGCTGCTGACAGTTTTGTCATGCGCTCATAATCGCTAGAGTTGAGGAAGTCATAAGAGAATAGGTAGTGAGTATCAATACCGTGTTTACGAATAGTCACTTTAGGCAAATAAACCTGACGCTCAGCATCAAGGAACGGTTCTGCGCTAAAGATAAAGCCGCCTGATTCAACTTCTGTCAACGCAGCAACATAATTATCGCACCACTGTTTAACTTTAGCTTCATCAGCCATCAACTCATTGGTCAATGCTGGCTGATACAACATACGCTCAGTCAACATGAGTGGGAAACGTTGTTCTAGTCGTTCAAAAATCGCTTCAACTTCACGGTACTGGTATACCAACTTCTCTAATGGTGCACCTGACATTGCTGGCGCATCTTGCGACGCATGAATTTCACCACCATCTAACGCTAAGTTTGTTAGGTATTCAGTTAACGCAGGATCATCTTTTAAATACTGTTCCTGCTTACCTTTCTTCACTTTATAAAGTGGAGGCTGAGCAATATACACAAAACCACGTTCAATCAGTTCAGGCATTTGACGGAAGAAGAAGGTCAACAGCAAAGTACGAATGTGCGAGCCGTCGACGTCCGCATCGGTCATGATAACGATGTTGTGATAACGAGTTTTATCAGGATCATATTCATCGCGACCGATACCACAGCCCAGTGCGGTGATCAGTGTAGCCACTTCTTGTGACGATAACATTTTATCGAAACGGGCTTTTTCAACATTCAAGATCTTACCTTTAAGTGGCAAAATCGCTTGGTTTTTACGATTACGACCCTGCTTAGCACTACCGCCCGCAGAGTCACCCTCCACTATGTAAATTTCAGATAATGCAGGATCTTTCTCTTGGCAATCAGCTAGCTTACCTGGCAAACCACCTAAATCTAGCGCACCTTTACGACGTGTCATTTCACGGGCTTTACGAGCCGCTTCACGTGCTCGGGCAGCATCAATGATTTTGCCAACAATCAACTTAGCTTCAACAGGGTTTTCTAGTAGGTAATCACCTAACTTCTCACCCATTGTTTGCTCAACCGCTGACTTAACTTCACTAGAAACCAATTTGTCTTTGGTTTGTGAGCTAAATTTAGGATCAGGTACTTTAACCGAGATAACCGCAGTTAAGCCTTCACGAGCATCATCACCAGTTGCGTTGGTTTTGCCTTTCTTATTGAAGCCTTCACGCTCCATATAAGCGTTTAGGTTACGGGTTAGCGCACTACGGAAGCCCGCCAAGTGCGTACCACCATCGCGCTGAGGAATGTTGTTAGTAAAACAGAAGATATTTTCTTGGAAGCCGTCATTCCACTGCATCGCCACTTCAACCGTAATACCATCATCACGTTCTTGGTTAAAGTGGAAAATTTCTTTATTCACAGAGGTTTTGTTTACGTTTAAGTATTCAACAAAGGCACTAATACCACCGTCATACTTAAAAAACTCATCTTTGTTATCACGCTCGTCAACAAGACGAATACCCACACCTGAGTTTAGGAACGATAACTCACGAACACGCTTTGCTAAAATATCAAAGTGGAACATGGTATCAGAGAAGGTCTCATGGCTAGGCCAGAAACGGATAACCGTACCAGTAGTTGTTGAGTCACCTACTGGTTTAATCGGCTCTTGTGGCTCACCCATGGTGTAAAACTGCTCGTAGATTTTACCATCACGGCGAATCGTCAACTGCAGCTTTTCAGATAGGGCGTTTACTACTGAAACACCGACTCCGTGCAAACCACCGGATACTTTATAGGAGTTGTCATCAAACTTACCACCGGCATGCAATACGGTCATAATCACTTCTGCAGCAGACACACCTTCTTCAGGGTGAATAGCAACAGGGATACCACGACCATCATCTGACACTGACACTGAGTTATCGGCATGAATGGTAATGGTGATATCACTACAATGACCAGCTAATGCTTCATCGATAGAGTTATCGACCACTTCGAATACCATGTGATGCAGACCCGTACCATCGTCGGTGTCACCAATATACATCCCCGGTCTCTTTCTTACCGCATCAAGGCCTTTAAGTACCTTAATGCTCGAAGAATCGTAACTATTCTCTGACATATTATTCTCTCGTCGATTATTCAATTACCGTGACACGCCCATGTTCCACATGAAACACCTTTGTTGGCGGCGTATTCAACGAATCTACTATTGCTGCTGGTTCAATTGCCGTTACCAAGATCTGTGCACCAGTATCTGATAACTGTTGAAGTAACAATTGCCTGTGCTTTGCATCCAATTCCGATGGCAAATCATCCACCAGATAAATACTATTTTTATCTATTTGTTGTTTTAGCAACTTTCCCTGTGCGATACGCAGTGCACACACTAAGAGCTTTAACTGCCCGCGAGACAATGCATCCTGCACAGGTAGTGTTCCAACTCGTAACCTAAGGTCCGCTTTATGTGGTCCACTACTGGTATGTCCCGCTGCGAGATCTCGGGAATATTGCGCCTGTAATAACTGCTGATAATCAGTTTTACTGTCCCAGCCTCGCGTAAAGGAAACTTTAACATCTATTTGTGGTAAAAACTCTTCGATTATACCCTTAAGTCGTTCATTTAACGAGTCTACATATCGTTTTCTAATCTCAGTAACCGTTTGTGCATATCGCACCAACTCTTTGTCCCAAAATTGAATTTGCTCATAACTCGATTCATTCTTAAGTAGTTGATTTCTTTGTTTTAAAATTCGCTTAACATTCACCCACGCGTGATGAAAGCTATTGTCAGAATGAAACGCGCCCCAATCAATAAACTGGCGGCGTGATTTAGGGCCTTCAAAAAGCAAAGAAAAACTTTCTGGGGTGATCACTTGAATGGGTAAAGTCTCAGCTAATGTCGCCAGTCTTTTAACACGATCCCCGTTAATTTTAACTTCCGACTCACCGCTCCTTAAACGTCGAAAACCAATTTTATAATCCCGAGTATCATTAACTAAATTGGCAAACAAGGTGAGCTTATCTTGATGATTTTGGATCACTCGTTGCGATAAATGGCTACGAAAAGAACGCCCCATACCCAAGAAATAAACCGCTTCTAGAATACTCGTTTTACCGCTGCCATTGTGGCCATATATCAAATTGATTCCACTTCCAAGCTGTAGGCTAGCAGAATCGATATTACGAAAGGTTTCTATATGAAGACGAGTAAGACTCATTACATCTCGATACTAGTCACTAAAAATTACTTGGTACGGCAACGGAGTTGCCGTACCTAAAATTTAGAGACGCATAGGCATCACCACGTACATAGAATCTTCTTCAACGTGGTTTTCAATTAAGGCACTGGAGTTACCGTCAATTAATGTAATACGCACATCATCTGATGGTAGGTTGTTAAGTACATCGAGGAGGTAGCTGACGTTAAAGCCAATTTCAAGCGGACTATTTTCATATTCCACATCTAAAATTTCTTCCGCTTCTTCCTGCTCAGGGTTGTTCGCAGTAATTTTGATGAGATTATTCTCTAACTGCACCCGTACACCACGGAATTTCTCATTAGACAATATCGATGCACGCAGCAGCGCTTGCTTTAGGTGATTACGGCTTGCGATAACCACCTTATCACCGCCTTTTGGTAATACGCGGCGATAATCAGGAAAACGTCCATCAACTAATTTACTGGTAAATACGGCATGGGCAGTCGTGGCGCGAATGGCACTATCACCAATAGCAACCGTTACGTCTAAATCTTCACCTTCAAACAAACGTTGCAACTCAATCACACCTTTACGAGGCACAATAACTTGTTTTTCTGGCAACGCATCTTCAATAGTACGATGACTTAATGCTAGACGGTGACCATCTGTGGCAATGGCACGTAAAATATTGTTTTCAGTTTCAAACAACAAACCGTTGAGATAATAACGCACATCTTGGTTCGCCATAGAAAACTGCGTAGCATCAATCAGCGACTTTAACGTCCCCTGCTTAATGGTGAACTCTATCTCGGCTTGGAACGCTTCAACATTGGGGTATTCTTCAGCGGGCAAGGTCGCAAGTGTAAATCGACTACGACCAGATCGTAACAGCAAGCGGTTTTCTTGCTGTTCGATTTTTAATTCAACTTGATCGGGTAGCGACTTAACAATATCGAGAAACTTTTTTGCCGGTACGGTTGTTTTACCTTCAACCACGTCGCCTTCAAGTGGTGCTTGGCCAACCAATTCAACTTCTAAATCAGTACCAGTTAACTTTAGTGAGTGACCACTTACTTCAACCAAAAGGTTTGCCAGAATAGGCAAGTTATGTCTTCTCTCCACCGCTCCACTCACAAGTTGAAGCGGCTTTAATAGGGCATCCCTATCAATTGAAAATTTCATGAGTTTCAATTTCCCAGATTTATGAAGATAACGTTCGTATCAAGTTAGCATAATCTTCTTTAATGTCATGACTTTCTTCACGCAATTGCGCAATTTTACGACAAGCGTGTAACACAGTCGTATGGTCACGACCACCAAACGCATCACCAATTTCAGGTAAGCTTTGGTTAGTGAGCTCTTTTGATAATGCCATAGCCATCTGTCTTGGCCTTGCCACACTGCGAGAACGACGTTTTGACAGCATATCTGCCATTTTAATCTTGTAGTATTCAGCAACGGTCTTTTGAATATTATCAATCGTGACCAGTTTTTCCTGTAATGCCAAAAGATCTCGTAACGCTTCACGAACAAAGTCAATCGTAATCGGCCTACCCGTGAAGTTAGCATTAGCAATCACACGGTTCAATGCCCCTTCCAGTTCACGTACATTAGAGCGTAAACGTTTAGCAATGAAAAATGCCACTTCATCAGGTAGATTAATGCCACTTTCCTGGGCCTTACGCATCAAGATCGCCACTCGAGTTTCTAACTCTGGTGGTTCAATCGCAACCGTTAACCCCCAACCAAATCGAGACTTTAAGCGATCTTCAACACCGTCGATTTCTTTTGGGTAGCGATCAGAAGTCAAAATGATCTGATGATTACCTTCTAGTAGAGCATTAAAGGTATGGAAAAACTCTTCTTGAGAACGATCTTTATTGGCAAAGAACTGAATATCATCAATAAACAGAGCATCGACACTGCGATAATAGCGCTTAAACTCTTCAATGGCGTTGTTCTGAAGTGCCTTTACCATATCTTGCACAAAACGTTCTGAATGCATGTACACGACTTTGGCATTAGGGTTGTTTTTGATGATGCCATTACCAACAGCATGTAATAAGTGGGTCTTACCTAAGCCGGTACCACCATATAGAAATAGTGGGTTATAGGCGCCACCAGGATTTTCAGAAACCTGTAGCGCGGCAGCTTTACCTAATTGGTTAGATTTACCCTCAACAAAATTATCAAATTGATAGGTTGGATTGATATTGCTGCGATGATTAGCGCTGGCAGGCGCATCACTACCACTATTAAAGCTGGGCTTATTGGTTGATTTAGCAGACACAGGCGTAGCAGGTTTACTTGCCGCGGCGGGTGCAGTGGTACTTGCAGTCGGTCGACTACCTATGTCAAAACGCAGTTTGGGTGCATCACTGCCCATTTGTTCAGTGAAAAACTGGTTAATAATATTAATATATTTGTCTCTAACCCAATCTAAAACAAAGCGATTAGGCGCATAAAGGACAAGAGTATCTCCATCCATTTCGGCTTGTAATGGTCTGATCCACATACTGAATTGTTGAGCAGATAGCTCATCTTGTAGTCGTCCAATACATTGCTGCCAAAGTGAAACCGCCACGTACTTATCCCCAAAAGATCATACAAAGACAGCTATTCTATAGTGAGAAAGCGAGGATCGCTATCCTTAAAATAGATTTATCCCCAGTTAGATCATCTTTATTTCATTGCGCAGATCAAAAAGGATCAATCACGATCAATTATTTTAGTGAAACCTGCAAACAGCGCTTTATTAAGCGATCCAGATCGATCTATAATTAGCGCCTTTCGATCAGGCTAAAGTCAACTAGATCCACAAGATGTAGTGTCCATTCACAGAGTTATCCACATATTGTGGTGCAAAAGTGGAATCTGATAGGAAATTTTATCGGCAGATTTTGTGCACTTGTCGGTTTTGCTTATTGACGAGCATAATTAAAGTGATTACAATTCGGCCTCTTTTTTGCCCTTACCTCTAAGTTTTAGAGATAAGGATTGTTAACTACTACAAAGACGGATTGCCACAATGAGTAAACGTACTTTTCAACCAAGCAACCTGAAGCGCAAGCGTTCTCACGGCTTCCGCGCTCGCATGGCGACAGCAAATGGCCGTAAGGTATTGGCTCGCCGCCGTGCCAAGGGTCGTGCTCGCCTTTCTGCTTAATTTATTAAGTAGAAGACTCAGGTGACTAGCTACACCTTTACGCGGGAGTTACGTCTGTTAACTCCCGCGCAATTTAAATCTGTATTCTCCAATCCCATCAAAGCTTCTTCAGCTGAAATTACTTTACTTGCTATACCAAACTCAGAGCAGCATCCACGTATTGGATTAACTGTTGCTAAACGTTTTGTAAAGAAAGCCGCTCAGCGAAACAGAATAAAGCGTATAATTCGTGATAACTTTCGACGTCATCAACATGAGTTGCCGCCGATAGATATCGTTGTTCTGGTCAGAAATGGTGTCGTTGATATGGAAAATGCAGAGTTACACAAACTGGTAGAAAAGCTATGGCGAAAAATTTCTCGCCGCTACAATGGCTAACAATCACGTTAATTCGTGGTTATCAAACTTTTATCAGTCCCATGATGGGGCCGAAGTGTCGCTTTCACCCTACATGTTCGCATTACGCAATTGAAGCAATTCAAGTGCACGGATTTGTGAAAGGGAGTTGGTTTGCAGTGAAACGCGTATTAAAATGTCACCCTTTGCATCCGGGCGGAGAAGACCCCGTCCCCCAAAAAAACAACAGGTGTAATAAATAGGCTATGGAATCTCAACGCAATATATTGCTTATTGGTTTGCTATTTGTCAGCTTCTTGCTGTGGCAACAATGGCAGGCAGATAAAGCTCCACAACCCGTTGCAACTGAAAGCTCAGTCGCAGCTTCTAACCCTACAGATTCTTACAGCGCTGATGTACCAGACGCCGATGCAGGTTTGCCTGCTGCGGTTACAGCCTCAAAAGAGTTAATTACTGTTACCACTGATCAGTTAAAAATTAAGATCAACCCTATGGGTGGTGACATTGTTTACTCTGCGCTTATTGAGCACAAGAAAGAGCTCGATAGTGATGAATCATTTGTTTTGCTTGAGCAAAGCAAAGATATTGAATATATCGCTCAAAGCGGTCTAATTGGACGTAACGGCATCGACAGCAGTGCTCGTGGTCGCGCCCACTTTGACAGTGCATCACGCGATTACACTATGGCTGAAGGCCAAGATACTTTAGAAGTACCACTTACTTATGTCGCAGATAACGGCGTGACATACACTAAAGTATTTATCTTACACCGTGGCCAATTTAATATTGATGTTGATTACCGCATCAACAACACCTCTTCTGAGCCACTGCAAGTACAAATGTACGGTCAGATCAAGCATAGTATCAAGAAGAGCGAAAGCAGCATGATGATGCCAACTTATCGTGGTGCAGCGTTCTCGACACAAGATACTCGCTATGAAAAGTATAGCTTTGAAGATATGGCGGATCGTAACCTAGATAAGCGTACACTAGGTGGTTGGGCAGCGATGCTACAACACTACTTTGTATCAGCTTGGGTTCCACCTGCAAATGATCAAAACATCATTTTCTCTAGCATCAGTGCTGGTGGTCTAGCCAACATTGGTTTCCGCGGTGCGGTCTATGACATCGCCCCAGGTGAGAGCCGCGAAATTGGTGCACAGTTCTACGTTGGACCAAAAGATCAAGCCGCACTATCTGCGCTATCTGATTCACTTAACCTAGTTGTTGATTATGGCTTCCTATGGTGGTTAGCTGTCCCAATTTATAAACTATTGATGTTCTTCCAATCTCTAGTGACTAACTGGGGTATCGCTATTATCCTTATTACGCTAACCGTTCGTGGTATCTTGTACCCACTAACTAAAGCGCAATATACCTCTATGGCGAAAATGCGTAACCTGCAGCCTAAGTTACAGGACTTGAAAGAGCGCTTTGGTGATGACCGTCAAAAGATGGGTCAAGCCATGATGGAGCTATACAAGAAGGAAAAAGTTAACCCTATGGGCGGCTGTCTTCCTATCTTGCTACAGATGCCAATTTTCATCGCACTATATTGGGTACTACTAGAAAGTGTTGAATTACGTCATGCACCATTTATGCTTTGGATTGATGACCTTTCAGTTCAAGATCCATATTATGTGATGCCACTGCTAATGGGTGCATCAATGTGGGTAATGCAGAAAATGCAGCCTATGGCCCCAACAATGGATCCAATGCAAGTGAAAATGATGCAGTGGATGCCAGTGGTCTTTACGGTATTCTTCCTATGGTTCCCAGCTGGTCTAGTTCTATACTGGTTAGTAGGTAACTTAGTCGCCATTGCACAGCAAAAAATCATTTATGCTGCACTGGAGAAAAAAGGCTTAAAATAAGCTTTTAGAGCTCGATACAAAAGCGGCTTGATACCTAGGTATTAGCCGCTTTTCTGTTTTAATCAATTGCATATACGTACAACTTAGGAATCACACTCATGACAACGGATACCATTGTGGCACAGGCGACAGCACCAGGACGTGGCGGTGTAGGCATTATTCGTATATCTGGCGATAAGGCCAGTGATGTCGCCATGGCAGTGTTAGGTCACCTACCTAAAACCCGTTACGCAGACTATTGTGATTTCAAACATCAAAATGGCGATGTGATTGATCAAGGCATAGCCCTGTTCTTCAAAGGTCCGAACTCTTTTACCGGTGAAGATGTTTTAGAGCTTCAAGGACACGGCGGGCAAATCGTACTCGATATGCTTATCAAACGCGTCATGGAAGTGGATGGAATACGTATCGCCAAACCCGGAGAGTTTAGCGAACAGGCTTTCATGAATGATAAGCTCGACTTAACTCAAGCAGAAGCCATTGCAGACCTGATTGATGCAACAAGCGAACAAGCCGCTAAAAGCGCCCTACAATCGATGCAGGGAGAGTTTTCGACTCAAGTCCATGACCTTGTCGAAAAAGTCACTAATTTACGCTTATACGTAGAAGCTGCTATCGATTTTCCTGACGAAGAAGTTGATTTTCTCTCTGATGGCAAAATAGCGGGTTCCCTCAATGGCATAATTGAGCAGCTTGACGATGTGCAACGCAGCGCTAAGCAAGGCGCCATTATTCGTGAAGGCATGAAAGTGGTCATTGCTGGCCGCCCTAATGCGGGTAAATCAAGTTTACTCAATGCATTGGCGGGTAAAGAGTCCGCCATTGTGACCGAAATTGCCGGAACAACACGCGACGTATTAAGAGAGCACATCCATCTCGATGGTATGCCATTGCATATCATCGATACCGCAGGTTTGCGTGATACAACAGATACTGTTGAGCAGATAGGTATTGAGCGAGCCTGGGCTGAAATCAATAGCGCCGATCAAGTGCTATTTATGGTCGATGGCACCACTACTGATGCAGTTGATCCCCACGATATCTGGCCTGATTTTATCGATCGACTACCAAACAACTTAGGTGTAACGGTAGTGCGTAACAAAGCTGACTTAACCGGTGAGCCGATGGCATCAAGTCATGAAGCAGGTCAGCATATCTTTAGATTGTCAGCCAAGACAGGCAAAGGCGTAGATGAACTAAAAGATCACCTTAAATCGCTGATGGGTTATCAAAGTAACTTAGAAGGCGGATTCATTGCTCGTCGCCGCCATTTAGAAGCCCTCGATCTCGCAACCAGTCATTTACTGTTAGGCAAAGAGCAGCTGGAAGTGTATCAAGCTGGTGAATTGCTTGCAGAAGAGCTACGCATGACCCAGCTCGCGCTATCGGAGATCACCGGTAAATTTACCTCAGATGATTTACTTGGCAAGATCTTCAGTTCTTTCTGTATTGGGAAGTAAAGTGGGCAAATAACGGAAAATAACAGCAAACAACAATAGGTAACCCTTTGATCTTATTGAGCTGATATTTGCTGTTTGTTTCTATCCATTGCCGTTAGTTGCTAGATCTAGTCCCCATTTGGACCCCATGACATGCTATAAGCACCGATTGGGGCCCAAATGGAGTCCAAAATGAAAATTTCTATTCAAAAACGAACACTTAGAGCTGACGGCACACGCTCATTACGCTTAGTTTACGACCATGGCTACACCACAAACACACTAGGTGGACGCCAAAATAAACGTAAACGCAGCTACGAAACTTTAGACCTGTACGTTCACGACAAACCTAAAACCCCCACCCAGCGCCAACACAACAAAGAACACATGCTTCTCGCCGAAACCATTAAGAGTAAACGACTGGTTGAGTGGCAATCCCAAAAGCATGGTTTTGAGGATCGAACCAAGCGTTCAGCTAGCTTCATTGATTACTTTCAACGGCAAATTGACATCAAAGAACAAACCACCTCAACCTCCAACCACTCGATCTGGCTTTCAGCTCGTAAGCACCTGCTGTTCTACTGCGGGAAACATGATCTTAGCTTTGATGAGCTAGATAAAGACTGGTTAGACGGGTTTAAGTATTACCTAACCAATGAAGCGAAAACCAAAAGTGATGAGCCTTTGTCTCGCAACACACAAAGCTCCTACTTCAATAAAGTTCGGGCGGCGATCAACGAAGCACATCGTGAAGGCATTATTCGTGATAATCCACTATCACAAGTAACCAGCATCAAAGCAAAAACGACTCAGCGTGTTTACCTAACTCTTGATGAAGTCAACGCTCTGGCTCAAACGGAGTGTCGCTATCCTATTCTCAAACGTGCATTTCTTTTCTCCTGTTCAACAGGTATGCGTTGGTGCGACATTCAAAAGCTCACCTGGTCAGAAATAGAGACATTTCAAGAGCACAAACGAATTATCTTCGACCAGAGCAAGCTCTCTCACGGCGATGCTAAGAGCCTTCAGTATTTAGATATACCAAAGTCAGCTGAAACTCTTCTGGGTAGCCCTAAAGCTTCTCACGAGCGCGTATTCAAGGGATTAAAGTACTCTTCATACATGAACGTTGAATTGCTTAGATGGAGCCTGGCTGCTGGGATCAGTAAACACGTTACATTCCACAGCGGTCGCCATACCTTTGCCGTGATCCAACTGAGCAGAGGAGTGGATATTTACTCAGTGTCTCGATTGCTCGGCCATAGCGAACTCAAAACAACCGAGATCTACGCTGACATCATTGAACAACGCCGAATGGAAGCCATGCTTACATTTCCCGATATTTTTACTTCTTCTGGAAAGGACTCAGCAGCCTAGAACTTGAACATTCTCAATTATGTTGGTGATGGTGACATTGCTCACTATCGCCGCATAAAGGTGTGAGCGGCGCTTGGCTAAACTTGAGCGAAGCGAAACCGTCAAGCGTTTAATCCTTATTTGTTATGTGCGTGACAAGGAACCACGAATAGATAAGATGGTGGAGCATGGGGGAGTTGAACCCCCGCGACGCACTTCTAGGGACCTACAGTTTGCACTTTCTGCCAGCTACTCGCTCGGATTAGAATCTGCTACCCGCTGCTCCAGTAACGCCACGATTCCACCTTTCACGTTTTTCATAAAGTTGCCCTTATTATTGCCTGTTTCGTTCTTCTCTACTTGCACCGTTGTTACCTCGGGAGCTGTCAACGAGAGTTCTAATCCAAGCGAAGCCTCAACATCAATGTTAGCTGTAAGTACTGTTCCTAAACCGTTAAATTAATGGGACTTTACCACATCTAGGGTAAGGTAAAAGCAGATTAAATCGACCGTTTGAGGCGTTGTTGTAACTTAACGCACGACTAACTCATCATAGATGAAAGCACATAACACCCCAATTTATGGTCACAGGATCGGGTAGTTAGCGATTTTTAACATTTCAAAGGCTCCCTTTACTGCGTCCTCTGACTCGTCAAAGCCTCGGTGCCAGCGAATCTTTACGTTCTGGTGGCAAGCCCAAGCGACCAGCTTCTTAAACTCGCGCCATTTATTATTTTTTGCACAACACTCAGCAAATTGGTTCACGAGTAAGTACGTATCACCCCCCACGCTATGCTTTGAAAGCTCAAACGCTTTTTTATAGTGCCCTAAAGCTGACCGATGATCACCTTCTCGGTAAAAATATGTAGCGAACATCCATTCAACCATCCATTGCAAAGTATCACCGTGTCCAGCTTCATCAATACTACGCCGATAATCTTGAATATCTGTAAGTGATAACTTTGAGGACTTTCTCTGCTTCCCTCCATCCATGTAATACTGCATAAAACTTGTTTGCTTTAAGTCAGGCGTTAGTCGCAATTGCCTCAAGATCATGGATAGAAAAAAAGGATCCAAATTTCGCCTTAGAATCTTAATTTCTGAGAGCGACAAAGAGGCTCCATTTGATTTAATCATGATCGGCTGGATTAACTTTGCGTTATGGGCTGATTGCTCTGAATAGAGTCGCCAGTACGCATCAACTTCTTGGTGCCAGAAGTCATAGTAACACTGAGAAGTTAAAGGCCCGGCTCTGAACAAACCAATAGATATATGCTGCTTAAGCTTTAGGTTGAATCGAACCATTCTGCGATTTTGAGCCTTCATTTGCAGAACTAACCGTTGAGCGTAGTCACTCCCAAAAGCCGTGTTTATCTGCTGAAAAATGTCTGTCGACAATCGGGATAGAAAAAGAATACATCTGAAATTGTGAAGATCTTCAGGGCTCAGCTCTCTGCGATACCTTTCATCAGAACAATTTGCCATTTGCTCAACTGAGCATTCTAAATTGCTAGATATCTCCCCCCAGCTGGGTAGTCGATTACGATTAAACCAACGAGATACATTTTCCAGGTTCTGCTTCGCCCTACCATCTGCATCTGATGGGTTATGAAACCGACTTTGACTTGTTCCACATTTCTCATAAACCCAACGCCAGGCTCTCTCTAAGGGCCAGCAAACTTGATCTCCCGTAAACAGCGGCAACCACCAATCAATTTCATTGGGAGCTTTTAAGCGGCTTACAGCTGCACCATACATCAACGCATACTTATGCGCAGACTTAATAACAAGATCAGCTAAACGGTATTCAATAAGCCATTTGACCGTTTCCTGCTTTGAAAGATAAGTACCTTCATCACTAAGCGTGACTCTGTAGGACAGATACAAATCTCTCGCACTTGCTAGAAGTGCTTCACTAACCCGCGGATCTTGAGTCGCTTCATACACCAAGCCAATAAAGTAACCTTCAAGCTCTTCAAGGTTTTTTTCAAGATCACCATCCTCTTTAGCTAATCTGTTTAGCTTAGTTTGGATATTTTTTTTCTTTGCTTCGTCATCCAGTATCACTGATTGACTGTGTTTCTGTGCCAACAAGCCTGTGCTGTTGAAGACAAACTTTACCGCTTCACCAAGAGTTGGGAAGGAATGCCTAGTCATCGTCGTCATCATATTCATCCATCAAGTCTTTCTCCTTCTGGCAGTCATAACACAGCTCGCCAGTGATCCCCCATGGCCCATCTTCTCCGGTAAAGTACAGAGTGCACAAGCACTCTGCACATTGAATCTGGTTTTCGTACATATTAACTCCAAACCAAATATCAACTACTTACCTTTAGCATTTCCACGACCACCACCTGATTTTTGACCAGTCGTAGATGGCCAATTTCCACCTGGTCCTGGATGTGATGATTGAGGACGGCCACCTGATTTACTTGAACCTTTTGACATGATGTTACTCCTTTAATGATGTTGATTTACTCACATCAAGCGCAAAACAAACTCTGCACTGACAGTACAAATCTAATCAAAAAGTTCATTGGTAACACCGGGCTTTTTGGCGACGTTAATTTTCAAAGGGATTCAGCGGCCTAAGGCCGCTGCTATGAAGATATTACTTGCGAGAGGTAGTGGCGACATAGTTTGCTGCCCTTTTTTCAATCTCATGGTGAGATGCAACACGCTGCTGTTCTACCCAGCTCATTATGGCTTGGCGCTCAAATCGAAGATGCTTACCAAGCTTGAAAAATGGTATTTCCGCTGAGCTAGTCAGCTTGTACAACTGATTTGTAGACAAACCGAGTAGTACTGCACATTCATCAACGGTTAGAATGTCCTTTCCAAGCAACTCCACCTTTTGCTGCTGCAAACGCTGCTCTAATACAACCCGTTCTACATGGTCGATTTTAGCCAAAATGGACTGGAGAAGGACCTGTTCATTGCTTGTCATAACTCCCCCTCCATGTCACTGCGCTGGGAAATGTGGGAAAACTTGGAAACGGATTACGCATCGGCGGTCAGCTCCTCTAGTTCTTGGATAATTTGAGCTGGAGTAAAAGCAAAAAACCTTTCCAACTTACCGTTCACTTTTACTCGTAGTGTCCCCCTGGCTCCCTCGTTTGATTCAAACCAGCGTCGTTGAACCAAAGGAGTCAGCTGGCTGATGTATTGCTTGCGCAGCTGGAGATCACGAATAAACACATTTTTATGAATCAGCCACTGGATCTCATCTCCATCTCGTCGGAAGTACCCCGTGTTTGATGATCTTCCGCTGGATATCTCACTTAACTGCTTTTCCCATTTGGCGAGAGCCCGCTTCAATGCCATAAGCACTTCAAACTCTTCGTGATTTTGAGTGTGCCCTCTGGCTGCAATCCAGCGCTGAAAAATGCTATGCACAGAGAATAAGGACTCTTCTTCGCTCCACGGTACGAGTTTGTGTCGAGAGGCCAGTGAGAGCGCAACGGCAACCAAGCAAAAGCGATGTAGAACTCTGAGGACTTGAGCTGACATGCAGCTTTCCTTCCAGCGCTGCATCAACCTATCCGTTTCCGATCTTAACAACAGTTCCAGATCTGGCTGCTTTACTATCAAGCACATCCAAGCTGGAAATAACGAACCATAGTGCTTTTTCGTTGCCTCCTCCAAATGTTTGGCAAACTCATGAGAGTCATTAAATCGGTGAACACTAGAAAAACAGCCATATTTTTCCGTCAGCGGTATCTCCACTATTCTGACCAATTGGCCTGCGGCGGGCTTTTTGCCTATTTCTTCCAGCAAATCGATCAAACCAACTTCACCAGTGCTGAGCACCAAGGTTCGCCACTTTGCTTGTTTGCCTAAAGCCCCTGTGATTAACGATCTCAACTTTCCATCACCATTCACAATTTGGTAAGCCGCTGTATCTAAATTTTCACCTCTTGCCATACCAATCTCATCGAGCGGCAGCATGACATCGTTATAATTGGCTGATACAGATTCGATACCATTATTCGTGCTATGCCAAGTCTTCTTGTATGAATGGGAGCCGTAAACTGACGAGCCAACATAAATAGCACCTGACTTCCCCTGACTTGACGAGCCCATTAAATGAAATACCGAGCTTTCCCCTCCAGAAGGCGCTAATAGGGGGGCGGCAAGTGCGACTCCAACAGTAAATATCAAGGTTGGATTTCCGCTCAAAAGACAGCCGATCTCTTGTTGCCAGTGATCTATGCTACCTTTTACTTCAAAATTACTATCAACAATTGCTCCAGCATAAAAATATGGCTCCTCGGATGCACCAAAAGTGGCTTCAGTCGTCACGAATACATCGTCATGCCAGCCTGTATTAAATGCACTGATGCCAGATGGCGCTTGTTTTATCTGTTGGCGTAAGTAGCGCAATACAAGGCCCCAGTTGTATTTATCATCTTCTAGCCAAAAGCCGCGATCAAAGAGCTCCTCACGCAATGTGTTACTTGCGCTACCTAAAATTCGATTTGCAGGTACAACCAACCGGACAGGAACAAGATCCATATTCACAAACTCAATACAGGCACCGTAACCTGATTTTTTATCTTGTGCCCTAACTCGTGCTACGACTGAAAGTTCAGAGCTAATAGCCAACCAACCTTCTTCTTTGTCACAGTACTCCAGTACCTTATCTTTGTTTCGATACATACCAAGCCCTCATCACAAGCTCAAAAGCCACTTCTGAACATCTGCAAGGCGAAACCTCACACTTCTAGCGCCTGGTGAAAGCGTAACGGGCGTGGGGAAGGAACCGTTTTTTACGTAGCGGCGAATGGTTGCCTGCGATAGCTGAGTCAACTGGCAGACTTCTTGATAACTTAATAGCTGACCTGATTGCTTTTGCTCGTTCATAGAAACTCCTGTCGATATAAGAACTAACAGGGGTATTTTTGAGGATTTGACTTGAAAAAGCGCGCGGTGCTCAAGCCCAAATTAGGCACTTATAGCGCTGGTGTTTGAGCTTAGAGTGTGCCTGCTAGAAATAAGCACTGTGCGTTCGGTAACCCACCCAAGCGCCGCACTATTGGCAGTGGCTAACGCCTAGTAGTTAGAGACTCACTTTCACATGTGAAAGTAGCAAAATATGAAACTTTGAACGGATAGAACAACCAAGTGTACCGCTTTTGTCTGGTACACCTAAAACGGTACAGCTCAACCCAGTATTACATATAAGCAACTGTTATAGATAAGTTTTTACTAATTACCATATTACAAAACTGTACCGATTTGGCGAAAACGGTACACCTTCTCCGGCCAGAGAAAATGCTAACTTTAGATACCCAGCAGGCGAAAGTTTGCACTCATCATTAATGTTAACGGCATCAGGAGAAGTCTAAGTTCTCCCTACTCTTCGTATCAGAACATCTTACTTCCACACCTAAACGATATAGAACATCCGGAAAACTTTACAGTGCTTGCGTTGCTACTGGCATCTAAGTTTTTCCAGAATTGTCGTCAACTGGCACCTGTTAGCTAGCATACTTAATGCTATTTTTCAGATTTTCAGCCTAGCCCGCCTGTCAGACTTTCACAGGCAGGCTAGGGTTGCCGTGGTGGGTTTACATGTACTTAACTCTGCGGTTGTCGAATGCAGGCATCGTTCCTTCAAGCACATCAACCACCTTGTTGTTGATTATGCGGCACTCAATAGCCCCTGGTGTATATGTGATGTTATGACCATCTGTTCGGTCAAACTCGCAGTGGATTATCTGCTCTGCATCACAGACGACGGCAAGGTTTGGATTGTGTGTAACCATAATGATCTGTCGCTTTTGTTTTGCTTCAGTCAACACTGGCACAAGTAAGCTAACAATTGTTTCATTATCCAAGTTTTCTTCTGGTTGGTCTAAGATAATGGGAGTATTCCCTTTATCTACAAGCAGATAGAAAATCAGCAGTAATGCACCTCTTTGCCCTGGTGACAGTTGCCCAATTTGCGCATCTTGGAACATTAGTGTGTACCTTGGCTCAAGGTAATCTAGCCCAAAAATGAGATTATAAACTTCATTTGCTGTACGATCCTTACGTAGCAATGAGGCTATGCCTGCGTCGTCCTTAGCCGCACTCTCAAGCTTTTGGTGCAACTCCTGAACAAAGCAGATAAGGGACTCTTCGTTATCAAGATCGTGCCGATCCATTAGCTCTTTCATGACTGACAGGCTCTCAGACTCGCCTCTAAACTCTCCCGACGCTTGTTTCACGATGGAGAATAGCTTGTGTGAAATTTGATCCGAAGTACTGCTGAGTTCAGCTCTAAACTGCAATTTATATTCATCACGGATCAGGGCGTTATTCTGAATAAGAGATTGAACTGGCTCAAAAAGAGCCTCACGATTTAACTTTTGCTCATCAAGAACCCTGAATATTTGGCGCGTTAAACCCTGTCGTTTCTCATGTAGTTCCTTCCTTTGAGCTGGAAGCTGATCCAATTGAGTTTTTCTATGTTTAACACCCTCAAAAGTATCTGGTTCACCCTTGGTTCCTACTAGTGCTGTTTTCTTTTCTTCCCAAACTTTAAGTTGCTCTTTATATTGCTGATATGCTTGTTGTGGCGCATTTAGTTGTGCGCTTAATGGAGCTTTCTTCTCTGTAAGTGATTGCTTCTTAGCATCAAGCGATGATTGACTTTCTTTTAGCTCATTATCACGTGTGGTGCTAGCAACTTCGAAGTCTGAAATTGCTTTTTCATTAATATCTAGCTTAATTAAGTTCCCGACATCTAAGCCTAAAACTTTGGCATCAGAATTAAACTCAGAACTAAATTGGCTCACTGCGCGTTTGACAATTTCAAAGCCTGCTCTGATGTTCTTACATGATTTTTTCTTTGCTGCTAGCTTTGTTATCTCTTCTCGGTTTGATTCTTGCTGATGTTGTAATGCTTCAAGCTCCCGGTTAATAGCAGCCAGTTGTCCAGCTACTTCTTGCTGTTCAGCTGTCAAGTCACTCGCCGGTTCTGCAACTTCTTCTGGCCTAACCTTCGTTAGTTCTTCAAGTAGCCTTTCTTTTTGAGCCAGTAGTTCTTCGAGTGCTTTTCTAGCTTCACTGGTCATCTGGCTTTCAACAAATGCAATCTGCTCATTTACCTTGTGTAGTTCGCTGCGATAGCTTTCGAGTTGGCTTCGAAGTGAGCTTTCTTGCTGCTCGATAAGCTGGTCAAAGTCATGAGCACCCAAACGTATAGAATCATCAGCATGTGAAAAAATTACAGATCTCAACTCTTTCTCGAAAGCATCTGACTGGCCAGAAACATGTGCATTACATAACTCTTCAAAGTGCCCCTGAGGAATATACTTTACGAGTTCAACATTTTCAGTTGCTGGGTTTTCATTAAGATTTTTCGCCAGTTCCTCTTCATCACCCCATGTTACTTTTGCATTGAAGTGACATGCTGGTTCACCTGTTTTCCCTCGGAATCGATTCTTTTTCAAGAAAGAAAAATGATGACTCTGTTTCGAGTTACCAAGCAGTGCCGCAATATCTGCTAATGCACTTTTACCACTACCTTTATTACCAATAATTGCTACTAAATCATGGTTTAAATGTAATTCTGTTTGGTCAAGCCAGGTATCTGCAAGTGGTGCCGCCCCAGATTTGCTGACTTCTAGCTTTTCGATGAAACGGCTTCTGTTTTCACTTACAAGTTGTCGCTTTGGAGGAATTGCTCCAATAAATGATCGCTTTGCTGGTTCCTTTATCGCTTGCTTTAATCCTTCAAATGTCGGGTTCGCTTTTATCCATGTTGCTTTTCCTGACGGGTAGTCACCATATCCTCGGCGATCATTATTTCCAGGTTCACCAGTAAATCTATGAGCATCGCTACCTGAAACGGCAAGCCTTGGTACATTACCTAATGCGCGTTGGAAATCACTAATCCACTCTCTATTTGTATCTGTCTCTACCGCAGCAAAAGCAGCCCAAAGATCGGGGGTTCTTGTTTCAAATATCGGTGATGTATCAAATAAACCTAGAACGTAAGCATAATGTTCTTGCCATCTAACGTCAGCCAAACCATCGTTTGTATTGAATGGCATAAAGCCGAGAGCCATCTGGTTAGGTACATTTCGTATTGCCTGCTTATAGCTTTCACAAGAGATCTCAGCAATTGTTGAGCCTGCTTTTAAAGCAGTATCGTCATTACGGTCAACATCTTCTTTTCTGAAACCTTTTTGGCTAAGCAAGTCTTCACCTACATGGCGTGCTAAGCATTTTAACGAGTAATCGGATAGAGGGCGATCAATAAGCGCAACATTCAGTCCTGTTCGAAAATCATGCAAAACTTGGTCATCCACTTCATTAGAGAACAAAACATGAGCATTCAGTCGCCCGTCCATTGGAGCAACTAATCGCAATTCAATTCCTGGGAAAACCGTCTTTTCAAGTTTTGGAGCCCCTGGTTGTGCTAAGCGCCTTTTCAATGCGAACCAGCCCTCAAAAGTCCAGTAATCCATTATTGCGAATACAGCAGGTTCGGCTGCGTTCAGAGCGAGGATCATTTCATCGACAAGCCGAGTGTTGTCAGGTGAGTTTGGATCTGAATTAAACTTCTGACCATTCCAATGAAAAGACGCTGGGGTATGAATATGTAGATCCCACTTACGCCATTCAGAACCACGAGGATATTTACTATTTGTCATTTTCTTCCCTAAATTTTGCTTACGTCCAAACCTGCTTGTTTTAATCGGCTTGTAAGATTTCTCATTTTACTGAACTCGGTTCCATAGCTCGGCTTGAGGCCTACTTCTTCGCAAAACTCTTTTGCTGTGATGTTTTGAAGTTCATCAGCGTACTTGATCATCTGTAGGTGTAACTCTGCCATATATTGATTGCGTGGAGCGCCTTCCAGCGCCTGACGTATCGCCAGATAAATCTGTTCTTTCATTTCAATTTCTCAGCTCTCGCCTGAACCTTTAGCTAACTTAGCAAAATTAGCTAATTTGTGCTTGATTTTACGTGTATGTTCTTGTGAACTGGAACAATTAATCATCAAAACTTGTTTCTCGGCAGTTGTGCAACCCGATATTAAACAGCCATATCTTACAGCCAAGCCAGAGTAAAAGGAGATTCAATGACCGATAACACCCCACAAGCTCCGCATGGTGAGTTCGTTCTGTTTACCAGTGCAGATGGTACAACTCGCGTAGAGTGCCGCTTTGAGTCAGATACCTTGTGGCTTTCACAAGCTGCGATGGCTGAGCTTTATGACAAAGATGTCCGCACCATCAATGAGCATCTTGTTAACATTTATAACGAGGGAGAACTTGTTCAAAACGCAACCATCCGGAAATTCCGGATAGTTCGATTAGAGGGGGCAAGACAGGTCAATCGCCAAATCGATCATTACAACTTGGAGGCTATCCTAGCTGTTGGCTACCGAGTACGCTCACAACGTGGTACTCAGTTCCGCCAATGGGCAACACAGGTATTGCAAGAATATCTGATCAAAGGCTTCGCAATGGATGACGAGCGCCTGAAAAACCCGCCCGTTGGTCATTCTGCGGTGCCAGATTACTTTGATGAAATGCTGGAACGCATTCGCGATATCCGTGCCAGTGAGCGTCGTGTTTATCTGCGAGTTAAAGAGATCTTTACCATGGCGGCAGACTACGAGCCTTCCAATAAAGAGACCACACTCTTCTTCCAAACCATTCAGAATAAACTCCATTACGCCAGTACTCATATGACTGCCGCTGAACTAATTGCAAGTCGTGTGGATGCCAGTAAACCTGATATGGGCCTAACCAGTTTCAAAGGTGACGAAGTACGCAAGACAGACGTAACCGTTGCCAAAAACTATCTGCATGAAGACGAAATAAAAGAGCTCAACCGCATCGTCAATATGTGGCTCGATTTTGCCGAGGACCAAGCTCTGAGGCGTAAACAAGTTTTCTTACAAGACTGGGCTAACAAACTCGACCAATTCTTAGACTTCAATGATCGCGATGTACTCAGTGGTGCTGGTAAAATCACCAAAAAGGCCGCAGATGAAAAAGCTAAGTCAGAGTTCGATAGTTTTGCTGCTCACCGTCGCCGACTAAAAGAAACCGAAGGGGCACAAGCCAACATTGCAGCCCTCAAAGCGATGCTAAAAAAAGACAAATAGTGATCACTATGGTACCGACATCTGTGTCGGTACCACCAATACCCGACCAAAAAGCCACTTTACGATTCCCTTCCAATTTCGACTGACAACCTCTACTCAAAGCACATCGAAAAGCAATCTAAACGCAACCTTACCGAAGTTACTCCAACCCAAGGTGTTTTAATCTCTTAAAAGGTCCTGGGTTTCACATGTGAAAGTCTCCAGGGCATCAGAAATAATCCCCGCCAACATCCCACAAAAATCAGAATACTTCCCATCAAATCCCAGCACCGATAAAAACTCAAAGCACATATCCCACAAATACTGGACTGTGACTATCAGCATCCCAGTAACGGTCATTAACAGGCTATGGATTATTAGCTTCGATCTCCCACAAGGATAGAGATTTGGAAAGCAATAGGTCAGCTCCCAGGAAAGGAAGCGATGCTATTGCCATTTTAGCTGCTGGGATATGGGGTGAATTTTTACGCCCCGAATGGGCAACTACGCATGCTATGACCAAAAGGCATCTGGGTTACGGTAATTGCTAACTAATGAGCAAAACCACGGAGTAACCTAACTATGTTAGATGAGAACAGCACAGCTTATCGCTGGCATAAAATGGCGCAGCAGCGCAAACCAAGCGAAGAGAAGCAAGCTTTCGAGCTAGCACTTTCACAATCACTCAATGCTCTGGCACACGTAGAGCACTTTACTGATCAAGAGCCTTATTTACTGGAGTTTCTAGCAAGTTGCTACGCCAACAATTTCTGGCGCATCCATCGCTCTTACAAAAACACAATACCTGGGCATTTTGGCTGCCGAGTCCGTAATCGTGACAACGCATTCGAGGCCGCATGGCACCACAATTGGTACATGAGTGAGAACCAAATGGCGCAGCGACACAACAAAAAACACCGTGTCCGCTCGACACACATCCGCAAAGGCAAAGGCTTTCGTTACCCACCGGGTCGCTTTTCAAAAGCCAACGCTGAATGGGAATCCAATCTTATTGAGTACACAGAAGATGCCTTCGCACTGATCCGCGAAGTACGCCATGAAATCCTCACCATCAAACAAAAAGCGCAAACCTGTTCAAAACGACTTCACAAGCTACATGAACACTTCCAAAAAATGGAGATGCAAGATGACTAAAGAACCCAACGTTGGTATCACCAATTATCACAGCGCATTGAAGCTATCAGACTTTGACATTGTACTTAGCGAACAATCACCACTACCAGAGTTAACAAGCGATCTATCTGCATTTATCACAGATGAATCCAAACTACTGATGGATGCGGCCAAAGACCTTGAATCACGATTGAAAAAGCTGTGCAAAGTTCTGACAGCTGAGTACAAGATAAAGTATCCAATGCGATACAAATTCAAAGTCAAAAAATCAAAAGGCTTACCAAAGATCACTTGGTATCGCCTTATTCTCCATCACTATCCAGACGAAGAGCTTGAAGAAAAAGAAGTATCTAATGCTGTATTACGCCGTTTTTCCAACGCAATGAGCTGGGAGATCCCGCTGTATTTGCATTTACTCGATGAGTTAGAGAAGCTCGATCAGCGAGTCATCCGCATGACCACACTAACTAAAGCAGTAAAAGAGCTCTCCAAAGCCATAGAAAAATATAATACTTAACGTGTTTGCTTGCTCCATTCCTCTCGGCATGGAGCTTTTCCGCTTGAGCTTGCATTTTCAAAATCGGTGGTAAAATTTAGGTAGTAGATACTTAGGAAAGCTAAGCTAAATATAAACAAATGATCGAGGAAGTCTTATGGAACTTTGGATATGGTTGTGCGGCTTACTATTGACAGTAGCGGCTGTTGGAGGCGTCTTCTGGTACGCAGGGCGGGAGAAGTAGAACTAAGCACTATCTGACTTATCCAGCTCTTGTTTAAGCTGAGTGATGAGTGCTTGTTTTTCCTTTTCATTAAGCTGTTCTATTAGGCAAGCCAGCTCAGCTGAACTATCAGAGTCAGAGAAGAAAAATGCAACTGGTACACCCAACTCTTCTGCCAGCTTCTTGAGTGTACCGACATCAGGCATGTGGCGGCCTTTTTCGTAATGATTCATTCGGCCACTCGCAGAACTTGGATCCATACCCAAACGGATACCAAGCTCTCTTTGGCTGATGCCAACTCGATTTCTAGCCTGTTTAAGGCGCTGTGGGAATACGTTTGTTTTAGACAAGTGAGAATCATCATCAACCTTTGATGCTTAGATTTTCTAAGTTTTTATTATACCTGTATACTTAGGATAACTAAGCATAAATTTGATTAGCGGAGAGAACGGCATGAAGACATTGATAAATTTTGCGCTCTTTTGTTTATTTTCTCTTGGCTGTTTAGTCGCCACGTACCAGTCATGGGGGTTGGCGCTAACGGCAATCCCACTTGTTGCCTGGCTTCAAACTCCTCTGAGCTTTATTCATAAACAACGCCTGGCTGCAATGCTATTTTGGTTAGCACTTATCTACTTTCATTGGCTTCTTGGCATAGCTACTGCACTAACTTATTTTGCTAAGCACGTTTGGTATTTGCACTGTCAGTACGAACACCCCAGAAGAATTCACAAAAGGAAAAAACAACCGAAGTTCAACTCTGCAACAGGTTCGCCCATGATGGGCCTTGGCGGAATAGATGTTGATATGGATGGAAACGTTGATGGTAGTTTTTGATACCAACATCAAAAGATCCAGTGAATTAAAAAAGTACCTGATCAATCTACTAGAGCTATTGGTGATCTTATCTGCGTTGATGATCTCGGATCCTTTTTGGCAACTTGCTGTGATCACCTTCCTCACCATCTGCTGGATCAAGAGATATCTTCTGCTTATTCACATCATTTTTGGTAGCCACTGTGGTCTCAGCATGGAGCACATCTGGCTGGCCTACGCCACCACCCACGAATAAAGCAAGGAAAGCCCCAAGTCTGGCGAGACCATTCCCACGATTAAGGTATTACGATTAAAACGAAAGGAATCATTTCATGAACATAAACCAGCTAGCCATGCTATTGGCAACAGCCCCAATTTTGCTGACCGGATGTGCGACAACATCTACTCCTGCTACTTACGATAATACTCACAGTAGAGCGTTCAATATCGCTCAAGCAGGTGGTCTATATGAAGTAAAAGATCGTATCGTGCCGCAAGCGGAATACGAGTCTCTGAAATTCACTGGCAACACTGCCACCAATACTCTGTTATTCACCTCATCGTTCGGTGCCAATATGGATCTGGGGGCTGGCTTGGGTATGGGCTTACTGACATCTGTTCTAGAGCAACCAGGTACAGCTTCTCGTAACAGCGTTGTAGCCTGGATGCCACAAAGCGAAGCGGCTACCTCTGAAGAAGCACAGGCAAAGCTGGTAAGCCAGATGAAAGTAGCGATGGAAGATACCCTCAAGGAAATGGGGTTAAGCTATGAAGTTACCAATGGCAATTCTGAGCGCAAAGTAGAGTTCTACTTCCACCATGAAGAGTTTGGCTGTCCAGAGTATCAACAAGGCATGACCAACAAAGAGCTTTGCTACATTGCCACTGAGATCTTTGAACCTCGCGAAACGGTCTCGCCTTCGTTCGTTAGCTCGGCACAAAGCTCATATGCGTTCGAGTCTAACCATAAGATGTATTACCACCGCTTCCGAGTGACTCCAGGGCGTAATAGCAATGTTCCGACAGACCAAATGTATGCCGCTGTAAGCAGCAAGTTACCTGAATGGGTTTACCTATACATTGCATCTGGTCAGATTAAGATCAACACCACAACTGTGACAACGCCATATCTACTGGAGCAAGGGAAAGCACACCTGTTCATCCATCCAGAAGAAAGCTAATAATCCATTAAATGTAAATGCGGTGGAAAAATGTTTCCCACCATTCCCACTTTTCCCATACTGATCTATGATGGAAGTCATCTTGGGAAGTGAAAAATTGACCATAAATTGCAACTTGGTCCCCAATCGGCCCCCAAGACCTCATGTCAGGCCAGTCATGGCGGGAAACTTCACTTTCTGTATAGGTAAATAGCCCCAAGCCGGCTTAAACAATATTACAAACCCTCTGACACAGGATCTTATTGAAGCAAATGAGCACAACGGCTTAGGCTCAATAAGATCCAACTAACCATTATCTCTGCTATCTGCATAGGGTAAAAATCACCAGTTTAAGACGATCAATCCAGTGTTGATAGCATCAGCAGCATGGCACACTATTTTTGATCTACTAACTAACTTTTTATTGTTCATTGTTTAAGCAAGATTAGATCCAAGTTGAGGATCGATGCAAGATCTATCAACAAAGTTATCAACAAGCAGCTTACCTTAATTACCAAGCCAACAAACAAACTCAAACTTAATTGTAAACAACTGTTTTTAATAGTTATTGTTTTAATATAGTCTTTTTAAATCTACTTAATGATTCATTTTTAAATTTGTTGTTCAACAAAGTTATCCGCAGTCCCCCCTGCTAAATCAGAAAATTGGTAAAACAAATTTTTTTAACCAAACTTAGGCAGCACTAGAGCTAGCGGATTAAAGTATTAACAGCGCTACTGCGCTACTTGATTTCAACCACCCTGCTGGCTTTCTTATAACTGATTTTCCAGCCTTGCCAAGAGGGTAACTCCCACCGCTTGGGACCTGCTTTACGACCACCACTAAGATAGTGAAGTGTAATGCGTTTCGCTTTCACCAAATACTCAACGGTTAATTTAAGGTCGGCCAACACTAACTTTTGCGGGTACTTTTCATCGAAATCACCACGCTGCCAATCAGGGATCCCTTCAAAGAGCAAATCCTCTGGCTCAATTAAGGCTATATCCTCGCTACAGCTAACACCCAATGCACTCAGTTGGTTTGGCAAATAATCCGCTAGCTCTATCGATTTGGCATCAGCCTCAGCCAACCCTAAATCAATAAATAAATTCCACGCATCAATGTCTAAGCATAATTGTTGATACAAACCAGGAAACACCTGCTCAGATTCAATGCGGCTTACAATCATCATGATCATCTGCTGGTCATCGGCTGCTTGTTGCCAACTATCTATCACCCTGCCCGCAAAAACACGCTCAACGACGACCTGATCACCCGTGTGTTGATCATGTTGCTGACAAAGCTTGATTTCGCCCAGCTCTGCATTACAAAGATCACCTAAGCTGAGCGGCGCCATACATGTAGCCAAGTTAATGGTTTGCTTACTGCCTTTACCAGGCAATGAAAATTGATCGAAAACGATAGCGGCTTCATTAGTGGTCGCAGCATCTGTCATTTCAAAACGACTATCACGTCCTATTTGTACTTCACTAAAGCCATTGCCAAGTGCTTGTTGACGTTTAAGCCGACGTACAAATGCAAGTTCCGGCAATGCGTTAATCACAGCGATGAGCCATCGCTGACGTAAGCTCTTATCGGTGAGTAAATTGACATGGCGACAGTCAGCATCATGTTGACCAACGCCGATCGCGCTAGAGATTTGCCATGCCATCTGTTGCGCTTCTTTTAGTAAGGTTGCATCGATACTTAACTCCTCAAGTTTTGCACCGCGAATCAACTTGATAAGTAGGTATGCGTCACAGCCAAAGGGTTCCCACTGTTTAACTAGCTCTAGCTCATGAGCATCGGTAGGCAATTGTAATAAACGACCACCAATGCTTAATGCAGCAGACAAATCAATCATCAGCTCTCTGGTGTAAGCATCAGGCATTGCCGCAATTAAATGAGAAAATTGCGTATCTATTGGCAATGGGAACAACCGCCGGCCATGTTCTGTGATTTCCCCAGTTGGGCTTATGGCCTGCATGGCCATTAAACGTTGCGATGCCAATAATAATGACTTTTGCGGCAGTGTATCTAGAAACGGTAGCTGTTGAAGCGACATTGATACTGTTGCCGCTGCTAACATGGGCTCAACCAACTCTTCTCGCTGAAAGTCAGGCGGTGTTACTGCTATTAACGGAGCATGACTGCCCCACAAACGAATACAAATACCAGGCTTGGTTCTACCTGCACGCCCTAGCCTCTGCTCACTACTTGCTTTTGAGATATTTTCCAAAGATAAAACCGTTCTACCATTGCGCTGAACCGTTCTTCGCTCTAAACCACTATCAATAACCGCTGTTACCCCAGGTATGGTTAATGATGTTTCCGCCACATTGGTTGCAAAAATAACCCGCTGCTGCAACGACTCTGATAGCACCACTTGCTGTTGTTCTAGCTCAATACCACCATGTAGGCTAATTAATTCAAGTTGCTCATGTGCTACTTTCAACCTTTGGCAAGCTTGAATACAAAGCTGAATTTCCCGTTTACCCGGCAAAAATACCAATATATGACCATCTGTGCTTTGTAGAGTACTCGCTACAGACTCAACAACTCGCTGTTCTAATCCCTGTAAGCTCGGTAAATGATGTGGCTCTAATCCAGCATACTTCAGTTCCACGTGAAACCTTTTACCTTCTGCCAACAAATGAGCCGCACTGACCTTATCATCAGAAAGATAGTGACTTAGTCTTTGGGCGTTAATCGTTGCAGAAGTAATGACTAAACGGTGGCTTTGACGCACTTTCAGCACAGCCAAAAGTAAATCAGTGTCCCAACGGCGCTCATGAAACTCATCAATCATCACCACAGCAAAATCGTCGATTTGCAAAGGCTCTGTTAAATCACTGCTTCCAGAAAGCCAACGCAAAGCAACACCAGGCGTCACGAAAACAATGTCGCTATCTGGTTCAACGCTTGATTCAAAGCGAACACAGTATCCTACTTTCAACGTGGTTTGGGTTGCGACATAATCTGCCAGTGCAACACAAGCCACCCGTCGTGGCTCCACGATTAATACTTTTGACTTACTTTTAGAAGAGGCATATTCGGCAGACCAAAGTGGTAAACGGGTGGATTTGCCCGATCCGGTATCAGATTCAACGACAAGATGATGATGTTCTATCGCGGTCAAAAAAGAGTGATATAAAGAATCTATCGGTAACGGACTAACACTGGACATATTCGTTAAGCAAATAATCTATCAATACGACTATATTAACGCGTTAGCCTATATTTGGTTAACTTCTGTGTTTACCCAAGGTAACGGCTTAACCATTGGCTTATAATCAAAATACTTACGTCTTAATTGACCACTAGCATTACTAACCACTTTATTGGGATGGCGAAACTCATCCCACCCTGCAACGTCAGAGCCTTGATTACTATGTGGAAAGTTAGGGATATTATTGGCTATATTTGCCATTAAGAACTGCTGTAAACGGCTCATATCCTTAGGTGTACTCACATCGATTTCTAAAAATTGATGATTTTCTAACTCATTATTTTTAATATTAAAATACTCATATACCTGCTGCTGGTGATACGCAAAGCAGCGTCTAAGATGGTGTTCATCTAGTGGATCACGGCATGTTGATACACCAAAACAGGCTTCGAAGCTTCGCTTCATAACCGGGTGAAAACGACCAGATTGAGGATGAAGATGAGGCAACATCTTGCTCAGCAACATCTGCATAGATGCCACCCAAGCATCGATGTTTCTATTTAGATAGATGAATTTCGCATTAGGATAAAGTTGGTGCAAATAAGGATAGTCACTAAAACAGGGCGCATCAGTTACAGCATCAGCCAACGCAAAAGTTTGTTGTGTAAACCCTTGATGCGCGACTTTATAGCCTAGTGCCAATAACGCAATACTCATGCTGGTGGTGCCCGTTCTTGGCAAGCCAATAACAAAAACCTTTGTTTGTTGATTCGTCATCGTTAATTGCACTACAGCTACATAAATAAGTTGCACAATAGCATAATCACTAACTTAAAACTCAATCTATGATTGAGGCAAAGTCATTAAGTTTATATAAAACAAATAATTATAAAAAACTAAACAGAAAAACTACTGCTGGTAATGTGAACCAAGCTCAAGAGGTTTGCGTATATACTTGTAGAACAAGCCAGCACTGATGGTAGCTATGTTAGATAAAAGTCGTTTAAATCCACTTTCAAAAATCGATCAACCCATTGATCAAACTAGTGAAATAGCCAAATTTGACGCATTAGCTAAAGAATGGCGAGATCCAAACGGCCGCTTTAAGCATATCGTTGCATTTAATCAAACTAGACTGATGGCAATTGAAGCCGCTATAGCAGATCATTTTTGTCGCGATCTTAATCAAGATAACCCATTTGATGGCTTGAATGTGTTAGATATTGGTTGCGGCGCTGGACTACTCGCGGAACCACTCGCGTCCCAAGGTGCAGATGTATTAGGTATTGATGCAAGTGAGCATAATATCACTCTCGCCTGCCAACATGCGCAAAGTTGGGGAGTGCCCGTACGTTATCAACATTGCTTAGCAGAAGATATTTCAGACGAACATTCAGCCGGTTTCGATGTTGTCCTAAACACTGAGGTTATCGAACATGTCACTGACCAACAAGCGCTAGTTAATACTTGTTGCCGCTTACTCAAACCGGGTGGACTATTGGTTATGGCAACACTAAATCGAACCTGGCAAAGTTACCTTATTGGTATTGTTGGCGCTGAATATGTGATGCGATATTTACCCATCGGTACCCATGATTGGCGATACTTTGTAAAGCCCCAAGAGTTGGAAATGATGTTAGCCCATCACAAAGTAGACTGTATTTCTTGCCAAGGTATGCAGTTCAATCCATTTTCAAAAACGTGGCGTTTAAGCGACAACAACCGGGTTAACTACCTACTCTATGCAACTAAAAGCTACTGATAAAAATACATATTTCGCGGTTATCAACGCCTAAAAATCATCAATACTGCCCACAAGTGTTCAAGGTTTATTCTGTGTAAATAGCTAGGGCGTGTTGATCTTTCAAGATGATTTTTGCAGCTGTTTTTGGGTTATTTATACAAGGCTGAGGCTTTGATATGTAGCCCTCTACTTGATAAGCCGATAACGACGTAGAAAGAAGCCACAAACACTGCCCAGAGGGTTTGGCTGCAAGCGTTTTATTCTTTGTTGAGCAGTATTTTGCTTAGCATGTTAGGCGGCAAACTGCTCGTCGCGATTAAAACGCTTGTATCTCGAACAAAATTTAACCGTGAAAGTTCAACACGCCCTAAACAAATAATCAAGCCAAGCAAGATAATCAGTCGCTTTTCACTTATTATGTGGCCAAGTTTTCAAATCAATTTAGGATTTACAATGGCCAATATTGACCTTTTAGTTGGCACCACACTCGGCAGTGCCGAGTATGTTGCAGATGAACTCGCAGAACAATTAGCGCAACTAGGACATGGTACCCAAGTCCACCTAAACCCAGATCTGGCAGATCTAGATCCAAAAAACTTATGGTTAATTGTCAGTTCGACCCATGGCGCAGGTGAACTGCCAGACAATATTCAGCCATTTTTAAAAGCAATCATGTTGCATTCTCCCGATCTGAGCCAAACAAAATTTGCCCTTTGTGCCATTGGAGATAGTAGTTACGATACTTTTTGCCAAGGACCAGAATTACTCATCAACGAACTTATTCGCTGCGGTGCAAAAGAGTTTGTGGATAAGATCCAAATTGATGTGCAATACGATCCCGTACCCGAAGATCCAGCACAAGCTTGGCTTGCCACATGGCAAGATAGCTTGAAATGATCTAAAAAGTTCAACAACTCAAAATTAATTCACAATTTAGTTCTAGTTTATCCACATAGTGTATCTTTAAATAATAAATATGTGGATAAACTATTATTTTGATCTGATCTAACTCTGCATTAATCCACTTCGGATCGGTCTAAATCTTAGCCTTGTGGATAACTACGCGATCTATCCCCAAGCTTAATCCAATTAGATCCACAATAGATCACAGGTTTAAAACCTTGCAAGCCACTGAAATAGCTAAAATATTTCAATTACCCACAGAAAAAACGATCCTTAATAGTAAACATAACAAGAGATCTATATAAAGATCTTAAGATCTATAAGGCCCGATCCAAGTGAGATCAAAACTACTAAAATGATCTTTCATCAAGGTCATTCAAAATGCTAAAATACGCGGCTCGTCGTTAAGTCATGCTGAATAACGAACTGAGATCTAATTTCAATTTATGTGATTTTTTTATCTAAGGTACTGTGATGCATTTTCATGAGCGGTTTGATGTAATTGTTGTTGGTGGCGGTCATGCCGGAACCGAAGCAGCGTTAGCATCTGCTAGAATGGGGTCAAAAACATTATTGTTGACTCATAACATAGATACTTTAGGTCAAATGTCATGTAACCCAGCTATTGGTGGTATTGGTAAAGGTCATTTGGTCAAAGAGATCGATGCGCTTGGTGGTGCTATGGCTACCGCAACTGATCATGCTGGTATACAATTTAGAACACTCAATTCAAGTAAAGGGCCTGCTGTTCGAGCCACTCGTGCCCAAGCTGATCGCACCCTATATCGCGCTAAGATCCAACAAATACTGCAAAGCCAGCCTAACTTACGCTTGTTCCAACAATCTGTAGACGATCTTATTGTTGAAAATGATCGCGTTGTTGGTGTAGTTACTCAAATGGGACTTGCTTTCGAAGCTCCTGCAGTCGTGCTCACCGCAGGCACATTTCTAAGCGGTAAGATTCACATTGGTTTAGAGAACTACAGTGGCGGACGCGCTGGGGATCCACCTTCAATTTCATTGGCACATCGACTACGTGATTTGCCTATTCGAGTTGGACGCTTAAAAACTGGTACTCCACCTCGAATTGACGCCAATACCATAGATTTTAATAAAATGACTGAACAAAAAGGTGATGATCCTTTACCTGTGATGTCTTTTATTGGTGATGTGAGTGAGCATCCAAGACAAATTTCTTGTTTTGTGACTCATACTAATGAGCGTACCCACGATATTATTCGTGGAGGTCTTGATCGAAGCCCTATGTATTCCGGGGTAATTGAAGGCATAGGCCCTCGATATTGCCCATCGATTGAAGACAAAATTAACCGCTTTGCAGACAAAAGTTCGCATCAAATCTTTATTGAACCTGAGGGATTAAATACCAACGAAATTTATCCTAATGGTATCTCAACAAGCTTACCATTTGATGTGCAGTTGGATTTAGTTCGTTCGATTCAAGGCATGGAAAATGCGCAGATCATCCGACCTGGTTACGCCATTGAGTATGATTATTTTGATCCGCGAGATCTGAAGAATTCATTAGAAACTAAAGCGATCGATGGTTTGTTCTTTGCTGGGCAAATTAATGGTACTACCGGTTATGAAGAAGCCGGCGCTCAGGGGTTACTTGCCGGTATGAATGCTTCACTGCAAGTACAAGGTAAAGAGACCTGGTGTCCACGCCGAGATGAAGCTTATTTAGGCGTACTTGTTGATGACTTATCGACATTAGGTACTAAAGAGCCTTACCGCATGTTTACCAGTCGTGCCGAATACCGTTTGCTGTTACGTGAAGACAATGCCGATCTTCGTTTAACAGAAAAAGGCCGAGAATTAGGCTTGGTTGATGATAATCGCTGGGCTAAATTCAATCAAAAACGTGAATCGATCGAGCAAGAGTTGCAAAGATTACGTAGCCAATGGGTACATCCAAACTCACCTTTACTTGGTGTGCTAAACCCTGAACTCAATACGCCTATTTCACGTGAAGCATCATTTGAAGAGTTATTGCGCCGTCCAGAAATGGATTACCCCAAATTAATGGCATTGGATGGTTTTGGGCCAGGTCTTGAAGATCAACGTGCAGCTGAACAAGTTCAGATCCAAGTAAAATACTCAGGCTATATCCAGCGTCAGCAGGATGAAATTGAAAAAGCGATCCGTCATGAAAAGACCTTGTTGCCGTTAACTCTTGATTACCAAGAAGTTCCTGGTCTATCTAATGAGGTGATCGCTAAACTGAATGAGCACAAACCTGAAACGATCGGCCAAGCTTCACGCATTTCAGGCGTCACACCAGCAGCTATCTCGATTCTGTTGGTTCATCTTAAAAAGCGCGGTTTATTGCGTAAAAGCGCATAAATTATCGTAAACTCGCTTTTAATTGATGCTGATGTGATAGTTCAAGACTTTCCATCAGCATCACTCAGCTTCATAATATCCAGCAATCTTATTTAAGGGTGTCATTGTGCTATCAGCTCAACTTGATCAATATCTATCAGAGATAAATTTACTGGCAACGCCAAAACAAAAGCAGCAATTAATTGATTTTGTTGGCATGTTGAACAAGTGGAACAAAGCTTACAATTTAACTTCAGTGCGTGATCCTGAGCAGATGTTAATTCGTCACATTATGGATAGTTTGACTGTTAGCCCTTACCTATCCGGCCAGCGTTTCATTGATGTCGGTACCGGTCCAGGTTTACCTGGTATTCCGTTAGCCATTATGAACCCCGACAAAACCTTTGTATTACTGGATAGCTTAGGTAAACGTATTCGTTTTCAAAAACAAGTTCAATTTGAACTTGGGATTGGTAATATGACTTCGGTTGAAAGTCGTGTTGAAGCGTATCAACCAGAAGAGAAATTTGATGGCGTGTTAAGCCGGGCTTTCGCCTCTATCGATGATATGTTGCACTGGTGCCAACATCTGCCCAAAGAAGGCGGTTGTTTTTATGCACTAAAAGGCCAATTAAGCGATGAGGAAATGGCTAAGTTGCCGAGTGATTTTACCGTTGCTGAAGTGATTGAATTGAATGTGCCTAAATTAGATGAGCAACGTCATTTGCTTAAAGTGGTAAAAAACGCTTAATCGACATGGTTTAACAGTTGCAATCTTATAGTGATTCAAGCAATTTGGGTAGATAGATCGACCTTGCACTTATACGAACCAAATAACAGGATAATATTGTGGGTAAAGTGATCGCCGTAGCTAACCAGAAAGGTGGCGTCGGGAAAACAACAACATGCGTAAACTTAGCTGCATCACTGGCAGCCACCAAACGCAAAGTCTTGCTCATTGATCTCGATCCTCAAGGCAACGCAACCATGGGCAGTGGTGTTGACAAATACAGTGTCGAAAATACCGCTTATGAGCTGCTTGTCGATGAAAAGAATTTTGATGAGGTGGTTTATCGCGATACCAGCGGTAAATATGATTTGATCGCCGGTAATGGCGATGTGACCGCGGCAGAAATCAAATTAATGGAATTTTTTGCGCGCGAAATTCGTTTGCGTAACGCCTTAGCGCCGATAAAAGATGACTATGATTTCATCTTTATTGACTGCCCTCCTTCGCTAAATATGCTTACCGTGAACGCGATGTCTGCAGCCGATTCTGTATTAGTGCCGATGCAGTGTGAGTATTACGCATTGGAAGGTTTAACGGCATTGATGGATACCATCAGCAAACTGGCGGCAATGGTTAATCCTGGCTTATCGATCGAAGGGATCTTACGTACTATGTACGATCCACGTAACCGTTTGGCCAATGACGTGTCTGATCAATTAAAACAGCATTTTGGTGAAAAAGTTTATCGTACGGTGATCCCAAGAAACGTGCGTTTAGCGGAGGCCCCCAGTTTTGGTGCCCCTGCAATGTATTATGATAAGTCGAGTGCAGGCGCAAAAGCCTACCTTGCTTTGGCAGGCGAAATTATTCGACGGGCTGAACAAACGATTCAGCTAGAGCAAGCTTAAAGGAAAATTTTTAGATGACACCGAAGAAACGAGGTTTGGGTAAAGGTTTAGATGCATTGCTAAGTACTAGCCATGCTGCAGCGAAAAAAACGGAACCACAAACGCTGACTGAGCAAGGCTCAAATGACGCTGACGATTTAATGAACATTAATATCGAACAGTTGCAGCCTGGTAAATACCAACCTCGTAAGGATATGTCACCTGAAGCACTTGAAGAGCTAGCCGAATCGATTCGTGCTCAAGGCATTATTCAACCCATTGTTGTGCGCAAAGTGGCAGAAAATCGTTTTGAGATTATTGCCGGTGAGCGTCGCTGGCGAGCATCGCAAATCGCCAAACTTGAGCAGGTTCCTTGTTTGATAAAACAAGTTCCTGATGAGTCTGCTGTGGCAATCGCATTAATTGAGAACATTCAACGTGAAGATCTTAATGCGATGGAAGAAGCCATAGCCCTTGAGCGATTGATGAAAGAGTTTGAGTTAACCCATCAACAAATTGCCGATGCGGTCGGTAAATCTCGGACTACTGTATCAAATTTACTACGTTTAAATGGTTTAAATGAGCCAGTTAAACGTATGCTTGAGTATGGCGATATTGATATGGGCCATGCGCGCGCCTTGTTAGCTATTGAAGGTGATGAGCAAACAAATGTCGCTAGATTAGTGAGCGCTAAAGAATTAACAGTTCGTGAAACTGAACGATTAGTTAATAAAACCTTAAATCCTCCCAAAATTGCAGATAAACCTGCAAAAGATCAGGACGTAGCTCGTCTTGAGAGTCAATTAGTCGAACGTCTAGGTGCAAAAGTATCTATCACTCATAACCGCAAAGGTAAGGGAAAACTTGTAATTAACTACCAAGATCTAGCTGAATTAGACGGTATTATTGCAAAGATCCGTTAAATGTACTGAGTTAATGCAATATTATGTAATTTTGTGACAACTGTTAATTTTGCACTTTTACACTTTTGGCGATAGATCACGTTAAAAGAGTCGATTTTCCTCAGCTTAAACTTGCTTTGAAGGCCCGAAAAGGTATACTTTCGCAAGCTTTTTGTTGCTCGGCAAATTCTGGATAATTGTAGTCCGGTCACCGAAACAGAAAGTAGGAATGCGGAGAAGATGAATTGAGCAAGGTTTTAGCACGTCGTGGCCGGTGGTCTGCCTATAAGTTGGTGTTGATGCAGGCGGTGATGGCTGGGGGTGTTTCGATTGTCTTTTTCGCCGTGTGGGGAGCTCAGTATGGACTATCTGCGATAGCAGGTGGTGCTATTGCTGTACTCCCTAATTTTGTATTCGCAACCCTCGCTTTTTCCTACACAGGAGCAAGTTCAGCAGGAAAAGTTATGAAAACTTTTTACTGGGGGGAAGCGGTAAAGTTGCTGTTAACCATTGTGATGTTCTCGTTGGTGTTTATAAACATGCAAGTGGTATTTATGCCCTTGTTTGTCTGTTACACGCTGGCGCTAATAGTGCACTGGACAGCTCCTTTATACTTCAAGCAAAGTTAAGTGGGATGAATCATGGCTGCAACTGGTGAAGAGTTAACACCGCAGGGCTATATCCAGCATCACCTTACCAACTTAAGTGTTGGTGAAGGCTTCTGGACGTGGCACATTGATTCATTGTTCTTTTCGGTTGGGCTTGGTGTTTTATTCTTATGGCTATTCCGCAGCGTTGGCAAAAAAGCAACGACAGGTGTTCCCGGTAAACTTCAATGTTTTATCGAGATGATCGTTGAATTTGTCGATTCAAGCGTTAAGGAAACCTTCCATGGCCGCAATCCTCTGATTGCACCGTTGGCACTAACGATTTTTGTTTGGGTATTCATGATGAACTTCATGGATATGGTTCCAGTTGACTGGATTCCTGAACTAGCAATGGCTGCTGGTATCCCATACATGAAAGTTGTACCAACTACTGACTTAAACATTACCTTTAGTTTAGCTCTAGGTGTGTTTGTGCTGATTATTTACTACAGCATTAAAGTCAAAGGTGTGTCTGGTTTTGTTAAAGAATTGACATTACAGCCTTTTAACCATAAGGCAATGATACCAGTCAACCTCCTATTAGAATCAGTTACCTTGATTGCAAAACCTATTTCACTAGGTCTGCGTCTATTCGGTAACTTATACGCAGGTGAGTTGATCTTCATCCTTATTGCGTTGATGTACGGTGCTAACATGGCGTTATCTGCCCTAGGTGTGACACTACAACTAGGTTGGTTAATTTTCCATATTATGGTTATCACTTTACAAGCGTTTATCTTCATGATGCTGACGATCGTATATCTCAGCATGGCACATGAAGATCATTAAGGATTGCTGAAGAATTTTTTTTTAAGCTAAATCACTAACTAACTAAGATTTAGAATACTGGAGATAGAGATGGAAACTGTATTAGGCATGACAGCTATTGCTGTTGCTCTACTGATTGGTATGGGTGCTCTAGGTACCGCTATCGGTTTCGGCCTACTAGGTGGCAAGTTCTTGGAAGGCGCTGCGCGTCAACCTGAAATGGCTCCTATGCTACAAGTTAAAATGTTCATTGTTGCTGGTCTATTGGATGCGGTAACCATGATCGGTGTAGGTATTGCACTATACATGCTGTTTACTAACCCACTGGGTGCAATGCTGTAATCAACGCTTCTGTCTTTAATCTAAATAGGAGGCTGTTGTGAATATCAACGCTACCCTAATCGGTCAGACGGTTGCCTTTATTATCTTCGTGTGGTTCTGCATGAAGTTTGTTTGGCCCCCTTTGATGAATGCCATCGAAGAGCGCCAAAAAAGGATCGCCGACGGTCTAGCTGATGCTGACCGTGCTGTAAAAGACCTAGAGTTGGCACAGGCTAAAGCCACCGACCAACTAAAAGAAGCTAAGGCAACTGCTAACGAAATCATTGAGCAAGCTAATAAGCGTAAAGCTCAGATTGTCGATGAGGCCAAAGCCGAAGCAGACGCTGAGCGCGCTAAAATTATCGCTCAGGGTAAAGCAGAAATTGAAGCTGAACGTAATCGCGTGAAAGAAGACTTGCGTAAGCAAGTTGCTACTCTAGCCATCGCTGGCGCAGAGAAGATCCTTGAGCGTTCGATTGATGAAGCCGCCCACAGTGACATAGTTAATAAACTTGTTTCTGAAATTTGATAAGGGAGTTGAGTTATGGCTGAAATAACCACCATCGCTCGTCCTTACGCAAAGGCAGCGTTTGATTTTGCTATCGAAAACAATGCAGTAGAAAGCTGGGCAGAAATGCTAAGCTTTGCCGCACAAGTCAGTGAAAACGAGACTATGCAGCCACTACTGTCTGGCTCTTTAGCCAGTAACCAGCTTGCAGAACTTTTTATTAAAGTTTGTGGTGAGCAGGTCAATGAGCAAGGTCAAAATCTGTTAAAGGTAATGGCTGAAAACGGTCGTTTGGAAGTACTTCCTGCTGTGTATGAACTATTTCATGAGTTCAGCAATGAGTGGGCTAAAGAGGTTGAAGCAACTGTTGTTTCTGCCACTGAGCTTAACGCAGAGCAACAGCAGCAAATTAGTGCTTCTCTAGAGAAACGTCTCACACGCAAAGTTAAGCTGAATTGCAGCGTAGATGCCAGCCTAGTCGCTGGTGTAATTATCACGGCAGGCGACCTAGTCATTGATGGCTCGGTCAGCGGTAAACTAAACCGTCTGTCTGATACGCTGCAGTCGTAATTGGGAGTTTGAGCATGCAACTGAATTCCACTGAAATCAGCGATCTGATTAAACAGCGGATCGAGCAGTTCGAAGTCGTTAGTGAAGCTCGCAACGAAGGTACTATCGTTGCAGTAAGTGACGGCATCATTCGCGTTCACGGCCTTGCCGATGTAATGCAAGGTGAGATGATCGAACTGCCTGGTAACCGTTATGCAATCGCGTTGAACTTAGAACGTGATTCTGTAGGTGCCGTAGTTATGGGTCCTTATGCCGATTTGGCAGAAGGTCAAAAAGTAAAAACAACTGGTCGTATTTTGGAAGTTCCAGTTGGCCGTGGTCTACTAGGCCGTGTTGTCAACACATTGGGTCAACCAATCGACGGTAAAGGACCTATCGATAACGATGGTTTCTCTCCTGTTGAAGTTATCGCACCAGGCGTTATTGAACGTAAGTCAGTAGATGAGCCAGTGCAAACTGGTTATAAAGCCGTTGACTCTATGATCCCAATTGGTCGTGGACAACGTGAGTTGGTTATTGGTGACCGTCAGACTGGTAAAACAGCGCTAGCGATCGATGCCATTATCAACCAAAAAGACTCTGGCATTAAGTGCGTATACGTAGCGGTAGGCCAGAAGGCTTCTACTATTGCTAACGTAGTACGTAAACTTGAAGAGCACGGCGCACTAGCGAACACCGTAGTAGTTGTTGCTACAGCTTCTGAAGCTGCGGCACTACAATACCTAGCACCATATTCTGGTTGCTCTATGGGTGAATACTTCCGTGACCGTGGTGAAGACTCACTGATCGTATATGATGATCTATCTAAGCAAGCAGTTGCTTACCGTCAGATCTCATTGCTACTTAAGCGTCCACCAGGACGTGAAGCATACCCAGGTGATGTTTTCTATCTTCACTCTCGTCTACTAGAACGTGCTTCACGCGTTAACGCTGAGTACGTAGAGAAGTTCACTAACGGCGAAGTTAAAGGCCAAACTGGTTCTTTGACTGCACTACCGATTATTGAAACTCAAGCGGGTGACGTATCTGCATTCGTACCGACCAACGTAATTTCTATTACCGATGGTCAGATCTTCCTTGAAACTGACCTATTTAACTCAGGCCTACGTCCTGCTGTTAACCCAGGTATTTCGGTTTCTCGTGTTGGTGGTGCGGCTCAGACTAAGATCATCAAGAAACTGTCAGGCGGTATCCGTACTGCACTTGCACAGTATCGAGAGCTTGCGGCGTTCTCACAGTTTGCATCTGATCTAGATGATGCAACACGTGCTCAGCTTGAGCATGGTGAGCGTGTTACCGAACTAATGAAGCAAAAGCAATACGCGCCAATGAGCGTAGCTGACCAGTCTGTGTCTATTTTCGCAGCTGAAAAAGGCTACCTAAAGAGCGTTGAGCTAAACAAGATCGGTGATTTCGAAGCATCTTTGCTCTCTTACATGAACAGCGAGCATGCTGACCTTATGAAGACTATTAACGATACTGGCGATTATAACGCTGATATCCAAGATGGTTTGAAGGCTGGCCTCGACAAGTTCGTAGAAACCCAAACCTGGTAAAGACACAGAGGTGTCTTAAGGCACCTCAGGTCCAGATTGGAGAGTAAAGATGGCCGGCGCTAAAGAGATTAAAACCAAGATCGCGAGTGTTCAGAACACTCAGAAGATCACATCTGCAATGGAGATGGTTGCCGCGAGTAAAATGCGTAAAGCACAAGAACGCATGGCTTCTAGTCGCCCATATGCAGAAAATATGCGTAAGGTGATCGGTCACGTAGCGCAAGGTTCTCTCGAATATAAGCATCCATATTTGGAAGTGCGAGAGGCTAAGCGAGTTGGTTACATTGTAGTGTCAACCGACCGTGGTCTTTGTGGTGGTCTTAACGTCAACCTATTTAAAAAGGTTGTCGCGGACGTGAAAAACTGGCGTGAGCAAGGTGCAGAAGTTGAATTCTGCCCAATTGGTGCTCGCAGTGTGCAGTTTTTCAATAGCTTTGGTGGCAAAGTATCTGCTCATGCTTCAGGTCTAGGTGATGCACCTGCATTATCTGATTTGATCGGAACAGTACGTGTAATGCTACAAGCTTACAACGAAGGCAAGCTAGACCGTCTGTATGTGGTATTCAACAAGTTTGTTAATACCATGAGCCAGACGCCTGTGATCGAACAGCTGCTACCTTTGCCTAAGTCAGAAGAAGATGAGATTTCTCATCACTGGGATTACCTATACGAGCCAGATCCAAAAGAACTTTTGGATACTTTGTTGGTGCGTTATGTGGAATCTCAAGTGTACCAAGGTGTTGTTGAAAACATCGCATCTGAGCAAGCAGCCCGAATGGTTGCGATGAAAGCTGCGACAGACAACGCTGGTGAGCTTATCGATGACTTGCAGTTGGTCTACAACAAAGCCCGTCAGGCTGCGATTACGCAAGAACTGTCGGAAATTGTTTCAGGGGCCGCAGCAGTTTAGGCTAGGTAACGAATACAAGTTTTAGAGGATTAATCATGAGCACAGGTACTGTTGTCCAAGTGATTGGCGCGGTTGTGGACGTTGAGTTTCCACATGATGCCGTACCTCAGGTCTATGACGCTCTAGAGATCAAAAGTGAGAGCTTGGTGCTGGAAGTTCAGCAACAGCTTGGTGGTGGTGTAGTTCGTACCATCGCTATGGGTTCTTCAGATGGTCTGCGTCGTGGTGTTGAGGTAGAAAACACAGGTTCGCCTATTTCTGTTCCGGTTGGGGAAAAGACCCTTGGCCGTATCATGAACGTACTAGGTCAACCGGTTGATGAAGCGGGTGAAATTGGTGAAGAAGAGCGTTATGAAATTCACCGTGAAGCGCCTTCATATGAAGATCAATCAAACACAACTGAACTACTAGAAACAGGTATCAAGGTAATCGACCTTGTATGTCCGTTCGCTAAGGGTGGTAAAGTTGGTCTGTTTGGTGGTGCGGGTGTTGGTAAGACCGTTAACATGATGGAGCTTATTAACAACATCGCAAAAGCACACTCTGGTTTGTCAGTATTCGCCGGTGTAGGTGAGCGTACTCGTGAGGGTAACGACTTCTACTACGAGATGGAAGAATCTGGCGTACTCGACAAAGTGGCCATGGTATATGGTCAGATGAACGAGCCTCCAGGAAACCGTCTTCGCGTGGCACTGACTGGCCTTACAATGGCTGAGAAGTTCCGTGACGAAGGTAAAGACGTACTATTGTTCGTCGATAACATCTATCGTTACACCTTGGCGGGTACCGAAGTATCTGCACTGCTAGGCCGTATGCCATCAGCAGTAGGTTACCAGCCAACACTGGCTGAAGAGATGGGTGTACTTCAGGAGCGTATTACTTCAACTAAGACAGGGTCTATTACCTCTGTTCAAGCTGTATACGTACCTGCGGATGACTTGACGGATCCGTCACCAGCAACAACCTTCGCTCACTTAGATGCGACAGTTGTATTGTCACGTAACATTGCTTCGCTAGGTATTTACCCAGCGGTTGACCCACTGGATTCGACTTCGCGTCAGCTAGATCCACAAGTGGTTGGTCAAGAGCACTATGACGTAGCAAGTGGTGTACAGACTGTACTTCAACGCTATAAAGAGCTTAAAGATATCATCGCGATTCTAGGTATGGACGAATTATCTGATGAAGATAAAACGACTGTAGCCCGTGCGCGTAAGATTGAAAAATATCTTTCACAGCCATTCTTCGTAGCAGAAGTATTCACCGGCTCTCCAGGTAAGTACGTTTCTCTTAAAGACACGATTCGTGGCTTTAAAGGCCTATTGGAAGGTGAGTTTGACCACATTCCAGAGCAAGCGTTCTACATGGCTGGTTCAATCGACGAAGTTGTTGAACGAGCTAACAAAAAATAAGCAAGCTTTAGCTTGATATTTTAAGGAGAACCGATGGCAGCCATGACAGTACATCTTGATATTGTAAGTGCAGAAAGCAGCATCTATTCTGGTCTTGTAGCTCATCTACAAGTAACTGGTTCAGAAGGTGATTTAGGTATTATGCCTGGTCACGCGCCACTGCTAACACATATCAAACCTGGCATGGCGCGCATCGTCAAGCAAGATGGTAAAGAAGAAGTGTTTTATCTTTCAGGTGGTATCTTGGAAGTGCAACCTTCATCTGTATCCGTATTGGCTGACGTAGTAATGCGTGCCGATGATATTGACGAAAAAGCGGCTGAAGAAGCTAAGCGTCGTGCTGAAACCGAAATGGCGAATGCAGGTGCAGACTTCAATTATGCCGCAGCAGCGATTGAGTTAGCTCAAGCAGTTGCTCAGCTTCGCGTTGTCGAGACCATCAAAAAGAACATTGCCAGATAAGGTTATTGTTTGATGAAAAAAGGCGGTCACTTAGGTGAGCGCCTTTTTTGTATCTTTAATATTGATATCAGCTTTTTATAGCATCAAAGGCGCATTTGGTTGTTTATAGCGTTAGCTCTCGAGTTGGAGCAGACTCTCTACAGGTAAGCCAATCAAATGACTTATCCACTATTTTCCTAGCAACATGTTAAACAGTTATACAATCTTTTATTCTCACGCGTGTAAGTATTAAATTGGTTAACGCATTTCTACTCGTTAGCCGCTTCGCTTTTCCCCTGTGTTTCCGTTAAAATCAGCCCATAAAACAGACCTTATATTTTTATCAGTTTAAGGACAATCTAATGGCTTTAAATGTAGTGATTCTCGCAGCAGGCAAAGGAACGCGTATGCGCTCGGATCTCCCTAAAGTACTGCACCCTATTGCACACAAAAGTATGGTACAGCACGTTATTGATACAGCCCATGAAGTTGGCAGTGATGCCATTCAATTGGTTTATGGCTATGGCGCAGAGCAATTACAAGCGTGCTTAGGTGAGCAGCAACTTAATTGGGTCCTGCAAGCTGAGCAATTAGGCACAGGTCACGCCGTCGCGCAGGCAGGGTCGCATATCGCTGACGACGATACAGTATTGATTCTTTATGGTGATGTACCACTGATTCAAGCGGCCACATTATCAGCTTTACTGGCTGCCAGAAAGCCTGAAGGGTTAGCTATTTTAACGGTGAATTTAGTCAATCCAACCGGTTATGGTCGTATTGTACGAGATGCTGATAAAGTCGTTGGGATTGTTGAGCAAAAAGATGCCAACCCACAGCAATTAGCCATTAACGAAATTAATACCGGCATCATGGCTGCGCCTGGTAAACAGCTTAAATCATGGTTAAGCCAATTATCGTCCGATAATGCCCAAGGTGAGTATTACCTAACTGATATTGTTGCTATGGCGCATCGTGACGGTGTGGCAATTACCACTGCACAACCTGATTCAGCTATCGAGGTAGAAGGTGCTAATAACCGCGTACAGCTCGCGCAATTGGAGCGCGCTTATCAGGCTCGTGCGGCAGAGCAACTTATGTTGGCAGGTGCAAATTTACGCGATCCTGCTCGTATTGATATTCGCGGTAATGTCAGCGTTGGTATGGATGTGATGATTGACGTTAATGTGATTATTGAGGGGACGGTTACCATCGGCAACAATGTTTCTATTGGTGCAGGTGTGATACTCAAAGATTGCCAGATAGCTGACAATGCCGTGGTTAAGCCTTATTCCATTATTGAAGGTGCCAACGTAGGACCAGATGCAAGTGCAGGCCCGTTTGCACGTTTACGCCCAGGTGCTGAGCTAAAACAAGATGCTCATATTGGTAATTTTGTTGAAATGAAAAAAGCGGTGCTTGGTGAAGGCTCAAAAGCGGGTCATTTAGCTTATATTGGTGATGCGCAAGTAGGTGCCGGTGTAAATATTGGCGCAGGAACGATTACTTGTAATTATGATGGCGCAAATAAGCACCTCACTGTGATTGAAGATAATGTGTTTGTTGGTAGTGACAGCCAGCTTGTCGCACCCGTTACAATTGCTAAAGGCGCAACTATAGGTGCGGGTTCGACGATTACCAAAGATGTCGGCGAAAATGAACTGGTGATAACTCGTACTAAACAGCGTCATATTAGTGGTTGGGTTAAGCCTGTTAAAAAATAATACTGAGCAGGTGGTTTTTTAAACAAAAGCGATGCATGTATGCATCGCTTTTTTGTTTTGTTGCGCTGACGTTGCTGACTGTTGGTTATATGCTTTTTTATCGAAAAAATAGGGTTTTTATTTGCTAATTTTGCAGACGATCACATCGGTTTGTAAATTTCTGTAAAGAAGCTTAAATAAAAATCGTTCTCATTTATATTGCTGCCAATTGAGATTCTATCGGGTCAATTTGGGGTTATATATGTCATTCAAATATTCGGCAATTGGTCTTGCCGTTGTTTCAGCTATCGCAAGCTTTTCAGTTGCTGCAGAAGATCAACAACAATCAGTAAAAGAAGCCAACATTGAGCGTATTACCGTTACTGGACGTACATTTAACGATTACAAAGTACAAAGTTCGTCAGGGGCAATGCGTGGTGATATCGACTTAATGGATACACCTCAATCTGTAGCCGTTATTCCAGATTTTGTTACCGACGAGCAGTTAGCGACTAACTTGTCAGAAGTACTTGTCAACGATTCAAGTGTGACCAGTGGTAGTGAAAAGTGGAACCGTCAAGTATTCAATATTCGTGGTTTTGAATTGTCATCAGGTTCTGGTTATTTAATTAATGGCCAGCAGCAGTGGTCTCACTATGTCCAGCCAATTGAAACCTTACAGCAAGTTGAAGTCCTAAAAGGTCCATCAAGCATGCTTTATGGCCAATCAGGTCCTGGTGGCTTGATCAATATGGTGACTAAAAAGCCAACTTACGAAAATCTATTTGAGCTAGGCTTTGATACCGATGAGTATGGCTCAACACGTTTCCAATTGGATGCCGGTGGCGCACTGAATGAATCAGAAACGATTCGTTACCGTACCGTATTAGTTAAACAAGACGATAAGTACTGGCGTGAATATCAAGACGGTAGTAACCAAGAGCGTGATCGCTGGTTAGGCTATTTAAACTTAGAGTTTGATATTACCGATGATTTGATGCTATCGCTTAAGTACGATCACACTCAAGATAAAACCGGTATTGACCGTGGTGGTTGGTTAGACAGCGACGGTGAGTTGATTGGCGGTAAAGATATTATTTGGGATCAGCCATGGGCGTTTACCGATAACACCATTACCAATATGGGCGCTGAATTAACCTATTACCTCAGTGATGATTGGAAAGTAAAAGCGGGTTATAACGATCAGCAGTTCAACCGTCAGCGTTTAGATTCATCGCCATCTTATACTGAAGATGCAATGGAGAATGGTTACTACATTAGCCCGTTCGATCGTTATGATGATTGGCAGCATAAAACGGGTTTTGTTGACTTTACTGGTACCTTTAGCACGGGCAGTTTAGATCACCAACTGTTGATTGGTGCCAATATGCTGGATTACTACTATGGTCAGTTGCGTGAAAAAGGTGATAAGCAATTGGTTATGCCTGGTCAGCCAGTACCTAAACCAGATGTTGATTACCATAACGATGACACTAAGTATGAAAGTGACTACAAGCACTATGGTTTCTATATTCAAGATTTGATCACCATTAATGATAGCTGGCAAGTACTTGCAGGTGTTCGTTATGATGAGCAGAAAAAAGATGGTGCAGGTAACAACAGCTATGCAGTATCGCCTAAGTTTGGTGTGATCTACTCTCCAGCAGAAAACGGTAGCATTTACGTTAACTACTCTAAGAGTTTCACTCCACAGGGTATCGTCAATGATGAGCAAGACGTGAATGATGGTTTAAACCTAGATCCAGAGTATGGTGAACAGTATGAAATTGGTACCAAGTGGGAGCTATTTGATGGCAGTCTACTATTAACCGGTGCAGTATTTGATATTACCGTTTCTAACGTGACTGTTACTGAGCAACTTGATAACCCTATTGATGGTGGTCATGAAACGATCACTACTCAATCAGGTGAGCAGCGCCATAAAGGTTTTGAAATGGGGGCTCAAGGTCAACTAAGTGAGAAATGGTTCATGACTGGCTCGATGATGTTCCTTGATGCGGAATATATTCGTCCACAGGAAGATAGCTTAAATGGCAAAACGCCTGTTGATGCACCTGAATGGTCAGCAAATATTTGGACTCGTTACGAGATGACTGACAACTTAGCCTTCAACTTCGGTGCTGTTTATGTTGGTGAGCGTTTTGCTAATACTGACAACACCATTGTTAAAGATGACTATGTTCGCTTTGATTTAGGTGCCGCTTACACCATGGATATCATGGGCAGCGATGTTAGTGTTCGTATGAATGTGAAGAACCTATTTGATACTGACTATTTAGCTGGTGGTACAAACACCGATGTGACCGTTGGTGAAGGTCGTCACGTCAGCTTAGCACTGCAAGCTAAATTCTAATCCTGTCAGGCAGTAGCTGAAAAAGCGTCTATCTTTTTGATAGGCGCTTTTTTTATGTGTGATTCACCGATTTCAGTAATTTATTTGCTAATAAATTTCGAATGAATATAATTATCTTTCGAAACGAAACTTAAGTGGACGTTAATGGCTAAAAGAAACACTCAGCAACGCCGGCATACCATTGTTAATTTACTCAACGAATCAGGCGAGGTTAATGTTGATGAGCTTGCGATCCGTTTTGAAACCTCAGAAGTCACCATACGTAAAGATCTTGCTGCGTTAGAGGCTAATGGTTTGCTGCTGCGCCGATACGGTGGGGCCGTGCCTGTTCCTCAGGAAATGACCCAGCATGTTAATGACAGCTTAAGTGGCAATAAGTTAGCTATTGCTGATTGTGCCGCAGAACTTATCAGAGATCACAACCGCATTATCATTGATAGTGGCAGTACGACCTCCGGGCTTATTCAACTTTTAAACAACAAGCGTGGCTTGGTTGTGATGACCAATTCATTGCAGCTCGCCAGTGCAATACACGAACTTGAGCATGAACCCACCTTATTGATGACTGGTGGAACCTGGGATGCGCGTTCGGAGTCTTTTCAAGGCCAAGTGGCCGAGCAGGTATTGCGATCTTACGATTTTGATCAGCTATTTATTGGTGCTGACGGAATTGATCTTGAGCGCGGTACAACAACATTCAATGAACTCACAGGTTTAAGCCGAGTGATGGCTGAAGTCTCTCGAGAAGTTATCGTGATGGTTGATTCTGACAAAATAGGCAAGCGTATACCCAACCTAGAGCTAGGGTGGCAACAAATTAGCACCTTAGTTACCGATGATCGTATTACTCAAGCATCACTCAATCAAATTATGAGCCATGGGGTGCAAGTGATCACTGCACCTTATGCCAGCTAGATTTTAATTAATAACAGGTAAACTTTATGTGTGGAATTGTTGGCGCAGTAGCACAACGTGATGTCGCGGAAATCTTAATTGAAGGCCTACGTCGACTAGAATATCGTGGCTATGACTCAGCGGGTGTCGCCGTAATAAAAGCGGGCGAGTTGTTGCGAACACGTCGTGTGGGCAAAGTACAAGAACTCGCCGCTGCAATGGATCAGCAGCCGCTTGCTGGTGGCACCGGTATCGCCCATACCCGATGGGCAACCCATGGTGAACCTAATCAAGCTAACGCACATCCGCATGTTTCCAATGACACGATTGCTGTGGTTCATAATGGCATTATTGAAAACCACGCCAAGTTACGTGAAATGCTTAAAGCAGAAGGTTATCTGTTTAGTTCAGATACCGATACTGAAGTGATTTGCCATCTAGTTCACCACGAATTGAAAAGTCACTCGAGTTTACTTGCTGCAGTGCAGGCAACGGTTAAGCAATTGGAAGGCGCTTATGGCACCGTTGTTATCGATAAAACTGATAGCGAACGCATGATAGTGGCTCGCAGTGGTAGTCCGTTAGTTATTGGTTATGGATTAGGCGAGCATTTTGTCGCTTCAGATCAGTTAGCACTATTACCTGTTACTCGGTCTTTCGCATTTTTAGAAGAGGGCGATGTCGCGGAAGTCACCCGTCGTGAAGTGAATATTTTCGATGTCGAAGGCAACCCTGTCAGCCGTGAAATCAAGGAGTCTGAAGTCACTCATGATGCCGGCGATAAGGGTGAGTATCGCCACTACATGCTGAAAGAAATTTATGAGCAACCACGTGCATTGGCCCATACTTTAGAGGGAAGAATTGCTGCTGGCCAAGTGTTAGATAGTGCATTCGGTGAACATGCCGCTGAGATGCTCAAAGATATCAAACATGTGCAAATTATTGCCTGTGGTACCAGTTATCACGCTGGTATGGCTGCTCGTTATTGGTTGGAAGATTGGGCAGGGGTGTCGTGTAATGTTGAAATTGCATCAGAGTTTCGCTATCGCAAATCCCACCTGTTTCCCAATAGCTTACTAGTGACCATTTCTCAGTCAGGAGAAACCGCTGACACATTAGCGGCTCTGCGTCTTGCTAAAGAGATGGGCTATAAAGCTACCATGACTATCTGCAATGCGCCTGGTTCATCGTTAGTGCGCGAGTCTGATATGGCTTACATGATGAAAGCGGGTGCCGAGATTGGCGTGGCTTCGACCAAAGCATTTACTGTGCAATTGGCGGGACTATTAATGCTTACCGAGGTAATTGGTCGCAACAATGGTATGAGTGACTCTGTACAAGCGCAATTAACTCAAAGTTTGCAATCTCTACCGGCTAAAGTGGAGCAGGCGTTAAGCTTGGATGATGCCATTGCAGAACTTGCGGAAGATTTTGCGGATAAACACCATGCATTGTTCTTAGGTCGTGGCGATCAATACCCCATTGCGATGGAAGGTGCATTAAAGCTAAAAGAGATCTCCTATATCCACGCCGAAGCTTATGCATCGGGAGAGCTGAAGCATGGCCCGTTAGCGCTTATTGATGCTGATATGCCAGTGATTGTCGTCGCGCCTAATAATGAGCTTTTGGAAAAGTTAAAATCCAATGTAGAAGAGGTACGAGCACGTGGTGGTTTAATGTATGTGTTTGCTGACAGTGACGCAGAATTTGAATCCGATGACACCATGAAAGTGATTCCAGTACCCCATTGTGATGAGTTTATGGCGGCACTGATTTATACCATCCCCATGCAGTTATTGTCCTACCACGTTGCTTTGATTAAAGGTACCGATGTCGACCAGCCACGTAATTTGGCTAAGTCGGTTACAGTCGAATAATGGTTTAATTACTGGTTAATCATGTTGTCGGAAGACATTAAAGTTGAAAAATACTTTGTAGACACTAGATTTCCATGAATTTGCTGAGTTTGATACTTTATATTTGGTGTAATGAGAGTCAGCTAAATGTTATAGCAAGCAGTTTGAGGTTTTAAACTCGCACATTTCCCACTGACTCTCTTGGTGTGCACAAATTAGATTTTGTTAGGATATGCCATACCGATAATAACTTTTCTCATATCTGTATAGTTTTCTCTACCATGTGTGAAGGTTCTGTGCAGTTTGAAAAATAGTTGAGTATCTAAGAAACTAAGAGCTTACCAGCAACGCTTTTATCAGCTTTGAGAAAAAGTTATTAGTTAGTATGGTTAGTCCCTATTTTTATCACAAGATAGCCAAAGCATAGTGCTTATAAGTAGGCTTAGAATAAGCCTAAGTGTTTGCATAACTAATTTCTAAAGTCTTAAGGCAAGATTAGCTAGCAAACACTTATAACTTTAATAAGATCTCTTATTTCTTTTGTTAAGCTGCTGAGCGCACGTCAGCAATACTCTCCATTTTTCCTAAGTCAAATTTGACTTGACGGTCTGCAAAATCAAAATATTTATCATCATGGGTAACAGCTACGACAGTTTTCCCTTGACTCTTCATCCATGGAATGATTTGGGTGTAGAATACGTGTCTGAAGTGTGGGTCTTGATCTGCAGCCCACTCATCTAACACATAGATTTCTTTGTCTTCTAAGATTGCTGAAATCAGTGCCAAGCGTTTACGTTGTCCCATCGAGAAAGAAACTGACTGGTAACCGTGTTGATCTAAGGCTACCTTATCGGTTAGCTCAAAACGTTCTAGTAATTCTTGTACTTTTTCTTTATCACATGTTTGGTCGGTTTTACCCAATAATGATTTGTACAAGTAAAAGTCAGGTAACACTATCGCCATCATTTCCATATAACGGGATATATTTGTTTCAGTCACAGGCTCATTATCGATTAGTATTTGCCCTGATGTAGGCTTGTATAATCCAAGTAGTACATGCATGAACGTTGATTTTCCACTGCCGTTTCCACCTGTCACAAATACCACTTCACCTTTGTTTAGAGTTAGATCTACTGGATGTAAAGCAAATTGTTCATTGCTCTCGCTGTATTGAAATCCAACTTGGTTAAAGTGAATTGATTGCCATTGATTATTTTCGGTCTTCAATGGGGAAATGCCTGACTGAGGTAGTACATTATCAAGCTGTAAGCTCTCGATTTTTTGCAACGAAACTTTCGCGCGAACAATAGATTGCCACAGACCCATTACGTAGCCGAAGGGACCTGCTAAATAGGTAAGTATTAATAGGTAAGTCATCACAAGGTGACTGGTTTGCATTAACTGGCTTACCACGATAACCGCACCTAAAATCAGAAATATTAATGACTGACTGATATTACGATTAATATCCCAAGAAAAACCGTAACGCCGCTCGCTTTCTTTCAGCTCTTCTAATTGTGGATTTAGCTCTTTGTTTAGATAGTGTTGTTTGCGATTGTTATTTAATGCGAGCTGTTTAGAGCCTTCGAGCAGACCTTTATAGCCTTCAAAAACATCATCCTGACGTGCGCGCAACCTCATCGCATCGTTACTGATACGTTTCATTATACCGCTAGCAAAAAAGCCGGCGACAATCACTGTTGATATCAAGATCAAAAACACTAAAGGTGAGAGGTAAATTAGGTATCCAAAACAGGCTACCATTAATAATGCGTTGTAAATAAATGCCGGCATTTCTGCCAGAGCGTTAGAAATCGCGTTGACGTCATTGGTTAAAACGTTATACAACTTGGCGCGTCCAGCTTTTTCCAAAGTAGTAAATTTGCTGCCCAAAATGCGAGTTACCAAAGATTGCCTCACGCCTTGAATAGAGCGTGAAGTAAAAAATGATAAGGCATAGCTGGCCAGCATTGAGCTGCACAATAAAAATAGTAATAACCCAGCGTAAAGCCCACCTGTAGACAGGTTAAAACCTGTTTCACCATGTTTACCCACTAAGTGAAATAATCCGAGCGATGCAAGTGCAGTGAATACGCTCAGAAATCCAGAGATCAGCATGATCCCTCTAAATTTTTTCAAGAAGAATAAAAGCATTCTAGCTTCCCCTAATTCAATTATTGCTTTCAACCATAAAGTAAATTAAACGGACTTTACGGGATCACCCATTGAGACTAGTACGCGTCTATCGCCCTCAAAAGGTGCTCGCCCATGGGATATCAGCATATTGTCCATCAGCAATAAATCACCTTTTTGCCATGGGAAGGAGACAGTGGCCTTGTCGTAAGCTTCATTGATGTGCGCAATCACTTCGTCTTCGATTACGCTTCCATCACCATATAAAGTGTTATAAGTGAGTGCTTCTTCGCCAAATTGTGATACGAGCTCTTTACGAATTATTGGACACAGGCTGGAGGGATGCCAGAAGGCTGCATGATTAAACCAAACCTTCTCATTGGTTTCGATGTGGTGCCTTATTGCTGGTCTTATTTGCTTGGTACGGATTTGTTGCTCATTGATAATTTCCAAATCAATCTGAGCTTTTTGACAATAGTCTTTAACGTCTTTGATATTGTTTGTATTGAAGGATTTTTGCCAACTTGGTCCAAGGCCATTACCAAAATTTCGGATAAGCATCCATCCAAGGCGTTCAAATTTATCACGAATATCTTTATCTATAAAATCATAGACTTGTCGCACATCAGCAATAGGCGTTGCTCCTCCTTCTTTGGCTGCAACAAGACAACAAAACGCTATTTTCATAGGCCATTGTGTAATGTATGACAACTCATTGTGTTGAGCGATGCTGAGTTCTTTAGGGAATTCCGTTGATGTATAAGTGCCTTTGCCTAAGTCGGTTCGGGGTGTAGCACCTTCCATGTATTTTGCTAAAGTTGGAATAAATTGATTCGCGGCATCTCTGAAGTCTCCTTCATCCTTGAGGTCAAAGCCTCTAAGCAAAATAGCTCCGTATTGATGTAAATGATCTTGAATATGCTGCTTATTATCTTCAATCCACTTAGCGGCATTTATCTTGCCATTTAGCGGTATTATTTGTAATGGGAAACGTTTATTTTCAAAAAGTGGGGTCTCAGTCATCTCTATCTGAGAACTTAACCCCTGTAGGATTGCTGGGTTATGCTGCGCGGTGATATTTGTTTTTTGAGTCATTGTTTGAGCTGTAGTATTCACAATTATTTCCTTTTGTGTAATCAATTTAAAATTTATTTGGCGTATTTAAGATCTGCAGGCTGATAGAGCATAGACTTCAGGTTAGTCACCACTGTGTGGCTATAAGTCGCTCCGACGATGCTGAAGTGATCGCTTTCGGGTATTACTATGTTGGTAACATCATCACAGTAGACTTGCCATTCAGCTACGCGTTGATGTTCACTAGAGGCAATCAGTAGTGTGCGGCCATTACTTGGTTGCATTTGATGATCGTTAAACAACTGATTATTGTTTTTTATAATTTGAAAATGCAGTGTTAACTCCTGCACGCTGGTATCCTCTGGCAAACGATGCTGAGCAATAGCTGCCTGATGTAAATATTCCAATGCCTGCTCTACAGAGACCTTTTTCAACTGAGAAATTTCTTCATCAGTGGCTCGTACACCCAGTTCGCTTGCAATCATGTATATGAGTGATAAATCATCAACTTCTTCAGCGTTATCGGTGGTAGGATAGGAATCAATCATAGCTACGTTGACCTCTACATCCCCTTGAGATAATGCTAGTCTTTGCATTTCATGAGCGATTACACCGCCCATGGACCAGCCCACTAGGTTGATGGTTCCTCCAGGTGCTTGACGACGGACAAGTGATAAATAATGACTGGCCATCGCTGTTAGGCTCTCAAAGCCATGGCTTGGGGTCTGTAAACCAAATATCGGTAGTTCACGGCCTAATTTGCTGACAATTTCGTTGTAGCAGAATACCTTGCCACCTAATGGGTGAATGAGAAATATCGGTGGCATACTTGGCATACCACTTCGCAACTTCACCAAAGTTTGATCATCGTTTGGTATACCGCTCTGCGTAAGTTTTTGCACAGCGATACTTTGTTCGTGAATCGTTTGGTGATCAAACATCATTGACGAGGTAAAATTCACATCAAAATGTTGTTGAATGCGCTTTGCCAATGAAATGGCTAGCAGAGAGTTGCCACCCACACTGAAAAAGTTTGTATCGGTACTTAAGTAACTGCAGTCGCTTCCTAGCAGTGACGACCAGAGAGTCGTTAGTTCTGCTTCCGTGTTATTTTCAGCTTTTCTTATTTGGCTAGATGGTACACTTTTTGACATTGCCAATGTGATATTTGCATTGGTCGTAGTGCTACTTGTATTTGGCAAACACTCCTTGTCAACATCATTATTCTTAGGAATGACTTGTTCAGTGATAGCGGTATTAGTCAGTTCGGTCAGCAATAATCTGTGTTTGGTATCAGATTTCATACTAGTTAAGTTGGTTAACACTTGCATAAAGTGTGTGTTCAGTAACTCAATTAGTTCATGATTGAATAGGCTACTGTCATAGTTCCAGCTGACTGTACCGCCAGATTCCGTTATTTTGACCTTGATATCGATATCAAATTTACAACTGACACTGTCTATTTCTAGAGGAGATAGCATTAATTCCTCAATAGATGACTTTTCTGTCGTATCAGGTAATGACACATCAAAGTCATTTTGTGCTGTTAGCATTACTTGGAACAGCGGCGTATGAGATCGGTTGCGTTGTACATTAAGTTTTTCAACCAACTGATCAAATTGCACTCCCTGATTAATTTGAGCTTCTGTGTGAACTTTCTTTATGTGTGTTAAGTAGTCATGTAGCGTTGGATACTCGGTATTGGCTCGTAATACTATGGTGTTGACAAAAAAACCAATTAACGGTGATAGTTCTGGTAACAACCTGCCAGCTGTTGGTGTACCAACCACGATATCTTTTTCGCCACTGGTTTTTGATAAACTCAAAGCAACAGCACCATGCAATAGCATAAACGGTGTCATTTTGTACTCTTGAGCAAGGGCTGTTAAAGCTTTGCAAATTTTGGGCTCTATTGAAGCTTCAAGGTTCAGCCCCACATTGGATTTAACTGCACTGCGCTCACTTTTGAGTGGAAGATTGTGCACTGCTGGTAAATCGTGAAGTTGATTTTCCCAGTATGCGAGTTGCGCTATGCTCTGCGCTTTTCTTTGTTGTTCCTGCTGCCACTGGGCGTAATCAATATATTGAATTGACAAAGGAGGCAAAGGATTTGTTAAACCTTTCGAATATGCTTGATAAAGGGTTAGAAACTCTTTGCGTAACACCTCCATTGACCAGCCGTCTGATGCAATGTGATGCACATTGAAAATCAGAATGCCTTCTTTGCTAGGGGTGTTTTGAGTCAGAATAAAGCCCGCTTTCATCATCACATCAAGTTCTAGGTCGAAAGACGTGTTTGCTTCTAGTTCGATGATTTCATTGATTCTGATCGCCTTAGTGTCAGTGTCCAATTCACACAAATTGTGCAACGCAAAAGGCACTTCTACTTTATGTTGAACGCACTGGCGAGGACCGTCTTTTGTTTGCACATAATTAGTGCGTAAAATTTCGTGACGTGCAACGATAGTGTTCAAGGCAGATTTTGCAGCGTCAATATCCAGATCTCCCTCTACATGCACAGCAGCGGGGATGTTGTATTCAGACGATCCACCTTGTAGAGAGTGAATGGCCCATAAGCGTTGCTGGGCACTGGATAGCGGCATTAACTGCTCTCGCGGAACAGAGTTAATGATCTCATGTTGTGAAATACCCTGCTCCTGCTCAACCAGCTGTGCCTGTTGGCGAATGGTTGTTGCATCAAACAGTTGCGCCAATGTCAAATCAACATGAAGTTGTTTTCTGATCTCTGCCAACAGTTTTACCGCCAGTAAAGAGTGGCCCCCAGCGGCGAAAAAGTCCGTTGTCACGCTTAGGTTAGCGGTATTCACACCGAGTAATATTGACCAAATAGTTAGTAGGCTTTGTTCCGTTTGGTTTTCGGCCGCAACATGATGATTACCAGTGATGAGATCATGCGGGGTAGGTAATGCTGTACGATTCAGCTTGCCGCTTGCATTGGTTGGTAACTCATCCAGTACGAGTATAAAATCCGGTACCATATAGTTGGGTAAAGTTTGCGCCAAAGTTTCTTTCATGGCATCGACATCGAATGGCTGGCTAGTGTTTTTATCCTCTTGAGGCACGATGTATGCGATGAGCTGCTGAACATCTTTTGTTGACTGATGACGGACCACCGCTGCTGAGGCTACCTGAGGTAGAGCACATAGTTCTGACTTTATTTCACCTAATTCAATTCGAAAGCCACGGATTTTGATTTGGTCATCTACGCGACCTATAAATTGCAAATCTCCATCTTCTAACATACGAACCAGATCCCCTGACTTGTAGAGCTTGGGACTACAGTTAAGGCGTGATCCATCATAGTATGGGTTGGCGACAAACTTCTCCTTGGTAAGGGCTGGTCTATGCAAGTAGCCTTGTGCTAGGCCTGCTCCGCCAATGTGGAGTTCACCTATTGCGCCTTTTGGTACTAGGCGCCCACATGCATCTAAAATTAACAATTCCGTATTAAGGGTGGGACGTCCAATGACAGCCCGATCTCTAATTAGTGCATAACTGCTGTTTACACCAGTTTCAGTTGGGCCGTACGCATTGATTAACCGTGTGCCGACAGCTCGTGTGTAATTGAGTAATTTGTCCAATGTCTTGCTATTTAGGTCATCACCGCTGGAGATCAAGTGGACAGGTACACCAGCAAGATCATCAACCAATAATTCTAACAACTGCGGTACAGCATTGAATACTTCTATGCGATGCTGAATAATGAGTTTCACGAGATTTTGTGGCTCAGCACATTCAGTCTCCGACGCGACAACAACTGGTTTACCTAAGGCGAGGCATACCAGCCCTTTTATGGAAGCATCAAATGCATAGGATGCTGTCCATAACCAAGGAGAACAGTCCGCAACACCTAATACCTGCAGCTGCTCATCAAATTCATAACTAAAAGACATCAAGGTACCGTGTGTCTGACATACACCTTTTGGTTTCCCTGTGGAGCCAGAGGTATAGATCACATAGGCTATTTGTTCAGCTATAGGTTGAGCCAAGGTGATGTTTGGGTTGAAGGTTGGGCAGTCAGAGTGCTTTTCGCCATCCAATAAAACTTGCTGCAATGTATTTTTAGGCAAACAAGTTGTATGAGATGACTGCACCAATACAGTAGTTAATTTGGCATCGTCAACAATGTAATGTAGGCGTGCTTCAGGATATGACGGATCAAGAGGGACATAAGCTGCGCCGGCTTTAAGAATAGCGAGAATACCAATGAGCATGTCCATTGAGCGACTAGTACATAGACCAATCAGCTGTCCTGGTTGCACATCACAGTTATTTATAAGGTGGTGAGCTAACTGATTGGCGCGGTTATTTAGCTGCGCAAAGGATAGCTGTTGTTTGTCGCATATAACGGCAACCTGATCGGGTGTTGTGATTGCATGCGACTCAATATCGTGATGTAAACAGATATCTTTTGCGTAGGCAATACGGGTGTTATTGAATTTGTTTACCAGAAAATGTGTTTCTAGTTTCGACAACATAGGAATATCGGCGAGTGGCATATTCGAGATAGAGGCCTTGTTAAGTTCTGCAATGCCGTTTAAACACCGTTTCAGGTTTTGTATCATCTTAATAATGGTATGTGATTGAAACAGGGCTGTGTCGTATATCCAATGCATGTTCACACCAGTATCATTAATATCTAGTTGAATAGATAAATCGAACTTGGCTACCGTTGCATCTGAATTTAATGGCGTTAACTGAAGATTCGGTATTGAAATAGGCTCACTACTGTTACGGTTGGCATGCTGACTGGCATTCGTTGTTACCATAATTTGAAATACAGGAGAGTGCGACGTATCACGCTCAATATTTAACCCTTCAACTAATTGTTCAAAGGGGAGATCCTGGTTTTCCTGAGCACCGAGGTGAACTTCTCGTACTTGTTTGAGGTACTCTCCTAATGACGAAACTCCTGTATCTACTCGTAGTACCAACGTATTAGCAAAAAAGCCAATTATTGGTTCTAGCTCAGCTTGTGTCCTGTTAGAAATTGGGGTACCAACAACGATGTCCCGACTATTTGAGTGGCGTGATAGTACCAATGCTAAGGCAGCATGCATTAACATAAACGGTGTCATTTTGTGCATGTTAGCGACATTGACAAGAGCTTCCCCTACCTCACATGATAGGTGTGCAGATTCGGAAGCACCTTTAAATTGTTTGCTTTTGGGCCTAGAAAAGTCTAATGGTAAGCTGTGTACTGCAGGTACGCCTTTAAGTTGTTGTTGCCAATATGCTGACTGGTTTTTTAGGGTATCTCCTTGCAATAATTTTCGTTGCCAAGCTGCAAAATCGGCATATTGAATTTCTAGTGGCTCCATTAATACCGGCCGCCCGGTAACAATGCTCTGATAGTGTGCCACAAACTCTTTAGTTAGAATTTCCATTGACCAACCGTCAGAAGCAATATGATGCATATTGAACACCAACACGCTTTTTTTAGGAGAGTTTTCGCAACCTTTAGAGAGCAAAATGGTGCAGGCTCTAACCATTAAATCATGACTTAAGTTAAAGGGGCGTTGCGCATCATTGAGTAACAATGTTTGCAATTGATTACGCTGAGCTGATCCTGACAAATGGCTTATGTCGATTTGTTGCAATGTAAAAACCGGGTCATTGATGATGTGTTGTAGCACCCCATCATAGGTATCATGGAACACTGTGCGAAGTGCCTCATGGCGATCAATTATCCGCTGCATAGCAACACCGACAGCATTTTCATCAAGCTCACCGATGACTTCTAGTGCCACCGGCATATTATATTCGCTACTACCGCCTCGTAACTTATCAATAAACCACAAGCGTTGCTGAGCAAACGACAGTGGCATTCCTAGTTCTTTACGGGGCATTCTCTCTATGGCTGGACGCACAGTCTGCAGCGTGGTCTCAGACAGTTTTACTGCCATGTTACGTATGGATTGAGCTTCGAAGATATCGCTGACAGTTATTTCATATTGCAATTGCTCCCTTACCATCGATACCAGTTTGACCGCCGTTAACGAGTGACCTCCCATATCAAAGAAGTTTGCTTCAACACTTAGATCGGTGTTGTTTATCCTGAGCACTTCAGACCAAATGACCTGAAGCGCATGTTCCAATTCATTTTGTGGTGCAACGTATATTTCTGCTGGTTCGTCACTTTGCAATGTCGCTAGTACTTTCTTGTCTACTTTTCCGTTTGGCATCATTGGCCAATCATCGACAATCACAAATGATGATGGAATCATGTATTCTGGTAGCTGTTTTGCTAATTGATTTCGAACAGATTTCAAAATGTCTTGGCGACCATTAACCAGTGAAACTGGTTGCAAATAAGCAATGAGCTGTTTTGTGCCTTGTTCAGTTTCAATAGCCATCACTAAGGCCACTTCAATCAGGTCGAGGCTAGCGAGTTGATTCTCTATTTCACCGAGCTCAATGCGGAATCCTCTGATTTTTATCTGATCATCTATACGACCGTGGAATTCCAGCTCTCCTTGTGAATTGCATGCGACCAAGTCTCCCGTTTTGTATAAGCGCTTACTACTTTGTGGTTGAGCGGGATTGTAATAGGGGTTGGCGACAAAGCGTTCTGCTGTAAGTTCAGGCTTATTAAGGTAGCCACGAGCCAAGCCAGCACCACCAATGTAAAGCTCTCCAACTGCACCAAGCGGTAATATTCCTTGCTTTTCATCTAGGATCATCAGGTTCGTATTGACGTTCGCAGAGCCAATAGGGACAGTTCTCTTAATAGTGTTTTCGGTAATGTGGAAGCCTGTTGCTGTTACTGTAGCTTCTGTTGGTCCGTAACTATTTATAAGCTCTACATTGTTAACCTGCTCAAAGTAAGCATTTACGGATTCTGTTTGTAGTGCCTCGCCACCTAAAATAACTAATCGCAGTTTGTCAGAGTTCACTTTGTCAGGGCCTGCATTGATTTGGTGCCAAAATGCGGTTGGTAGGCTAACTACTGTTACACCATGTTGTTGGCAAAACTGGCTAAAAGCATTTCGGCCCGACATACAGTCTTGATTTCGCAATACCAAAGTCGCACCACAGCATAAGGTGCTAAACATCTCTTCAACAAAAATATCGAAGTTCATGGTAGAGAACTGCAAAACTTTATCTCTTTTGCTAAGGCGATATCGCTGTTTTGTATTAACTAGAAAGTGATTCAGATTTCTGTGCTCGATCATCACACCTTTGGGCTTACCCGTAGAGCCTGATGTATAAATGACATAAGCAAGGTTATCGGTAGTCAGGTTTTGTGCGATGTAATCAGGATTGGTATCTGGGTAAGCTTCGAAATCACTTTCGCTAAAGGATACGGTTTGACAGTTTTCAAACTGCAGGCTTGAGGCTATATGCGGGTCTGAAATGATGACCTTTACTCCCGCATCCTCAATCATTGCATTGAGTCGCTCTTGTGGGTAGGAGGGGTCTAACGGCAAATAAGCTCCACCAGCTTTTAGTACAGCTAAAATCGTCATAATCATCTGGCATGAGCGACCCATGCTGATCCCGACTAACGTATCTGGTTCGATGCTAAACTGTGCTCTCAACAGTGCTGCAAGTTGATTTGCTTGGCGGTTTAACTGCTGGTAACTGAGTTGTTGTGTTTCTGATTCAACTGCTAACTGTTGTGGATTTAGTGCTACTTGCTTTTCAAATAATGTTTGAATGTTAACTTCAGCATCATAGTCAACCCACTCTCCATTTAAGGTGTTGTCGATGTTTTGTTTTTCCGTTGTTGTTAACATCGACAAGGTGGATAATGAACTACAAGGGTCTAAGTGCTCGCTGTGAAAGGCTAGCGTGTTCAGTAGCTGGCACAGATGGTGATTGATCTCTTCCACTTTATCTTGGCTGAAAAGTGCAACATCGTAGATGAACTTTACTTTCACACCATGTTCGCTCAGGCTAATACTGATATCCAAGTCAAACGGAGATTTAACTGCTACAGTGTCCGGCGCCATCGCAGACAATGTGCTGCCCGCGAGCTCCATCGAGTTTGCCTCTTGATTAACGCCAAAGTCATTTTCTGTCGTTAACATTATCTGGAACAAGGGAGTATATGCCGAATTTCTCGGCACTTTCATTAAATCAACCAACTTAGTAAAGGGCACATCCTGATTGGATTGTGCATTAACATGAGTTTGTTTAATGTGATTAAAGTAATCACCAATGGATTCATGCTGGGTATTACAGCGCAATGTCAGCGTATTAACGAAAAAGCCGATCAGCGGTTCCAATTCTCGCTTTAAGCGATTGGCAAAAGGTGAGCCTATGACAATGTCGTGGCTTCCGCTATGTCTAGAAATTACTAGAGCCAATGCGCCATGTAATAACATAAAAGGAGTAAGCTGATAGGCCGTTGCTAGCTTTTTTAGTCCGATGGCTATATCGGCAGATAAAATACGTTCTACTAACGCCCCTTCCTGCTGTTTGACTGGTGGCCGTTCAAACGACAATGGCAGACTATGGCATTGGGGTAACTCTTCTAGATTTTGTTGCCAATAGTTTAGTTGTCGTTTACTTTCCGCTGAATCTAGCTGTTTTAACTGCCAATTTGCATAATCAGCGTACTGAATATCTAGTTTAGGTAGTGGGCTAGGTTGTTCAGATATAAATGCTTGGTAAAGCACAAAAAATTCTTTGTGCAGTACTTCCATAGACCATCCATCAAACGCAATATGATGAGTGTTAAATAACAGTACTCCTCTCTCCTGTTCGCCTTTTTCAAGCTCTATATAGGATGCACGCAACATCAAATCCTTTTCGAGATCAAAAGGTCTATTTATGTCTTCTTTGAGTAGTTTAACTAATGCATCTTGCTTTACTCCCGCTGCAAGGGGGGTTAAATCATGCTTCTTTATACTCAATTCGAATTGTTGTTGAACCGTTTGTATCGGACCACTATCGCTTTCGTGATAGGTTGTTCGTAAAACTTCATGACGGCGCACAATTTCATTGAGAGCACGAGTGGCTGCATCGAAGTAAAATGGCCCACTGATCTCACACGCTCCGGGCATGTTGTACTCCGGAGATTCGCCGCTAATGCAGTTGGCCAACCACAACCGCTCTTGTGTCGGGGACAATGACATTGGCCCCGAGCGATCGATAGGTTGAATGGTTGTATCCTTGTTACCAGTGGTTGCCGAGTTAAACGACGTGATATATTGAGTCAGCTCCTCCTTATTTGATCTAATTAGATCCAATAGTTCTTGTGTTAGTTTGTGCTTGTTGCCTGTCAGGGCAATACCACTCTCTTCGAGAGTGATATTGATTCCGTTTTGCGCACACTGTTCGATGATGTGCTGCATGTTCATATTACAATCCTTTCAGCATCTTCTGAGTTGTTTGCTTGACTGCAAGCAGTGAGTACTTGACGTTGCTTTTCAATAAATTCACATTGTTTTGCTAGGGCTCGGATCGTAGGACCTTCCATTAGATCTTTTAGTGGTAACTCAATACCGAGCTTTTCTCGGCATGCACTTGCTAATCGAATGCCTAATAGTGAATGTCCGCCAATTTCGAAGAAGTTGGCATCAACACTTATGTTTTCTTGGCCAAGTAACTCTTGCCAAATGGCTTGGATATTTGTTTCCAGTTCTGTTTCTGGTGCGACATAACAGGCTTGTTCTACCTGTACATCCATTGACAGTAGTGCTTTGCGATCACGTTTCCCATTTGTAGTGATTGGCATTTCAGGCAGCATGACAATTTGTGTGGGCACCATATAACTTGGTAAGCGCGTTTCCAGGAATGTACTGATATGTTGGTTATGAGCCTGATCGGGTACCAAGTAGGCGACAAGTTGCTCATCTTTTACTAGAACCGCGGCTTCATCAATGGCTGGATGCTCAATGGCGATTGATTCAATTTCTTCCAACTCAATTCGATATCCACGCAGTTTAACTTGGAAATCTGCACGTCCTAAAAACTCCAATTGGCCTGCGTTGTTCCAGCGGACTAAGTCACCGGTTTTATATAGTCTTCCCCATTCATCTGAATCAATGAACTTTTCTTGAGTGAGCTTTTGATTATTGAAGTAACCTCGGCTGACGCCTTCACCACCAATGAACAGCTCGCCCTTCGCACCAACTGGCAGCACCTGGCCAGTTTGATTCATGACGTAAAGCCTCACGTTGGGCAGCCCTTTGCCAATGTTAGGAGGACTGCTCGCTTCGATGTCAGCAAAGCTAGCATTTACGGTACATTCGGTCGGTCCATATACGTTTATAGCGAAGCCATTGCTACTTGCAAAATATTCTGCTAGCTGAGTCCACAACTCTGGGCTGATGGGCTCTCCTCCTATCAACATGCTTGGTAGCTCATGCTGCGTTTCAACACATTCCCGCAGCAGTAAGTCGGCCAGAGATGGAGTGGTATCTAACATGTCTATTTGGGCTTGGTTAATGTAATCAGCCAGTGCTTTAGGGTCGCGACGCATATCGTCCGTCAACAAATGTAGCTCTACCCCAAAGGCCAACTGGGTCAATGCTTGAACTGATGCGTCAAATACGATCGGTGCGTTCCAGGCCCAACTGTAATTCCCCGTCAAACCGCGTTGCGCTAACAGGTCTCGCATAGAGTAAGTTAGATTAGCTACATTTTGATGGGTGACTTCTACTCCCTTAGGGCGACCAGTAGAGCCGGACGTAAACAGAATGTATGCTAAATCGGTGTCTTTAATGTTGACTTTAGGAGGCTCGTCACTTGCTATTTGCCAGTCCTTATTTGCCATTTGAATGATAGTAAGCGTGCTGTCGCTCATTGATGCAGTAATATCAGCGGTTGTGATCAGCGTAGTAGCTTGCGTTTCATTCAAAATGTAATCCAATCTCTCAATTGGGGTAGTGGTATCTAGCGGGATGTAAGCTGCTCCCGTTTTCATAATAGCCAGCATGGCGATCAACATTTCAGAGGAGCGTGGCAAACATAATCCAACGGCAGAATTAGCAGTAACTCCTTTCTCGATGAGGTAGTTGGCTAAACTATTTGCTTGTGCATTAAGTTTGCTGTAACTGATTGTTTCACCTTGGAAGCTCAGTGCATTTGCTTCGGGGTTTAAGTCACTGTATTGCTCGATCATGTGCACTAAGGTGTGTTCTTTTGGGTAGTCGCTATTCGTTACTTCAAGCCAAGGCTGTGCACTTTGTTTGGTAAGTAATTCTAGGCGGTTAATGTGACACTGCGGGTTAGCCAGTGTATTTTCTACCAAGGTTTCGAACGCGATCGCTAATTGTTCGATAGTTTGTTGTTCAAAAATATCAGCCTGATATAACCATCTCAGTTCTAGTTCTCCTTCTTTTTCAATAGCCTCAAGAGATAAGTCAAAATGAATAAACTCATCGCACTCTTGTAGCGACATATTCAAGTCTGGCAAGGCAAAGTCTGAGCTTTCGTGATTTTGTAATACAAACCAGATTTGGAACATTGCCTGATGACTGCTAGTTCGCTCAGGGTTGATAGCTTCCACTAGTGCATCAAAAGGCAAGTTTTGATTTTCGAAAGCATCTAAAATGGTTTTTTTGTTGCGTGCCAACAACTCACAAAAGGTTGGGTTGTCAGCCAGATTGGAGCGTAAGACAAGGTTATTTAGAAAAAAACCGATAAGGGGTTCGGCATTCTGATGCATCCGCCCAGCAACTGGGGTGCCCATCACAATGTCCTCTTCTCGACTAAACTTACTTAGCGTTAGTGCATACAGGGTTTGCAGTGCCATGAACAAGGTCACTCCCTCGGCTTTGCACAAATCATTCAGCTTTTTCAATACAGCCGAAGATATAGTACGTTTAACCTTTTCACCAATTATGGTGGGCTTAGTTGTACGCGGTTTATCTAGCGGTAAGCTGTGTACTGGCGGCGCGTCTTGAAGATGATTTGTCCAGTAATTTAACTCGTTTTCATATACTGAACCTTGCATCCACTCTCGTTGCCAGTGTGCATAGTCACTGTATTGCACATCTAATTTAGATAGTGGGTTGGCCATGTTCTGGCTAAATGCGCTATACAGCAAGTTAAACTCTTTAATAAAGACACCCACTGACCACCCGTCAGATGCAATGTGATGCATGCTGAACAAAGCTACGTGTTTGTCTTCGCGGAATTTAAGTAATTTCACCCGCAACATGATATCTTGCTCAAGATTGAACTGAGTAAGGGCTTCTTCTCTCGCCATTTCCTGAACTTTTTGATCAAATGCAGCTTGATCAAGATCGCTCAAATCAACTTCAGGAATGCTGGCATCAAACTGTTCCAATACCTCTTGATAACATTCATTATCCTTTTCTCTGTATACGGAACGAAGCACTTCGTGGCGCTCAATGATAGTATCAATCGCTTGTTGCATTGCTGCTTTATTTAGTTTGCCTTCGAGCAAAAAAGGTGCTGAAACGTTGCTCTGTGCTGCACCCTGCTCCATTCGATCTACAATCCACAAACGCTGTTGTGCGAAGGATAAAGGTGCTGGTCCGTTATGTTCTGCCTTTTTAAGCTGCTGCCTGTTCAGCGCCGCTTGTTGTGATTGAAATGCCTCAATATAGCTAACCAACTCTTGTTTATGTGATTTTAGTAATACAAGCGTGTCTTGAGACAGGTTGTCTTTGTTAGTGTCGACCTGCAAGTTGCCATTGTCGACAGATAAAAAGATACCTTGCTCTAGGCAGATGTTAATGATGTTTTCCGCATTCATAGTATGATCCTTTGCTTATTTTCCTGATTCAGATTTGCATGTATAACTTTTGATGCAGCGCGTTGGCTGTCCATCGATTGAGTGATTAGTTCTGAGAGTTGCTTGATGGTGGGAGCTTCCATAAAGTCTGAGAGTTTTACCTCGACTTTAAAGATATCTCGACAAGCACTGGCAACACGGATTGCCATTAGCGAGTGGCCACCAATATCGAAGAAGTTATCTTCAATACTTATGCTGTCTCTAGCCATGAGCTTGTGCCAAATTTTTTGGATTTCGTTTTGGGTTTCTGTTTCCGGTGCGATGTATTGACTGCTGTTTGATTCAAATTCCATGGCCGCTAGTTGTTTGCGGTCCTTCTTACCGTTGCTGGTGATTGGAATATTAGGGATGAAATCAATTCTGCTGACTTGCATATAGTCTGGTAGCACGTTCTCTATATGTCGGTATAGCTCACTTTCTTGCACTCCTTCAGCAACAATAAAAGCATGCAGTTGTTGATTGTTGAGAATGACAGCTGTCTCACTGACGCCTGAGTATCGACATAGGACATCTTCGATTTCTTCTAGCTCAATACGGTGACCGCGCAGCTTTATTTGATGATCTGTGCGCCCTTTGTATTCAAGCTTTCCATTTTCCCCAAGGCAAGCTAGGTCACCGCTCATGTAAACTCGGCCATAAACTGGGTGGTCAATGAATTGTTTTGCAGTTAATTCAGGGTTGTTTGCATATCCAGTTGCCAAACCTGCACCACCGATAGCCAGTTCACCGATAACACCGGTAGGCAGAAGCTGCTGTTTATCTCCAAGAACAAACAGTCGACAACCAGGAATACTAGTACCTATGGAAGGTTCACAGTTACTGTTTATTGATGCAAAAGTACTGTTTACTGTGCACTCTGTTGGCCCGTAAACATTCAGAGCAAAACGTCCAGAATGTTCAGATTGTGCGGCAATTTGTTGCCAAAGCGATGGAGATATCGCCTCTCCACCAACCAGTAAGTTAGGTAGTGGTGTTTTTTGTCTATCAGCCTCTTTTATTAGCAATTCCAACAGCGTTGGAGTTATGTCGAGTAAATCGATGTCATTTTCTTCGAGGTATGTGACAAGCATTGTAGGATTGGCTCTATGTTCGTCGTCGAGCAGGTGCAACTGTGCCCCTTTTACCAATGCGGTTAGTGCTTGCACTGATGCATCGAAATGTAACGGTGCATTCCATGCCCATCGAAAAGGGGCTTCAAGCTCCTGTTCAGCCAGCACTTGATTCATGGCTTGTTGCAAATGTGTCACATTGCTGTGATTGACATTTACGCCTTTAGGTCGGCCAGTCGATCCCGATGTATAGATAATGTAAGCAGTATCTTCTGCTCGAATGTTTACCGCTGGGTTATTGCTGTCAAATTGCTCCAGCCAATGTTCTTCCAATGCCTCATCTATCAATAGTGTGTGTTCAATAAAACCGGGCATTAGCACACTGCTTTTGTGATCCGAGACAACCACCTTTATCTGTGCATTGTCAGCGATATATCTCACTCTTTCTGCAGGAGCTTTAGGATCAACCGGAACGTAGGCCGCGCCCGCTTTTAAGATGCCGAGTAAACCGATCACCATTTCAATAGATCGTTGAGCACACAAGCCTATTGCAGGTACATCAGCTGCTCTATCGACTGGGAGCAGAGATTGAATTTTGGAAGCCAGTTTATTCGCTTTGCTATTTAATTCTGCGAAGGTCAAAGCCTGTTGATTAAATACCAATGCCGTTGCTTGTGGTGTTGCTTTTACCTGACATTCGAACATATCAACAAAATTGTCAGCACTATTGCTTGTTGATATGTTGGATAAGTTATTCAATTGCTCATAGCAGGCAGTGTCCTGTTTGCTAAGTAGTTGTAGTTGGTCTAAACGAATTTTCGGGTTGGTTACGATTTGCTCTACCATGAGCATGATCCGCTCTAATATTTGGCTCGCCTCCTGCTCGGTGAAATATTCGTTTTGCGCTTCGATCTGAATTTGAATATCTTGCTGGTCCCTGAATTCGCAAAGGTGAAATTTGAACGGTGGCTGAGAACCTGTTCGTAGCGAATTCACCTCCACACTGGGGTCAATATCAAACGCGACCTTGTAGTAGTTAAAGTTAATATCAAATAGATTGCTGATATGTGGCTGAGTAGCACGTGCACGCTGAAAGACCTTGCTCATTGGGTATTTGGTATGTCGTGAGATAGACTTTAACTTCTCGTTTAACTCACTGACTAGCTCAACAAATGTCATTGAGGAATCTATGGTCATTAGTAGCGGACTTACACTGGCAAAACAGCCAATGGCACGCTTAGCAGGACCGGTGCGATTGTGAAATGGTAAGCAAACAGGAATCACTTTACTTCCATAACAAGATGCAAAGTAACTATATAGTGTACCGATAAATAATTGATGAATGGTGGCATTAATTGATTCAGAAAATTCGATCAGCCGCTGGTAGTGTTCTGGACAGATAACCTTGCTGACCATACAGGTGTTATTTTCATTAGGCTTCGGAGTATGCTGTGGCTTTATTACAGGCTCAAATGGCTGTTCTAATTGACTTTCCCAGAACTCTGCTGATTTGGTATAAGACTTACTTTCCACATATTTATAGGACTTTTGTGCTAAGTCATAAAATTGCGTTGGCTGTTGCTTAGATTCCTCGACATATTCACCGGTAAGCTCAAAGTAATGACTAAAGATATTTTCGGTCCAAATTCCGTAACTCAGCCCATCGAGGATCAAGTGATGGGCGTACAATACGAGCCAATACTCCTCTTCTGCCACTTTTAATATATAAGTGGCGTATAGACCTTGTTGGTTTAGCTGGAATACCTTTTTGAACTGTGATTCAACCCATTTTCTAGCTTCAACCTGTGGCGCTTCATAGTGGTCAAATTCCAAGTACTCCATTTTTGTTGGTGTTGGCTCGAAGGTTTGCACTATCTGCTCACCTTCTTCTTTGAAAGCAATATGAAAAACATCGTGTTGATTGATGACTGTATCAATCGCTTGACGCATCGCTTCAACATTAAGTTTTGAATTGATAACCCCGTATCCACCGGTGTTGTATGCGGTGCTGCTAGGATCCCTGGACTGATCGAAATAAATTTCCAATTGCGATGAGGTCAGCGGATAACTGATTGTTGGCGATTCTGTAATGTGACTCATTGAAATTCCCTAATTCATTTGTTTTGGATTAAGCGTTAATTTGAATTGTGGTTTTCCCGGCAAAAGGGGAACGGGTTTCTCGTTCATCCAATCATCGTGCCCGGAGCGCCAGTATGGCGATAAAGGGGTGCTGGCTTGTCCAAATGGCATGCTGAGTAAACTGTCTGCATGGTTATCTGGGCTGATAACAAGTCGCAATGTAGCCCCGAAATTACCAAGTTGTGTTTTGGGGAGATGCGTATCACCGGATACGCTAATATTGGGTAAAGCGAGAAGCCAATTATTGAGATAACTGAGAGATGAGGACAGTACGTGCTCAAAGTGAACTTGGTTGTATTTTCCCCAAATAGCCTGGTCTAGAGAGCCATGCTCTTCTTTGAAAAGCTGATCTAACTCCAGAACAATATGACCGTATAAATTGCGCCACTGTGTGAATTGTGGGTCGAGGAAATGTTCAGGTTGTTGCTCTGTTATCAGCCACAGTGACTGTTCCCAGTATTCTGTTGAAAAAAAGTATTCAGAGATATCGTCAGATAGGTTGGCTGGTAACTTGTTTGCAAAAATGGGTTTAAACACATACTCAGCAACTCGCTCCTTAAAGGCGCGAATTAATAAGTAACCTGCTGAATTAGGCGAAGCATCACCGTTCCACTGGTCAACCAAACGTCGAAAAGAGTTTAAGTTTGGGTGTTCTGTCAAAAGCTGTTCATTTAACACATTCAGCATAAATTGTTGCCAGCGCAACATAGACTGATTACGTTTATCCACCAAAGAGTTGAACACTTTGTATTGATCTGGGCGGTACATGACAAACAAATTGTCCTTAATTTGTTTTTGTCGCTGCCCTAGCCACATTTTATCCTTGTGGTGATGAGTTCCAGCTATCACATCGAAATAGGGCACATCTGCGACGGAGAGGTGTCCACTAGACGGATTTAAAATGTGCGGATAGTGAGAGTGGTTGTAAAAATCACTGCGGTTTGACAAACATAATTTACGTTCTTTAAGACAGGATTTCATGGGAATTGCTCCCATTAAGGTCCAGCCAACATTCCCTTGTGTATCACCAACAAATACATCCATATGGGGGATTCTGGACTGCGCAGCTCTATTGAGCACCTCTTCAGTGCTGGTTGCCGACTCCAATTCCAATAATCCCATATTGATGCTAAATGGGGAGTTAGCGACCCATCGCCACACATTGAAAAAATTGTCTTCTTCAGCAACAACTGGTCCCCATGGTGTATCATTGACGACATGCGATAGAATGCCTTCCTGATGAACTTCAATGTCAACCTGTCTGGTCTGCGCGGGAGTCTCGGTTTTGTGTTTTTTGAGTAAATAACTCCAATTACTCTTTGATAGCGAGATACCCCAAGCTACGTGATTGTTTGTTCCTGAGAAAAATAATGGAAACCCTGGCAAGGTTATACCGTTAAAGGTTTTTACTTGCTGACCGTCACTGATGACTTGTATAGCGCGAAACCACATATTCGGCATTTCCAAGTTCAAGTTAATGTCAGCGACAACGGTGGTGTTGCGATTGTATTTATTAGATGTTACCCAACCGGTACTTGAGGGGCGGTGGGATACATTGACATCTGGGTTATAAGGTGTTGGGGGTTGTAAATCATATTCTCGCGTATTCCAAATCTCGGGACCGGGTACCTTGGTTTGCGGTATCTTGCCCTGATGCAGTTGACTTTCTGGTAGTAAGAACGCAAACAACTCCGGTGTTAAGGCTTCTGATAATATTTGGCGATTAACTAAACGTGACATATCTTGGCCTTGAAGGCGCATAAAAAGTGCGTACACAACTAAGATTGAATCATGTTCCTGCCATTTTTTAGGCGTCAGTTTAAGTGCCTTATACTCAAAGGGGAGCGAGTTGAGTTGTTGTAACCCTTGATTGACACCGGCGCTGTAACTATGAAGCAAAGCTTGGTGAGAAGCGGGCAGGTTGTTTACAACCTGTTTCGCTAAATTTTCAAATTTGAACAATGCCGCTTGTTTGTCGGATTCTATTCCTTTATGACCGATTAGCGCACTTAGGCCGCCTGTTGCAGTGCGTCTGAGTAGATCCATTTGGAAAAAGCGCTCTTGACTATGTAAGAACCCCAATGCAAAGGCACTGTCTTCTCGATTGGAAGCATATAAGCTGGGCAACCCATTTGTGTCTCGTTCGATTTTTACTGGTTTCTTTACGTCGTCCAGGTTGAGTTGACCATTTAACAATGGGACTGCTTGGGATAACAGGGACAATTGATATATGCATAAAGCCGCTATTAGGCAAATTACCAGCGACATAAAATACCAAAATAGTTTCCACGAGTTTATTGAGTGTGCCACGAGAATACTTTCCTCATTCAGCTAAAAATGCGCTCAAAAATAGTTCAGCAATGATGAGAGGAAAATTTAAACTCGGCAAAGTACTTATTGTGATTTTCTGTGTTATATTGGTTCGGTAACAGGAAGTCACAACTATGAAACTGCGCGTTATTAAATGGAATATATAGAAAAAATGGGGAATTTATTCTGGCTGAGAGCAAATACTGTTGTTGTCGGCGAGTTTGTTGTGGATTTCAAAAAGACACAAATTTCCCGTAATGAGCAGGTTATTAAGCTTGAACCATTAGCTATGGAGCTTTTGTGTTACCTTATTTCTCGAAAAGGAGAGTATGTTAACCAAAAGGAATTGCTAGAAAATGTATGGAATGGACGTATTGTTTCCGATAACGCTATACGCAGAGTAGTAAAAAAGCTCAGAGATGCCCTTGGGGATGAGCCTAAGTCTCCAAAATACATAAAGACAGTACCTAATAAAGGGTATTTACTCATTGCAGATGTTGTCATTGAAGACACAGAAAATGACATGTTGGACACAGATATACCGACATTAAAGGATGAGATCAACTCTTCAACTTCTATAACGCCAACAGAGCCCAAAAAGGGTAGAGTTTCCGTATTAACATCAATATTAATCGTGGTTGTGTTTGGCTATTTTATATATTCATCGACACTATTTAAATCTCAACCACCTATTCAGGTTGAAACTATTACGTCTATGCCTGGCGAAGCTTATTGGGCTAACTTTAATCCTAAGAATGGTGCTATTGTTTTTTCTCACCGAAAATCAGCAAGTGGCTATTTTGATCTTTATTTGAAAAACCCACAATCCCATACCATTAAAAGGTTAACTCGTGGGGAAGCGAACCATAATGTACCGACTTGGTCGAATAGCGGTGACCGGTTGGCGTATCAAAGGCAAAGTGGTGAAAAGGTAGAGTTAGTTGTGTTAACTCTTTCTGATGAACTACGTGTCAAAAGCTCTGAAACCGTATTGACCTATGATTCACTGCAGCCGAGTTTGAACTGGTCACCCGATGACAGCGCTTTATACTTCGTGCATCGCCAAAGCATAGAGCACCCCTATTCGCTATTTTCTTTGGATATTGCCAGTCGTGAACTGGAGCAGGTTACTTTCCCCAATATCGATAGTGTTGGTGATTACACCGCGCAATTTTCACCAGATGGGAAATATCTGGCAATGCTTAGGTATCAGCGCTATGACAGAGTGCATTTGATGATTATTGATATAAACAGTGGAAAGGTGATTAGTAATCATAAACTAGACAGCGCCCCCATTACGTTAAGCTGGGATCTTCAGAGTGAAGGTGTGTATTTTGCCAGCGGCGATAAAATTTATCTATTTGATTTGGCTTCAGGTAGCTTTTCAGTATCAGCAATAGATGGCTCTGGAGTGGAAACCATTTTCGATAATTGCGGTAAACGTTGTTTAATCGCTAATACCGCAGATGAAAATAATAGGGATATTAAGGAACTCGTAAATCCTTTTATGGCGTTAAATGGCGCACTGTTGGATGTTTTTGAACTCCCGATGGCCGGAGACGAAGGCTCCCCAGTGTACACTAATAAGTCAGATGAAGTTGTATTCCGAACTCGTATTGACGGGATTCCCCAGATAGTGCGTTATTCAGACCTTGAGGGGATGCAGGTGATCACCCAGTTTGACAGTGTTAAACGATTAACTGGGTTACAGTTTAATCCTGAAACTGAATATATCCTAGGGTTGAGAGATAAACAGGTTTTTGTATTAAATGCCACAACCGCTAATATTCAATTGATTAGCCAGCAAATGGAAAATGCACAGCGACCAAATTGGAGCGCCGATGGTAAAAGCATTTATTACTCAAGGCAGGAGCCAGGTACTAAGGCGTTAATTCGTTATGATATAGAGACACAAAAGCACCATAGATTGTTCAGTGACATCATTGAAGCCAAAGAAGATAAAGCTGGTCAATATTTGTACATCCTTAGCAGCAAAGGTGAGCTTAGTCGCATTGCAGTATCAAACTTTAAAAATAAGCAGTTTATTGCAACTATTCCAACAGTTTCTAATATTTCATGGCATGCTTTTGAAGAGAGCGTGTATTACACATCACCTAAAGGAAAAGATTTTATTTTAAACAAAATTGATTTGGATACTATGCAGCAAAATAGTGTTCCATGGCAAAAGAATACTTATTATGCTCATTTTGATATTCATCCAAGCGGAAGAAAATTCCTTGTGTTGCAAGATAATATACCAAATGCCAATTTAGTCTCTCTTTATATGTAAATGGGGCCGATAGGCTTTTTTCACTTGTTTAGGCGGATGTTCAACGTCACTTGAACTAATACCCTACTTTCTATAAACATCTCTTCCACATTTCAATATTAGCCATTTTCGCTAGTTAATACATCCCTTTGAAAGTGCCGCGTTACCATCCGTTACCAAGTTCATGTTGTTGATATTATTGGTTTTATTATCTATTTTTTGACTTTATTCTGGCTTGTTGCCTCTATATTTTTTTTTAACCTAACAACTAGTCATGAGAAGTGTGATGTAAGTTTTCCTAGATATGGATATTGTGATTTCACGTTAAGGCCAAGCGGTCTTGTAATACCTCAAAACTAAGAATACACCGTATGGGTGTTTAAAAGGAAAGGAACACAAAGTTATGTCTTCATTAAGAAAAGTTAAAGCAGCACTAACACTCGCAAAATTAATGACTGTGCTTGTAACTAGCATTATTTCGTTTCAAGCATCTGCTGAAGAAGTAGAGGTGAGTAGTGAAGAGCAACCAGAACCAATGTTTTGTTTAATTTTACCAAAGTGTGAAGGACACAGTTAAACACGGTTTCGCAATTGCAGCCCTACATAACCAATTTTCAATGATGTGATTTGTAGGCTTAGGAGTTAGCAAAAATTAGAGGAAGCCAGATGAAATCAATGACATTTAATATAATTGTGCTGGTTGTAATTTGTTCATCAGCCAGTGGTTTATTTTTTATTATTAATGCGACCGCAGTTGAACAAACGGGTCATGTTCAGCACGACCACGTACCTGTAGTTGAAGTACAGAATATCGGCCAGCAGGAGCACAGCGTTCTTATCATGGGCCATGGTGAAGTCTCTCCATTTGAAAGTACACAAATTACGTCAGAAGTTTCTGGGAAGGTGACCTTTTGGAACCCAGCACTTGCTCCGGGAGGCCTGGTAAAACGAGGAGATTTACTTTTCAGTGTAGAAAAAGACGCTTATCTAACCGATGTATTGCGCGCAAAGCAGTCAGTTGCGTCTGCAAAAGCACAGCTGATAGAGGAGCAAGCTAGGGGCAACGTGGCGGCAAATGTGATTCAGACTCACGGAAATATAAAAGTCAGTGAACTATATTTACGCCAACCACAGTTGTTGCAAGCTCAACGAGCATTAGAGTCGGCGCAAGCCGAACTACATCTTGCTGAAAATAGATTGGAAGATTGCGATGTATATGCTCCTTTTGACGCTTTGGTAATGACGCGCAATATCGGACAAGGCCAATACATTAATACAGGTGAGCGCGTCGCATTGATACACAGTGTTGAGTATGCCGAAATCCATGTGCCTGTGCCGGGATTTGACTCCGAGTTTTTGCCAGATACTTTCGAGTCCGTTATTGCTCAAGTAGAACATGACCATGGCTTCTTAAGGCTGTCATCAGATGTGAGGGATCTCGGTTTTGTAGACAGCCGAACACGGATGAGAAAAGTTGCGATAAAAGTAGCTGATCCATATGGATTAACGTCAGGGTACCCCGCTCTTCGTTTTGGCGATTACGTGAAAGTTTCTTTTCCTGGTAAACAATTGCTAGATGTTTATAAAGTACCTAGCCAGTCAATTGTAGATGAGATGATTTGGCTCGTTAATATGGACAATAAGCTTGAAAACAAGCAGGTTTCGGTACAACGTTCTGAACCTGGCTATTACATTGTCAGTGGTACTTTGGGTAAACGGGCTCCTGTGGTGGTAAACCTCCCCGATTACCCAATTGCTGGTACTTTGGTCAACCCTCTCATTTCTTCTGCACCGTAATGTGAGATAAATATGCAAACTTCATCTATATCAAGGCACACTGGGCTCATTAGCTATTTTGCTAAAAATACAGTAGCAGCAAACTTGCTGATGCTTTTCATTGCGATTATAGGTTTATTGAGTTACTTCTCCATTAAGCAGCAATTATTTCCTGATCAGGCCCCAAGTAAAGTGCGTGTTGCTGTCTCACTACCTGGTGCATCGGCAAAAGAGGTTGAAGAGCTGATCCTTATCAAAATTGAAGAGGCCGTTAAAGGCGTGTCAGAAATTGATAAAGTAATCTCTACAGCTATGCATGGGAGTGGCCGGGTTTCGATTAAGCTTGATAGGCGAGCCAATCCAGATCGAGCGCTAGACAAAGTAAAAGCTCAGATAGATAGCGTTGCTAGTTTCCCACTCAATATGGAACCAGTGTTGGTGACTCTGGATCGCTCAATTCAAAATGTGATGGAGATTTCATTAGTTGGGAATATTCCTTTAACCCAGTTAAAAGTGGCCGGGCAAGAGGTCAAAGATGAACTATTGAGACTTGAACAAGTAACACTGGTTGAGCTTCTGGGTCCCGAAGAAGAGATAGCCATTGAAATCCCTCCCTATAAATTAAAAGAGTTTGAATTGTCGATTGATGATATTTCTGAAGCGATAGTACAGCATTCAGCTAATATTTCAGCGGGCCTAATCAAATCGGACCAAGGAGATTTGGCCATTCGTGCCGTCAACCAATCGTACTACCCTCATGAGTTTGCTTCAATTCCAGTGAAGTATGGTGATGATGGCGGTAAGGTATTGCTCGGTGAGTTGGCAAATATTTCCGAAGACGATGTAAATGGTGGTAGCTACCTGACATTCTCGGGTAAAAATGCTGTGTCTCTTATCATCAATGCTACTGAAGAACAGAGTATTACGACTGTTGCAGATACGGTTAAGCACTACGTATCACAAAAAAATGCTTCACTTCCATCCGGCTTAGTGCTGGAAACGTTAGTCGATTATACCTACTACCTTGATGCAAGATTGCAAATGATGCTATCCAATTTGTTGCAGGGAGCTTGTCTTGTTGCCATTTTACTGACCCTTTTCCTGCGGCTGAAACTGGCATTGTGGGTTATGGCGGGATTACCGATTTGCTTTCTTGGTGCCGTCATGTTGATGCCGTTGTTTGGATTGAGTATTAACATTATTACCTTGTTTGCCTTCATTATGGTGTTAGGCATAGTGGTTGATGATGCCATTGTGACTGCTGAGAGCGTTTACACCGAAGTGAATAGCAAAGGGGCGGGCATTGAAAATGTGATATTTGGTGTGAAGAAAGTAGCTACGCCAGCTACCTTTGGTGTGCTAACAACGATGACAGTTTTCGTACCATTTGTCTTTTCGTCGGGACCAGACAGTGCTCTATTTTATGGCATCGCAATGGTAACTATCCTGTGTCTAGCTTTTAGTTTAGTTGAGTCTAAACTAATCTTGCCTGCTCACCTGGCTAATTTGACACCAGTGAATTCTTGCCAAAGCCCTTGGAGAGAGAAGTTTGACAAGCGTTTGTATGGATTTATCAATGGAACTTTTCGCACCCTAATTAGCCGTTGTGTTGATCATAAATGGTTAACAATTGTTTTTTTCTTTGCCATTTTGTTTGTATCTACTGCGCTAATTACATCATCTCGAGTCAAATTTGTTGCTAACCCTAGTATTCCCCATGATTTTCCTATCATCAGTATACAGATGACTAATGATAGTACCGTTGGTGATACTATTGATACGCTAAAAGCTATTGAGCAGCACATCATACAAATAGACCAGAAGACTGAAGAAGAATATGGTCAAAAGATGATCCGCGATATTCTAGCCCTTAATGATGGGCGCACAGAGGCTAGGCTTGTTGTGCCGTTAGTCGATGATATCATTCGTCCGTACGACACCTTCGAGCTGTCTAAACGCTGGCGTCAAAGCATGCCATCTTTACCAGGTATAAAAGCCATTACAATTCAAGATGATTTAAACGCATCGTCTGACGATGGAGATTTTGGCTATCGTCTTTACGGTAAAGATATAAAACAACTGCAAAGCGCTGCATTAACCTTGATTAATGAACTTAAAGCACAACAAGGTTTTATTGATATTAATTCGTCGATTGATATGGCCGGTCGAGAAATTCAGATGACGTTAAAACCTGTGGCAAGTGATTTAGGCTTGAGTTTAAAAAGTGTAGCAACACAAATCGGGTTCAGCTTCTATGGCAATGAAGCACAGCGCATTATGCTTAACAAAGAAGAAAAACGAGTGATCGTTAGGTATCCGCTTTCCACACGTCAACAGATAGCTTGGTTGCAATATGCTGTGGTTAAAACTCCTGATGGTGACGATGTAATGTTAGGTGACATCGCACAACTTGAACTTGTTCCAGGAAGTAGCAAGATTAGACGTGAACAAGGCTTACGAAACGTGTATGTTTGGGGATCGGTTAACGCGTCAATTGTATCACCTGATCGCGCAGTATCGATTATAGAATCAGCCATATTACCGATGGTTAAACAACAATTTCCTGGTGTGACAACGGAGTTGGGTGGCAACATTCAAGAACAAAAGAGTCAGCTAAATGAACAGCTTATTTTTCTCATTGCGGGGCTGATTGGCGTTTATATTCTGTTGGCAGCCCCTCTTAAATCCTATAGCCAGCCCTTTATCATTTTACTTGTTATTCCCCTTAGCTATACCGGAGCAATATGGGGGCATTACCTGTTTGGCATCCACCTTAGCACCATGTCTATTTTTGGCTTGATCGCTGCTGCAGGGGTCGTCATCAATGACGCGCTAGTCATGATTGATTATATCAACCATGCTAGAGGGAAAGGCTTGACGATTAGACAAGCAACAATAGAGGCAGGGTGCAAACGCTTCCGCCCTATATTGCTAACGTCATTGACGACCTTTGCGGGTGTTTTGCCTTTAATGTTTGAATCTAGCCTGCAGGCTAAGCTTATTGTGCCTATGGCCGTTTCGTTGGGCTGTTCAATATTGTTTGCCACATTGGTTAGTCTTCTTGTGGTGCCATCACTTTATATGTTAATTGGCGATTTGGGTCACTTTCGCAGTCGTTTAGTCAATTGGTTTAGCGTTTCTTCTATACATTTTATGCGTCTAAAGCGTATTTAAAACAGGATAAATATTATGCATTGCTTACCAATGACAAAAGGCTTTAAGACTAATTCACAACCTCTACTTAAAGCGATAGCTCCTAACCCATCTGCTAAGTATCGGCTTATATGCTTTCCTTGTGCTGGCGGTAATGCCTCGATGTTTTCAAGTTGGCCAGAGCAGGTACCTCAAGACTTTGAAGTTTTTGCTCTAAACGCCCCAGGTAGGGGGGCTCGTTTTTTCGAGTCACCTTATACTTCCATGGAGGAGTTAGTTAAAAACCTGCTAGAAGATAGCCACTTGCTCGCTGAAAAACCCTATGCGATTTTCGGTCATAGTCTTGGGGCTAGAGTTGGTTATGAATTTATCAGGCGTGCCACAGCTCGCGGCTTGCCTATGCCATTACACTTTGTTGCTTCAGGCAGCCGAGCTCCAAATATCCCATGCTTTTCTTCACCAACCTATACACTTTCCTCAGATGCGTTTATGCAAATAATCTACGATATGGATGGTATTCCAGATGAGTTGCGTGAGAACAAGGAAATGATGGCATTGCTCGAACCCACTTTTCGTGCAGACTTTCAAATAGCTGAAACCTATATTGGGCAAGTCAATAAGTTAGCATGTCCGATAACCGCATTGTGTGGTACTGAAGACTGTAGGGTTCCTGCCACTACAGTTGAGCAATGGCAGGCTTTTACTATGTATCCTATAACTGTCAAATCGTATACGGGAGGGCATTTTTTTATTAACCATAACGATGCAGCATTGCGAGATATTTGTATGTTATTAACCAAGATTCTTGCTCAATCAAGTGGTATGGGCTATCGAGAGGTAAGTTAAATGATAGTGGCTAAAGGGGAGCAGAGGGCACAACCATTTAAGGAGTTTATTTCCTCTCTATCAACTTGTTTTTATAAACGTTTTAATGTGCATTTTTGCGTTTGTCATTATTCGCAAGCTGATTATCATCCGCAACTATTTGATTCTTTTGAAATTGAAAAGCCAATGCGTATCATACAATCTGTTGCCACTAGACAAGCTGAATTTCTTGCTGGTCGTTATGCTGCAAAATGCGCTCTGTCAAAGCTCGGGGTACGCGAACATCAGGTCAGGTCAGGTCGAGAGCGAGTACCTCTTTGGCCAGATAATACTCTGGGGTCGATATCGCATACTGCCGACATTGCAATTTCTGTGGTATCAGAGAGAGCAAGTAATGTAGTGTTGGGTGTCGATATTGAACCTATCATGCGACTTGAGACAGCATATGATATCGCGCAAATAGTCATGTCAGGAGAGGAACAGTGCTTTTTTGATGAACGAAATATTCCAATTGAGGTTGCAACAACGCTGACATTTTCGGCTAAAGAAAGCTTGTTTAAAGCCATTTACCCTTTTGTTGGTGTCTATTTGGAGTTTGACGCATCCCAAGTCGTTTTTTTGGACACAGCCGCTCGGTGTTTTCAGCTGAAGCTGTGTCCTGAACTATGTGTTAAGGTTCCTGGAGGGGGGGTGTTTGATGGTATTTACTTTGAGTATCGAGGTCACTTGATTACGCTTATTTATCAATTTAATGAATTGCATTAGTGACAGTATCTTATACTTTTTCTAAGCATTCCCTATGATGGCAGAGCTCCACTCGATGAGTTTTGACGAGATTTGTTTTCTCAGTATAGCAATGTGTGAATTTGTCGAGAATTCTTTTCAAGTCAGCCCATAGTTAGCTTATGATAAGTGGTATAACAGTCATAAAAACCACTTGTAGCAAGAGTTAGATAGGTGATTGTAAAAATAAAGCTCTCGAAATGGGAAGTCAGAATAGTTGTCCATGGTAGAGCCTTTATTTTTTGCTCAATATTCAATCTCATTGTGGAGATGTAGGCTTTCAGATAATGAAAGTTAAGCTAACAGTTTGAAAGTCAACTATGTCAGCAACAGCATTTAGCTCATTTAAGATGGCATGCCAATCGGGTTAATAGTCGTTTCATTATTTGCATATCTCATGTTAGTTTGCTTAAGATACTAACCTTAAACTGAAGCTTTAGGGTTTGCTGAGTTAAATACTGTTTAGCTTAAAATGGCGCCTTGTTCATCTAATGTTATTTCGCTATTAGCAGTAGACAATGGATGGTAGGTTTGAACGCTATTAAACAGGACCCATACAAGTAAAGATCCTGCAAATTTTGTAATTTTCGAGCACGACTATTTGTGGTGCTACGGCGCATCAATCACTATCACTTCGCTGTTTGTTTCAGCAGTAATTATTAGCTCATCTTGTTGGGTCATTTGGGCGCCATCACCTTGATTTAACCTAACTGGTTCATTGTCGCTATCGGCCACGGTAAAGCTGCCGTGTGAAGCAAGCACATAAGCTTGATGAGCAATAGGCACAGTGATTTGGCTTCCTGCTGCGATTTTACCACCGTAAATTCTTGCATCTTGGTTGATGTAAAGTGCTTGTTCTTTGTCTTTTGCGTAACCAGAGACTAACAGCGGTAACTCATCGCTAGCGACCGTGGTTGGAAACTGTTTGCTGTCCCAACGCGGCGCGATATTCATGGTTTTTGGTGTTATCCAAATCTGGTACAAGGTTAATGCTTCTTTGGATAGATTGTATTCCGAATGCATAATCCCAGTACCGGCACTCATCACTTGTACTTGGCCAGCTTCGGTGACGCCTTGATTGCCCATGCTGTCTTTATGGGTTATTGCGCCGCTCCGAATAAAGCTAATGATTTCCATATTTTGATGTGGATGCGAAGGAAAGCCACCTCCTGCTTGTACTTTATCGTCATTAATTACCCGTAAGGTACCAAAGCCCATACGCTCGGGGTTGTAATAATGGGCAAAGCTAAAATGATAGTTAGCTTGTAGCCAACCGTAATTGGCTTTGCCTAGTTGCTCATAGGAGATAGCGTTAATCATGTTACTTCCTCGCTCTATTGCGTGATCAGCCGATCACGCTAGCTCTATCATGGGGTAAGTTGAAGTTTTGCTGCGGACCTTTCGGGACAATCAGCGTCGGGTTAATGCTGTCGTGACTGGCGTAGTAGTGCACCTTGGTATATTGCAGATCGACAGTGCTTGCCACATTGGCAAACTGGTATAACTCGCGCACATAATTGCTGATGTGGTGGAATTCACTTAATTTATTGCGATTACATTTAAAATGGCCGTGGTAAACCGCATCAAAGCGAATCAAAGTGGTAAATAAACGCCAATCAGCTTCGGTTAATGTGTCGCCCACTAAATAACGGTGGTCGCTTAAGTGCTGCTCTAGCCAATCTAAGCTGGCAAATAATTCATCAAAAGCTTGTTCATAGGCTTCTTGAGTGGTCGCAAAACCTGCGCGGTATACGCCATTATTGATTGTGTGGTAAATACGTTCGTTAACAGCATCTATTTCGTCACGCTGTGCGACGGGATAATAGTCGTCATGGTTACCCGTTAGATCGTTAAAGGCACTGTTAAAGATGCGAATGATCTCACTGGATTCATTATTGACGATGGTTTGGGTCTTTTTATCCCATAATACCGGCACTGTAACTCTACCTTGATAGTCACTGGCAGCGCGCAAATACAGTTGATACATGTATTGTTGCTGGTACAAATCATCGCTATAACCACTACCATCTTCGCCAAACTGCCAGCCGTTTTCGCGCATTTCAGGCATGACCACACTTACAGAGATAATCTCTTCAAGTTGTTTTAGCTGCCTAAATATCAAAGTCCGGTGTGCCCAAGGACATGCCAAAGAGACATACAGGTGATAGCGACCCGCTTCGACAGGGTAAATACTGTCCTTATCGTTTGAAATGGTATGGCGAAAGCGGCTTTCTTGGCGTTGAAATTCACCTTTATTACTTTTGGTTTCATACCACTTATCGACCCACTTACCGTCAACTATAAGTCCCATAATGATGCTCCTTTAACTGTTTTGTGATGAATGACAATAGGATTAGCTAATTTTGCCAACCAGTGAGTTATCAAGGGCGAAACGTCCACCACCTTGAAATACCAAAGCTAAACTGATTGCAAATAATGCTAGGCCAAATTCATAGCCGTTGTTTGACATGAACAAACCATTTTCAAAATGCACGCTAAAAATGGCCACCAGCATGGTAAAGGCAAGTACTAATGCAGTTGGTCGAGTTAACAGGCCTAGGATGAGTAAAAGGCCGCCAAAGAATTCTGCACTACCGGCAAGTAATGCCATTAAAAAGCCTGGTGCTAGGCCGATGGATTCCATCCATTGACCTGTTCCCTCTAATCCATAACCACCAAACCAAGCAAACAGTTTTTGTGCTCCGTGCGCGGCGAAGATAGTGCCGGCGATAAGGCGGAGGGGGAGGGTTGATAAGCTAGATTGCGAGCTTAGAATGGTTTTTAGCGATAGTGTGTTCATTTTACTTTTCCTCAAATTTTTAGGCGTATTACTGTGGTTGCCTTTGAATATGAAGCCATTGTAAATAAGCTTTATTAGTGGAATAACCGTCATTATTTGCCTAATATGTTCAAAATATTTGAACAATTAGGTTGGCCGTTATGCAGCATTCTCCTATTACATTAGAAGCGCTACTGGTATTGGATGCGATTGATAATCGAGGTAGCTTTGCTGCTGCAGCGGAGCAATTGAATAAAGTGCCATCAGCGGTATCTTATATAGTGCAAAAACTCGAGGAACAGCTGTCTGTCACCTTGTTTGTACGCCAAGGGCGGCGATCAATATTGACGCCTGCAGGCCGATATTTGTTAGATGAAGGACGTAAAGTGCTAGGGGTTGTTGGGAATATTGCTCAGCAAACTCAAACCATATCCCATGGCTGGGAACCCAAAATACGGGTAACTTTCGACACAATTTTTGATGTGACTTTATTACTACCTGTATTGGCAGAGTTTTTAATTCATCACCCTAATATCGAAATAGATTTAACTGAAGAGGTGATGAATGGCGGCTGGGAAGCATTGATTGAAGACCGAATTGATCTATTAATTGGCGCGCCTGCGCCGGTTCCTAGCCAGCAAGGAATTAGAGCAACGCCGGTTTATCAAATTCTACAAAAACTTATCGTTGCTCACTCGCACCCACTCGCACATCAAAACCAACCTATAACTAAGGCGGATATTGCTCAGTATCGCACTGTTGTTGTGCATGATTCAGCTAAAAAAGGGGTGCCCTGGTCAACCAATGTGATTGAGCAGTCGCAACGATTTTATGTCGATAGCGTTGATCATAAAATTGCCGCAATTACCGCAGGTATCGGCGTAGGTTTTTTGCCCGTTGGCCGTGTACAGCATCAACTAGCGCGAGGTGAGCTGGTGGCAATAGAGGTCACTGACGCTCATAACCAAACCGACGATATCTATATGGCTTGGAAAATGGTCAATAAAGGTAAAGGCCTACAACATCTACGTACCCTTATTGACCAATTGGTATTTTGAACCTAATTACACCCAAAAGGACAGTGTAATTAGTGTGGCCATCTATAGTTGGCCACAAATGGCTTTAGTCATCTTGCTTATTGAATAGCTCCATTAATCCAACACAAGCCCCAAATAGAACCGCACCAACAGGCCAAACTATCCAGGTTACGCCCCACTCCATGGTCCATAAACTCCAACCTAGATAAATGGCGGTGATCAATGGCCAATAGAAAGCAGCGAGCTTTTCAGCGCGTTTGTTGCGTTTAGACTTCTCGGTTTCTAACCCGCTTTCTTCAAGTATCTTATTGTAAGCATCAAAGCGGGCTGATGCGGGGATAATGATATACAGTCCAGCAGATAGCATCATTAACAGTAATATCAGCATCATCATCACCGCTTCAGTGCTGTTGAATAATACGGCTACGACCATTAATGGCACAAAACTGAACATAAACAGACCAATAGCGATAGTCAGCTTGCTATTGTAACTGGGTCGATATGCTTTTAAGCGCTCACTAAAGACACTATGAACACCATAGGCGAGTTCAAATTTTTCATTATCGATAATTTCAGTTTCAGCTTCGTGTTGGTTGGTTCTAATAAAAAAGCTTACGGCGATGGCCACCAGCGCTAACACACTGACAAGACCGATTGCAGTGGCAAGGTCTTCACTGATATTGAGTCGCTGAGTTTCAGCCATCGCTTTGAAGAAAAACAATGGAATTGCCGCGCAAACACATAGAATCACCCCTTTGGTGTTGAGTGCTGCCGTCTGCATTTTACTGTCAATATAGTCATTGGCTTGTTCTAAACTAACTTGAGTGATGCTGCTAGATTTTTGATCTAGATGCTCATTCATGTTTTCGTAGTTATCTTTGAGTAGAAAGTCTGTCGACACCTCAAAAATATCAGCTAAACGAATTATCTTATTTAAATCAGGAATGCTATTGGTGCTTTCCCATTTAGATACAGATTGTCGAGAAACATCCATTTTCTCTGCGAGTTCTTCTTGAGACCAGCCCAACTGTTTTCTTAATTTAGTAATCTTTTCCGCTAAAATCATGTCATGCATTCCTTCGTATGTGGTAGTGGAGCTAGCGTAAAAAATCAGTGGGTTGCAGACTAGCAAGTGTGGTTGTTATTTTGTCAACCAGTGGTTGCAATTTCGCTATCTAATTAAATTTAGCGACTTTTTTAGGTGTCATCAAGGGAAAAATACCGCGTTGGCGTAAAACTGGCGGGCTATATTTATTGCCTAATTAGGGGAGGTCATTCATGCTGTTTAAGGTGAATATGGACATAAGGTTGAACGTTAACCCATGCAGTTATGCGTTGATAAATTGAAACAGTACCGCCGACGTCAGGGGTGGTCGCAGGAGTTACTTGCCAAAGTAAGTGGCCTGTCACTTAGAACGGTTCAGCGGATAGAATCCGAAGGGCGAGCGTCGGCAGAGTCGGTATTAGCCTTAGCTTCTGCCTACCAAGTTTCTCCTGTTGATTTACAAGGGAGCAATGCCGTCATTGAAGCTGATTGGACAAAGGAGAAGATCATGCGAGGTGGTTTAGTCATTGTATTAGCTGTTGCGTTAATGCTTAGCTTATTTTCTGTGGTCGCTGAAATCAGTACCTATATCGATTTACCCATTGCGATTTTATTGCTCAGTTTTACGGGGTTGCTAACGTGCCTAAGTGTGGGAGTTGATGGACTACTAAAAAGTCTAGCCGGACTTAAATATCTATTTGCTGAAGATATTCAGGGAGGCGAGCCTCTTCGGCGCTTAGCCAGCTTGTATCAATATCAAATCACCTATGTGTATGCCAGTGCGGTATTGGTGTGGTTGGTTGGCCTTGTGGCATTTGTGGTTGATCTGGGCCAGCAGTTTGACCGTGATCATATACAGTGGCTGCTCCGTTACTCGGTACCTGTGTTGATTTTGCCATTCCTTTACGCCGTGATATGGAGTGAAATGTTGCTGCGACCACTAAAAAATAAGCTTCAACAACACCTTGAATAGCCGCTGTTTATGCAGTGCTTGCGTTTACCGGTTAATTCATATGCAGTAACGGTGCGAGCTTTACCAGTTCTGCTAAGTTGCTAACGCCCAGTTTGCTCATCATTTTGGCGCGATGAACTTCAATGGTACGAATGGCAACACACAACTGGTTGGCCATTTGTTTATTGGTATTACCTGCAATCACTAACTCAAATATCTGCTTTTCTCGCGCCGATAAACTGTTGATGAGATTCTGATGGCTTAGCTTCCAATGTTGGCGGTGGCTATATGCCAACCCCTTATTGATAGCTTGGGATAGGGCCGCCCCTTGAACAGGCTTTTGAAAGAAATCAAATGCTCCATTCTTAAAGGCATCTACAGCCATAGGGACATCGCCATGACCGGTTAAGAAGATAACCGCCAACGGGCTGTTGGCTTGTTTTAACAGCTGATGTATTTCTGGGCCAGTGAGCCCGGGCATGCGAGCATCTAAAATGACACAACCAGGCTGTTGTAGGTCTATATTAGCCAAAAATGTTTGCCCACATTGAAAGCTAGTTAGGGCATATCCATAACCTTCCATAAGAAACCCAATGGCATCAATAATGGCATCGTCATCATCTACCAGGTAAACGGGACCATTAATGCTGGTGGACATGGGGCTTAAATGGTACAAACAAAGTCGCGGCTTACCCAGTGAGGGGTTACCTGTGATAAAAGCGGCGGCAGTCATTGGCCCTGTGGCAATCTGTTTGGGTATGGCGCTACTGGTATTAGATTTAACTAAGCCATTTGAGTTCTATCTTATCCTCATTAACTACAACTTTACCTCTGTAATGGCTTGGGGGGGGCTCGCACTATTGGTGTATATCCCACTGGTGTTTGTGTTTGCAGCTTTAGTGTTTGAAAAGCAGCTACTGCAATATGCGCCTTGGCTAGCGGGTACCCTTAAGGTTTGTCGTCAACTTGAAGGCAGCTTAAACAAGTTAATCTTTGCGTTAGCTTTAGGGGGGGGGGGGTATACCGGCTTTTTATTGTCGGCGATGATCAGTTATCCCATTTTAAATACGGCGGTACTGCCAGCGCTGTTCTTAGCATCGGCATTATCAGCGGGATCGGCGGGGAATATTCTTGTCGCAACCTTGTTTTTCAGCAAGAAAGAGTCAGATTGTATCGAGCAGGTTCATCGCATCGAATACCCTGTGGCTTTCAATGAGGCACTGTGTTTAGTGTTGCTATTTGTGGGACTAAATTTCTCTGGGCCAGCAGCACAAGCAGCTACTGCAGCAATTACCACAGGCACTTGGGCTAGCGTGTTTTGGTTTGGTGTTGTGGGCTTAGGTCTCGGGGTTCCTGTATTAGCAAGCACCTTTGCACCTAGCGCTTGGAAGCATACCAAAGGTTTCCTTATTACTGTGTCTTGCAGCACGATTTTAGGGGTGTTGGCCTTAAGACATTTTGTGGTCTATGCTGGCCAAAGTTACATCAGCTAGTCTCGATAAACTCGATTCAAAAAAGCCTGAGTCAACTCAGGCTTTTTTTATGGCTTATACAAATACCTGATTAAATATGTCAACAATGATTTATCTAGACCCTTGTAACTGAGACAAAAGGCCAGATATTGAATAGTGACCATCATTTTTTTAATTGAGGATCTCCCATGGCAAGCGAATACACTCCCCCTAAAGTTTGGGTTAATGACACCGAAGGTGGCAATAAATGGGCTAACATAAACAGTCCTGTTTCAGGTGCGCGACATCAGCAAGGCCTCCCTGTCGGTGACCATGCCCTACAGTTATATTCCTTAGGAACGCCAAATGGCCAGAAAGTGACTATCATGCTGGAAGAGTTGCTTGCCGCAGGAGTTAAAGAGGCTGAGTACGATGCCTTTCTGATAAATATTAGTGAGTTAGATCAGTTCTCATCTGGTTTTGTTGGGGTTAACCCAAACTCTAAAATCCCCGCGCTGGTGGATAACAGTGGTGAACAGCCAGTGAATGTATTCGAGTCGGCCTCTATATTAGTGCATTTAGCGGAGAAGTTTGGCTTGTTCTTGCCAGCCGAGGGTGCGCAACGGACACAAACATTGAACTGGCTGTTTTGGGCACAAGGTTCTGCGCCGTTTTTAGGTGGCGGATTTGGTCATTTCTATGCTTATGCTGACGTAAAGCAAGCGTACCCGATTAACCGCTTTGCCATGGAGGCAAAACGTCAGCTTGATGTGTTAGATAAGCAGCTTGCTCAACATGAGTTTGTCGCGGGTGATACCTATAGTATTGCCGACATGGCTATTTGGCCTTGGTATGGCAACTTGGTATTGGGGAACTTGTATGAAGCGGCTGAGTTCCTTAATGTTGCCAGCTATACCCATGTTTTAAGATGGGCAAAACAGCTAGAGCAGCGTCAAGCAGTTCAACGCGGGCGCATCGTTAATCGCGCTTGGGGCGAAGAGTGGGAGCAAGTTCCACAACGAAATAGCGCACAGGATATTGATAAAGTGTTGGCATTGCGACCAAAATAAGCGTTATTAATTTAGCACTTACATTAAAATTGGTTTTGATGTAAGTGCTTACTAACTAGTTTGTTGGCTCAAGGCTTTGTGCCAAAATTGATTGTATCTCTGCAATACAGCTACCGCATCCCGTGCCCGCTTGCGTAACCTGTTGTACCTGCTGTGTGCTTGTCAGTCCTTGGCTGTTGATGGCGCTACAAATCTGGTTTAGTCCAACCTGTTTACAGGCGCAGATTATTTTGCCTTTGGTTAACTCGCCTTGCGGTTGTCCTGCCAAAATACTGTTTTGGCGTTGGGTTAGCTCTGCGGTATTGGTGGGACTGAGCAGTAGGCTAAACCAATCATATTGATCGACATCGATATGCTTAGCGCAGCTAAATGCGAACTCTATACCCTGTTGACCGGTCATAATAAAACGTTGCAGTGATGAGCTCGATTGACTGCTCTGCTGGGCACATGTGTTTGGGCGTAATTGCATTAACTGTTCAGTAAGTTCGCTAACTTGCATACTAGTAGCGATAAAATAGCGGTAACCGCCATCAATGGTTTGCTGCACCCAATATGCAATATCTGAACTGAATTCAACTGCGGTTCGGCTCACTAACATGGCTTGGCTACGGTAATCGAAAGGCGTTACCTTGACCGGGGTATGTTTCATCTCAGGTTGACCAGAGATAGGATCAATAACGGCGTGACCTAAACTGGCAATTTTTGCTGCAGAAGCATTGCTGTTGTTCCAGTGAATTGGCGCAAATAACTGCCCAGTTGGCATCTGCTCACTAAGATTTACCCGCATCATGATCGCTTGGCGGTTGTGGTGGCTATCAATGCAAGCAATTGCGCCTTGGTGAAGTTGATATTTTTTTGCATCCTTGGGGTTAAGCCAAAGTTGCGGTTCGGCTTGATGGCTGCTTAAGGTCACCGATAATCCGGTACGTGTCATGGTATGCCACTGATCGCGAATTCGGCCGTTATTTAACAGCAGTGGATATTGTTGGTCTGTTTGCTGCGGCGAAGGCTGATAACGGACAGGAATTAAATTCGCTTTGCCGTTTGCAGTGTAGTAGCGGCCTTTGTCTAAAAGATGTTGATGGACAAGATTGGGTTGATACTCAGTGACTGGCCATTGTTGTGGCGACATATTGATATATTGACTATCACTGATATCGACTAAACCTGATAAATCCAAGTCGGTATTAAACTGTGCGTGTGCTTTTGCGGTGAGCCCAGCGTATTCTCGAAAAATATCGGCTTCATGTCGATAATTAAATGCATGTGCAAATCCCATTTTCTTCGCCACTTCGCTAACCATCCACCAGTCTGGCCTAGCTTCACCGGGAGACACAGTAAGGCGTCGCTGCCGAGATATTCGCCGCTCTGAATTACTGACTGTACCGGATTTCTCAGACCAGCCTTGGGCTGGTAGTTGCACATTGGCTAGCCGGCCGGTATCGGTATCGGCAATACAGTCAGAGACAACGACCATAGGGCATTTGGCTAATGCCTGTTGAATAAATTCACTATTTGGCAAACTGACTGCTGGGTTGGTTGCCATGATCCATACCGCTTTAATGGTGCCGTTGGCGATAGCATCGAACATCTCGATAGCTTTCAAGCCGGGCTGGCTTGCTAGATTTGCGGTTTGCCAAAATTCACTCACAAGCTGTAGATGCTGTTTATTGTCAAAGTCCAGGTGTGCGGCGAGAGTGTTGGCAAGGCCACCCACTTCTCTGCCCCCCATGGCATTAGGCTGACCTGTTATTGAAAACGGGTTTGCGCCTGGGCGGCCAATTTTTCCTGTGGCGAGGTGGCAGTTAATGATGCTGTTGACTTTATCTGTGCCCTGGCTCGATTGATTCACGCCTTGCGAGTATAAGGTGGTGACTTTATCGTTTCTGGCAAATAGCTGGAAAAACGCCAACACGTCGGTTTCGCTTACCGTTAACTCTTGGCTAAGTAAGTTTATATCATCACATTGCTGGGTAGCTTCTAAGCTCGCTGCATAGCCTTGGGTATGTTGAGATAAGTATTCATTATCGGTCAATTGGTGCTTGGCTAAATAGTTCAGTAAACCATTAAACAGTAACACGTCGGTTCCGGGTTTAATGGCAAGATGTAGATCGGCTTCAACGGTGCTTGCTGTTGCTCTAGGATCGATGACAATGAGTTTTTTACCTGGTTGTTTTTTCTTGGCTTTTTTGAACCTTTGAAAAAGAATTGGGTGACACCAAGCCAAATTGGATCCGACTAAAATAACCACATCGGCATCGTCTATATCTTGGTAACAACCGGGGACACTGTCGCTGCCAAATGCACGTTTATGGCCTGCGACACTGGATGACATGCATAGTCGTGAATTGGTATCCACGTTAGCGCTACCAATGAACCCTTTCATTAGTTTGTTTGCTACGTAATAGTCTTCGGTTAGCAGCTGACCAGATAGATAAAAAGCAACAGAGTCAGGGCCATATTTGTCGATAGTTTGAGTAAATTTTTCGGCTACATAATCCAGTGCTTCACACCAGTTGCTATCGCGGTTGTCAATGCGAGGGTGTAATAGACGCCCTGTGGTGACTGTGGTTTCTCCCAATGCCATACCTTTAGAGCAAAGCTGCCCGAAGTTGGCAGGATGATGTTCATCTCCTCTTATAGATAAAGAGCCATTTACGAGTGGCTTTGCCTCAATACCACAGCCAACACCACAATAGGCGCAGGTTGATTTTATCCATGGACTGCTAGGGTTCTGGCTCATCTGGGTTATCACCTTGTTTACATTGGTGTTGATGTACGTAGCAATCTTTAGGCCAGAGGAGGGTAATTATAAGTTATTAAAAATAAATCTATATTTTACAGTTATTTATTTTTGTTATTCTATAGGTGTACCTATAAAGAGGTATGTGGTTGTTTGTATAATTTTCAGTGATATAGCTGATATGCCCTGTTTTGATCTTTGTTTGCACTAACAGGGTGCGCAAATATCAAGTCTGTATTGAATAAAATGATACCTTTGAACTTTCCTTTGCTTTCGTGTTTCATTAAAAATTAAATATATTCATGTGTTTATGTGTATTTTTTAATTGTGACCGATAAAGTTGGCACTACCTTTGCTCAAATTATTCCACAAGATACACGAATCAGGCAGAGGGCTAACTATGAGTAAACCAACACACCAAGTTAAGCAGAGTGTGCTCCCGTTTAGTGGCAAGGAGAAAGGTAGCGTTAGCCTTGTTGGGGCCGGCCCAGGAGACCCGGAGTTGTTAACGGTCAAAGCACTACGCTGTATACAGCAAGCCGATCTAATTATTTATGATCGCCTTGTTAGCGAGGAAATTTGCGCATTATTTCCAAGTACAACGCCAACCTTATATGTCGGTAAAGCCAAAAATCATCATAGTGTTGAGCAATCTCGCATCAATGAGCTGTTAGTTGAGAAAGCACTTCAAGGTAAGCATATTTGCCGACTAAAAGGCGGGGATGCTTTTGTATTCGGTCGCGGTGGCGAAGAGGTGATGAGCTTAAAACAGCAAGGCATTGCTGTTGAAATTATTCCTGGTATTACCGCAGCGGCAGGTTGTACGGCTTATGCCGGTATCCCATTGACCCACAGAGGCGTGTCTCAAGGTTGTACCTTTGTTACTGCACACGCTGAAACCGATCTGCAAATTAATTGGCACGGGCTTGCATTGTTAAACCACACCTTAGTGTTTTATATGGGGTTGAGTAAAAGCCAAATGATTAGCACACAGTTGCAAGCTGCTGGACTAGATAGTCAAACGCCGGTGGCATTGATAGAGCGTGGCTGTACTACAGACCAACGCTTGATACAGGGCAAGTTAGCCCAGTTACCTGAGCTTGTTGTACAACATCAGTTGCAGTCCCCCACTTTGATTGTTGTTGGCAAAGTCGTTGATTTAGCAGAGCAACTTAGTTGGTTTGAACAACAAGTTGCATCGACAACCGCTGTTTCCACCACGCGCCTTAGCGCCTAGTTCATCGTTTGGAGAGAATCATAATGGAAAAAATTTCAATACTTGTGGTGGGCAACGGCATGGTTGGCCACAAGTTTATCGATAACATGTTGGCGCATGAAAAGGCTGAGCAATTTCAATTAGCGACATTCTCAGAAGAGTCTCGACTTGCCTATGACCGCGTACAGCTTAGTGCTTATTTTAATGGTAAAACCGAGCAAGATTTGGCGCTAACTGATGCGGATTACTATCAGCAACACGGGGTGAAATTCCTCTTAAATGAAAAAGTGACGCATATTGATCCTCAAGCCCACAGTGTGACTACGGCAAGTGGCGAACAAGTGCATTACGACAAACTGGTTCTGGCGACTGGCTCGTATCCTTTTGTTCCCCCCATTCCCGGTCATGAAGCTGAGCATTGTTTGGTATACCGCACCATTGATGATTTAGAAGCGATTACCGAGTCGAGCTGCCACAGTGAAAAAGGCGTCGTTATTGGTGGTGGCTTGTTAGGCTTAGAAGCTGCTAACGCCCTAAAAAACTTAGGTTTGGAAACCCATGTTGTTGAGTTTGCACCACGGCTAATGGCGGTTCAATTAGATGATGGTGGTGCTAACTTACTTAAACATCAAATTGAAGATCTCGGGGTTAGCGTGCATACCGACAAAGCAACCACCGAAATTGTTGCAGGTCAGCAAAGTCGCTATCGACTGAACTTTGCCGATGGCAGTCACTTAGAAACAGACATGATCGTATTTTCTGCGGGCATCCGACCGCAAGATGAGTTGGCTCGCCAATGTGGCTTAGCGATTGGTGAGCGTGGCGGTATTGTCATTAATGATGCCTGCTTAACTAGCGATAATGACATCTACGCCATAGGTGAATGTGCCTTATGGCAAGGGCGTATTTTCGGCTTAGTGGCCCCGGGTTACGCCATGGCCGCTGCGGCAGCAAGCCATATCTGTGGTGAATCTCAGCGATTTACCGGTGCAGATATGAGTACCAAATTGAAGCTGCTTGGCTTGGATGTTGCGAGTATTGGTGATGCCCATGGCAATACTCCAGGAGCACAATCTTATACTTTCCATGATGAAGTGGCTCAAGTTTACAAGCGGTTAATCGTCAATGAGGCCGGTGATCGCGTATTGGGTGCGGTGCTAGTCGGTGATGTTGATGCATATGGTTCGCTGTTGCAGATGATGCTTAATGACATGCCACTGCCAGATCACCCTTCAGCACTGATTTTGCCCAATGTTGAAGGCCAAGCAAGCCAAGGTGTTGGCGTAGAGGCTTTACCTGAGTCTGCTCAGTTATGTTCCTGCTTTGATGTGACTAAAGGTGATGTGATAGCCGCTGTTGCTGATGGCGCCACAAATATGGCGGCAATAAAGAGTTGCACTAAAGCGTCTACAGGTTGCGGTGGTTGTAGTGCACTAGTCAAACAAGTGCTCGACAGTGAGCTTGCTGCATTGGGCCATGAAGTTGACAACAATCTGTGTGAGCATTTTGCTTACACCCGACCAGAACTGGCCGATATTGTCAGAATCAAAAAAATAAAAACTTTTGATGAGCTATTGGCAAGTCATGGCAGCGGCCTGGGTTGCGATGTTTGCAAGCCAACTGTCGGGTCGATTTTAGCCTCATTTTGGAATGACTACGTGTTAGAAGAGCCCCATGTGGGATTGCAAGATACCAATGATGTTTACCTTGGTAATATGCAAAAAGATGGCACTTATTCAGTGGTCCCGCGTATTGCAGGTGGTGAAGTCACCCCTGAAAAGCTGATTGTGCTGGGTGAAGTCGCTAAAGATTTCGATCTTTACACTAAGATAACTGGCGGTCAACGAATCGATTTATTTGGGGCTCAGCTACATGAATTACCGCAGATTTGGCGCCGTCTTGTGGATGCGGGATTTGAAACTGGCCATGCCTACGGTAAGTCGGTGCGTACGGTTAAGTCCTGTGTGGGTGATAGTTGGTGTCGTTATGGGGTTAACGACAGCTTGGGTTTTGCCATAAATATTGAAAATCGTTACAAAGGCTTGCGCTCACCCCACAAACTCAAATTTGCCGTATCAGGATGTACCCGAGAGTGTGCAGAAGCGCAGTCAAAGGATGTCGGTATTATCGCAACCGAAAATGGTTGGAACCTGTACGTCGGTGGTAATGGTGGGATGCGCCCACGTCATGCCGATTTGTTTGCATCGGATCTTGATGATCAAACACTAATTCAATATGTCGATCGATTTTTGATGTTTTATATCCGCAGTGCTGAGCGTTTGCAGCGCACTTCCGTGTGGTTAGAAAGCTTGGAGGGGGGGCTAGATTACCTTAAAGAGGTGATCATTGACGACAAACTGGGCCTTGCTGCTGAGCTAGAAGCTGAAATGGCTCATTGTATTGCTCAGTATCAATGTGAGTGGAAAACCACGCTAGAAAGTCCAGAGAAACTGAAGCGATTCCAGCATTTTATTAATAGTGAACAGAACGATGATGGTTTGGCGTTTGCCCGCGAACGAGCGCAACGTGTGCCTAAACCAAAGTTACAAGCAGAACAAATAAACATAGTTGAGTTGGTCGATTAGGAGGCGCCATGAGTCATTGGATAGATATTTGCCATCGTAATGATGTGGTAGCAGGTACGGGGGTATGTGCACTGGTGAACAGTGAACAGGTTGCTATATTTCGCTGCCGCACAACGGACAGCCTTTATGCGGTTTCTAATTATGACCCAATAGGCCAAGCCAATGTATTGTCGCGAGGCATCATGGGCAGTATCGAGGGGCAGGTCGTGGTGGCCTCTCCATTGTATAAACAACATTTTTGTTTAAATACTGGTAGCTGCTTGCAGTCTCCAGAACATCAACTCAAAACGTATCAAGTGCGTTATGCGGGTGAAAAGATACAACTACTAAGCGCTGCTTAAGCCTGAGGGGCAGCAATAGGCTGCCTATTGAACCGAATTATTAATTTTAAAGCTGCAATGCAAGTGGCCTAGCTTCTTGCGGCCTGAAAAAGGTAAGTTGTAGTTACAAGGAGTCACTATGAGTACGGATAATCGTTTCAACCTACTGTCGTTTAGCGGCAAGATGAAAGTGCTACATTTAAGCTGGATGGCATTTTTTATCACCTTTGTGGTGTGGTTTAATTTTGCGCCATTATTGCAGTCGGTTAAAGAAACATTGGGATTAACCACGGCAGAAATAAAGACGCTGTTGATTCTTAATGTCGCATTTACTATTCCCGCCCGAGTCATTATCGGGATGTTGACTGACCGGTTTGGCCCACGGCTGGTTTATTCCGCATTATTAGCGATTTGCTCGTTGCCCTGTTTTGCCTTTGCGTTAGCTGACAGCTTTACTCAAGCAGCCATCGCGCGATTCTTACTTGGTTTTATTGGTGCTGGATTTGTTATTGGTATTCGCTTGGTGTCTGAGTGGTTCCCCCATAATCAGCTAGGTACCGCAGAAGGTATTTATGGTGGTTGGGGTAATTTTGGTTCGGCGGCTGCTGCATTCACTCTACCAACCGTTGCACTCATGTTTGGCGGTGATGATGGCTGGCGCTATGCCATGGCCGTTACCGGGGTTATGAGCTTGATTTTCTCTTTTGTGTTTTACACCAATGTTGAAGATACCCCGAAAGGAGCGACCTACTTTAAACCGAAAAATCTGACGGCGATGGAGGTGACCTCGAAAGGAGATTTCTGGTTACTATTATTGATGAAGCTACCTATGTATGGTGCGCTAGCGCTGCTGGCATGGAAATTATCGCCCAGCGGTGTCGCCATGCTAACCGATATGACAGTGTATTTTATTTATGCTGGTTTAGCTGTGCTGTATCTGTATGAAGTGAGTCAAGTATGGAAGGTGAACAAGTGGATATTTAGCCAGCCAGTTCCAGAAGTTCATCAGTACAAGTTTAAGCAAGTTGCTGTGCTTAATGTATTGTATTTTGCCACCTTTGGATCAGAGCTTGCGGTGGTATCAATGTTGCCACTGTTTTTTGCCGAAACCTTTACCCTTTCCCCAGTGCTTGCCGGTATGGTGGCTTCGGCCTATGCATTTATGAACCTCATGTCGCGTCCGGGTGGCGGATGGATTTCTGATAAGTTTGGTCGTAAGCCTACTTTACTTATTCTGACCGCAGGCTTAGCGGCGGGTTACTTCTTAATGGGGCAAGTAAACAGCGAGTGGCCGGTGTGGGTTGCTGTGGCGGCGGCAATGGTGTGTTCGTTCTTCGTACAATCAGGCGAAGGGGCGGTATTTGCCACCGTGCCATTGATTAAACGTCGTATGACAGGACAGATTGCCGGCATGACAGGTGCCTATGGTAATGTCGGCGCAGTATGTTACCTCACCGTTTTATCATTCGTTGATTACAGCACCTTCTTTTATGTCATCTCGGCAACTGCCGTATTAGGCTTCCTTATCTTGTTGTTTATGGAGGAGCCTAAAGGCCAAATTGCCGAGGTTAATGAAGATGGCAGTGTTGAATTGATTCAAGTTTCTAACCACTAGGTTGGCCTAGTTATGACACAACAGCAGCCTAGTTTAACCAGCCATAACCAACTTGATGTCAGCTTTGGTGGTTGTTCTAGTGCTGGCTTGCGTGAACAAAACCAAGATGCGTTCGCGGCGCGCAAACCAACCCGCGCGTCGCAGCTAAACCACAAAGGTGCCGTTGCTTGTATTGCTGATGGTGTCAGCTGTAGCCAGCATGGTCAGCAAGCGAGTCAAACCTGTGTTACCCAGTTTATTGAAGACTATTATGCAACGCCAGATACCTGGGGTGTTAAGCAGGCGGTATCGCGAGTATTAAGCTCGCTAAACCGCTGGCTTTATCATCATTCTCAGCAGTCACAGTTGCGTCATAATGGCTTCGTATCAACCTTTAGTGCTGTGGTATTCAAGTCGGCCACGGCACATTTTTTACATGTCGGTGATTCTCGAATTTATCGTTATCGCCAGGGTAAGTTGTTGCAAATGACCAAAGATCATTGTCGCCAAGGATTAGGAGACAAAGGCTTTCTTACCCGAGCGCTGGGAATTGATAGTCAAGTTGAGGTTGACTATCAAACTCACGAATTGCAGCGTGATGATATTTACCTGTTAAGCACAGATGGTGTTCATGATTGGCTGTCAAACTCACAATTAAGTGAGTTGTTGTCAAAGCAAACCGATTTAGAGCAGTGTGCCGATAACATTGTAGCGCAAGCTGCTATGGCGGGGAGTGATGATAATTTAAGCTGCCTATTGGTTAAGGTGAATACGCTACCTTATGCAGATATTAGTGAGCTAAATCAGCAGCTGTTACATCGGGTGATCCCTCCGGTGCTGCAACAAGGGCAAAGTATTGATAAGTGGCAAGTGAAGAAGGTGATTTATAGCGGTAGTCGTAGCCATATTTATGCGGTTGAGTCGCCGTTATATCAACAAACCTTTTTGATGAAAGTCCCGTCACTCAACTATCAAGATGATCTGGATTATCGCAAAGCATTTATTCGTGAGCAATGGATTGGCGAGCGAACTTGCTCACCACTGTTAATGCGTATCTATCCGCAGGAGTCTCGTTTTTTATATCACTTATGCCAATTTGTGCCAGGCATTACTTTGCGGCAATGGATGTTTGACCACCCAAAGCCATCGTTAACTGAGGTTAGAGACGTTTTTTCAGCGATGGCTGCGGCAGTCCGCGCATTGCAGCGCATTGGAGTGACTCATCGAGATTTAAAGCCAGAAAATATGATGCTCAAGCCTAATGGCGATATTGTATTGCTAGATTATGGTGCAGCAGATGCACGAGGACTGGTAGAAAGTGAGTTCTCGGCAGATACCTTACCCCTAGGCGATTTGGGTTATATTGCGCCCGAGTATATTGATGGTCGAGCTGATCATCAGTCGGATATTTTTTCTATGGGAGTGATTCTGTATGAAATGCTCAGCGGTCAGCGGCCCTATAAAAAACGTAATGTAACCTATCAATCCAGTCGACAAGCTTATGACTGGCAATACCAACCGCTTAGTCGGCATCGTCAAGATGTGCCTTTTTGGGTTGATCAGGTGATAAAGCGAGCCTGCCACCCTGATAACCGGCAGCGATATACCAGTATGTCTGAGCTGGTAGCTGACTTGTCGACTCCCAATCAGGCTGTGCTAACCGAAACTGAAAACGCACCATTGCTGGTGCGTGATCCATTGCGTTTTTGGCAAAGCGTTAGCGGCATACTGTTAGTGATCGTTTTACTACAGTTGTTGATGTGGCTGAGTTAACCAAATTCACCACTGACATAGCCTTGGGTGCGTTGATCCCTTGGTTGATGAAAAATTTGCTCTGTTTCACCATGTTCTACTAATTCACCCATCCAGAAAAACGCGGTTTTATCTGAGATACGTTTTGCTTGGTTCATGGAGTGAGTCACAATCACGATGGTGAACTTTTTACGCAGCTCATCCATTAACTCTTCGATTTTATGAGTTGCAATCGGATCCAGCGCACTTGTTGGCTCATCCATTAAAATGACTTCAGGCTTCATTGCTATGGTGCGTGCTATACATAAGCGCTGCTGCTGGCCACCTGAAAGCCCTTGGCCGGGAGCATTTAGTCGATCTTTTACCTCATCCCAAAGCGCGGCACTACGTAGAGATTCTTCTACTGCCGCATCAAGAACTTTTTTGTCTTTTATGCCTTGGGCTTTTAGGCCAAAAGCGACGTTTTCATAGATACTCATAGGGAAGGGATTAGGCTTTTGAAATACCATCCCTACTCGCATTCTTAGCTGCTTAACATCAACATCTCGGTAAATATCATCACCTTCAAAGGCAATTTCTCCAGTAATTTTTACACCTTCGACAAGATCGTTCATTCGATTTAGTGTGCGCAGCAAGGTCGATTTTCCACACCCAGAAGGCCCGATTAGTGCGGTGACTTGCTTAGCAGGAATCGGCAGCGAAATATCTTTTAGGGCGTGATTGTCACCATAAAATAGATTTAAATTGTTAACGGCTAATTTGTTCATGGTTACTGACCTTAATGAGATGCTTTATTAAATTTGCTGGCAATCACTTTGGTTGCCATGTTGAGCACGAGCACCAATACAATCAGCACAGTTGCAGTTGCATAGGCTTGGTCCCACTCATATTGAGTAAATAGCTCTTGTGTTAATTTGTAGAGGTGTACGGTTAGGGTACGGCCTGATTCCAACACAGATTCTGGTATTTGAGTCACCATACCCGCAGTGAGGAAAACCGGTGCAGACTCACCAATGACACGGCCAGTACTTAAAATGACCGATGTGACAATGCCTGGCATGGCACTTGGCAAAATTAACCGCCAAATGGTATAGATTTTTGACGCACCTAACGCGTATCCGCCTTCTCGGTAGCTTAATGGCACTGCAAGTAGTGCTTCTTCAGTGGTACGGATCAATACCGGCAGAATCAGCATCGCTAAGGTAAGAGAGCCTGATAAAATCGAGAACCCTAGCCCTAACGTAGTGACAAAGAACGTCATGCCAAATAGGCCATATACGATAGAGGGGATACCCGCTAATGACTCAATACAGAAGCGAATCATTTTTACCACTGAGCTACCGGGTTTGGCATATTCTGTAAGGTAGATTGCCGTCATGATGCCAATAGGAGCGGCAATGGCTAGTGATAGCAGCACCATATAAACGGTAGATACGATCATCGCCCAAATACCAGACGCTTCGCCAATGCGAGTATAGGCCCCAGTGATGAAGTCCCATGTAACGTGGGCTAGACCATTACTTAAGATGTGCCAAACTACCCACAGCAGAAACATAATCGTTGTTGCGGCAGCGCCCCAAATGGCGACAAGCAGGATTTTGTCTTGATTATCTCTAGTTAATCTCATGATTATGCTCGTTTTCTATTTACATAAAGTAGGCTTGCATTGAGCAATACAATGAAGGCCAATAACACGATGCCAGTCGAGTAAAGTGCACTAGCATGAATGCCGGTAGCGTAGGCCATTTCCATGGCGATGTTTGCTGTTAATGTTCGAGCTGGCTCAAGCAGTGAGCCCGGCATCGCAGGGGCGTTACCCATTACCATGATAATCGCCATGGTTTCACCAATAGCGCGGGCAATGCCCAGCGCAACACCGGTTAAAATACCGCTCTTAGCGGCCGGAACCAGTACCTTAAAAATACTGTAAATATGCGATGCACCGAGTGCTAACGCCCCTTCTTTATAACTAGCAGGAAGCGCTCTAATTGATGTTTCTGAAATGGTAATGACCGTTGGCAAAATCATAATTGCCAATACGATGATACCCGCCAGTACTGTGTTACCAGCGGGGATATTAAATAGTGTCTCGATGGCGGGTACGATAATGACCAAGCCAAAGAAGCCATAGACAACAGAGGGAATGCCTGCAAGTAGTTCTACGGCAGGTCTAACAATATTTGCCAACCACTTTGGGGCCAGCTCTGCAAGGAACACTGCTGTTAATATAGCAATGGGCACACCAATCATAACCGCACCTAAGGTCGATATGAGTGATGCAACAATCATCGGGAAGATGCCGTAAAGGGCTGGCGGAAGCCATTCTCGTCCGGTGATTAAGTTAACTGCGCCTGCCTCAGAAAAAGCAGGTAAACCTTCTTGAAATACAAACCAACCAATGGTGGCGACGGATATCACGCCCACCATGGCGCTACATAAAAATAGCGCATGAAAAATCATACCGATTGGATCAAAGCTTTTGTTGGGCTTTAGCTTTAATTCTGCTGTGCGGATCTTAGTTGCCGTATCCATCACTGTGCCTCAATGTCTTACCGATGATAAAAAGTCCAAAAAGACAGCGATGGAGCAATCGCTGTCTTTTTGGAAAAGTCTATTACTGAACGCGAATGTAGCCTTCAGCAGCGACAATGCTTTGACCGTCGTTAGACATGATGTAGTCGATAAACTGCTTAGCTGTGTCTGGGGCTGCTTTATCCATCAATACGATAAATGGGCGGGCAATTTTGTAGTCACCCGCAGCAATGTTGTCGTCGCTTGCAGCTACACCATCAACATCGATTGCACGTAATGAATCATCAACACTGCCAAGTGAAATATAACCAATGGCATAAGGGTTATTGGAAACAATTGTCTTGATCATGCCGTTACCATTACCTACTTGTGCAGTTGGTGAGATAGCTGTGACTTTATGGCCATTAACGGTACGTTGTAGTTTCATGATCTCCTCAAATGCACCTCGAGTGCCTGAACCTGCTTCACGGGTGACAACAACGATGGGACGTGCTTCTCCACCAACTTCACTCCAATTCTTGATTTCACCGCGGTAGATTTTTGCGATCTGTTCTTGAGTAAGGTTTTTGACTGGGTTGGCATTGTTAACTGCAGCAGCAATACCGTCGCGGGCAATAACGACCTCTTTAATATCACTGGTAAGCTCGCTGTCTTTTACATTGCGTGATGACATGCCAATCATACTGGTACCATCTTTTGCTGCGCGAATCCCCGCAGATGATCCGGTACTTTGCACTTCAACGTTTTTGTTGGTGCTGTTCTGATAGTTTTCAGCTAATACTTCCATGACATGGGCTACAGAGGTTGAGCCAGATACTGTAACTGTGCTTGCTTGAACAAGCGGGGTTGCCATTAAACCAACAGCTGTAAGTAAACCAATTACTTTCTTCATTACAAGTTCCACTTAAAATGGTTATAGAGAGTGTTATCTGCTTCAACAAATTGAAAGCCAGCGCATTAAGACATGTAAATATGACAGTTTGGTTACGGTGTGCTGTTGGTGGATTTGAAGGCAGCGAAACAACTGAAGTAATAAAGTAATTGCTAATGTGGGTAACTAAAGCGCTGCAGAACTTTCACTGAAAAGCAAGTGAAATAGTCTTAAATTTCTGCTTGGAATAACGAAGTGAGTTGTATTAGTGCTTTAGATGTTGTCATGACTTTTAACGATAATGGCGTTGTTTGCCATAGTTCATTTCGAGTTAATATTGATTTAAGTTTGCTTGGGCTTGGCTTGTGAATAAGTCAGTTTGTTTGAGCTCGCATCAAACTTTTATGAAGATTTTATGACAACAACTGCCTATTCGTTTTTTGAACACTAACAGCCTAAATTTGAATAGGCTGTTGGGGGTGACGAGCTTCGTAACGTTTCCAGACTTTTTCATGGAAGTAAAACACTATGGTGTTGATAGCTGGTTCGATAAGTGCAACAGCGCCACCTATTACTACACTGCCTGTTAATAAATAAGTAATAGTGAATGCGACACCGAAATGTAAAATTGCAAAAGTGATAGTCTTAGCCATAGTGATACCCTCCTTAATTGATGGGCAAATAATAATCATTATCATTTAAAAGATAAAGCTTTCGATATAGATTAATTTGATAGGCTTTTTCGATTAACTCGATTTTGTTGAACTTTGGTGGGTAAACTTTGTTTGCAATACAAACATGTTAATGGTGGTGAAAGGCTTGATTACTCTGGATAGTTTGGCTGTACAAACTATACCAATCGGCATAAAGATGTGATCGCTCAGCGAGAGTTTAGCGCTTGTGAGACAAGGTCATTAAATGCTCCTCGGTAACTGCTCCTGCGTTACTCTACCTCCTATACCCCTATAGTCGTGCATTAATGACATTCACCACATCCATGTGGTTTGCAACGAATGAAGGGCATAGTTACTCTACGTTCAAGTTCGTTTACACAGTATCAGAAGTGCTAAAACTCGCCCTTTGGGCGCTTTTTTGGCTGCCTACTTCTTCGTTGAATAACTTCCCAATAGAACCACTATTACTTAAGTTATTCGTCTCGAACTCGTTTGCCAAAAATAGCTCTGATTAGATCACTTTCTTATCCCGATTGGTATTATATCAAAGCTGAGCTCAACATCACCCCAGAGAGCTAAATGTTCCATGGCCTAAAAATGACAAAGCCCACCTAAAGTGAGCTTTGTATTGATTGCGATTATTAGCGTGATTGATTAAGGCCGACGCTTTCTGCTGCGGTTATTGGCTACAGTGGCATTCTCAAGTGAAGCTACTTGGTTTCTGGGCTTGATAACTAACAACAAGTCGCTTTAGCAAGTAGCTTGAACGGCCTACATACCTTAGTCGTTACTTTAGTAGTGCCAAGGGAACTTACTAAAATCTTGGTCGCGTTTTTCTAAAAAGGCATCTCGGCCTTCTTGCGCTTCATCGGTACCATAAGCAAGACGTGTGGCTTCCCCAGCGAAGAGTTGCTGACCCACTAAGCCATCATCGGGTAAATTGAAACCGTATTTAAGCATACGCATCGCCGTTGGCGACTTACTATTGATTTCTTTTGCCCAGGCAAGCGCTTCGGTTTCTAAATCGGCGTGGGGAATGGCGCGATTAACCATACCCATATCAAATGCTTCTTCAGCACTGTAATTAAAGCCAAGGAAGAAGATCTCGCGAGCCCGCTTTTGACCGATCATCTTAGCCAGATAAGCACTACCATAGCCAGAATCAAAACTACCGACATCAGGGTCTGTTTGTTTAAATACAGCGTGTTCTTTTGAGGCTAAGGTTAAATCACACACCACATGTAGGCTATGACCACCGCCAACAGCCCAGCCTGGTACGACAGCAATAACCACTTTAGGCATAAAGCGTATTAGGCGTTGCACTTCTAAGATATGTAGTCGGCCCATACGAGCGATATCGGGTTTGCCAGCTTCTTCACCTTCATATTTATAGCCGTCTTTCCCACGAATGCGTTGATCGCCGCCGGCACAGAAGGAATGTTGGCCTTTTGCCGATGGACCATTTCCTGTCAGCAATACACAACCTACATCAGACCATTGTCTGGCGTGATCTAATGCGGTGTACAGTTCGTCAACGGTTTTAGGGCGAAAAGAGTTGAGGCAGTCTGGGCGATTAATGGCGATTCTTACAGTGCCCTGATCTTTGGCTCTATGGTAAGTAATATCTTCAAATTCAAATCCAGATACCTGTTCCCAAAGCGTAGGATCAAATATATCGGAAACCTTCTGAGTCATAGCATAGCCTTTACACGGATTATTAAAACGTAATCTGCAAAGGCTAGGCTTATTCTCTACTTAGGTCAATTGCCAGTGTTAAAAGCGGGGAGTTTAGTTGATTTTATCGCAAATAAAGCGCTGATTATCGCGACTTAAAGCGGGATGACGATCTGCGTTGCTTCCACAGAAGCTTTGCTTATATTCAGCTACACTATGTTCAGAGGCTAAAATCGCGTCCAAAGCGACTAACTCTGCATTAGAAAGCCTATCGCTGATTTCAGCTTTAATATTCTTAATGCGGTTATCAACTTTGATGATTTGCGTACCAGTCATGGAATCAATTTTGTTTTCGATTTGGCTAAGTAGTGCTTCGGTCTGGGCGATGGGCTTGTCGAGCTCGTTGGTTTCGGTAGCAAGGTAATAGAGTAACCCCACGCCGATAGCTAAAATAATCCAGCCTTTCATGTGATCTAACCCCAGTTTTTGGTGAACAAAATGTGATATATGTGAGTATAATAAGCTAGTTTTTATGCATTATTAAAGCTGTAAGGCTATAAAGATGACCTCAAATTCTTCCAAGAAAGACTTTTCCAAGGCAGAACGGATTAAGATTCACCAGCCTGATGCCAGTAAGGCAGACAGATTTAACCCGCGAAACCGAATTTATGTGCGAGCAATTGAAGGTGTATGGACCCAATTAAGAAGGCGTTTAGGTTGGGTTGCGATGCTATTTTTCTTAATTCTACCCTGGATTCCCTGGGGAGATAGACAAGCAGTCTGGTTTAACTTAAGCGAGCAAAAGTTTCATATCTTTGCTCTCACTATCTGGCCACAAGATCTCACCTTATTGGCAGCGTTATTAATGGTAGCTGCGTTCGGGCTATTTTTCGTTACCACCTATCTTGGGCGTGTGTGGTGTGGTTATACCTGCCCGCAAACAGTGTGGACCTTTATCTTTATCTGGTTTGAGGAAAAACTAGAAGGGGCACGCAATAAGCGAATTAAGTTAGACCAAATGCCGTGGAGCTTTAATAAGCTATGGCGCAAAACCGCAAAGCATGCTTCTTGGATAGCGATATCTTTACTTACGGCGATGACCTTTGTGTCCTATTTCGTACCAACATCAGAAGTGTACCGAGATGTGTTTACACTCAATGCCAGTGGCGGGGTGTATTTTTGGGTGGTGTTGTTTACTTTCGCAACCTACGGTAATGCAGGTTGGATGCGAGAGATAATGTGTATTCACATGTGCCCTTATGCACGTTTCCAAGCGGCAATGTTTGATAAGAACACTTTCATAGTCGGTTATGATGCAAAGCGTGGTGAAACCCGCGGGCCACGTTCACGTAAAGCTGATCCTAAAGCGCTTGGCCTTGGCGATTGTATCGACTGCGACTTATGTGTACAGGTTTGTCCTACCGGAATCGATATTCGCAACGGCTTGCAATATGAGTGTATTAATTGTGGGGCTTGTATTGATGCTTGTGACACCACCATGGAACGAATGGGATATGACAAAGGCTTAATTGCCTATACCACTGAAAATAAGCTTGACGGTATTAAACAAAAAGTCTTGCGTCCTAAATTGGTTGGCTATGGTGCGGTATTGGCCACAATGATCGTTATCTTTATTTATGCCAGCGCTACGATTGCGCCTGTGCGTATCGATGTGATTCGCGATCGTAATGAGTTGTTTAGAGAAAATAACCAAGGTTTAATTGAAAACACCTTTACCCTTAAGTTGCTCAATAAGACCGAGCAAACGCACCTATATAACCTGAGCATTGAAGGTCTACCAAACTATCAATGGTATGGACCGCAACAAGTCAGCATGAAAGGTGGAGAAATACTGACATTACCTATTAGTGTTGCCGTAGACCCGGTTGACCTATCTAGGCCGATGCTCAAGATTAACTTTAAAGTTTCTACCATGACAGATGGCAACACGATAGAAGCGATCCAAGAATCACGCTTCTTTAGCCAATAATGGTTGGGTATCGCGTGTAAAGCGCTAAAAAAGGGGGCTTTTAGCCCCTTTTTTGTGCGTTTCGTCTGATAAATGCACGCTTGGCAATAAAAATGTCATTTTCTTTCAAAAAGCGCTTGCACAAAAACTTCAGCTCCCTATAATGCGCTCCCACTGACACGGCAAGCAGCGCTGC
>NZ_JBHZSN010000014.1:0-134669 GCF_043643685.1 Shewanella waksmanii
GAGTTCGCTTAACTGTTGATTTCATAACACTCTCCAAAAAAGGTTTGAAAAGTGTCAACGTTATTTAGGACGGGTCAGGACGGGTCAGGGACAACAAAAAAGGAGCCTGATGGCTCCTTTTTTAATTTAAAAGGTTAACTTACTTAACAAAGTCAACGCCTAAAGTGATATCCGCTTTTAGCGTATCAAGCATAGCGTCTCGCGCATTGGCTTCAAACTCACTGGTTTCGCCATAGGCAAGCACTTGCTCAACGCCATTCTTACCAAGAAGGACTGGTTGAGCGAAGAATTCAGCGTGCTCACTACCACCATCAACATAGGCACACTCAACCACATTGGCTTCACCTTGCAGACCGCGAACAAGTGATAAACCAAAGCGACAAGCCGCTTGGCCCATTGAAAGTGTTGCGCTACCGCCACCCGCTTTCGCTTCTACAACCTCAGTACCCGCATTTTGGATACGCGTTGTTAATGCAGCTACTTCTTCATCGGTAAAGCTCACACCGTCAATTTGAGAAAGCAGCGGCAAGATGGTCACACCACTGTGACCACCGATAACGTTAACATTAACATCAGCCACGTTTAGACCTTTAGCTTCCGCCACAAAGGTTTCAGAACGAATCACATCAAGCGTCGTCACACCGAATAAACGGTTTTTGTCATACACGCCAGCGGCTTTTAGTACTTCAGCAGCAATCGCTACTGTCGTATTTACTGGGTTAGTGATGATACCAATCAATGCTTTAGGACAAGCTGCTGCACACTTCTCTACAAGGTTTCTCACAATACCCGCGTTGATATTGAAAAGATCCGAACGATCCATACCAGGCTTACGTGCAACACCGGCAGAAATAAGCACTACATCTGCGCCTTCTAGTGCTGGAGTTGGATCTTCGCCAGCAAAACCTTTCACATCAACATCAGTAGGGATGTGACTTAGGTCTACTGCAACGCCAGGGGTCACTGGTGCAATGTCATATAGGGATAGTTTTGAACCGGCAGGTAGCTGAGTTTTTAAAAGTAGGGCTAAAGCCTGGCCAATACCACCAGCGGCACCAAGTACTGCAACTTTCATAGTCATCTCCGTTATTTCTTGGATATTTGTGATATAGATCGAATTTGTTGATGGCGCAACATTACTGGAATCACAAACAAAATTCAATTATCCCTTAGTCGTGCAACTGATAATTTGGCCATAACTTATGTTGAATTGCGTCTCTATGTAGTGTTTTAGCTCTAATTTGAAGCAATAGCTCAACACAGGGTCGATACAAAATGTAACAACCTAGATATTGCTGTAATTTCACTACAAGTCTAAATGAATTTTTATTCAGGCAATTCGAGTAATTGTTGACAAAAAAGTCAAAGATATTCAAAATGAGCCAGATTTTTGAATAAAGAATAAAAATATTATGCAAGCAAGTAAGAATCAGGATGAGTTGGTAAAAACATTTAAGGCAATCCTTAAAGAAGAGCGCTTCGGCTCGCAAAGTGAGATTGTCAACGCTCTGCAGAGTGAGGGTTATAACAACATTAACCAATCTAAAGTATCGCGGATGTTAAGTAAATTCGGCGCCGTAAGGACCCGTAATGCGAAACAGGAGATGGTTTATTGCTTACCTGCCGAACTAGGAGTTCCAACAGCTGGGAGTCCATTAAAAAACTTAGTGCTCGATGTTGACCACAACCAAAGTATGATTGTCGTGCGCACAAGTCCAGGTGCGGCTCAATTGATCGCTAGATTGTTAGATTCGATAGGCAAGCCAGAGGGCATTTTAGGCACCATCGCCGGTGACGATACCATTTTTATTTGCCCATCAAACATTCAGCAGATCGACAAAACCTTAGAAACGGTTAAATCATTATTCAATTATGCTGACTAAACATCAGCGTAAATAACAACAAAAAAGAAGCGCCAAGGCGCTTCTTTTTTTATGTCACCATAAAATCGCATACAATATATTGAATCATCAAACTATTCGTGAGAGGCTAACTAATACCAATCGGCATAAAGATGTGATCGCTCAGCGAGAGTTTAGCGCTTCTAAGACAAGGTCATTAAATGCTCCTGCATTAATGACATTCACCACATCCATGTGGCTTGCAACGAATGAAGGGCATAGTTACTCTACGTTCAAGTTCGTTTACACAGTATCAGAAGTGCTAAAACTCGCCCTTTGGGCGCTTTTTTGGCTGCCTATTTCTTCGTTGAATAACTTCCCAATAGAACCACTATTACTTAAGTTATTCGTCTAGAACTAGCTTGCCAAAAATAGCGCTGAGTAGATCACTTTCTTATGCCGATTGGTATAACCAGAGTCAGCGCCGTTTTTGGGCTAAGGATGTATCGATGACAAGTAAAATAATTAATATCAATGACGTCTGTTGGGAATCATGGCAACACACAGATAAATACGCCAGTTCTCAAAAGCATATCGGGGATGCGGCGGGTTGCGAAAAAATCGGTGTCACTATGGAGAAACTGTCTCCAGGTAAAACCTCTTCTGTAGCCCATTATCATACAAAAGAAGAGGAACACCTCTACGCCATAGAAGGGCAAGCTACCTTACTTATTGATGGTGAACCCCATCTATTTAAAAAAGGCGATTACATCTGTTTTACCGCCAACAGTGCGATTTCTCATACCTTAAGAAACGATTTTGACAGTGATTTCGTTTTCATGGTGATAGGCAACCGCGATCAACATGACGTTGTTGTTTACCCGGAAAACAACAAGGTTCAGGTTCGTAGCATTGATGAAGTCTACGCCAAGCGACCCACTAACTATTGGGATAATGATACCGAGTAAACCATAAAAAACGCACCTTAAAGGTGCGTTTTGTTTTAATTGGCTTCGCTTTCTAAAAAGTCTAACGACGGGCAGAAAAAAGATGATCCGGTCAGTGCCTGCGTAAAGTGCATTAAGTGATCATGATTACCCGCACCATCACCGTGCACCATACTATGCAGCATTTTTTCAAAGTTACTGGCATTGTGGCATACAGAGATAAACATTAAGCCCTGCTCTTTGACTGAACCATAAGGCATACTTTGACGTAAAATCTCTAGCGAGTTACCTTGCTCATCTTTCAAATTAACCCGTTTAATATGGCTAGTCAGTGGCTTATCGGCACTGGCATATTCGATATTTTCTTCTTTGGTGCGGCCGATAATGTCTTCTTGCTTTTTAACCGGTAAACGGTTCCACTTACTGAGGTTATGGGCAAACTTTTGCACATGAATATAACTGCCACCTCTAAAGGTAGGATCGTTATCCCCCACTAGTGCAGTTTGTTGGCGGCCATGCCCCTTAGGGTTCTCAGTGCCATCAACAAAGCCAGTCAGATCACGATTATCCATAAAGCGGAATCCGCGTTCTTCATCGACCAACTCTACCAGCCCTTCAAACATCTGACATACTTCATTGGCTACAAGGTGAAGAATATCGAATCTATCGCAACGGATATGAACAAATAGATCATACTCAAGCGCCGGTGCATCACGGTTATCAACATGCATTGCAGGGAAAGGCTTTAATTCTGCAGGACGAGCCTTAGGATAAAGGCTATCCCAGTAATTTGCCCCAATTGCCACAAAACCGTTAAACGCACTGTCGGCGTATTGGTCTGCAAGCTCATGAATATATTGAGCAACATTAGCTACACAAGGACGAAGTTGAGATTCAACATTATCCTCAGCATTAAACATCAAATAAACGCTGTGTAGGTTCCCTTCCGCACAAATACCTATTTGTTCACGTGGCATAGCCTGATTGTCCATCAATTCTCACCTTATGTCTGTCTCAATTTCGGCATTATTATGCGAAACTTTAGCGATTAATAGTATTAAGCGAAGCACAAAATCAGCAACTGAAACATCAACTAGTGGTTTAAATTACTTATTATTAATCATAGTAACCAGTAATACACAATATCCACTAGCTTGCCAATATTGTTTTCAAAGCATGAGTTAAAACACTACCAGCTCATGGCTCGGCGCAGACAATTGTACCCGCTGGCCTGGTGTTAATTGCAATAATTGACTTTTTACTTCGTAAAATTGCTCAGCGAGCTTAACTTGATAGTGACAAATATTACCGAGGAAACGCCGCTCTACAATCACTCCTTGACCACATTCGTTTGCTTCAATTTCAATCTGCTGCGGTCGCAATAGTAACTGGCCCTCATAATTTACTGGATGAGCTAATAACTTAGTGCTGGTTAACACACCTAACGGTGTATCAACCTGATAATTATCAGAGACTGAAGCTGGAATATAGTTACCGCTACCTAAGAAATCTGCCACATAACGGTCACAAGGGTCGGAATACAAGGCTTCAGCAGTACCGTACTGGACTATCGCTCCATCTTTAAATAAAGCCAATTTATCAGCAAATACAAACGCCTCATCTTTACTGTGAGTCACGAAAATCGCACTCACCCCCCGCGCTTTCAAGATTTGACGGATCTCTAACATCATTTCACTGCGCACTTTTGCATCAATGTTAGAAAATGGCTCATCGAGTAATAACAACTCAGGTTCATAGGCCAAAGAACGTGCAATCGACACTCGCTGTTGTTGGCCACCTGATAATTCATGGGGATAGCGTTCGCCCAAGCCCTCCAGCTTAACAAGGCTTAGCATTTCATTCAGCCGTGCCTGCTTAGCCGTGTTATCCAGTCCCTTGACACCAAACAGCACATTCTCAGCAACAGTTAAATGAGGGAATAACGCATAGTCTTGAAAAATCATCCCTATTCCACGTTGCTCACTGGGCCTATGTACATCAGGTGATGAAACCAGCTCACCATTGATATATATCTCCCCCTCAGAAACCGCTTGTAAACCAGCAATTGCCCTTAGCAAGGTGGTTTTGCCGCAGCCACTCGGCCCGAGCAATGCCGCAATCTCGCCCTTCTCAACCTCTAAAGACAGTTCTGTCAGCACCCGTTGGCTTTGATAATCACTAGATACTTTGCTAATCGTCAGTGTTGACATAATTAATGCTGCTCCAAAGAACGGTTTAAATAAATAAGGGGAATGAGGCCTACCAGCACAATAACAATAGCAGCCAAAGCACCATGTTCAAGTTGCTCATCTGACACAAACTGAAAAACATAAGTCGCCAAATTTTCAAAGCCAACAGGACGTAACAACAATGCAGCAGGCAGCTCTTTCATACACTCGATAAACACTAATAGCAGTCCTGCAAATATGCCCTTTCGCAGCAAAGGCAGGTGCACACGCCACATCAACAGTCTCGGTTTCATCCCCATAGTTATTGCCGCCATATCCAGTGATGGACTGACTCTTTTATAGCTATTCTCAATACTGCCGATCGCAATAGCACTAAAACGAATACAAAATGCTGCAATCAAAGCAAACACACTGCCGCTTAAAAGCAGGCCTGGACCACGTCGGTCAAAATAAGCATACAGATCGTTAATTGCAAAATCGGCATAGGTGAGCGGCACTAAAATACCAATCGCTAGTACGGTACCTGGCAATGCATAGCCAGTAGATGCCAATCGAGAAGGCAATAAATCTTGCTTTCGAGGGCTACAGCGACGTACAAACATGAGTAACAAAGCCAGCGCAACAGTCAGCACGCTAACAATGGCAGCGATATAAAAGCTGTTCCAACTATAAGCTAAGAACTGGCTGTGCCAGCTTTCTTCAAAATAGTGAACCGCATATTGCAGCAAAATAATAAAAGGCAGTAAAAAAGAGAAAAACAGTAACAGGCCACAATACCCTGTGGCGAGCCAACGCTTCACTCCGCGCAGTGGATATAAGTCACCACGATTAATTTCTGTTTGCTTCTGAAACAGCTTTTGCTTCCTTCGAGCAAACCGCTCTACGCCAATCATAGTAAAGACCACTAACAGCATAATAGCCGACAACTTCGCCGCGGCCGCTAAACTGCCGTATCCAAGCCAAGTATCATACACCGCGGTGGTTAAGGTTGGCACAGCAAAATAGCTGACCGTTGCGAAGTCTGCCACCGTCTCCATCGCCACTAACGAAGCACCAACGGCTAACGCTGGTCGTGCCATCGGCAAGCTTAAACGCCAAAAGCTTCGCCATGGACCACAGCCCATCACTCTAGATGCATGCTGTAAGCTAGAGGATTGCTCCATAAATGCCGTTCTGGCCAACAAGTAGATATAGGGGAACAAAACCAGCGCTAACATCACCGAAGCACCGCCTAGAGAGCGAACCTCTGGGAAGAAATAATCTTGTGGTGATTGCCAGCCAAACAGTTGTCGCAAACTTCGCTGCACAGGCCCAGCATAGTCGAGCAAATCGGTATAGACATATGCAACGACATAAGCAGGCATCGCAATCGGTAATAACAACCCCCATTGAAATAGCTGCCGCCCAGGGAAAATACACCTAGCGACCAGCCACGCTGCCGGCACTGCAATCACTAAGGCGCCAATACACACCCACAGCATCAATAAAAACGTATTAGAGATATAAGTCGGTAACACGGTATTAAACAGATGGGAGAAAATGGCTTCGTCAGGCACCATGGCTTGGACAATAATCGCAAACAATGGCAACACCACTAACCCAGCTAATACATAACTAGAAACAGACCAACTGCGGGAAAAACCTAAAATCATCCAATATTCCAATGAACGCGACGGGCGCAGAGTATGAGGTATTAACCTAAATCTAAGCTTAAATAAGAACGATTATAACTCACAAAAATAACTAGGTATTGACCTAGATAAAAAAATAGCCCTCAAATTGAAGGCTATTTACGTGGAGTTTGTACAATTAGTATCCAGTGATGAGGTTACAAATCAAATTTTACTTCATCTAACAATTTTACCGCCGCTTCATGATACTCAGCTAACTTGAAAACAGGCAGCTTGTCTGCTTTAAATTCGCCCCAAGAAGCCACCAACTCTGACGGTGCGACATCGGCATTAATTGGGTATTCATAGTTAACTTCAGCATAAGCTTGCTGGGCCTTATCACTAGATAAATACTCCATCAACTTAATTGCATTGTCTTTATTCGGCGAGTGCTTTGCCAATGCCATACCTGAAACGTTGATATGCGAGCCACGGTTATCTTGGTTAGGGAAGTTAATGTAAACAGACTCAGCCCAAGGAACCTGCTTAGGGTCTTGCAGCATCTTACCTAAGTAATAGCTGTTGCCTATAGCAATATCACATAGCCCTTCTTTGACTGCTTTAACTTGAGCACGATCATTACCTTGAGGCTTACGCGCTAGATTACTCTTTAACCCTTGTAACCAGGCTTTAGCGTCTGCTTCGCCATGGTGAGCTATCATTGAAGCTACCAGTGAAATATTGTAAGGGTGCTTACCAGATCGAGTACAAATCTTACCCTTGTACTTAGGATCGGCTAGATCCTCATAATCGATATCGAGGCGACCTAAACGATCTCGAGATGAATACACATTACGTACACGCATCGTCAATGCATACCAATCGTTCTCAGGTGAACGATACTCCTCTGGAATATTGCCTTTCAATTTGTCACTGTCTACCGCAGCTACAAGATCTTTGTCGGCTAACTCCATCAAGCGTGAAAAGTCAGAGGTTAGTACCACATCCGCTGGCGATAAACGTCCTTCACGCATCATCCGCTCTGCGATGCCTTTTTTAGAAAATACCACATCCACTTTAATGCCAGTGTCTTTAGTAAAATCAGCTAAAATTGGGTCTATCAGAAATGCTTGACGATATGAGTAAACGGTTAACTTGTCCGCCGCATTTGCGACAGAAGCTGCGCATGCTAATCCTATAACAGCTAGGCCAGTGGTGATCTTCATTCTTGCTCTCCGTACAGCGGCATTCAGTGCCACTCGTGAATAATGATAATTATTATCAATCGCAAAAAGGATAATAAAACTTATACATTTGAGCAAGATAATTAATAAAAAAAACGACCCAGATCACTCTATTTAGCTAAAGCCACATAAGCGAGCTAAAATTAACATCAAGATTAGAATTACTCATTAACGCAAACTAAAGTAATTAAAGTCATTAAGGTGGTAATCAATGCTAATTAACATCTGCATCTGGGTCTCCCTCGCTATTGCCACCCTATTGGTTATAAAAATGTTCCTGCCAACAAACCGCAGACGAAAAAAACGACGTTCTACAATGGATATGCAAACCACTAAACCGACTGTCAGCGCTTCAGACCAACCGCCCTCATCATCTGTTGCTACAGGCACCTCCATACACCCTCACCATGCAGTAGCCGTGGTTATGGCCGATGACGCCTGCAAAGCTGTACAGCAAATACAAGGCACGCGTTATCTATCCGCTGACGCGCCAACAATTCCACTACCAAACTGCGATAGCAGCAACTGCCAGTGTCACTACCAGCATTATGAGGATAGGCGCCAGCCAGATAGCGAACGCCGCATAGACTTCGGCATCACCCATGACTTATATGGTGCATTTGGTGAACAAAACCGCCGCGGCAACAGCCGAGGCAGGCGTAAAACCGACTAAGGTTGCGTGGACATCATTGCAGGCAAAGTGATAAATGAACTATGCCAATTCGCCAACCCTGGAGCCACTTTTTGCCAAGCGAGATCAGGATGTCGAAAATCAAGATAGCTCAATAAGCAGGCTAACAAAATGGTGTTAGCATTAACTTGCTGTGTATGGAATTCACCATGATGGGTAAGGTGACGTAGCCCCCTCAGCAGGGCCTGTTCAAATCGAGCAGTCCAAAACGGTGAGCGAACTCCTTCATCTTCGCGCATCTGCTCTTGCCTTAAGCCTACGGCACTGTCTAACAGGCCTTTTATCAGTGAGAACTCGGTTTGCTGTTGCCAGCTTGGCAAACTGCCAAACAGTTTATCATCGCCATACTCACTGTCGAGATAGCGTAATATGACCTCACTATCAAACACTGCGGAACCATCGCTGAGCACAAGACAGGGAATTTTCGCCAATGGATTCGCTTCAACAAACGCTTCATCATTCTCCAGAGGATTAATCGCTTGCTCAATAATACCTGTGATATCAAGGTAACGGATAGCAACACGCACACCACGGGCGTAAGGAGAAGCATCCGAATAGTACAATTTCATAAATAGCTCCGTTTACCAATACTTCTCAACAGTGATTTGCCCAGGTTTGCGGCGTAAGTTTTTCGCTAAACCTCGCGCTTTTAGAAGCTCAGTCACATCAACAATCATCTGTGGGTTACCGCACATCATCACTTGTGCATCGGTGGCCGTTAACTGATGGCCAACTAACTGCTCAAGCTTACCTGAAGCGATGGCATCGCTAATTCGCTCGGTTAAGGCCCCTGCAACCACCTGCCTTGTCACTGAGGTAACAAAACTAAATTGCTTGGCATGGTGTTGCTGGATCTGCTGTATTTCAGCTAAATAGGCTAAATCTTGTTGATGGCGCACGCCATAAACTAAGGCAATATGTGGATAAGCCTGCCAAATAGCTGAGCCGCGTAACATGGATATGAATGGCCCAACTGCAGTGCCAGTCGCCAATAGCCATAAACAGGTCTCAGTGCTGGCTTCAGGCAACTCTTCAAGTGTCATAAAACCAGTGGCTTTGGGTGAGATGTCAATCTGATCACCCACTTGTAGTTGCTGCAGTTGTGGTGACAATTGCCCCTGCTCCACAGCAATGGCTAACACTTCTAAATACTCGCTGTCAGGAGAGTTAACTAAAGAATACGCCCGAGCAATACGCTTGCCATCAATGTGCTGGGACAACTTAATGAATTGCCCAGCCACATAAGGCGCAATATCGGCTTCAAGCTTTAACGAAAATAAATTATCGTTCCAGTTGATTTTCTCTACAACTGTCGCGGTTACCCACATATAACACCTCACAAAAAAGGCAATGATTTCAAATCATCATTGCCATTAAATCGCAAAGAGTCAAGTAAGTACCTAGCTAGCTACTGGCTCTGTTCAGCCTCGTTTACATCATCATTGGTTGAAAGCATACTCTGTCTAAAATCCGCCAAACCAGCCTGAACGATGGAGTAGGTTTCATCCACACCCAGGGCGATATCGCCCTCTAATACTTTGAGACTGGTTAATATCTCTTTTGCTTCATCAAAGCCTTGATCGATAGCACCACCAATCACCTCCATAAATGAATCAAGCTGCTCTTCATATTCCATTGAAGCATTTTGTTGTTGATAGATACTAAAAAACTGGGTAGCAAAGCTCACAATTCTATCGGCGGTGGCTTGCGGTGAGGTATCAACCCCCTCTTCAACCGCTGTTTCAATTGCGCGCTCTCCCATCACAGGCGCTAGCTCTTCATTTATTGCTTCAATTGCGGCTTTATACAACAAGCGCATAGGTTCATTACCCGCACTAAGTTCGGCATCGTGCTGAGCAGATAAAATTGCAGCGTTCTTCAATTGATTGGTCGTTGCCTGCACGGTTTGATTGCTCATTGAGTCTGTTTGACTTGCTGGCTGATTAGCAGCTTTGTCAGCACCGCTATTGGCTGGTTTTACGTTGGCGGTATTTTGATTATGGATTTCCATAACAACCTCAAAATTAAATAAAGGGCTATGGTTTAATTATCGGCCAATATTTAGACAACATGAGAAAAATTTACCAACTAAAGCCCAACACACCTAAAACAACATCAACGCCATCACACCGCGAACTCTGGTACTATGAATTATCAATCTAAACAAGGATCTTATTATATGCGCAAAATCTTGTGTTACTGTCTACTGAGTTGTCTATTGTGTTTTCCAACGCTCGTCACGGCTCAAGAACAAGTCATCGTTGTTGTGCGTCACGCAGAAAAAATGCCAGACAGTAAAGATCCACAACTCACTGAAGCCGGTAAGCAACGCGCACAACATCTAGCAAGTCGTTTAGCACAAATCAAATTTAGTACCGCAATAACCACTCAATATCAGCGCACCCAAGCGACGCTTGCACCTATCATCGCCCAACAAAAAATCGACCATTTAGTCGTTAAAGCCAGTGCGCCGCTAGAGGAACATATCAGCCAAGTAAGCGCGCTAATCAAACAACAACCTGGTAATGTTATTGTCGCAGGCCACTCTAATACCGCTCCTTTGATTGTTCATGCATTGGGCGGACCTGATTTAGCACCGCTAGCTGAAGATGAATTTGGGAAGTTGTATATACTGTTTGTCTCCACTACTGGGGCAGTATCTTTTATCGAGGCCGAATATAATTAGTAAATTCACTATACTTAGGTATAATTTCGCCTTAGCTAACTTAACGGTTTAATGAGCTTGCAATGTTAGCAATATCTACTATAGATAAAAGTGGATGGCATCAAGGAGGAATAGGTAGTGAGTGATTCTATGTTAACCAACGACGGCAAAAGCACCCCGTTATCGGTAAGTTGTAAAAGTTGCGACAGATTAACCGTCATTGAAGGTGAAAGCGTCTGTTTTAAAGCTGGTGAGATTGTGCGCCTCACGCCCTTTACTCAAGATTTAAGTCAGTTGAACTTACTGTGTGATAATTGGAAGATTAACGACAGCAAGCAATAACCTAGGTTATTGCTTGCCAAATAGTACATCGATTAAGCGACTAAGATTGACGCATATTCTTGCTTGGTCAAACATGCTTCTCGGGTAATACCATTAAGCTCTGTTGATGGATTAACCTTTGCTAACGTTAAGCCTCGGGTGGTCACTCTCAAGCCCGAAGAGACTTCCAAATAAACGCTCATCAGCTCATCGTTTTCCAATCCACGCTTCTTTAGTGTCGCCATAATCGCTAGCCAATCAGTTTTGACAACACTCGCCTGACCTTCGATGTTTACTTGTAGGGGAATATTTTTCATCATAATCTCACAGTGGCTATTTAATAACCTCAATTATGCAAAATAAACCTGAATAAAGCCTGAATTAGCAACAACGAATCTCAAATTATGCGCTAAGTCACTGTTGCTGAACATTCCAAAGTTTTGAATATAGCCCTTTTTTACTCAGTAAATCATCATGGTTACCTTGCTCAACAATCTGACCACGGCTTAACACGATAATGTTATCTGCATCGACTATCGTTGATAAACGATGGGCAATAACCAACGAAGTGTGTCCTTTTGCCATCTCTTTTAGGGCACTCAAAATTGCTTGTTCTGAGTGAGAGTCTAACGATGAAGTCGCCTCATCAAACACTAAGATTGGCGAACCTTTTAGTATGGCCCTTGCGATGGCGACTCGTTGTTTTTCGCCACCAGATAGCTTCATTCCTCGCTCGCCAACCTTAGTATCTACACCATTAGGCAAACGCTCAATAAAGGCGGTTAAATGAGCCATATCGATTGCTTGTTCAATTTCTTCACGACTTGCTTCGGGCCTGCCGTAGCGAATGTTTTCCAGTAAGGTATCGTTAAACAAAACAGTATCTTGGGGAACAATCGCAATAGCTTGACGCAGTGCATGCTGGGAAATATCGCTGATATCATAGCCATCGATACTGATTTTACCCGCTGCGGTATCGTAAAACCGAAATAACAGCTTAACGATGGTAGATTTACCCGCCCCGCTGTCGCCAACAATCGCCACCTTTTGCCCTGGCTTAATTTCAAAGCTGATATCACTAAGAATGGGCCTTTCGTCGTACTGAAATGCCACCTTGTCGAAGGTCAAATGACCAACCTCTAAGTTCGGCGAGTTAGCGCCAGGCTTATCCTCTACTTTAGGCTGGGTATCGAGCAGCGAGAACATCCGTTCAATATTGGCCAGCGCTCCGCGTATTTCTCGATAAACAAACCCTAAAAAATTAAGCGGTATAAACAACTGCATCATAAATGCATTAACCAACACAAAGTCACCGATGGTCATTTGGCCATCAACAACATTCATCGCTGCCAGCCCAAGCATTAGGGTCATTGCAACAGAAATAATTAACGCTTGTCCTGCGTTAAGCGCAAAAAGTGACAAACGATTCTTACGCTTAGCCTGTTCCCAGTGGCTTAGTGCACTATCGTAATGTTTTGCCTCATAAACTTCATTGTTAAAATACTTAACGGTTTCATAGTTAAGCAAGCTGTCGATAGCACGAGTATTAGAGCGTGAATCTGCATTAGCCGCTTCTCGAACAAACTCTGTACGCCATTCTGTAGCAACGACAGAAAATGCGCCATAGGCCAATACCGCTAACAAAGTGATTACTGCAAAAGGCCAGCCATAGTTATAAAGTAAAATACCAACCACTAAGGCAATTTCAATCAGGGTTGGTACAATATTGAATACCATAAAACGCATCAAAAAATTGATGCCACTGGTTCCCCGCTCAATATCCCTTGATAATCCACCTGTACGGCGCTCTAAATGAAATGACAAATCAAGACGATGTAAGTGCTCAAACACCAACAAACCAAGTCGTCTAATGGCTCTTTCTGTCACTCGACCAAACAAGGTATCGCGTACTTCGGAAATAATGGTATTAAGCAAACGCAGCGCACCATAGGCGACCACAAGCCCAATAGGCACCGCCAGTAACTGCTCTGGTGCAGTACTTAAAGAGTCCACCAGATCTTTAAGCACAAACGGTAATGAAACGCTAGCCACTTTGGCCACGACAAGGCACATCAGCGCAAGCCCAACCCGAGCCTTAAACTCCAGTAAATAAGGCCATAACAGTTTAAGTACATGCCAATTTAACTTGTCGATAGGGCCATCAAAATACAACGAGGGGCGCATAGCATTTTCCGAACAACTATTTGAATGATTTAATATAAATCATTTTGGCCGCCATGGCTCTCATAAAACGTCATTAAAGCTTCATCATAGGGATTTACACTATTTTTTCGTATTTATTCGGTACAAAAGTGAGTTTTTTGTTACACTCACAGCACGACAGGCACAAACTAAGCCTTACGTCGTACATAATGGTAAGTTTTTTAGTAGTAAAGTCTAATTAATAAGATTAACTATTATCTAAAGAAAAAGAATTTGATACTCTTAAATTCATAATTCATCACTAAGCCTTAGGTACTTAGTGAGAGCGAAAGCTCAATAATAACAATGAAGGAATTTATTATGCAGGAATCGTCTGACGTTCAATATCCTCCACTGCCACTCATTCAAACTTGGGTATGGATGATGACCGAATCCGGCAATCCCGAGATCCAACAAAAAGGCCAAAGCAATTTAATCGCTTCATTTGGCAGCCTTGCCAAAGCTAATGAATATATCATTAACCATGTTAAGCGATAGCATATAAAAAAGGAGGCACAAGCCTCCTTTTTTAATGAGATTGACCCGTCCTAAATAACGTTGACACTTTTCAAACCTTTTTTGGAGAGTGTTATGAAATCAACAGTTAAGCGAACTCAAAAAGATTACTCCCTTGCCTTTAAACTGGCAGTCGTTGACCAAGTAGAAAAGGGAGAGATGACCTACGCACAAGCTCAAAACCATTATGGTATTCAAGGGTGCTCCACAGTTTTAGTTTGGTTACGCAAGCATGGTCGGTTAAATTGGTCTAATGGCACACCCAAGTCTCTTACAAAAGGCCCGATGATGGCTAAATCAGAACTCACTCCTGAGCAGCGTATTAAAGCGCTAGAAAAGGAGTTGGAAGATACCAAAATCAAAGCTGAATTTTTTGAAGCGGTGGTTAACGTTTTAGAAAAAGACTACGGGGTTCGCATGGTAAAAAAGCCCAAAGGCAAATCCTTCAAGAAAAAACGGTCCTAAAGCTGTCAGTGATGCGAGCATGCCGCTATTTGGGTATCTCGCGTCAAGCATATTACCAACACTGTCAGCGCGATAGGCGTAGGACTCTGTTTGAAGAGAGTGTGATTGAATTTGTTCTGTTTGAACGAATGATTCAGCCTCGCATCGGCACAAGAAAGCTACAACACCTAATGCAAAACCGTGCACTCAGTATTGGCCGAGACAGGTTATTTGATTTACTTAGAGTACATCGACTCTTGGTACCAACAAGGCGTGCTTACCATAAAACAACCCACAGTCATCATCGCTTTCATTGCCACCCAAACATCGTAAAGTCTGGCTTAAATGTGACAAAGCCTGAGCAACTATGGGTGGCAGATATTACCTATCTAGCGACTCATGCAGGTGAAACTTATGTCAGCCTAGTTACAGATGCCTACTCAAGAAAAATAGTGGGTTACCAGGTTGATGATAATATGAAAGCGAGTTCAGTAAAGCAGGCCTTTAAGCAAGCACTAAGGCATAGACAAAGCAATCATGCACTTGTCCATCATTCAGACCGAGGAATACAGTATTGCTCAGCAGAATACCAATCTCTGCACCATAAACACGGGGTAACCTGCTCAATGACAGATGGTTATGATTGTTACCAAAATGCACTTGCAGAGCGAGTAAACGGAATACTTAAAAATGAATATCTGCTAAGCAAACCAAATGACCTTGCTGATGCAAGAAGGATGGTTGCCGAATCGGTAGTAATATACAATCAACGAAGGCCGCATTTGGCCTTAAAATACAAAACGCCCGATGAAGTTCATCGAGCGTTTTAAACTGAAAAAAGTGTCAACCTATTTCAGGACTAGTCAGATATAACTACTAGACGTTAACCGCGACGGTTTAACACACTTTGATTAAGCATAGCCAATAGCGTTTCGGTATCATCCCAACCAATACAGGCATCAGTGATACTTTGGCCATAACACAGCGGTTGGCCTTCCACGTAATCCTGGCGCCCTTCAACTAGGTTACTTTCAACCATCACCCCGAAAATACCGTGGTCGCCGGCACTAATTTGAGCAGAAACATCCTCAGCCACCAGCAACTGCCTTTTAAATTGTTTACTACTATTAGCATGACTGAAATCAATCATAATATTATTAGCAAGCTTGGCATCAGTTAACTGCGATGAAATTGCAGCCACATCTTCAGCACTATAGTTAGGCTGTTTGCCCCCTCGCAAAATAATATGACAATCAGGATTACCTTTGGTCTCTACAATAGCAGAGTGCCCATATTTAGTTACCGACAAGAAATGATGCGGAGCACTGGCGGCACCAATAGCATCGATGGCAATTTTAATCGTACCGTCCGTACCATTTTTAAAGCCAACCGGACAAGATAAACCCGATGATAATTCTCTATGAACCTGAGACTCTGTGGTTCGGGCACCAATTGCTCCCCAACACATTAAGTCAGCAACATATTGCGGTGTGATCATATCCAAAAACTCACCCGCTGTTGGCACACCCATATCATTTAAATCTAACAGCAATTTTCTTGCAGTACGTAAACCGTCATTAAGCTTAAAGCTATTGTCCATGTAGGGATCATTAATCAAGCCTTTCCAACCAACAGTGGTACGAGGCTTTTCAAAATACACTCGCATAACCACTTCTAACTGGTCTTTATATTGCTCTCTGAGCTTAACTAAGCGTTGACCATATTCAATGGCAGCTTTGGGATCATGGATTGAGCAGGGGCCAATAACAACCAGCAAGCGATCGTCTTGTTTTTGCAAAATCTTATGGATGTTTTGACGGCCATTAAATACCGTAGCTGATGCACGCTCTGAGGCTGGAAATCGCTCTAGAATCGCTACTGGAGGCAACAATTCTTTAATTTTATTAATGCGTACGTCATCGTTCTGGTAATACATGGTGCTAAAACTCCAAAAAAACAGCTAAAAAATAAGATCTCTCTTCTGCAATACTGACTCCAATTTAACAGTAATCACTTCATTTGCAAGCAAGAAGTTATAATTTAAAAAAATTAAAAATAACCTAATGTTTTTACGACAGATAATTTTTTGGTAATTGTATTTTTAGAGGGCGGTAATTAACCAGAGGTTGGCTAAATTTTGAAAAATTGACTAGCGGATATTAATCTCTTTCGAAATAAGCCCAAAAATAACACTTTTATGACAATTAACCGTAACGAGTTGAAATAGCATGGAAGGAATAGCAAGTAAGAAATAACCACAGCAAGTTTTTGCCTGCCCGATAGTAATTCGACGGCAGGCTTAGCTAAATTCAACGGTAACGACACACCTCAACTTCAAGTTCGTTGATAACGGTACTGTTCGCCCTGTTAATGACTTTGCATCGCATGCAGTTTAGCTTGATAACGCTGCTTACTGCCATCATCTGATGTCAAGGCCAAAGCCTTTTGTAAGTTTGTTCTTGCGCGGCTTTCATCACCAGTCGCCCAATAAGCTCTAGACAGTCCAAAATAAAACTCATGTCGATAGTCGGCTTTTTCTACAGCGCGCTTGTACCAAACAACCGCCTCTTCATACTGCATTTCAAAATAGGCTTGTTGAGCCATATCATAGTAATAATATGGGTTTCTAATTCTGGCAAGCTCAAGCACTTTGTGTACTTCTGCCCACTCGGTTAGTCGGTCCTGTGATGCCAACAAAATAGCGTAGTTATACAGAGTGTTCATATCTTCATCTTTTAACGATAAAGCGAACTTATATACTGACTCCGCCTGTTTGGACATTTTCTTATAGCGATAGAGTACCGCAAGGGTATTTAACGTAGGTACATAATCGGGCTTGATGGTTAATCCAGTTTTCAATAATTGGTAAGCTTTATCATAGTCCCCCATAACTAAGGACTCCGCCGCGACATTGTTATAAAACATGGCCATCACAGTGTTGCGATCAACGACCTCTTTACCATAGGCCCTGACCGCACGCTCTGGCATAAAATCGACCTGAATTGAATTAGATAAAAAAGTCACCATATTCGCCTCTTTTTTAGGCTTGAGTTTGAGATTGATATGGCCATTGACGAGAAAAAAACTACCTTGTTTATCCCACACAGGCGGCACTGCAATATCTTGGAAAGTGACAGGGACGCCAAGCACATCCGCCATCGCCCCAGTTAACAGCACCAATGATAAACAATTCCCCATACGTTCATCGAACGTCTCACTTGCCACCTTAGTCATATTGTCATAATAGGTAAAACCACCGTTATCAGCATCGATATAATTCGCTAACCATTTATGAGCGTCTAGGTTTTTCCCTCGGGTCATGCGATTTTGCTGGTAGGCCGATAGCAGTGACCTTTTTGCTTGGTCTGATAATGCAAATAGCTCATCCGGTTGGACAATGCCTTCCACATGTTTAAAGTGCTCGTCATGGAAAAATTGTTCGATATCTGCAGTATTGGTGATGTCTTTGGAGGTAGATGCACAGGCGCTCATCAACAAGATAAGCATTAACAGCTGAACTCGAGTTATCCACTTCATATGCTGCACTCCTATGCAATAGACACCTATTAAGCATAATAGAACAATCGCAAGTTAGCAGAGAAAAGCGTTACAAAAGATGACTAACACCAATCGGCATAAGAAGGTGATCTACTCAGAGCTATTTTTGGCAAACTAGTTCGAGACGGATAACTTAAGTAATAGTGATTCTATAATGCAGGACAATAGGGATATAGGAGGTAGAGTAGCGCAGGAGCAGTAACCGAGGCGCATTTAATGACCTTGTCTCACAAGCGCTAAACGCTCGCTGAGCAATCACATCTTTACGCCGATTGGTATAATGATTATGGCTTAGGTGTTTGCTGCTGATGACTCTTTGGCGGATCAACTTGAATATAAACATCCTGTTGCTGATAGTGATAGGGTCGATAATAGCGCTGCCCGCAACGAAAGTAATGAATGGGCATTAAGATACAGCCCACGGGTAAAGCTTGTAAGATTTGGATCTGTTGCTGATATCGCAACGCTTCTTGCCATTCATGTAATTGCTGCACTTGATCGCGAACAGCAAAGGCATCAAAGGGCTCACTTGATTTTCTAACCACAACTTGGCCAGCAGAGAGTTGTATGGGTAACCCTATCGCTATTATCAAAATCAGTAGTTTGCTAACACAAAAATGTCTCATCGCAATCCCCAGGCCCCAAACGCTAACATCATGATATAAAAAAACAGGGCAAAAAGCCCTGTTTATTATTTATCCAGCCATTTGACTTACATTATCTAGCGCTCTTTATTGATACAAACTCTGGGTAGGCATCAATACCGCAATCAGAGGCATCCATCCCTTTATATTCTTCCTCTTCGGTAACACGAATACCAATCGTCTTCTTCAATACATACCATACACAGAGCGAGGCAGAGAACACCCAAGCAAATATCACTGCTGCACCAAATAGCTGACCTAAGAAGGTCGCATCAGGGTTTGACAATGGCACCAACATTAGCCCGTAGAAACCTGCAACACCATGCACTGAAATTGCCCCAACAGGGTCATCTATCTTAATGCGGTCAAAACTAACAATAGAGAACACCACTAAGCCACCTGCAACTAAGCCAATCACACCAGCCATAGTCAGTGATGGTGATAATGGATCAGCGGTAATAGCCACTAGACCTGCTAATGCACCATTTAGAATCATGGTTAAATCAGCTTTGCCCCACACCATCTTACACACCAACAATGCGGCAATAGCGCCAAATGCAGCTGCTGAATTGGTGTTAACGAAAATTTTAGCAACAGCGGAAGAGTTCTCAACATCCGATACGAGTAGCTGCGAACCTCCATTAAAGCCAAACCAACCCATCCACAAAATGAACATACCTAATGTCGCCATTGGCAGGTTTGAACCTGGTATCGGATTAACTTGGCCATTGGCACTGTACTTACCTTTACGCGCTCCAAGTAACAGCACACCCGCTATCGCTGCGGCAGCACCAGCCATATGCACAATACCACTACCAGCAAAGTCAACAAACCCTGCTTCAGATAGGAATCCGCCGCCCCATGTCCAGTAACCTTCAATTGGATATATCACACCGGTCAATACCACAGAGAAAGTTAAAAATGCCCATAATCTCATACGCTCAGCGACCGCACCTGACACAATAGACATCGCTGTTGCCACAAACACGACTTGGAAAAAGAAGTCAGATTCCAACGCATGGTCTGCATCAGCCGCTTGACTACCGATAATGGCACCAAATGAGGGCAACCACCCTCCCTCGGCATTGTCGACATACATAATGTTATACCCAACAATCAGGTACATCACACATGCAATGGAATATAAGCACACGTTTTTGGTTAAAATCTCTGTGGTGTTTTTAGAGCGCACTAGGCCTGCTTCTAACATGGCAAACCCTGCTGCCATCCACATTACCAAAACGCCTGAAATCAAAAAGTAAAAAGTATCTAATGCAAAACGTAGTTCACCGACCGTTGCACCTAAGCTTGTTAACTCTTCCATTATTATTCTCCTTATAGTGCTTCGTTATCCAGTTCACCCGTTCGTATACGGGTCACTTGATCTAGGTCTGTGACAAATATTTTTCCATCACCAATTTTGCCGGTGCGAGCGGCCGCAGTGATTGATTCAATAAGTAACTCAACGTTTTCTGATTTGGTGGCAATATCAAGTTTGACCTTAGGTAAAAAGTCCACTTGATATTCAGCACCACGGTAAAGTTCCGTATGGCCTTTTTGACGACCGAAGCCTTTAACTTCAGTGACCGTCATCCCCTCAATGCCAACGCTAGCGATTGCTTCGCGAACATCATCTAATTTAAATGGTTTTATAATTGCGCTGACCAATTTCATTCCAGCCTCCAAGTGCTTTGTTATTTTGCTACTCAATAACAATTCAATCATTAGGCCAACTTTTTTATTCATTTAAATACAACAACTTAAAAACAACACACAGATATAGGCATCCCACCTTCGCACCAAATTAGTGCAACTAAGACACAGCTGCACAACATCAGCGCACAATATTCGACCAATGCCTAATTGGCTTTTTAATCGTCAAAGTTAGGATCGCATTAACGACAATCACTGGGGATAGATGATGTTAACGGAACAAGAATGTGCACTGGTTTTTGTGGATGTGCAGGGCAAGTTAGCACAGACAATTGCTCAGCCTGCGGAGCTTGAGCAAAATTTATCGAGTTTATTAAGCGGTATTGCGCTGTTTGACATTCCCGTGCTTTGGGTAGAACAACTGCCAGAGAAATTAGGCCACACCAGTGATGTGCTACGCAGTCAATTGCAAAAAACCACTAATGTCATTGCTAAATCCACCTTTAGCGCGATGCATTGCCAACAATTCAAGCAGCAACTCGCTAGCCTAAACCGACAGAAAATCATCTTAGTGGGGATAGAAACCCATATCTGTGTTTACCAAACACACAGATCATTAGTTGCAGCTGGGTATGAGGTCCATGTTGTGGCAGATTGTGTTTCATCACGCACTGAATCCAATAAACAGCTTGGTCTGACAATGATGCAGCAAAGCGGCGCACAGCTAACTAATGTGGAATCTTTGTTGTTTGAATTGCAACAGCAGGCAACGGGAGAGCGCTTCAAAGCCTTATTAAAACTTATCAAGTAATCCTTATAAGTCGCTTTTATCGGTGACAGCATCTAGCAACAAAAAAGCCCCGATTAAATCGGGGCTTTTAGTTACTTCAGTGAGTTATTAGTAAGTCGCTTCACGCTTCTTAGCTTCTTCATCCCACTTAGGTACAACATTTTCTAGGAACTCTTTCTTATCAGCGTTCATCTTCTTCATGTCCATACCTAGCGCAGCTTGTGCTTTCGCTTTAGTAGAGATATCTGGAAGCGCAATAGGTTGTTTAACACCTTTCGCTGTCAATAAGTGAGCTAGCTTGATACGTGCATCAGCCGCTTTACTTACTGCAGTACCTAGTACACGCAACGCTTCATCTGGAGCGTGAGATGCAACGCCGTGTGAAGCAATTGCATAGTCCCAACGCCATTGAGCGTGACGGATATCAGTTAGGATTGGCTTCATTTCAGCTTCAGTTGCACCAGCTTTCCAAGCAGCACCGGCTTCGAAGTGAGCATGAACTAGTTGCTTCTCAGCTTTCAACTGAATCTCTTTAACCTTAGCTTTACGCTCTTTATCTAGGTTAACCATGAACTCTTTGCTTTGCTCGTGACATGTGCCACAAGTTTCTTCGAAGCGATCAAATGGATTACCCACTTTGTGGTCAGTAAACTTACGACCTTCTGGGCTCTTAACACGTGGCATGTGACAGTCAGTACAGCTTACGTTGTTCTTACCGTGCATACCTAGCTTCCAAGTTTCATAACCTGGGTGCTGTGCTTTAAGCATTGGTGTTTTAGATACAGCGTGAGTCCAATCAGCAAACTCTAGTGCATCATAGTAAGTTTCCATTGCTTCGACGGTAGTACCGCCATCCCATGGGAACTTAACAAAACCTTTGCGATCTTTGGTTTTTTCAAAGTAGTACTCTACGTGACACTGAGCACACACCATAGATTGCTTGTCTTTACGAGAAGCTTCATCAAATGGTGTTCCGATAGCTTCAAAACCGCGCTCTGCAAATGGGCGAGAGATACGTAGTTTTGATTTGCCTTTTTCGTGACAATCAGCACAGCCAATGGTGTTTACGATTTCAGCACCACCTTTAGCCCACTTACCGCTGAAGTAGCCGTCTTCACCTTGCTCTTCAATTACGCGAGGTACATCAGGGCTCTTACAAGACCAACATGCCATTGGCATTGGGCCATCTTCTGCTGACTTAGGTGCACCTGTACGTAATGTTGCACGTAAATCAGTTACCGCGTAGTGGTGACCACGCGCTTTGTTATAATCTTTAGCAAAGCCGTAACCTGCCCAAAGAATAACTAGGTTTGGATCCGCTTCTAGTGCATCAATAACTTCTACACTTTCAGAAGTGGCATGCCAGCTATCATATTGCTTAGAAAACTTATCTTTGTATACTTCATTGCGTGGATCAGTTTCGCTTGTTTGAGCGATTGCGCCCGAGGCCATTAAGCTCGCAGCTACCAATGCACTTAGTGCAAAGGATTTTTTGTTTAATGTTCTCACCATCTCATCTCCATGTTACTTTTATAGTAGTCTTGTAAAACCACAACATCTCCAAGGCCAAAGTTAGCTGCAAACCCCTAGCAAAAATATACCCCTAATGGGGTATCCGAATAGAAATTTGCGGTAGATCAATTTGTGAATGTGTTGTTGCTCACATTTTTATCGTTTTGTTAAAAATTTAACCTTTAACCTAATGTAGAACATGGTTAATTAGTTGTCACTGTATAGAAGTATATTACGAGTTTTTATGATGAAAAAAGGCAGTTTAACCTCCACTATTTTAGGTTTGATGTTAGTGCTTATTTTGGTTTCCAGTGGCCTAGCGACATTCGCCCTAGTTAACCTCGCCTATAGCTTAGGAGATGCACGAGCCATCAATGCATCAGGCTCACTTCGTATGCAAAGCTATCGATTACTGTTTTATGCCAACTCTGGCAGTAAAGAAGCAGAAAGCAAAATCAGTGAATTTGAAAATACACTTTACTCCCCTGCACTTAGACGCTCAATGGAATGGTCTACGCCCAAAGCGCTGAAAGACCAATACCAGCTGGTAATTGAAAAGTGGCGAGTGATGAAAACCTATATCATTGAAGAGAACTCTCGCCTCTATGTGGCATCATTAAAAGACTTTGTCGACACCATTGATCTGCTGGTATTAGAAACAGAACATCATGCGGCCTTTAAGTTAAGGCTGCTAGCAGCCAGCCAAATCACCGGCCTTGCGATTATGTTGCTGATTGCCATGTTAGCGGTTCGCTTTACCCAGAGAAAAGTGGTCAAACCGCTACATCAATTAATGGAATCAGCCAATACCATTTCAAAAGGTGACTTTAATGTAGAAGTACCTAAAACAGGTTATATTGAACTGGCGGCGTTAAGCAATGCTCTGGAAAGCAGTGCGCGGGATCTGAGCCGGCTTTATGGCGACCTAGAAGCTCAAGTAGAAGAAAAAACCATTGCATTAACCAAGGCCAACAATGAGCTGAAATTGCTCTATGACACTTTGGTCATGCTGCATTCTGGCAAATTAGATATCAGTTCCTTACAAAGCGCGCTCAACCAGCTCAAGGCCCATGAACCTTCAAGCCATCTGCGGCTAGTGATAGCCCAAGACAATGAAGATAAGCAAGTCATTGAGGCCCATGGTGGCTGGCCAGAAAACGCCAACAACGTCACTCGCTATCCACTCAACTTTGAAGCCAATGAACTGGGTTATCTTGAAGTGTCCACGCCAGAAGGCGCAAATAACCCCATGTTTGAAAACTTTGCCATCATGCTTGCTCGTTCAATTGTTATCTATAATGCAGGTGAGCAGCGACAGCAATTGGCTTTAATGGAGGAACGTGGGGTGATTGCTCGAGAACTCCATGATTCGTTAGGGCAACTTTTATCGTTTTTAAAGATTCAAGTAAACTTATTATCAAAACAGCTCGATGGTGCCTGCCGAAGCCCTGAAGTTGAACAGCAGTTGGCAGAAATCAATGAAGGCGTCACCACCGCCTATGTACAGTTAAGAGAGCTGTTGTCTACCTTTAGGCTAACCATTGACGATCCAAATCTAAACCATGCTATCGACGTGATGCTTACTCAATTGCGTTGTCAAACCGACACTGAAATCGAGCTCGACTATAAACTGCCATTGCAATTACTTGGCGCCCACCAGCACATTCACGTGTTACAGCTAACCCGTGAAGCCACCCTCAACGCCATTAAACATGCCCAAGCAAAGCGGATTCTTATCAGCTGCAGCAAAACATCAGGGACAGATGTCAGCATCAGCATTAGTGATGATGGTATTGGCTTAGATAAAGTGCAGGAACGCGATCAGCATTTTGGTATCGGAATTATGCATGAACGTGCTAGTCGTCTGGGCGGTCAAGTCACTTTCAGTAGTAATGAAACTGGCGGGACAACAGTCACACTGACGTTCCCGCCACAAACGGAACCCGAACATTAATGATGCCAGCACTTGTCTACAAACAGCCAAACTACCGTGCTAATTTAGCGCGACGCTTGCATTCATTAACAGAGGGAGTAAGCTTGAGCGCATACACCAAGACACTACGGTCAATTAGACTTCAGTTGGAGGTAACATAATCCATGGGCAAACCCTATTCAGTACTTGTTGTCGACGATCATCCACTGCTTCGTCGTGGTATCTGCCAATTAATTACATCAGATTCAGATTTTACCCTATTCGGTGAAGCGGGTACCGGTTTAGATGCGCTATCGGCTGTTGCCGACGATGAGCCAGATATCGTACTTTTAGACCTCAACATGAAAGGCATGACTGGATTAGACACCCTCAATGCTTTACGACAAGAAGGTGTCACTTCTCGTATTGTGATCTTAACCGTTAGCGATGCCAAACAAGATGTGATTCGTTTAGTTCGCGCCGGCGCAGATGGCTACCTACTAAAAGACACTGAGCCCGATTTACTGCTTGAGAAATTGAAAAACACCATGCTAGGTCACCGTGTTATTTCAGAATCAGTAGAAGACTATCTTTACGAGTTAAAGGATGCAGCTGATGAACAAGAGTGGGTCAGTAACCTAACTCCACGGGAGCTGCAAATTTTGGAGCTGCTAGCAGAAGGGAAAAGCAATCGAGTTATTTCTGAACAACTGCATATCAGTGAAGGCACTGTTAAAGTGCACGTGAAAAACTTGCTGCGTAAAGCCAATGCTAAATCTCGCACAGAAATGGCAGTTCGCTATTTAAATCAATAAACCACGGTTTATATAGCTGACGCCAAGGCAGTCGTCCCTGAGGCCGTGATAAATTCACGGCTTTTTTATGCCCGCCCCCTTAGCTATCAGAGATAAAGTCCTGCCAACTTTGAAGTGCATAAAGAAAATCTTCTAGTCCGCAGAAGGCTTCAGACTCACCGTTGTATAATGAAAAAGCCTCATCAAACTCATACTCTTGTTCGATATCTAATTCATTAGCAAACACCCTAACTTGTTCTTGATCGATAGCGACTGACACGCCACGCCCCGTTAGTAACCATGTCTGAATAACGCCCTGCTGCAATTTATCAATCGCAGTCTCTATCTGTGAAATCTTTGCTTTATCTTCGCCCAACTCTTCAACAAACCAAAATCCTAGGATTTCATGATCCATACTAAAATTAGCCACTAACGTGCCAGTTAAATTATTACGGCGAAAATCATATTCCATTGGGCAAACCTACATCTATTATACGCTATCAGGTAATTTCCCATTATAGCGCGACTCACCCTAGAGGTAATCCACTGTGACAATGTGGCATAAAAAAGGGCGCCAACTGGCGCCCTTTTAATCAACTGCTACCAATTAGTGTGCATGGCCATGATCAGCTTCAGCTGTTGGCGCAGCGGCTTTCTCAATAGACAGTAACTCAACTTCGAAAATCAGCGTTGAGTTGGCAGGAATAGTGCCCGTGTCACGGTCGCCATAAGCTAACTCTGAAGGGATAACAAACTTATACTTTGAGCCTACAGACATTAACTGAACGCCTTCAGTCCAACCAGGAATAACACGGTTAAGTGGGAACTTAGCACTTTCGCCACGAGCAACAGAGCTATCAAATTCAGTGCCATCAGTTAGCGTACCAACATAGTGTACTTCAACAGTATCTTCCGCAGCCGGCTTCTCACCAGAACCTTCAGTCAATACTTCATATTGCAGACCTGACTCAGTCGTCGTTACGCCTTCTTTAGCTTTATTTGCTTCTAAAAAGGCTTTGCTTTCTGCTAGTGCTTTTTCAGCTAGCGCAGTCGCTTGCGCTTGACGCTTCTCATTTAACTTACCGTCTAACGCTTGTAGTACGGTTTGCATCTCTTCTTCAGTTAGCTTTAGCTCATCATTTAAACCGTTGCTGAAACCGGTAATGATAAGGTCACGGTCAACATTGAAACCTAAATCTTCTTGCTCTTTGATGTGACCTGACATGTACTTACCAATTGATGCACCAACGCTGTACGCTTCTTTCTGTGCTTCAGTAGTCAGTTCAACTTTCGCTACTGTTTCTGCCGCCTTCTGCTCTTGATTACATGCAGTAAGCCCCACAACAGCTAGCGCGACCAATGAATATTTATAGATAGATTTCATTCAAGCTTCCTCAGCAAATTTCTTTTAGTGACTATCACCTTACTTATCTAAGGCGAACCACTTTATACTAGTTAATTAACATATACCAATTACATTATGTCTAACATGGTTTTCAGTTAAAAGCGATGAGCAATCTATCTAAATTCTGTCAAACTGGTGTGTATTAATGTTAATTGGCATAAAATAGCTTATGGGCTATCGACATCAACAACAGGGAGAAGTTCATGAAAAAAGTTGTTTTACTTATTTTCGCTGCCTGTTTAATTGCCTGTCAGCCACAGGGAGAGAGTCAACAGCTTATTAGTCAACCAAGCTATAGCGCCACCTTGTCTGAAGATGGCAGTTTGGCATTAATTAGCACCAGTAATAATGACTTACAACTGTGGGACCTCATCTCTTTACAGCAAAAATATCATTGGGTTCACGGCACCGACAACAATAGCGATGCCATTGATACCGCCATTTCAGCCAATGGCCAATTTGCGGCTTCATTAAGCAAACATTCAGTTGCGCTATGGCAAATTGCCGACGGTCAATCATTAGGTTGGTGGTCTTTACCGGCGTCTGGGCAATCTGTAGCCGTCTCTGACCGCGGCAACTTACTCGTCGGTTTAAGCGATGCCAGTGTCATGTCACTTGACCCAAGCAAACAACGCCTCATTCAGTTTCTTGGTCATACAGAAAAAGTAAATCGTGTGGCGATCTCTGCTGATGGGTATACCGCAATTAGCGGTGCCAATGACAACCAAGTTATCGTTTGGCGAGCCGATACCGGCCAGCCCGTTCAACAATGGCAGTTGGACTCTCGTGTCACTCAGGTCGCTCTCAACCAAGACGCGAGCTTAGCCTTTGCGAGTGACAGCACTAACCAAGCTAAAATTTGGCAAATCAGCAATGCAGCTATGGTCAGCCAACTAAAAATCAAACGACGTAAAATGAACTTTTCTACCGCACGCTTTACCAATAATAACCACTGGCTGATGACCGGCACGCCCGCTCGCGAGGTCATGCTATGGCAAGTAAATACGGGGAATCAGCTCGCAAATTGGCGAGTTAACCGTACAGAGCATGCGCAAATCAAGGGAGCCGTAGTATACTCTGTGGCAAACAAGGCTAATCATGAACTTGTTAGTCTAAGTAGCAACGGTTTATTGGAGACTTGGGCCGTTCCCCATAATTAGAGAGCAACATGCAGCAATTAGAACAACGCGTCGCCGAATTAGAGATGAAACTTTCTTTTCAGGAAGACACCATCGAAGCGCTAAACCAGCAAGTCATTACACTCAATGAATGCCTTGAAAAGCAGCAAGAAACTATTCGTTTATTGGTCAGCAAATTACGCGCAGCTGAACCCAGTAATATTGCAACTCAAGCGGAAGAAACGCCGCCTCCTCACTACTAAACATTGAATCAGCACAATCATTAAGGCGATGCATGCTAAACATCCTACAATACGGTGATCCTCAGTTGGCTCAGCAAGCCAATGCCGTAATAAACTTTGACTTGTCTTTGCAAGACTTGGTCGAAGAGATGATGTCAACGATGCAAGCCTATGCGGGGGTGGGCATTGCCGCACCACAAGTGGGTCACAATCTTGCTGTATTTATCCTCGCCTCGCGCCCTAATCAACGCTACCCTGATGCACCACTAATGGAACCTTGCGTGATGTGTAATCCCAGCTACCAAGTGGTTGACGAGCAATTAATCTGGGGAGAAGAAGGGTGTTTGTCTCTGGCAAACAAACGTTTTAGTATTGCAAGGTTCAAGGCCATTGAGGTGCGCTTTCAAACTGTGACAGGACAATGGCAACAACAGGTCTTAAGCGACTTTATTGCACGTGTTTTTCAGCATGAATTTGACCACTTGCAGGGCATCACCTTAATGGAGCGGCAGCAATTTCAGATGGAGTTAACTCAATGAAGCAACTTGCAGTAACCCTGATGCTATGTGTTTCCTTAACCGGTTGCGCACTCAACAGCATATTCATTAGTTACCCATCACAGATAAGCCCAGTAAAAGCTCAGATCAACAGCGCAACGCCCAGTGCAGGCATTAAAGAGGTAAGTGACAAAATTAACGGTGCTGATGGCCTACTCTATGCCCAAGAAGCGGGGCGAGTTGCACAAATCAGCGGCGATTTTAGCGCCAGTAAGCAATATTACCAAGCCGCTGAACGCGGTTACAAAAAGTTTGATGACCAAGCCACAGTATCGGTCACCGATGTGGGCGCCACTGCCAGCAGTATTTTTATCAATGACAATGTCATCCCCTACCGCGGAGCGGGTTATGAGCGCATTATGCTGCACCAATACCAAGCACTCAATTACCTGTTTAGTGGTGATAGCCAAGGTGCCTTAGTCGAAGTTCGCCGAGCCAATGAATTACAAAGTGCTGAACAACGTCGCTATCAAAAGTCCATGAAGTCCGTGCAAGCGATGGCTAATGGCACTGTCGATGCAGAAATGCAACGCTTAGATGATGTCGCCGGCAGTGTGACTAGCTCATTTCTCAATGCCTACAGTTACTATACAACTGGGTTATTGTATGAATTGTTAGGTGAAGCCAACGATGCCTTCATCGACTACCGTAAAGCGGCACAAATTGCCCCCAATAACCGTTATCTCCAACAAGATCTTGTAAGATTATCGCAACAGCTGGCGATGCCTCAAGCAGACGAGTTTCGCAAACGTTGGGGCCAAGCCCCTCAACAAGGTAAAGGGCAAGGCCAAGTTATCTTTTTAGTTGAGCGCGGTTTTGTCCCAGAAAAGCAAAGCTTTAGCGTACCATTTAGAATAGATGGCAATTGGCAAACAGCCGCATTAGCCACCTATTCTTTCATGCCGCCCAAAGCTAAAGCTGCAAACATAAGTGGCCTACCTAAGCCGCTTAAAGCGCAAGCGATTGCCAACATAGATGCTTTAGCCGTCACGGCACTAAAAGAAGAATTACCCATGGCACTAGTTCGCCAAGCAGCCCGTGTCTATGCAAAAGCTGAAATGGCCAGCAGTGTGCGCAGTGAATCCAAAAGGCGTCATAATGAAACCGACTATGGCGCTATTGCTATGCAAATTTTCAATGTGGTCAGTGAACAAGCAGATCGTCGTAGTTGGCTAACCTTACCCCAGCAAGCGCAGATCGCGAGAAGCTATGTTGATGCAGGCGAATATAATGTCGGCATCGATAACCGTGCCACGACTAAGATAGATATCAGACCCGGACGGACAACATTAGTTTGGGCAATTGATACTGGAAATTACACCCGTTTTTATTCAATAATTATATAAGTTCTGTTGCTCAGCAGTGTTTTTGGCTTCAGTGAGTCTTACAGATCCGAACCAACCATATAGGAATCGGTATTTTATGAAAAAGTTTAATCTAATATTTATTATTGCTGTGGCTATTGGCCTAGCAGGCTGCCAATCGAAAGTTCAATATGGTGACGCAACAGAAGTTGAAACCGTCAATGAAAACTTTGGCTCTACCGACCTACAAGCCATCACCGCGAAAATGGTCGATAGCATGCTGACTTTCCCGCCAGTAGTGGCCATGACAGCTAACGATCGCCCGATTATTTTTGTCGACAAGATCAAAAATAAAACCTCAGAGCATATCGATACCGAATCTGTTACCGACTCTATCAGTAATAAACTTCTGCGATCTGGTAAGTTCCGTTTCATCGATATGACCAAAGTTGATGCTGTTCGTAAACAGCTCGATTACCAAAACAACTCTGGCATGGTAGACCCGTCTACTGCCATTAATTTTGGTCGCCAAATTGGTGCGCAATATATGCTTTACGGCAACCTATCTAGCATCGTCAAACAAGATGGCAGCACCAAAGATGTCTACTACAAAATGACCATGCGCCTTATGGACTTAGAAACCGGTCTTATTGAGTGGTCTGACGAAAAAGAAATTCGTAAAACTAAGTCAAAATCCTTTTTAGGCCTGTAATCGGACTAAAAGCTAAAAAAACCAGCGAAATCGCTGGTTTTTTTATGACTAAATGTTAAGAATAGTGGCCCTATTACAATAAGAATTGAGGCCGCTAGCGTTGAACTGGTTGTGTATTGGATTTGTTTTCATTAGTTGTGTACTGGTTAGCGCCTGCAATAGCACCCCCGCAAACCCTTCTCAGCAAGCACTTAGCAGTAATAATTTAACTCAGCAGCAAGCATCCGAACGCCAAGCTAGAATCAGTGAAGTCAGCTACCATTATCAACTTGATATCAGCCACTCAGATTCGTTCAGTGGCCAAGCTCAAATTGAGTTTACATTGAATGATAACAGCACACCGCTTACCCTTGATCTCGCTGCCGCCCAAGTCAGTCAGTTTCGCTTAAATGGGCGGCCCCTTTACCCCAATTATAATGAGCAAGTATTCACACTACCCTCAGGATTACTAAACCGTGGTGCAAACCAGATAAGCTTACATTATCAACGTCAATACAGTGATAGCCCTGATGGTTTATTCAAAATTACTGACCCACAAGACAACCAGCATTACCTGTACTCTTTCTTAAAGCCGGCCTCAGCTAAAAAGTTGTTTCCACTGTTTGATCAACCTGATATTCGCGGCCGTTTTACCTTAACGGTGACTGCGCCACAAGCTTGGCAAGTCATCAGCACCACACCAGCAACTCGCATACAGTCTCAAGGCCCAACTCAACAGTGGCAATTTGCGCAAACAGAAACAATCAGCCCCTACCAGTTTTCATTACATGCAGGCCCATTTACACAGTGGCAGCAAGAAGGCACGCCTAAGTTAGGTTTATATATTCGCCAATCCCAAGCTCAACTATTTGACGATGACACCTTTTTAGTGCGCATTGGATCGGCAATCGATGCGTTAGCATCTCGATTAGATGTGGCCTACCCTTTTGCGCAATATAACTATGTTCTAGTGCCACAAGCGATTCCTTTTGCTATGGAAAGTAGTGCCACCAATCTCATCAATGAAGCAGATTTTTGGCAGCAGCAAGGGCAGCAATCATCTCTACAAATTATGAGTGATCTAACTCGCCAATGGTTCGGCAACCTGGTGGCAATTAAGTGGTGGGATCAACAATGGCTAAATGAAAGTATGGCGTTGTACATGTCTTCGCAGCTTAGCCAGCAATCTTTGTCAGACAAACAAGCTCAAGGTACCTTCGCTAAACAACAAGCTTATAATGAAGACCGATTAGTATCGAGTCATGCACTGCAACCCAGCCATGTCGACACCAACATGCCTCTTGACCATGTTGATGATATTACTCGGCAAAAAGGGCTTTCGAGTATCGGACAGCTTAATCACCTGATTGGCGATCGCGCATTTTATCAAGGCATCAAAGACTATCTCACTGAGTACCGATTCCAAAGCGCTAGCAGCGACGCCTTTATTAACACGCTTTCAAAAGCGGCCAAAACAGACTTACAAACTTGGTATCAGCAATGGGTACTCTCAAGTGGTTTAAACTCAATTAAAGCCGAATATCAATGCGAAAATAATCGTATAAGCCGTTTTGTTATCCATCAACGTGTGATGGGAGAGCAAGCTAACCACTATAAAAGACAGCGGATCAATATCGGCTTATTTACCAAGGGACGCAGCGAGTTACATCGTAACTCAACCGTGGCCATCACTTATGATGGCCCACAGACTGAAGTAAAACGCTTAGTGGGTAGCCGCTGTCCAGATTTGGTCTACCCCAATTATCAGGACTGGGGCTATGTTAACGTTGAACTCGACAGTAAATCGTTGCAAACCGCGCTTTTTGAAATTGGCAAATTAAAAGATGCTCAATTACGTAGCATGCTATGGCAAGGCTTATGGGACAGTGTATTACAAGGTGAGCTTAGCCTGCCGCAATACCTGGGTGCCGTCGTGATCAACTTGCCTAAAGAAACCCAACCTCAGGTGTTACAGCAGGTTTTCAGTCAGCTCCAACAGGCCAAAATATATTTAGAGCAGATGCAACCAATGCATCAACGCTACGCACGCCAAGCTTTAAATGCAATGGAGCAAATGAGCCTACGCTTAGCGATGCAGAATCTACACAAGCCGCTTATACAGGCTTTATGGTTTGAGCAATACGTTAACTTTGCCACCAGCTTGCAGGCACAGCATCACTTAGCCAATTTACTGAACGGCAGCAATAGTTTAAAGGGTATAGAATTAGATCAGCAGACACGCTGGACAATACTGACCCACCTGAGCCGCTATGATTACCCAAGAGTCAACCGCTTGCTACGCCAAGAACAGCAGTTCGACAATAGCCATCAAGGGGCGCTGTCACTTGTCGCCGCAAATGCGTCGCAACGTTCAGCTCAGCAGAAACGTCGGCTACTTACCCAAGTGCTTGAATCAAATCACACCCAGAATTACGAAGATTTCCAGCAGCTGGCCATCATCATGCAACACCTTTACCCTAGCGAGCAAAAAGCCTTAAGTCTGGCCACCGCTGATGAACGTTTATCTCAGTTGAGTCAGTTAGACGCCAAGCATAGCTACGATTTCATGAAAATATACAGCCAGTTTTTATTACCAATGAGCTGCAGCTATAACGGCAAGCAAAAACTTACCGAAGTCCTCACGAATGAACCAGGACTGTCGCGGGTCACCCAGCGCGGGCTAAAATTGGCTATTCAGGCAGAGCAGCAGTGCATCACCATCAGTGAGCGCATGTTAAAACAGTAGGCCAAATAGAACATGTTGGTCAAAGTCGCTAACTTTTAACCTTATGAAAATTGAAATTATTTTTTAATGATCTGAAATTAAATGACTTTTGTAACTGGTATAGTCTTTGCTTTCACTTACTATAAGACAAACCAGCATACAATCGTGATATCAAATGAGCTTGATATCGATACCAAGAAATAGAGAGGGAATACTATGGGACCATTTGAAATTGCAGCTATTGCTATTATTGGCGCTTTTGCGGTGAGTGCTTACAAAGAATATAACAAACGTCATCACCACAGTGCAGCCAACGCTGAAGTAGAAGCACTGCAAGCGGAGCTTGCACAAATAAAACAACGTCTAGCAAGCTTAGAAACCATCGTAACTGACAAATCTTATCAACTTAGCAAAGAGATAGACCGTTTATAGGTATCCATATTAAGCACAAAAAAGCCAGCGATTAACGCTGGCTTTTTCACATCGAAGACTGTGAGCAGTTTACGCAAATAGATCTTTGATATTTTTCAAATCACCTTTGCCTTCAGCAATCTCTTGCGCAGACAGTCCAGACACCTCATGAGGGAAAACTAACCACTCTTCTGACTCATGAATAAAGTAATCAGGAGAAATAGATACACTATTATTTTTTGGCTTGTAGTAAGGGCAGGCAATACGCACATCTTGAGGCATATTTAGTCGCATCTGCTCTTGTAGTTTTGCAATCAAGGCTTGAATACTACGACCTGAGTCAAATACATCATCAACAATCAATAATCCATCAGTCGCATTAGCATTTTCAATGATGTAATGCAGACCATGAACCTTAATCTTTTTACTTTGTTGATTAATACCATAATAAGAAGAAGTACGAACGGCAATGTGGTCAGTCTCGACTTTTTTAAAGTCAAAAAACTCTTGTACGGCAATACCAATTGGAGCGCCACCACGCCAAATACCAACAATGAATTGCGGTCGAAAGCCACTTTCATAGACTTGAGAGGCTAAACGAAAAGAATCCTCAAGTAATTCCTGCGCGGTAATAAAGCGTTTTTCTGACATTGGACCGTCCCCATCTTATTTTATATTTTGGTCAAATAGTAGATAAGTACAGGTCCAAAATTCAACCTAGTACCCTATGCCACTTGTTCATTACAAACGTAGCATATCTTGTACCTACTGGATTTTGGGGCGCAATTTTATACTAAAACTACATTAGATGCTGCAGAATTTATCAAAAACTTATGGAGGGATTGTTAGCTAGCTCACGATATGAGTAATCCCCTACCGTGAGCCATTATGCCTTAATTTAGCGAGATACTATGCTCTCCAATTCGTGTCACTGCCTGAGTATGTTTATCGGTTGCTTCAACATAATCAGTAGCCAGCACGGTATCAACATAATGCCAATCAGTAGTCACCTCTTGCTGAGTGAAGGTCAATGTCATAAACCCTCGGTCTCGCAAATTTGTGTATTGTAGCCCCGCCACCAGATCGACGATACCCGCTTCAGTCTGCTTTTGAGCATCGGCAGCAATCCCCAAGTAATACTCGAGCCCTGGAGAAGATACTGAGCTAGTCGCAAACTCAACCCCTACTTTATCTCCATGTATATCTGTTAACTCATTAGCCCACGCATTATGGGTATCTCCGGCAATCACCACTAAGTTTTTTTGTTGCGACTTCGCCGTTGCTAAGATAACTTCTCGCTCGTAAGCATAGCCATCCCAAGCATCCAAGTTATAAGGAATGGCAGGCATCTGTACTAAGGCGATAGCTTGTGGCGTCAACCTATGTTGGTTCTCAATATAGAACGTATATTCAAAGGTGGTGATGGTTGGATCGTTTTGCTCTAATCGTTGACCAATCTGCAGTAATGCTACTAACTCACCAAACTCGGTGACTGACAACTGCTGAGTTGCAATTGCCGCAGGCAACAGCATTTGCCCCATCAGTACCTGTTGACCTAATAATTGCCACTTGGCCGATGAGGTCAACAATTGCGCTTGCAGCCATTGCAATTGATCTGCACCTAACATGGTCCGAGTGCTACTGCTAACATCCGCACTAAATCTTTGCGCGTCTATCCTCCCCGTTGCAGGGTCTAAATAGTCTGCATAATCAAGCTGCTTGTCGCGTCCCAGTATGCGCGTATCCAACATATGTAAATCGACTAGATCACCAAACTGGAACGAGCGATAAATTTCTTGATACTGACCTTCTTGCCAAGGTCGAATCGGCAACCACTCAAAATAAGCCTGTAAAGCTTGCATCTTACGCTCTTGGAAGTCCCCCTGCTCATCACTGTGGTTTTCAGCGCCATCTTGCCAAGCGTCATTAGCCACTTCATGATCGTCCCACACAGTAATAAAAGGAACCTTGGCATGCAGGCCTTGTAACGCCGCATCGCTGCGATATTGGCCATAACGGGTACGATAATCCGCTAATGTCAGTAGCTCTCCTTCAGGTAAAACTTGTCGGTCCATTTGCTGTGCATTTTCACTGGCATAACCACCACGACCATATTCGTATAGGTAATCGCCCAAATGAACAACCGCATCGATGTTATCCTGTGCTAGCGCTAAATCATAAACATTGAAATGTCCTGCAGGGTAATTAGCGCAAGAAAATACCGCTAACTTGACTTGATCTATTGCTCCCTGCGGCAGGGTTTTGGTGGTACCGACGGGGGAATACTGTTCACCCACTTTGAAGCGATAAAAATACTCGGTTCCTGAATTGAGGCCTATGGCATCGATCTTTACGGTAAAATCTTGCGCAGCCGTCGTGGTCATCTCGCCGTTAGTGACTAAATCACTAAAATCACTGTCCGTAGCCACTTCCCAACTTACCAAGGTATCAGTTTGTTGTTCCGGGGTAATTCGGGTCCATAATATCACCGCGCTATGGCTAGGATCGCCACTAGCAACACCGTGGAGAAAATCGGCCTTAACCTCGCTTGCGGTTGATTCACTGTCCCCATCGCTGCTTGAACAGCCCATTAAGCCATACGATACCACTGCGGCACCGACGCCTTTGGCTGACATAGCTAAAAAATCTCGGCGAGTTATTGTTGTTCTTGTTTTCATTTTGACTCCTTCAATTTATCCACTCCTCAAGGCGACACTTACCGCTGCATTTCGGTCACCAATCGACTACATTAGCAGCTTATTAATCATCTGGTAAGAGGTCTAACCATAAAATGGTATATTCTTTATATGTCAAAAAGATGAAAGACTTAGGAAGAAACATAATGGGTATCACCGATTATTCAGTGATAAATACTGGCCATAGCGTGCTTAAGACGTGTTCAGCTTCTAACAGCACAAAATCGACAAAAATACCGCCATCGCCCAGCCGCTGAGGTTATAATAAAGCCTGCAATAATCAATGGAGTGAAGTATGAAAGTTCGCGATATTATGAGTGACAATGTCATTAGCATCAGCGATATGGCCACCATTAAAGATGCCCATTTATTGATGCAAAATAGAGGCGTTCGCCACTTACCTGTTATCTCAGAACAAACTGGCCAATTGGTTGGAATCATCCCCCATAAGAAGATGATTTCCACTGTGATCAATATGCTCAATCAATATGGCGCTGGGGCACTCGATAGAAAAGAACGTAAAACGGCCATCGAAGATATTATGGAAAAGGATTTTCAAAAACTCACAGCCGATGAGCCACTTGCTATTGTCGCACAATACTTCATCAACAATAAATTAGGCTGCCTACCTGTGATTGACGATGACCACTATGTCATCGGTATTATCACCTCATCAGACTTCGTTAAACTTTGCGCCAAAATACTTGGCCGTGCTGAACAATCTAGCTAGGTCGAATAAAAGATAACCCCAAACTCATCCATTGAGCTTGGGGTTACCATGGAGCACAACACATTTTATGTTGTCACATAATACTGACCGTTATTGAGGACAATTTGTTTCAACAACACTGGCAATTTCGATATCAATGATCGGGACATCGTTATAATTTCCAACCGAATGAGTATTCACAATACTGATTTGATCAACAACATCCATCCCTTCAATAACTTGACCAAATACCGCATAACCGTAGGCGCTGGCACTATAGTCTAACTGTGGGTTATCAAGTGTATTAATGAAAAACTGCGAGGTGGCTGAATCCGGATGACTGGTTCTTGCCATCGATAAGGTGCCACGTTCATTGCTGAGTCCAACACTGGCTTCATTAACAATGGGATCGCGACCCTCTTTGGGTTCCATGCCGGCAGTAAAGCCACCCGCTTGGATAACAAAATTGTTCAACACTCGGTGAAACAAGGTGCCGTCGTAAAACTGCTCTTCAACGTAGTCAATAAAGTTATTGCCAGTCACTGGTGTGTTGGTGGTATCAATACCTAAGGTGAGTTCGCCAAAATGCTCACCTTCAGTATTAATTGTCATGACAAAACACTGGTCTAAACTCAATGACGGTGCCGGTGTTGGAGGAGGAGTTGTACCTGAGCCATTGTCTCCTGAATCACTGCTACCAGAACCGCCGCCGCATGCGGCCAGTCCAGTCAACATCAAAGCCAATAGGCCAAAAGTGGTTGGTTTATTCATGGATAATCCTTAACATCTAATGGGAAGGATGTTAACCATAAGTAATCATTATAACAACCACTTAACTAACGAATGTAACAAGTTGTCACTATTGATTATTTTTTGACTTGTTCAAGCAGTTTCATCCCTATCAACGCCAACGCACCAGCCAAAACGCCAAATAGCGTATTGAGAAGGCTTGGGGTGACAAAAGCAAGCAGCGGCCCTACAATCGAAAGCGTCTCTACCCAAGTTGCTACAACGCTAATACCGTTGCTGATTGCATGCAAACCATGGGTTAAAATCCCGCCGCCAACCATAAACATCGCAATAGTGCCGACAATAGTTAATCCACGCATTAAATAAGGCGCGGCATTGACTAATTTAGCACCTACCCAGCGACCAAAACGCACCAAAGCCTGTTCCCCTTCACGTCGAGTGAGGTACAAACCAAAGTCATCTAATTTAACAATGCCAGCCACCAGCCCATACACACCTATGGTCATTAGAATTGCAATGGCGCTTAGTGTGAATACTTGCGTAGTAAAACTGCTCTCGGCCACCACACCTAAGGTGATAGCAATAATCTCAGCAGACAGAACAAAATCGGTTCTTATCGCGCCGGCTATTTTCTTTTTCTCGAAGGCTTCAAGGTCTGCCATTGCTTCAGCAAGGTTTTGCTCATCAACCTCGTTTTTATCATTACCATGACTGAAGCTATGGTAAACCTTTTCAAAACCTTCATAACAGAGAAACAAACCACCAAACATAAGCAGAGGTGTGATTGCCCAAGGCAAAAAAGCACTAATCAGTAGTGCACCTGGCACCAAGAAACACTTATTTTTAAATGAACCTTTAGCAACGGCCCACACCACAGGCAACTCTCTATCTGCAGAGACACCGGACACCTGTTGGGCATTTAATGCAAGATCATCTCCCAATACCCCGGCAGTTTTTTTAGCGGCAACCTTACTCATTAAGGCCACATCATCCAAAATCGCCGCAATATCATCCAACAGTGCTAATAAACTTACCCCAGCCATACAAAAAATCCCTTACAGTCACGCTTCATGTTGTATAGAAGCTTTCCATTTTCATCTGCCAACTACGTTACTCCTGAGCCACAGTTTTTGCTAGACCTAACTTTGTTGCCTTAAGTTTGAAAAATTGAGCCCATCAACACACTAAGTCGGGTTATAATGAGCCAATACTTCTAGCTAGGACACAAGCATGACTCAAGATGAAATGAAGAAAGCCGCTGGATGGGCTGCTTTAGACTATGTAGAAAAAGACAGTATTGTCGGTGTAGGTACAGGCTCAACGGTAAATCACTTTATCGATGCCTTAGCAACGATGAAGGCCGATATCGAAGGTGCGGTTTCTAGCTCAGAAGCCTCTACAGAGAAAATGAAAGCCTTAGGCATTCCAGTATTTGACCTCAACAGCGTAAACGAGTTGTCCGTGTATGTTGATGGCGCGGATGAGATCAATGGCCATATGGACATGATTAAAGGCGGTGGTGCCGCATTAACCCGCGAAAAAATCGTTGCTGCAGTAGCTGATAAGTTTGTTTGTATTGTTGATAATACCAAGCAAGTCGATATCCTTGGCGAATTTCCCCTACCTGTGGAAGTGATCCCAATGGCACGCTCTTATGTGGCGAGACAATTAGTCAAACTAGGTGGGGATCCTGTCTATCGCGAAGGCGTTGTCACCGACAACGGCAACATCATTCTTGATGTGCACAATTTAAAAATCATCAACCCAAAAGAGCTCGAAGAGCAGATCAATCAGATTGTTGGCGTAGTAACCAATGGTTTGTTCGCTCAGCGTGGTGCGGATGTGCTACTCGTCGGCAGTCCTGACGGCGTAAAAACCGTAAAATAAACCAGCTGTAATAAATTGCTGAAATAACCTGCCACGCTATCAATGTGGCAGGTTTTATTTGCTAGCGGAGCCTGAAAGCCGATTTTTTCCTCAAATATCAACTCGCCCTAGCCTATTTAGGTTCTATCTGTTCAATCATCAACTGCAGTGTTTGCTTACCGCGAAATTCGTTCACATCCAGTTTATAAACCACATGGGCATATTGCACTGTCGCATCAGGCCAAACGGCCATATCAACATTAAACGCAATAGCGTCAACCATCACGCGGCTGCATTCTGTTTCCAGCACCAGTTTTAGATGTTTTTCACCAACAATACGTTGCTGCACGATACGAAAATAACCGTCAAATAAAGGCTCAGGAAATGCTTGTCCCCAGGGACCAGCTTCGCGTAACAGTTCTGCATTTTCTATGGTTAAATCCACAGCATTTAGCTCGCCATCACTTAACAACTCTCCAGTTAAATCAGCTTCATCGAGTAGCTCTCGAACAACGTCATCAAAAGCCTTAGCAAACTGGTCAAAGTAGCCTTTTTTCAAAGACAAGCCTGCCGCCATGGCATGGCCGCCAAATTTAGTAATCATCCCAGGATAGCGAGTATTAATTAACTCCAACGCATCCCGCATATGCAAGCCTTTAATTGATCGGGCTGATCCTTTAATCTCTTCGTCACTAGCTTGGGCAAATGCGATAACGGGGCGGTGATATCTGTCCTTAATTCTTGATGCCAAAATACCAATAACCCCTTGGTGCCAGTCACTTTGGTATAATGCTATTGCCCAAGGTAAGGTTTGCTCATCTAGGCTGAGGGCTTGTAAACTTTTAAGTGCCTCTTGCTGCATATCGGCTTCTAAGTCGCGACGCTCAGCATTTAAACTATCGAGCTGTGCCGCCATTCGTCTAGCGAGCATGATGTCATCACACAATAACGTCTCTACACCCAGCGCCATCTCATCGAGCCTACCAGCAGCATTTAAACGTGGCCCGACTGCAAAACCAAAGTCTGCGGCAATGATACGCTGAGGGTTACGTTTCGCGACCTCTAATAATGCTGTAATACCTGGGCGACAACGACCAGAACGAACCCGCTTAAGTCCAGCTTGCACTAAAATGCGATTATTACCATCCAAAGCCACGACATCAGCGACGGTGCCCAAGGCAACCACGTCTAATAATTGGCCTAGATTGGGCTCTGCAATAGCTTGTTGCTGATACCAATTGTGTTTTCTAAGCTCAGATCTAACCGCAGACATCAGATAGAAGGCCACGCCAACCCCGGCAATGGACTTACTGGCAAAACCACACTCGGCAATATTAGGGTTAACAATCGCATCGGCTTCAGGCAAAGAGTTACCTGGCAAGTGGTGATCGGTAATCACCACTTGCATGCCTAAAGCCTTAGCTGCAAGCACACCATCGATTGAGGAAATACCATTATCTACGGTGATTAACAGCTCAGCGCCTTGTCCGTAGGCCACTTCGACAATTTCAGGACTTAACCCATAACCAAAATCAAATCGATTCGGGATCAAATAGCTAACCTGTTGTGCCCCCATTTGCTTCAGCGCTAACATACACACCGCGGTTGACGTCGCACCATCTGCATCAAAGTCACCCATAATCAAAATTTTGCGATTATCCATAATGGCTTGGCAAATGATTGCGCTGGCAGCAGATAACCCCGCCATCTGCTCGGGTGTTAGCAAGTTGGATAACGACAACTCGCAATCTTGTACAACACAACCACGAACCGCATAAATTTGTTTTATTAGTGGAGAAAGGTGAGCAGGTAAGTGGCTGTCATCTACAGCGAGGCGACGACGGATGGTTCGAATCACAGTTATCAGGTTCTCATAGCAAATATTGTCAAATAGCATAGCATTTGCCTAGTCACAACTCACCACTAATTAGGCAATAAAAAAGGCGAGCTAATTGCTCGCCTTTTTGAGTAATACCAATCAGCATAAGCAAGTGATCTACTCAGAGCTATTTTGCTAAGAGATAGTTGGCTTAGCCTGCTAAGCGGTATATAACTCACCGCCACTTATCGTGATAAAAACAGTGTTGGCTAGGTGCCCCATTCGAACATCATTCAACCGCGATAGGTAAATACGTTCTAGTTAACGATTGACTCAACCGTTCTTAATAATGCTGCTGGTGGCTGATACCCAGGAACCATAGTGCCATCTTCTAAAATAATGGCAGGCGTACCACTAACACCAAAGGTTTGACCTAAGTTATATTGCTCAGCAATTTTGGCATCACAGCTAGCGCGTTTAACGTTGCCGCCGGTTTTGGCTTCAGTCATGGCTTTTAACGGATCTTTTGCACACCAAACTGCTTCCATTTCATCAGCATTGGCTGAAGGAATACCTGCACGAGGGAATGCTAGGTAACGCACAGTAATACCTAAATCATTATACTCATCCATCTCTTGGTGCAGTTTACGGCAGTAGCCACAACTGACATCAGTAAAGATAGTCACTACATGCTTTTCATTTTTGGCTTTGTAAACCAGCATGTGATCTTCAAGCGGCTTCATCATCTCAATACGAGGACCTGCCATAGCGGCCTCAGTCAGATTTTTCATCCCCTTATCCATGTCATACATGTTGCCATGGAGTAACTTGCTACCATCTTTAGATATGTACAGTACACCGCGGTTAGTTAGCGCTTCATACAAGCCAGGAACCGCTGAAGGAGAGATGCTATGAACATCGACACTTAATGTATCAGTTAACTTTTGTTTTAGTGCTTGAGTATCATCTGCAGCACTGCTTGACGCTGCGCTGGCCAGCGGCGCGACCATTAAACTGACCAAAAGCGAAAATGTTCGGGTAAACTTCATTTTAATTCCTGTTATTTAGTAGGCCAAAAATCTAATCCACACAGCATTAGACCCGACAAGTGGCAGAAAAGTTACAGCCTCAAAGCGGTTAAAGCAACTATTTGCGGGTGCTTTGAGAAAATTTAAAAAATCAAAGCTCAAAATTCATGACTAAAACCACAAAAACGCCCTAACCACGAGGGTGGTGTTCGCTGTGCATTTGCGCAAGCCGTGCTTTTGCCACATGGGTATAAATTTGCGTTGTCGATAGATCGCTATGGCCTAACAATAACTGCACAACGCGTAAATCGGCACCGTGATTGAGCAAATGGGTGGCGAACGCATGACGCAAAGTGTGCGGCGATAAATGACAACTTATTCCGGCCCTTACCGCGTATAGCTTAATACGGTGCCAAAACGTCTGTCTCGTCATCATGCTGCCGCGCTTAGATGGAAAAACGACATCACTCAACTTACCTTTGAGGAGTTCACTGCGGGCAGAGGCGAGGTAATCTTCAATTTCCGTTACTGCGACTTCGCCGATAGGAACCAGTCGCTCTTTCCCGCCTTTACCGACAATACGAATCAATCCTTGTCTTAAACTAATCTGATCTAATGTTAGCCCCACTAACTCAGATACTCGCAGGCCACTGGCATACAGTAATTCCATCATTGCTTTATCGCGACATTCAATGGCATCTTCAACATCAGGCTCGGCTAAGAGTTTGTCGACATCATCTTCACTCAAGGCGTCCGGAAGCTGCCTCGCAAGTTTTGGCGCTTTAATTAACGCAATCGGATCCACCAATATACGTTTATCCATGACTAAAAAAGCATAGAAACCGCGTAAGCTACTAATCAGCCGGGCACTGCTGCTTTTCGCAATACCTTGTTCAAATCGGTAACCTAAATAATCACGAACGTGGGTCTGATCAGCGTCAAGCAAACTAATACCTGTACGCTGACAAAACTGATCAAAACCTTGCAGGTCAGTTTTATAGGCTGAAAGCGTATTGTCGCTCAATCCCTTTTGCGTCCAAAGCTGATCTACAAACAGCTCGATTAATGGATCGGCGCGATAGCATGATTGATGGTTAGACACAGATATCCTCAATAAAAAAACGGCGTAAACTGAGATGAGTTTACGCCGTCATATTAACTTAGCTTATTTAAAGGCTTCAATATGCCTGTTCACTAATTCGCTGCCACTTGAGGGTGATTAGGTTTAATAAACAAACATAACACTATGGTCAATGCAGTAGGCAGCAACCACGCCATACCTTCATTATGTAGAGGCATAAACTCAAATAAACTCATGTCTAATCCCGCCGCTTTTAAGCCATCAATGGTGCCAAACAGCAGTGCCACACTTAACACTAGACGATGTGAAAAGGCCGGTCTGGGAAACTTTTCAGTTAAATAAGTGACTGCAACCAAAGCGATGGCAACAGGATAAATCGTCACCAACACCGGAATACTAATGCTGATTAGCTGAGCTAGACCCACATTGGCAACGGTGGCACAAATTACACTCATCACCACAACTAAAACCTTGTATGACATGGCAGGGATAAGTTCATCGAAATATTCAGCGCAAGCTGTGACTAGACCTACAACTGTAGTTAAACATGCCAATGTCACCACCATGGCCAACAGTACCTGACCTGCTGCACCAAATTCATGGTTAACATAATTGGTCAAAATGACACCGCCGTTGTCAGCACCCGCTGCAATATCACCGGCTGTAGAACCAAGATAAAATAGCGACACATAAACAAATGCCAAGCCACCAGCAGCAATCAATGCCGCACGAACGAGGTACTTAGTTTGCTCTTGTGGTTCGTTGACACCTTTCTTGCGCAAAATATCAATAATCAACATACCAAAAATCAACGAAGCCAAGGTATCCATGGTGTTGTAGCCTTCCAAAATACCTTTGGTTAGCGGACTCGTTTGATAGTCACCAACCGCTTCACTCACTCCAGCACCTGGGACAAACATCACAGAGACTGCTAAGCCGACCAACAAGAAGATCAGTACGGGCGTTAAAACCTTGCCAATGTTATCTAGCAATTTACCTGGGTATAGAGACAGCACCAAAGCGATGCCAAAAAAGACCAGCGTATAAATAAGCTGCGACACATTTAGCTCAAGTCCGGCTAATGCAAATGTGGCACTGCCATCAATAAAGGGTTTAAACCCCATTTCATAGGCGACTAATCCAGCACGAGGTGCAGCGAAGGCGGGACCAATAATGATGTAAATCGCCACTGCTAAAGCCGTAGCAGCAAAACCAGGCAAGAGCGCCATGACTTTACCATTAGCTTTAGCCACAGCAATCAATGTAATTAAGGGTAATGTCACAGCAGTGATAAGAAAACCTATCATTGCCAAAGTAATGTTTTCGCCGGCCAAATAACCCGCTAAAGGTGGAAAAATTAAGTTACCAGCACCTAGAAAAAAGGCAAAGGTCATAAACCCTAGCCCTACGGTATCTGCCAAACCCATTTTATTATTCTGCACGCTCTGCCCCATTGTTTCTGCTTGTATTTTTTGCTCTGTATTATTTCGCCTATTGGCACCATAAAAGAGATGATAATGACCAGATGTAAATCAAAGATTACACCCTTTTGTGGTAAACATGGCCTAATTACGGCGACTTTTTGAACTACAGCAGAATTAACCAAGGCTAACCATGCTCTCAAACTGCTTTACCTGTTACATTTGCCCTTTAAAAGGGCAAATGAGCCTCTACTATTAGCAAACTCACTCCAATATAACAAGCAAACCGCCAACAACTCAGCCAATCAACACCAAAATAAAAACCTTATTAAATCACCGCCATTACAAAGGCCACATGTGAGCAACATAAGCAGTAGCAGCATCAACTAGGCAACATCAAAACAACAGTTAGCCGCAAGCAAAGCTTTGCAGTAAACTAAGCACGCTTATTTACTTTAACCATAATTACCCCATGCCTTTTACTTTTAAACAATTCCATATCGACGATCACAACTGCGGAATGCCGGTCAGTACCGATGGCGTTATCTTAGGAGCATGGGCAAACTTAGCGGATGCAAGCCAGATTCTAGACATTGGTGCAGGCTCTGGCTTATTGAGCTTAATGGCAGCTCAGCGCAGTCAAGCAATCATCACCGCAGTAGAGATTGATGATGCGGCAGCCACTGCATGCCAGGCAAACTTTAAACAGTCGCCTTGGAGTCAGCGCTTAAACCTGTTTCACGGCTGCATTTCACAGCTCTCTAATACCAGGGAGTTTGACCATATCATTTGTAATCCGCCCTATTTCAATCATGGACCACTATCTCAATGTGATAAGCGCGCTAAAGCACGTCATACTGGATTATTATCCTTTGACGCACTTTGCCAACAAATCCATTTAAGATTACAGCCAAAGGGAAAAGCCTCGGTGATTATCCCTAGCCAAAGCTTGGTGGACTTTGAACAAGCAGCAATAACACAGCAACTGAATATCTGTGCTCGCACCGATGTAGCCAGTACCCCTAACAAGCCCGTTGCTCGGCACTTGTTGTCACTGACAAAAGCGTCAAAATACCAAATGAATAGCGCACCACAACGATTGGTTATTCGTGACAGCAACAACCAATATAGTGAGGCCATGATTAAACTGACTAACGCCTTTTATTTAAATCTCTGACAACCGCTATACTTTAACCATTCTCTTCGTTGACAAGCCTCCAAGCACCTAGCGCTTATAACAATGAGGCGCTATAATGTCGCGCTATTTTTTACTGGGATGCAGCGCATGCTATTTGAAGACTTTCAGCTTGATCCAACGCTACTTGAATCATTAAAAGCAATGGGGCACAAAGCGCCTACGACGATTCAACAACAAACGATTCCACTAGCGATGGAACAACAAGATATTCTTGCCAGAGCCCCAACGGGCACCGGCAAGACCGCAAGCTTCTTGCTACCTGCATTACAGCACATTATCGACTTTCCACGTCGATTCTCAGGCCACGCACGGGTATTGGTTTTAACCCCGACCCGCGAGTTAGCCAGCCAGGTGCACCGCTATGCATCACATTTGGCTACAGGATTGAATCTAGATATCGGCATTATCACTGGCGGTGTTCCCTATGCTCCTCAAGAAGAAGCATTAAAAAAGAACATTGATATCTTGGTTGCTACCCCTGGTCGCTTAATGGAATACCTAGATAAAGATCTGTTTGATGCCCAGTCGGTAGAGATGCTGATCATCGATGAAGCTGACCGTATGTTAGATATGGGATTTGCAGCAGTTGTGCAAGCTATTGCAATTCAAGCGCAAGGGCGTAAACAAAACATGTTGTTCTCAGCAACGTTAGAAGGGGGGGGGGTCACTCGTTTTGCCAAAGAGCTACTGACCGATCCAGTGACAATCGAAACTCAGCCGCCACGTAGCGAGAAAGCTAAGATCCACCAATGGATCCACCTTGCCGATGACAAGAGCCATAAATATGCCCTGTTGTGCAATATTTTGAGACGTGAAGAAGTCAAGCGAGCGATTGTTTTTGTCAAAACCCGCGAAGTGGTTGCCAGCTTAGAAGGTCAACTAACTCGAGCAGGCATTAGCTGCGCTTATATGCGTGGTGACATGGAACAAAAAGCCCGTTTTCAAGCTTTGGGACGCTTTACCAAAGGTGAAGTCAATGTGTTACTGGCCACCGATGTCGCAGCTCGCGGTATCGACGTAGACGACATTACCCATGTGATTAATTACGATATGCCCCGTTCGGCGGACGCCTATGTGCACCGTATTGGCCGTACTGGCCGCGCAGGTAATAAAGGCACGGCCATCTCATTGGCAGAAGCCCATGATATGCGAATTGTGGCTAAAATCGAACGTTATATAGAACAGCCGTTAAAACGACGCATTATTGAAGAACTGCGCCCTAAGCATAAAGAAGCTAGGCCGCCATCAAAGAAAAAAGTAAAAGCGTCTGACAATAAAAAAACCAGCAAAAAATCGAAAGCTAAGAAAAAGAAAAAATAACCGATAAAAGCGCTGATAAATATAAAAGCCACTTGTTTCCGCAAGTGGCTTTTTTTATTTTTTCTAATCCTAGCGGCAAATATTTCAGCTTATTCAACTAACGTAACACCGCAAAATAAGAAACATTTTATTTACAAAAATAGTTTTCACTGCTCGCCACACTCTGGTAATTTATAAAGCATAAAAAGTAGCATGGAAAAGCACCCTTATAATGTTGAAGAAAATCCTTCGAAGAAGTTCGCCCCTACTTATTCTTATTGTCTTTGCTGGGCTAGCCAAAGTGCTGCTAGATACGCGCCAAGCGCCCGAGCAAAAAGAAGAACAAACACCGGTCCCCATTGTTGATGTGGCTGAAGTTGACGTGCAAACACTGTCGCTTAACCTTCCCTCTTACGGTGTCGTCACCCCAAAATACAAAACACAATTGGTTACTGAAGTCCAAGGACGCATGTTGGAGATCTCCAACAAATTTGTCGCCGGCGGTGTCGTGAAACAAGGTGATGTACTTGCGGTCATTGAACCATCAGATTATGAAGCGGATTTCATGCAAGCTGAAGCGAGTTTAGCCCAAGCTCAAGCCTCCCTCGAGGAGGAGGTTGCAAAAGGTGAAGTCGCTAAAGTCGATTGGCAGGGCTATGATGGCGGCGTACCACCAGAACTGGGGTTACGTTTACCTCAACTGAAAAAAGAACAAGCCAATGTCAAATTTGCCCAAGCAGCCTTAGCTCGCGCACAGCGTAATTTAGAACGTACCACCATCCGCGCCCCGTTCGATGGCATTATCAAATCTCGCAACGTCGACTTAGGCCAGTACGTCACATTAGGCACTAATCTTGGTGAACTATATGATACCCACATCGCCGAAATTCGCCTGCCCCTAGCCAACAATGACTTAGCTTACCTAGAATCAGTAGATAACCCTGACACCCAAGTTACCCTCAGTGCGGAGCTCGCGGGTAAAGTTGTCACTTGGCAAGGCAATATCATTCGTAGTGAAGGCGTGATAGATGCAGAAAATCGCATGGTGTATCTAGTTGCTGAAATTAAAGATCCCTATTTACGAAATAACAAACAAACCGGGCAGTTACCACTCAAGTATGGCAGCTTTGTCACCGCAGTGATTAAAGGCCGCACCGTTGATGGCATCGTAAAACTCCCTCGTCACATAGTACGTAACAACCAAGTTGCTGTGGTTAACGCCGACAGTACAGTGGAAATTCGCCCAGTCAATGTTGTCCGTACCGATATTGAGTATGTGTACATCAAAGATAGCCTGAAAAGTGGTGAGCGCATCTCACTGACCAATATCAATGCGATGACAGATGGCCAGCTAGTTAAAGTGATTGGTGATACCTCGAGTCAACATAACGATGTTAGCCAATCAAGCACCTTAGTTGCAGCAGGTGAGCAATAATGGAAAAACAAACTGGGATTATTGCTTGGTTTGCACGCAATAACGTTGCCGCCAACCTGCTGATGTGGCTGTTACTCATTGGTGGCCTTTTTAGCACCTTTATGATTAATAAAGAGGTGTTTCCTACCTTTGAACTCAATTACCTACGTATCTCTGTCGCCTACCCAGGGGCAGCGCCGCAGGAAATTGAAGAAGGCATCACCATTAAAATTGAAGAGTCAATTCAAGATATTAGCGGTATCAAAAAGGTCACCTCCGTCGCCAGTGAAGGGTTTGGTAATGTCACCATTGAGGTTGAAGATGGTTTTGAGCCACAGGATATTCTTGATGAAGTTAAATTGCGTATCGATGCAATATCGACCTTTCCAGACAATATTGAAAAGCCCAATATTTATCGAATAAAACCGGAAAACAACGTTGTTTGGGTGTCGGTTTATGGCGATATAAGCTTATACGAAATGAAGGAGCTGGCTAAAAATATTCGCGAGGATCTCACCCAACTTCCTTCAGTTACGCGAGCTCAAGTGACAGGTGTGCGCGAATATGAAATAGGCATCGAACTGTCAGAGGACAAATTAAGAGAATACGGCTTATCGTTCGAGCAAGTGGCTCAAGCGGTCCGGGCATCATCTATCGATTTACCTGGGGGTTCCATTCGCGCTCAAGATGGCGACATTTTATTGCGCACCAAAGGCCAAGCCTACACTGGGGATGATTTTTCACAAATCGTGGTCAGTACTCGCCCTGATGGCAGCCGCATCATGTTGCCGCAGGTCGCCACCATTAAGGATGATTTTGAAGAGCGCTTAGAATATACCCGCTTTAATGGCCATCCAGCAGCGATCATCGAAGTCCTCAGTGTTGATGACCAAGACGCACTTGCTATCTCCAAAGAAGTTAAAGGCTATATTGAAGAGCAACAGGCACTGCTGCCACCTGGGGCAAAACTAGATACCTGGGGCGACCTAACTCACTACCTCAAAGGCCGCCTTAACATGATGTTGTCTAACATGTTTTATGGCGCACTATTAGTGTTCATTATTCTGGCTCTTTTCCTAGAATTGAAGTTGGCCTTCTGGGTGATGGTTGGCCTGCCTGTGTGCTTCCTTGGCGCAATGTTGTTAATGCCGATGGAGCCGTTTTCGTTGTCGATTAACATGCTGACCTTGTTTGCCTTCATATTAGTATTGGGGATAGTGGTCGATGACGCCATTGTGATTGGTGAGAGTGCCTACAGCGAAATTGAACGCAATGGCCACTCCCTAGAAAATGTCGTCACCGGCGCGAAAAAAGTCGCTATGCCCGCTACCTTTGGGGTACTAACAACCATAGCTGCCTTTATGCCGATGCTAATGGTTTCAGGCCCCATGGCGATTATTTGGAAGTCTATCGGCTTAGTGGTTATTTTATGTTTAGCTTTTTCATTAGTGGAATCTAAACTCATTTTGCCTGCGCATCTAGCGCATATGAAACCTAAGCGCCATAACCCCAACCCCAATCGGTTTGTGCGTTTTAAGATCGCACTTAACGCAAAATTACAGCACTTTATTCAAAACCAGTATCGTCAGTTCTTGCAGTTTTGTATCGGCCAACGCTATAACGTTGTCGCCACCTTTATTGGTGTGCTGATTTTATCCATCGCGTTGGTCATGAGCGGTAAAGTGCGCTGGGTATTTTTCCCAGATATTCCCTCTGATTTCATCCAAGTTAACCTTGAAATGGATGTGGGTAGCTCAGAGGACAATACCCTTAAAACGGTGAAAGAGATTGAAGATGCGCTGTACACCATGAACAGTGAGATGGAAGCGAAATACGGCGAGCCGGTGGTTAAGCATAGCTTCATCAATATGAGTTCACGGACATCCGCTTTCTTGTTTGCAGAGCTGACAAAAGGTGAAGATCGTGAGATAGATGGCAATACCATTGCTACCGCGTGGCGAGAAGCCTTGCCTGAGTTAATTGCAGTTAAAAAGCTCAATATCAACTCTAGCACCAATGAAGGTGGAGGCGATATTTCCTTTAGGTTAACCTCAAGCAACCTTGAGCAACTAAGCCAAGCTTCAACCGAGCTGAAGCAAAAGTTGAAAACCTACGAAGGTGTCTATGACATTTCTGATAACTTTTCATCGGGTAGCCACGAGATCCGTCTCGACATTAAACCAGAGGCAGAAGCCCTAGGTTTAACCTTATCCGACCTAGCAAGCCAGGTAAGATATGGTTTCTATGGCTTTGAAGCGCAAAGAATTTTGCGTAACAAAGAGGAAGTTAAAGTCATGGTACGTTACCCGCTTGAGCAGCGTCGTACCATTGGCCATCTAGAGAATATGATGATCCGTACCCCGCAAGGTATATCGGTGCCATTCTCTACCGTGGCGGATATAGAGATGGGGGATTCCTACTCATCTATTACTCGGGTAGATGGCAGGCGTGCAATCACCATATCAGCAACAGCCAACACCAATATTGTTGAACCTTCTAAGGTGGTTGCAGAGATTCAAGAAGATTTCTTCCCGTACCTTGAAGAGCAATATCCGCAAATCTCTACTAGCCTAGACGGCGGCAGCGCTGATGAGCAAACCGCAATGGTCGGTCTAATCCAAGGTTTCTTCTTCGCGATGTTCACCATCTATGCACTGATGGCAATTCCGTTGAAGAGTTATAGCCAGCCACTGATTATCATGTCGGTAATTCCGTTTGGCATGATTGGCGCGCTATTCGGGCACTTTATTCTTGGTCTATCCATGAGTGTATTGAGTCTATGCGGTATTGTGGCGCTCGCCGGCGTGGTAGTAAACGACTCATTGATTTTAGTCGACTTTGTTAATAAAGCTCGGGCTGAAGGTCACTCTATTACCCAAGCAGCTATTGACTCAGGATGCCACCGATTCAGGGCAATCATTTTGACCTCGATGACCACCTTTGTTGGCTTAGTGCCGATCATTATGGAAAAAAGCCTGCAAGCACAAATTGTCATACCTATGGCAACCTCATTGGCATTTGGTATTTTGTTCTCTACCGTAGTCACTCTGATTTTGGTGCCACTACTGTATATCATCCTCGATGATATCAGGCGAACAAGCCGCCGATTTTATCAATGGTGGTGGCAACCCAAAGGCGCAGTAACCACTAAATAGTTAAACAAACAGGGAGGCGCTGCCTCCCTTTTTGATCAACACAACATTATCCAAACGCGCAATCGCGTAAACTACCTCCAAAATACAACCAAGCTGCAGCGATGACTACCTCAACCCTTGTCTACGATATTCGCCAATCTCGCTATCTTAATATTACTGGCCGCTGCACGCTGCGTTGCCAGTTTTGCCCTAAACATAATGGCAGTAAGCAGGTTCATCAATACCAGCTCGATTTAACACATCAGCCTAAGGCCGAAGACATCATAAGCCTACTGGGTAACGTGGCTGACTTTGACGAATATGTGTTCTGTGGTTATGGAGAACCAACGTTAAATCTCGACACGTTACTTGGTGTCGCTAAAGAAATAAAACAGCGCGGCGGCCGAGTGAGAGTCAATACTGACGGTTTAGGCAACTTGTTCCATCGACGCAATATTTTGCCAGATTTAGCCAAAGTCGTTGATTCACTCTCTATTTCACTCAATGCCGACACACAAGCATTGTATGAACATCATTGTCAGCCCAAGTTAAGCGGCTCCTATCAAGCTGTTCGCGAGTTTATCAAACTTGCTCCCCACTATATTGCCGATGTCCAGGTGTCAGCCCTAGACGGTCTTGAAGGGGTCGATATTCAAGCCTGCCAACAACAGATCGAGCAAGCGGGTGCTAAGTTTAAATACCGAAAACTGGGGATTGTCGGCTAACCCACAGCAGCGACATTCGCCGCAATCACGGCTGTTAACCGTTATTTATTCCCCGCTTATTAAAATAAGTTAGTAACTGGTTAGTATGCTGTAACTAACGGTGTGGTTGGCCATAAATCGTGCTAACATACGCCCATGATTCATTTAAGCTATTGAATATACGCTGCATGCTAACCCCAAAAATTCCACAATTGATCCCAGCCCAAGGTATTCATTGGTCTACTCAACGCGTTGTTGCAGTTGTTACTCAAATCTCCATTTTAATCATTGCGATGATTTTATTGAGTAATGTGGTCATTACACTTGGGGAGCGACGCTTACAAGAAGATTGGGCAGCACAGCGCTACAGTGAACTCCAAGCCGTGGGCAGTCTTATTGCTGATAAAGTGTCTTTTCAGCAGTTTCGAACTCAAATGTTCGCAAAATCTGAATTATTAAACCGTTATCTCAATATTCCCAGCGAAGTGAGGCAGCTAAAGCTAGAACAGAACTGGGATGTGATCACCAATAATATTCCAGAGCTGTTAGATATCGCGCTGTTTGACCCTCAAGGTAAATTCAAATTCTCCACTACTGAGAACTTTAGCCACGAGCCTCTGCCACCAGCGCTACTTGGCGGCGCGCGTAATATGGGCGGTAATGAAATTTATACATCATCGCTGGAGTTCACACCAATCAATGGAAAGTTGGAGCCCTATCTATACCAATTAGCCTGGCTCGAAAATCCGGATCAAAGTATTCGCGGCTACTTAGTCACCTATAATTCTATGTCGCGAATGCTAAAAAGCATTAAACCGGCCTACTCAAGTAATGAATCGCCTTTGTTGATGCTCGACACCCAAGGGCTGCTTTATGCTGGAGCGGAGAAAAAACCAACCATTAAGCGGATTCCTGACACCATGGGGGGCAGCTTAAAGCAAACCTACCCTGCTTTGTGGCGTAAAATGGCCATGAGCAATTTTGGTCAATTCCATGGCGATGACGCCACATTCGTGTATTTAAAAGTGGAACTAGCAACCCAATATGAAGCTCGCAGAGAGTACTTCTTGGTTTCTTATGTTCGTAACGATGATATTGCCGCTAATTTTTCCGAGTGGCGTAAAATCCTCATTACTGTCGGCATCGTATTAACTGCATTGGCATCTTTTCTGATCCTACTCAGTCACTTCTACCGATTGGAACAACGCTCTCGTCAATACAGCGCCCAACTCGCTAGCCGCCTGTTTAACCTTGATGGAGGCTGCCTAATCGTCAATGACACCAATCGGGTCATTAGTGCCAACGAGCAAGCGGCTCAGTTGTTATCAACCCCCATTGACGAGCTTAAAGAGCGCAGCTTACAACGTATTTTGCAATTTGAAGACGATCAGTTTCTTCAAGTGTTATCCAGCATCGAAATCAATAACTTTTGGAGTGCAGAGCTGGCAGATCTAGATGAGAACGCCCCCATGCTGCGGGTGGTGATTAAGTCGGAAACTGACAGTCACTTCAATCCTTATTTACTGGTTTCGCTTGAAGATGTCACCTTACTCAAGCAAACCCAACATAACGCCAACCTCAACAGTCTGCTCAATGATAGCGCCGTAGCAACAGCACTGGTGTTATCAGATGGCAATTTAGAAATGGCCAATAATGCCTTCCAGACAATGATGTCCATTGAGCCTAATCAGCAAGTTAACTTGATCAAACTGCTAAACAATGATTTAGGTAGCCAGTGGTCAAGCATTTGCCAGCAAATTATGTTGCAAGGTCAGTGGAGCGGCAAATTACTTTGTGAAGCTGAAGGCGCAGACAATCACTGCGTACAAGCCACATTAAAAGGCCACTTAGATAATGCTGGCGATATCGAATATATCGTCTGTACCCTTGAAAAAGCCCATGAGACGCTTCCTCAAACTGGGCAAAGCAACCTTAAGCCACATCGTAGTACGATTCTCACCAACCTGAGGGACTTAGATAACTACTTCACCTCATTAACCCCCTATAACCGAGATGGCTCGAGTTTAGTACTTATCGATATTACCGCTGAGGGCATGCTCAGCCATATGAGTGATATTGGCCAGTTGGAAAGTCGCCAAAAAGAGGTTGAGCTGCACCTGCTAAAAGGGTTACCAATACATTACCAAATGTCCCATTGGCAGCTTGGTAAACTCATCATTATTTTGCCAAATACCACCGCAGATAATGCTCACCAATTTGCCGTAAAATCTCTTAACGATTTGAATGATATCGGTTTGGGCTCGGGTATTTGCATGGGCATTGCAGCCTACCAAACCGGCCAAAGCCTAGAGATGTTCCTCAGCAATGCTGAAGTCGCCCTGAAAAGAGCCAAGCAAATTGGTGAGCAAAATATTTGCCAAGCATTTACCCGCCAAAATTAACCCTATCGGCGCCAGTAATTAGCTGGCGCTTTTTGCCCCTCGAGAGTAAAAATCATCTCAAACGGTGATAAATACTGTTCAACTTAGCTATTTCATTAATTGCTAAATAATTAGAGTAGAAATACAAATTTAAAAAATCTGTGCTAACGTTAAGCCTATCGAGGTTAAAAACTATCCTAGATGGAGCTGGGTATGTCGATAGAGTTACACCACAATGAAGCCCTGATTAAGCGGGCTAACGCCAGTCTACAAGCCGTGACCGGGAGCATGCCCGTATTAAATGGCGATCTACAATTAACCGATCAACGCCTAATCTTGCAGCTACACAGCCATGCCAATCCACGTCAAGTGATTGAAGTACACCTCGCCTCTATCGCGCAACTTGAAAAAGGTTGGACTAAGATTTTGGGCATTATTCCCATTATGCATAATGCGCTTATTGTTCATCGCCATGACGATAAACCACTAAACCTGAGTGTGGCCCAAGTAGACGACTGGCTAACCGCCATTGATGAGCAGTCGGCGCAGTTTGTATAGATACCACTAAAAAGCTAGTCGTCAGTCATTGGATTAATGCTACTTGGCAATTCACTTTGGCTAATATCGACGATGGTTGAGCGGTTCATGGTGATTTTATAGCGAGCATATTGCGGCTCACCTTTGCCGTCCCTTAGAGATAAGATCAGATTCACTTGATAGCGCCTCTCCACCGAATCAGAGCTAATCTTGCCGTCATGCTCACGGTATATCTTAGCTTTTCCCCGCTCTAAATAGCGCGCAAACGGCGCTAAACTCAAGTTAATCTGCTCTTGAATGGTCGAGTAACCAGCTAGCAGCTCTTTATGGGCTACACGCGTATGTAACCCATAATGCAGCACCTCTGCATCCAGTTTGTTCTGCCGATGACGCCGCTTTAAAATTTTAGGTAGCATTGCCGGTAAATCTTTACTTTTGACAAACTCAATCCAAATAAGCTGTTTAGCGACTACGGCTTGGCTCGTGGTATCGGTTAAGACTCGACTCCACCTTGGGCGACCTTTTTGAATCCAGCGCCAAAGTGCATTACGAATATCATCTTTAAAGATCTCTCGAAATCCATAGATCACTGCTAATGTCAGTACTAAAGCAATCGTTAAACCACTAAACACCCCTTGTGCTTTAATGATTAATGCTGATACAACAATCATCACCATCGCCGTAGCAAAACCGGTCGTGAGCTTCTTCAGGCCCACACCTAATGTTCTCAGTTCCTCTTTAAGCACGACCCCTTGTTGAATAAGGCGTCTTAGAAGCAACATTTTATTTGAGATACGGTTGGGATCTTCCACTGTTTGCTGTGAGTTATAATTGAGCTTATGACGATGTTCGTTTTCACTTCGACAAAAACTAACCACCGCCTCATTAATTTCGGTGTAATCACTGGTCCGTGGCGCATGTGACAACAATTTGAGTAATCGCTGCTCACTTAACCAAGATAAATAATTGTCGGCATTTTCAAAATACGACTTCCATTTATCATCACTTGGTTCGTTACGGCGAAACTTTTTCAATAGCTGCTCAATAATGTCCTGTAATTCTGCAAGAGATTGATAAAACTGATCGATATCTTCAACTTGAGCAAGCTCTTTGCTGTCAGTTTCAATCGCTACAGCAAACTGGTAAGCAAATAAATTTAGGTAAAGACGAAACTCTTCTACCGTGCGCTTTTTTTGACTGATAAAGCGACTTTGTACCAAAGGTAAGTGTAACCCTGAAGAGTAATAGGAACGACGACCAGAGATCGCAGAATGATAATACTCCTCTTCATCGACACTGTGCGGGCCGATCCCCATCTCTTTGGGTAAAAACAGATACACATCTAAGCGGCGATGGTCACCCACCTTCATTTGATGGATAAATTTAATGGAAAGGGATTCTTCTTGCTTTACGATAACTTTAGACACAGGCCTCCTAACATTGAGTCAATGACCTTGGCTTTATAATATCGTAAAACCGCGTATTCACTAAGCGTTAAAATCAACATGAAGAAGGTGCTAGCGCATTCTTTACTGTAGTAAGCCGCGGGCTTGGGCAATAGACTGAGGTTAAACGCGTTAAGAGTTAATGAGCTTAGCCTTGGTTTAGATGTTATTGCTGATGCTTACAGGCCCAAATTGCTTCGCCTGGCAGTATTTGAATTATCGAATAATCTTGCACAGAGTCAGTTACCAGCACGCGAACATTCACATCAATACTGCTGTTAGCAAGCATACGTTTACGGCTAAAATCTATGATATTTTGCATATAGGGCGGCACGTATAGCGAGGTTAAATCAATATTGAAGTCACCTTGGTCAATGCGAGCTTTATAGGTCATATCCCCATATTGCAGCGTCTCTAATACGCCCTTGAGGCTAATCTCCCCCACCGGATGTCCCTGCTCAAAAAAGTGATAGTCCATCGACAAATTGCCGCCTTTAGCTTCGATTTGAAGCTCTAGCTGCATCTCCGTGTTGGATTTAGCGATAAAGGCATCGGCCGAGCAATGCAAAGACAACCTATCTTTATCAAAAAGATAAACATAATGGCCAAGGGCAATAAGCGCCACAGTAAACAGGACAATTAACCAAGGCAGAAAGGGAAAGCGCCGTATTTCATCTTGCATCAGCTTAACTGCATATTCCTTGGCCAACCAACCATTGTGGGTCGATAAATGCAAAGCTCTTTCCTTCAGAATAGGCTTTGATATTTTTCACTTCTTTACGACCCGCGACCTCTCTGGTCAACACAATGCTCAATAGCCTTTCACTGGTTGAGTGAGATAAATATACTTCTTGCCAAGGTACCCGCTGGCATTGTGCCATCATTTGATCAAATTGATGAATATTGGCGTCAATTTCAGCCTCATCGGCATCTATCATAATGGGGTAATAAGCTACCGTGCCACTTGCGGTTTCAATGGGATAACTTTCTACCTGCTGGATACTCGGTGTAGGTTCAAAAACCGAGTAAATAAAGATAAGCAACAACACCAGTTGAGCCATCAAAATACTGTATTGCTTGTTGCTTATGGTGCGATGTGGCCCTGCACTGTTTAACTGTAACTTAGCGTTAGTTAACCGCTTAAGTAACATGTAACCTTGATCATCAACTGCAACAAGCAATGCTGAAGAGGGGCCTAAAAAGAAGCGAATACGCTCAACCGCAGCAAGCAAGGTTTCTTTGGTTTGCTCACCTTCTGGAAGCTGTTGTAATAGCTGCTGAGTTGACAAGACTTGGCCACGATACTTAGCCAATAATGCCACAACATTAAATTCCACCGCTGGCATCTTCCAGCTGGTGTTATTTTCATGATTGGTCAGCGTCGTTTGAGAGGTATCAAACCAACAACAACCTATCTGCATGGTATGGTACCTTCAAAGTTGATAAACGTAGACCTAGTCTAGCTTTCATTGCAGGTTTAGTCTGTGATCAATATGTAAATCAACCTGCAAAAACAACATTTTGTGAAGCATCCCACAAATCAACACCCGATTGAAAACCAGTTGAAAACAACAAGCACCCACAATAAAAACATTTAGCCACAAAAAGCCACAAACGAAACAAAATGCATCAGCAAAGGTTCATTGGTTTAAAAACAGGTATATTTAAAGCATAAAAAAAGTGCCCTTAGGCACTTTTTAGCGAATGGTACTAGAAGGAATATAACAGTGTCATGTTGGTTTCAGTGTCGGTGCTCTCTTTACCATCTAATGGGGTATCGTTATAACGCACAATCACAGCAAACTTCATTGCTAATGCACCAACAATGTTAGCCGTTATAAAGGTCTCAGAGCGACCTTCAAAAGTATCACCATAGTCAGCAACAAACATCTGACCGAATTTAGAGCTGTCGGTGATTTGAGTTTCAAAATTAGCTACGCCATGTACTACCCAGCTATCTTCAGTGTCATAGCCTTTCTCAGCGGCATTTTCATCATCAAGGCGCTTATATTTATAACCTGGACCGATTTCTACATTAAAGCGAGTCTTTTCGGTATCGACAAACTTATAACCGTAACCAGAAGAAGCCGTGCTCGTAGAATCAAAACCAGTGAAGGGGTCAATTTCGTGGTTAGCATTGATAAACAGATAGCTTTTTTCATTAAACTTATAGTCCGCTTGAATCAAACCAAAGTAACGTTTACCCGTTTCAACACCAGAGTCTTCTTTATACAACGCTTCTAGCAGGTATTGGTTTTCCCAGTTACCCAGCTCGTGCTTCATGTTGACGCGACCTTTAACAGAAGTCGTCTCAGTGTTACCTGTTGTTAAGGTTGCACCTAACTCAGCGTCACCACCAAATATCTTGTCACCTTCAACAAAATCAGCACCTGCTTGCACATTAAAAGGTGCCGCCACAGTCATTGCGGTAGCGATCAGCAATCTTTTCATTATTAACCCCGTTTGGTTTGCACACTTCCCCGTAAAAATTGGCGCAATATTAACACTCAACCAACAGAATGCAAGATTCCGCTACATTTGACCAAATTTAGTCAAAACTGCAGCGCGATAACAGCCGTTGGCTAGAAACCGTGCTAAACACCAATCGGTAACCATTCCCGTCAAACCTAGCCAAAAGCACCCATAAAAAAGCCCTCATCAAGAGGGCTTTTAACTGACTTAATGTATTAGTTAATTTGCGGGTCTAACTCACCTGCTTGATAAGCCTTATACATTGCCTGTAATGACTTAGGCTTAATCTTAGAGCCCATACCAGCACAACCAAATGCTTCGTAACGGGTAGTACAGATATCAGCCATCGCTTCCATTGACGCTTTTAGGAATTTGCGCGGGTCGAATTCAGTTGGGTTTTCAGCTAGGAATTTACGCACAGCACCTGTTGAAGCCAAACGAAGATCGGTATCGATATTCACTTTACGTACACCGTGCTTAATACCTTCAACAATCTCTTCCAGTGGCACACCATAAGTTTCTGGGATCGCGCCACCATATTGGTTAATGATTTCTAACCATTCTTGCGGCACAGAAGAAGAACCATGCATAACAAGGTGAGTATTTGGAATACGAGCGTGGATCTCTTTAATACGATCAATACGCAGTACGTCACCGGTAGGTTTACGGCTAAACTTGTAAGCACCGTGGCTAGTACCAATAGCAATAGCCAGAGCGTCAACATGGGTATCAGCAACAAAACGTGCCGCTTCTTCTGGCGTGGTTAACAGCTGATCGTGACTTAATACGCCTTCTGCACCAACACCATCTTCTTCACCCGCCATGCCAGTTTCTAGGCTACCTAGACAACCGATCTCACCTTCAACAGACACACCACAAGCGTGTGCAAACGCCACGGTACGGCGAGTAACGTCAACGTTGTACTCGTATGATGCTGGCGTTTTACCATCAGCCATCAATGAACCGTCCATCATGACTGAAGACATACCAAGCTGGATAGAACGCTGACAAATATCAGGATCTGTACCATGGTCTTGGTGAATACAAACAGGGATATCTGGGTACTGCTCAAGTGCAGCGGCCATCAAATACTTTAGAAACTGTGGGCGTGCATACTTACGAGCACCCGCAGACGCTTGAACGATAACTGGGCTGTCAGTTGCCTCAGCAGCCTGCATGATGGCACGCATCTGCTCAAGGTTGTTAACGTTAAACGCTGGAACACCGTATCCGTGTTCAGCAGCATGGTCTAGCATTTGACGTAGGGAAATTAAAGCCATTTTTTACTCCAATAATAGGGTGATGAATTTATATTCCGTATAAACTCGAACACCAAGGTCACTATCGTTTGGATTGATCTTTATACTGTATTTCCAGCACGACTGTGCTGAAAATACAGCGGTTATTTATAATATTAATTATTATTCTGTACGCTTGACGCCGAGTTATTTTCCGCGGCTCTCAAGCATGGCAACAGCTGGTAATTCTTTGCCTTCCAAAAACTCGAGGAATGCACCACCACCTGTTGAAATATAGGACACTTTATCAGCAATCTGGTACTTATCTACTGCCGCTAACGTATCACCACCGCCAGCAATAGAAAATGCTGAAGACTCAGCAATAGCTTGAGCGATGCGTTTAGTACCTTCACCAAACTGGTCAAACTCAAATACGCCCACCGGGCCATTCCATACGATGGTACCAGCATTCTTTAAAATCTCTGCTAGTGCTTCAGCGCTATCAGGGCCGATATCAAAAATCATGTCATCGTTTGCTACCGCATCGACAGACTTAAGTGTCGCGCTAGCATTAGGGCTAAACTCACCCGCCACAACAACATCCGTTGGCACAGGGATATCACCGCCACGACTTTGCGCATTCGCCACAAGACGCTTCGCTTCATCAATTAGGTCTGCTTCGTACAGTGATTTGCCCACTTCATGACCCGCAGCTGCGATAAAGGTGTTAGCAATACCGCCACCCACAACCAATTGATCAACCACGCCCGATAGGCTTTCAAGTACTGTTAGTTTAGTCGATACTTTAGAACCACCAACAATCGCCACTAATGGGCGTGCAGGGTTATCCATCGCTTTAGCCAGTGCACTTAACTCACCAGCAAGTAGCGGACCTGCGCAAGCAACGGGGGCATATTGACCAACGCCATGGGTTGAAGCTTGTGCACGGTGTGCAGTACCAAAGGCATCCATCACATACACATCACAAAGCGCGGCTAATTTTTTAGCAAGCTCAGGATCATTCTTCTTTTCACCGACATTGAAGCGCACATTCTCAAATACGACGACTTCACCTGTGTTAGCTTCAACACCGTCTAGGTACTCAGAAGCTAAACGTACCGGGCAATCTAATGCGTTGTTGAGGTAGTCAACAACAGGTTGCATAGAAAACTCAGGGTTAAATTCACCTTCAGTTGGGCGGCCTAAGTGTGACATGACCATCACTGCAGCCCCCTTTTCTAAGGCAAGTTTAATTGTGGGGATAGATGCACGTAAACGGGCATCACTGGTCACCACACCATCACTAACGGGCACATTAAGATCTTCTCGAATAAGTACTCGCTTACCTTGAAGATCGATATCTGACATATTAATAATTGCCATGGGTGATACTTCCTCTTTGCTAAAGTTAAAACCAAAATTTTGTTTAGCTAATCAAGGGCGAGGTAGGCACCAACGCCATTGACCTAATATTCTTATCCGTTCGCCGCTGTGGCTTTTTTCATTGCTAAGCTCGTATCTAACATACGATTCGCGAACCCCCACTCGTTGTCACACCATAAAAGCAGTTTGACCAAGTGGCCATCACTCACACGAGTTTGAGTGCCATCAACAATACTGGAGCGAGGATCATGGTTAAAATCGCAAGACACTAACGGGGCATTGGTATAGCCAACAACGCCTTGATACAAACCCGCCGCAGCCCCTGATAAGGCTTGGTTGATGGTGTCAATATCGACGCGTTTTTCCAATGTCACTGACAAATCGATTGCGGTGACATTAATGGTAGGCACCCGCACAGAAATCGCTTCAAATTTATCTTTCATTGCCGGCAATATGCGCTCAATACCACGGGCTAACTTAGTGTCAACCGGTATAATAGACTGCCCTGCTGCGCGAGTACGCCTTAAATCATCATGATAAGCATCAATAACTTGCTGATCATTCATGGCGGAGTGAATGGTAGTTATCGCACCACTTTTCACCTTAAAAGCCCGGTCTAGCACTTCAATAACAGGAACAATACAGTTAGTGGTACATGATGCGTTAGAAACCACAGTGTGTTGTGGCTGCAACAAATGATCATTAACGCCATACACAATCGTGACATCAACATCACTTGAAGATGGGTGGCTAATTAACACCTGTTTGGCACCAGCTTGAATATGCACTTCACATGCTTGGCGCTCATTCAATACCCCGGTTGCTTCATAGACAATATCGATGTCCATCTCAGCCCAAGGTAGTTGACTTGCGTCTGCTTGATGCAGCAGTTCAATACTGTCATCGCCCACCAGCATGGTATGTCCATTTAGCTGAGTAGACAGTTGAAAGCGACCATGAGTGGTATCGTATTGAGTCAGATGCAGCATAGCTTCAGGGTTAGCGAGTTCATTAATGGCCACAATCTGAATTTGATCGCGCTTGCCCGATTCATACAGGGCACGAAGAATTGAACGGCCGATACGGCCATATCCATTAATAGCAACTCTGATCATTAAAAGCGTGCTTCCTCTACTTTATTTATCGAGCTTACTTAAATGCAACAACGACTTATCGGTAAAAACCGATAAGTCGTTTTACTGCTAAATGATCGACACATCACCTAGCATCATAACAAACGGATTAAAGAATCTCGTTTGCTTTGGCAACAACATTGTCAACGGTAAAGCCAAAGTGCTTCATTAGCTCACCGCCTGGTGCTGACTCACCGAACGTGGTCATACCAACAACGGCGCCGTCAAAACCAACATACTTATGCCAGTAATCAACGTGAGCCGCTTCAATTGCTACACGTTTAGTAACGCTTGATGGTAGCACTGATTGACGATATTGCTCGTCTTGCTTATCAAACACATTAGTCGATGGCATAGATACCACGCGAACTTGTTTACCTTGCTCGGTTAACGCAGCAGCAGAGTCAAGTGCTAGCTGCACCTCACTACCGGTTGCAATTAGAATCAGATCTGGCGTACCGGCACAATCACTGATGATGTAACCACCTTTAGCTACGTTAGCTAATTGCTCAGCATTACGTGCTTGAGCTGGCAGACCTTGACGGCTAAATACGAGTGAAGTTGGTGCATCACGACGTTCAATCGCTGATTTCCAAGCGACTGCAGTTTCTGCAGCATCACATGGACGCCATACCGTCATGTTTGGTGTCATTCGTAAGTTAGCAAGCTGCTCGACAGGCTGGTGAGTTGGACCATCTTCACCTTGACCAATTGAATCGTGGGTATAAACAAAAATATTCTGGATACCCATCAGTGCTGACATACGTACTGCGTTACGCGCATACTCCATAAACATCATGAAAGTTGCACCGTAATTAATAAAACCACCGTGCAAAGAAACACCGTTCATGATACCGCTCATACCAAACTCACGCACACCGTGATAGATATAGTTGCCAGCAGGATCGTCTTGGATACCTTTTGAACCAGACCATAGTGTTAAGTTAGAGCCTGCTAGGTCAGCAGAGCCACCCATTAACTCAGGTAAAATTGCACCAAATGCACCAATGGCATTTTGTGACGCTTTACGGCTAGCGATGCCTTCAGCTTTATCTTGGCACTCTTGAATAAACGCCTGTGCTTTAGCTTCAAAATCAGCTGGTAACTCGCCAGTGATAACGCGACGCTTGTATTCAGCAGCAAGTTCAGGGAAAGCCGCTTCATAAGCAGCAAACTTCTCATTCCATGCAGACTCGTTCGCAGCACCTGCAGTCTTAGCATCCCAACCTTCATAAACATTAGCTGGGATTTCAAACTCACCGTGGCTCCAACCTAGGAATTCACGGGCAGCTTTAATCTCATCGGCACCTAAAGGTGCACCGTGGCAGTCATGGCTACCAGACTTGTTTGGCGAACCAAAACCAATGACAGTCTTACAACAAATCATTGTTGGCTTATCAGTGACAGACTTCGCTTCTTCGATTGCTGCGCGAATCGCATCGCTGTCATGGCCATCGACATTGGCAATCACGTGCCAGCCGTATGATTCGAAACGCTTTGGCGTATCATCAGTAAACCAACCTTCCACATGACCATCGATAGAAATACCATTGTCATCCCAAAATGCAATTAGCTTTCCTAAACCTAGGGTACCAGCAAGTGAACATGCTTCGTGGGAAATACCTTCCATTAAGCAGCCATCACCTAAGAAACAGTAAGTGTTGTGATCAACAATATCGTGGCCAGGACGGTTAAATTGTGCCGCAAGGGTTTTTTCGGCAATCGCCATACCCACTGCATTACTGATACCAGCGCCTAATGGGCCTGTCGTTGTCTCGACGCCTGGCGTATAGCCATACTCAGGGTGACCTGGTGTTTTAGAGTGCAATTGACGGAACTGCTTAAGTTCTGACATTGGTAACTCGTAGCCCGTTAGGTGAAGTAGAGAGTAGATCAGCATTGACCCGTGACCGTTAGAAAGAATGAAGCGGTCTCTATCTACCCAATTTGGATTGTTTGGGTTGTGCTTTAGAAAATCATTCCATAGTACTTCAGCGATGTCGGCCATCCCCATAGGGGCACCTGGGTGACCAGAATTTGCTTTCTGGATTGCGTCCATACTTAACACACGGATAGCGTTAGCGAGTTCTTTACGAGAAGACATGCTCTCTCCTGCTTAGGTTATTTTATAAGGTCTATAGGCGAATTTTGGGAGCCATATTTTCGCTTACCTGCCCCGCAGACGCAAACGTTTATTGACCAAATGGTGATATTAACAGCCAATGTGAGCATTCTTATTGCTGCGATGTATTTCACAGAAAAGTAAATTACTGCAGGTTGAGCTTTTACTCTACGGCTCATATATCCAAGTAACCAACTGATAATTAGTACTTAAACTGCATAACATGATTTACAAGAATGACTATTAGGTCACAAGTTAAAGGAATTTTTGTCATCAGGGGGTGCGCATCAGCGGTTTTTCAATTATTATAGCCGTCTAGATGTAGATACTTCTACACACTCATTTTTGATTACTGACGAGATTTTCCAATTATGGCAAAACACTTGTTTACCTCTGAGTCGGTCTCAGAAGGTCATCCCGATAAGATCGCCGATCAGATTTCTGATGCGGTACTTGATGCAATTTTAGAACAAGATCCAAAAGCCCGTGTGGCTTGCGAAACTTATGTCAAAACTGGCATGGTGATGGTCGGCGGTGAAGTAACCACTTCTGCTTGGGTTGATATCGAAGAGATCACTCGTAAAACCGTACGTGACATCGGCTATACCCATTCAGATATGGGCTTTGATGCTGACTCTTGTGCAGTATTAAATGCAATTGGTAAGCAATCACCTGATATTAATCAAGGTGTTGACCGTGAAGATCCAAAAGAGCAAGGTGCCGGTGACCAAGGTTTAATGTTTGGTTATGCCAACAACGAAACTGACGTATTAATGCCAGCTCCTATTACTTACTCGCATATGTTGGTTAAGCGCCAATCTGAAGTACGTAAAGACAAAACATTACCTTGGTTACGCCCAGATGCGAAAAGCCAGGTAACCTTTGCTTATGAAAGCGATGGCAGCATTGCAGGTATTGACGCCGTTGTCCTATCAACACAGCACAGCGAAGACGTCTCTCAAGCAGATTTGATTGAAGGCGTGATGGAAACCATCATCAAGCCAATATTGCCGGCTAAATGGTTATCTAAAGACACTAAATACTTCATCAACCCAACAGGCCGTTTCGTTATCGGTGGTCCTGTAGGTGACTGTGGTCTAACTGGTCGTAAGATTATCGTTGATACCTACGGTGGTATGGCTCGTCACGGTGGTGGTGCGTTCTCAGGAAAAGATCCATCAAAAGTTGACCGCAGTGCAGCATATGCAGCACGTTACGTTGCTAAGAACATTGTTGCAGCTGGTCTTGCTGATCGCTGTGAGATCCAAGTTTCTTATGCAATCGGTGTTGCTGAACCAACCTCTATCAGCGTGGAAACGTTTGGCACAGCTAAAGTGGCAGAAGCACTGCTGATTGACCTTGTTCGTCGTCACTTCGATTTACGTCCATACGGTCTGACAGAGATGCTTGATCTTGCACGTCCAATCTATAAAGAAACAGCAGCCTACGGCCACTTCGGTCGTGAAGAGTTCCCTTGGGAGCGTACTGATAAAGCCGAAGCACTACGTGCTGATGCCAATCTTTAATCGCTGCTTAGTAACAAAAGCCGCCATTTAGGCGGCTTTTTTGTGGCTAATTTCTGCGTAGTTATTATTAAATAGACGCTTGCTCGGTAATGCCTGTTACGTTTAACTAATAAGTTTATCTGCGACACAATAAATAAAGGCAGGGAATGTCGGCAATCACCAGTCAACTTTTTTGCCTTGCCAATCCAAAAAGTGTGCCCCACAAATCGGGTGTACATGCTCGCTGACATAAAGCAGCTGCTGCGCAACAAAATCGGTGCTAAATAGCTTGCCCGTAGGCACATTAGATTGAAATGGCTTAGATAGCGCGGTATCTGTGGTCCCGGGATGAAAACACAGCAAGGCGACATTTTTTGCACGTCTCGCATATTCTATTCCCGCGGTTTGCATCAACATATTTAATGCTGCTTTTGAAGCGCGATAGCTGTACCAGCCGCCCAAACGGTTATCGCCAATGCTGCCCACCCTTGCACTCATGACGGACACACTACAAGTTTGTCCACCGGCCAGCACGGGTAATAAGTACTTTAACCACAACATCGGCACAATGCTGTTAGATTGGAAGCTCGACAGCATCGCCTCTGGGTCGATATCTTCCAGACGCTTTTCAGGAAAGTGGCTGCTGTGATGAAGCACACCATTAAAAATATACACGCGATTAATATTGCCGGCCACGTTAGCCAATAACTCAATTTTGGCTGCAATATCACTTTGAGAATAATCGCACTGCCAATCACAGACATTGGTGTCAGGATGAACCAGCCGCTGCCGCGATATCGCTATCACTTTTTGCTGGCAGGCAAGCTTTGTGATCACCGCTTCGGCGATGTCACTGCTGGCACCAATTACGATTGCAATAGGGCCGGTATCACTCATAAGGAGCAACTGTCGCTATCACAACGCTTTTTGCCCGTTAACAAGTAGCTAATGGTGTACCTGTGTTTGGCAAATGCCAGATAAAACATATCGGCCACCGGTTTAACTACCGGCCAGCGCAGAAAAGCAACACGATACTTTTTACCAACTAGCATCCAGGCAAGGTAGGTCACATCCAAACCGAGCAAAACCTGCCCTTTGTCATCTTTACCATGCAAAATCACGTTAGCCCGTACTGGATCTATCTCAGGAAACTTTTCGGCAAAACCCGCTTGATTTAGATCTTCTAGCGCAATGGCATCATAGTCATCATGCTGTTTGAGTTGCTTCATTTCAGCGCTACATAAAGGGCACTGACCGTCGTAAAAAATGGTAAGTTTCATTATCCCCCTCCTACTAACATCAACCCGTGACAAACCACCGCAACACTGGTCAACCCCAAACGCAATTTGAGGTAATCAGGCTCTATACCAATCAATTTGGCTTGACGGCGCTCAACCAATAGCGTCGCTATATAACCCAGCATCAACATCCACAGAGTAACACTGAGATGGCCAACCAAAAGACTGGCCCAAGCCATTAAACATAACAGATTACTCACCGCCATGACCCAATCATGAATGTGGTTTTGCAAAGCATGGGTCTCGCGTCCCCATAGGCTGCCAGTTAAAAACGCTAAAATCACCGCACTGTAAGTCACGAATAACTGCTGCGGCGCGAACCCGGTGAGAGATATTTGCGTTAAATACATTAGGCTTGCCACAACAAATGGTATCAAGCCTGCAATGCCTAACACTGCCATTAACCTAGTCATGTTCCCCTCCTTAAGCCCTTATTAAGCTAATACGTGCGATGCTATGAATAAGTTCACTCTAAAGCGGAGTTGAGCGGCTATTTGACAAGTAAACCCCAACCTCTCTACCTTAGTTAAGTTGGCTTTACACTTTGCAGGTTTTATATACAGGGCTGTTTTATGACTTCAGGATTTAAAAAGTACACGCTGATTGTTATCGGCTTTATCATCATTGTCGTGGCAATCACTGTTTTTAACGCTAATCAAACTGCCCCGCAAACCTCTATAGATGGTGAGTCATCAACAAAAAAGCAGTCCCCCACTTTGCTCGCCACCACCTCAACGGTCACCATAGCGAGCCCTAAAGACGTCACCATTAATTCCCTAGATGAATTAAAAGCGCTATTTGATTCACTCAACTACAACAACGAAAGCTGGATGCAAGGTAATCGCGAAGTGCCTCGATTAACCTTTGAAAGTGTTAGCGAGACCTGGCAACACACCTCCAACCAAATTCCGGTACAAACTAAGAAGATGGTATTTTTCCGTTTAATGGCACCACTTATTTTAGTGGCCAACGAAAACGTTTTGGCTGAACGAGATGTTGTAAAATCGGCTGCACTAGATGATAGAAAACTGATTGAACTAGCCAATAAATACCGCATAAAAATGGCTTCAGAGCAGCAACTAACCGAGGCTGAAAAGCAAGATTTACTCGCCCATATTGATATCATCCCTCCGTCATTAGCACTTGCCCAAGCAGCAGAAGAAAGTGGCTGGGCGACCTCACGCTTTACTGTTGAAGGCAATGCATTTTTTGGTCAATGGGATTTTAGCGGTAACGGCATGATCCCTAAGCAGCAACGTAAAGAATTAGGTAACTATGGCTTGGCACGCTTTGACACGCCACTGGCGTCAGTTGAAGGATATGTACTGAATATTAATCGCAATGCCGCATACCAAAAACTACGCCAGCTTCGCGCCCAGTTGCGTCAAGATGGGGAGCCTATCACTGGTATGCAATTAGCAACAACCTTGGATAAGTACTCCGAACGCGGCCAAGACTACATTGATGGTATTCGTTCAATGATTAGCTACAACAAACTACAACAAGTCGATGAAGCTTACCTCAGCGATCAACAGCCGTTACACCTGATCAGTGCAGCAAGTAGTAAGGCTAAATAGTCAGGCTAAGTTGCAACGCGACTACGTTTAGCAATCATATACGTTAACAAGGCGGCACAAGATAAACCTGCAACATCTGCCGCCAAATCGCCGAGATCAAACGTTCGTGTAGCGTTCAAGGCCTGTGAACACTCTTCTATCAGCGCAAATAGTCCAACAATTAGCGTCCCCCAATAACATCTCAGAGGGCGATACACTCGCATAGATAAACTCAAATTAAGCGGCAGGCTTAGCCCACCAAACAAGGCAAAATGGCCAACTTTATCACCAAAGGGAACATTTTTAACCAGATCGCTAAAAATCGTTGACTGGCCTGAATTAGCGCTATAAATCGCCCATAAGATAAACGCCATCAACAGCGCTGTAAGCAATAAAAACAGGCGCTGTCTGGTTAACCACTTAATCTGAAACAACATGATTATCGACAGGTGATGTGAGGTAAATCGATGCTAGCACAAGCAAAGCCGATATTAGCGAAACTTAAACATAATTAATAAAATGGCCAATTAACAATGGTCAAAATGCGCGTACTCCATGCACATATAGCTGACTTGTTGCAAAGTCATCACTGGCACTGTCAATGGGCTTAATGACGCTAACTCAACATCGAGCTCAAGCAAAGACAAGCTGGCGGCGTAGTCATTCTCCAAGCCGCATTCAATAAATAACTGCTGCCATTGCACCACATAGCGCTGCTGCCCATCGCGATTTAACCGAAAACACTGATATGACTGTGATGCATCCTCTAATACTGCAACCACTAACTTCATATTATCAAATGCTGACAACTTCAAAGTTAAATAGGGTTTAAATAGCGTTTCAAATTTCTGTAGTTCAGCCATTGCCTATTACCTCGTTTTAATCGCTAACAAATAATAATCCCTATCGTCAAAGTCGAAGAAATCCAGTACTTGCATCCCTGCGCCATGAGTATGCGCACTATAGGAATGCTGATTACTTTCAGCAATAAATGTCACCGCGGCGCTCAGCTCTGCGGGGATCTGGCTCATTAGCTGACTGACCAATCGTTTAAATATGCCCTGTTGCCGGAAACTATCACTAATCCAAATTGGCCCGTACTGACAGCTATTACGTTGAGATAAGCACAAACTGCCCACTTGATATTGGTCAATACGCTGACTTAAAAACCGATAAATAGGCCATTTGTCAAAAAATCCCCAACGACCAGCGAATACGTAACCAACAATCTGGCTTTGATGTACAGCAACCGCAACCCAGTGCTGGGTGATTAACGTCAGAATATCTGATTGGCTAAAGTGCTGACCACTCATTGCCACTTCAGTGGAGTCGAGTTCGGCATTGATATGTTGTCGTTCTAATTGAGCAATTTGCTCAGCATCTGCAGGCGTGGCGGCGCGAATAGTGATCATTACAGCCTTGCTATTCTTAAAAGTAGTTATTGTACTGAGTTGAGCAGTTTGGAACAAACTCAAATTTGCTGGCTGTAACACTAAAAAGTTAAACCTGTCGGTAATTTGCAAAAACCTCCGTCACGAACCACAATTAATCAACGCTGACGAGGAAATAGTACCCATGCTACCAGATACCATCGATATTGGCATAAGCCTGCTTGAAGATGATAATGCGCAAATAAACTTAGTGCGCTGGATGCACCAATGTGAATTAATGAAGCGCTATTATCAGGCAGAGTCAGCATTTGTCGCACAGCGGACCGATTTAGGTTTTGAGGTGATTGTCGGCTCAATCAATCCGGCAAAAAAATTTATATCTGGCACTCTCTACAGTGATAATTTAGCCCTGTTCGACACTATGTCCACAGCAGATCCCGATGGCATCACTATCGATTTAAGTCAATACGTTCAAGAAGATATCATTGCTGATTTAAAGTCTAATCGACAACTGATTTCCCGCCCACTGCTCTGGCCTGACGGCAGTGTGTTTGGCTGTTTATGCGTGGTTGACCCTAGTGAAGATGAGTCTGCCAACATCAATGCTTTTATGCTTGAGCCATTTCAAATATTGCTACAACAAGATCTCGCCCTGCTTTGCCAAAGTCAACGTATAGAGTCTTTATCGATGCGTGACCGAGAAACCGGTATGTTAAACCACTATGGCTTTATCATGATGGCACCAAGGCAGCTTAACCTTGGCAGACGTTTTGGCGCTCATGCTGGCATCTTAATGTTTGAACTCCACACCCAGTCACCGCAAATCCCTATCATCGAAGATAAACATCACAGATTACTTGGTGGCATTATCCAAGACACCATTCGTACCGCAGATATAGCCGCACATTACAGCCAAGAGCTGTTTGTGGTATTGGCTTTTGTAGACTCTGAACGCGATCTGCAACACATCAGCCATCGAATAGAAAAGCTGCTTGCCCAACAAAACCCATCACTGAAACTCGATAGTTCTCATAGTTTTTTTGCGCCTGATTCTCCGGCAAAACTTGCGCCAATGATTGATACTGCAAAGTCAGGCTTAAGGTCTCAACAAGCTGAAAAATCAGAGTAAAAGCTCTTATTTTTCGTTAAGTTAAACTAAGGCTATAGCACCATAGAATCTATAGCAGTACAAGAAAACAACTCATATAAATCGCCTTGGTTCACAAGTTTTGCAGGCAAACAGACTGTTCATCAAAACGGCAACCGAAATGGTTCTGCTTACGGTATTTTTTCAGTATGCTAGATACATATGTTGATAGAATTTTATTAGAAACTCACACAAGAAGGCGCCCATGCTTGCCCAGCAAAGTCACGACAACTTATGGCTAAGAGAACAGGATCATCCAGCCATTAACTTGCCCCGTTGGCAGCAACAAGTCGATATTCTAACGGAGTTTTATCAAGCTCAGTCCAGTGTCATCGTGCAAAAGATGGATGATGAGTTTCAAATTGTCTGTAGCCGACAAAAAACCAATTTCGGCCTGTATGGCGGAGAACAGTTTCAAGACCAAGCCCTAGCAAGTTTGCTCAAAAGCTATACGGGTTATGGATTAATTCAATGCGCTGAAACCAAAGACCTATCTCTGCAATGGGCACAGTTCACCCAAGTGGTGATTTTGCCACTTTACTGGCCTGACGGCTTCCTGTTTGGCGCCATTATCATTTGCCAAGCGAAGCAAGCTCAATATCTTAATAAGTTGCTACCGCTACTCGAAACAGCCAAAGCCCTAGTGCAAGGTGAGTTGAAGCAGTTGCACCTTATGCAACAAGTGCAGATGCTGTCGGTTCAAGATGAGCAAACGTGCATGCTAAACCCGTATGGATTTAGCCTAATGGCACCAAGACAGCTTAGCTTAAGCCGCCGCTTTGGCTCCCATGCTGGGATTATTTTGCTTGAAGATATTGTGCCGACATCAAACCAAGATTTTGTGCAGCAAGAGCAAAAATTACGACAAATTGCCCGTATTATTCACGATAACCTGCGCGATGCCGACGTATCTGCACGTATTGGTGAACACCTGTTTATAATTCTTGCCTTTGTCGACAATGAGTCCAACCTCTCAGCTTTGATAAACCGCCTTAAAAAGCAAATTGCTAAAGAGAGTATTAAGCTCAATATTGCCACAGGGCAGAGCTACTTTACCCCAGACACCCAACAATCCCTTGAGCCAATGCAAAAATTAGCCATGGAAAACCTAGCCGATAATAAAGCCAAATTGCTAAGCATCAGCGGCAAATAGCTTCAAGAGTGATTGTCTTTTTCTGATGATTTGTTAGTGGGTTGAGCTTTTGCCCATTGAATAAATAACACCACAGGAAAAGGCGACATAGCAACCAGTCCAATACCTATGAGCGAAGCAATGGTCACCATGCCGGTGACATCTTGAGCTAAATCAGAATATAAATAGCTCACTGTCCCCGCTAAAACCATTGCCAACCCGACCCAATGCAACCACTTTAATATTTGAATGATTGACACAACTCCCCCCTGTTAAACCTGCGTTCCGCGCTACTTTTAATACGTTTATGATGACTTTATGCGATAAAACCCTCACTAATGCGACTTTATAAACAAAAAATCATTAAAAAGCCCGATATTTCCCTTTCCAGCGCGCTTCAGAATTGTCAAACTATATCTCTATATCTCTATATCTCTATATCTCTATATCTACATTGGAACCCATATTCATGTCTAAACAGTTTTTAGTATTAGGTGCCGCATTACTAGGCTTGGCAGCATGCCAGTCCGCACCCCAACCTGAGCAATCCAACTTGGATGTTATCGGTACATGGCATATCGAAGTTGCCCAAACTAAACCAGTTATCGATTACAGCCCAGCACAGTTGACGTTTGCCGAAGACGGTAAGCTTTCTGGCAATAACAGCTGTAACCAACTATTTGGTCAATACAGCATTGATGGGGAAGCGCTGACAATTTCGCCAGCAGGCAGCACCATGAAAGCCTGTGTTGAGGCATTAATGATGCAAGAGCAACGTGTGATGGCAGCACTGCCTTTAATTACACAGGGCAAAATGCAACAAGGTAAATTGTTACTGCAAGACGAGAAAGGTAATACTCAGTTGGTATTAAGCCGCCTATAATCGCCTCGCCTTTTACTGAATAAAACCACTTGGTGGTTTTATTCAGTTGTTACTGCAGCTATCTTAGCTAACTGGCCTAACTCACTGCTTTATCTTCATTCGCTTGTGCTTGTTCAGCCATTGCAGCACTTTGCTCCATATCTGCATTGTAATGAACAATATCCAGCTCATCTTCAGATTTGGCAATCACCGTAGTTGCCACCAAATCACCAGATACGTTAACTACCGTTCTTGCCATATCAAGCACGCGGTCAATACCGGCAATAATCGCTACGCCCTCCAACGGTAAACCGACCGTGGTCAGCACTAAAGTCAACATCACTAAACCAGCACCAGGAACCCCTGCTGTACCAATGGATGCTAACGTGGCAGTTAAAATAATTGTGACATAATCTACCCAAGTCAGATCAATACCAAATGCTTGTGCAACAAACAGCGCTGTGACCCCTTGGTACAAAGCTGTACCGTCCATGTTGATGGTTGTGCCTAGCGGTAACACAAAACTACTGATTTTCTTGTTCACGCCAAGGGATTCACTAGCGCATTTCATGCTCGCTGGTAAAGTACCTGCAGAACTTGAGGTGGTATAAGCAACAGCCAATGCATTACTAATGCCTTTAAAGAATTGCACAGGGTTAAGTTTGGCAAACACACTCAACACTATGCTGTAGAAGCCGACAATATGCAGCAAACATCCGATGTAAACGGCAATAATTATCTTGATCAGCGGTAACAACATGTCTACCCCGTAGGCGCCAGCAACCCAGGCCATCAAGCCAAACACACCATAAGGTGCAAACTTCATCACGATATCAGTGAGCTTATACATTGCTTCAGCAAGGCTTTCAAAAACCTGCACCGCAGGACGCCCACGCTCACCAATCAACACCAAAGCAACGCCTAACATCACGGCAAATACAATCACTTGTAGGATCTGGCCACTGGCTAGTGCAGCAATAGGGTTAGTGGGTACAATATTGATCAAGGTCTCCATAACAGACGGAGCGGCCTCTGCAGCCACCTCTTCCACATTGGCATGCATGCCCAAACCTTCACCCGGTTTCATAATATGGCCAACAGCAAGCCCTAGACTGATGGCAATGGACGTTGTGCCAAGGTAAAACGCAAAGGATTTAAAACCGATCCTGCCCATTTTGGCGGTGTCTTGCATCGAGGTAACCCCGACAATGAGCGAGCAAAATACTAATGGGACAATCAACATCTTAATGGTATTAACAAACAGGGTACCAATAGGCTTTAGCACCGCAGCTTGCTCGCCTAAGCTTAGGCCAACCATAATACCTAATGACATACCAATGAGGATCTGAAGCCACAAGGGCACAGCCATCCAGCGTGACCAAGTTCGGCCCACGATCGAAGAGTGTTGAGACATGTTACTACCTTGATTAAAAAGAAAATAAGCTGACTACATTGCCAAAGTGACTGGCAATCTAAAATGCGGCGAGAGTGTAGCACAGGGTATTGTGCTACGAAGTGATCTAAGTCATAGCCACCAAGCTCGGCTAGATATTAACAATAAACCTCAGCTCAAGTTAGCTCAATCGAGCAAACCCAACCACAACAATATAAACGGCTGATGAGTGGCTGTTTATGCATCAAACTGACTCGGTTTAGCACGTTGGCTTTGCCGATCAAATTGTTGCCGATGCAAAGCTGCTGGCGGCTGCTCCCTCTCAATGAGATAACTCCAATAGGCATCATCAAAGCCATGAAATATTTGCCCTTTTCTCCCTTGAGCTCGTAATACTAAATGCCACCATACTAGCGCCCAAACCCCACAAGTGGCTAAAGTTATGACAAAATGCCAAAGATGGTGGACCTCGTTACAATCCTGCTCAATGGCTTGCTCAACCAGCTGTTTTTGCTGTATTTGTGCTGAAGTAGCCTGACAAGAAGCACGACGCACTTCGGGCAAGCTCGAGGATTTTTGTGTGTTTTGTTGCTCGCGAGAATTGTCATTAGCCATCATTCACCTCAGCATCAAACCTTGATAATAAAAGTTTAGCAGAGTTAGACTTTAGTCGAATAAAATTGATCTATTTTTCACTTTTAAAGCCCGATAAAAGTGATAAAGTAGCCAGCTAAGCTCCATAAAAAAGAACTAAAAATGCAAATTAGAAAGGGAAATGCCGAAGATATTCAATCGCTTGTGGAATTTAATCAAGCGATGGCACAAGAAACTGAAGGTCTATCACTTGATAATGATACTTTGACGCGCGGTGTCAGCCATTTAATTAATAATCCAGCCCAAGGTTTTTACCTGGTCGCTGAGGTGGACGGTGAAATCGCCGGCTCCTTAATGGTGACGTATGAATGGAGTGACTGGCGCGCTAAAAACTACTATTGGATCCAAAGCGTCTACATCCGCCCGCAGAATCGTCGCCAAGGTATTTACAAAAAACTCTATCAAGCGGTTAAAACCATTGCCGATGACAACGGCGGCGCCGCAAGTTTCAGGTTATATGTAGAAAAAGACAATACCAAAGCCCAACAAACTTATAGTGCATTAGGTATGGAGCAAAGCTACTACCTGATGTATGAAGAAAAGTAGCTTTATACCAATCAGCATAAAGATGTGATCGCTCAGCGAGAGTTTAGGGCTTCTGAGACAAGGCAACGAATGAAGGACATAGTTACTCTACGTTCAAGTTCGTTTACACAGTATCAGAAGCGCTAAAACTCGCCCTTTGGGAGCTTTTTGGGCTGCCTACTTCTTCGTTGAATAACTTCCCAATAGAACCACTATTACTTTAGTTATTCGTCTCGAACTAGTTTGCCAAAAATAGCGCTGAGTAGATCACTTTCTTATGCCGATTGGTATTATATACCAATCAGCCGTCAGAAATTGACGGCTGATGACTATTGGTGATAACTAAAACCAACTGTAATTGGTCGATCAAATCACCTTAAAGGTCAGCCGCTTTTAAGCACAAATGCTGGTTACTTTAATGGCTAATCCACCTTGACTGGTTTCGCGATATTTAACATGCATGTCTTTACCTGTCTCATACATGGTGGCAATCACTTTATCCAAGCAGACTTTAGGCTCGCTATTACGTCGCATTGCCATTCGAGTGGCATTGATCGCTTTAACCGCAGCGATGGCATTACGCTCGATACAAGGTACCTGTACTTGACCTGCAACAGGGTCACAAGTCAATCCCAAGTTGTGTTCCATACCGATCTCAGCCGCAATACACACTTGAGATGGATTAGCGCCCATAATCTCAGCCAACCCCGCTGCGGCCATAGAGCAAGCCACGCCCACTTCACCTTGGCAACCCACTTCAGCGCCAGATATTGAAGCGTTTCGCTTGTATAAAGAGCCCACAGCTGCAGCAGCTAAAAAATAGCGGGTATATTCTTGTTCACTCACAGGTTGAATAAACTTGTCATAGTAAGCTAATACAGCTGGAATAATTCCCGCCGCGCCATTGGTAGGTGACGTAACCACTCGTCCACCAGCAGCATTCTCTTCACTTACCGCGAGGGCAAACACGTTCACCCAATCAACAATCACCATAGGATCTGAAGTCAATCTCTCATGGGTCATTAGTTGACGATATAGCGCAGGCGCTCGACGTGGCACACGTAGCGGGCCTGCCAGCACCCCTTCAGTTTTACAGCCTTTCGCTATGGCCTGAGTCATGGTATTCCAAACGGCTCCAAAACGAGCATAGATTGCCTGTTCATCATTAAATACTTGCTCGTTCGCCATCATCAATGCGCTGATACTCATGCCATTTTCACGACACATACTGAGTAACTCAGCGGCATTATTAAATGGGTATGGCACTAGCACTTCATTGGCAGCAACAAGGTCATACTGGGACTCTTCCACAATAAAACCGCCGCCAATAGAGTAATAGGTTTGACTCAATACACATTCATCACCATTGTAGGCGTGAATCGTCATGCCATTTTCATGTAGCGGCAAGGCAAAATCATGAAACACCACCGCTTGACTCGGAAAATCAACAAGGTGTTTTTCTTCGCCCAACGGCAGCACCTGTAAACGCTCCACTTCAGCTATGAACGGGGCGATGCTATCAATGTCCACCGTTTCAGGGCTATTACCTGCAAGCCCCATAATAATGGCAATATCAGTGTGATGCCCTTTACCCGTTAAAGATAAAGAACCATAGATATCAACGCTGACACGGTCTACTGAAGCGAGTAAGTTTTTTTCAACGAGTTCGTCAGTAAACCATTTAGCGGCTTTCATCGGTCCGACTGTGTGAGAACTTGATGGACCAATACCAATTTTAAAAATCTCAAACGCACTGAACATCACGAAACCTTAACCTTATCACTTAGGGCCATTAATTTAATGGCCCTGCTAACTTTGTTAATTAAGACAACATACCGAAAATGATGGCGGTCATAGCGAGTAGACCCGCGATAACAACAAACACATTGCTGATACGGCCTCGGTAAGGTTTTAATGCTGGCACTTTATAGACAGCATACATTGGCATTAGGTATAAAATTGCCGCAATGATTGGGCCACCCAAGGCTTCGATCATCCCCAGAATACTTGGGTTAATGATGGCAACGCCCCAAATGGTGAAGAACATAAATCCAAGGATGAACTTGTCTAAGCTACTATCTGAAACGGTTTTATTGCTACTACGAAGTTGCTTAGCAATGATACCTTTTAGGCCTTCAGTCGCACCTAAATAGTGTCCAAAGAACGACGACACAATGGCAATCACCGCGATAATAGGTCCAAAATAGCTAACGAAACCACTGGCATGCACATTTGCCAAATAAGATAAGATTGGCAGGTTTTCAGATTTAGCTTCAGCCAGTTGTGCAGGGCTTAGTGACAGAACACAAGAAAACACGAACAACATAACAAAACCAACGAGCATCATGCTGGTGTTACGTAAAATCACATCGGCTTTTTTAGCGGCATTGGCGCCATGGTCACGCTTTAATGACACAGAAAACTGCGAAATGGCAGGAGAGTGATTAAAAGCAAATACTAATACTGGAATAGTCAGCCAAACCGTGCCCAAGAAATCAGTTGAACTTGGCACAGACATCAACGCATCAGCCTTCCAGCTTGGAATCAGGTACAGCGACATAAACGCTAAGATAGCAACCAGTGGATACACTAAAAACTGAGTCACTTTTAGCATTAGCTTTTCACCAGAAACCATGACCGACATCATCGCCAGAATCAATACGCCGGACAAAATAAATCGCGGTGGCGAGGCCATTCCCAGCTGATTAACAATAAAGCTATCAACCGTATTGGTAATACCCACACCATAAATGAGTACGATAGGATAAATCGCAAAAAAATACAGCACAGTAATCGCTTTACCCGCACCAATACCGAAATACTCTTCTACGACATGAGTAATATCACTGCCTTGCTTTTGCGACGAGCATACAAAACGAGATAAACCGCGATGGGCAAGATAAGTCATCGGCCCAATAAGCAAGGCCATCATCACTAGCGGCCAAAACCCTCCCATCCCCGCATTGATAGGAAGGAACAAAATTCCTGCCCCCACTGCTGTACCAAATAAACTTAGCATCCAAGTCGTATCGGTGCGGGTCCATTTTACGGTTTCTACAGACGCCCCTTGTTCGATTTGAGTGGGACTGACAGCTGACGTGCTCACATCATTTTGCATATACATGACCTTTAGGTGTAGGTTTTTACAAACCTAATGAGTTACGCGATTACCGCTTCACCCATCTCCGTCTATCATCAGGTAAAGCAGTAGCAAATTCGCGCTCAGGATATACAAGCACCGCCAAGAAAAATTGATCTAGCCCCACATTTGGTAATCAAATTTCAGAATGAGCTGATATTGGGATCGATATCTAAGAATTTACGTAGTAAATTTTCAAAAAGATGCCATCACAGTAACCTATCGGCACGAATATTTAACACCTATGTCACTTTACATCGCAACAAACTGATTTAGGGTTTACTGATAAACACAGATAAACAACCATCTCGCTCGCAAAAACACTCAAAAACGTGATTAACGTTACACCTTGAAAAAGTTGGTGTGATTCAGCTCACTGGCGGCTAACAGAGCAGCAATAACAGCAGCTGCTAGCGAAATAGCCCGTGTAAATTTACTCAATGATGCGAGCGAGTTAGTTTGAATTACGCGTGGTGCTTCGATTAACATGCTTTTCATTCAAACAAATTCTAATCCGCAAAGATCTAAAGACTCTGACCATATGAACTTAATACCACCATCAACGACTCGATTACGTTTAATTGTCGGCTCACTAAATCCAGTGAAAATTGCTGCCGCAAAACAAGCTATAAGTCCCTTTTTCCCTGAGTTGGATATTCAATGCCAAGGCATGCATGCTCCTTCATTAGTTGCTGATCAACCCATGACCAATCAAGCAACTAAGCTAGGGGCAATTAATCGAATGGAATACTGCCGCCAACATGGTCCGCAAAGCGAAAAGGAAAGCTTTGATCTTTTTGTTGCCATGGAAGGAGGCGTCGATAAATTCGAACACGGCCCAGTGACCTTCGCTTATGTTGTTATTGGCTACGGCAATCAACAAATGAGCTTAGGAAGAAGCTGCGAGTTACCGCTGCCACTTGCTATCTATCGTCAGTTACAACAAGGACAAGAGTTAGGTGATGTAATGGATCAAGTATTTAATACCCATAATATTAAACAAAAAGGCGGTGCTATTGGCCTTTTAACCAACGGACAAGCAACCCGAGAAAGTATTTATACTCAGGCGTTAACCTTAGCCATGGCACCACTGCTCCACCCTCAACAATACACTGAGTAAATTAACGTGATCATCTAATCGCTGTTAAGTATCTTTATCCACGCCATAAACTGCGCTTGCAATTTACATCATTGGCTTCTAAGTTAGATGTATATCGCAACCAAAATGGCTCACTAAGGCATGAAACACACTGACACTGACCACGTCAATGAACCACTTTCTGATCAACAACATCGTGAAGGCAGCACTATCGAACTCGCGGGCAGCCAGCCGTTAGTCTGCCCTAGCTACCACTGCCAAGATGATAACGATCAAACTTGCTCTAATCTACGAAGTCTATCTCGCTCCTTGGTGAGGAAATTAGGTCTGCTGGACTCTGTTTTAGGTGAATTACCCCTTTCTCCAGTTCAAGCCCACGCCTTAATTGAACTGAATCATCAGGAGCTATCAATTAAGCAACTGGCGGAAATACTCAATATCGATAAATCAAACGCCAGCCGAGCCATTAGTCAGCTTTGCGAAAAACACTTTGCCCGCACGCGCAACAACCCAAAAGATAGCCGCAGCTCTCTGTGCCAATTAACTCCGCAAGGAAAACGCTTGCTCAATCGGCTCAACAAACAACAAAACCAATTATTTGACCAAATATTGGCCCAGCTACCTGACGCTGCTATCGCCCAATTAGAGCGCGCATTAACTGATTACACCCGAGCTATCGAATTAACCCAAAGGCAGCAGGGTTACCAAGTCAGGTTAATTACCGCTAATGATGATAAAGCGATGGCACAAGTGATTCGCGAGGTCTCAGCTGAATATGGGCTAACTCCAGATAAAGGTTATGGTGTGGCAGATCCAAGCTTAGATCATCTAAGCCAAGTCTATGCTAGCGACAACGCTTGCTATTGGGTCATAGAACACCAAGGCCAGATTCTTGGTGGTGCCGGTATTGCGCCACTGGCTGGTGTGGCAAACACCTGTGAGTTACAAAAAATGTACTTTAGTCCGGTATTACGTGGCAAAGGCTTTGCCAAACGGCTGGCCTATCAAGCCATTGCTTTTGCTAAGAACCAAGGCTATCAAGCATGTTATTTGGAAACCACTTCAGTACTCAGTGAAGCGGTGAAACTCTATGAGCAGCTTGGGTTTAATCGTTTACCGTCTCCGCTTGGTAATACTGGCCACGACGCCTGTGAAATTCCTATGCTATTGGCACTGTAGCTAGATAAACAACCAAGGCCTAACAAACTTTATCTGCAGTGCTAGCCATACATTGTGGAAAAATCATACAAAACAGGGGCTTTTGAGTGTCATAAGCCTAGATGAAAAACCGACAACCCAGTAGCAATCAACCACAAAGCTTGTTAGCCTCAAGGTAAGATCATTTTAGGGAGAATTTCATGCAATACAGTCGTATCCCGCACTCTTCATTAAATGTCAGCAAACTGTGCCTCGGTACCATGACATGGGGCGCTCAAAATACCCAAGCTGAAGCTTTTCAACAATTAGATCGCGCCATTGGTGCTGGTATCAACTTTATCGATACCGCAGAAATGTACCCCGTTCCCCCTAACGCCGAAACACAAGGGGAAACCGAACGTATTTTAGGTCAATATCTTGCTTCCCGTGGCCATCATGATGATTTAGTCATTGCCACTAAGGTAGCGGCACCTGGCGGTAAAAGTGACTACATTCGCCCCAATATGGCACTAGATTGGCGTAACATTCACCAAGCAGTGGATGACTCATTAACGCGTTTGCAAGTCGACACCATCGATCTGTACCAGATCCACTGGCCTGATAGACATACTAATTTTTTTGGTAACCTGAACTATCAGCATCAAGAAGATGCGCCACAGACGCCTATCGTTGAAACCTTAGAGGCGTTAGCAGATCTCATCAACCAAGGTAAGATTCGCTATATCGGAGTATCGAATGAGACGCCTTGGGGGTTAATGAAATATTTACAACTTGCCGAAAAGCACGGTTTACCTCGGGTGGTGTCAATACAAAACCCTTATAACCTGCTAAACCGAAGCTTCGAAATTGGCCTCGCAGAAATTGCCCATAGAGAAGAAGTCCCCTTACTCGCCTACTCGCCACTCGCCTTTGGTGCACTAACTGGCAAGTATCTAGATAATCAATGGCCTGAGGGGGCGCGATTAACCTTATTTAAACGATTTGCGCGATACACTGGCAGTGATATGGCATTGGCAGCAACCCAAGCCTATGTTGAATTAGCCCGCGAGTATCAATTGTCGCCGGCTCAAATGGCTTTAGCCTTTGTCAACCAACAAGGTTTTGTTGCCAGTAACATTATCGGCGCAACGTCATTGCAGCAACTCAATGAAAATATCGCCAGCATGGAAACCTGTTTATCTGACGAAGTCATGCAGCGGATCAACGAATTAGGTGAGCTTTACCGCGTCCCTTGCCCTTAATGCTAAGTGAATTAAATATTTCTGCACTTGCATTAACCGCCCAGATCTCCGAAGATCTGGGCGTTTTTATTTTTAGCGTCAATTATTAGGTTAATCAAATGCAACTTTTGGCATTGCGAGCACAGTTTCCAGCATTAGAACAAACCTTAGCGGGTTACCCCTTATGCTACTTAGATACCGCGGCAACCAGCCAAAAACCCCAGGCTGTGCTTGACGCTATGGCCAGTTTTTATCGCGATGATAATGCCAATGTGCACCGTGCTGCTCATCAACTTTCAGCGCGGGCAACGGCCAATTACGAGCAAGTTAGGGATAAAGTGCAAGCATTCATCAATGCTGCTAAACGACAAGAAATCATCTTTACCCATGGCACCACTGAAGCAATCAACATGGTGGCTTGGGGCCTAACTGAGCAAATTGATCACACCAGTACCATACTCATTGATAGCGCCGCTCACCATGCTAATATTGTCCCATGGCAACAGCTTGCCAAGCGCACTGGTGCAAAGATCATCGCCATACCGCTTGATGCCAATGGCCGCATTGATCAACCCGCTTACCAAGCGTTATTGAGCAATGGTGCCAGTATCGTCGCCATGAATCATGTTTCCAACGTCATGGGGACGGTAAATCCTGTCAAAGAGATGATTGCCCAAGCTAAAGCTGCTGGCGCAATCACCTTAGTTGATGGCGCGCAAGCGATTGCGCATATGCCTGTTAACGTCAATACATTAGGCTGCGACTTTTATGTGTTTTCCGGCCATAAGATGTACGGTCCGACTGGTGTCGGCATCCTCTACGGGCAGTTTGAGCAGCTAGACAAACTGTCGCCACTGCTCACTGGCGGGGAAATGATCGACACAGTCAGTTTTGAAATGACCACGTTTAACACACTACCCAACCGCTTAGAAGCAGGCACGCCCGCGATAGCAGATGTGATAGGCCTTGGTGCCGCCATCGACTTTATCGCCGCCTTACCGCAAGCTGCAACCAAAAAGCGGGAAGCAGAACTACTCAAGTACCTGCAACAACAATTGCAACAATTGGGGCAAGTTACTCTATATGGTGCCCACCAAGATAATTTGGGGGCAGTCGCGTTTAATCTCGCCGATGAACATCACCAAGATGTCGGTATTTTGCTCGATCAACAAGGAGTAGCGATACGTTGTGGCCACCATTGTGCTATGCCATTAATGCAAAGTTTAGGCATTAAAGGCTGCTGCCGGGCTTCAATCGGTATTTACACTAGCGTCGAAGATATCGACCGCTTTGTTGAAGCTTTAGCTTCAGTAAAAGCAATGCTATTCGATTAATCTCTAGGGAAGATCATGTCACACCCGCAACCTAGCTTAGAACAATTTACAGCCCTGAGTTTTGATAGCCAAACCGTGTTGGCCAAGTTTACTGATGCCGACGGCTGGCAAGCCCGCTATCGCGAAATTATGTTACTTGGCAAGCAACTGCCTAAGCTCGATGAGCAGTTAAAACAAGCAAGCGCACAGGTAAAAGGCTGTGAAAGCACCGCATGGCTTTACCATCGCGAGATTGAAGGTCTTCACTACTTTATCGCAGACAGTGATGCCAGAATCGTAAAAGGCCTAATCGCACTACTCTTTGTCGCCTGCCAGGCAAAAACCAGCGAACAAATCGCTGATTTTGATGTTAGCGACTACTTTGAGACATTAGGACTAACGGGGCAACTCAGCCCCTCGCGAACTAATGGTTTACTGGCGGTTGCCCAGGCGATAAAAGCGGCCGCAAACTAGCCGCTATAACCAATTAAACAACTAACTAAACAAGCGCTCAATCAAGCGTAATCATCAACTCACTGTGGTATTTTAATCTGTCTAGGCTGTGTTACTCTCTTCCTAGAAGATTTGACCCTAGAAGATTAAGCCATCTTTTCAGTGAGACAAGGTGAAAATACCATTACTACTAGATGATAAAAAGCCGGATTAGAATCGATCACACAAGCCGTTCGTGCATTAAAATAATAAGTTACCACGCTTAAAGTTAGCATCATTTAGCAAGTCAGGGATAATAATCAACTCATGCCCATTGTTCTATGCTGCCGCCCAATTACCATCACCATATCGGCAGTCACAACAAAGACCACCGATATCAAATTATTTTCTGTATAAACCGGCCCTGTCTAAATAATCATCTGATCGTTTACTGCTGCGATAACAGCACATAGTAATCAACCACCGCTTGAGAAAATTGCGGCTGCTTCAGCTGATGTTGCTCAACCACGTTATTATAAAGCGCAAATAACTGATGAGGCTGATTCAGTGTCTCAATCAGCGCGACTGATTCGCCCGCTTGTACAATGGTTCGACATATGTACCAGCCCACGATATGTCCCCAAAAAGGTAATGCCTGCTGAAATGTCATAAATTCAGCTCGCTGTGGTTCAGCAAGCGCATTCGATAGCAGCAGATCAAGCTGCTTGATATGTGTTGGCGCCAAACTCATCTGCTCAGCAAACTGTCGTTTGAGGCTTTCTGCGTAAGGTGAGTCGGCATCACTAAAGTTATGCTTGTCAATTAAGTTGGCAATGCCTTCTTTTTGCACATGATACAGCACTCTCTCAAATGGATTGTTCACATCTAGCAGTCCATTAGGGTGAATGATGCCATAGAAAAAGTGATGCAGTTCATGGGCTGCTAACTCAAAAGGCGCGAGTTGATCACTTAAGTAGCTAGTATAGGCGTCCATTACTACGCCAATTTCTGCAGCATGGGCATTTTGACCAAATAGCGCAAACATGAACTGCACTTTGTGGGCATCGACATCGAAGGCTGGTAAATACCTTAGCGCGAGTGCTTTGCTGTTTGTAAGTGCATCTTGCTCAATTAACCATTGCTGATATTGAGACAACCAGCGAAGGTCTGCGAAAGCTCGGCGTAGATGTAACACCTCAAACTGTTCCGACTCATCAAGTGTCTCAAAAACGGCACTTTCATTGGGATTGAAGGCAATTTGATAACGCTGAGTTAACTGTTCTGGGCGGAGGCTCGAAATAGTAAATATCAACTGATAAGCTGACAAAGCATATAATTCTTGCCACTGCTGCTCACTGACAGCTTGCCCCTGCTTGAGTTGTGCCACCAAAGGTTGTAAATATTCTACGGCACTAAAATCATAGGAGCTGGCTTGCTCATTTGTTATTAGATTGCCTGACAGCAATAAATTGCTGCTATTGATAGGTTTGGCATCACTAGTGGTAGACAACACAAAAAGTAATGCAGCAAATCCTAAATACTTCATTTAAATTCCCTTTCAAGTTTGGTAAACGCCTAGCACGATAACATGCGCTAATAAATATCGGCGGTATGATTATTCAACGAGTGAAACTCGGTATTATCTCGGTGAATAATCAACCAACGCCCTGTTAAGGGGCTGATAAATGTTTGACTAAAATGTGAAGCGAAACCGAGTCAAACTTTAGCTATCCCGCTTGCACAGCTTGTTATGAGTTTTCTTCTTCAGATGTATAGTATTCTACACCGGAGCGTATCGAAGACTCGAAAAACTCCATATGCTCTTTGATAAATGATTCTAAATCGACTTGTTCATTTTCAGATTTTAATGCGTAATACCTAGCCGCGTAGCAAGCCATGGTATACATAAAAGATGAATTCACTTGAGGAATCGAAAGTTCCTTTTCCTTTGCTATAGCACCTTACATAAATTCATCTACAACTTCGTAGAATTTATCTTCTAGATTTTCGTCAATATCCATACTTTCGAATACTCATAACATTAGAATAAAGGGAGCCATTGCTCCCTTTTTCATCGCCGACGTCATTTCGACGCTTAAGACTGAGAGTGTGCACAGTCCTGTGGCGTACGGCGCCATTGCAACAACACTAACCCCAATATAATGGCGATAGCCACCATGCCTAAGTTCATCGAATTTAATAGAATAAACGGAACGGTTATTAAGGCGATGATACGTTCAACCTTGGTCAATGACTGCAATAAATAACCTTCAATGGCGATAGCAATGGCTAATATGATTGCACCGGTTTGCACAATGGCAAACACAAACTCCATGGTTGTCGCCTCTGGGTTTAGCAGGTTAGTGTAAGCCATCATGATTGGAATGATGAACAGTCCCCCCGCTAACTTAAATGCCTCAACTGAAGACTTCATCGGGTTTGCATTAGCGACCCCTGCGCCCGCAAAAGCAGCAAGCGCGATTGGCGGAGTCACATTAGATGTTTGCGACAGCCAAAACACAATCAAGTGAGCAGTTAATAATGGCAAGCCAAAATCACCCAACATAGGAACAGCCATCACTGCAAGTACGATATAGGCCGCCGTCACAGGTAGCCCCATGCCCAATACCAAGGCGACGATACTTATCAGCGCTAGTGCCACTAGTAGGTAACCACCAGAAAAATCCATTACAAATTGGGTAAACTGCAAGCCAATTCCTGTCTGGCCAACCACACCAACAATGATACCTGCGGCGCCACAGGCAACTGAAATAGGCAGTGCCAATAACGCACCATTTTTCATGCCTTCGATAAACTTCTTCAAGCCTATTCGACTATGACGACGCAGCGCAGCAGTAACGATAATGGCTGCGCACCCAGCCACACCGACCAATAACGGCGAATACGCCATCATCAGTAACACCGTGATCATCAATAGTGGAATCAAATGGTGCGCGCCCTGCTTCATCACTTGCCAGACAGCCTCAGTGCGGCTTACCGCTTGTAAATTCAGCTTACAAGCCATCAGGTGAACGTATAGCAAGGTACAGAAAAAATACAGAATGGCAGGCGCAATCGATGCCAGCATAATTTCACTGTATGGCACACCAGTAAATTGCGCCATCACAAATGCACCAGCTCCCATAATGGGCGGCATAATTTGCCCACCGGTCGAAGCCGCCGCCTCAATCCCTGCCGCTTGTTGGGGTTTATACCCAAGCTTTTTCATCATCGGAATGGTCACCGAGCCGGTAGTCACGGTGTTAGCAATAGCAGAGCCAGAGATTGAACCTAAACCTGCAGAGGCTAAAACAGCGGCTTTTGCCGGTCCGCCACGGTATCGACCAGCAATTGAAAAGGCTAAATCAATGAAAAACTTACCCGCTCCGGTCACTTCAAGGAATGCACCAAATAACACAAAGATAAACACTGTGGTTGCAGCAATACCTAACGCGGAACCAAATACCCCGTTAGCCGAGTATATTTGGAACTGAATCAGTTCTTGTAAACTGTATGCTTTGGTTGCGATAGCACTTGGTAGCATATCGCCAAACGCGCTATAAGCGAGAAACAAAGCCGCGATTAATACCATCACCCAACCGACTGTGCGCCGGCATCCTTCAAGCAGTAACGCTAACAATGCACAACCCGCCACCAGGTCTTCATTTCCCAGTCCATACAGCAAATGGTCTATGTCATTGTAATCAAATATCGACATACGATATCCGGCATAAACCGTTATCGCGCATAAGGCGAGATCCACTAGGCGTCCGGGTAAGTACAATACACTTTGGCGTCGTTTAATTAGTGGGTAATGAAGAAAAATCAGCACTAACACCCAACAAAGGTGTATCGGCCTAAAATAAGTGGCAGAGATGGTCGATGTGATCCCTTGCCAAATTTGAAAAGCACTGAGTGAAACTGCAATGAGCAGAATCAAATAACCAAACCAAGTAATTAGCTTATCTTGCTCTGCTGCGACGTCAGCTTCAACCTTGGTAGGGTTGAGTACAGGTTCCTCATGACGTGTGGTCATATCATGTCCTCAACAATAGCGATTAGCCTCTATTGGGCTAAAGGATGTCAATCTGTCGGCCATACCCAAGTACTTCTAACTTAAGTAAAGTAGTCTTTAGTACGGCCAACTTGGATCTATTTCGCAATAGAGTCTAAATACTTTTGCGCGCCAGCATGCAAAGGCACACCCGCTAAACGTGCCGCATTTTCTGGCGTAGTCGCATCTGCAACCTTCACCACTTTGCGCACTTCATCCATATTTTCATAAGCAGCTTTTGTCAGTTCAAAGGCCATCTTATCATCCATTTTGGCGCTCACGACCAACACATTCCATACGCTGAGCGTAGAAACTTCATCGACGTTGTTGTAAACATCAGCCGGAATGTTATAGCTGCTGTATGCAGGGTATTGTTTGATAAAAGCTGCAGACTCTTCAGCGGTAATATCAATAATATTGATCTTATGGGTCAATGCCACTTGAGTCACTGCCCCCACACCTTGACCACCAACAATAAAGCCAGCATCAATTTGGCCATTTGCAAGTGCATTAGTGGTTTCAGCATAGTTAAGGTATACCGCATCAATGTCTTTTTTCACATCGATACCGATAGATTCGAGCAATGCTGCCGCCGTTACTGCGGTACCACTGGCTGGTGCGCCCAACGAGATGCGCTTACCTTTTAATTGTGACAGTGAAGTGATACCTGACTTTTCCAGTGTCAGCGCATGAACCAGATTAGGATAGAGTGCAAAAAGGGTTTTGACTGGCATTTCACTGCGAAACTTTCCCTCCCCTTTATAAGCATCTAGCACCACATTGCCCATGGCGATACCAGCAATCATGTCGCCTCTTACCACCTTAATGGTATTTTCAACCGAGGCGGCAGTCACTTCAGCTTTGACGTTTACGCCGTCAACATTGTCTGACCAAACCTTAGCCAGAGCGCCACCAAACGGATAATAGATACCGCTTTGGCCACCTGTACCAATTGAGTAATTTTCAGCTTGAGCTTGCATTGATAGCACTGCCAACAGTGCCAAAGAACATAGCTTGCGAATCATAATGGGCTCCTAATATTGATTAAGTAAACAGTACTAAGGATCACCATTTTTAAGTGGTGATCACGTCCATCTAATACCGACAACTTACTAAAAGTGACCCGATACTCACCTAAGCACACTAGCTTGTCAAGCGCACAAAAAGTCACATTTTTTGAATTAAATCGCTATTTTTGGCGCTCAAAGCAGCTAGAAATGCAGCTTATACCAGTCTCGACATCAAGGTATAATCTAAAGATTCACCATCTATACGGAACATATCCTTCAGCTCACCACACTGCGTAAACCCACTATTTATATACAGTTGTTTTGCCGCTTCATTGGCACTTAGCACCCATAAATCGATACGCTCAACAATACTGTCGCCAAAATTCAATTGTGATGACAACTCTCTAAATAGGTGTTCTATCAACCTTTTACCTAAACCTTGACGCCTTGTTGAAGCATCAACGCCCATCCCCATAATCGCTCGATGTTCAGTGTAGGGTTCGCTAGTGGCTCGAATATCAATATGACCGAGTACCAGATCATTTTCAGTTGCTATCCATAACTGGCGCCACTGTGCTTGATCGCGTTCTCGAACAATGCCTTCGGCAAAACGAATACGCATATCATCACTCAGATCAGCACTATCACGAGATATAGGTTGGAAAAGCGGGGTATTTGACGCGCCATTTTCCTTAAGTTGTTTGGCTAAATACTCAAAAAAACGCGGTAAATCTGCAGCCGTTGCTTGGCGAATTTCAATCACAAAACTATCCCTGAATGTGTTAATACGCCAGATAAATTACCCACTTTATATTTAAATATCAACAAATTATAATCGAACAATCAATGAATTGCCAGATAGAACACTTTGTTCTACTTTTCACTGGTTTCGCGGTAGTATTTATTAGATTAAAGTTGAAAAGGAGCATTCTGTGCTTATAAAATCATCATTAAGCCCAACCTCAATATCAAGACGAAAAATACTGCAAGCTATCGCTGCGGGCACGTTACTGGCTAACTCCCCTCTGTGTCGTGCTGTTGCAAACCAGCATAAGCCGTTATACATCGACGGATTATCCTTCCTACCTGATGATTTAAATGACTTAGCTCGCTCCAAACTTGAAGCCTATTTGTGTGACATCTCGGCGATTGAAGCGATCAAACAAGACGATGGCACCACCAACTATAAACGCACCTATCAAGCTTGTATGAAAAGTATTACCCAAGCTTTAGACAGAGTCCGTCAACACCCTCAGCAAGTCCTGCTGGGCAAAAGCGGCAGTGATATTAAGTTGGCACAGGAATCGGCTCGTACCGCAGTATTTTTCCAGATACAAGGTGCAGATTGTGTCGAACAGAGCATCTCCAAAGACCTTTATCAAGTTGATGAGTTTCACGACAAAGGACTGCGGGTACTGCAGCTCACCCATCACTACGGCAATTTATTTGCAGGCGGCGCATTAGATAACGATGGAAAACAAGGTTTAAATTTACCGCTCACCACCGCGGGGGAACAATTAGTCGCCAAACTCAATCAACGCAATATGCTCATTGATGTTAGCCACTCGAGTCCGCAATCGGCAATCGACACCGCAAAACTGTCTCGCTCACCCATTGTACAAAGCCATGGAGCAGCCAGAGCCATTGTCAATCATGCAAGGTGCTCACCTGATGAAGTCATTAAAGCGATTGCTGAAACCGGCGGATTATTTGGGGTGTTCATGATGACCTTCTGGTTGACCCGCGAAAACCCACCAACAACAGCACACTATATTGCCCAGCTAAAACATGTTGCAAACGTTGCTGGTATCGATGCGGTAGCCATTGCTAATGACTATCCATTACGTGGCCATAAAGAGTTACTGGCACTCGACAATGATAACGCTCAGGGCGTTAAACAGTATGTGCCGTGGTGGCACAGTTTACGTGCTCGCGGTGTACTCGGATTTGATGCAGAACCTGAGCATGTGGTCATCCCAAAACTTAATCACATTGACCGCATGCAACGCATCGACGATGCTTTGACAAAATCAGGTTTCACCTCGATGCAACGAGACAAAATCATGGGCGGGAATTGGCAGCGAGTATTAACCTCAGTGTTGAGCTAACGTTATCAATTGGCCAAACGAAGCCGGCACAGGGGAAGCCTAACCTGACTTCCCCAATACCAGTTCAATCTGACTGCCGTAAAAGTCGTTATCAAAGTTTATTCAACTGCGCGAGAATAAACCGATACCAACGACCACTAGCGCCATACGCCCCACTCACCGGTTGTGCCAGGCTGCTCACCTTGCGTCCACCACTGCGCAGTCCAACTTCTACCGTCAAAGCTGACAATATCTCCCTGAACATACACTTTGTCTGCCTGCCAATTGCCATCGCTAGGCGTTTCATCATCCGTCGCTTTAACAGTAAAGCTGTATACCGCACTGTCACTGCCAAGGACATTTGCCACTGTCAGTTGGAATGACAATTGGTGATCGCGGCTACTTGCTAGGGAATCAGTATCGACAATTAACTCGTTATAACGCCCCTGCTCAGTGCTTACGACTGGGCCACTTAATTGCTGCCAATTGACTTGATCATAGTCGCCTTTGGTATGCTGCGGGTTGAGCACAACCATCGTCCCGTGCGCCACCTCGGCAAGTTGGATTTCTTGCAAAATCTGGGCTGTGATCACAGCTTCAAGACCTGGATTGACCTCATCTGCAACAATACTAAATACCCCAGAGGCGCGCTCATCTTTAGCATTAAAATAGTTAGCGTAGAGGTTATCTCTGAAATACATGTAGTGATTCATCTCGGCATGCCAGTCGCCAATGAACACATTGCCATTGTGATTCGATTCATAGTAACCACTGACTTTAGCCGCCAGCAAGCGATCCCAATCCTGACGATTATCCTCAGTGATCTCAACACTGAAACTATTATGAATTTCACCGTATTTATTGAGTACATCAAACTTCACTGACTCACCCACTTGCGGCGTGAGTAACGTCACGTCATTAGGAATAAACTGCTCGCCTTTATGAAGATACGGGCCATCGGGATCAACAGGTGGCTGCTCATCGCCAGAAATATTGATGTCACTGCAGTTATAAAACCCTTCGCCCACAGGGTCGATTCGCTGCCAACGGGTAAATAGGATTGCCTCACCACTTCGCTCAGCGGGAATAGTGACATTCATGCGATACTTTTTATCTGCACCAACCTCAATATTGCCGTACTCTTGAATAAGCTCAAGGTCTTCCCATTTTAAGGGTTTAGACACGTCTACCCCTGGCTTAGTTAGGTAGATCTCCCAATATGACGGGTTATGGGGGGCTGTCGCATTAAATACCAACTCAAAGGTTCCTGGCGCGACTTCGGTACGCGTCCAATCGGAGTGTTCAATGCCTAAACCCCGTTTTTGCGCGTCATTGGCGTAACATAAACTGCCATTAGGAATCGCCGCCCTTACTTTTGCCGCATCAAGATAATCCGGGGCCGCTATATTGATAGCCACTTCATTGCGCTGTACAAATTGATAGGTACCTGACTCATCGAGCGCTGCTTTACAAGCTGCGTTGGGAGGATTTCCACTCCATATCCCGCCTTGCTCATAACAGATTGATTGACGCGCTTCGGGAAACTCCACCCAGCCATGGGCCAATACCTGTGTGGGCATGGCAAAATAAAGTGCAGTAGCAATTGTAGATACAGTAAAAATTGATTTTCCCACGGTAAACAGCTCCTTTTGATAAATCTACTTTTATCAATAAATTTAGATAGTTCCATTTTGAACTGCCGAGAATTATCAAAGCAAAATAGGGCTATTTCAACTGGCAATATCTTGACATGCTAAATCAGTAAATAAACATGTTTAGCTAAAGATAATTTGCCAGATAAAACCCTGAAACTGGCATTATCACAATCAAATTGGCTGCGGTGAGAGCTATCCCAAGCACATAATAAATCGTCACTTTTTCATATCGGCTTTCGCGCAAATAAAATTGACACAGCGTGACGTTAGCAGTGTTTTTGACGAGCAAAACTTACGCTGTCAATTTTGTTACTGACTAAAGTTATAAAAATGTTACTTCACTAGCTTTAAACCACAATTTCCCGCTAGTGAAACCAACGCTCTCATGATATAACGACCTAAAAGCACAACAGAAAAAAGGATTTATTGTTAGTGATTATCAGAAAGGCTCTGGCCGCAGATATTGATGCCATCTGCCAACTACGAAAGCGGGCCATTTTGGCACAATGTGCTGATTTTTATTCCGAGAAGCAGTTAGCCCTGTGGACTCAAGGTGAAGTCTCACCGACCATAAAACAAGATATTATCGACGCATTTTACGTCGCTGAAATCGACCAACTGGTGGTCGGTTGTGGCATGTTAACGGTGAAAAAAGCCATGCTCGATGCCATCTTTGTTGATCCAGATTATTTTGGTCAAGGCATTGCCACCCAAATGGTCACGTTTTTGGAGCAACAAGCTAAAGAGCATGGTCTATCACATTTAACCCTAGAGGCCACTCTAAATGCAGCGGCGTTTTATCGTACCTGCGGTTTTGTAGGTGACAATATCGCAACCTATCAATCTCCAAGAGGGATAAGTTTGGCGTGCGTGCCCATGCAAAAACAACTGAATTAATCGATTAGGTAAACCGTTAATCATAGCGCCTCGCCGGCCATAAAAAACTCATACAAGGATACGTAAGGTGTTACAAAATCTCAGTGCTTATGCAGGAATTATCGCGAGTATATGGATTGTGCTGGGTGTGTATATTGCCAGTCAATATTATACCAATCGGCATAAGAAAGTGATCTACTCAGAGCTATTTTTGGCAAACGAGTTCGAGACGAATAACTTAAGCAATAGTGGTTCTATTGGGAAGTTATTCAACGAAGAAGTAGGCAGCCCAAAAAGCGCCCAAAGGGCGAGTTTTAGCACATCTGATACTGTGTAAACGAACTTGAACGTAGAGTTACTATGCCCTTCATTCGTTGCAAGCCACATGGATGTGGTGAATGTCATTAATGCACGACTATAGGGATATAGGAGGTAGAGTAACGCAGGAGCAGTTACCGAGGAGCATTTAATGACCTTGTCTCAGAAGCGCTAAACTCTCGCTGAGCGATCACATCTTTATGCCGATTGGTATTACCCCAACTATAACCACCAAAAGCAGTTTTGCAGCGAATTGGGGGCAACGGGTAGCCCAACACAACGGCTGTCACCGCTTATCAATAACTATCCATTGGGGGCATTATTTTGTTTATGTGGCTGGCACTTCATTAACCTAGACGATGCCAGTTTATCGCTGCAAATCACCGGATACCTCATCATTATCCATGGCCTAGGAACTTGGGTTGCAGGGTATTTTCCTATGGACGCCGATCCATATACCAAACAACCTAGTCGCAATTGCAAGATCCATTCTTGGGCTGGCTTGAGCATGCTGCTGGCATTATTAATCGCACCAATCTGCCTCGCACTAGCCCCAAGTACGAATCTCTCATTGCGTATCACGTCGATCGTTGCGGTGATCTTTACCGTCTACTATCTATTCAAAATGGCCATAGCTGTACGTTCCCAAACTAACCCAGGGCTGCACCAGCGACTGTCCTATGGAGTGCAACTATTTTGGCTGTGCTTAGTGTCACTGAGCATCACCTAATCCGCTTAGCGGCGTAATACATAGGATCATTATCATGAACATGCTAGGTTAGCTGTAATGTTGGCGCTAAATACCCAACCAAGGAGAGTCAATCGATGCCTCGCTCATTAACATTGGCACACTATGTAAAAAGACGAAATGGCGTCGCTCTTGGTGCTTCAGGCTCACTGAGTAACATGCTTAACAATGCCCTCGGAGCGGGTTCTTTTGCCCTGTTCTGGCACTATTGGAACCCCATATGGGGCTATTATCTTGGCCGCTATGTGATGCAACCAACCAATCGATTTTTGCCCCACTCAGCTGCCGTTATTATCACTTTTGCCGTCAGCGGTGCGCTACACGACCTAGCCATATCATTGGTGAAATTCAATCTAGTCTGGCCGCTCACACCTTGGTTTTCCTTGATGGGAGTATGGGTTGTGCTAAGCAACTATCTCAATATTCAATATCATCGGCTTGCATGGAGTTATCGCTGCAGTATCAATCTTAGCGTGATTATTGGCAGCTATGGCTGTACACAACTGCTGTAACTGGCTGCCCGCTATTGCGATACCATTTGGCCCGCAATACACTATTGCAACACGATGCAAAGGAGCGCTGTGACATTGCCCCCCAAACCAGAGTCACCTAAATTAGAGCCACTTAAATTTGAGTCACTTGATTTTGAGCCATTGGATGAGCCAAAACATGCTGATATCGCCATTGTTTGCCATGATATCGAGCCTTACCTAGCGCGATTTCCCGCAGTTAACCCCGCATCACAGTCGCCCACATACCCGAGCATTTTTTCGTTTAGCCGTGCTTCAATAACGCAACTAGAGCAACGCAGCTGGGATCTGATTTTGGTTGAATCAGCCACAAAGCAATACACAGCCCCACTTATTCAAATGCAACAGCAGTCTTCATGCTCGATACTGTTCATTAATAATCCATCAAACGATCGCCACGCGATAACACAAGTGTGCGCTAATATTAGCGCCAAGTTATACAGTGATGAAATGCCTAACAACCTCGATGTCGCTGACATGCGATTATTTGATAGCATCAATCACCACCTATTCGCCTTCAACTCCCTTAGCGACGCAATCGATTTTTTGCAATCAAACCCAAGTGTAACAGTGACGGCAGCGCTCTATTTGGCCCATAACGTCGCTAACCTAGCGCATTACCAACAAGCTATGGCCGATTTAGCTGCTAACCTTAACGACAATTGCAGCTTTTTCACCAGTATGCTGGATACCGGACAAGGACAGTGCAGCATTTTAGTTTGCCTATCCGCAGCAAATGAACAAACGCTATGATTTAGCAGGTTTTAATGGAGGCAGCATGTCACAAGCACTGAAATATAAACCCATGATGCCATTGCTCATCACTTTGTTGCTCATTAGCAGCTGGGTGATTAATTTCCATGTTGCCTCCCCCCTTAACGACATGGGGTTAGCTCAATTAGAATGGCTATATTTGGTTGATATCCTAATCGTCGTGCCTGTTGTCTGCTTTTGGGCGATTGCCGACAAACGCACTGCAGCGATTAAATCTGCTGCTTACATTAGCTTATTGCTATTAATCGGCACTGTCATTATCCCAACAGAACAACAGCAGCTACTGCCGCAGCTATCACCACTGCGGTACCTAATTTTGGCATTGATACTTGCCATTGAAGTTATCAGTATTGTATTGGTGGTACTGGCAGTTAACACAGCACTAAAGGCTAAATCAGATCCAGATCAAGCACTCACTAGCGCAGTCAGCAAGCTCACCAATAATCCGAGCTTGTCCAATATCTTGTGCTTAGATCTGCGCATGTGGAGTTTTCTGCTTTGCCACAAACGGATCCAGCCGCAACATTATCGGGGGCAGCAACAGTTTAGTTACCACAAAAAGGATGGTTGTCGAGACAATGCATTAGGGTTTATTGTCATTATTGGCTTTGAGCTCCCCATCGCCCATCTATTACTGCACTTTTTCTGGTCGCCCCTTGCAGCCAACATCATCACTGGCTTAACCCTGCTTAGTTTGCTGTTTTTTATCGCCGAATACCGCGCTCTAGCTAAGCGACCTATTAGTATAGACAACAAACAGCTCATTATTCGCTATGGGCTATATCCAAGCTTCAGCATAGATATTGATAACATCAGTGATATCCGCCCCAACCAGCAGTTCATCCCTCGTCATGGAACCGTCAAAAGGTTTAACCTTTCAGGTACGCCCAACCTAGCCATCACGCTGAAAAAACCAATTGGAAAAATAAACCGAGTCTATCTTGGGGTAGATAATCCAACTAAACTGCGCCAAGCACTGACAGATAATAAATAATGCCTAACTTCCCAATAGAACCACTATCACTTAAATTATTCGTCTCGAACTCGTTTGCCAAAAATAGCTCTGAGTAGATCACTTTCTTATGCCGATTGGTAAAACAAGCAGATGAAAACAACAACCGCCACAATATGTGGCGGTTAATACAAACTAAAAAACCGGTTATATACCCAAGAGAATTGGCGCAGTTAACCAAGCTACAGCTTCAAGTATGAAAGGTATAGCTTAACTCATCGACAGCACTTGTTGGACTAATTTACTGATGCCAGCATCCGCTTCAACAATCGACTGAGCTAACATATAAGCGGGCGTGCTCACCACCTTACGCTCGGTATCAATAACGATATCATCAACCGCACAAGCAAGGTGCTCACCGCCTAAGGCATTAATTGCCGCTGCGGTATCTGCATCGTTACCGATTGTGCCTTGCACACCTTGACCATATATTAACGGCAACATTGCTGGTGCAATACACACGTAGCCAGCAGGCTTTTTCTCGTCAGCAAATGCTTGGCATGCGCTAAGCACCTGCGGCTCAACCGTCGCTTGTGCACCTTTAACCGCAAAGTCTGACAAGTTCTTCGCCGCACCAAAACCACCTGGTAAAATCAGCGCATCAAAATCTGCTACATTTAACTCTGTTAGGGGCTGAATTTCCCCTCTCGCAATACGCGCAGATTCAACCAATACATTGCGATTTGGGCTCATCTCTTCGCCTGTTAAGTGGTTAAGGGTGTGCATCTGTTCAATATCTGGTGCAAAGCACTGATAATGTGCGCCTGCTTTAGCGATATGCAATAACGTCAGTACTGACTCGGTAATTTCCGCACCATCAAACACTCCACAACCTGATAAAACAACAGCGACTTTTTTCATCCTAATAACCCTTTAAACGTTTCATATCATCGATAAAGACAGTGGTCTTAGCATCACCCGGTAAATTGATTGGCCTAGGCCAATCGATCTCATAGGCTATTTCAACAGCAACTCTAATTTGGATAGCGTATCAACACAACCCTGTGCATGGTAGTTCACCGATAACGGGTTCATAAAACCATGCAAGTATTGGCTTTGGCAGACCTCAACATGGTTATGGTTTGCCAAGCTTTGCATGACATCATTGACGTCAAAATGCGACTCTTTTATGGGAAAAACGAGCTTAAGCGGAATCTGAGGCGTTAACTCAAGGGCATGGCGAATTTGCGAACCGTAAAAGCCAATCCCTGAAGCAAGGTGTGGCGCTTTGCTGCGTGCGGCCACATGCCAGAGCGCACTAGCGCCTGCACTAAAACCAACAACACTCACTGGCACATGACACTGCGCTATGGCCTCAAACAACAACTCAGAATATTTTTCAATACCAACATGTTGCATGAAATAATGATAAGCCGCTGTTTCATCATCAAAGCTATGGTACTCGCCGCCATATGGGTCAACAATCTGATACGGCAAGTTAAATCCGCTAAAACAAGTTTCTAACTCTGGCGTACGACCGAAAATATCGGTGACAAAAATAGTCAGCAATATCACTCCTTAATTGCCTGCTATCTATAATCCATGCTAATCCCTTCTTGCCTGCAAGGTATTATTGCAAGCTAAAAACGCCCGCTAACGCGGGTTATTTTAATGAGAAATTAGCAATAGTTTTTTGAATACCGACAACATCGGTGCCTTTTTTGAGTTCTTTAACCAAGGGATCTTTTTGTCCGGAAATCCATATCTTTAATTCTGAGTCCATGTCAAAAGTCCCGGCCGTTTCAACTTCAAAATGAGTAATAGACTTATAGGGAACCGAGTGATAACTCACTTTCTTGCCCGTGACTCCCTGTTTATCAATCAAAATCAGCCGCTTGTTAGTAAACACAAACATATCTCTTATCACTCGATAAGCCAGCGATAAGGTTTCTCCATCAGCCATAATTGGCGCAAGCTCTTGAGCTAACTCATCTAGATTTACCTCTGATGCGTTACCCATAAGTGAATCGAGTAGTCCCATATTTCATCCCTTTCTATTTGTCATCCGATGGCATCATTAAATAACAATAAACCTTACCTTGCCAGCAGATTATGCCGCTATGAAAATTAAAGGTGGATCTTAAGGAATGTATAAACGAAAAGGGTAAGTGCCCAAAACAAAAAACAGCCTACCTGAATAGATAGACTGAAAAACGGCAAGCTTCACTGCCGAAGAAAACTAGTAGCCCAATGTGTCAATGCTACTAAAATACGAGTACCTAACAAGCTTAGGCACTCTCCCTGAAGGACCGGTACACTCAGAAGCTATTGGCAAGGTCCATTTAGCTGCCACACACCCCATTGCCCTGACTCAGAGGGTACCTCCCCCTGTGTCCACCAGCGTGCTGTATATTCATTGTCGGCATATGACACCTTATCACCCGCTAAATACACAGTGCTTGCTTGCCATGCAGGCGATAAGCATTCTCCCGGCTGTGATGCAGCTAGCGTCACAATTTGAGTTTGAGAGTGACTCAAGCCATCACTGTCAGTTACCGTTAACACCACAGAATACTTGCCGCTGGCGCTATAGATATGTGTCGGGTTTGCCGCACTACTGGTTTGACTGTCACCAAATTGCCATGCGTGACTCACTATCCCATTATCATCCGTTGATAGATCAGTGAAACTAACCGATAGCTCATTAACTTGGTAACTGAATCGTGCAATGGGCGCATTAGGACTATCATCATCATTACAATCAGCAACGATAGACCATACTTGCTGGTAGATATCAGGCGCGGCCCCCGTTGACCACCATATCGCCTCATACGCCTTTCCCTTATAGGTTACACGGTCACCCAGTGCATAATTCACATTAGCATCCCAGTTAGCAATACCGCTGCATGGCGAACCATTGTCATCACGAGTAACGGTCAGCAGTTGCGATACGGAATCTGTTAACCCCTGAGCATCACTCACTGTCAGTACAAGCTGATATTGACCTTCTGCTGTGTAGGTATGATTAACGCGCTCCTGCTGAGATAGATGACCATCACCAAAACTCCAAGCAGTAGAAACCAAGTCACCACGGGAAGCTGAGGCATCAAACTGGCAGCTTAATCCGCTGCAGTTGGCATCAATGACAGCGACCGGCTCGACAGGTGTTTCATCTGGGGTAGGGTTAGCCATTTCATAGGCAAATGACAAGGCTAGTTTGGCAAAAGCAATGGAGTTGTTCGCCTCAGCATCACTGTTGGCAAGCGTGTCATTGCGGGTATGAATATTGGGGTTGGCACCATTAAAACGTGCTTCAAATGGCATACTCGCAGGATACCCTTGGTTATACCAGGATGCATGATCTGAGCAAGCATAACCACAACGATCATCACCGTAAACGATACTAGGCTGATAAGTATCCAATAATTGTTTCATATAACGGGTAAAACCACTATCGACATAATCAGTCATGAACACGATATCTTCGACAGAACCATGATAATTGGTCATGTCGAGCTGCAACGCCGCGACCACGTTTTTACCCTGAGCTTTATATTCTGCCGCTATCTCTTTTGAGCCTCGTAAACCCACTTCTTCAGCAGCATATCCAATAAAATGAATACTCCTTTGAGGTTGCTGCCCATTGCTAAGTAATACCTTGGCAACATTGGTTAATGAAGCGATGCCTGATGCATCGTCATCAGCACCCGGTGCCCGCGTTCCCTCAGAAGTATGACTACCAGCTGTTGAATCTAAATGTCCACCTAGCACTAGAATTTCATCGCTACGCTGGCTTCCGGCTAAGGTTAAAATAACCGAATCTTGGCCCCAACCACTGTGATTATACGAGCGCACACTCGCCCACGAATGCTGCTGCGCAAGCTGCCCCCAGTGAGAAGCCAACCAATTAGCTGCGTCACGACCACTGCTGGTGTTGTAAAAGCGGTTGGTAAATTGTGTCAAACTTTCAATAGTGGATTTTATTTGCGGTGCCTGAATCTGTGGCAATAACTGATTGACCTTATCCATATGCTGGATTGGTGGCGCATTAAAGGCCAGCATCTCTTGCGGCCCTTGTAATGCCAATACCGCCTCTTGATAACTATCATGCACGATATAACCACCACAACGGTGTTTTTGTTCATGCATTAATTGCGTTAAATAGGGTAGCTGAGCTTGCTCTACCTGATAAATCAAAACCGGAGACGATTCAATATTTTGTGCTTGCATTGCCGGGGCTAGTGTTGCACCAGCCGTTTCCGCCTGTACGGCAGCATCATTACCTATAGTGATCCACAGCAAGGTATCTGGCTGCTGTGGTTCGGTTTTAGCAACGCCATTACTGCAATAAAAGCTTAACGCTACAGCGAGTGGCAGTGCATATTTTGCAACGACACGAGTTGAATGAGCAATCATAACTTTATCCTTGTAAGGACTGTTCGATACGCTGGTCTAAGGCTAAAACATCGATAAAAAGAGTAGGGATTAAGTTATGCGCGTAAACGCGCATAACTTTTAAATTTCGAAGCTTATTGACACTGTGCAATAAACTCCCATACGCCCCACTGTCCAGAATCGGCAGGAGACTCATTTTGGTTCCACCACTTAGCCCGGTACTCATTACCGTTTTGTGAAACCAGATCGCCTGAAACATAGACTGCAGCAGGATCCCACGGTGCAGCGTTACACTCATCAGGTGTATCAGTGGTTGTCACAGTCACAGTTTGTGTCACCGTATCAGAAGCATCATCAGCATCCACAACGGTTAATTGCACACTGTAACTACCGGCCGCAGCATAGGTATGAGTAGGGCTCACTTGGTTGCTGCTATTGCCATCACCAAAGTTCCAAGTATGACCAACAATGCCTTTATCATCAGTTGACGTGTTATTGAAACTCACAACTAATTTATTGGCACTATGATTGAAACTCGCATTAGGACCTTGGTTAGGTAAATCACCACCAGAACATTTAGCCCCTTTGCTCCATACATTGGTGTAAATCGCAGGAGATGCCCCAGTTGACCACCAAATCGCTTCATACTCATAGCCTTCAAAAGACACCTTGTCACCTAGGTTATAACTTTTCGCCACATCCCATGGTGCTAGACCATTACATTGATCCGGGACATCAGGGTCTGTGCTAACAGTGACGGTCACCGAATGAGTATCACTCTTGCCTTCGGCATCACTGACTGTGAGCGAAACAGCATAAGAGCCAGCACTCGCATAGGTATGGGTCGGATTTTGCTGGCTAGATGTCATGCCATCACCAAATTGCCACTGATGGCTAACAACACCTTTATCATCAGTTGATAAATCGGTAAAACTCACTACCAGCTGACTGGCGGAATAACTAAAGTCAGCATTAGGCGGCTGATTCCCCACAGGGCCACAACCGGAGCCATCCTTCGCGCCGCTACCGGTTACCCCAACAGCTTCTAATGATGCAACCACATCATCGACGCAGTAACCTAAGTCTTTAGTCGCGTTATACACACCTCGACCAGCCGATTCAAAGGTGGCGTTGGCATTCCAATATAACTGGTTAGCTTTCACATAGATGTCAAACGCCTCACGGATTGTCCAACCCGAAGTTGTCGAAAGTAGGTAAAAAGCTTTGTTATACACGCCCGAGCTTAAATGCACATCAATACCCGAGTAATAATCACGGGTATGGCCAATGGAGCGGCCATCTAAAGGCGGGTTATCCATGTAGCGCATCGCGCCACTGCCCTTCTTAATCCGGTCACCTATTTGCCAGCTAAAACTGCCCTCTAGGTAATAGGTTGCCGCGGCAGCTGCAATATCAGAGAACGACTCATTTAAACCACCGGACTGATTCCGATATACTAAATTTGAGTTTTGCTGAGTAAAGCCATGGCTCACTTCATGCGCTACGACGCCAAGCCCCACTAGCGGGTGGAAAGTGTTTTGGCCATCACCAAAAGTCATTTGCTGACCATCCCAGAATGCATTTTCATAGTTGCGATCGTAATGGACCCGCATTCTTAGTTTTTGAGTGATCGGTGCTTTGTTGTACCAGTCACGATACATATTGAAGGTCACCTGACCAAAAGCATGGGCATCGTTAAGTGCAGAGTAGCTACCGTTAACTTCACGAGAAGTATTCTCATAACAAGGGAAAGTATGAATAGAGCCACCCGACGTTCGGTGGTTCATATCATAGGTTTCAACATTAGTACTGTCTAAACGACAACTGCTGCCGCTACCAGTCACCTCAAACGCCGGATAGCGATCGCCAAATTGATAACGACCTGTACGCTGGTTTCCTCCAGGGCCTGTTGCTTGGGCAAAGGTCATCCCATCCCAACTGTCCAGCAGCTTACCACTATGGGCATCAATCACCTGATAAGGACGACTTGGTGCTTGGCCATCGCTGTCGACATAACTAATTAGCCACGCCAAATATGCCTGATCTTTTTCATCCAACCAAATATAAAGCTGGCTTTCGATATTATAAACAGTCTCTTTATCAGCGTTGTCACTTAATGCAACATGCAACGCCTCATCCAGCGAAAAGCTTGGTGATGTAGAGATGACATCGCTGTCAATTTTAGCAATGTGGTAGCCCACAGGATTGTAAAACTGGTTCATCGGGGAGCGGGTTGCGACTATTGAAGCACCAAACACCGGCACGCCCTGATAAAGTTGTTGGTAACGAGCGCGCTCATTGCCATCAATATCTGTAGAAACGGTTTTGGCTTGATAAGTGGTTCCGCTTGTGGCTGAAAGCACACTTTGCGTAGTCAGTTGATTAGTACTTAGTAAGTTGGGCTGTTGCATGTCAATGCGTTGTGCAGCTGCAGCATGGCCAGCCAGTAGCGTACTGACGGCAAGGCTGCATAGCGTCAGCTTTGTTGCTGTTGTAAACATGTATTCACTCCATATATCTCAAGGGTAATAAACACCGCGAGATAAGGCATATAGCCTACGACATGTACCTCAAAAATTTAGTGAACACTTGATTACGACCAGATAATCACACTACTACTACAATGAAAAACATAAACAATATAACCCTGTCCCGCAGCTATGAACGTTTGCTTCTGTTGAGCAAACTTTTGTTTTCTTAGGTCACCATTTGCGATGACATTTTGACTATATGCCCCATATAAATATTCAGCAACAAAGCATATTTAATGATAGGCAAACGGTTTTCGTAAAGCTCAAACAACAAACTTGTAACGCAAACAGTACGTAAAAATTCTGCCACACCATAGCCGGTTAAAATTTACACTAAAAGTTATAGAGTTATGATTGGGTGAGAGTTACAGCAAAGCTACAGCTATTTTGTATCGTGCAGTTTGCAGTTAAATTAGCAAGCCAGAGTATTGCTTAAAGGCTATTTTGGAATATGTTATTTCAATTGAAAACTAAGATCAGTTTATGCATGGTTTAACGTAGCAAGAGACTGCATGGGTAAAGAGCAATACCCTATGCCGCCTCAAGCCGTTACCTTGCCGCTACACCTGACGGTTTGCGCCAACCACCATCATTTCACATTTAGGGCAGTCAAAGACTAACTTCAACACATCTTTACCTATCTCAAGCACCATAGGATCTGCCTTAATTCCGGGCACTTCTTTGGGGCATAGGTTGAAGTTAAAACGCAAGCAGTGCTTAGTGACCATCAAAGGTGCATCTTCAGTAATCCCATTTTTTTCGTAGGTATCTTCGATTTCAATCACACCATGTTGGGTATAAAACGCCTTGGCTTTTTCATTCGCCACATTGCCCATAAAGCTTAAATGTTTAACAGGATAAACGGCATCTTGATTATGCTTCCACGCTGTTGGACGCTGATATTCATCAACTCGCGCTGTTTCCAATGCCGTTACTGCTTCACGACGCAAACCGTTCAGTTGTGAAGCAGGCATGAACCACATTTGCTGGGTATTTATCTGCACATCTCGAGCAACAAAGTCAGTACTGCCCAGCTTGCTCAGCTGCTTACGAATATTCTTTTGGGTTTTGTCATAGTCGGTTGCTGGTTGTTTCTCTATCGCTAAAACCGCTTTACCTTGATGGCCATATTGATCGGTAATGGTCAACTCAACACCATCATCGGTATCTGTAAGGGACAAATCGGCCTCGATGATGCGTTTGGATGACTCTTTTGCCAGTACCATTTCAAATGCTTGGTTATGATTTCGGTAAATGGTCGCGCCTACCTTTAAATCGCCAGGCACAGCGGTGACATATAACCTCAAGCCTTCAGCACGGTTAACACGCAAGCCTTGTAACTTATCATCAGACTGCTTGGCTTTAGTGTAATTAGGCGGGAAATAAGCCAGGCCATCACCATTGTTAAACTCTTCGCTGGAGTTAACTTCAATAAAATCTTTGCCAAGCTTACTCACGGTCGCAACTTCTTCACCGATGTACTTCGGTGAACGGAAATCACTCACGCCTTGGCTACGTTCATTGACAAAGTAGTCAGTACGGCCACGGTTGAACGTTTTCTCTGGATCTGGGGTAAAGGTATGCTCGCAGCGACCATGGGATGACGCACTGAGCTCTGGACGTTTAGCGATAATTTTATCGAGTGCTTGACGATAATGCGCAGTAACATTTTTCACGTAGCTGAGATCTTTCAACCGACCTTCTATCTTAAAAGAGCGCACACCAGCATCGATTAACGCTTCTAAGTTATCGGTCTGGTTATTGTCTTTGAGCGACAATAGATGCTCATTTTCCGCCAGCACTTCACCTTGACGGGTTTTCAGCTCGCCAGGTAAGCGACACATTTGTGAACATTCACCACGGTTGGCACTGCGGTTACTAAATGCGTGACTTAAATTACACAAACCACTATAAGCTACACAGAGCGCCCCATGAATGAAGAACTCTATTTGCATGTTAGTGTTTTTAGCCACTTCTCGGATTTGGGTTAAGCCAAGTTCTCGGGCTAATACCACCTGAGAGAAGCCAACTTGCTCCAAAAACGCGACTTTCTCTGGACTGCGGTTATCCATCTGCGTACTAGCATGTAGCGCGATTGGCGGGATATCTAACTGTAAAATCCCCATATCTTGCACAATCAAAGCATCGGCACCAGCATGATAAACGTCCCAAATAAGTTGCTGTGCAAGCGGCAACTCATCGTCCATCAAAATGGTGTTTATCGCCACAAACACTTGAGCGTGATAACGGTGAGCAAATTCACACAAGCGTGCTATATCTTCAACACTATTACCCGCAGTAGCACGGGCGCCAAATGCAGGCCCTCCAATATAAACCGCATCGGCACCATGTTTAATGGCTTCGATACCATAATCAGCATTTTTAGCAGGCGCTAACAACTCCAGTCGATTTGAAGCGACCTCAACCGGCTCTTTCGGTGGCTGTTCATTAGGTCTAAAAATGCCAACATTGCTCATATACTTAGTCTCAAACTGGGTTAACCGACATATTTGGGGCAGGGATTATAGCAAAGTCATCAGCATTTCGCCTGATTGAATATAAATTGTTGCTAAAGCACCACTCAGTTTAGTTCTACCCGTTTGCTCACCTGTATACCTAAACGCTTGGCTAAACGGTTTAAATTAGCCCGATCGACACTTAGCGCTTTAGCTGCTGCCGACCAATTGCCTTCTGCATCTGACAATTGCTGTAAAATCAATTGCCGTTGAAACTCCTCGGTTTGCTGCTTTAAACTGCCACCGCTCTGGGTGATAGGTAACCGTGATGGCGCTAAATCAGCACTTGGTTCAGACTCAACTGCCGATGGCAATGTAAGCGCCAAATGTGTCAGTCCAATTCGTACAATATTAGAATGACTATCGCCTCGGGCTCTAAGCGCACCCCGGCTGATAACATGCTCTAACTCGCGCACATTTCCAGGCCAATCATATTGAGATAGTAACGCTAATGCGTCAGCGGAAATCGCCAACTGTGCCATACCTAATTTACGCCGACTTTGTTCTATAAAGTAGCCAGCTAATAGACTCACATCACCACTGCGGTGACGCAAAGCCGGTACAGCTATCGGATAAACACTTAAACGGTGAAACAGATCGGCTCTGAACCTACCCTCTTCGACCTCAACAGCTAGTTGCCGGTTGGTCGCTGCCACGATACGCACATCAACATGTTCTATGCTGTCTTTACCAACAACTTGAATCTCTTGGTTTTGCAGTGCTCGCAATAGTTTGCTTTGCACCGCAAGCGGTAATTCGCCTATTTCATCTAAAAAAATGGTGCCGCCATTAGCTAAGCTAAACTTACCGACTCGGTCACGATCTGCGCCGGTAAACGCGCCTTTTACATGGCCAAACAGCTCGCTTTCTATCAAGGTTTCCGGCAAAGCGGCACAATTAACATAAACCAGCGGTGCTTCACGACGAGCAGAACGCATATGAATAGTCCGCGCCACCAGCTCCTTACCAACACCTGTTTCGCCTTCAATTAAGGTAGAAAAGTTAGAGTCAGCGACCATGGCAATTTCATTTTTTAACTTTAACATCGCCTCGCTTTCACCAATTAACTCACCACCATCTTTTAATAACGCTTCTTGAGTTAATTCAGCCACCACTTGCCGGCTATGTTGTGAGTGAGTTTCTAGCTCTTGTAATAAGATAGCCGTATTCAGTGTTGCGGCAGACATGGCTGCAATAATATCTAAGCTACGTTTAGGAATATCATCAAACGCATTGGGCACCATACTGTCTAAAGTCAGTACTCCAATAAGTTGATTATTGGCGAGTAAAGGCAGACCCATACACGAATGCACAGGTAAATCTCCCTCATGCACTAATAACAAGCCATCATAGGGATCCGGCAGTTCACAATTGGCAGCGAAGCGAATCGGCTCAGTTGACTGACATATACGCTCAAATCTGGGGTGCTCTGCTATGGCAAAGCGACGACCTAAAGTTTCTCTAGCTAACCCTTGCAATGCTAACGGCTTCAGCTGCAGACCTTGTGCATGCAGCAATACTACAGCATCACAATCTACCGCATGCCTTACGGTACTGAGCAGTCGCTCAAAGCGATCTTTATCTGCCAAACTTTGGGTTAAATCCAACGCCAGCACAATCAACGCCGAAGAAGAAATCTCTGCCATACCTGCCTCAACTCTTCGTACTTTCAGTTAGTTTACCACTCACAGAATAAGACTCAAGAGAGTCATTATGACTACAAGATATGATAGTCAAAATGACTCACCAAAAACACTGAAAACAACTAAGAAACTGTTAATAAACAAAAAAACAAACTTGGCATGGTTATCGCTATTTATTACGTATATGCGCCGTATCCAAACAGTATTAACCAATAACAAGATGCGGTATCAAACATTAAAGGAGCTTGTCATGCATACACTCGCATTACCGATCTTTGCTGAAACAGACAATTCACTTCCGTTAGCATCAGCGACAGCTCAGCAGCACTTTTTCCATAAGGTCGTTTTTGGTGGCAACCTCACTATGGCAGTTGCAATTAGCGGATTACTCCTGTGCATTCTGTCAGGTTATACCTTCGCTAATCATTTCTCACTCATGACTCAAGTCTTTAGTCATATTGCACTGATTCTGTTCGCCACTGCTATCAAGGTTGGCTATGTGATCCGTTGTATCGGCCTTGATGGATTGGGATATCGACAACTTTAACCATTTAGAATTTATCTTTGAGTAAAAGAGCACCGTTATGGCGAAACAACCCACTTATAAAATTAATTTGAAACTCAACAGTGATGGGGAATTGATTGAAACCCAGTCCCCCCAAAGCACATACAGTGCTATAGCCGAGCAACCAATTTGGGAACTGGCTTTTCGACCTTGGTTTCTTGCTGCAAGCCTGTTGTCCTGCATCAGTTTGTTGATTTGGTCTTTGGCACTCAATGGTCATGTCCAATTGCTAAGTTATACCAGCTTGTCACCGGTCACTTGGCATATTCATGAAATGCTATTTGGATTTGGGGCAACCATTGCTGTTGCATTTTTACTTACCGCGGCGCAAACATGGACTGGCAAACCGAGTATTCATGGTTGGCCACTGATTGGTCTAACTTGTCTTTGGTTAATCGCTAGAGCAGCAATATGGTTAGCCAATGATGGTTGGCAGTGGTTAATTCTCTTTTCACAAACTGCTTGGTGGCTTGCTTGCATCGGCTACCTTGCCAACATGGTCATTAGCAGTAAAAGCCGCAGAAACTACCAGTTCATCCCACTGCTGTTAGCAATGATGACACTTAATGTCGGCATCCTACTCGCTGACTATAGCGGTAATCTTGAACTCGCAAGACACCTATCTCGTTGCGCTATTTTGTTATTTAGTTTGCTTGTCGGTATTGTTGGTGGCCGCGTGATACCGTTTTTCACCAGCCGTGGTGCCCAGAATGCAAAAGTCACCCCAACTCCACTTTTGGATAAATTGGTCCTACTCACAGCGGTGACTGGGACCAGTATATTTCTATTAAGTGGCTTAATTGATCTACCCATGACACCTGCCACGCTACTTATAACAACCGGCATTTTACATCTTCTACGTCAATGGCACTGGGCTCCATTTGCTACGGCAAGAGTGCCACTGCTGTGGTCATTGCATGCGGCTTATTTTGCCTTAGGTTTTGGCCTTATCTGCTTAGGTGGAAGCTATTACGTTAATTGGCTGAGCTTTGCTGATGCACTGCATATCATCACCGTAGGAACCTTAGGCGCAATGATACTAGCGATGATTGCGAGGGTATCACTTGGTCATACAGGCCGAAGTCTAGTCGTCCACTGGCATATGACCGCAGCCTTTTATCTCATTTTACTCGGCTGCGTTTTACGCATCGCCTTACCAACCATAGGGCAACCGGTATGGGGGTGGAATTTAAGCGCTGGAACCTGGATAGCCGCATTTAGCTTATTCATTTGGCACTACTGGCCGATTCTTATCGCCCCTAGGGTTAGCAAGTAATCCATTGTCGTTAATTTTAAAACCATAAACTTTATAACTTTTCTATACTGGTAACCATTAATGAAACCAGTAACAACAACCTACAAGGATATATTGATGTTATCTGAACAACACATTGAGACAGTAAAAAGCACCATTCCCCTTCTAGAATCTGCGGGCAGCGCAATCACCAAGCATTTTTATCAACGCATGTTCAGTCATAACCCAGAACTCAACGACATCTTTAATTTAAGCCACCAACATTCAGGCGGCCAGAGTGCTGCGCTTTTCAATGCAATTCTTGCATATGCTAAGCACATCGATAATCTACCGGCATTAAGCAGTGCTGTTGAGCGTATCGCCCACAAACACACCAGCTTCAATATTCAGCCACAACATTACCCCATCGTGGGCCATCACTTAATTGAAACTTTGCGCGAATTAGCCGCCGATGCCTTTACCCCAGAAGTTGAAGAAGCATGGACAGCAGCCTATGGGCAACTCGCCAGTGTATTTATCGATAGAGAAGCTGATTTATACCAAGCTAGCACAGACAAGGAAGGTGGTTGGCAAGGCACGCGTAAATTTATTATCAGCAACAAACGGGTGGAATCACAATTGGTCACCAGCTTTACCTTAACACCAGAAGATGGTGAAGCCGTTGCAGATTACTTACCAGGCCAATACATTGGTATCAAAGTCGCTCCTAGCGGGCATCCCCACCAAGAAATCCGCCAATATTCGCTATCTGATAAAGCTAATGGCCGCCACTACCGCATCTCAGTTAAGCGTGAACAAGCCGCCGATAGTGCGGCGCAAACACCAGACGGTGTGGTGTCTAACTACTTGCATCAATCGGCAAAAGTGGGTGATAGCGTTGAACTGTTCGCCCCCGCAGGAGACTTCCACTACCGAGCCACTAACAAACCTGTGGTACTGATTTCAGCAGGTGTTGGTATCACGCCAATGCAAGCCATGTTAGAAACCTTAGCCAACGAAAAATTCACCCAAGCAGTGAGCTATTTACACGCCTGTGAGTCACCCGCTCAACTCTCGTTTAACGCCAGAGTTAACCAGCTAAGTGAACAGTTACAATTGGATAGCCATTTATGGCTCAATCAGGCAGGCACCACTGAAGCAGGCAGTACTAAGGTACATTTGGGTCTAATGCAATTGGAGACGATTGCTGAGCAGTTACCCCTTACTGATGGTGATTTCTATCTCTGCGGACCGGTCGGATTTATGGCATTTGTAAAGCAACAATTGCTTGATCTTGGCGTAGCGGAAACGGCGATCCATTATGAAGTATTTGGGCCGCACGCCACATTATAATCATGAATTTCATCAAAAAAGGGCATCAGTGATGCCCTTTTTATTTATACAAATGTACAAATTTCATCTAACGGTTTTTTCTTAGTAGCATGATCCGGTATCGTCGCTTGCTCATCAGGATAACCAACCACAATCAACATATAAGGTCTGTCGATATCGTTATCACGATTGCACACCTTACTTAAAAAAGACATAGGCTTAGGCGTATGTGTCAAGGTGCCCAGTCCAGCATGATGCAGCGCTTGCAGTAAAAATCCCGTCGCAATACCGACTGACTCGTGAACATAATAATTAGTGGTGTCTTGATCATTTTCTATCCCGCCACGCTTTTGCGAAAACACCGCAATCAGCCAAGGCGCTTTTTCCAAGTAGCTTTTGTTAGCATCTGTGCCCAGTGGTTTTAATGCCTCTAGCCACTCTTCACCGGCTCTACCATCGTAAAATGACCGTTCTAATGCTTCCGCTTGCTCACGAATTTGGGCTTTCACTTTGGGATCACTAATAGCAACAAAATGCCAAGGTTGGTGATTTGCTCCACTAGGCGCTGTCGCTGCGGTTTCAATGCATTTAGCGATAATGTCTTGCGGCACCGGCTTGTCAGAAAACATTCTAATACTATGACGGCGTTTAACTTCAGCATATTGCTCAGTTGCCCGAGCAAGCATTTCGGCTTCACTGTACTTGATAAAATCAGTGAGGGGATGATGAATTTCTGACATGGGCTTTCCTTACCAACAAGCATTGCAATAGTACGAAATCTCAAGCTAACAAAGCTTGCATAAAAAATCTGCAAATATGAGTAAATGGTTTTTTGAGTCTGAACGTAGCATAAGCTTTACGCACGCTAGCTGCCAGCGAAAAAAGCCGTAAATTTCTCCTATTCATACCTATTATGGAGTTCTAATTTGGTTAACAAACTGTAAACTAATGAGTATTAATTCGTCTGATATACCGTAAATCGCCTGCTAAGTGGGCCAACTGTCAAACGCTAAATAAAAACGATAGAGCATCAATTTATGTTGCCAATAATGCGCTTAATCCTATTTACATTAGTATGCTTTTTGTTGCCTAGCAGTCTGGGGCATGCAAATGAGATCAACACCAAAACACGCGTTGATATTTCACAAATCTATCCCTCGCCTATCGGCAAGTATAGTTATGTCTACCATAGCGAACAGCCACTGCAAGCATTGCAAGCTCACCAACTATTTATGCAAGGTAAGTTCACTGCAATACACAGCGAATCGGTTAATTTTGGGATTGGCGCCAAGCCCGCATGGATCGCAATTGAGTTTGACAACCCAAGCGACCAAGCTCGCAGCCGTTTTTTTCAAATTGGTAACTCTTGGCTCAACCGTATTGAGTTATATCAATTTCACCAACAATCAGTGACTAAGGTGCAAATTTTTGGCGACCAATACCCTTTCAATCAACGGCTAGACAATGGACGCTTCTTTAATAGCGTATTGTTTTTCCCGCCAGGAAAATCCCAAGTGATTTTGCATGTCACCTCCCCCGACCCCATGGTGTTGCCCATTTATCTATTGAGCCACAATCAAGCTGCTGACAAGCTAGAGTTTGAAAGCTATACCTACGGGTTTCTCTATGGTGCTATCACTTGTCTGCTGATCTATAACATCATGTTATTTATTGGTATGCGCAGTAGGAGTTATTTACTTTACTCTATGTTCCTGCTGTCATTTTTATTGCTAAACATCGGTTATACCGGCCATGGCATGCGTTGGTTTTGGCCGCAGTACCCCACGTTTCAACAATGGGGTGTGCCATTACTCATGATGACATTTAATGTGTTCGGCCTGCTGTTCGCATTACGGTTTTTAAATATCAAACAACTGTACCCGCGCTTGAATCGTTTAATACTCGCCATTTGTATCGGTTTTCCAAGCCTGTACGGCCTTGCATTTATCTTTAATGATCAAGTGATGGCATTGATATTGGCGTTTGACTTTATGCTGCTATTTTCGTTTCTGATGTTGATGTTAGGCATATTTGCTTGGCGTGCCAATATGCCCAACGCCAAGATGTTTATGCTAGCTTCAGTGTCTTCAATGCTCGGAACCGCTACTACCGGTTTAGCAGTGATAGGCATCATTCCCTATAACAGCATCACTTTTCGGGCCGGCGAAGTTGGCCTGCTAATCGATGTCGTGCTGTTAGGCCTAGCACTGGCGCATAAGTTTAGGCTCAGCGAACGCGATAAGCTTCATGCAGAATATTTGGCGAAGACCGATCCTTTAACCGGCTTAAACAATCGCCGCGCTTTTTATCAACAAGCTCAGCAATGGATGAAAACCAGTAAATCAGACAAAAGCTTAGCGGTGATGATTATTGATATTGACCATTTTAAAATGATTAATGACACCTACGGCCACCAAAGCGGTGATAAAGTGCTGACCGCCATTGCCAAGCAAATTCAAGCCAGTCAACGACAGCAAGATATCACTGCTCGCTGGGGCGGCGAAGAGTTCATTATTCTATTACCGCAAATCAAAGATAAAACAGCGGTCGCGATTGCAGAAGGGTTACGTCGACGCATCGCGCAGCTGAGTTTTGCCGATAATGACAACACTTTGAAAGTCACCGCAAGCTTTGGGTTAGCTTTTGGGCAACTAGACTCCTGCAAACTAGAGCAACTTATTGCTCAAGCTGATAAGCACCTATACCAAGCGAAACAACAAGGCAGAGATCGCGTGGATTATGGCGTTTCAAGTTACGCCTAAACCGATAAAAGCCAATTAAAGCACGCATAAGCAGACACAAAAAAAGCCATAGCAACGCTATGGCTTTGATACGCGATTAACGATTCGTTAGAAACGATATTTTAGATTGGCAGTGATGGTACGTCGCTGACCATAGAAGCAGTCACCACGAGCCAAACAGCTGGTGATAACGGTATCATCGGTAATGTTGTCGACATTCACGCTCAGATCAAATTGGTCAAACTCGTAACCAATCATCATATCGAACAGATGATAAGTATCTGTAGTCAGTGCATTGTGTGCAATGGTGCCATCTGGAAGCACAACATCGATGCTGCCATCAGAGGTTTCACCCACATACCTAAAGCCAATACCCGCTTTGAATCCTTGCCAGAACGATTGCGGACGGTAAGTCACCCAAGTCGATAACATATGGTCTGGCATGGCTGCCAGTTTGGCACCATCTTCACCGATTGTTGAAGAGTGTTTCTCTGAGTCGGTATAGGCATAGCTGGCATAGACATCAATCTCATCCCACTCTAATTGTGCTTCTAGCTCTAGGCCTTGAATCTCCACTTCACCAAGCTGAAGTGTCAAATCTGGTCCTGCAGACTGCTTTCGGTTCTTGTCGGTAATATCAAACACCGATGCGGTAAATAGGTGCTCAGTACCAGACGGTTGATACTTAACCCCAACCTCATATTGCTCACCTTCTTGAGGCTTGAACGGCGTACCTACCTCATTAGAACCATAAATTGGCAAGAAAGATTGCGAGTAGCTTACGTACGGGGCAATACCAGAATCAAAGCTATACAACACGCCTAAACGGCCGGTTGTGGCGCTCTGATCTTGCTTACCTTCCGTCGCAGTTTTTGATTCAACTTTATCATGGCGCAATGCGCCACTTATCACCCAGCCGCCAAACTTGATTGAATCTTGTAGATAGATACCCAGTTGCTTGCTCTGCTCGCTCGGCGTATCAGGAATATCTGCATCTGTTGGGAAACGTTCTGGATTTACACCATACTGAGGATCATAGATGTCAATCAAGCCACCGCCATTCCATACAAACAGGCGATCGGTGTCTATTTCAACATCTTGATAGTCAACACCAAACGTTAAGTTATGCTCAACACTGCCAGTGTCAAATTGTGCTTGTAAACGCAAATCCGAAGTATACGCCTCTGCAGTAGCATCACTCATTGAGATTGAGCGTAATAACGAACGACCGTCAGCCTGCAGGGCAAACGGCCATGCATACATAGTCCGGTAAGTTGATTCACTATCAACGTAACGTGTAGCCCAATGGATTGACATATAATCATTCAGATCTTGATCAACCAGCAAAGTAACGGCACGCTGCTTAGTATCATACTGATCAAACCCAGGCTCACTCACAAACCGCTCACTTGGGATCTGGCCGTTTGGCGCTGGCAAGATGGTGCCCACATGAGGAAAAAACTGCGTGCTTGAGCCAGACTCATTTTTCTGCAAATTAGCCAGTAAGGTAATCTTAGTGCTATCGGTAGCAAACCAAGTTAGCGCAGGGGCAACAAAGTAACTGTTATCTTCGACATGATCTGTTTGCGTGTCACTATCACGGTACAAACCGGTTAAACGGTACAACCATGTCTCATCTTCATCGATGGCACCAGTGACATCTGCGGCTAATTGTTTACGGTCGTAATTACCAACTTGCGCCCAAATTTCACCTTTTTGCTCAGCCTCAGGACGTTTGGTCACCAGGTTGATGATCCCGCCGGTGGAACCCTGACCATACAAAACTGATGAGGGGCCTTTTAGAATTTCAATTTGTTGCAGCATATATGGATTGGTACGTACGTTGTTGTAGTTACCAAACATCATCTGCAAGCCGTCTTGGTACTGCAGTGGTGATACGCCACGTATTTGTGCCCAATCACCGCGAGTGTCGACGCCATAGGGACCATTATAGACCCCGGCCACGTATCCTATGGCGTCTTGAACATTTTCAGCCCCTAAGTCAGTAATACGCTTTTCGGTTAATACCGAAATCGAGGACGGCGTTTCGATAATCGGCATATCGGTTTTGGCCGCCGACGCACTGACATAAGAGATCAAGCCTTTACCACTGATGGTAATGATCTCCATTTCTGTCTCATCTGCCGCTTCTACAGCCACTGACTCTTCCGCCCAGCTAGGCAGTGCAGTCAGGGACATCGCAAGTAGCAACCCTGGGTATTTCAGTTTAAACATTTGGTCCATCATCAGCCTCTTTAGTAACACTAGCAGGTCTTTAAACGCGCTAAAAAGGCCAAAGATCTTAATGAAAATGATAACCACTCTCAACAAAATTTACATTTGAATTACTAACGTAAAATACGAGCCGCTAATAACGGCTAACGTGGTGATTTAAAAGAAATGATAACGATGACATTAGCAACAGCTACTCTAGCGCTCAAGCTGCTTATATGGATACATGCTGGCTTAGAAAAACTGACTCATCTCAGCTAATTCAACATCTCTAAGATAGCAGACGTCATGGCCGCCAAAGCTTGGTTATCGCTAGGGCATGCCAAAGTCATTATTTGTGGTTATAGTTGCAGTAACGATTGCAGTTGCAGCTATTGCGACTCCAATATTCCCTTTAACGCCGCCAAGCCTTGACTCAAGTCATTATCAATCATAGTTTCAAAATCGATAAACCACATCATCAAATTCATTGGGTAATCTAGGTGACCGGTAAAGCCCCAAGTCACTTGAGTTTGATTAGCACCGATAGGAGTAACTATCATATAAGCAGGCGATACCGCTTCAAATGGCACCAAAAAGCGCAACTCGTAATCAATTCTCTGTCCGGGCACGATGGCAATAATTTCCTGTTCACCCTCGCCAACATCAGGGTTATCACTTTTCCAAGCAGAAACAAATCCCACTTGGCCGTCTTCACCGCGATAACTTTTCTGCATCTGAGGGTCCATCTGGGCCCACACGCTATAGTTATCTTGATTTTTGAGTAACACCACATAGTCATAAACAGTTTGATTGTCACGGGCAATATCGACTGTAGTTACCACTGAATAGTAGTTGGGGGCAAACAGCGCGAGTATAAACGGAAGCGCAATGAGTACAGCCAAAATGATAAGTACTTTTTTAAGCATAAGTCATGTTTCCGGTTAACATTATCTATTAACCATAGAAACTAACCACAGTTGCCGCCAATTTAGATAGTCCATTAAGTCAGTTGCATTGACTATTTCAGCCATAAAAAAAGCAGGCTAAGCCTGCTTTTTTTGCAAAAGTATCGCTTACAACTTAGCGAGTTGGGCCTGCAGTTTTTGGTTCTCATTTTCGATATGCTTGTAAAACTCGCAATCAGATAATTTCGACGCAGCGGCTTCATCAATCACTAACACGGCATCTCGATGTAACTGCAGTGCTGACGCTGGGCATGATGCTGTTAATGCGCCTTCAACCGTTGCTAAGATTGCATCAGCTTTGTTTTCACCTGTAGCCAGCAGCACCACTTTTTTCGCATCAAGTATTGTCCCAATGCCCATGGTAATCGACAGATGCGGTTGGTACTCATCTGCGGCAAAGAAACGTGCATTATCATCGATAGTGGCTTTGGTTAAGGTTTTTACGCGTGTACGCGACATCAAGCCTGATGAGGGTTCATTAAAGCCAATGTGGCCATTGCGACCAATACCCAATAGTTGAATATCGATACCACCGGCATCGCTGATCTGTTGCTCATAGCCTTCACACGCCGCTACCGGATCGGCTGCGTCACCTGGTGGTACGTGGGTATGTGACTTATCAATATCGACATGATCAAATAGCTGCTCATTCATGAAATAGCGATAGCTTTGAGGATGAGTCCCCGCTAGCCCTAAGTATTCATCTAAGTTAAATGTGGTGACATCTTTAAAACTGATCGCGCCCGCTTGCGTGGCTTCAATCAGCTTTTGATACAAGGCCACTGGGGTCGAGCCAGTCGCCAGACCTAAAACCGAATTAGCTTTCTCTTGCAGCTGCTTGATAAAAATATTCGCACCATATTCGGCAACTTCAGCACTATTTTTTAAAATGACAATTTGCATTGTATTGACTCGCTTTAACTTAGAGCTTAGCTCAAAAGGTTGAATAATTAACAGCTCACTCAAGAAAGCCTTGCGTACAGCTATAGCCTAAGCAATCGACCTCTCCTGAAAAGGTTGGCCACACTTGCTCCAGCACATTTAACAATACTATAACGCCAAATGACAACGCTGTCATTTATTATTGTGACACAAAAATTAATGCAACCTTCTTACCGCTCAACAGGAGTAGTTCTTTGCGGTCAATTAAACGCTATAATAGGCTACCCATTTTACAAAATGATGATGCTATGTCAGTAGAAGTCAGCCCAGTAAATGCACCAGCCACCCCTTTGATAGAGCGAAGCCATCATCACTATAAAATCTTTAAGCCTTATGGGTTTCTCAGCCAATTCGTGCCAGAAACCAGAAAACGTAAAAAACTGCTTGGCGAGCTCGCCGAGTTCCCCATAGGAACCATGGCAATTGGCCGTTTAGATCATGACTCAGAAGGCTTACTTTTATTAACCACTGATGGCATGGTTAGCCACCAAGTTCGCAGTAAAAAAGTCGAAAAAGAATACTATGTTGAAGTTGATGGTGATATCAATGATGAAGCTATACTCAAACTCCAACAAGGGGTAGAAATAGGTATAAAAGGAGAGAAATATCTTACCCTACCTTGTCAGGTTTTTAAGCTTAATTGCGAACCAGATCTCCCTAGCAATGGACGTAAACGAAGAGATCCCAGACACGGTCCCATGAGTTGGATATCTATCACCATCAGCGAGGGGAAAAACCGTCAAATACGTAAAATGACTGCTGCTGCTGGCTTTCCAACGATGAGATTAGTCCGAGTTCGTATTGGCAATATTACACTAGACAAGATGCAACCAGCTGAAGTCATCGAAGTTAGCAATATACCGCGCGCTATGGGGGTTATCAGCTCCGCTAACGATTGGGGTTAACTCTCGGCCTCTAGTATTGCTGGAAATTGAATAGTAAATTCAGTTCCCTGACCGGGCTGACTTTGGCAGTTGATAGTACCATTTAACGTCTGAGTTACTAAGTTGAAAACAATATGCAAGCCTAAACCGCTGCCACCTTTTCCTCGTTTTGTGGTATAGAAAGGTTCAAAAATTTGCTGTAAATTCTCAGGATTAATCCCTTGACCGTTATCGCAATAAATTAACTCAACATAGTTACCGGACAGCTGTGCTTTAATCATAATTTCCCCCACCTTTCCCCCTTCAAATCCGTGATGAATGCTGTTCATAATAAAACAAGTAAGAATTTGTGATAGCGCACCGGGGTGACTGCGCATCTTTATCCCATCAGGGCAAACTACATTCACAGTATGCTGACTGGTACGCAATTGAGGTTTTAAGCTTAGAATAATTTCCTCAATATATTCTTTTAAGTCAAACTCTCGACACTTATCTGACGACTGATCCACTGAGACTTTTTTAAAACTCTTCACTAATTCTGTAGCGCGCGTTAGATTCATTAATATAATACTGATCCCTTCATTCGCCCCCAGAATAAACTTCTCCACATCTTCTTCGGTTAATTCGCCCTGTTTATACAGCGACTCTAAAATTTTTATCTCCTTCTCAAGGTAAGAGGTTGCTGTAACACTAACCCCCAAAGGTGTATTAATCTCATGCGCTATCCCAGCCACTAGCCCACCCAATGATGCCATTTTCTCTGACTCAACTAACTGCTTCTGAGCCTCTTGTAGCTCTTTAAAAGAAGCCATAAGTTCAATATTGGCTTGCTTAGCGTTTGCCATTTCGCTATGGGCCACAGCTAATACTCGATTGTACTCACTTGCAATCTGTCCGACTTCAGTATGAGGCTCAACATGAACACTCTTACTAAAGTCAGTCTCACTTTTTTGCCGTTCCATAGCCTGAAGTAGCTCTAAGACCTCAGTATGCGCATTGTGCTCGGAGGTATTTAGCCCCCTAATTTCGTCTTCGGGCTTCACTCTTAAGGGGATCCATCTTTGGATAAACTTTAAAAATAGATAAGTAGGAATAAATGCCCAAACAAAGCAGACGACCACACCTAATGTCTGTACCCACAACTGTTCTGGAAAACTCAATCCCGTATTAAGGATGTCGGGATTACCAAAAAATGCCACACAAAGCGTTCCCCAGACTCCGCATACAGCATGAACTGGTGCCGCTTTTACGACATCATCAATCTTAAAATGCTCTAACACTCTGACACTAAACAAGTAAATTACGCCACCTAAAAGACCGATTAATACCGCATGAAAAGGTTCAACTGAGTTACAACTAGCTGTGATGCTAACTAAACCTGCCAGTGCACCATTTAATACATGGGGAACATCAGGTTTTTTGTTTTTATACCAAGTCAGTAATAGTACAGAGATGGCGCCAAAACTGGCGGATAAGTTAGTGTTTAAGATTATCGAAGGTATGGTGTCATCAATTTTTAGGTTACTGCCACCATTAAAACCGAACCAGCCAAACCACAAGATAATCGTTCCTACAGTAGCCATGGGAATATTATGCCCTTGAATAGGCCGGCTTTCTTGACAAAAGCGACCAATTCTGGGGCCTATAACCATTACCGCAGCCAATGAAGTCCAGCCGGCTACAGAGTGAACCACACTAGAGCCAGCGAAATCCACAAAACCTTGCTGATTAAGCCAGCCTAGATTAAGCCCCTCAAAACTGCCATTCCACGCCCAACGCCCAAAAACCGGATAGAGTACTCCCGACACAAAAAAAGCAATCGTTAAATAGCCAACAAAAGTCGTTCGTTCAGCTACCGCTCCAGACATTATTGTCGAAGCGGTTCCACAAAAGACCAGTTGAAATACGAAGAAAGCTAATAATTTAGGAGAATCAGTCGCTGCGAGAAAGAAATAATCATAGTTAGAAGCTTGCTGACTATTGCTATACATAATAGCAAAACCAGCTATCCAGAAGGTGCCAGAGGATAAACAGAAGTCACAGAAATTTTTAACCGCAACATTGATGCTATTTTTAGATCTTACTGAGCCTGCCTCTAAGAAACAAAATCCCGCCTGCATAAACAGCACACTACCTGTAGCAATTAAAAGCCACATGATATTTTGCAGTTCAATTACTTTTGCAAGTTCAACGTCCAAGTCATTGCCTTAACTTTCAGCGCCCAATACTTAAGCGAGGTCGTTGTAATTATAGCTTACATCCATTTATATCAACTTATCGCTATATAAACTTGCATGTAGTAGCAGCTAAGCTGGCTTTTAACGGCTTAAATAGAGCTAGCGACTCTGCAAAAAATGACCGAATCGCAATCAAAGTACGCAGCAACTGAAATTAGCGGCCATGTTTTGGAAACTCGCAACTGTATCTCAACCTAGAGTTTTTCTTTTCGATTCAACTTAATAGGCTCACAAGCAACACTCACACATTTTTTTAGCTTCCCTCAGTTCAAATTGAGCATCAAGCTTAGAAGCAAAAAAAGACTTTATCTCAATAACATTTCTTTTCGCTATTACGAACACACCTGCTGGATCAACAGTCTCCCTTGGAAGTGTCCGAGTGCGATGAGCTAATTTGTGTGAGCGAGGCAGGACGCCGACATAGCCTCAGTTGAGCCATGGATGGCCTATCTGAATCGACAATAGAGACTGTTGCCGCGGCTAATTGTTATTGAGCTGCTAGTTTTTGAGCTAGCTAGATCCGGCATTTTATTGGTTTCATCTCAATAAAATCAGTAAATCAGCTTGGGATTCATATAAGTGCGCAAATTGAAAGTAGATACGACTATGGAGTATTCAGGGCGAATACAGTACATTGAAGAGAATACAGGATGTATTAAGTTTTATTATTCACTCAATAAGTATTCAAAGGATTGAACATGTTTCCAAAAGAATTTTATATCATGCCGGAAGAGCTTTTTCGTCTTGGCAACTCTCACTCAGCAAAACTATCCAATGTTAGAGCTCGTGATGTAGATACTATAAAAATAAGTGGTATTACAGTAATAAAGGCCAATGGCAAAGGCATTAGTGTTTTTGATAAAATTGGCATCAATGAATCTCCCATGTCAGGGTGGGTATGGCGCTTTTCACCAAATACACAACCCCCACAGAGCTTAAAACTCGTGCAGGACAAGCCACATCATTTCTGTATTGCACCAACTCATAATATGCCAGTGGGTAAATACATCGGCCTTTTAGAAGAACTGGCACTCAAAGGTCATAGAATTTATAAAAAAGAAGGTAAAGCTGTATGAGCTCAATCCAATTAAATCTAGCTGAATCGGAATTAAAGATAGTGCTTGAAGCACTTATCGAATTAGAATCTAAAATGGCAACTATTTGCGATACATCAACAGATGAAGATGAAGTTTCAGATGTAGGGAACGATCTCATAGAAGTGAGGTTATTACTAACACCACTTAAAGAAAAAGCCATCGCACAATTCGGACAAAATATAGTCAACTTTTCTCGTGAGTTACTTTAGCTAGACCATTCTCGAACCAAGGGGGAATCCGCTTGCCCCCTTAGCAATCCCTCAGCGCACCGACAAAATTCAAACAGCAAAATTTCCAACGGGGAGTTATTAACCTAGTTGCCTGCCGCAGGCTATGTGCAGATACAACTGCGAGACGCTGCGTGATGTTGATATTAAATGGTCCCTGTAAGCTCTACCAAAACATCTGATGTGAATGGACTCATAAATGCCGCAATGGCATGGATGCCAAGAAGCGGCCATGTTTTGGAAGCTCGCAACTGTATCTACACCACAAATTTGTTGCTTGCCTGTGTACAATTTGATTTGTGTGATACGAGTGATTTCCATACTCTGTTTGGATCAACGTAGTGGCGCTTCGCTCACACCCAAGTTTTCTACCAAAAGCTTTATTGTGTTCAAATGTAAGTGAACCTAGCATTAATTGTATCAACCTAGTTGCCTGCCGCAGGCTATTGTGCAGATACAACTACGAGACGCTGCATGATGTTAATATAAAAAGATCCCTGTAAGCTCTACCAAAACATCTGATGTGAATGGACTCACAAATGCCGCAATGGTATGGATGCCAAGAAGCGGCCATGTTTTGGAAGCTCGCAACTGTATCTACACCTAAAATATTTCTCTTCGATTCAACTTCATAGGCTCACAAGCAGAACTCACGCAATATCTTAGCTTCCCTCAATTCCAATGACACAATTAAGCCGTTAAAGTACTTCCGCACTTCGCTATGACAATTGAACCTGCTGGCTCAACATTCCCATTGAAATTGCTGAAATGGGTTGAAGACTCTTCGTTAAAAGTAATAGCGTAAGCCTGACAGGACGTCAGGCTAGCTTTCGTTTGGCCATGGATGGCCTATCGGAAGCGTTAGTTATTTTCGATAACGCATGAAGAAAACAATTTCGTTGGGCGGCACGGGGAGATGCAAGAGGGGGATTGCTGTTGATCCCCTTCTTGCTCGGGTGTGGGTGGAAAACCCACGACTTTAATCAGTGATTACACCAACTTCATCTACATATCACTGAATAAAAGGGCTAAGTTGAAATGAACTTAAATCATTTCAATCTAGCAATAAAATGCATTTGCATCAAAAAGATAAGAAAAGTACGATGGTATAAACCAAAAATTTAAGATTGAATCTGCAGAACCAGAATTTTTTATTCACCTCTTAATTGTTACGGAGTGTTAGAAGTTTAATGCAAATCATAGATTGGATTGCAGTGCTTGGAGCACTGGCTTGGTCTCCACATTTAGTTAGCATTATAAAAAAATTGCTAACTAAGCCTAAGGTGAGAGTGATAACACAAAAAAACGCAGAAATTGGCTTCACTACTCTTGGTCCCATATTCAACTTAAGAGTAGCATTTTCAGTTGAAAATAAAGACCTAGTCATATCAGGAATGAATGTAATTATTAAACATGAGGCAGGCTCTGAGCACCACTTTGAATGGCAAGGTATTGTACAACAAGTTGGGAAAATGACTTCTTCTGCAACTGGAGTAATGCCATTTGAGAAAGAACTATCTGTTTTAGCAATGAAACTTAATCAAAAAGAAATTGAAGAAAGATTTATTCGCTGCCAAGAAGTCTCATTTATTACATCAAAGAACCAATATATTTCTAAAGCCACGAAGAAAGCTTCATATTTGAAATCTGAAGAAAGATTTGATGCCGAAGGTTTCTTGCGAGAGCAAGAGATGATAGAGCTATATCAATTCAACAAACAGGCATTTCCTTGGAAAGCTGGTAAGTACACGGCTAGAATAGAACTTACATCCCCAGAAAAATTCATTGCGCTTGATAATGATCTTGAATTTTTACTAACTCCAATTGATATTGAAGAATTAAAGAAGAACTGTGACAAGATTGAGGAATCCTACAAGCGTGAAATTGTCGCGAAAGAAGATAATGAAGAAGAGTTGAAATGGATTTGGCGCGCTCCTAACTTGCTAAAAATATAACAAAAACTTAATCATATGATATTAGCAAGTGTACCACACATGATATACATATGAACAAGCTAAACTTGGTAAAAAAAACCAGCCCTGAGGCTGGTTTTTCAATGTGATTATTAAGCCAACGGCTTAATCAACAATTACCCTTGTGGGCGCATTGCAGGGAATAGGATCACGTCACGAATAGTGTGAGTGTTGGTAAACAACATCACAAGACGATCGATACCGATACCTTGGCCCGCTGTTGGTGGTAGGCCGTGCTCCAGTGCAGTGATGTAATCTGCATCGTAGAACATTGCTTCATCATCACCGGCATCTTTTGCATCAACCTGTGCTTTAAAGCGGCTGTCTTGGTCTTCTGCGTCGTTAAGCTCTGAGAAACCGTTAGCCACTTCGCGGCCACCAATGAAGAACTCAAAGCGGTCGGTGATGAAGTGGTTTTCATCATTACGACGTGCCAATGGTGAAATATCAGCAGGGTAACCTGTGATGAAAGTGGGTTGCATTAGCTTAGGCTCAGCAGTTTCACCGAAGATCTCTTCAAGTAGCTGGCCACAAGTCCAGAACTTCTCAATTGTCATGCCTAGGCTCTTCGCCAAGTCACGCATAAACTCAACGTCTTTAACTTGTTCATAAGTCATCGACTGAATGGTTGCATTGTCTGGGTTGTACTTCTTGATCGCATCCAACATGCTAAGACGTGCATATGGACCACCAAAATCAACCGTGTGCTCACCATAAGGCAGTTGCGGAGACCCACACAGTTCAGTCGCGATCGAACTTAGCATCTCTTCGGTTAGATCCATAAGATCTTCGTAATCAGCGTATGCCATATAGAATTCCATCATGGTGAATTCTGGGTTATGACGTGGTGATAGACCTTCATTACGGAAGTTACGGTTCACTTCAAATACACGCTCGAAACCACCAACAACCAAACGCTTTAGATAAAGCTCAGGCGCAATACGTAGGTACATTTCGATATCAAGTGCATTGTGGTGAGTGATAAATGGACGCGCTGATGCACCACCTGGGATGCTGTGCATCATCGGGGTTTCAACTTCCATAAACTCTTTTTTCACCATAAAGTTACGAATAGCGGTAACCACTTTCGAGCGCATGATGAAGGCTTCACGTGAATCTTCGTTAACGATTAAGTCAACGTAACGCTGACGGTAGCGCGTTTCTTGATCTGATAGACCGTGGAATTTTTCAGGTAGTGGACGCAATGCTTTAGTCAGCAGTTGGTACTCTTCCATGTTCACGTACAGATCGCCTTTACCTGAAAGGTGCAGCTGACCGGTAACACCAATGATGTCACCAATATCTAAACCTTGGTAAGTGGCTTTAAGATCTTTCTGTACATCTTTACCTGCATAGGCCTGAATACGACCAGATACATCTTGGATAACCAAAAACGGACCACGCTTCGCCATCACTCGGCCGGCGATTGAACGCTGGATACCCATGCCTTCAAGCTCTTCTTTAGAGAAGTGGCCATATTCTTTTTGAATATCTGCAGCCTTGTGTTTTCGATCGAAGTTATTTGGGTGACCGTTAGCTGGGCAGTTCGCTCGAATGTGCTCTAACTTAGCACGGCGCTCTGCAATTAACTTGTTCTCATCTTGTGTTTGTTCAGTCATCTTCTTCTCTCGTTAAAGGCCAGATTTCAGGCTAGCTTCAATAAACTTGTCTAGATCGCCATCTAGGACGCTTTGGGTATTTCGGCTTTCGACACCGGTACGTAAATCTTTAATACGTGCATCATCAAGCACGTAAGAACGAATCTGGCTACCCCAGCCAATATCCGATTTTGCATCTTCTGCTGCTTGCTTATCGGCATTTTGTTTGAGCATCTCTAGCTCATACAGCTTTGCCTTTAGCTGCTTCATCGCCGAATCACGGTTCTTATGCTGTGAGCGATCGTTTTGGCATTGTACTACTGTATTCGTTGGTAAGTGGGTAATACGAATTGCCGATTCGGTCTTGTTAACGTGCTGTCCACCCGCTCCAGAGGCGCGGTAGGTATCAATACGCAAATCGGCTGGGTTAATATCAATTTCAATTGAGTCATCAATCTCTGGATAAACAAATACAGAGCAGAAAGACGTGTGGCGCTTACCCGATGAATCAAACGGTGATTTACGAACCAAACGGTGTACTCCGGTCTCAGTACGCAATGAACCAAATGCATATTCACCGGTAAATTTTACTGTCGCACCTTTAATACCTGCGACATCACCAGCGGTAACCTCGATCAATTCAGGTTTGTAGTCATGGGCTTCACCCCAACGCAAGAACATACGCAGCACCATATTGGCCCAATCTTGCGCTTCAGTACCACCCGAACCCGATTGGATATCAAGGTAACAATCTGAGGCATCGTGAGGGCCAGAGAACATACGGCGAAACTCAAGTTCCTCGAGACGTTTCTCTAAATCCACTAATTCGCTATTAGCATCATTGAAGGTTTCTTCATCGTCCTCTTCAATGGCTAGCTCTAATAAGCCTTCAATGTCCTCAAGACCACTATCCATATCATCGATAGTTTTCACCACGGCCTCAAGCGACGCGCGCTCTTTGCCTAACGCTTGGGCATTATCAGGATCATTCCACACTTCTGAGCTTTCAAGCTCTCGGCTGACTTCTTCTAGACGCTCACTTTTAGCATCGTAGTCAAAGATACCCCCGAAGAAGTTGGGTGCGTTCCGCCAGCTCCTTGATTTTAAATTTAACCGGATTTACTTCAAACATGACTCTATTCTACTTTGGATTAGGTTAGGCAAAATTACAAACGGCGTATTTTACCCCAATCAAGCCCGCACGCCTAGAGCAGATAAAGGCTAATTGAGCACCATAATGACTAGGATATGCCATAGCGCATGCTTTATTGTCAGCATCGCCGATGTGAGTAACATAAAACCTTGTCGTTAAACCAGTTAAGTTGCCTAAGCAATTTTTTTAAGCGTTTGCTTTCACAAACCTTGTTGCTGCTGTCTATACTTTTTTCATGAACAGTAAAACTCCCACATGCTGCTACCACGAAGATGAAGGCTTTTCATGCCATGAACCAGCTGAGCCATCGGGGCTTTGCTATTGGCATGATCCTAAAATCGTTAAAAATCATCCCGATGATGTTGCCAGACTGGAAGCTTTTGCGCGCAATGGCGGTATGCTACGCGGCATTTCATTAAAACATGCCAAGCTTGCTGGTATCGATTTAGTCCGCCACCACCAGAAAACTGGGTTTGATATGAGCCATGCTGAGCTATATCGTGCTGACTTGCATGGCGCTCATATGTTTAACCTCAATCTACAAAACGCCAGTCTTATGAAAGCCGACTTACGAGAGGCAAACCTACATTGTGCCAATTTAATTAACTGCAATTTATTGGGCATAAAATGGAACGGCGCGCGCATCGAAAATATCAAAGTCGGTAAGGTGATTAAGCAAGAGCGCATGGCCAATGAAGCGGAAAAAGTCGGTGAAGCCGCCATCGCAAAAGATTATTTTGAACAAACTGAAGAGATCTATCGTGATCTTCGCAAAGCCGCTGAGCGTGAAGGTTTGTTTGCTATGGGTGGGCATTTCTTGCAAAAAGAGCTCACCATGCGTCGCCACTTAATGCCACGATTTAGTCGGCAACGCATCATCTCTAAGGCGATTGATCTATTTTGTGGCTATGGTGAAGCACCTATTCGGGTGATTGGCTTTTCGATGGCATTGATTTTTGTATGTGCGATCTTATATATGTTTACCGGTTTAAGTTACGGCGATCAAACCCATATCTTCACCTGGTCCAACGGTTTCAAAGCCAATATGATGTTGTTTTTTAATTGCATCTACTATTCGGTAGTGACCTTCACCACCCTTGGCTATGGTGATTTCACTCCCATAGGTTTATCCCGAGCGATTGCCGCGGTTGAAGCTTTTACCGGTAGTTTTACTATCGCACTTTATGTGGTGGTATTCGTGAAGAAGATGACCCGCTGACAAGCTCAGTATCCAATAAAACGTATCCGACCTGCTTAGTTACAAGGGCTAAGCAGCAAAGCGCAACAGTCCCTATACGCAATCCTGTGGTTTTTGTGACTTCGACTGCAAAAATGTACATCCCTTACCGGGGTTAGCCTCGTTATGAATAAGCTTGCGGTTATACTCGAGCCATTACCATAAAACGACCCACCTACACTGTTTTGACTCAATGTGACGGAATGCCGAGTAACGTTTGACGGGTCTGTAAAAAGGCATCAACAATGATCAAATTCACACTCGATGGGCAATCAATTTTAGCTAAAGATGGCGAATCGATTCTTAGCTGTGCCAAGCGGCATAATATCGATATTCCCAATTTATGTGACCATAACGGCCATAAAAAGCAGTCATGCGGGCTGTGTGTTGTCGAACTGCAGCAAAACCACAGTGATGTATCCATTGTCAAAGCCTGTGAAACGCCAGCAGCAGAAAACTGCCAAGTAACCAGTCAATCTAGTCAACTTACTGCTCAGCGTCAGCAAGCATTAAGCCTTCTTTTGCAAGACCACTTCGCCGATTGCGAAGCCCCCTGTCAGCAAGCTTGCCCTGCCGGTGTCGATGTACAAGCTTACTTACACCATATTAGCCAAGGGGATCATCGACAAGCGATAAAAGTCATCAAACAAACACTGCCTTTACCCCTGTCAATTGGCAGAGTTTGCCCTGCGTTTTGTGAGTCAGCTTGCCGCCGCTCTGCCATTGATGAACCCGTTGCGATTCGACAACTAAAACGACATGCCGCGGATATTGATGCGCTTGACGACCCTTATGTTCCTCCTCGCATGCCATTAACCGACAAAAAGGTCGCTATTATTGGCAGTGGCCCAGCTGGGATCAGCGCCGGTTTTTATTTAAGCAACAATGGTCATGATGTCGATATTTTTGAATCGATGCCTGCAGCTGGAGGCTGGTTAAGATACGGTATTCCTGAATACCGATTACCTAAAGCTATCTTAGATAAAGAAATTGATATCCTGAGCCAAAATGGTTTGAAAATTCACTTAAACACCGCACTAGGAAAACAGATCCACTTAGAGCAACTGGTGCAAGATTACGATGCGGTGTGTTTAGCTATTGGCGCCCAAAAAGCTGTCCCCATGGACTACCCTGGTAGTGAACTTGATGGTTGTTTTTTAGGAGTCGATTATCTAAAAGATCATTGTACTGAGCAGCAGCTGAAACTAGGGAAAAAAGTGGCGGTGATTGGCGGTGGTAATACTGCCATTGATTGTGCCCGTACAGCGATTCGCCAGGGCGCTGAAGTGACCTTAGTTTATCGCCGCACCCGCGAAGAAATGCCAGCAGAAGTCTATGAAATAGACGAAGCAGAATTTGAAGGTGTGGAGTTCTACTTTCTCACCAACCCAGTGAAAAACCATGCTGATACCAACGGCAGAGTCAACGCCATCACCTTTGAAAAAATGGCCTTAGGTGAACCTGATAGTTCAGGCAGAAGACGACCTGTGAGCACCGGAGAAACCTTTACCGAGTATTTTGATACTGTGATTCCTGCTGTTTCACAAACCCCAGATATGGCATTTTTGAATCATCCCGATAGTCAGCTATCAACGGGCGACGTGGCACTAACACGCTGGAATACCTTCGAAGGTTGCCAACATACAATGTCAGCGGGAGTTGAAAAACTGTTTGTCTTAGGCGACTCTCGCACAGGACCGGCCACCGCTATTGCCGCCGTAGCCGACGGCAAGAAGGCCGCTGATGCCATTGAAAAATTACTTAAAGGCGAATTAAGCTGCGAGCTTTCGCCAAAACCATACAACTCAATTAAGGCGAAAAATCAATCTTTAACGGCACAGCACTTCAACCATGAAGCATCGAAGCCAAGAGCAAAACCTATTGAGTTATCGGCCAAAGCCCGCCGCGGCAACTTTAACGAAGTCGAACTCGATTTTAACTTTGACCAAGCTCTAGAGGAAGCACAACGCTGCTTAAGCTGCGGCTGCCAAGCTAATACCCAATGCAACCTGCGCAATTACGCGACCCAATACCAAATAGCTCCCGTGGATAATGGCGACAGTCATGCGCGCCAGTTTATAGCCGATAACAGCAGCCCGTTTATCGAATTTGATGCTAATCGCTGTATTAGCTGTGGTGCCTGCGTTGACGCTTGCCACCAGCAATCTGGCCACAAAGTGATCTGTTTTGAAGAAAATCATTTTCATGGCTTGCCGGGCAATAGCAACCGCCAAGCTCCTCGCGTGGGTTTTAAAGCCACAATGGCTGATAGCCAGTGTGTTCAATGCGGTAACTGTGTTCAGGTCTGCCCAACTGGTGCCTTGAGCGATGCACGTGCTAATTTGCAGGGGCAAAAGTCACCACTAAAAACCACTTCGACCATCTGTACATACTGCGGTGTAGGCTGCCGATTAAATCTGCATGTTGACGAAAGCTTAAACAAAGTGGTGCATGTCACTGGCGACAAAGACTCTGCCGTCAACCAAGGAATGCTGTGTGTAAAAGGCCGGTTTGGGTTTGACTTCATCAATGATTCGCAGCGCATTCAAAGCCCCATGTTGCGTATCGATGGCAAATTAACGCCCGTTTCTTGGCCGCGCGCCATTGAATATATTGCAACTGGTCTTGGCGATATAAAACAGGAGTATGGCAGCGATGCCATTGCAGGTTTAGCATCGGCAAAGGCGACCAACGAAGATAACTATCTGTTCCAGAAGTTTATGCGCAGCATCATTGGCACGAATAACATCGATCATTGTGCCAGACTGTGCCATGCATCAACCGTGACCGCCTTGTATGATGCCCTTGGCAGCGGTGCCATGACCAATGATATTTCTAGTATTGATCAAGCCGATCTTATCTTTATCATTGGCTCTGATACCACCAACGCGCACCCCATTATTGCCTCCAGAATCAAGCAGTCTATTGCAAAGCATGGTGCACGCTTAATTGTTGCTGACCCAAAACAGATAGATATTGCCGATGACGGGTTATTATATGTGGCACAGCGACCCGGCACAGATGTGATGTTGCTCAATGCGATAATGCAACAAATCATTGCCAATGACTGGCATGATTTAGATTACCTTGCTGCGCGAGTTGATGGCTACAGTGAGCTGTATGAAGCGGTGATGCACTCTAACTACTCACCAGAAAATGCTGAAAAAGTTACCGGGATTGCCGCCAGTGATATTGCCGAAATGGCAAAGCTTATCGGCACCGCTGAAAAAACCGCAGTGTTTTACGCCATGGGCATTACCCAACATACATCAGGTCATGACAATGTCACCGCCATTGCCAACTTACAGATGCTGTGTGGCAACATAGGTATTGAAGGCGCAGGAATTAATCCGCTTCGCGGCCAGAGTAATGTGCAAGGTGCCTGTGACATGGGGGCACTACCCAACTACTTTAGCGGCTATCAAAAAATCGATGACCCACTCATTCAAATGCGCTTTCGTCGGGCATGGGGCAATGAAGAACTCCCCCATAAAGTCGGCTTAGCAGCTACCGAAATGATGCATGCATTGAGTCAGGGTACGCTGCAAGCGCTGTACGTTATGGGTGAAAACCCTGTCCTTAGCGATCCTGATCAAGCTCATGTCATTGCCGGATTAACACAAGCTAAATTGGTTATCGTACAAGACATTTTTATGACTGAAACTGCACAACTTGCGGACGTGGTATTGCCCGCATTCAGTTTTGCTGAGAAAGTCGGTCATTTCACCAATACCGAAAGGCGAGTTCAACAACTCCAAGCTGCCGTAAAGCCACCAAAAGACAGTAAAGCAGATTGGCAAATCATTACCGATATTGCCAATCAAATGGGGGCAAACTGGCCCTATCAAACTGAGCAGCAAATTTGGCATGAAATTACCGAAGTGACCCCTCAATATCGTGGCATCACGTGGTCGGCAATCGATCCGAATAATCCAAATGGCCACATGGGTATTCAATGGCCTTGCCCTGCACAGGGACACCCAGGTACGCCAACCTTGCATACCCAAAAATTCACCCGAGGCCGCGGGGTGATGCGCGCAGTAGAATATCGACAAAGTGCAGAACAAAGCTGTAGTGAGTACCCACTTACCCTATCTACAGGTCGACTGTTGGCTCAGTTCCACACTGGCACCTTAAGCCGTAAAACCCAGGGGTTAAACGATATCGCTAAACCGCAAGTGATGATATCGGTTGCTGATGCTGAGCAGTTAGGCATCAACAATGGCGACATGTTGAAACTAACTAGTCGTCGCGGCGAAATCACAATTAGTGCGTTTGTCACCAAACGCGCTCAAGTTGGCGTGCTATTTTTGCCATTCCATTTTGCAGAGGCGGCAGCAAACAAGCTCACTAATAATGCCCTCGACCCCGTAGCCAAAATACCTGAGTTTAAAGTGTGCGCAGTGAAAGCTGAGAAAATAGAGCTCAGGCAACCACTCAGCGCAATTTAAAACCAAGTATAGGTGACTAGTCCTGAAATAGGTTGACACTTTTTTCAGTTTAAAACGCTCGATGAACTTCATCGGGCGTTTTGTATTTTA
>NZ_JBHZSN010000015.1:0-92048 GCF_043643685.1 Shewanella waksmanii
AGTTCGCTTAACTATTGATTTCATAACACTCTCCAAAAAAGGTTTGAAAAGTGTCAACGTTATTTAGGACGGGTCATCGTTAATAAAAAAGGCCGCAAACTGCGGCCTTTTTTATTATTAAGCAAATGCAGCTTGTAGCGGCGGCACCACTTGCTTCTTACGGCTTAGCACACCGTCTAGCCATACTTTTCCATCTACTGATGCTTTGTTATAAGCACGTTCAGTTAGATCGGCATCATCAGATATGATTAATACTTCTGAGCCTTCTTTCATGATGTCTGTTAACAGCAACATTACGGTATGACGATTACCTTCTTGCTTAAGCTTAGCAATGTCAGCAACCAATTCAGCTTTAATATCATCAAAAACTGACAAATCAATAACTTCAAGTTGGCCGATGCCTACAAGGTTGTCGTTCATGTTAAAGTCTTTAAAGTCACGCATAACCAGATCTCGGGCAGGCGTGCCTTCAACCGCAGACTTAACCTTAAACATTTCCATACCAAGGGCTTTATAATCTTCTATACCCGCGATTTCAGCCAGCACTTCTACACAGCGGATATCTGCTGTTGTGCAGGTTGGCGATTTGAAGATCACGGTATCACTTAAAATTGCACACATCATAATACCTGCAATTTCTTTTGGAATTTCGACATTATAAAAATCGTACATCATTTTAATCACAGTATTACTGCAACCGACTGGACGAATCCAACATTCTAAAGGTGTTGAAGTCGTTAAATCTCCCAGCTTATGATGGTCAACGATACCAACAATAGTCGCTTGTTCAATATCATCAGGAGCTTGAGTTAATTCAGAATGATCAACAATGTAGACTTGTTCACCTGCATAGCTTTCTTTGTATTCAGGCGCTTCAAAACCAAAACGGTCTAGAATAAAAGCGGTTTCAGGTGATACGTCACCTAAACGCGTAGCGACAGCGCTCTCTCCAATTTGGTTTTTTAAGTAAGCTAATGCTATTGCACCACAGATAGAATCAGAATCAGGGATCTTATGTCCCACTACATACATTGGCATAATCATGTCTCTTTTAAAAAATTGGCGGCATTTTACCAAAAGCAAAAGAAATTTACATTACTCCTTTTGTCTTGATTGCTAAACAAAAGGCACCTAAAAAGGTGCCTTTTTGCTGATTAGAACTGCCTAAGGTAACTATCTACACTGGCTTTTTCTCTTAAACGCAATTGGCTGCATGTTTGAACGCTTTCTTCCAATTTTGCAATCGCTCTCGTATAGCCTGGCACCTCACCGGTGAGTTGACCAAAAAACTGTGTTGCGGTTGCTAAGTTATCGAGATCGCAACCTCCACCATATAACTCAAGTAATCGAGGCAATGCAAACGGAGGCAACTTATTCGCTATCTCGGTGTAGTGCTCATATGCCCAAGATCTAAAATCTGACTGACGCTCAGCTTGATAGCTTTGACCTAGATATAGGTAGCCTAGATCAGGTGCTTTGATGGCGTCTGTTAGACTGTAATTCAGCACTTGTTGTTGCAGTGTACCTTGGGGAGCATAGCCCAAGGCACGTAAAATTTGGGTACGCTTGGTCGGATCTTTTGTTTGCTCAAAAACTTTTATCATTTGATTAAGTAGCTTTGCATCACCGTGATACATGGCAATGGTTAAGTAGGTTCCGATTAAATAGGGATCGACGTTGTTGTCTCCCGCTAAAAATCGTCCAGTCTGATTTGCAGCAACTTCAATAATGTTTTTTTGTTTTGCTTCAAAAGCCAATAAATCGACTACACGGGACCGTAGCTGACTAACTTGAGGATCTTCGTCAGTTTTTACCACCATCCCATAACGTTCGACAATGGGTAGCAAGCTTTGGGCGATAAAGTTTGACCATTGCTGCTGATTTTTCTCATCAACAAAAGGCAACTTTTGTCGGTCAATATAACTGATTGCACTTGAAACTATCGCTGGGTGCGGATCGATAGTAAATTCTTCTAATATTTTCAGTAAGTTGCCTGCTGACAAAAAGCCGCCATCTAGCAAGGCATCTGCGGACGATATCATCGCCCTTCTTTCCCTATCGCTCAACTGTTGAACGTTGGCTAATAGCTTTTCAAAGTTTTCGGGACTTAGCGTCCAACGATAGTACCCCATTGCATTCGCGTCAGGATATATCCAGTCGGCAACCGCCTCCAGTTCAACCACGAGAGTGCGTTTAGACAAAAGTACAGATTTCTCGAAGGTTTGACCATTTACACCATACTTTAACACAACAGGCAAAACCCATTTTTGCTCAGGTGCTTTCGCTTCAGCATAGACATAACTCTGTTGACTGAGAGTGATCTTGTTCCCTTGCTGAGTGACCTTTATTAAAGGGTACGATGATTGTTCGATAAAAGATTGTAGGACACTTGGTACATCTTTTCCTGATGCCTTAGCTAATGTGTTCCACAAATCGCTAGCTTGGGTATTTTTATAGCTATAGGTTTTAATATAATCACGGATCCCTTGCTTAAACGCCTCTTCGCCGATCCAATTTTCCACCATCGACAGCACCGCTTCACCTTTGCTGTAGGCTAGTCCTAAACCATCCATAATATCCGCTTCTGTGCGAATAGGTTTACGGATAGGCTTAGTCGATAGCCGAGCATCAGCGGGCATGGCCCGGTTTCTTGACATACTTAAATGGGTTTCAAATTCAGGGTGCGTTTGATAAGTGATCTTAGCAGCCATCCAGCTGGCAAACGCTTCGTTTAACCAAAGATCGTTCCACCACGCCATGGTAACCAAATTACCGTACCATTGATGCGCAAGTTCATGGCCGATAATCGAAATTGCTCGTCGTTTACTTACATCGCTTGCATTATTCTCATCAAGCAGCAAAATATCTTCTCGATAAGTGACAAGCCCTGCGTTTTCCATTGCACCAAATGGAAACTCCGGTACTGCAACAGAATCTAATTTCTCAAATGGATAGCTAGAGCCAAAATAGTCTTCTAAGGCGGCTAAAACGACCGGCATCTTCTGTGCTGCGTACTTTGCTAACTCAATTTTGCCTTTAGTTGTGATCACTCTTCCGGGAACACTCATCCCTTTAACTGGTATCTCTTCAAATTGCCCCACGGCTAAAGCAACAAGGTATGAAGAAATAACTTGAGTTGGTGCAAATTCATGAGTGATCCAATTGCCATTAAGTGTTTCGCTCACAACAGGCGTATTGCTATATACCTTCTCAGACTTTGGAGAACGTATAGTGAGTTGAAACGGGATTTTATATTCAGGTTCATCAAATAGAGGGAACGCGCGTCTTGCATCACTCATCTCAAATTGAGTAAATAGATAAGGCAGACCTCCATCTATCGTTTTATATAAGCCAACAGCATTTCGATTGTAGGGCGCAGTAAAAGTTAAATTTAGTTGATATTTGCCAGGTACTATTTCGCTGCCACACCCCAATGAAACGATACCTTTGTCGTTCATCGCCGAATCAAGATCACAACTTGTTTCACCGACTAAAACGGCCTCATCAATGCTGTAATCAACGCCATTGACTTCAATGACGTGGGTAGGCTTAAGCACTTCAATATTGATCTTAGTACTGCCAGTAAAAGTGTCCAGATTTGGGTCAAGATTAAGATTAACGGATTGATAAGTCGGTTTAGCGACCTTTTTTAAAACATATTCATTAGCTTGAACGACAAAGGTGCTGGCTAGTGCAATCAACATCGCACCTGCCTTTATATACAATGACATGTGGTTTCCTTAGACTAAAAAATCATTCATACCTGAAAGCAGCGATTGCTTATTATCGTTATTGCGACCACTACGAGAAAATGGCCATTGTTAACCAAATGCTAACAACCTAACCTGTCTAACCTTTAATTACTAGCGGTGGGCATAGATTAACCATAAAACACTTGGCATTAGCTTGGTTTTCACTTGCTCCTTTAGTTGTTTATCCGGCGGCACCATTACACATTAATGGCTAAATTTTAATACTCACTAATTGACTAAGCGTTAAAAAGGAGGCGCGATGGCCTCCTTTTTACTTGCTTTACTTAGTTAATAGCTGGTACTTAATAGCTTGCGGTCAAACTTAACCCACTGTAAGACGTATAGCCTTTTAACATGATGTGGAAGGTACCACCTTGCCCTGAATTGATGCTACAAGTTTCATTACTGCCATTTAAGTAGGGACGACAATCATAATTGCTCGTCGTTGGTTTACTTCCTGCTCGAACATAAAGGTCAGCATCACCACTATTACCTGCGATCTGGACGGTAAGGGTTTTATTAGCGGGTACTTCGATGGTGTAGAAAGTCTCCGAAGAGCTAGTCCCAGATAGGTTGGTTTCAGGCACACCGTTATCTAAGCAATCTGCACTATTACAACCGCCACTTGAAGTATTAAAACTAGCGGTTAATGAGACATTACTATAACTAGAGTATCCTCGAACCATCACATACCACTTACCGGCTGTAGGGTTGGTAAAGTTACATGACTCATTATTACCGTTTTTATAAGGTCTACATTGATAAGAGGACTGTGTGGGCGCACTACCTTGCTGAACGTATATATCAGCATCACCGCTACCACCACTTAAATTGACATTTAGGCTCGATGTGCCTGCAGGAACGTCAATGAAAAATACTGTCTCAGATCCAGTTGCGCCACTTACAGTAACACTTGTATTGTTAGTTAATTCAGTTTCGTCAACTGGGCAATTATTTCCGCAACCGCCGCCATCACCATTTAAGCTGAAAAGTAGTTTATTTGGTGAACCAGACTTAGCATCTGTAACCTTATTACTTGTTGATTGTGTGATGAGTTTACTTTCAATTTGCGAAGGCGAAGAAGATGGAGTTTCATCTAAATACAGTGCCGCCACGCCTGCAACATGGGGAGCTGCCATAGAAGTACCACTAATCGTATTAGTAGCATTGTTAGAATTATACCAAGCCGATGTAATACTTGAGCCAGGTGCATAAATGTCTAAACAGCTACCATAATTAGAAAAGCTTGAACGACTATCGCTATTGGTTGTAGAGCCAACGGTAAGCGCATCGCTTGCCCTAGCAGGAGAATAATTACAGGCGTTACTATTGTCGTTACCCGCTGCAACGACAAAGGTGATTCCAGCTGCTACTGCTGCGTTGACGGCATCATCAGTCGCTTGCGATGCACCACCACCTAGACTCATGTTAGCAACAGATGGACCTGATGCATTATTTTTAACCCAGTTGATGCCGGCAATAACCCCGGAATTAGAGCCAGAGCCGGAACATCCTAGTACCCTGACACCAACAATATTGACATTTTTTGCGACACCATAGGTTGCACCACCAATAGTACCAGCAACATGGGTACCGTGGCCGTTACAGTCGGTAGCATTACTGTCGTTATCGATAAAATCGTAACCACTGGAAGAACGACCGCCAAATTCGCTATGAGTATTTAATACGCCAGTATCAATTACGTAAGCAGTAACACCACTACCATCAAAGTCATAATGGTAGTTATTGTCTAGTGGCAAGTTACGTTGATCAACTCTATCTAAACCCCATGTGGGACTAACTTGATCTGCATTCGTTGCTACCAATGGCCTAACATACATCATTTGATCTTGCTCGATGTACTTAATACTGCTGTCTTGCATTAAAGACTTTAACTGTATTTTATCTGCTTTTACTAAAACGCCGTTTAATGTATTACCGAAATGACGCTTAACTTCAACATCGTATTTGTTTGATAACGCTCTAGACTGTTGAACTGCGAACTCCGAAATCGCCAAGCTATTATTAAGGTTAAGCACACTAGGTGTATTAAACACAACTATATAGTTATCTTTAATTGCCTTTTCACTATCTGCTTCAATGAATTGAGCTTGATATTGTTCAGCATGAAGTGAAAAAGCATTTAAACTTAATGCGACCGCTACTGCTGTTAATTGTTTCTTATACATGTTAACTCCATTTATTATTTTATTATTTGCCTCAGGGCAGAATTAACTTAGTACATTAGTTAACGTTAAAGAATAGTTTAAAATATAAAATAATTCCCTATGGATACGTTTTGTAACAAATCATTTACATCGCCTGGTATTAATCGGCTTAAGTAAGCAAGTTAGGCTGGGATTTATCAAAGCGTCGCTTTTTTGGGCTTTACGATTAACGACTACCAAATAGGATTTAAATATCTGTTAATAGTGATAAATATGGTTAAAATCAACTTTTAAAGTTAAACATGTTGGCAGGAAAACTGTATCCAATCCTCATCACGCATAGTATTAAAGTATAAATAATGCGTGATGATGTAGTGCTTATGACTTATTCTTTAGTGTAATCGCTTACATGGTTATTATATTGATTGATGTTATATAAAAACAAAACCAAGCTGAGGAATAAAAACCTATTAACTACAAAGCCTTTCTATGAAGAACGATTTTTACGGGTTCATTATCAAACAAACCTTTTTCATAGTCACACTTAATAAAGCTAAGCCCAAGTTTTTCCATAACATTAATTGATGCTGTATTACCTGGCTCAGCAATAGCTGAAATATAATTAAACTCACCAAGTTGTTGGCATTGTTTCAATACATATTTTGCCGAACGAGTGGCAATACCTCGTCCCCAGGTTTCTCGCTTAAATCGCCAACCAATTTCTAAATCGTTAAATTTAGGTTGATTTGTGAAAAAGCCCATTGGACGAATTAAAATCCAACCGAGAAAGCTATCTCGGCTTTTATGTTGCGATGAGAATACCCCCCATAAGCCCCAGCCTTTAATGACATCAGTGAAACTCATCATTCTGGGGATCATGATCTCTTGTATCTCTTCTAGGCTAGTTGTTTTACCACCAGTAATAAATCGCATGACTTCTGGGTCTTGATCTAAATCGTGTAATAGAAGTGCATCTGCCTCTTCAAGTTGGCGAAAATACAATGTTGCATCAGTATTCATTGCTGTTCTGATCCTTGTCCTTGTAAAAGATGACTTGCGTGACTGAAGTTGAATGCTATCTATCAACATCATGGCATAACTATGGCTGAAATCCGCCTATAAAACAGACGTATTATGCCTAGATTAAGGAATTATTAAAATAGCGCTTACATCATGACAGCGAGTTAGTTAAGATACTTTGAGTCCGTGAACTAGCCAGGACTCAGGCAACTTTTGCAGGTCGCAATAACTAGGGTGTGTTGATTTTTCGAGCGGTATTTTATTCTCTATACTAAGCGTCAAACCGTTCACCACTGCCTAGACGAATTAAATAGAATTAAAGGCGTTAAGCGTCTGATTTAGTACGGTATTTTTCATGTCATTTAGATTTGTTTCACTTTCTTTAGCCCTATTGGGGACTGTCACCCCCTTGGTATCTCAGGCTACGACTTACACCGATATAAGTGATCGCTTTAAAGCCAATTTTCATCAACAACTAAGAGCCAACAAAGTTCCTGGTGGCGCCTTCGTTATCGTTAAAGATGACAAAATAATTAAGTTAAGTACTTATGGTAAAAGAAAAAAAGGTGGAGACCTTAATGTAAATGCAGACACCGTGTTTCGGTTAGCTTCAGTGTCAAAAACGTTTGCAGGAACCTTGGCAACTATGTTGGTTCAAGAAGGAAAATTTTCATGGAATGAACCTGTCTATAAATACGTTCCGGATTTTACCTTAGCAAACCCTGATAAAGGACGCACTATCAACTTAGGTCATGTGATCGGTCAAAGTACCGGTTTAATGCCAAATAGCTATGACAACATCATCAATGCCAATGGTAAACTTGAGAAAATTATCCCGAAGTTTTCGAAACTGACCCCAATGTGCTCACCAGGTAAGTGTTACAGTTATCAAAATATTGCATTCTCACTCATTCAACAGCCTATCGAGACAAGTACTGGCAAGAGTTATGAATCTCTGGTCGAGGAGCGGATTTTTAGTCCTTTAAAAATGACTAGCGCCTCGATTGGTATCGATAATTTTCTCGCGACCAAAAATAGAGCTGAGCCACATGTCAAAACCAAATCCGGATTTAGACAGGTAAAGGTCAAATCTAATTATTATCAACTGGCGCCCGCTGCTGGCGTTAATGCCAGCATCAGTGATATATCCAAATGGTTGATGGCAAATATGGGCCACCGCCCTGATGTCTTGAGCCCACTTCTGTTGTCTGAAATCACTGAGCCTGGGGTACGCACTAGAAAAGAGCTTCGCCGCCGTGATTGGCGTCAATACCTAGATAATGCTCACTATGGTAAAGGTTGGCGAGTTTACGACTTTAATGGTAAAGAGTTAATTTATCATGCCGGCTGGGTTGCAGGGTATGTGGCCGAGATTGCTTATGCGCCGGAATTGAACTTAGGTATGGCAATTTTATTAAACGGTGAATCAAGAGTTATTGCAGAGTTGGGATCACAATTTTGGTCTGAAGCCTTCGAAAAATATGAAAAATCTTTCTAACGGATGATAACCTAAGTTATCATCCGTTTATCAACGGCTTAACGACAGCTTGCTTTACAAATTTGAAATTGCTCTTTGCAATATTGAGTAGTGCCGCACTCGCGGTAGGTATTATGGCAGGTTTTATGGCAGTTTTTAAAACAGACTGTATCAACTGCGACTGCAAAATTAGACAACCCCAAGACCATACCAATTGCGAGTGAAACCAATTGTAATTTAGTCATTTCAAAATTCGTTTTTAACTAGCTACGTTTAACAAATGTCTCTAACCCCTCCCCCCAGAAAAAATCTGCCAATAACGCTACTTAAACAATTACGCAAAAGAGCTAAAAAAAAGGTACCTTGGGACAAGGTACCTAAACAGAGGGATAAACTTTGCAGAAAGTTCATCTTTTGCAGGTGATGGACTAATCACTAATCATGATTAGTTGACGATGGTGAAGCGAATTGTCACTTCAATAACCAGTACGGCTTGCTCTACTAATTAGATCATAACTTTGGTAAAAAAATTTATCTTTACACTTTTCAACCTAAAATCGCTTGCTTAGCTGTTCCTAATACCGGCGTATTTGTTAATGTTACATTAGTGTATAAATTCTAATAACAACAAGGGAAACCACTTTGATGAACAACATTATTGCGGGCGTAATCAAGAAAGCGCCATCTAAGATGGCATTACTAATTAGTTGCAGTTTAATATCATCCGCAGCACTTGCTCAAGCAGACAAACCAACCCTACTCATTGCCGACGGTTATATCGATGTTGCTCAAGGGAAAACGATTAAGAATGTCGCAGTTTATATCGAGGGAAATACTATTACCCGTGTTACTACTGAGAAGCCTTCTTTAGCTTCGGGTAGCTTTCAAGTCGTGGACTTATCCGGTAAAACATTATTGCCTGGTGTGATGGATATGCATGTTCACTTGACAGGTGATGCTGAAGATAATTTTCTTGCATCAAGAGAATATTCAATTCCTAGACAAACAGTTAAAGCAGTAAAAAACGCCGAAAAGACACTGCTAGCTGGATTTACTAGCGTAAGGAACCTTGGCGCGTCAGGTTACTCTGTAATTGGTGTAAGAGACGGAATAAACGCAGGTGAAATCGCTGGCCCAAGAATTTGGGCTGTTGGTCATTCAGTCAGTATAACCGGCGGACACTGTGATGATAATTTTTCAGCGCCAGAAAAAGCCATTAAAGCGAAAGGAGTAGCAGACGGCCCTTGGGCTGTACGTGCTAAGGTTAGAGAAAACATTAAATACGGCGCTAACGCAATCAAAGTATGCGCAACCGGTGGCGTGTTTTCTAAAGGTACCAAAGTTGGTATTCAACAACTTACTTTCGATGAAATTAAGTCCGCAGTTGATGAAGCGCATATGCGCGGTCTAACTGTTGCATCACATGCCCACGGGACGGATGGCATTAAGGCATCAATTAAAGCGGGCGTTGATAGTATTGAACACTGTAGCTTTATGGACAAAGAAGCAATAGAGATGGCTATAACTTCAGGTACTTACCTGTCTTGTGATATTTACAATACAGAATATACTTTAGCCTTTGGGGAAGCCAATGGCGTTCCTGAAGAAAACATTAATAAAGAAAAACAGGTTTCCAAAGCACAACGCGATAGCTTTACTCGAGCTGTCAAAGCTGGTGCAAAAATGGTTTTTGGCTCTGACGCTGCAATTTACCCCCATGGTGATAACGGTAAACAGTTTTCCCGCATGGTTAAATTTGGTATGAGCCCAGCACAAGCTATTCAATCAGCAACCATCAACAGTGCAGCACTCTTAAAACAAGATAATTTAGGTCAGATAAAATCAGGCTTTCTAGCAGACATCATCGCTGTAGATGGCGATCCACTTGATAATATTTCGCTACTTGAAAATGTCACCTTCGTGATGAAAGATGGTGTTATCTATAAACAGCAATAGCGTTCACTTAGCCCAAGGGTAAAGCTTTCCTTGGGCTACCAACCTCGCATTACCTTTTTAGCCTTTAAACTTCAATTAAGTCATAACTAAGCCTTGTTTGCGATAATAGCCGTGTTCAAGATAAGTTTTTAGTTAGGAGATATTGGCAGTAATGTACCAAACTATCACCTTGATTATATTGTTAACTATAACGATGTTGGCATTAACTAGTTATGTGTTAATTCCGCTAACCAAGCTGCTGTTCAATATATCACTAATCTTGATACCTTTTATCATTATTAGCATAGGCTGCTACTTAGTGTTTCAGCAGCTACAAAAGCGAGGTAAACAATGAACAGTGTCATCGTAATTGGAACGATCATCGTATGTGCAGTTGTATTGGTGATGGCTACACCTAAAAAATAACACCGTAATAACCATCAAGTGTTGGTGATATAAGTATCTAACTTGTCCAACACCGCTAAAAAGTTTTCAAGTTGCTGTGGCTCCAGTGATGCCAACATCTCTCTCTCCCACTCAAGTACCAGTGGAGCCACTTTTTCATACAGTGACCAGCCCGTCGTCGATAGTAACAACACATGAGCTCTTTTATCGACAGGATCCCCCTGTTTTAAGACAAATCCTTTCGTCAACAGAGTTTGAATTGCTCTCGAAGCCGTAGATTTATCTAAACTTGCTTCTCGGGTAATGATTTTTGCGCTAACGCTCGGATTATCAGCGCAACTTTTATCGGCTAAGTGAACCAGAATTCTCCACTCTGGCACAGTAAGATCAAACTGTTGTTGATATTTTTCTGACAAACGGTCACTGATCTTCTTACTAAGCTGGGCCAAACGATATGGTGTAAAATTGGCTAACTTCAAAGCGTGTTGATTGGGCTTAGTGTTCATCAATGCTACCTCTCTTGTAAACAAATTTTGCCGTATTGGGCCGATAAGTTGCCAAATTGAGATTCTATCACTCGATAATATTTAAGGCTTCCCTCTTGAATATGCTCTCACATGAGAGTAGTTTCTAAAGCTATCATAAATACGTAGATGATGTCATGTGACTGAAGGGAGTAATAATGAGTAAACAATTTAACTATATGACTGGCTTTGGTAATGAGTTTGAAACCGAAGCTTTAGAAGGTGCGCTACCAGTCGGCCAATTCAGTCCTCAGAAAGTGAACTATGACCTTTACGCAGAACAGTTTAACGTCACAGCTTTTACAGCGCCTAGAGCAGATAATCGCCGCAATTGGTTTTATCGTATCCGCCCTTCAGTGGTACAAGGGGAATACCAAAGAATAGACAACGGTCTCATTCGAAGTGCACCCATTACTGAAGTTGAAACCCCACCAACCATGTTACGTTGGGATCCCGTTCCTTTACCGCAAACCGCCACCGACTTTGTTGATGGCTTAACAACGATGGCAGCCAATGGCAGTGTCACAGGTCAAGCAGGTATAGGTATTCATATATACGCGATAAACAGTTCAATGGAAGGTCGTTATTTCTGCAATGCAGATGGCGAACTGCTATTTGTTCCCGAGCTTGGAGAGCTTATTTTACACACCGAGTGCGGTAAAATTGAGCTAAGCAAGGGCGAGATTGCTGTTATACCACGTGGCATTAAGTTTTCTGTGCAACTGCTTAGTGATAATGCAAGAGGTTATATCTGTGAAAACTATGGCAACCCTTATGTGTTAGCTGAGCGAGGCCCGGTAGGCGCTAACGGTTATGCTAATGACAGAGACTTTCAATATCCAGTTGCTGCTTTTGAAGATCTCGAAGGAGATTTTGAATTAGTCACTAAGTTTGCAGGTAACCTTTTCAGATGTGATATCAAACACTCGCCTTTAGATGTGGTCGCATGGACAGGTAATAGTGCACCTTACAAATATGACTTATCTCGTTTTAATGTGATGAATACAGTGAGTTTTGATCACCCTGATCCTTCTATATTTACCGTATTAACCTCACCTTCTGGCACTCCTGGTGTTGCTAATATCGACTTTGTGATTTTCCCACCACGTTGGATGGTTGCTGAAGATACCTTTAGGCCGCCCTATTACCATCGAAACATGATGAGTGAGTTTATGGGGCTTATTGAAGGCGTTTATGACGCTAAAGAAAAGGGGTTTGTTCCCGGAGGGTCAAGCTTGCATAACTGTATGTCACCTCATGGACCGGAAGCCGAGGTTTTTGAAAAAGCATCAAATGCCGAACTTGCTCCGCAGCGTTATGACAATACACTCGCCTTCATGTTTGAGTCACGATACATCATCGCTCCAACAAAATTCGCGTTAGAGGGAGATACAAGACAACAACAGTACCGTGAATGTTGGCAAGGCATTAAAAAACTATTTAGTTAAGTGATTTATCTCTGAACTAATGTACGGTCACTAAGGGACATGATGTTTTTAAGATTGATCATTGAGTATCGTGCTCTCTTAGTGGTTTTATCGTGGTTGCAGTATTTAACCGATACTGCCAAATTTGTTAAGTTCAGGCGACTAATCGATAGCGATAGTCTCGCCAGCTTTGGCAAAATTCCCAGCGATTTTCTACACACGCTTTGTTGACTTGATATCGGTTAAAGGCAGCAAAATTTAGCGGATGACTTGTTGCTTTAAGATGGACAATAGCGGCATTATTTTGTGAACTTAGCATCGCAGTGCTATTACCTGTAATACTGCAAAATGCGAATAAACCAATGCCAAGCATAAATTGCTTCATGTTGATCATTGATTTCTGTGCCATATGCAGTGCCCCTAATAACTAGTTATGCAGTAACAACACCTATTCTATTCACTATAACCAGTTTATTTGGTTTTGCAAATCCTGAGCTTAACACCACTGCAACACAAAGAGTGATGACCTAAGGCGCATTCCTAATAAATTTATCAGTGAGCGTGGTTAAAATGCTCGTATCATGATTGCTCTTTCGGCTACGGCTGAATAATGAAGACTCGATAAATAGTTCAAACCAGGTATTGAGTGCCTGTACGTTATTAGTCTCACCGAGAGAGCCTAAAGCCAAGCAGGCAACTTCTGCTGTACCTAACTGAAAATCTCGACTACCTTTTCGTAAACCATACATCGCTGCCGTTTGCGGGTTAAATGACAACATAGGTAAATCGTGTAGATAAGCAGATTTACGAAACATCTTAATCGCTTCTCGCCAGCTACCATCAAGTAATACAAATAAAGGTCGCTTATTAGAAAAAGATGGTACCGCTTCAGGTGCAACCAACTGTTGCTTAGGTGCGGCATATTCACTGGGGAAGATTAAATAAGGCTGATATTGCTCACTATTTAAGAGCTCAATAACTTTACGGTTTGTATGGGTTCTAGACCAAATATAGGCATGTGTATCTTCAATTAGATCAGCAATTAACCGCCCAGAGTTACTCGGCTTTAATACTTCATCATCATACATTAACAGTAAAAAGCTGGCGTTTGAGCTAAGCAATCGCCTTGCCTGACAAGTGCAATAAGCTTGAGCCAATAAACAACGTTCGCAGCGAACTAAATTTTTGCCTCTTGCCATATAAGGTCGGCTAGATATCGCTTTCCGATATTGGTATAGGCGATGAACTGCGTGTTCTGGCAAGTGCATGAGTTTATTCTCTTATTATTCAAGAACGCTATGGTTTGTGCTTGGTGATATAAAACAAAAATGCGGTAACCTAGATCACCGCATTTTATATATTGACGACTATAAAATCCGCCGCAATAGGAAATCTGCTTTAAGGCGTCTTATCCTATTCATGATCTTTCTTACCGGAGCTGGATAGTTTGTCAACGTCTCGATTTGACTGTAATGGTACAAACGTTCAGTGTGTTGCAAAATATGGCTTTGTTCCTGTTCGAAACTCTCTTTCCACGCACCACATTCGTCTTGTAACAGCAATCCATTCTCTAAATCGAGCGCCCAAGCGCGTGGGTTTAAGTTACTACCGGTGATTAAATGCTGTTTGCTATCTGCGCTGATGCCTTTGAGATGATAGCTATTGCGGCCATGCTTCCATAAATGAATATTTAACTGGCCATTCTCAATTGCCCATTGCTGACGTTTAGCAAACTTGCGCAGTGACTGCTCGTACATATATGGCAGCGCACCAATAGTAGAAAACTCTTCTTCAGGTGGGATATAAAAATCGTTAGAAGTTTTATCGCCAACGACAATATCAATCCGTTTCCCATCACGTAAATGCTTAGCCAGTGCGCGAGCTAGAATATAGGGTGGGTTAAAATATGGAGTGCAGATAAACAGATGTTCTTTTGATTGCGACACCATATCTACGACTAGCTTATTCAGCTTATTCTTTTTACGACCGAGACCGACTATTGGTGTTACTCGATTACCAATTTTTGTCGACTCAAATTGGTAGTGCGCTTTACCTAATCTTAGCTTCAAGCTACGAACATCATTCTTCTCGGGTAATTGTTCACAGTCTTTTTGCTGTGACAGCGAGCATACCGCGATATCCTTGACCAAATAGTCTTGGATCATCTGCTTCATGCTACGAGCCAGCTCTGCAGACTCTATGACATGATAGCGATCAAACCGATACTTTTCGCGTTGATGCAGGTAGATGTTGTTGATGCTGGCACCACTGTATATAACCGTATCATCAATAATAAAGCCTTTAAGGTGTAATACGCCCATAAATTCACGTGATTTCACCGGTACGCCCAATATATCAATAGGATGTTCGGTCTCAGCATTGGCTTGGCGATACATGAGGTAATTACCACTATCGCCTTTATGGCCTATCAGACCACGGCGCGCGCGATGAAAATCAACTAAAACTTTGATATCTAAATCAGGGTTAGCAGCTTTAGCGTCAATCAACGCCTGAAGGACTTCTCTACCCGCTTCATCATCTTCTAAATAAAGTGCGGCGATATAAATTGAGTGTTTAGCTGCTTTAATTTGCGTGATCAATTCTGACTTAAGCTTTTCTGGTGTTAGTAACCAGCGTAAAGCGTCAGGTGATAATGCTATTCCACCTAGCTTATCCAGCAAGGCATCCTCCTTTAAAAATGGTTTCCATCGCGATAGTAGTTGCGGGGCTCAAGTGCCGTAAACATGACAGCAACGTGCGTCGCCTGTCGGTAGATCGACAAAAGTTGTTGTCGAATAATACTCTCTACTTCGTCTTGGATATCGGGGGCTTTTGGGAACCACAGTACTTCAACTTGTAAAACACTATGATCTGCAGTTCCGCCACGATAACTCGTGATAGGGACCCAGTCTAAGGTAAATGCTTTAGCGTCTAGTTGAGTCACAACAGCTAAATCATTTAATAATGTATGGCTTAATTGGGCCACTACATCTTCAGGTAACCCTCTCATCCGTATGTGTGGCATAGCCTTCCCGTACGTTCTTTTAAGGATTAAGAAACTACCGATTTAAGTGCGTTTGAGCAAGGTTTTTCTGCCAAATTGGTTAACAGAGTCCGCGATATTGATGCAATAATGAGCAACCAGAGCTGCAGCGATCATTTTTAGTAAATATTTCTAACTTACTCACGGCATCAAGTCCCAATAACTGCTAGATTGATTTAATTCTCAATGACTAAGTAGACCAGACAATGAACGTTAAACTCTTGCTGACTTTAGGGGCAACTTTACTTGCCGCTTGGCTAATTTTTCACTTTAAAGCTCAGTTAGGCATATTGGTACTGCCTCTGTTTTTCGGTTTAGTCATTTTCGTGACAATTAAGCTCTATCGCTTGATGGAAAAAGATGAGCCCAGTGATCCTAATTAGGCTGACTACTTTGCTATTTGGCAGCATTGATGCAAGCTGACATAATAAAGTTTATTATTATTAAACGTATCTTAATCAATGTATAAACAGCTCGCTTTGTCAGTGTTGCTATGTTGTTTTAGCCCGTTTGGTTTCGCTGAAAATAACATTGCTAATTCCTTAAACGTCATTCAACCGCCCCACTCCCAGTTAGCCATTAAGGTGACCGATTTAGTCAGTGGCCAACTATTGTTTGAAAAAGACGCTAATAAGTTAATGGTGCCCGCAAGCACCCAAAAGTTGCTAACGGCTGTGGCGTCTGCTTACGTCTTGGGTAAGCAGTTTACATTTAAAACCCAGTTAAGCAGTGCTGCAAATGTCATTAACGGTACTTTGCAAGGCGACTTGTTTATTCATTTTAATGGAGATCCTACGTTAACCTCAGAGCAATTAAGGCAATTGCTGCGACAACTACCCAAACATGGCATCAATCGAATTAATGGCGCAGTCTATTTAGTAGGAAATACTAGCGACAAAGTCCAAGCTAAAGGTTGGGTGTGGGATGACTTAGGGATCTGCTTTGCTGCACCCGTATCAGATTTTGTAATTAACAAAAACTGTATTAAGGCCAAACTTAAACCAACGCTTGCAAGCAACCAGAGTCAAATCGTTTATCCAAACTACTTACCGACGATGATCAGCACTACCGCTATTTTTGACAAAACGAGTCAACGTCAATTCTGCCAACTGGAGTTAACGACTTTACCCGAAAATCAATATCATATTAGCGGCTGCTATCAAGGTAATAAACCACTGCCGCTGACCATCGCGGTATCCGATCCGAGTCTGTATGTGCAAAAAATTGTTGCCAACCTATTTGAGCAAACACAAATACCGGTAGCACAAGGTATATATGTGATTGAAAAATCGCCTAAAGGCCTTGATGTTATTGCAACGCACCAGTCTAAAGCGCTACCGGAACTATTAAAACGAGTACTGGAAGATTCAGATAACTTGATAGCTGATAGCTTATTCAAGCAAATCGGTGCTAGTTACTATCAGCAAACAGGCACTTTTGCTAATGGCGCAAAGGCGATGAAAAATACACTGTCTGAACTGGGCGTCGATATAGACCATGCGCAAATCGTCGACGGCTCGGGCCTTTCTAGGTATAACTTGATAACGGCAAACCAGCTTGCACAAATTCTCACTCTGATACACACGCAAACTAGATTTACCTATTTAAATGATTTGCTCGCAGTATCTGGCAAGACCGGGACGCTAAGGCATAAGCCGATTTTCCGTCGTCCCCCTTTACAAGATATTGTTAGCGCCAAAACGGGGTCAATGCAGGGAGTGGATAACCTAGCCGGCTTCATCCAAGGCACGGATAACGCAAGGCTTTTGTTTGTCGTGCTAGAAAATGGCCTAAGCCCCCACGAAAAGGACAATCAAATCGCGCCCTTTAATGGCTTGTTTTTGCAATTGCTGCTAGATAGCCAACAAACTAACAGTCAGCCTTCACCAAGAGTAAATTAACAATCTGCCTTTGTCATTAGCAAACAAAAAGGGCCACATTAAAGGGCCCTTTTTTAACGATACAGCTTAAACTTCGTTATTTAACGTTAAAATAGCGCTTCATCTGGTGCTATTATGGCACTGTCACCGGCATTCACCTGAGCTAAATGATAATCTACCTTGGGCAATAATTTATCCATGTAAAAATTCGCTACCGCCTGTTTAGTCGCGGTGAACTGAGTGTCGATATGATCGGTTGCGTTATCACTGAGTAAAACATTGTAATAACCGTATACCAGATAGCCAAATGCATCCAAGAAATCTACCGCACAGGCATTAATCAAAGCAGGTGAACTGAGCTTATTTTGGTTAATGGTATCTGCTGTGGCCAACAATGCATCGAATCTCTGCAATAGCGCTTGTTTATGGTTATCTTGGGTATTAACCAAATTGTCTAGCTGCTGTTTGCACTCATCAACAAACTCAGTTAACGCAGCTAGATTGTCGCCCGTTGTTTTACGCCCCAGAAAATCAATAGCTTGTATACCGTTTGTGCCTTCGTAAATCTGAGCAATACGCGTATCGCGTACCAGTTGCTCAATGCCTGTTTCTCGAATATAGCCGTGGCCACCAAACACCTGTTGAGCCATAATTGCTGCATCTAAACCGCGATCACTTAGGAAAGCTTTTGCCACAGGGGTTAATAAACCGACGTACCGTGCGGCTTTGGCCTGCTCTTCCCCTTCACCATGCTTAGCTAAATCTAATTGTTTACCAGTGAAAACCGACAGCGCCCTTCCAGCATCTGTTAACGAACGAATAGTGAGTAACATACGGCGTACATCGCCATGCACGATAATAGGGTCACTGGTTGCGCCGGTTGGCGATCCGCCTGCAGCAACACCTTGTACCCGTTCTTTGGCATAATCTGAAGCCATTTGGTATGCCGCTTGCGATGTGCCTAAGCCTTGGATACCAATCGCTAAACGTTCGTAGTTCATCATAGTGAACATGCAAACTAAACCACGATTAGGTTTACCAACGAGGTAGCCTTGTGCCTCATCAAAATTCATCACACAAGTCGCTGAGCCTTTCAAGCCCATTTTGTGCTCAATAGAGCCCACTGTGACGCCGTTGGCTTCGCCAATCTCACCGCTATCAGTGACTTTAAATTTAGGTACTAAAAACAGCGATATTCCATTGGTGTTTGGTAATTTTGCTAAAACCAAATGGATGACATTTTCTGTTAAATCATGGTCACCGCCGGTAATGAAAATTTTGCTACCGCTGATGTTATAGCTACCATCTTCATTGGGCACCGCTTTTGTACGAATGTTTCTAAGATCTGAGCCTGCTTGAGGCTCGGTCATGTCCATTGCACCGGCCCACACGCCGCTATACAAGTTTGGCAAATACTTATCTTTTAATTCATCACTTGCATGAGCGTTAATGGCTAACGCCGCACCTGCAGTCAATGAGCCGTATAAGGTAAAAGCATTACATGCACTATAGGCCATCTCATCAACCAGCACCCCTAACATTTTTGGCATGCCCATTCCGCCATACTCAGGATCGCCGCATAAACCGACCCAGCCGCCTTCGGCATATTGGTCATAGGTCGCTTTATATCCATCAGGTGTGATCACCTTTGCATCTTCAAACTTCACCCCTTGCTCATCACCATGACGGTTAATAGGATGAATCAGCTCCCGACTGATCTTGTCTGCTTCCTCTAAAATTGCATTAGCAGTATCGAGATCGACGGCCTCAGCTAATGCAGGCGTTTGTGCCCAAGTAGTCGGTGCATCAAATACTGTCTCTAGTAGAAAACGCATTTCGGTCAGTGGCGCTTGGTATGGGTTCATTTGACTCTCTCAAACGTTGGATTAAAACAGTTGTTTTAATTTAGCGCACTCTCACCCTAAAGCAAACCTTTTTTTAACAGTTTTACCTTGAATGTGAGTTTCGATTAACCGCTGAGATAAAAAAGCCCCAAGTGTCTACTTGGGGCTGAGTAAGATTTAAGTGCGATCTAATACCAATCGGTATAAGAACGTGCTCTACCACATCAGGTCGTCTGGTATCACATAATCAGCGTAGGGATCATCTTCTTCGACGGTATTATTTTCGTCTGTTTGCTCCCACAAATAACCACACCAATCAGGTACCAGTAATTTTACTCGTTCAGCCAATTTATGTGGCACCAAGTAACTACTGTCTTCATGACGAACAATACCTAATTGACCGTTGAGCAGCTGACCCTGAAGCTTTTCGTCGACATACACAGCAAATATTTTGTTATTCAATGTGTAATTAAATTTAATCTCTGCCGTTTGCGGGAGTGTGATAGCCAAACGTTTAAATTCGGTGACTAAACCTCTCACTAAGCCTTTTTCAGCCGCTTGGTTAAACCTTTCAGTGTTAAGCGCTTTATCTTTCTCTGCTTGCAAGCGCTTTTGCTCTGCAATTTCAGCTTTTAGTGCAGCACTGCCGTCGTCAACCTTAGCCTTTCGGTCACGTCGTTTCTGTGTTTTCGCTTTCTGCACTTTTTGTTTGCTGACTAGGCCAGCTTTAAGTAGTTGTTCTTGAAATGGGTTCGCCATTTGTATTCTCACTTTCTTAACCGTATTGGACGGACTTAATCTTGATTTGCTAGTTTGCCCAGTTCAGCCATTGCCATACTGGCACCACCTAACGACCACCCACCGTCAACAGGAATCACGGTGCCGGTCACATAACTTGCCATCGGTGAGGCAAGAAAAAGTGCAACGTTTGCTATATCCTGACAAGCACCATTGCGTTGCAGTGGAACGCTTTTTGCGACTCGTTGCTGCAAGGCACTGCTTGGCGCTAATCGGTTAAAACCTTCAGTATCGGCAATTGGACCTGGTACGATAGAGTTAACACGTATCCCTTCAACGCCCCATTCCAATGCCAAGCTTTTGGTTAACATATCAACCCCAGCTTTAGCTGCACTAACATGGCTTTGCATTGGCATAGCAATATAAGCTTGCGGCGCACTAATTTGAATAATCACACCTGGGCGGGTTAAATACTGGTGTGCTTGTTTCATAACATGGAAGCTACCTAACAAATCGATATCTACCACTGACTTAAAGCCATTTTCTGATAGTTTTGCTGCCGTCGCTGGAAAGTTACCTGCAGCGCCGCTAATTAACACATCAATTTGTTTGAACTGCTGCGCAATCTTAGCAAAGCCTGCCGCCACTGCTTCTACATCACGAACGTCAAAGTCAACGCCCAAATGGACACCACTCTGGTTAACAGCATTGAGTGCGTCAACAGCTGCATTAACTTTGTCTATACTACGACTAGCAACGGCGACATTGGCGCCTTGGGTAGCAAACGATTTTGCGATTTGAAGGTTAATGCCACTGGTACCGCCGATAACCACTACATTCTTGCCTTGATAATCAAACATATTCGCTCCCATTAGATTCTATTTTGTCAGCAACAAACCTAAAAGCTTTGTTAAAATAGTCAACTTATTTTATTGACTCATGTATCTCTGTTAATGCCGCTAGCGGATTAACTGCTTTTGTGATTGGGCGGCCAATGACCAAATAGTCAGAACCTGCAGCCAACGCTTTTGCTGGTGTCATTACACGGTGTTGATCGCCTTGATCAGCGCCTACTGGGCGGATGCCAGGGGTAATTAATTTAAATTCCGCGCCAAATTGCTGCTTTAACATCGTAGCTTCTTGGGCTGAGCAGACAATACCATTTAGCCCTGCTTGTTGTGTTAAACTGGCCAATCGTTTGACATGCTCTGCGGCTGGCACATTAATACCTAACAGCGCCAGATCGGCGTCACTCATGGAGGTTAATACCGTCACGGCAATTAGCATAGGCGCATCTTTGCCATAGGGCGCTAACGCTTTATTAGCTGCTTCCATCATCGCAAGCCCACCGCTTGCGTGGACATTGGTCATCCATACACCAAGTTCTGCTGCCGCGGTAACAGCCTTAGCAACAGTGTTAGGGATATCATGAAACTTTAAATCTAAGAAAAGATCAAAACCACGCTCGTGAATGTCCTTAACAAGTTGCGGTCCAAAAAGCGTAAACATCTCTTTGCCGACTTTGAGACGACACATGTTGGGGTCCAACTGATCGATTAATTGCAAAGCAGCGTTTTTGTTGTCGTAGTCTAAAGCGACAATGATAGGTTTTTGACTCATTTTATTCTCCAGTTTGCTTTGCTCAACATCTACTCGCCATCAAGTCCGCGCAGACGCTTGATACTGCCCCAATTTTTACAAGAGGGACAATGCCAATAAAGTCGGTGTGATGGAAACCCACACTCTATACAGCGATAACCTGGGCGGAATTTAATTTGTTGGTCAACCAGCTTCTCTAACATGGTCAAGCTCTCTTTTGCCTGGCCATCTTCAGCTTGTTGTAAATGCATTTTCATTAAATGCTGAAAACTCTTCATTGTTGGGTGACGGTATAAGCCATCTAAAACCAACTGCTCGGCTTCTTTGCAATCGCCCTGCTCAATTAAGTGTTGTGCCAAAGTTATCGCAACACTGGCGCCTCCCCCTTGCGACAACGCCTGGCGCAACAACTCTTCGTAGCCCTGCATATCTTGAGTAGATTGGTAAGTTTGTTTGGCAATCGTTAATGCTTCAGGGAAAAATGCAATATCAGCATCGATGATACGTTGCAGGCACTCTTTTGCTTTTTGAAACTCTTCGATATCGACATAAACTTGGGCCGCAGCGATAAGTGCTCGGCAACAAAGATTGTCGTATTTTAAAGCTCGTTGGTATGTCGATAGCGCTTGTGACTTATCTGTTTGTTCCGCTGCTAACTCACAACACAAATGGGCACTGAGTTGCTTTAGGGCTTGCTGGCGTTTACGTTTGAGCTTTTTTATAATGCCCAGCGCTTTTTGCCACTCTTTAGTCACTTGATAGATGGCGATCAGTTGGTCTTCAGCTTCTTCACTATGATCTTCTTGTTCAACTAAGTTTATAAATATTTCTTCTGCGCGATCGTAAAAGCCTGCTGCTAAATAATCTTTACCGAGTTCCATCATCGCAATATCGCGTTGTTCTGTGGTGAGACTAGGTCTTGCTATAAGGTTTTGATGAATACGAATAGAGCGGTCAACTTCACCGCGTTTGCGAAACAGTGAGCCTAATGATAAATGGGTATCTATGGTGTCGTCATCGACATCTAACATAGAAATAAATAGATCGACGGCTTTATCTGATTCATTAGAAAGCAAAAAGTTTAAGCCCGTGAAATAATCACGACTCATCTGCTTACGTTGACTTTTTTGCTTATGGCGAACACTACGCCGCCCCATATACCAACCGTAACCAGCTGCTATTGGTAAAAGCAAAAATAGAATTTCTAACATTAAGCGTTAGCATCCTTGGTAACGGCTAGTGGTGCTGGTTCATTCTCTACCTTACCTTGCAAAAGTAGATTTTCTTTCTTTAACGCACGGACGGTCAGGCGCATTTTAGTAAGGTGATAAATGGCAAACAACCAACTGACAAGAAAACCAGCAAGGAAAACAATCGCAAGAACAACGGGCAGACGATACTCGCCTTGGGCAACGAAGTAGCTAATGGTAACAACTTGCTCATTGCGCGCTCCAAATATCAGAGCCAATACAAAAAACAGTGCGACGAATATGGTTACAATAAAAGACTTCACCTTGTTCTCCATTTACTCGGTCATAGCTACCAATTATCTAAGAAATTCACCTAACTAGCCAGCGTTACCTAAAAGATAGGCACAAAAAAGCCTCCAATTGGAGGCTTTTAAAACAAACTCAATTACGAGTTGACGAGATCAACGCGTTCGCGCAGTTCCTTGCCAGGCTTAAAGTGCGGTACATACTTGCCATCCAACTCAACTGATGTGCCAGTTTTAGGATTACGACCAGTACGCGGAGCACGATAATGAAGAGAAAAGCTACCAAAGCCGCGGATCTCGATACGGTCACCGCCTTCTAAAGTTTGAGCCATTTGCTCTAACATCTCTTTAATTGCACTTTCTACTTCTTTTGCCGACAGCTGCGACTGCCTAGTGGCAAGTTTTTCGATCAGTTCGGATTTTGTCATCCTATACCCTCTATTATCAAGCCAAACACAGTCACCTAACAGGGGTGCAAGCACCCCCGAACTTCAGGCGATTTACTTACGAGCTGCTTTGAACGCTTCAGCCATGGCGTTGCTCATAGCAACGTCATCTTGCTTGTTCAAGTTAGCCATCGCTTCCTTCTCATCAGCTTCATCTTTCGCACGGATAGATAGGCTGATAGTACGGTTCTTGCGATCAACGCCCATGAACTTAGATTCAACAGCGTCACCTACTGAGTATACAGTAGAAGCGTCTTCGATGCGCTCACGTGAGATATCAGCAACACGTAGATAACCTTCTACGGTTTCTGCTAGCTCAATAGTAACACCTTTCGCGTCAACTGCAGTAACAGTACCGTTTACGATAGCACCTTTCTTCTTATCTGCAAGGTATGCATTGAAAGGATCGTCTTCAGTTTGCTTAACACCTAGGCTGATACGCTCACGCTCAGGGTCAACTGAAAGTACTACTGCAGAGATTTCGTCGCCTTTCTTGTACTCAGCAACAGCTTCTTCGCCAGTGCCATTCCAAGAAATGTCTGAAAGGTGAACTAGACCGTCGATGCCGCCGTCAAGACCGATGAAGATACCGAAGTCAGTGATAGACTTGATCTTACCAGAAACTTTGTCACCTTTTTGGAAGCGCTCTGCGAAGTCATCCCATGGGTTAACTTTACATTGCTTAAGACCTAGAGAAATACGACGACGTTCTTCGTCGATGTCTAGTACAAGAACTTCTACTTCGTCACCTAGGTTAACAACCTTAGATGGGTGGATGTTCTTGTTAGTCCAATCCATTTCAGAAACGTGAACAAGACCTTCAACGCCTTCTTCAATTTCAACGAAACAACCGTAGTCAGTTAGGTTAGTTACGCGACCAGTTAACTTAGTGTTTTCTGGGTAGCGCTTGCTGATTTCTAACCATGGATCTTCGCCAAGTTGCTTAAGACCTAGTGATACACGAGTACGCTCACGGTCATACTTAAGTACTTTAACGTTGATTTCGTCACCAACATTAACGATTTCAGATGGGTGCTTAACACGCTTCCAAGCCATATCAGTGATATGTAGAAGACCGTCAACACCACCAAGGTCAACGAATGCACCGTAGTCAGTAAGGTTCTTAACGATACCTTTAACTGATTGACCTTCTTGTAGGTTTTCAAGTAGCGCATCACGCTCTGCACTGCTTTCAGATTCGATAACAGCACGACGAGAAACAACAACGTTGTTACGCTTCTGGTCTAGCTTGATAACCTTGAATTCTAGTTCTTTGTTTTCTAGGTGAGCAGTGTCGCGAACTGGGCGAACGTCAACTAGAGAACCTGGTAGGAACGCACGGATACCGTTTAATTCAACAGTGAAACCGCCTTTAACCTTACCATTGATGATACCGATTACAGTTTCAGCATCTTCGTACGCTTTTTCTAGAACGATCCAAGCTTCGTGACGCTTAGCTTTCTCACGAGAAAGTTGAGTCTCACCGAAACCATCTTCAACAGAGTCAAGCGCAACGTCAACTTCGTCGCCAACAGCGATTTCAAGAACGCCTTGTGCGTTTTTGAATTGGTCAGCTGGGATTGGGCTTTCAGACTTAAGACCAGCGTCAACAAGTACAGTACCGTTTTCGATGCGTACAACTACGCCGCGAACGATAGAACCTGGGCGGAACTCAAGTTGTTGAAGGGATTGTTCAAATAGATCAGCAAAAGATTCAGTCATGTTTAATTTACTTTAAGTAATAAACCACAGTCTTTCCTAGACGTGGAGTCAGTATAGTTATTCGCATCTTCCGTGTTGCGAATGGCTTAAAGACCCTGCAAATTATGCAAGGTCTGTTAATTTATCTTCAATATGGTTTAGACATTGCGTTAGCACTTCGTCGATACTCACACCCGTGGTGTCGATCACTAACGCATCATCTGCTGGAACCAATGGAGCAACCGGACGATTCATATCGCGGTCATCACGCTCTTTGATCTCAGCCAAAAGACGGTCGATATTAACATCGAAGCCCTTGTCCTGCAACTGATTATAGCGTCTTTGGGCCCTTTCTTCAGCTGAGGCCGTTAAATATAATTTTGCTGGCGTAGTTGGAAAAACCACCGTCCCCATATCTCGACCATCTGCGATAAGACCAGGCGCTTCATTAAACGCACGCTGCCGACGTAATAATGCTTCTCTAACACGGGGGAAAGCGGCAACTTGCGACGCTGCATTTGAGCACTCTTGGCTACGAATAGCCTTGGAGACATCTTCTCCTTCGAGCACTACCTTGATGCCATTATCTTTACTGGTAATAAATTGCACATCGAGGTGAGCGGCAAGTAATGCTAATGATTCTTCATCTTCAACGCTCACATTGTGATGCAAAGCGGCTAACGCCAAAACACGATAGATTGCACCACTATCAAGAAGCTTCCATCCTAAACGGTCGGCTAATAGCTGACTTATGGTACCTTTTCCAGCACCACTAGGGCCGTCGATCGTGACAATAGGAGCCCGCTGTGACATATGATTCTCCAAAATAAAATCCATCATCCCTAAAAGATTTTTAGTTAATCCAAAAAATGAGCGCGCGCATTATACACCAATCGGCAACATAAAGCGGTAAAAAGTTGCGGTTAAAATGAATTTGATTCAGCAAATAGACAGGAAGTGGCGCCAGCATTGTGCTGCCGCCACTGATTAAAATAACAGATTATTTTGCCAAACTAGCAAACTGATTAAAATAATCTGGGAAGGTCTTGGAAGTACAATCTGGATCGTTAATTGTAATGCCACATTGGGCAAACGCTAACATAGAGAAACACATTGCCATACGATGGTCATTATAAGTGTCGATCTCAGCCGTATTTAGCTCAGCTGGCGGCGTAATGGTGATATAGTCATGCCCTTCATCAACTATCGCACCGACTTTTCTCAATTCCGTTGCCATTGCCGCTAAACGGTCTGTTTCTTTAATACGCCAATTATAGATATTGGTCATACGCGTTGTGCCCTTGGCAAACAATGCCGCAGTGGCTATGGTCATTGCCGCATCTGGAATATGATTCATATCTAAATCAATGGCATTAAGAACGCCACCTTTAGCAATGATATAATCATCACCCCAGATGATTTCAGCACCCATCTTTTCTAATACATCGGCAAATTTCACATCGCCCTGGATACTTTTAAGACCGACACCAGTAACCTTAACTTCACCACCTTTAATCGCACCAGCAGCGAGAAAATAAGATGCAGATGAAGCATCACCTTCCACAAGTACCGTACCAGGTGACTGATATTTTTGACCACTTACAATCTCAAACTGTTTATAGTCATGATTGATCACCTTAACCCCAAACTGAGCCATTAACGCTATGGTAATATCAATGTAAGGCTTAGAAACGAGTTCACCTTTAATGTGAATCGTCACACTGTCTTTAGCCAGTGGCGTGACCATTAACAGCGCAGTTAAAAACTGGCTTGAAAGATCACCGGCTATTTCAACAGTGCCACCATTAAGTCCTGTTGCATTGATTGTTAACGGTGGAAAACCATCATTTTTAAGGTAGGTAACGTCCGCCCCTAGTGTTCGTAGGGCATCAACAAGATCGCCAATAGGACGCTCTTCCATACGAGGTTCACCGGTTAAAGTAAATTGCCCTTCACCAAGCGCCAATGCAGCACATAAGGGACGCATTGCGGTACCCGCATTGCCCAAAAATAGCGTTTGCGCTTCGGATGTAGTTAGCGGCCGCCCTAACCCTTCAAGCTCACATACGGTGTTGTTTTCAGAAAGCGTAAATTTAACGCCTAATTGCTTAAGCGAAGCTAACATATAACGTATATCGTCAGAATCCAGTAGATTGGTCAGTTTAGTTTTACCTGACGCTAATGTAGCTAATAAAAGTGCTCTGTTAGAGATACTTTTAGATCCTGGAATATTAATGGTGCCCTGAACTTGCTGAATAGGTTCTAGTCGTAATTGTTTCATTGATCACTTCTTTAACTGTTGGCGAGTCTGCCTCGCGGTTTTAGATTTACCATCACGACAAAATGGTGGGCTGTTCAAAACATACTTTAATGGCTTTGAACCTCGTGGTTATTAAATTACTGATTAAGGCGTAGGATTCAACCATTTTTTACAATTTCGACATGGATTAGTGTGTTTTTATTTCAAAGTTGCTTTTTTCTCAATAGAAATGGCGATTTTCAGCGCATTTTTGTGAGATATGGAAAACTGGCAGGTTAAATTGCCATTCTAATAATTCAGATAACTTCAAAACAAACTGTTTTCCCAATAGCTAATTCGTTTATGCTTAGCCTAATAACAACAACGGCGCAGCCGATCCTCTAAACAGATTAAGGTAGGACCCATGAAGTTTGACTCTCTCTCGCCTATGCCAGCCGATCCCATCTTGGGATTGATGACTCAATACCGTCAAGATAGCCACCCTCAAAAAATAGATTTGGGTGTGGGTGTATACAAAGATGAGGCTGGAAACACCCCTATTCTTGCTTGTGTTAAAGCCGCTGAACAGCACCGAATCGATACCGAGGAAACAAAAGTTTACATTGGGCCTACAGGCTCTGCGGATTTCAACAGCCTAATAAGTGAGCTTTGTTTCGGTATTACTCATCAAGTGATCGAGCAAAATAGAGTAAGAACTGTATCAACACCTGGCGGAACAGGCGCGTTACGTGTAGCTGCAGACTTCATCAAGCGTGTTAATCCAAATGCCGTTATATGGGTAAGCGATCCAACTTGGGCAAACCACACTGGGTTATTTGAAGCTGCGGGGATCACTGTAAAAACTTATCCCTACTATGATCATGAAAACAAAACACTAAAATTTGAAGAAATGCTAGCTTGCCTAGAGCAAGTATCGAGTGATGATGTTGTGCTACTTCATGCTTGCTGCCATAACCCAAGTGGCATGGATCTTACCCAAGCTCAGTGGGATCAAATTGCGGTTTTAGCAAAAGATAAAGGGTTTACCCCACTTATCGACATGGCTTACCAAGGCTTTGGCGACGGTGTTGATGCCGATGCATACGGCGTTCGAAAAGTTGCTGACACTGTAAGTAATTTAATTTTATGTAGCTCTTGCTCTAAAAACTTCGGTTTATATCGCGAGCGCATTGGCGCATGCAGCATCGTCGGTAAAGATGCTAATGCTGCCGATATCGCTTTTTCAGTGTTACTTTATGTTGTTCGTTGCATCTACTCCATGCCACCGGCGCATGGTGCAGCCATCGTTGAGACCATTTTAGCTTCTCAAGAGCTAAAACAGCAGTGGCTGGATGAATTAGCTGTTATGCGCAACCGTATTAATGGCAACAGACAGATGCTAGTCGATCAATTGAAAGCACTTGGAGTAAAAAGAGATTTCAGCTTCATTTCTAACCAAAAAGGCATGTTTTCTTTCTTAGGGATAACACCGGATCAAGTTGCTGAAATACAAACTAAACACAGCGTTTATATGGTGGACTCAAGTCGTATTTCTATTGCAGGTATTGGCGAAGGCAACGTTGAGTACTTAGCAAAATCGATAGCTGATATTTTATAATCCAATTGCTAAGGTTCAAGTAAAAAAAGGGTCTAACATTAGACCCTTTTTTATGAAAGCAGATATTTAGCAGCAGGTAGAAAAACTAACTATTTTGTGCTTCAAATTGCTGCATAAATTGAATTAACGCTTCAACTCCACTCAGTGGCATCGCATTATAAATACTTGCTCTCATTCCGCCGACACTACGATGCCCTTTAAGAGCAACCAAATTATTGGCCTTAGCTTCTGCTAGAAAACGGTCATTAAGGCTCTCATCGGCTAAGTAGAAAGTGACATTCATTTTCGAACGATACTTCGCGCTAACCTTGGTCAAATAAAATTCACTACTATCTATGTACTGGTAGAGTTTTTCGGCTTTTATTTCGTTTTGTGCGGCAATTTGTTTAACACCACCTTGTTGCTTCAACCATGCAAACACTTCTGCAGCTAGATACCAGGCAAAAGTCGGAGGCGTGTTGTACATAGAGCCGTGTTTAACTGCTAAACGATAATCCATAATGGACGACTGCGGTAAGCTGGGTAATTGCAGCATATCATCACGCACGATAACGATGCTTAATCCAGAGGGACCAATGTTTTTCTGGGCGCCAGCATAGATCAATCCAAAGCGACTGACATCTATTTCTTGCGACATGATATTTGACGACATATCAGCGATAACAGGCCAAGGACAATCTATGCTATCAAATATTTCGATACCATCAACGGTCTCATTTGGACAGTAATGAACATATCGATAATCAGTGTTAATCGCATTAAAATCGGGTAGTTCTACTGTCACTAGCTCATTGTCTTTATTCACTATTTCGACAACATCAATGCAGTTTTCACCCGCCAGTTTTCTCGCTTCTTCAACAGCAGCTGATGACCAACTACCATCGACAAGATATAAAGCTCTACCATCATTACCTAAAAAATTATTCACAACGGCTGAAAACTGGCCGCGACCACCACCATGCATAAACAACACATGGTAATTTGATGGAATATTCATTAGCTGACGTAAATCAGCTTCTGCCTGCTCAGTTAATGCAATAAACTCTTTACTGCGATGACTGACTTCCATGACTGACACACCTAAGCCATTCCAGTTTAATAACTCCTTTTGTGCCTTTTCCATCACCTCAGTCGGTAACATTGCAGGTCCCGCACAGAAATTATATGTCACGCTCACTTAGCTCTCCTTCAAAAAAACTGTGATTTAATACCAATTGGCATAAAGATGTGATCGCTCAGCGAGAGTTTGTCACTTCTGAGACAAGGCAACGAATGAAGAACATAGTTACGCTACGTTCAAGTTCGTTTATACAGTATCAGAAGTGCTAAAACTCGCCCTTTGGGCGCTTTTTTGGCTGCCTACTTCTTCGTTGAATAACTTCCCAATAGAACCACTATTACTTAAGTTATTCGTCTCTAACTCGTTTGCCAAAAATAGCTCTGAGGAGATCACTTTCTTATGCCGATTGGTATAATATATTGCTTGTGGTGTGTAACTATTTTTATTTTATTGGGTTAAAACAAAACGAGCGCCCAATTGGACGCTCGTTTATCAAACTAAAAATTAGCCTTCAGTCTGTTCATCAGTATCTGGCTTTGCTTCAGTTTCTGCTTGAGCATTTTCGCTATCTTCAGTCGCTACGATGATAGGATTACCCTCTTCATCTAATTCAACTTGCTCCTGAATTTCTTCAATTCGCTGCAGACCAACTACTTGCTCATCTTCTGCGGTGCGGATGATTGTCACACCTTGAGTGTTACGACCAATAATTGATACGCCTTCAACAGGTGTACGAACTAAAGTACCTTTATCACTGATAAGCATGATCTCATCGTTAACACCAACTTGCACCGCGCCAACAACTGCACCGTTACGTTCGCTAACTTTAATTGAAACCACACCTTTAGTGCCACGGCTCTTAGCTGGGTATTCAGACAGCTCAGTACGCTTACCGTAACCATTTTCAGTAACGGTTAGAATTGCACCATTTTCTTTAGGTACAATCAGCGACACAACCTCTTGGCCTTCTTCTAGCTTAATGCCTCGAACACCGGTTGCAGTACGGCCCATAGCTCGTAGTGCAATCACCTCTTCGCCGGTTTCAGGATCAATCTTCACTTGACCGGTTTCAGCATCACGGGCTTTTTCGTTAAAGCGAACCACTTTACCTTCGTTAGAGAACAACATGATGTCGTTACTGCCGTCGGTGATATCAACACCAATTAACTGATCACCGTCTTTTAGGTTAACGGCAATGATACCGTTAGCACGTGGATTGCTATATGCAGTAAGCGCTGTTTTCTTCACCGTACCGTGTGCAGTCGCCATAATGATATATTTATCATCAGCATATTCACGAACCGGTAGAATTGCTGTAATACGCTCACCATCAGCCAGCGGCAATAAGTTAATGATTGGTCTACCTCTAGCTTGGCGACTTGCCAATGGCAATTGGTATACCTTCAACCAATACATCTTACCAAAGTCTGAGAAACACAAGATGGTGTCGTGAGTATTCGCCACAAGTAGCTTCTCAACAAAATCTTCATCTTTTACTTTGGTTGCGGCCTTACCTTTACCACCACGTCTCTGCGCTTGATAATCAGTCAGTGGTTGATACTTGGCATAACCTAAGTGAGATAGGGTTACGACAACATCTTCTTCATTGATCAAGTCTTCTAAACTAATATCAACGGCAGAGGCATTTAACTCAGTACGTCGCTCGTCACCGAAGTTCTCCAGTACTTCTTGCAGCTCTTCTTTGATCACTTCCATTAAGCGCTCAGGGCTACGAAGAATAAATAGCAAACCAGCGATAAACTCAAGCAACTCTTCGTACTCACTAAGAATTTTTTCATGCTCTAGACCAGTTAGTTTATGTAAACGAAGGTCCAGGATAGCTTGTGCTTGTTGCTCAGTAAGGAAGTAGTTACCATCACGAATACCATACTCTGGTTCTAACCACTCAGGGCGCGCTGCATCATCGCCTGCTTTTTCAAGCATGCCTTGTACATTACCAAGCTGCCAACCTTGGGCAACAAGCTTAACTTTTGCTTCAGCCGGAGTTGGTGACGCTTTAATAAGCTCAATGATTGGATCGATATTAGCTAAGGCAATCGCCAATGCTTCAAGAATATGGGCTCTGTCGCGGGCTTTACGTAACTCAAATACAGTGCGGCGAGTAACAACTTCACGGCGATGAAGGATAAAGCACTCAAGCATCTCTTTAAGATTAAATAGCTTAGGCTGACCATTGGTCAGGGCTACCATATTGATACCAAAAGAGGTTTGTAGTTGAGTCTGTGCGTACAAGTTATTCAGAACAACTTCGCCAACTTCGCCACGCTTAACTTCAATAACGATACGCATGCCGTCTTTATCAGACTCATCACGTAGGCCACTAATTCCTTCGATTTTTTTATCTTTAACAAGCTCTGCGATTTTTTCAATCAAACGTGCTTTGTTAACTTGATAAGGAATTTCCGTAACAATAATACGTTCACGGCCGTTCTCTTCAATTTCAACTTCTGCACGCGCTCGCATCACGGCTTTACCGCGACCAGTGCGATAAGCATCCTCGATGCCCTTGCGACCGTTAACAATCGCTGCCGTTGGGAAATCAGGACCTGGAATGTGTTCCATTAACTGCTCGATCGACAAGCTTGGCTCATCAATCAAGGCTAAACAGCCAGAAATGACTTCAGATAAGTTATGTGGCGGGATGTTGGTAGCCATACCAACAGCAATACCTGAAGAGCCATTAACCAACAACGCTGGGATTTTAGTCGGTAATACCGCTGGAATGTGTTCAGTACCATCATAGTTAGGTACGAAATCAACAGTTTCTTTATCTAGGTCAGCAAGTAGTTGATGCGCTAACTTGTCCATGCGGATTTCGGTATAACGCATTGCCGCTGCCGCGTCACCATCTACTGAACCAAAGTTACCTTGGCCATCAACAAGTGTGTAGCGCATAGAAAATGGTTGCGCTAGACGAACAATCGTATCGTAAACAGCTGAATCACCATGAGGGTGATATTTACCGATCACGTCACCCACAACACGGGCAGACTTTTTATACGGTTTGTTCCAGTCGTTTTTAAGTTCGTTCATCGCGTATAAAACGCGGCGATGAACCGGTTTCAAGCCGTCTCTTACATCAGGTAGAGCACGCCCGACGATTACGCTCATTGCATAATCTAAATATGAATTCTTTAATTCGTCTTCAATATTAATTGGTGTTATAGATGAAGCCAGATCAGTCATAAACTGCTCGATCCCTTGAAATTTAGCCTACTCGAATTTGCTTACTTTATGTACGCAATCATAGTAAAGCCTGAAAACGTGATTTGGCATTCTAACACAGTTATTTATTGGTGCTAGACCCTAATGAAATTTCCGTAGAAATAACTGCAAAGTGTTTAAAAGATTGACCCAAATCAAAACGCTAGCAACTTATACGCGACTGTTTACTATATCGACAATTCCGCCCCTTTTGCCGCTAGGCAACCGACAATGTATCGGTATAATGCTTACATAACTCGTTAGCTTATATAAGGTACGCTCGTGGCAGATAATCTAAATGTGGATCCGCAAGAGATTGCAAAATTCGAAAAAATGGCCGCAACCTGGTGGGATTTAAACGGTGAATTCAAACCACTGCATAAACTCAATCCACTTCGCCTTAATTACATCGACCAAACCGTTGGCGGTCTGTTCGGCAAGAAAGTCATTGATGTTGGCTGTGGCGGTGGCATCCTTGCAGAAAGCATGGCACGCATTGGCGCGAATGTTGATGGATTAGATATGGGTGAAGAGCCACTCGAAGTTGCAAGGCTACATGCATTAGAGTCACAAGTGACCATCAATTATATACAAAGCACAGCTGAAACTCATCGCGACACGCATCGTCACGCCTATGACGTCGTCACCTGCATGGAAATGCTGGAACATGTGCCAAACCCAAGCTCAGTGATTCAAGCTTGCGCTGATATGGTAAAACCAGGTGGATATGTATTCTTTAGCACCATCAACCGCAATATCAGAGCCTATATAGAAACAGTCATCGGTGCTGAGTATCTATTAAAAATGCTACCCGTCGGCACCCACGATCATAATAAGTATATTAAACCTGCTGAATTAATTGCCATGGCAGATAACGCAGAGCTTATTTGTACCGACGCTACTGGCATTACTTATAACCCTCTCACCGACATTTTTAAGTACACAGACAGTTTAGATGTCAATTACATGATAGCGACGCGTAAAATAGATGAATAAACTTAATGTACCTGAACACAGCAAAGTCAGTGCCGTGTTATTTGATTTGGATGGGACGCTAGCTGACACGGCAGACGATCTGGTCGCTGCGCTTAACCTAGCGCTAGCAGATTTTGGTTACGATCAGGTTTCTCTTGCCAAAATGCGTCATGTTGCATCGGACGGTAGCCTAGCCATGGTTAAAGCCGCAGCAAATGGCTTAGATGATGAAAAGTTAGAAGCGCTTCGTCAAAGCTTATTAAGCCATTATGCCAGCGTTAATGGTCATCAAGCACGATTATTTGCTGGTATTGACTCGCTATTGACGCAGTTAACAGAGCGAGGAATCGCTTTTGGCTTAGTCACCAACAAGCCCGCACGCTACACCCGACCATATATGGATCAAATCGGATTAACTGAAAAGATGAGTTGCATCATCAGCGGTGACAGTACGGCCTTTTCCAAACCGCATCCACAGCCGATGCTTTTAGCTGCACAGCAAACTAACGTAGCTCCGGAACATATTCTCTATTTAGGTGACGCGAGACGAGATTTAGAAGCTGCTCAAAACACCAATATGCTTGGTGGCGTTGCCGGTTGGGGGTATATAAAAGATAACAGCCAAGCTTTGGATTGGCCTCATCACTTCTTCTTTAATGAAGTAGAAGAAATTATCGGCGCCATTGATAGCTTAAACCAGCAATCAACGCAATTTGATAGTGTGAATTAAGAATAACTAAAACCGCGTAAATCGGATCAAGAGATCGACTAAACGATCTTGCGATCCGAACAATTATAATTAGGCGGGCAAAATTTACCCATCAATCTTAAGTCGCTAGAAAAACAAGCTTTAAAGGTTAGTTGTTACTAACCCGTGACATTATCCTCAAGTTATCCACAAGATACCCCCTAACTTCACACTTGCATTATCGCGACAACCTCACTATCTTGTACCTAACAAAATAAAAAGCACCATATATTGTGTGTAGGTAACAATCAAAGCACTAAAGGACATGGATGTGCATAACGTCTTTTTCTGTTGCTAGATTGTTTTTATATAGAAACAAAGGGCCATTTCACGGTCCTTTTTTAAGCGATATTAACAGGCCTATCTTTAATGAACAGCAATATGAAAGTCACCAAACGTAGTGGCGAGCGCGAGACCATTGATTTAGACAAGATCCATCGAGTGATCACTTGGGCAGCCAAAGGTTTAAACAATGTTTCAGTTTCAGAAGTAGAACTTCGCTCTCACCTGCAGTTTTTTGACGGCATTCCTACCGAAGCCATCCATGAAACCATTATTAAAGCAGCTGCGGATCTAATCTCACCAGAATCACCAGATTACCAGTTTCTAGCAGCACGTTTGGCTATCTTCCATTTGCGTAAAAAAGCCTTTGGCCAGTTTGAACCACCTAAGCTGTATGACCATGTTGTCGGTCTTGTGGAAATGGGGAAATATGATGCGCATATTCTTCAAGACTACACCCGCGAAGAAATTGACACGCTAGATAGTTATATCGATCATTGGCGCGATATGAACTTCTCATACGCCGCGGTAAAACAGTTAGAAGGTAAATATTTAGTTCAGAATCGTGTTACTCACGAAATCTACGAAAGTGCACAGTTCTTATATATCTTAGTTGCGGCCTGTTTATTTGCTAAGTATCCAAAAGAAACACGCTTGAAGTACATCAAAGACTTCTATGACGCAACATCAACCTTCAAGATTTCTCTGCCCACTCCGATTATGGCGGGTGTGCGTACACCGACACGTCAATTTAGCTCATGTGTGCTAATTGAATGCGGTGATAGCTTAGATTCAATTAATGCCACGGCTTCATCGATTGTGAAATACGTATCTCAGCGCGCCGGCATCGGCGTCAACGCTGGACGTATCCGAGCTTTAGGTAGCCCAATCAGAGGTGGAGAAGCATTCCACACCGGCTGTCTACCATTTTTCAAGTATTTCCAAACAGCGGTTAAGTCTTGCTCACAAGGCGGCGTTCGTGGCGGAGCTGCAACACTGTTTTATCCACTTTGGCATTTAGAAGTGGAATCACTGCTGGTTTTGAAAAATAACCGTGGTGTCGAAGACAACCGTATTCGTCATCTTGACTATGGCGTGCAGCTAAATAAATTGATGTACCAACGTTTGATTAAAGGCGAATACATCAGCTTATTCAGTCCATCTGACGTACCTGGCATGTATGATGCGTTCTTTGAAGACCAACAGGAATTCGAACGTTTATATTTAAAGTATGAAGCCGATGAAAGCATCCGTAAAAAGCAAATTAAAGCGGCAGAGTTGTTCTCTTTAATGATGCAAGAACGCGCATCAACGGGTCGTATCTATATTCAAAATGTTGACCACTGCAACACGCACAGTCCGTTTGACTCTCGTGTAGCGCCAGTGCGTCAATCTAACCTATGTCTAGAAATTGCATTGCCAACTAAACCATTGAACAACATCAATGACCCAGATGGCGAAATTGCATTGTGTACGCTTTCAGCGCTTAACCTAGGTGCGATTAAAAACCTAGAAGAGTTAGAGCCATTAGCTGATCTGGCTGTGCGTTCGCTTGATAGCTTATTAGACTACCAAGATTACCCAATCACGGCAGCGCACAAGGCGTCGATGAACCGTCGTACTCTAGGTATAGGTGTTATCAACTTTGCTAATTACCTCGCCAAAGAAGGCGTGCGTTACTCAGATGGTTCAGCAAATAATATTACCCATAAGACGTTTGAAGCAATTCAATATTACTTGCTAAAGGCATCGATGAATTTAGCCAAAGAACAAGGTGCTTGCCCATCGTTCCACGAAACCAATTACGCCAAAGGTATTTTGCCGATTGATACCTATAAGCGAGATTTGGACAAAATTTGTGATGAGCCACTGCATTTGGACTGGGAAACGCTGCGTGAAGAGATTAAACAGCATGGCCTGCGTAACTCAACATTGTCAGCACTCATGCCATCAGAGACTTCATCGCAAATCTCTAATGCGACAAATGGTATTGAGCCACCGCGTGGTTTAATCAGCGTAAAAGCCAGTAAAGATGGGCAATTAAAGCAGGTTGTCCCTGATTTTGAGAAATATCAGTATAGCTATGAGCTGTTGTGGCAAATGCCTGGTAACGAAGGTTATCTTCAACTGGTTGGTCTAATGCAAAAATTTGTCGACCAAGCGATTTCAGCCAACACTAACTATGACCCGACACGCTTTGACGGTCAAAAAGTGCCAATGCAGGTATTACTAAAAGATCTGTTGCTCGCCTACAAATACGGCGTTAAAACACTTTATTATCATAACACTCGAGATGGTGCATCCGACAAACACGACGACATCACTAGCATCGAAAAAGAAGATGATAGCTGTGCCGGTGGCGCGTGTAAGATTTAACGCACAAATCCTCGTTAATTAGATAAGTACGTGGGGGCAAAGCTCCCACTTAATGGAAGAGTAAAAATGGCCTATTCAACTTTTTGTCAAACACCAAATAACGCCTTATTAGAGCCGATGTTTATGGGGCAGCCGGTTAATGTTGCGCGTTACGACGTACAAAAGTATGAAGTGTTTGAGAAATTGATAGAAAAACAGCTATCATTTTTTTGGCGTCCTGAAGAAGTCGACGTCAGTAAAGATAAAATTGATTACAATGCCCTACCCGAGCATGAAAAGCACATTTTCATCTCAAACTTGAAATATCAAACTTTACTTGACTCTATTCAAGGTCGTTCACCAAACGTTGCTTTTTTGCCTTTGGTCTCTCTACCAGAATTAGAAACATGGATTGAAACGTGGTCGTTTTCAGAAACCATTCATTCACGTTCATACACGCACATTATTCGTAATATTGTGAATGACCCATCTATTGTATTTGATGACATTGTCGAAAACGATGAGATTTTAAAGCGCGCAAGCGATATCGCTGTTTATTACGATAACCTCATCAACCTGACTCAAGCTTACAATTTGCATGGCGAAGGCGTCCAAGAAATTAATGGTGAGTCGATTAACGTCACCCGCCGTGAAATCAAAAAAGCCCTTTACCTATGCATGATGTCAGTCAATGTGCTAGAAGCTATTCGCTTCTACGTCAGCTTTGCCTGTTCATTTGCTTTTGCAGAACGAAAAGTGATGGAAGGTAACGCAAAAATCATTCGTTTGATTGCTCGAGATGAAGCATTGCACCTCAACAGTACTCAACACATCATCAAGTTAATGCAAGGTGGTAAGGACGATCCTGAAATGGCAGAGATTGCCAAAGAGTGTCAAGCTCAAGCCACAGATATCTTTGTAAAAGCAGCAGAGCAAGAGAAGCAATGGGCTAAATATTTGTTTAAAGATGGCTCGATGATTGGTCTAAACGAACAAATTTTATGTCAATACGTCGAGTACATTACCAACGAACGTATGCGCTCAGTTAACTTGGTTAGCCCTTATGAAGAAATTTCTAACCCGCTACCTTGGATGAAGAACTGGTTAGAAAGTGACTCTGTACAAGTTGCGCCACAAGAAGTAGAAGTGTCTTCTTACCTGGTTGGTCAAATCGATGCCTCTATCGATGAAGACGAGTTCGCAGATTTTGACCTATAACCTGATCAAAAAGGCTCCTATTGTAAGCCTAAAAGGCCAACCCGTGTTGCTGTATACTCAGCAACACGCAAGCCTTCTGCATGCGCTTGAAGCCAAAAAGGTGAAGGTATTTTCAGAATGTCGTAATGGCTTTTGTGGCGCATGCAAAACCAAAGTGATAAGCGGAAAAGTGCGATACCACACAGAGCCGTTGGTAGAGCTTGAAGCAGATGAGTGCTTACCCTGCTGCTGTCATCCTGATGGCGATATTGATTTAGCGCTATCAACTAAAGGTGCGGATGTATTTCCCGTCCGAACTCACTCCGTAAATGACAACCAAGACACCATACCGCTAGAGCCTCTGACAACCGACTAATCTAACCAAGTTAAAAGCTTACAAGATCACAGCTTTTCTAATTAAGTCGACAACGAGCAACCATTGACCTAACCACTAAAAACCCACTGATAAAAATACTCAGCTTGGCGTTGTAGTAAGATCTGATAGATTGCGCATTTAGATAGCTTTTATATGTAGTTTTGAACCTATATTAATGCGAGATAGGTTAACACGCCACAATCTGCTATATCTTATCTTTAGCAATTAACTGATGTATTCGGTTCACTTCCATTAACGCCGCACTGCCATACCAAGGGTGTAATTCCATTTTTAAACTGCCATAGGCAATAGCCGGATCACTAGCGGTTAACTGCCGCGCTTGTTCAATGGTGGTGACATTAAATATATAAATTCCTCGTAACTCGCCATCATCGAGAAACGGGCCAGCGACAACCAATTTCCCCTGCTCTGCTAAATCAACAATCGTCTGCATATGTTGGCGTTGTAACAAATTAGCCTGCTCTTTCGTTTTCGGTCTATTTGGTCCTTTATAAAGTAATGCCATGACATATTTTTTCATGCCGTAACTGTCTGCGTTTAGCTGCTGTGCCAAGTCTTTATCGTAGTCAGCAAATGCATTAAAGCTAGAAAGTCCAACAACTGCAATTGTAAATATCAGACAAAACGTAAAAAGCTTGGAGAGTTGTCCGCTGATTGAGAATAGAGGCGCACGGTTTAGGCAAAATTTAATGACGAGCGTTTTCATTTCAATACTCTTCTATAAATATTGTTAATAATCAATTTAACGGAGATATTGATTTAAGCGAATCAAATGCTAGTTAAAATTCAGCATAATGGCTGAAGGAGATACGACTTAACGCTGTAGTTACAGTAAGGTTGGTTTGCTATAGTCTTCGGCTGGTTAAATACTGCCAAATCAAGCTGGTTATCAATCATGGACTACTTTTTCGAAAAGCGCACTTTTAACCAATCTCTATAAGTAACTTAGGCAAGTAAAGGAAAACTTGCGAAACAAATTTCACTTTAAGGAAGAAGTAATGACACAACAGTTTACTAAATACATTTCTCGTTTACCGATAGCCCTAGTCATCGGTGTGACACTTTGGCTCGCATCAATGGTCATGAGTATTATGCTTGGCGTCTTACAAGAAATTTTTGGCACTAGCTCAACAAGCGGCAACGTCATGACGATTGTGTTACCCGCAATGTGCGTTGGCCTATATTTAGGTCAAAAGACCGGCGTATTAATATCACGAAAAACAAGATGGCAAGCGATTTTCTATTGGACAGTATTTAACCTTGTGGCTTTTGCGCTCACACTGCTAACAATAGAGTCAGATCTTCTGATCGATTTAAGGCAGTTAGGCCTATTTAATCTGATATTTATTATCGCTATGACCGTCTACCTAGTTTTGGCATATTACTGTTTTAAATGGGGAGAAAAATTGGGCGTTAACCAACACAAGAAACAAGCCTCACAATGATTTTAGAATAAAACTGAAATACCAGCCCAGTGTCTAACTGAGCTGGTTTTAAAACTAAAACAAGGTTTTACAACGCTACCGCGAGCTCAGCGCCCTGTCTAATCGCCCGCTTCGCATCTAACTCAGCAGCGACGTCAACACCACCAATTAAATGGACCGGTAACCCGCTGGCTTTCATTTCTTCCACCAATTGGGTATTAGACTCTTGGCCTGCACAAAGCACCACATTATCTACATCTAAGATCTGTGCATTGCCATCAACACTAATATGTAAGCCTTTATCATCAAAGGATTGATAGCTAACACCAGTCTGCATTTGTACTTGATGTTGTTTGAGCACTGAGCGATGGATCCAACCGGTGGTTTTACCCAGCCCTTTACCCATCTTGGTCGTTTTGCGTTGCAGCAAATGCACCTGCTTATGTTTATCGGCTAATTCTGGCTCAGTCAGTCCACCTCGCTCCTGGTAGCCTTTATCAATTCCCCATTGCTTCAACCATTTTTCTGGTTGCAATGTGCTAGACTCGGCTTCACAAAGGAAGTGCGCCATATCAAAACCGATCCCCCCAGCACCGATCAAGGCAACTTTATCACCTAGGGTAACCTCTCCATTCAGCACCTGTTGATAGGTGACCACACGAGGGTCATCAAAGCCTGGTAATTCAAGCTTTCTCGGTACTACACCCGATGCGATAACCACTTCATCAAATTTCTCTTGGCTAAGTACCGCTGCGTCTAAACGCGTATTTAAACGCAAATCAACTTCATGTAGTTTCATTTGCTCATTAAAATAACGAATAGTCTCATTAAACTCTTCCTTACCTGGTATTTTCCTCGCTAAATTAAACTGACCACCAACTTCGCCCTTAGCTTCAAAAAGTGATACTTGATGACCTCGACTAGCGGCATATATTGAAAACGCCATTCCAGCCGGCCCTGCTCCCATCACGGCTATACGCTTTTTATTGGTCGTGGGCGTAAAGTTAAGCTCTGTTTCATAACAAGCCCGTGGATTAACTAAGCAAGTTGCCCGTTTAAGACTAAAGGTATGGTCCAAACAAGCCTGGTTACAACCAATACAGGTATTGATGAGATGGCTTTGATTCGCTTCAGCTTTGTTTACAAAATCTGCATCTGCCAGGAAAGGTCGCGCCATGGACACCATATCAGCTTGGCCTGATTCAATGATATGTTCGGCTATTTCTGGGGTATTAATACGATTGGTTGCTATAAGTGGTACGTTTACTTCACTTTTGAGACGCTCAGTTACCCAGGCAAAGGCGCCTCTAGGTACACTGGTAGCAATCGTCGGCACTCTGGCTTCATGCCAACCGATGCCTGTATTGATGATAGATACGCCCGCTTCTTCTAACCATTTAGCTAACAGTACAACCTCATCCCAACTTGAACCATTATCAACTAAATCGAGCATTGATAACCTAAACACGATAATAAAATCGTGACCTACTCGCTCGCGAATCGCCTTAACGATCTCAACAGGAAATTGCGCCCGATTACTAAAATCACCACCCCACTTGTCGCTGCGCTGATTGGTCCGACTACAAATAAATTGGTTAATTAAATAGCCTTCAGATCCCATCACCTCAACGCCATCGTAACCCGCTTTTTTGGCTAGCGCAGCAGACTTGGCATAGTCTTTAATTGTGCTAGCAACCTGTCGGGTTGACATAGCCGAAGGTGTAAAGGGGGTGATAGGTGACTTTATTTTACTGGGAGCTTGTGAAAAAGGATGATAACCATATCGACCTGCATGGAGAATTTGCATGCATATCTTTCCTCCCGCCTCATGAACTGCTTGAGTGACCTTTTTATGTTTGTTGACTTGCCAAGAATAAGTAAGCTGGCATGCGTTAGGCGCCAGGCGGCCGCGTAGATTGGGGGAAATACCACCAGTCACAATTAAGCCTACGCCACCTTGGGCACGTTCTTTATAGAAAGCTGCCAGTTTCTCAAAGCCGCCCTTTTCTTCTTCAAGACCTGTATGCATAGAACCCATTAACACGCGGTTCTTTAACGTAGTAAATCCTAAATCTAAGGGTTCTAGTAAATGTGGAAACGACATTCAAACATCCTTTTTAAACAAGTGATTTAATCCAGCATACATTGGCTGAAGTAATTGCTCAATAGTTAGTCCTATGATGGCGTAAATAGATTCATTTACAATTCTGTTTTCCCCTGCTTGCGCTTTTCAGTTAGCATAGGGCCATTAGAGTGATAAAGGAGTGGCTAATGTCCGCTAAACCCTCATTATTTAAAAGAATTGTAAAGTTAATATGGAATCTAGTTAACGGTACGCGCAAACTTTTGCTCAACCTGTTCTTTTTCGGCTTTCTACTTATTTTCATCTTTGCTTTAACCAGTGAAGACACTATTGAGATAGAAAGCGGCTCAGCATTAGTATTGGACTTATCCGGTGTTGTGGTCGAACAGAAACGTCCGGTTGACCCTTTTGAAGCCGCCATGAAAAGTGGGCGCAGTAATGGTGATGGTGAAATATTATTAGCCGATATACTCGACGTAATAGACAATGCGGCTTCCGATCGTCGTATTTCTGCCCTTATATTGGATGTTGGACACCTAAAGTGGACTGGCATTAGTAAGTTACAAACCATAGGTGATGCCTTAGTACGCTTTAAGAAAAGCGGTAAGCCAATCATTGCCAATGGCAACTGGTACGGCCAAAACCAATACTTCCTAGCTAGTTTCGCCGATACAATCTATTTGAATCCCCAAGGCAGCGTAGAGATTGAAGGCCTAAGTCGCTATCGCCAGTATTATAAATCCGCGCTCGATAAACTAAAAATTAAGGCCCATGTTTTCCGAGTTGGTACCTTCAAATCTGCTGTTGAGCCCTATTTGCGCGACGACATGTCAGATGCAGCAAAAGCGGCAAATAAAGCCTTACTGGATGATATCTGGTTAAGCTATCAACAAACCGTGAGCCATAATCGTGGTATAGAGGCAAGTGACTTGATGCTTAGCGGCCAACGCTATTTAGTCGAACTAGATAAAGCCAAAGGTAACGGCGCTGATATGGCTGTTAACCTTGGTCTCGTTGATAAATTAGCTTCTGCCGAAGAATTTCGCCTAAGCATGGTCGAGCTAGTCGGAGAGCAAGCTAAAGGCGATAGCTACAAACATATAGGCTTTGCAGATTACCAATCCTTAGTTGCTAGCCATCCAACTTTAAATCTTCAAGACACTGTTGGTATCGTTGTTGCAAAAGGTAATATTCTCAATGGTAATCAGCCTGCGGGTCAAATCGGTGGTGAAAGCACGGCGCAACTGTTAAGAGATGCACGTTTTGATGATCAAGTTAAAGCCGTAGTGATGCGAGTTGATAGCCCAGGCGGTAGCGCGTTTGCTTCAGAGCAAATCAGGCAAGAAGTGATTGCATTGAAAGCAGCTGGTAAACCTGTTGTGGTCAGTATGGGCAGTTACGCAGCTTCTGGTGGCTACTGGATTTCGGCCAGCGCAGATTACATCCTGGCGACGCCTACCACCCTCACCGGCTCTATTGGCATATTTGGCATGGTCACCACTTTTGAAGATTCATTGGCACACCTAGGGATCCATACGGACGGCGTTGCAACATCAGAATGGTCTAGCTTTTCTTCAACTAAAGGCTTAAATGAAGAGCTCAAAGCAGTGATTCAACGTCATATCGAACGCGGTTATTATGACTTTATTTCGCTGGTTGCCAACGAACGTGGCATGAGCCTAGATGAAGTTGACGCCATAGCTCAAGGCCGCGTTTGGTCGGGCGTTAAAGCCAAGCAGTTAGGTTTAGTAGATGAGTTAGGCGATTTGGATAACGCCGTTGCTAAAGCAGCTGAACTAGCCGAATTAGACAAGTTCGATACCAAAGTCATCGAACAGGAATTAAGTGCTCAAGAGCAATTAATTCAAGCGATGTTTGCTCAAGCCGTCAGTTACTTGCCGCAATCTCAACTTCAAAATTCAGTACTACAAGATGTCTTTATGCAACTTGAGTCAGCAATTAATGAATTCTCCTCTTTTGATGACCCCAATAACCTGTATTTATATTGCGATACCTGCAATATTTAATCTACAGACAAAAAGCCCGCAATAGCGGGCTTTTTTAATGGTGATAACCTCAGTATAATCGGCGCAAAATAACAACTGATAAGTCGCACTCAATGACAAAACGTTCAATTTACGTCGCCTATACCGGTGGTACTATTGGTATGCAAAAAACCGCTAATGGTTTTGCACCTGTTCCCGGTTTTTTAACTGATTGTGTAAAATCGATGCCAGAGTTTTACCATGAAGAGATGCCAGACTTTGTTATTTCTGAATATTGCCCTTTGATCGACTCGTCAAATATGGCGCCGACAGACTGGCAGATGATAGCTGATGATATCAAAGCCAATTATGATAAGTATGATGGCTTTGTTATTCTCCATGGTACAGATACCATGGCTTTCACTGCTTCAGCATTATCTTTTATGCTACAAGGTCTTGCCAAACCGGTAATTGTTACTGGATCGCAAATTCCATTAGCGCAGCTCCGATCGGACGGTCAAACCAACCTACTCAATGCTCTTTATATTGCGGCTAATTACCCTGTGGCTGAAGTTTGCTTATTTTTCAATAACAAGCTGTTTCGTGGTAACCGTACCACTAAGGCCCATGCCGATGGTTTTGACGCATTTGCCTCGCCAAATTTCCCGCTACTTTTAGAAGCCGGTATAAAAATAAGATTAAAAGCAGGCAAAATAGCGACGGAGCCACAACAAGCTTTAACCGTAAAAACCATTACGCCGCAGCCTGTTGGTGTTGTTACCTTATACCCTGGTATCACCACAGACGTCATTGACAATTTATTACTTCAGCCTGTTAAGGCGCTGATTTTATTAACTTATGGCGTTGGTAATGCACCGCAAAATCCAGAGCTTCTTGCCTGCTTACGCCGTGCATATGAACGCGGGATTATCTTAGTCAATTTAACACAATGTCTGCAGGGGAAAGTCAATATGGGTGGCTATGCAACAGGCAATGCACTTGCTAAAGCTGGTGTCATAAGTGGCTTTGATATGACGACTGAGGCGGCACTGACCAAGTTGCACTATTTATTATCACAGCAGTTAACTGCTGAGCAAATCCGCACAGAAATGCAGAAAAATCTATTTGGTGAGTTGACCGAAGATTAATAGACAAAAAAGGCGCGGCTTTGATACCGCGCCTTTTATATTTTAAAGCTCTTGCTCTTTAAATTGAGCGATAGACTCGCCTTTAAATTGCTTTTTCAATTCCGCTTTCGACAGCTCATTAACTTCACCTTGGCTATTTATAGTAAAGTGATCTGTTTGATTCAGTCGTCTAGCTTGATACAGCATAACTAACTGCTGCGTAGAATCTCTCTGCTCTTGGGTTAATACCGTTCCATCCTGCCACTTGCCAATCTCAACGGCAGTTAACAAACTCTGATATACCTCATCAGGCATGTCATCTATGACTTTATTGATATCACTCATACGCTCTTCCGCTTATGTAAAACGATTCTGACTCTGGCTATCAGATAACCGACGAAACCAAACACGAAACAACTACCAGCCACATACGCTCGCATCCCTGTGGCGCTTTCTCCGCCCCAAAACCAAATAACCACACCAGCGATAAATAAGGTCATCGCCAAAAAGCTTTGATTCATTAACTGATTAGAGCGGCGAATATGACTAATACGCAGTTGTGATTCATTCACTTCACCCATTGAAAATCCACAATGGGAACAGGATTTCGCTTTGCTAGATATCCGTTTGTTACACTGTTGACATTCAACTAACGCCATGAGTATTTACCTTAATTTATCAACGACAGCGAGCATAGCAACTAAAGAGGCCTCACCCAGATACATGCTACGCTCCGGTGACCAACCTGAAATGGGATCAGGCATATTTTCATTGTCTTTAAATGGCATCTCTAGCGTGTTAGATAAACACTGAAACTCTTGCGCTACCCAATTAGACGCAACGGTCAAGTTAGCTTTACCAGGCTCATCCTTGTCATAGCCGTACTTATCTTGGAAGTCTGCACTAGCAAGTAGTAATGCATCAACAAATGAAGTTTGTAGACTCGCCATTTTTTCATTGTAAGCAGGTACACCCTCACAACCAGCAAGGAACACATAAGGTAAGCCTTCATCACCATGCACATCATAAAACAGATCAACGCCTATCTGTTTCATCTTTTGAGTAACGTGGAAAACTTCTGGGCTCTTTGCTAAAGACGGGCTTTGCCACTCACGGTTTAAGTTAACGCCAGCTGCGTTGGTACGTAAATGGCCGCGAGCGCTGCCATCAGGGTTCATGTTAGGTACGATATAGAAGTTTGCTTTATCCAATAACGCTTTTGCAGTCGGGCAATCGCCGTCTAGTAAGTTGTTAAGTAGCCCTTCTACTAACCATTCAGCCATAGTCTCACCAGGATGCTGCCTTGCAGTTATCCAGATTTTGGCTTTTTCTTCGTCATCATCACCCACTTTAACTAAGGTAAGATCGCGTTTGTCCAAGGTTTCGCCCAAATGACTCAACGTCACTAAAGGATGCACTTGTACTGCTGCTAACAAATCTTGGTGGCGTTCATAACTGTAAGGCGCGAAATAGGCGATTTGTATCGCATCACATTCTAGTTGCACATCAATGATCAATTTGCCGTCTTGATAGCGTGTAGGTAGGCGGAACCAGGTTTGTCTATCATAGGTCGCTGCAGCTTGGTAATTTTCCCAACCTTTAGGGTAAGATGCGCCATCAGCGTTAATGATATTTAGGGTGTATTTAGCGCCAACTACGCCTTCAAGTTTAAAGTTGAACCATTGATAAAACTCGCCACCTTCGTCTGGGCGAATGGCCAGCTGGACGTCATCGTGATTCTCTTGATTAATGACTTCAATGTTGCCACCATCAAAATTGGCAGTAATACGCATATCTATTCCTTAGTAATTTTTGTTTTTGCAGCGCCTAGCCGGCCACTGAATAGGCCATAGAATAACCTAAAGCAGGGCTTTTACCCACGATAGTCATAAAAAAAGCCACTTAAAAGTGGCTTTTTTCATCAATCTTGACCGTTTACATGGCTGCGTAACTGTAACCTTGTCCGCGAACCGTATTAATTAGCGTTTTAGGCAACTCTATCTGCGCTAATTTTCTGCGAGTGTTACTGATATGCATATCAAGATTACGATCGAACTTACCGAGCTCTTTTTGTAATACTCGCCGTTGCAATTCAGCCTTTGTAATAACCTCACCTTTGCGCTCAAACAGATACTTAAACAGTTTGTATTCGGTCTGAGTGAGGGTTACTTTGCGATTGTCGATCAAAACCGAATAATCTAAATCGTTGAAGTTTATATCACTGTTAACCTGTTGATTAACCCCTTGCGCTTGCGCAATTTCAACGCGACGTTGTAATGCAACCATTCTGACTAATAACTCCTTTATACTGAAAGGCTTGGTGACAAAGTCATCCGCGCCTAATTCATAGCCCTTAATTCGCTCCTCTTCGTTATCTATGGCAGAAATCACGATAACGGGTGTCGATTTGTCGCAACTGTTTAATAAACCAAAACCATCCATATTGGGCATCATAATATCCAATAAAATAATATCTGGCTGAAAATGCTTTAGGCGTGTTAGTGCTTCAATACCATCGGCAGCACAGGTAACCTCATGCCCCTCTTGCTCCAAAGCTTGACATAACAGATCACGAAACACGTGATCATCATCGACTAACAGTATGTGGCTCATGCTTACTTACTACGAATGCGAACGATTATCATTAAGGTTACATCAAAGGTGTGACTGGTGCTAGTAGTTTTTACTATTTTTGCGATCTTAGTAGCAATTTGTTAAGCCGATAAAACAAAAAGCCAGCAAATATGCTGGCCTTAAGGTAATTGTTAGTAAAATGTTACTTTGCCAGCATCAATTCTCTGACATATTTCACCGGCGCACTGCCATAACTTAAGAACTGCTCATGGAAAGTTTTTAGATCAAACTGCTCACCCTGCATTTGTTTAAGCTCTTCTCTAAAGTCATAGATTTCACGATAGCCTGAATAGTAACTTGTTAACTGCACTTGACTCAGGGTTGCCCTGCGCCACTTACCTTGTGCCTCAGCTTGTTGCTGAAAAGCTTCATTAACCATGAGATCCAATGCCTGCTCTTCAGTCATACCTTTGACTTGGATGCTGTAATCTAAAATAGTGTTAGCAATAACACGTAGATTCCACTTGTAATACATCAGCCACATCTCAGGTTCAAAATTACCATAGCCTTCTTCTAGCATCATTCTTTCGGTATAAACGGCCCACCCCTCAATCATCGCGCCGTTACCAAATAAGCTTTTAATCATGCTTGGAGATTCGTTAGAGTAGACAAGTTGCGTGTAGTGGCCTGGTATCGCTTCATGGATATTGAGCACTTGTAGTATCCAGTGGTTATACTCCCTTAGATAACTCTCAGCTTGTTCGTCACTCATACCATCGAGTGGGGTGACGTTGTAATAAGTATTACTGCTTTTTTCATATGGACCAGGTGCACTAATAGAAGCACCTGCGAATCCACGCATATAGGCGGGTGTTTCACGAACCACTAATGGCTTGGAAGGATCTAACGTTATCAGTTGTTTATCATTGACAAACTTAACCAGCTCTGGAATTTGCGCACGCACTTCCTCAACGAAGTTTTCACGCTTCACATGTTTCGCACTAAGGTGGTCAATTAGCTGTTTAATCGCCACATTTTTCTGTTCAGGCTGCGGCGTATCAAAGTATTTGCTCCATAACTTATCGGTTATCTTAGCCATTTCACCTTGTACGCGAGCTTTATCGGCCATCGCTTTTTCGTATAACGCTTTGCCACTCATGCCTGCTTGAATATCAAAGGCAAATTTTTGCTCGTATAACTCTTCGCCAATCCTAAAACTGCGAGCACCAGTTTGCTCGAGTTGTTTTTCAAGATTCTCTAACCATGCGATATGTTGATTAATCGCAGTGGTTGATTGCTTAAAACGTTGCTCAAACAGTGCCTTCTCTTCTGTAGTTAATCCGGATTTAGCCACCTTTTCGAGTAACTCATCAGAAAATACACTGAATGCACCCTTATTTTGCATTACTGCTAATTGCGTGTGTTCTAAAGTGGGTTTAGCAATATTGGCCTGAGCGGCTTGATAATAGGCAGGCACATTTTCCATTCTTGCTAAAAATGAACGTAAGCGTTCATCTAATGGCGCAAAATCTTCATTAATAATTTGCGCAAAACCACCTGCAACGTTGTAGCTACTTGGGTTCCACTGCCAAGATTTAAAGACCTCTATTTCCCACGCACTGCGCTTCAATAAATTTTCAATCAATCGATAATCGATTAACTCATTAGCCGACAGTTTGGCGGTATCAAAGCTAGCAAGCTTGTTAAGCTCTGTATTCACAAATGCTAAATACTGACGGCGCTGCTCATCATTGGGCACTTGCAAAACACCATCATATTTATGGTAGCCACTGTATAGCGCCCATGTTGGTGACTGCTGCCACAAGCCTTCTATAAATTGCGCTGAGAAAGTGGCAAAATTAACTTGAGCTTGTGCTTCAGTTTGGTTTGAAGGTACTTCATTGTTTGTAGATTGCGTGCTACATGCTGTAATTCCCGATACTGCAGTGGCTATGGCTAATGCCAGTAACGCTTTTTTCATCATTCTATCCTATGGTTTTCATTGTTATTTTTTTGATTTATTTTTCCTGTATCAGTTAACCACTTTATCTCGCAAAAATCAGCTCCCTAGAACTGCTATACATAGCTTGTTACAAATCGTTATATTACTTAGCTGGTTTACTACTCAGGTTATGATTGGTCAAAGTCGATAACCGCAGCGTTAACATCAGCAAAGGGTAACTCGGCACACAATCCGAATTCTGCTAATTTTCTCAATTTTAATTTGGTAAAAATAGGCATATGTAAACCGCACAAAGCAAAAGTCGCACGCTGATGAGTATAGTGCTGACCAAGGCTTTGCTTAATAGCATGGATGTGTTTAGTGATGTCGGTCTGGGCTATCGTTGTTGTGGTAGTTTCTGGAAACAACGCGCCACCATTACGGCACGCTGAGCAATGTTGACAAGGTGACGATAACTGGTCGTCTCCGAAATATCTTGCTAACGCCAAGCTAATACAAATATCGGTCTGTAATAAGGCCAATAAACTTTCAATACGACCTAGCTCGCTGCGCTCTTTTTGTTTAAAAAGTGAAGCAAGTTTGCAAGCAACTTTATCGACATCAAATTGACTGTCTAGTACCTCAAATACCTGCGTCATCTGCTTACTTTGTAATTCAATTAAATCCTGCTCGTCAAGATAGGTTAATGCATTTAAACCACGTTGCTGCTGATTAAGGTCATTATCGATATCACTTAAACTAATACTGTGCCAAACTCTTGAAGCTTTTGCTGCACTGAAAACCTTCTCAAGAAAAGCCACTCGCTGCGGGTCGAAACGCCTTAAAATCTCTGCTTTATCAGCGTTAAATTTAAACTTATGTTCCGCAAAATAACTGTAAGCCGGTTTAATCACACCTTGTAGTTCTATATAAACAAGTAACGTTTTTAGTGTCAGTGATTTAATGTTGGTTTCATTAGATAGCTGATTAAGCATCACTTCCCAATTATGTTTAGCATCAGTGATACGCTGTAAAACTTGTTTAATCCCTTCCTCTTCTGGCGTGTCACCATAAACGAAGTTTTCTAATACAGTGAGGTTATCTTTACTCCCCAAAACAAGGCAACTAGCCGGCAAGCCATCTCTTCCTGCTCGGCCAACCTCCTGAGCATAGTTTTCTACAGACTTAGGTAGGTCATAGTGAACGACAAAGCGAATATCGCTTTTATCAATCCCCATACCAAACGCAATGGTCGCAACTATTATTGGTACCTCACCACTCATAAATTGCTGCTGTATGTGCTGACGCGTTTCGTAGTCTAAACCTGCATGATAAGCGCGTACTTGAAAACCTTGTGTTGCGAGTTGCTCTGCAAGCGTCTCAGCGCTGTGCTGCAAGGTCACATAAATAATTCCAGCTTGATGCTCGAACCCCGTTAACCAATCAGTTAATTGAGCAAATTTAGTATCTGTCGCCGCACCAATCGATTGCAAATCTAAATTTGGGCGATGAAATCCAGTACGTACAACATTAGCAGGTTCAATGGCAAACTTTAGGCACATGTCATCAATAACCTTTGCTGTCGCTGTAGCGGTTAACAGTAACACTTGCGGAATGGCCAGCTGCTTTTGATAACGGGGTAATTTCAGGTAGTCCGGTCTAAAATTGTGACCCCACTCAGAAATACAATGTGCTTCATCAACGACCAATAATGATAAAGGGATAGATTCGATAAACGCCCTAAAACGTTCATTATTGAAACGCTCTACTGACACCATTAACACTTTAATTTTACCAGCACGAACCTGACTCATAATCGCCTGTGCTTGTTCCCGAGTCTGAGATGAATCAATACTCGCCGCGCCTATGCCTCGTTGATGTAAGAAGGATAATTGGTCTTGCATTAACGCAAGTAAAGGTGAAACTACCAAGGTGAGATGTGGTAATTGCAAAGCACTAAATTGATAACACAGGGATTTGCCGGAACCGGTGGGGAAAATAGCTGCAGCACTGTTACCAGCTAAAATAGCTTCTACAACTTGCTGTTGACCTGGCTTGAAACTGTCATATCCAAACGTTTGAGCGAGTAACTGATTTAACATAGGCATAAAGTTGGTAGAGGTAGTGATTAATGATGCTATAGAATCTACCCGGACTGTAAAGACAAACTAGTATCAAAATTGCTTAAGGAATAATCAAACCCAACTAAAACGCTGCAAAAGTTAACATTTTGTTGCAATACCGCCTGTTGTGGGCATTATATTGTCTTAGTATTTGTGCTTAAGAATAAAGGTTGTAGCGTGATTTCTAACTTGCACCCTGTAGCAAAAAACATCAACAAACTCGTCGTTGCCACAGTTGCCACAGTTGCCTTATTGAGTAGTGAGGTCGCTGCCAATGAGCTAGCCAGCCCCCAATTAGTTACCATTGCGACTCAAGACTGGGCGCCTTATCAAATTGAACAAGGTGACAAACAATATGGCTATGCCATAGATGCCCTAGAGTGTGTGATGGGACAATTACAGCAAGACTATCGCGTTGAATTCGTGCCATGGGGACGCGCACAATCTGGCACAGCTCAAGGGCACTATGATGGTTTTTTTGCCGCTTCAAGCCATCAAGGCCGTGATGAATATGCCATCCTAAGCGATACCTTTATCGAGCAAAAATGGTCGTTTTACCTGCATAAAGATACGGTATTATCAACTGATATAAATACATTAAAAACCAAAGCGGTTTTTGGTAGTAGGAAGCACTCTAATACACTTTTTTGGCTACAAGATAATGGCTTTAAAACTATTCACAAAACAAACAATATTAATGACTTAGTAAAACTGTTAGTCAATAGACGTATCGACGCAATTATGGAGAATGAGATTCTTTTTGCTAATGCCATTTACCGAGCTAATGTCGAGAAAGGCACTTTTATTAAAATTACCAATATCAATAAACCCCTAGGTGTATATTTTGGTAAGCACTTCCTAAATCAATACCCAAGCTTCCTGGGTAAATTCAATCGCGCGACTAACAATTGCCATTTCACTCAACCTAAACCAACAAGTTAAGGCTTGAGCGCAAAACGAGCCACGATTGGATTATGATCTGAAGCTGTAGACGCTATCGCATCCGCCTGCAATAGCGTTAAATCTCGATAAAATAGATGATCAAGAGGCTGACCTAAAACTCGGCTACGATAATCTTGATGAAAGCTGGCACCTGTCAGACCAAAAGTTGCTGCAAATTGATTAACTACCTGCATCCGCCCTGCTCGCCAAGTGTTAAAATCACCAGCAACGATTAGCGGACCGTGATGCTGTTTAAGTTGCTCCGCCACTAAATCCCATTGCGCTTGGTAGGTAGACAGACGCCAATCAAAATTAACCCCATGAAGATTAACAACAAGTAACTGCCGGCCGTCAGACAAATGGTAACGACTCACGAGCGTTGATTTAGCAAAACGGATCCAGGGCTCAACACTTTGATATGCACAAGCTTCATCAGCGTGGCTATTTGACAGTGTCATCACTCCCATCGCTTGGCCTCGAATGACAAACCCTTTGGCCATTAGGGCGTGCATATTGGCGCCATTAATTTGATGATCCAATGCTGCGTTGAGCTTTGCTTCTTGCAATAACACTAAATCGTAACGGCTTAAATCATTAAACTGCTGACGCCAATTAGGTTTTTTCTGCTTATAAATATTCCAAACAGCCACAGATAGCTCACCTTGTTCATCTAACACCTTAGTGTCAGCGTTTGATAGACAATGGTGAACAAAATAAGGTTGCTGGCCGTAGCTCATTATCGCCGCTTCTCCGTTAAAGGATGAAATTACATGGTCATAGATTAACATCAGTATCAGACCACAGATAAGTATCACTAGCGCCCTTTTACCGGACCGAATATTCAAATACTGCCTCACTCCGAATCAAGCTATATGCGTTATCGCTTTTAAGCCGCATTTTAAAATTTTACTGTATACTACTGCTCATCGCATTTTGCAAACAAACTCAGTGGGATATTCACCACCATATATGGAAAATTTTTATCAACTGCTCACACTCCTTAGTGTATTACTTTACTGGTTAGTCCTTGCCGGTGTCGTGGTAAGAGTCATAAGCAAACGACGAAATATCGGCGTTTCCTTCGCTTGGATGTTGATTATCTACTTTGTACCCTTTGTTGGTGTCATTGCATACCTGATGTTTGGTGAGCTTAATTTGGGTAAAACCCGCGCTAAACGCGCGATTGATATGTATCTTCCTTATAAAAGATGGTTTGCACAATTGTACCAATTGCCCCAGCACCGCCCTGAAAAGTTGAGCTCATACGCCCAATCTATCAGTGCTTATTGTAATACTCATGTGGGGATACCTAGCTTGTCTGATAATGAGATGACTTTAAAGTCATCACCAGAGCAAATCTTATCAGCCATTATTAATGATATAGATAACGCAACTCACCATATTTATATGGAATTTTACATTTGGCACCCAGGCGGACTGGCTGACGATGTCGCCAATCGATTGATTGCTGCAGCTAAACGAGGCGTGACAGTTAAACTACTGATAGATGGTGCTGGTAGCAGGCAGTTCTTTAAATCACAGTGGCCAAAAAGATTAAGAAAGGCCAACATTCAAGTGATAGAAGCGCTAAAGGTGAGTCCTCTGCGGATGTTTTTCCGTCGACTCGATCTTAGGTTACATAGAAAAATTGTCACTATAGACAATAGCATTGGTTATACCGGTTCAATGAACATGGTTGATCCTAAATGCTTTAAGCAAGATGCAGGTGTTGGCGAATGGATTGACGTCATGGTTAGGATTGAAGGCCCTAGTGTTGCTGCGCTAAGCTGTATTCACGCTTGGGATTGGGAAGTCGAAACCAATCAACGTACTCTGCCAGACATTCAATCGCAAAGTGCAGCCAATGCCCAGCCTGACAACCAGATCCAGGTGATTCCATCAGGCCCTGGCATGCCAGAACAGATCATTCATCAAGTCTTGATGCAGAGTATTTATCAAGCGACTGAATCAATAGTGATCACAACCCCTTATTTTGTACCGAGTGAAAATCTACAAAATGCCTTAATTGCTGCCGCAAACCGCGGCGTTAACGTTAATGTGATTATTCCAAGGCACAATGACTCCACCATGGTAAAGTGGGCTAGCCGCTCATTTTTTAACGATTTACTCAATGCAGGGGTCAATATCTATCGATTTAAAGGTGGTTTATTACATACCAAATCGGTTGTCGTCGATAACAGTCACTGCCTAATAGGTACCGTCAATCTCGATATGCGTAGTTTGTGGCTGAATTTTGAAGTCACCTTAGCAGTCGATGAACGGGCTTTCACCCAATCACTTATCACCCTTCATCAGCAATATATGGCGGATTCAGAAAAGCTAGACAGGCAACGCTGGCAACGCCGCCCCTATTACAAACGAGTGATAGAGCAAGTATTTTATTTGTTCAGTCCGCTGCTGTAAAAAGGAAATGTTTCTAAAAGCCACCAAGCGTTGGGATTATCAATTAACGACGCTTGCTGGTTTTCAATTGTTATCACCTTTTTATCTTGCCACTTCTCAATGGGGAACAGGTGCGCTGTGATGGGGTTTTGTTTCATCAATTGCAGTAAGGATCCATTATTTCTCGCTTGCGTAAGCCCAAATTGCAACCGCTCCGCCAACACGCTGTTATTTTGGTCAACGAAAAACCACATATTAAATGGGTAAACGATTAACAATTCATCAAATATTGCCAATCTATTGCCATTAAGCACATGGTATTGCTCAATTTCGCTATAGGCTTCGTGGATACCGCGGGGAAAATAGTCGCAGCGCTCCCTTTCTAGCATGGTGAAGTTAGCTTCATAACTCGACACTGTCATCACAGGTAAACCTGCATTTCTTAAAATTTCAGTATCTGGCCAATGTTTTCCATGGCAAGCAACCAACTTTGACAGCGCCTCAATAGAATCAATGGCTAAGAAAACTTGCCTATCTTGTTTACGAATAATTAGGGTTCTCACCCCAAGAATGCCTCCAAGTAAATCAACTGGGATAGCTGTAAAGTCTTGCTCTCTAGTTAGATTACTGCCCGCCCAAATCACATCAAGATAGCGATTGTCTTTTAACATTCTAAACCAACGCCCTTGGGTCGATGTGTCTGGGCTTAATAGGATTTGATAATCGCCGTATTTGTCACTGGATTGCGATAAGGCAAGGTCAAGAAGTTGCAAAAAGTAAGCATGTGACGCGTCATTTTCTGATTGCGGAGCGATGGTTCTAACCGCCGTCATATCTGAGCTAGCAGTATGGTGGGTATCTGGGTTAGCCCCCTCTATTTTGCAGCTAAATAATAACACCAAGGTAATCAAAACCTGCTTCATAATCTACACCTAAGGATATGTAGTTAATTTAAGTGTAGAACAAATTTTCTAAGCTATAGATTCTATTGGCTAATTGTTGATATAAGCGGTGTTAAGGCGTCGAATTTAATGAAAACAAAATGAGAAATAAAACGAAAAAAGGGTGACAGCTTTTACTGTCACCCTTTTAATATATGGCGGTGGAGGAGGGATTCGAACCCTCGATACGTTGCCGTATACACACTTTCCAGGCGTGCTCCTTCAGCCACTCGGACACCCCACCGTTATTAACGAATCTATGTCGTCAACGGAGCGCTACTCTACGCAAAAGCCGGTATAGGGTCAAGGGAAAAAACTGAAATACCAGACGTTTGCATATTTGCTAAACGATTTTTTCCAACCTACTTACTTAGCCACACTAAACTTACTGACTAAGTTAACCATTTCACTCGCTTCTTTAAGCAACTTCTCATTTAATATACTCAGTTCATCAGCGACTTGCTGCGTACTCTGGTAGATATCGCTTATCTTCATGGCATTGCGATTAACTTCTTCTGATACCGCGGATTGTTCATGGGTGGCAGCGGCAATCTGCTCATTCATACTGTCGATCACCCCCACCTCTTCAACAATACGTTTTAGCTCTTCACCGGCTTTCTCAGACTCCTCAACACTGACTTGGGCTTGGGATTTACCAACTGCCATCGCTTTTACAGCGACATCAGCCCCTTTCTCCAAACGCTCAGTCATATTTCGAATGTCTTCAGTGGACGACTGTGCCCGCTGAGCTAGGCTACGCACTTCATCCGCAACAACCGCGAAACCACGGCCCATTTCCCCTGCCCTAGCCGCTTCAATGGCTGCGTTTAATGCCAATAAGTTTGTCTGCTCAGCAATCCCGCTAATAACACCAAGCACACTAACAATGCCTTGTATATCCTGATCTAAACTATGAATAGCGGCTGACGCCTGTTCAATTTCATTGGCAAGCACATGAATAGAATCTGACGTTTTTGCCACTTCACGATTACCCTCTTTTGCCTCTAAATTGGCCGCGGTAGACGCTTCTGAAGCTTTTTCTGCATTAGCAGCAATTTCTTGTACTGTGGCACTCATCTCAGTCATGGCTGAGGCTACTTGGTCAGCTTCAATATGGCCAGCAGAAACATCATTTTGCATGGTTACTGCGCAAGCCTCCATCGCTTTCGAAGCGCCTATTAACGATTCACTGCTATTAACCACTTGAGTGATCACCGCTTCAAAATCTTGCATCATGGCGTTATAAGCTTTGGCTAACTGACCAATTTCATCTTGGTGGCTATCATCCACTCTGACAGTGAGATCAAAATTACGTTGGGCATTGACGATTGTTTTATGTAAGTAAGCCAAACTATTATGAAAATAGGAGCCAATGGCAAAAGACAAGCTAAATACAAAGATGCTAGAAATAACCATTAGTAGAATCACGCTATACATCAAGGTATTTGCTGCAGATAATCGGCTTTCAGTGTTGCCAATAAGTGCTGCTGATAACGCTTGCTCATTTTGACGAACCAGCTCAATCCGTGATGTCGATGTCGCAAACCACTGCTCAGCCGAGGCATTAGATAACCTGCTTGGATCTCGCGCTATGGCAATATCACGATAATTCTGCACCGCGGCAAAAGGTTGACTATTTTTAATGGTTTGATAGCGGCTAACAGTTTCAGAATCTGAAAGCGCTAGAAAGCGTTCTTGATAACTATTTTGTTCAGATACTAGATTGATAAACTTAACAAACATACCCGGCTTAAAAGCTTGATTACCAAACGTAGAGCTGAGCACAGCACGTTCAATTCCGGCTCGCTCTTTCATTTGTAAATACGCACTAAACGCTGCAGCTTGAATCGCAATTTGCTTATCGGCAGATGCTTTTACAGTATGATCGACAATCGATAGTAACGCACTGTTAAGATCGGTATAGAACTTGACCTCATCAGCCACTGAAATAGACAGATTATCAACCCGTTGGCGAATACCATCTAGTTGACTAAGTGCAGTATTGACTCTTCTGAGTTCATTGGCGAAACTATCGGGTAAAGCGTGATTGTCTACAAATTGCTGATATTGACGGATTTGACTATCACTGAGTTGGCGTTGATTGGGAAGTTTGCTACTAAAATTTTTACCATGCGAACCGATGAATCCTGCACTCATGCCACGCTCTTTTTGCAGCTCATGTACTAAGTTGCCATTAACCACCGCTAACTCACTAAGAATGGTGACACTTTTTAAACTTTGTATAACTTGATACTGACCATAAACAACGTAAAACCCGAAGAAAAAACAGCCTATAATAGGCGGCATCATCACGAGTAATAGTTTGTTTTTTATGCTGATATCGCCTATCCAATTCATCTTCATGATATCTTCCCTGATTATAATGGAAATTAAAACTACCATTAGTCTAGCTGATTCTTACCGCCAAACAAAAAAAGTCCCCATATTTAGGGATTTTTATTGTTTAAAATCAATTATGCGATCAAACCAACCGATAAAAGGCTGGCCTTGCATCAAAAACTATGCGTTGCCTTTTACTTGCATGTTCAATGTTTTAGCAAAGTTAAGCATTCTATCTAGCGGGATCAACGCCTTTTCTCTCAAACTGTCATCAACATGAATTTCGTGCTCTGCTGGATTTTGATTAATGAGTGCTGCTTCAATCGCTTTTAGTCCGTTCATTGCCATCCACGGGCAGTGTGCGCAACTACGGCAAGTCGCACCATTACCACCCGTTGGTGCTTCAATCAGTTGCTTCCCAGGGGCTGCTTGCTGCATTTTGTAGAAAATGCCTTTATCGGTCGCGACAATAAAGGTGTCATTGTCCATGGTTTGCGCCGCCTTAATCAATTGGCTGGTTGAGCCCACGGCATCAGCAAGTTCAACAACACTAGCAGGCGACTCAGGATGTACCAAAATGGCGGCATCTGGATATTGCTGTTTTAATTCACGTAACGCTTTTGCTTTGAACTCATCATGTACAATACACTCACCCTGCCACATCAACATGTCAGCGCCGGTCTCTTTCGCAATATAGCTACCTAGGTGGCGATCAGGTCCCCAAATAATCTTTTTACCTTCGCTATCTAAGTGCTCGACAATTTCTAGTGCAATACTGGAAGTCACAACCCAGTCTGCACGCGCTTTAACTGCTGCAGAAGTGTTGGCATAAACGACGACAGTATGATCTGGGTGGGCATCACAAAACTCGGTAAAGGTGTCAATTGGACAGCCTACATCTAATGAGCAGGTTGCATCTAATGTTGGCATTAACACCGTTTTCTCTGGGCTCAGAATTTTAGAGGTTTCCCCCATAAACTTAACCCCAGCAACAATCAATGTTTTAGCCGGATGATCACGGCCAAAACGCGCCATTTCCAATGAGTCAGAAACACAGCCACCAGTCTCTTCCGCTAAAGCTTGAATTTCAGGATCGGTATAGTAATGGGCAACCAATACTGCTTCTTTTTCTATCAATAGCTGTTTAATTCTTGCCTTATAAGCTTGCTTTTCAGCATCACTTAATGGGGTCGGTTTGGCGGGAAACGGGTATTGGATTTCTGCTAATTCTGGGACTAACTGACTCATGCTCTAACCATCTATGTGACTTATTGGCGGAATTATACTGAAACTTACCAGCTCATTAAACAAAAAAGAGCGCAAAGCGCTCTTTTAACTTGGCATTCAATGTAGGATCACTGCATCGCTAACAGCATCTCTTGTGGATTTTCTAAATAGGCTTTCCACTGATTACAGAAACGTGCAATGGTACCACCATCAATGACCCGATGATCACCAGACCAACTGACCTGCATGATCTTACGCGCTTCTACTTCACCATTTTCATTAAATCGCGGTAACGTTTGTAACTTACCTAAAGCTACAATAGCCACTTCGGGCTTATTAATAATCGGCGTTGCCACAGTGCCACCTAAAGCACCAATATTTGAAATAGAGATACTTCCTCCTTTAAGGTCACTAGGGGCGACACGTCCACTTCTGGCATCATTGGTGAGTCTGGTGATTTCAGCAGCCACCTCTAGAATCGAGCGAGACTGAACATTTTTAACATTAGGCACTAATAAGCCAACTTTCGAATCAACTGCCATACCGATATTATGCGAGCCTAAATAAGTCAACTCAGTACAATCGTCATTAACACGACTATTGATGATCGGATATACTTTTAAAGCCAATGACATTGCCTTCATAAAGAACGGCATCATTGTTAGCTTTAATTCATCAGTAGAATATTTAGCTTTCATTTGCTCTCTGAGTAAACAAAGCTCGGTTAAATCCAGCTCTTCGCAATAAGTAAAGTGTGGAATGGTAGACACTGACTCCGTCATCATCTTAGCCATCACAGCTTTCACGCCTTTAATTGCTTCTGTACGGTCTGCAACGCTAACTGCTGGCGCTGGGGTGGTGGTTTTAGGCTCAGATTCGACCGTGGTAGTTTGTGTGCTTTGGCCTTTAACCAGTTGACCACGGTATCGTTCTACATCTTCTTTATACACACGGCCGCTTTTACCGCTGCCCGGGACTTCAGCAATATTAATATCGTAACTACGCGCTAAGCGGCGGACCGCAGGACTCGCAAGCGCCTTACCTTGAGCAGCACCTGTGTTTGCACCGCTATCAACACCAGACTCTACAATTTCTTCGCTGGCTTTAGAGGCTGAGTTTACTGTTGCTGATGCACTGCTATCAGATTCTACATCTACTTCGATAGCGAATAATGGCGCATGCACTTTTGCAAGTTGACCTTTGCGATAATGTAACTTGGCAACCTTACCGTTTTTAATGGCTGGAATTTGTACCAATGCCTTGTCGGTCATCACGTCTGCAATAGGCTGATCTTCGACGACATAATCACCTTCAGCCACGAGCCATTCTACCAGTTCACACTCAACGATACCCTCACCGATATCGGGCAGTAAAAACTCTTCGACTTGCGTAGATTTTACCGATGAATTTGTTTCACCGCTAACTGAACCTGATGCCGCCTCAACAGTTTGTTCGACTTGTTCACTCGCAGAAGATACTGCATCATCATCCGCTATATCCACTGAATACAATGGTTTATGAACGATGGCGATTTCACCTTTTTTGTAATGAAGTTTTTTGATCACACCAGCATTAGGCGCAGGAATTTGCACCAGAGCTTTATCGGTCATTACATCGGCAATAGGTTGGTCTTCAACTACCGAGTCGCCCTCTTCAACTAGCCACTCTACCAACTCACATTCGACAACGCCTTCACCAATATCGGGCAAAATAAAATCTTTAATCATTGTTTTGCTCCTAGTATTTGACCGAGGCTTTAATGGCTTCAAAAGTTTTTAACGCATCAGGCATATATTCTTTCTCGTGCACTAATGGATAAGGCGTATCAAGACCACATACCCGCGCGATAGGAGACTCAAGATGCAAGAAGCACTCTTCTTGAATAGTTGCTGCAATTTCACCAGCAAAGCCACCAGTCAGCGGCGCTTCGTGGTTAATCAAGAGACGACCGGTTTTACGCACAGATTTCGCGACAGTTTCCACATCCCATGGCGCAAGAGTACGTAAATCAATCACTTCACATGAAATGCCTTTTTTGGCAGCCATCTTGGCAGCATCTTCGATGATCTCCATCTGAGCGCCCCATGCCAATAACGTAATATCAGTCCCTTCTGATACGACTTCCGCTTTCCCTAACTCGATTTCATATGCTTCATCTGGCACTTCACCAACGTTAGCGCGATAGAGTCGTTTTGGCTCAAAGAACACCACAGGGTTACGATCACGGATAGACGCTAATAGCAGACCTTTAGCCTGATAAGCGTTACGAGGCACAACGACCTTTAAACCTGCTGTTTGGGTAAAGTAAGCTTCAGGAGACTGTGAATGATAATGACCACCGGCAATGCCACCACCATATGGAGTGCGGAATGTCACACCGCCTACGTTAAACTCGTTACCACTGCGGTAGCGGAATTTAGCGGTTTCATTCACAATTTGGTCAAACGCAGGGAAGATATAATCTGCAAACTGAATTTCGGCGATAGCCGTCATACCATTAGATGCTAAACCGTTTGCAAAACCAGCAATACCTTGTTCGGTTAATGGCGAGTTAAAACAACGCTGTTTACCAAACTTTTCCTGGATTCCCGACGTCGCGCGGAACACGCCACCAAAATGACCAACATCTTCGCCGAATAACAACGCTTTGTCGTCAGTTTCCATAGCAGTCGTCAAGGCATCATTGATGGCTTGTAACATATTTATTTTAGCCACAACTATACTCTCCCTGCACTGTTAGGATAAGACTCTGGATACTTCTTAATGTGTTTCTTCAACGACTCAAGTTGCGCTTTCAATCTTGGTGTTGGTTCATCATAAACATCGTCAATCACCGTATCGACATGGGGTAGTGGTAATTTTTCAGCCACTTTTAGCTCAGCCAACACTTCTTGGCGATATTTGTCGTATAACTGTTGATCTTGCTCTTCAGTTAACCAGCCTTTATTCATCATCCACAACTTGAAACGTTTCACTGGATCATGAAGCTGCCACTTTTCCTCTTCCTCTTTAGAACGATAACCCGATGGGTCATCTGATGAAGAGTGAGCACCGAGTCGATAGGTCATGGCTTCGATCAGTACCGGAGCGTTGTTTTCTATGGCATACGCTCGCGCTTGTTGTGTCGCAGCAAGCACCGCTAACATATCGTTACCGTCTACACGAATTGTGTGCATACCGTAACCAACACCGCGGCTGGCTATACCATTACCAACAAATTGCTCTTCAGTTGGTGTCGAAATCGCGTAACCATTGTTACGACAGAAGAAAATCGTGGGAGAATTTAAAACAGCGGCCATATTTAGCCCAGCGTGAAAATCCCCTTCAGAGGCGGCACCTTCACCAAAATAGCAAATAGCTAGGTTGCGTTTACCTAACATCTTAAGTGAATAACCCACACCCGTTGCTTGAGGGATCTGCGTGCCTAGCGGCGATGAAACAGTCTGATAGTTTAGGGCTTCACTACCGTAATGGATAGGCATCTGACGACCCTTACCAAGATCTTTTTCATTGCTAAACAGCTGATTCATAAACTGCTCAGTAGTAAAACCACGATAGCGAATAGCCGCGTGTTCACGGTACTGGGCTAAGATGACATCTTCATCGTCTAGCGCCGCCGTACTGCCAATAATGGACGCTTCTTCACCGGTACAGGTCATATAAAAACTGATGCGCCCTTGACGTTGCGCCCCTAACATGCGCTCGTCTAAAACTCGTGTAAACACACAAGTATCATAAATTTTTTCGGCCAACGCTTGGTCTATTACCGGTAACACGGCCTTATCGTAGGTTGTTCCATCCGCTTGAAGAATTTTTAGAATAGGAATATTTAAAGAATCCTTATCTAAAAAACACACGCGATGAACAGTTTCTGTGCTGCTTGTTGCGTTGCTCATACTTTATCTCTTAATCAGCTGAGTGCTATTGTTCTGCAAACCATCACATTGCAGCGATGGCTTATCTCATTGTTATACGCCGCAAAGACATTACGTTAACGTAAACTACCTATCAAGCAATAGCACATATTGAACATCAACTAAGGCTAAATTTACTTGTATATTTTGCTTTACAACTACGTGAAATAACGCAGTTTACGCAATATTCTCGGTAGATGCAGGCTTCAACATTAATACTGTGCGCTGACCGACAGGAACCTTAGCATTAGGGAATACAATCGCCTCGATAGGTTGTTCAACTTTAATCTCGTTGCCGCCCTCTTTCGCTAAAATATAGCCTCGAGGGAAAGCTGTGAAATTTTCTACATCGTTAGCAAAGGTAAACTCAAAATCTTCAAAGCCTTTGTTAATCGCCCGGCAAACTTGATACAAGTTCAAGCGAGATTCATCAAACTCTGGTAGCTCCAAAGGCTGGTTTGACACCAAGCGAATCAGCATATCTTTCATAGCGATAAAACGCGTCATGTCATTTTGCCCCATTGGCATCACTTTACCCAGTTCAATGGTAAAGGCGTCGGCATGGAATTTTTCAGACGAGTAATAGCTAAATGTCGTGGTTGGTTCGTGATGGAACAGGACGGTTTCAATACCGCAGCTAGCTAGGAACATAATTTGTTCACTGCTGTACTTACGGCCGGGCCTAAATGGATAGATAGCAAACTTCTCATGCTTTGATCCGCGAATTGCTGTGTGCAAGTCATAGTGAATGCGGTGATCGTGTTGATTACCACTTTCAAAAAAACGATCCACATAGCTTTCAAGCTTTTTAGCTCTTACTCTCTCAGGGTTAGTCAGCCCCTCACCTTCAGAGTGGGCACCACTGAATAAGCGATTTAAGTTCTCATCAACAAAACGAGTACCGTTATGGATAGCCGCTGGGTTACCGATAAGAAACATCACCCGTTGTTTAACTTCAATGGATTCATTTAGAATTTGTCCAATAAGATCATTACACAACTCTATAGGCGCCGTTTCGTTGCCATGAACAGCACAAGACAAAATAACATCTTTGCCGTTTGCCACTTTAGGCGTAAACACAATCACCCCAGTATCCCACACCTCAACTAAGGTGTTGTTCGTCAGATGGTAGCTAAATGCTTGGTCGATATTAAAGGGATGATCTAGGGTCAAACTTAAAAAATCTTTAGAGGCTTGGAGTGCTTGTAACACGATGTTCTCCTTTAGTGATGCTGGCAGTGGGCATGTGGACATGCTCTTTTCATCCAGCTCCTTGATGCGCCGTGCGCTAGTTGCCCTAGATGATATCACTTATCCATTTTTACAACCATGTCGTAAGCGTAAATCCATCATCGGCAAATAAAGGGTTGCATTTATAAACAGATTCAAACACTATAGGACGTATAGACGTTTGGATGGCCAAAATAATTAGGATAGTAGAGGTAGTGATGGCAGTAGCAACATTTGGCGCAGGATGTTTTTGGGGTGTCGAGTACTTTTTCAATGAAATCGATGGCGTAGAGTCAACGGTTTGTGGCTACATGGGTGGTAACGATAAAGCCATTACCTATGAAGAGGTTAAACAAGGTAATACTGGCCACGCGGAAGTGGTACAAGTCACTTTCGATCCAGAACTTGTCAGCTACGAAACGTTATTAGCGGTATTTTGGCAAAACCACAACCCAACGACTCTGAATCAACAAGGCGGTGATATTGGCAGCCAATACCGTAGCTGTGTTTTCTTCCATGACCAAAGCCAAAAACAACAAGCCGAAGCGGCTAAACTGGCGTTAATAAAAAGTGGCAAATGGGGGATCCGCCAAATAGTCACTGAAATCGTGCCTGTACTGACATTCCATCAAGCAGAAGAGTACCATCAGCAATACCTAGCCAAAAACAATCTGCCAAGCTGTCACATTAGTTATTAAGTTAAAGCCTATTAGATAAGAGTTAATAGTGCTAGCCAATAGGTCCAAACCAATAAACCAGAGTAATAAAAAAGGAGCTTTCGCTCCTTTTTTTGATTAACAAGTCAAAATACACACCCGAGTTAATCCGACAACATAGTACTTATCAAAGTCTGTGCTTGCGCTAGCACTTGCTGTAAATGCAATTCACTCACAAAGCTTTCGCCATAGATCTTAAATAGTGCTTCTGTACCTGACGGCCTAGCGGCAAACCACGCATTAGCAGTGGTCACCTTAATACCGCCAATCGCTGCACCATTGCCCGGCGCATGAGTTAGCACCTGAGTTATCGCTTCTTCAGCTAAAGTATCAATACCGAGTGTTTTAATATCAACACCTTGTTTTAATAACTCGCCAAAACGTTGTTTTTGTGAAAGTGAAACAGGGCTGTCTACACGTTTGTAAAAGCTTTTACCATGCTTGGCTTCCAGAGCTTGATAACGCTCGGCTGGTGTTTGCCCAGTAACCGCTAAAATTTCTGCGGCAAGCAATGCCAATATAAAACCGTCTTTATCTGTGCACCAAGTTGAGCCATCTTGTTTTAAGAAGGCTGCCCCTGCGCTTTCTTCACCACCGAAGGCGAAATCACCCTTTGCTAAACCATCAACAAACCACTTAAAACCGACTGGAACTTCGCAAAGCTGCTTACCTAAATCAGCGCACACTCTGTCGATCATGGCGCTAGACACTAAGGTTTTACCTACTAATAGACTGGCGTCCCATTGCGAGCGATAAGTCATCAGATACTCTATCGCCACTGCAAGAAAATGATTTGGGTTCATCAAGCCAGTGCCTGGACAGACAATGCCATGCCTATCGTAGTCGGGATCATTACCAACACATATATCAAATTTATCTTGATGTGCAAGTAACCCGGCCATGGCATATGGAGATGAACAATCCATACGGATCTTGCCGTCCTTGTCTAATGGCATAAAGCTAAAACTCGGATCAACTTTGTCATTCACGATATTGATGTTAATGCCGTAATGACTCGCTATAGGCTGCCAATAATGAATACCAGAGCCACCTAGCGGATCAACGCCTATTTTTACTCCGGCTTTAGCTATCGCCTGCATATCTATCACATTGGCTAAATCGCTGACATAAGGTGTGATCAAATCCTGCTCATCAATCAGTCCGGTTTGCTTCGCCACGTCTATCGGTAGACGTCGGACCCCTTCTAACTGACTAGCAAGATAACGATTAGCGGCTTGCTCAATCTGGCGAGTAATCTCCGCCTCTGCCGGTCCACCATGGGGCGGATTGTACTTGATGCCACCATCTTGTGGCGGATTATGGGAAGGGGTAATAATCAGGCCATCAACGAGATCATCTCGTTGTTTGTTTTGACTAATAATATAGTGAGAAACTACCGGTGTAGGTGTATAGCCGCCACGTTGCTGCACGATGGCCTTTATGCCATTGGCCGTTAACACTTCTAACACTGAAATATTGGCAGCTTCTGATAAGGCGTGGGTATCAATACCCACCACCACCGGGCCGGTTATTCCAGCTTGCTGACGATAATCCACCATCGCTTGAGTGATCGCTAGAATATGCTTTTCGTTAAAACTAACTGACAACGAGCTGCCGCGATGTCCTGATGTACCAAAACTGACAGCTTGTTCTGCTTTAGACACATCAGGGCTTAAGCGATAATATGCGCTCATAAGCCTAGGAACATTAACCAAATCCTTTTGCTGCGCAACGATCCCTGCGCGTTCATGTATAGCCAAGCGCTTACCCCTCTTTATTGAATTAAATCTTGCTAATTAATACATCAATATCTGCATCGACTATATCAAATTGTTTTAACACTTCTGTTAAAATGGTGCGCTTTTTCGCAGTATTGTTATTTGTGGTGACCCAAAAGCCGCTACTACCAATCTCTTTTGGATTAGCCGATTTACTGGCTTCAAGTAATTGCTGCTTTGAGGTTGCGAAATAAAGGCGATCACGACCCTTAATCTGCAAAACTTGATCAAACTGACCTGGCGCTGTTTGATATACCGCATCTAGTAAAAATAAAAATCGGCTTACAGCGCTTTTTTGCTCATTGAAAACTTCGTCATTAATTTTAGTTTGCAACACATCGAAGCTTATAGATTGTTCATCACTCACTGACGCAGCCGGTGACTGCTCCACAGATTCTAAACTGGGCTCACTTATTTCTGCAGGGGCGGTAACCATTTGCTCACTTAAGTCCAACCCTAGAAGACGTCGAAGAATGTCTGACGCACTTTCACCAATTCGTTCAGTTTTACTGGCTATGTGGCGATATAACTCTTCATCTACTTCTATATATTTCATGGTTAGTTTCTTCCTTAAGTAGTAAACACATTTGAAAGCGCAGTGAAATTCAATCAACCACTCACTCAAATAAAAAGACCGACCTAGTGTATGGTATTTTCCCTGCGATAATAAAGGGCTGATCATTCAAAAAAACCAAAGATCATAACCAGATCCTTTTTTACCGATCGTTTTGCATAAAAACTCAGCAACAATATCAGCCTTTATGCATTTAACCTTGTCTTTGCCATCAATTTGCAGGCACAATTTGCGACAATTTATCCATTGTAGGTGAAGTTCAATGATTCATTTTGAACAACAAGGTACCGGTGACACGGTAATGTTAATCCATGGCCTTTTTGGCAGTGCCGACAACCTAAAAACCTTAGGCCGGCATTTAAGTCAGCACTATCATGTTGTGAGAATTGATGTGCCTAACCACGGGCTAAGTCCAAAATGGTCACAGATGTCGTATGCATCGCTAGCTGAAGCGATCATTGAGTTACTAGATCATCTACAAATAGATAAAGCCCATTTAGTGGGTCATTCAATGGGCGGAAAAATCGCCATGGCCACGGCATTGTCATACCCAGAGAAGGTATCTAGCGTAATTGCTGCTGACATCTCTCCGGTTGCCTACCCTCGTCGCCATGACAAGGTGTTTGCCGCATTAACCAGCTTACCGCTTGAGCAAATCACCAGTCGCAACGACGCAATGTCACACCTTAAACATCAAGGTATTGATGACGGTACGGCCATGTTTTTAATTAAAAACCTAATAAGAAACGAGCAAAGTTTTAGCTGGCGAATGAACTTGACTGGCCTTCAACAAAGTTATGATGAATTGATAGGTTGGCCAAGCTTCCCAACAAGTTACCTAGGTCCAGCACTGTGTATACGAGGTGGAGACTCAGACTATGTTACTGCAGCCCATCGTCAAGCATATATTGAACAACTACCAAACATAGAATCGAAGACCATTGCGGCAACGGGGCATTGGTTACATGCGCAAAAACCCGAGATTTTCAATCGAATAGTAGCTGATTTTATTAACAAACATAGCCAAAAATGATCCTTTGATACTGCGTAAAGCGTATAGCAGAGAGACTTGAACTATGGTATATTCGCGCCTCTTTTTAGGCCTGAGGGAACTGAAGTATGTTATCTCAGTATATGGAACAAATTGAGACCTTAGGTCTTAACTTTTTTTTCGCGGCGATATTTTTCTTTATCGGCATGGCGATTCATGACGTGCTTAAACAGGGCAAAGTCCCCAAGTTTGGTCGTTATATAGTATGGCTAGTGCTCTTTCTCGGCTGCGCCGGGTTTGTGGCAAAAGGTATCATCCAGGTGTCCTGGGAGTCCTCAGGCATAGGTTAAGCAAGTATTCATGGCTAAAGAAACATCCGATAGAACAACAATAGACCTGTTTGCTAACGAAAAGCGTCGTGGACGCCCCCGCAGTAACCCACTGCCAAGAGAGCAACAACTAAAGGTCAACAAGAGAAACCAAATTCAACGCGACAGAGCTGCTGGATTAAAGCGAATAGAGTTAAAGGTGTCACAAGATTTGTATGACGCCTTGAATGAAAAAGCATTGGCCAGTAACATCAGCCGCAGTCAATTAATTGAATCCATTTTACAAAAGCAAATTAATGCCTAAGCTAAAGTGAATTCTAATAGATAGTGAACTAGATTAAGGAAAGACAATGGCAACTGTAGGTCTTTTTTTCGGTAGCGATACAGGTAATACCGAAGCCGTGGCCAAAATGATCCAGAAAAAACTGGGTAAGAAAATGGTCGAAGTTAAAGATATCGCTAAAAGCACCAAAGAGCAGATCCAAGAGTATGATCTACTGATTTTTGGTATTCCAACTTGGTACTATGGCGAAGCACAATGTGATTGGGATGACTTTTTCCCTGAGCTTGAGCAAATTGACTTTGAAGATAAATTAGTTGCTATTTTCGGCTGTGGTGACCAAGAAGACTACGCTGAGTACTTCCTCGATGCGATGGGTATGGTTAACGAAATCGTTGAAGCCCGTGGTGCTATCGTGATTGGTCATTGGCCAATCGACGGTTACGATTTCGAAGCGTCTAAAGGTATGGCCGGTGACAAACATTTTGTTGGCTTAGGTATCGACGAGGACCGTCAACCAGAACTCACTGAAGAACGTGTCGACAAGTGGGTAAAACAGATCTACGAAGAGATGTGTTTAGCAGAATTAGAAGACTAGTGTCGCAAGACGCGATTTTCTAACTATCCAATTAAAAGCGGCTGTGGCCGCTTTTTTTAATGAGTAACTAAATGGCTAATGAAACCGCTTCTCATTGGGACATCTTCTGTTCAGTCGTAGACAACTATGGTGACATCGGCGTTTGCTGGCGCCTAGCAAAGCAATTATCAACTGAGTACCAGCTAGAAATAACCTTATGGGTTGACGACTTAATTAGTTTCAAACACATTCAACCACAGGTGGATGCTCATATTCCTGTACAGCAGGTCAATGGCATTACAATTCATCATTGGACCAAGCCAATGAGCGTCGCCTACAAGCCTGGTAGCGCACTGATAGAAGCTTTTGCTTGTGAGTTACCCGATGACGTTAAAAGCCAGTTAGTGTCATTAAAAACGAGTGAACTGCCACAGCCAGTTTGGCTGAATCTTGAATATTTGAGCGCCGAACAATGGGTGGATGATTGCCACGCCCTGCCCTCTATGCAAGCTTCCGGTCTTAAAAAGTGGTTCTTTTTCCCCGGCTTTACTCCTAAAACCGGTGGCCTTATTTGTGAGAAAAACCTATTTACCGAGCGAGATAATTGGCAGGCTGACATAACTAACAAAGCCGTATTACTAGAAGCTTTAGGTGTTAGACATTATCAGCCAAGCGATCAGCTTATCAGCGTGTTTAGTTATGAATCAGAGGCGTTAGTGGCGTTATGCAAACACTGGCAGCAGGCTAAAGTGACCACACGATTGTTGGTACCGATGGGGCGAAGTCTTAACAGCTTAAAGCCACTGTTTAATCCAGATGGTAACCCCTTTGAAATCGGCCAACATTGGCAGGTCGGTAATGTGCATTTACACATACTGCCAGTCACAGATCAGCAAGACTATGATCGGTTACTGTGGAGCTGTGATGTTAATATTGTCCGCGGTGAGGATTCATTTTTAAGGGCGCAATGGGCTGCGAAACCTTTTATCTGGCACATCTATCCCCAAGAAGATGATTACCATCTAGTCAAACTTGAGGCTTTCTATCAGCACTATTGCAAAATACTTGAGCCACAAATTGCGTCAACTTGGCAAAATTTATGTACAAATTTCAATACCGACAATCAACTTGAAACGGTTAATGATTGGCGTCAGTTTGAAACTCATGCCGAAAAGCTGAAAAAACATGCGAAAATATGGCCAATTAACGCGATTGATGACGAAGATCTTGCAACACGACTAGTTCATTTCGTCAAAAATCGCTAAGATACGGCGTTAAATAAAAAACCTAGCATAGGAATAATGTAATGAAAACTGCTCATGAACTCCGTCCTGGTAACGTGATCATGTTAGATGGCAACCCATGGGTTGTATTAAAAACTGAAACTACTCGCTCTGGTCGTAACGCGGCTATCGTTAAAATGAAGTTGAAAAACATTTTGGCTGATACGACAACAGAAACCACCTTTAAAGGTGAAGATAAGATGGAAGACATCATTCTAGAGCGTCTAGATTGTACTTACTCTTATTTTGCTGATCCTATGTATGTATTCATGGATAGCGAGTACAACCAATATGATGTTGAAGCAGGTAACCTAGGTGAAGCTGCGCAGTACATCGTTGATGGTATGGAAGAAGTTTGCCAAGTTACATTCTATGAAGGTAAAGCTATTTCTGTTGAACTACCAACTTCTGTCACCCGTGAAGTCACTTACACAGAACCTTCTGCACGTGGTGATACTTCAGGTAAAGTGATGAAGCCTGCGACTATCGCTGGTGGCGCAACGTTAAGTGTTGCTGATTTCGTTAAAACTGGCGATATCATTGAAATCGACACGCGTACTCACGAATTTAAAAAGCGCGTTTAAGCTCGATTGACTATTTTAAAAGCCGATGTTTTCACATCGGCTTTTTTGTTGCTAAACCAATAATAGCGCGATATATAAAACCAGGCAGAGCGGCCTGTACAGATTAAAATATCAAGCAAGCACTACTAAAATGCTGCCAACAGAATATTCAACCACTCAAAAATCAAAAAAATCCACAACAAAGGCGAATTTCTCTTTCTAAACCAACACTTTTTAGTTATTGTGCCAATTAATCTCTTCGGCGTAGGTTAACAATAGCCACCACACCCCTCAACATGAGCACCGACGGGTGTCAGAGAATGTATTACCGCCAACCATATTAAGGCATTAACGAGGTAGCCATGCGGCCAATAATTAAGTCCAATAAATTAGATTCGGTCTGTTACGATATACGTGGACCAGTGCACAAAGAAGCGAGACGTCTAGAAGACGAAGGCCACCGCATTCTCAAACTTAATATTGGTAATCCGGCCCCGTTTGGATTTGAAGCACCGGAAGAGATCGTCCGTGATGTGATCTTAAATCTACCTAGCGCCCAAGGCTACAGCGAATCTAAAGGTCTGTTTTCCGCACGTAAAGCGGTAGTACAGCATTACCAAGCTCAAGGTATTTTTGGTGTGGATATTGAAAATATTTACATCGGTAATGGGGTTTCTGAGCTTATTGTCATGGCCATGCAGGGACTACTCAATACCGATGATGAAATCCTAGTGCCCTCGCCTGATTATCCACTGTGGACTGCTGCTGTGCATTTAAGTGGTGGCAAAGCGCAACACTATCGCTGTGATGAAGAGTCAGACTGGTTCCCAGACATTGACGATATCAAAGCAAAAATCAGCAATCGTACCCGTGGCATTGTGTTAATTAACCCCAATAACCCCACTGGAGCAGTTTACTCAAAAGCCTTGCTATTAGAGATTATCGAGCTTTGCAGGCAGCATGACATTATTTTGTTTGCAGACGAAATCTACGACAAGATCCTGTATGACGAAGCCCAGCATATACCAGCGGCGAGTCTTTCAGAGGATATCTTAACCGTGACCTTTAACGGCTTATCAAAGTCCTATCGCGCTGCAGGGTTTCGTGTCGGTTGGATGATGCTATCTGGTAACTTAAAAGCAGCTAAAAGCTATATTGAAGGTTTAGACATGCTAGCCTCCATGCGCCTTTGCTCAAATGTGCCTAATCAACATGCTATCCAAACCGCGTTAGGCGGTTACCAGAGTATCAATGAATTAGTGGCAGATGAAGGCCGATTAAAAGTGCAGCGCGATACGTGTTTTGAACTACTTAATCAAATTCCAGGTGTCAGCGTAAAGTGCCCTAAAGGCGCGTTATATGCGTTCCCCAAGCTGGACGCTAAGAAGTTTAATCTTCGCGACGATGAACGTTTAGTGCTCGATTTATTAAAAGAGAAAAAGATTCTCCTGGTCCAAGGCAGTGCCTTTAATTGGCCAGAGCCCGATCATGTGCGGGTGGTATTCTTACCCCACAAAGAAGAGTTAGAAAAAGCACTGATAGAGTTTGGCGAGTTCCTAGACGGCTACCGCCAATAAGCTAAAAAAGGCGACCTTAGGTCGCCTTTATCGTTTAAAAGACACGTTTAGGTTTAAATGATATTGGTTTCATTGCCTTAATCGCTTTTAAGCCGAATTAACTGCAGTAATTGTGTTAAAAGTATGGCATAACATAACTAGTCGCCATCATGTTTGCAGGAGAAATATGAGCCACCTATTTGCCCATCTTGCCAGAATGAAGTTAATCCAACGCTGGCCACTGATGTACAACGTTAGACCGGAAAATGTTCAAGAGCACTCCTTACAGGTCGCCATGGTCGCCCACGCCTTAGTCATCATCGGCAATCGAAAATTTGGCGCCAATCTATGCCCTGATAGAGCAGCAACCGTCGCCATCTTCCATGATGCAAGTGAAATTCTCACCGGCGATCTGCCCACCCCAGTTAAGTACTTCAATAAAGAGATAGAAGCTGAGTATAAAAAGATTGAAGCTATCGCTGAGCATCGATTATTAGAGATGGTTCCAGAAGAGTTCAAAGCTGATTATCAATCACTGCTAACCAGTGAACACGCTGACAATGATTACAAACGCATCGTAAAGTCAGCTGACACCCTATGCGCTTATCTCAAGTGTTTAGAGGAACAAGGAGCAGGTAACCACGAATTTAATACTGCTAAAAGGCGCTTAGAATCAGCGATTATGAAGAACAGTGACCCGGCAGTGAAGTACTTTATGGAGTGCTTTGTCCCAAGTTTCACCCTAAACCTTGATGATATAAACCGACTGCTATAAGCAAAATACACAGCAAAACCGGCAAGGAGCGATAATGACATCTGAACTATGGCATGAAAGACGATTAACAGAAAACAAAAAACGTCGTGATGATCATCGCTCTCCTTACCAGCGCGATCGCGCTCGGATCTTACATTCTGCCGCCTTTAGGCGCCTACAAGCTAAAACCCAAGTATTAGGTGTGGGTATGAACGATTTTTATCGAACACGCCTCACCCATTCGCTAGAAGTATCGCAAATCGGCACAGGTATAAGGGCGCAACTCAAACAGAAGTATCCAGATTTAGACTACCTATTGGATTCGATGAGTTTAATTGAATCATTATGCCTTGCCCATGACATTGGCCATCCACCTTTTGGGCACGGTGGCGAAGTGGCGCTTAATTACATGATGCGCAATCAAGGCGGCTTTGAAGGCAACGGCCAGACATTTAGGATTTTAACCTGCCTAGAGCCTTATACTGAGCACTATGGTATGAATTTATGCCGACGCACGTTACTGGGCATATTAAAATACCCTGCCACCTACAGCGCATTGTATCAAACACAGGTTCAAGACGAAGTCGTCAACCACCGCCAGTTAAAACCATCCCAGTGGCCACCGGTTAAAGGCATATTCGATGATGATAGTGATATTTTGAACTGGGTATTATCACCACTAAACGCCCATGACAAACAGCTATTTGCCAGCAATTCGCAAACAGACCCGAATCAACATAAGCGCACCCGCTATAAATCCTTTGACGCATCCATCATGGAATTAGCTGACGACACGGCCTATGCCATCCATGATCTAGAAGATGCTATCGTCATGGGAATTGTCACCCAAAGCATGTGGCAACAAGACGTGCAACATATTCTAGAAGCAAGCGAAGACGAATGGATTGCCCAGGAATTTATCACTATAGGTGATGCGCTATTTTCTGGTGCCCATCATCAACGTAAAGATGCCATTGGCACCTTAGTTAACGGCTTTGTTACCGCCATACATATTGAAGAGCAAACTGAGTTTGATGAGCCCTTATTGCGCTACCAAGCTAAGTTAACGCCAGCTTTTGCCCAAGCGTTAGACGTATTAAAACGGTTTGTATATAAATACGTCATTCGCAAGCCCGAAATACAGATGCTTGAATATAAAGGCCAGCAGATTGTAATGGAATTGTTTGAAGCCTTTGCATCGGATCCAACTCGCTTACTGCCAGTCAGTACCCAACAAAGGTGGCAACACGCCGAGCAACATGGATTAAATAGCCAGCGGGTTATTGCTGACTATATCTCAGGTATGACAGATGAATTTGCCGCTAGATTGCATCAGCATTTGTTTAGTCCAAAAACCGATGCACTGATTGATTTAATATAAGCTGCAACTTAACGAGTAGTTTATCCGGCAAGGCTTGGGAACAAGCCTTTAAAGCCGGCGGCTATCACCTCGATGCCGATGGCCAACATAAGTAGACCCATTAAACGGGTAATAACGTTAATTCCTGTTTTACCCAAAATCTTATAAATCACCGGTGCTAATCGAAACAAGGTAAAACTGGTTAGGCCAAACACCACTACGGTAAGTGACATACCAACATGAGTGATAAAACTGTCATGTTCTGCTGCTGAGACAATCACCGAACTGATAGCACCAGGACCTGCCATTAGAGGTAGCGCAAGTGGCACCACTGCCACAGATTCCATCCCAGAAGATTCACCTTTCTCTTCTTGGTTGCGTTTTACCTCACCCAATTTCCCCTGCAGCATCGACATGGCAATAATAGCTATCAAACTTCCACCTGCAATACGAAAGGCAGACAAAGAGATACTAAACATATTGAGAATATGTTGGCCTGCAAAAATGGTCACCACCAAAATAATCACTACCGCGAAGTTGGCAACTTTACCGGTAAGGTTACGTTCAACGGCGGTTTGATGACTGGTCAAACTCACGAAAACGGGAAGTAAGCCAATGGGATTGATAATCGCGACTAAGCCCAGAAAAAACTTCACGTACAGTGTTAAATCCACAACCACACCCTCATCATGCGCCTCGTTTGCCTAAATTAAATGACAGTAAAAAATTTGAGGCGCTAATGTACCCGATGAAAGGTCAGAGTAAAATCAGCATTTTCTAGCTTATCTCACAACTTTGAATTAAAAATAAAAGGGGCAAATTAAGTAAATTGTTTACTCAATCGGCAAACAAGTCGTTAACATCGTTATTTAATTACATATACAGCCATAAATGCGGGTATGATCACAGATACTAAGCAGTTTTAGGTGTAATTTTTCTCCATAGGAGAGAATTTAGCCAAAATTGTTTTTGGCTAAATTTTTTTCAAGGATCGCTTTATGACAGTCACTAATGAGCAAGAACTCAATCAACTGGTGCAACGTGTCGCGGACGCTCAAGCTAAGTTCGCTAATTTCAGCCAAGCCCAAGTCGACAAAATTTTCCGTGCGGCAGCTCTCGCCGCTGCAGATGCCCGTATTTCTCTGGCTAAAATGGCCGCCGAAGAAACCGGCATGGGGGTAATTGAAGACAAGGTAATCAAAAACCATTTCGCGTCTGAATACATTTACAACAAGTATAAAGACGATAAAACCTGTGGCATTTTAGAAGAAGACCCCACATTCGGCACCATTACCATCGCTGAACCTGTGGGATTGATCTGCGGGATTGTACCGACTACCAACCCAACATCAACGGCTATTTTTAAAGCGCTTATCAGCTTAAAAACCCGTAATGGCATTATATTTTCGCCGCACCCACGAGCGAAAGAATCGACAACTACCGCTGCAAGATTAGTCCTTGATGCTGCAATCGAAGCCGGCGCACCTAAAGACATTATCGGTTGGATAGACCAACCTAGTGTGGCGTTATCGAATCAGTTAATGACCCACGACAAAATTAACCTGATCCTCGCAACTGGTGGACCTGGAATGGTTAAAGCGGCCTACTCTTCAGGTAAGCCCGCTATCGGTGTAGGTGCCGGTAATACCCCAATTGTGATTGATGAAACCGCCGATATTAAACGAGCTGTTAGCTCAATTTTAATGTCCAAAACCTTTGATAACGGTGTGGTATGTGCTTCCGAGCAAGCCGTTGTGGTCGTTGATGAGATCTATGAGCAAGTAAAAGAACGTTTTGCTACTCATGGTGGCTATATCCTTAGTGCCGATGAAGCAAAAGCCATGCAATCTGTTATCTTAAAAAATGGTAACCTCAACGCTGATATTGTTGGTCAAAGCGCAGCAACCATCGCAGCAATGGCCGATATTGAGGTCCCAGCATGGACAAAAGTACTGATCGGCGAAGCAACCCAAGTTAGCGAAGAGGAAGCTTTTGCCCATGAGAAATTATCACCGCTATTAGCCATGTATCGTGCCAGCGATTTTGCCGATGCCGTTGATAAAGCTGAAGCGCTAGTCACATTAGGTGGCATAGGCCACACCTCAGGTTTATATACCGATCAAGATACCCAAACAGAACGAGTTAAAACCTTTGGTTTTAGAATGAAGACCGCAAGGATCTTAATCAATACGCCAGCATCACAAGGTGGTATTGGCGATCTTTATAACTTTAAGCTCGCGCCTTCACTCACCTTAGGTTGCGGTTCTTGGGGCGGAAATTCTATTTCTGAAAATGTCGGCCCCAGTCATCTGATCAACAAGAAAATGGTAGCTAAGCGAGCAGAAAATATGTTGTGGCATAAACTTCCTTCTTCTATTTATTTCAGACGCGGCAGCTTACCCATCGCCCTTGAAGAGTTAAGCGATAAAAAACGCGCCTTGATAGTAACAGATAAGTACCTGTTCAATAACGGTTACTGCGACGAAACCATTAAGATCTTAAAAGCTCAGGGATTAGAAACCGAAGTCTTTTATGACGTAGAAGCCGACCCCACGCTCGCCATTGTTAATCAAGGTGCTAAAGTCGCTGCGAGTTTCCAACCTGACGTTATCATCGCACTAGGTGGTGGCTCGCCAATGGATGCTGCAAAAATTATCTGGGTTATGTATGAGCATCCCGATGTCGACTTTGCTGATCTTGCATTACGCTTTATGGATATCCGTAAACGTATTTATAAATTCCCTAAATTGGGTAAGAAAGCCAGTATGGTTGCCATCCCAACCACATCGGGAACCGGTTCTGAAGTCACACCTTTTGCCGTTGTTACCGACGAGCAAACAGGCATGAAATACCCCATAGCCGATTATGAACTCACGCCAAACATGGCCATTGTTGACCCGAACTTAGTCATGGACATGCCAAAATCACTAACAGCCTTTGGTGGCATTGACGCGGTGACCCATGCACTAGAAGCCTATGTGAGCGTAATGGCCAATGAATATAGCGATGGCCAAGCATTGCAAGCGCTCGATTTATTGTTCAAGCACCTACCAGATGCTTATGAGCATGGCGCCAACGCACCTATTGCACGTGAAAAAGTTCACAATGGCGCGACCATCGCTGGTATCGCCTTTGCTAACGCATTCTTGGGTATTTGTCACTCAATGGCCCATAAACTTGGTGCTGAGTTCCACTTGGCCCACGGTTTAGCTAATGCATTGTTAATCAGTAATGTCATTCGCTTTAATGCCACCGATATGCCAACAAAACAGGCTGCATTTAGCCAATATGACCGCCCGAAAGCATTGTGCCGCTATGGTGCTATTGCCGACCACCTTAATTTAGAAGGCAATAGTGATGAGGAAAAAGTTGAAGCACTGCTTGAAAAAGTCGATGAACTCAAGAAGGCGATTGGCATACCGGCTTCAATTCAAGAAGCAGGCGTCAACGAAGCCGACTTCTTGGCAAAACTCGACGAGTTAGCCGAAGATGCATTTGATGATCAATGTACTGGTGCTAACCCGCGCTACCCACTAATTTCTGAACTAAAACAGCTATTCTTAGACAGTTATTATGGCCGCGCATATCAAGATGACCTGAGCTAATGACCTGCTCAGGTAAGGTGAGTTGTGTAAGGTGAATTGCATAAGGTACTTGCTCTTGCATTAATGATCTTTTCGCTTTAGCGATTATCTAGCTCGAGTAAACTGATAAAAAACAAAAAAGCCAGCATTAACGCTGGCTTTTTTATTGGCTAAATTGACAGTACCTCTATATTAACGAGGCTCGCTTGATGACTCAGTTAAGCAACTTAGCTAGATGACTTGCTAAATGACTAAGCAAGAGACTTAGCTAGGATTCGATTTGCATGCAGCAACGGCTCTGTGTAACCAGAAGGTTGTGATTGTCCCTCAAATATCAATGCGCAGGCGGTATTAAATGCGACTCCCGAGTATTCAGGCGCCATATCAATGTACTGCGAGTCGGGGGCATTTTGTTTATCAACCACTAACGCCATACGTTTAAGGCTATCCATAACTTGCGCTTTAGTCGTCACCCCATGCAGTAACCAGTTTGCGAGGTATTGCGATGAAATCCTTAACGTCGCCCTATCTTCCATCAAACCGACATTGTGAATATCTGGCACTTTTGAGCAACCGACGCCTTGGTCAATCCAGCGTACGACATAGCCTAAAATACCTTGCGCACAGTTGTCGACTTCTTGCTGTACCAAGTCGGCATCGATACTGCCAGCACTTGGTGCCAAAGGCAGGGTTAATAACTGGCTAAGCGTAGCTCTTGATTTATCTTTAAGCGTGTCTTGAACATCCACAACACTCACCTGATGATAATGCAGTGCATGTAATACCGCGCCTGTTGGCGATGGTACCCATGCGGTATTAGCGCCAGACTGTGGATGAGCAATTTTTTGCTCCATCATCGCCGCCATCTCATCGGGCATAGGCCACATCCCCTTTCCTAATTGAGCTACGCCTTGTAGACCACAGGCAAGGCCAATGTCGACGTTCCAATCTTCATAAGCTTTTATCCACTGCTGCTGTTTCATTTGAGATTTAGGTACCATGGGACCTGCATGCATAGCAGTGTGAATTTCATCACCGGTTCTATCTAAAAACCCAGTATTAATAAATACCACTCGCTCCTTAGCAGCATAAATACACGCTTTTAAGTTAACTGTTGTGCGACGCTCTTCATCCATAATACCCATTTTGATGGTAAAGGCTGGTAGCCCCAAAGCTTGTTCAATACAGCCAAACAATTTATTAGCAAACGCGACCTCCTCAGGCCCATGCATCTTTGGCTTAACAATATATATAGAGCCACAACGAGAGTTACACTGACCTTGGCCTTGCTTTGCTAAATCGTGCATAGCGGCCAATACCGTGCACAGCCCATCTAGAATCCCTTCGGGAATTGCTTGTCCTTTACTGTCTTGCACCGCATCAATGGTCATTAAATGGCCAACATTTCTTACAAACAATAAACTGCGTCCCGGTAAGGTGATTTGGCTACCATCGGCCGTATTGTAGTGGCGATCGGGATTTAAACGACGTACTAACTGCTTGCCCCCTTTATCTAGACTCGCGGTTAAATCGCCTTTCATTAGACCAAGCCAGTTGCGGTACACCTCGACTTTGTCTTCACCATCAACAGCAGCAACTGAGTCTTCACAATCCATAATGGTGGTCACAGCCGCCTCTACAAGCAAGTCTTTGACATTTGCAAGATCTGCTTTACCAATCACGTGTTGGCCATCAATTTGAATTTCAATATGCAGGCCATTGTTCTTTAACAAAACCGCACTCGGACAAGCAGCATCACATTGATAACCAACAAATTGTTTTGGCTTACTCAGCGTGACCAACTCACCGTTAGCAAGCTTAACCCTAAGATCGCTATCGATTTGATAGCTAACTGCATCACTATGGCTGCCATTGGTAAGCGGAAAGTGCTTATCCAATAACGCTTTACCATAAGCAATAACCTTAGCGCCCCTAACTGGATTATATTGGCCGCCCTTTTCTGCACCATTTTCTTCATCAATGGCATCAGTACCGTAAAGTGCATCGTATAGACTCCCCCAACGGGCATTGGCTGCATTTAAAGCAAAACGTGCATTTTTGACCGGCACCACTAACTGCGGCCCAGCTTGCGAAGCTATTTCGCTGTCTACCCCCGCCGTTGACACGTTAAAGTCATCAACTTGAGCAGCTAAATAACCTATTTTTGATAAGAATGCTTGGTAGGAAGCCTGGTCAAATGTTTGATTGCCTGGATCTTGATGCCATTGGTCGATTTGCTTCTGTAACTGCTCACGCTTATATAACAGCGCGGCGTTCTCGGGTGCAAGTTCATGAGTAATATCGCTCAGAGCTTGCCAGAATTGATCGGCATTAATGCCACTGCCTGGGATCATTTCATTATCAATAAGTTCAGCGAGTTCACTATCGACCTTAAGTTGACACTTGGTGACTAATCTATCCATCTTTCTATCCCTTTGCTTAAACGCTAGACGCAGCTAGACAATACAACCTGAATTCCGATAGTAACCAACACCCAATAATAATAGAAATATATATCAACTATCACCAGTATTCATCAAAGTTATTTTGGTGGCGTTTTTTTGGTAATAAAACTACATTGTTAAATCAAGCCATTAATAGAGTCGATTTAAGTCATCTGCTGTTTGAGTGATAAGCAGCCTCATCCAACGATGCGCTGGATTGTGCTGTAGCAAAGGGCTCCAAGCCATTGTTAGTGCGATTGGTGGGATAATAAATGGCGGTTCTAAGATGGTCACATTGGGGTTATTATCATGTTGACGCGCCATTTTACTAGGGATGGTCGCGATCAAATCTTGTTGTTCTGCCAACAAACACGCTGCTTGATAATGTCGAGTAAACACCGTAATGCGTCGTTTTTGGCCAATTCTCGATAAAGCTTCATCTACCCAACCAAGTCGTTGAACATCATCAGGATCCATCCCCACACCAACCCCCATACCCGTTTTACTTACCCAAACATGATTGGCAGTTAAATAGCTTTCTAAACTAAAGCGCTCAAGTACTGGATTACTGTTACTTACGACACAACTAAAGTCATCATTCCACAATACTTTTTGATGAAACGACTGCGGGATGCTATCAAAGCGGTTAATGACCATATCAACCCGCCCCTGCTCCACATCTAAAAAGCTCACATCACTGGGGGTCATGATATCTAGAATGACCCCAGGAGCATGTTTTCTTAGTTTGTCGATTAGGGGAGGCAACAAAGTTGCTTCAGCATAATCACTGGCCATCACACGAAAGACTTGCTCACTTTCTAATGCATTAAATTTGGCCCTTGGCTGCACAGCTTTTTCTAACCCTATAATTAACTCGCTGATAATAGGTTGAATTTCTTGTGCTCTTTCGGTAGGCGTCATGCCTTTACTGGTTCTAATCAGTAGCGGATCGTCAAATAACACCCGTAGTCTTTTTAAGCCATTACTCATTGCTGGTTGGCTAATTCCTAACTGATCTGCGGCCTTTGTGACGTTTCTTTCTCGCAGTAAAACATCTAAATAAACTAATAAATTCAGGTCGATACGACTAATATTCATAAAACTAATACCGAAAATAGTAAGTATAAATTAGTGTTATTAAACATGATGTGACTATTATTTTCAACGTAATCAATCGCCGCTAATCATTTGTTAAAGGAATACTATCATGACGAACTACAGAGCTAACATCGATGAAGCTGCTACCTTGATTAATGCTGAAGGTAGTGCCTGGAATGCCATAAACCCTGAGTCAGTAGCTCGCATGAGACTACAAAACCGTTTCAAAACTGGACTCGACATTGCCAAGTACACTGCCAAAATCATGCGTGAAGACATGGACAATTATGACAAAGACTCTTCACAATACACCCAATCATTAGGTTGCTGGCACGGCTTTATTGGCCAACAAAAAATGATTTCGATTAAAAAGCATCTACTGAGCACCAAACGCCGTTACCTATACCTATCAGGTTGGATGGTTGCAGCACTGCGTAGTGAGTTTGGCCCACTACCTGATCAGTCTATGCATGAAAAGACATCGGTTGCGGCTTTAATTAAAGAGCTTTATACCTTCTTACGTCAGGCTGATGCCCGTGAGTTAGGTGGACTGTTTAGAGAGCTCGATGACGCCTCAGAAACTGACAAACCTGCCATTCAAGCCAAGATCGACAACTTCGAGACCCATGTTGTACCTATCATTGCCGATATTGATGCAGGTTTTGGTAACGAAGAAGCCACTTACCTAATGGCTAAACAGATGATTGAAGCCGGTGCGTGTTGTATCCAGCTTGAAAACCAGGTATCTGATGTTAAACAATGTGGCCACCAAGACGGCAAAGTAACCGTACCACATGTTGAGTTTTTAGCTAAAATCAACGCTGTACGCTACGCATTCCTAGAACTAGGTATCGATGACGGTGTAATTGTTGCCCGCACCGACTCTCTAGGTGCTGGCTTGACTCAGAAAATTGCGGTCACTAATACGCCTGGCGATCTTGGTGAGCAATACAATGCCTTCTTAGATGTTGAGCCAGTTGATGCCGCAAACTTAGCTAATGGTGATGTTGTATTCCAGCAAAACGGCCAACTAGTGAAGCCTGCACGCCTACCTAACGGTTTATTTAAATTCCGTCAAGGTACCGGTGAAGCACGTTGTGTACTTGATTGTATTACGTCACTACAAAACGGCGCTGACTTACTGTGGATTGAAACTGAAAAACCACATGTGGCGCAAATTGGTGGCATGGTAAACGAAATTCGTAAAGTGATTCCAAATGCTAAGCTAGTTTACAACAACTCGCCATCATTTAACTGGACACTGAATTTCCGTCAGCAAGTATTTGATGCAATGCAAGAAGCGGGCGAAGACACCTCAGCCTACGATCGTAACAACCTAATGAGTGTTGACTATGATGAGACTGAATTAGCCCAACTTGCAGACGAGAAAATCCGTACGTTCCAGGCCGACGCAGCCCGTGAAGCTGGTATTTTCCACCACCTTATTACGCTACCGACGTACCATACAGCCGCACTGTCTACCGACAACTTGGCTAAAGAATACTTCGGTGACCAAGGCATGCTAGGTTATGTTGCCAATGTTCAGCGTAAAGAGATCCGCCAAGGAATCGCGTGTGTAAAACATCAAAACATGGCTGGTTCTGACATGGGTGATGATCACAAAGAGTACTTCTCTGGTGACCAAGCACTAAAAGCATCAGGTAAAGACAACACTATGAACCAATTTAGCTAATACGAGATTTGTAGGTAGTTTTTGAAGTGGACCACCTACCCTTTATTAGCCATAAGCAAAAAGCCAGCATACGCTGGCTTTTTTATTGCTCGGTTGGTTTAGCTTTTACGCTAGCTAAGAGATAGCCTAAAATGTTAAAACTAGTGGCTTTTTAAACTTAAAATCAAATCGTAAATGCAACTCGCACTGAACTAAAGTGTGAGTAAGTCAACAAAACCCGCCAAATGCAACACTTTGTATCCAGCTGTGCTTGAAGGGCATCTATCTAGCCATTAGGCTGCGCAACTTGTTTCCCTTGTTTGAGCAGTCTATGGCAAACCTATTTTCCGCTATTCACTTCCCCTTGTTTACACCGTTATTTAAACGCATGCTTTGCCAAAAAACGCAAAGCAATGAGCGACTACCAATACAACATCCTATACGAAGAGCTCAACAACAAGTACAGCAACAAGCGCAAGGGTTCAGTCCTTTAGTTGCTTTACGCCAAAGCGGCTTTACGCTTATCGAACTGGTGGTCACCATTGTGATTATCACTGTGCTCGCTATTGTGGCGGCACCAAAATTGATTAATTTAGCTCGTGATGCCAATATTGCCCAACTGCATCAACTAGCAGCGCAAATACAAAGCCAAAATAAACTGGCCTATAACAAAAGCAGCATAGATGACATTAGCCATCTCGAAGGTTGCAGTTACCAGTGCAATGGCCATCCGAACTGGGATGTGTTGGCCGGCGAGTTCTTTATTGGTGTCTCTGGTACGCGACTGTACGTCAGCTTAGGGTATCCTCTACCGCCACTGGCAAGTGGCGTTGAGGCTAACTACCGTGCCGTATTTGGCTTACCAGAAGAAGACTATGCTTTTACCGCAGTGATGCCCCACCAAGCTGCAACAGCAATAGTCCCCATTAAATGGCAAGACAAACTGGCAAAAATTCGCAATGGTACGTTTGAGTGCCACGTAGAATATAGCTCGCCAACCAACATTAGAGAATACAGCGTTAAGGTGTTTAGCAAGGATTGTTAACACTAACCAGCAAGCGCAATGCTGAATTGTAAGAATAATCATGAAGTTGATTGAGTTGTTGAAGCACTAGCAGCAATACTAATGGGTGAAACAAGGCAAAAGAAGACGATTGTTAACAGGTAATTGGGTCCCTCAAAGAGAGTTTAATTGATTAACGCTGACTTTCGAGACCCTCTATCATGACTTGCGAAATATTATCGTAATAGTTTTCCCATGCTAAACGAACCTGTTCATTTGAGTACCCTCTTAGCTCAGACTCTAAGGTTAAAATCAAAGCGGCCTTAACCACTTTAAAATGTTCTTTTTGCGCACCAAAATCTGCATGTTTCTTACCTAACTCAAATAAAGCTGGTTTAATTTCGTCAAACTTATCAATTTTATGGACTGCCGTAGCGATGATCTCATTAAAATGAACTTGCACAATATCAATATCTCGTTTGAACATAGGTTTAACTAACGGTGCCATTTCAAAAAGCGTTAAAAAAAACTGCTTGCCAAGATCGACCTCTTTATCTATCAGTAGATTATAAGACGACTTAATCCATTGTTTTTCATCAACAGTTAAAGAACACATATGTTCTTCCTTACGGGTTTTTACTACCATAATTATAGTAGTAAAGAATGTCAAAAGCTGCCCACCACACATAGCTAATATAGGCACACAGCGCGCTAAACGGTCAAAAACCAAGCAGCAATTTTGATAGTCGCTAGGTTAAACCCTTTTTAAATAATCAACTAACCTCACCTAGCAAAACCAACTTCGCACAACAACCAAAGCTAACTAGTCTAACCTGAAAATCACCGTTCAGCGCTGTAATCGTCCCACTAAATGGGCACCATTACAAAAAATTGTCTACTCACATAGTCGCAAGATACACCCGTTAATCAGCAATCAAACACTCGGCAAACTGGTCGAGATCACCCTCCCCCTCACCCTGCTGAAGCTTATTGTCAGCTAGGCAAGCTAAATAATAAGTATGGTAGCGTTTAAGCTGATCTAACGTATTACCCGCTCGATACTTAAACACATTATGGGTCTTCTGCAGCGCTTTAGCCTTACAAGCTTTTTCGAAGCTAACTAGTTCACTGTGGCAAGCCTTAGGAGAGTCAATATTGAGACATTGATAGTAACGCAGATCATGACACAACTGGTTGGTACCATTAATGACACTATCGAAAATAGTAAAGGATTGATCATCACTGTTGGCATCAATAAATACCGAATCATCTGAGGTTTGTATCACAAAGTGATGTTCTGCTAACACTTGCTCTTGGTAGATGATCTCAAAGGTCCATACTCCCGCCACTAACACCGCAGGATCGCTAAACTGCCATAACGCTTGATTACGTTCGTGCTCAAACATGGTATCTGGCCAACTACTTACGGTACGAGTCTCATCAGTTCCTGTTGGAGTGATAGGCGGATGAGTCACTCGCACTGTGATGGGAAAGCTTTCTGTTCCTGGATGTTTACTGTTACTGGTTACCTTATATTGAAACCCGATAAGATCACCAAGCTTAGGTGCGATAATCTGACTGTACAGCGGCCTAAAGTTGTCTTTAATCGATGGTTTCTTACCGCCTTTTAATACGGTAACGCTCGGTACCACCAGCCCTATTTCATCGGCTGCAAAATGGGCATCAGCAACTGGCGTTCCTTCAATCGATAGGTACTTTATCTGTTGGCCATCATTGCGAGTTAGACTCATTAAAGGGTTATTAAACGCCAGTAAACGCATGAGCTGCTTATTGTGCTGTACATCTAACTCGCTAATATTATTGTTATGCAACTCGGCATTATCAAGCAGTGGTAAACCGGATAAATCAACCGTAGAAAGTTGGTTAAAACTGGCAAACAACTGGTTTACCTTAGCCACCCTTGATAAATCTATCTGTTGCAGCTGATTATTACGCACATTGAGTTTAACCAAATGAGGATGTGCGCCTAACACCAATCGATTAAGCTGGTTGTTTGGTACCTCTAGGTTTCTAAGATGGGTTAAATGGGACAAATCCATCTCCCCTAATAAAGCACCAGAAACAAACAACTGTTCAAGCTGATGGCTTTGGCGTAAATCAAGTTCGGTAAGCTTACTTTGGGTGATGCCAAGCCGCTTAAGTCCAGTAAGGTGACCGATATTAAGCGCCTTAAGCTGAGTTTGATAGGCATACAAGCCTTCAAGGTTAGTGTTGTTGCTAAGATCTAACTTGGTAATGGCATTGCGAGAGATATTTAAAAATTCAAGTTGCGGATTTGCACTGACATCAATGGCCGTTAAACGGTTCTCCGGCACAGTTAAGCGTTTTAGTTGCGAAAGCGATGATACATCAATGCGCTCTACCTCATTTTTAACCAACTGGATCTCTTGCACTTGAGTAAAGAACTTAAGTTCACTGACATCTTTAATTTCACTGTGATTACAAATGACATGGGTAACCTCAGCCACCTGCTTAACATTAAGTTTTTTAATACAGCGCTCAAAAGCTCCATCTTTGAATTGGATATCACTTACCAGCACAGGATTGGGTGTTAAGCTACAACCAGAAATGATAAATAGCAGCGAAAGTATGGTAAACAGCGGTTTCATAGGATTCCTAAAATCATCAGATTTACAACAGGTTAATGTGATATTTTACAACAACAGGAATGATATTAACGACAGAAAACAGCTAAAAATATAACTTAGCAACAAAGTGACACAGCTAGCGTATGTATCACTTAACTGAAAGCTATAAAACACTGATTATTAGGTTTTAACAGAGAGTTGTACTTTAATTTTCATGGACTGACTCACAACCACTAAAACTAACAAGAAAACTAATAAGAAAACTAATAAGAAAACTGCCAAATAGTGCAGAAAGGTATCTTAAAATACCAATTACAGCTTCTTAATCACTACAACGATCAGCGATCTGCTGCTTAATCCAAACTAGTATTCTCTGATTAACTTCTTCCATGACAGGAGATGAGCAAGACCTTGCATAACTCAACATTGAAGGCTGCTGCGTTTGCAATCGAAGTGTATGATCCATACCGTCAACAACATGTGCTTCTACTTGAGCGGATGATACCTTTGGAATTAATAGCGTATCATCAGGGTGACATTGAAAATCTTTACTGCCACCAATTGCTAATATCGGATGCGTTGTCGTTTTCAAAAGCGATTTAACATCATAATTGAAGGTCTCACGATAAAACTTTGTGCTCACCCTCGTAAAAGAAACCCACATTCTCTTAGACTTAGTTTTTTCAACCTTTTGCCTAAGGCTTGTCATCGTCTTTAATGGGTCTTTGGTATAAAAAAGCTTTCGCATCAGCATCCCTTTGATGCCAGCCATCTTATCGAGATCTCGATTGAGTACCTCGGCGTTTTTAACACCATCAGCTTCAAAACTTCTAAGGCTAGCGCATAGCATCAATATGCCTGCAATATTTGGCCTCTTAGCGGCAATTTCAGGTGCTAGCACCGCGCCCTCACTATGCCCAAGCAGATAGATATTGTTTGAATTTATATTTGTCTGCTGTGTAATAAAATCTATAGCAGCACAAGCATCATCGACCATCTCAGATAGCCCAGCAATTTTATAATTACCTGCGCTTTTACCACAGCCTCGTTTGTCATAGCGTAATGAAGCAATGCCTTGCTCAGCTATAGACTCGGCAATGTATTTAAATATTTGCGTGTTGAAACCGCCAATATTTCCGTCTCTATCTTGAGGGCCGCTACCGTGAACCATGACCACGCAAGCTTGTGCGTTACCATCGGGTACCGTAAAGGTTCCTGCGAGTATTGCATTATCTGACGGAAACGTAACTTCTTGCTGCAATTCAAACTCCTTTTGAAAACGAGTGTTAAAACTAATGAGTCAGGCTTTTACTTAACAATTCTAAAGCCAGTCTTTATGGATACTCAAACAGCATCGAGCTTTTGTCTTTCTACCAAAAAGTCAAAAACTAACTCAAATAGCCCTTTCCCTTCTACAACCCCATCCCATGCGCCATGTCCTGCAAGATCACCGTTTGGTAATAGTAGCGTTGCGAGCCTGCTGTAAATCCCCAAAGAGTCATAGATGCTTTGCAGTTCGAGGGCTTCTTCATAAGGCGTAACCGCATCATAGGCTTCTCCATGCCCCATGAACAATTCAGGATCGTCGGCATCGTAGCGGTTAAACTGATAAACCCCTTCAAACACATCAAGCTTTATGTTTGATCCCCAAAAATAAACCATGCTTTTAACATTATAATTCTGATTCAAATGTGTAGTGGCAAGTGTAGGATCTTCAGCTATCGTCAGCTCATCACTAAAATCCTCTTGGTTCGAAATCCCTAACGCAACCGTCGTAATTGAACCAGCTGAAGCCCCACCAACGGTAATAAACTCCGTATTGATGTTATAGGCGCTAGAATTGGCTACGATCCAACGCAATGCCGCTTTAGCATCCCTTTGGGCGGTATACATAGCCACACTCTGCTGAAACATTGGGACAGATTCGGCACCTTGTAAACCGTATTCAAGCCACTCTTGTGGTGCAATTCCTTGATAATACGTCAACACTTGCTCTTGCCTCATTCCTTGTAAACTACCTAAGGCCTTTGTCGTCCGATAATCAATAGAAACAAAAACCCACCCTCTTGAGGAGTAGTAGTTAGCCATTTCAATTATCTTAGGGTTCTGTTTTGTTCCACCTGTAAAGCCACCGCCATGAATAAACATAAAAACGGGTCTATTGGTAGATGCATTATTAGGATAGTAAACGTCTAACGGTATAGAAGAAGCAAAAGGAACCGTACTTGAGCTATCGTGAACAAGCCCTTCAGCATAAATGATGTTCTCATCTATCAAAACATCGTACGTGGGTTCATGCCTAACGACTGGTGCACTATTGTCTGGTATTGGCTCAGGTGATGGTTCTGTAATATTAGAATTACCGCCACCACTTCCGCCACAACCCGCCAAAAGCGACAGAACAAAACTGCAAGTTACAATGGTAAGCTTTCCATACTTCATGATTGCCCCCCCCCTAGGACTACATCTGAAATACACGTCGAAACGATAACTTAGCTAGTTTCCAAAAAATTATTGCAAACCAATATTAGATACCAACATAACAAGGTTACTATGTAACGTTCAACGCAAGACTTAATAAACACCTTTAAATCCTGTGTTGCTAATAAACATACAATATAAAACCACTAAAACATTAGCCAGCCATTATTAATCCACTAAAACATTAGCCAGCCATTATTAATCAACAACATAGCAAGATTACAGAGAGCTGTTAAAGGGCAAAGCAGTTAAACACCTTAAAAAGCTGTGCTTAGTAAAAATACACTTTGGAAATCAGCCTAAATCGGCAAAATCAGTCGTTAATCTCTGTTTTTAGCGCAAGAGGTGTTAACTCTGCTAACGAGGCTGAGAAATTAGGAGCGATATGAACGTTTGAGCTTAGTTAGTTGGCATAAATTGGCAACTACTTGAGAAATGTCGCCTTCGCTTATTTAGATGTTCACAGTAATGGCTAAACTCTTCCAATGTCCCCACAGGACCATGGAAAAGTTGGCCAAAATCTGTGACGATTTTAAGCCAATTTGCTGATGGGATATTTAATCTGCTCAGTATGTCACAAGCCTGTGAATC
>NZ_JBHZSN010000016.1:0-82195 GCF_043643685.1 Shewanella waksmanii
CGAGACTAATGAGGGTTCGTCTAGGCCTTGGCATGCAACCTCCTTGTTATATGCGCAAATCAAGCATAGTCGGAGGTGATCATTTACGCCATTAACTATGGGTGTCTATATGTTTTTTATAACTCATTAAACTCACCTCTCGGTAGGTATCAATGCTTTATAATTTTCATTCTTCATATCCAAGTCCAATTCAATTATTCCCCGCTAAAACTCTACAGAATTCCATTAGGTTAACTTGGAGAGATAGAATTTGAGCGTTTACTTTATCGTTTAGGTTTGGATTTTCAGACGATTTACTTTCAAGTTTTGAAATCACATGATTTATAGCATCCATTTTGCTTTTAAGTAATTTGTATTTAGCTTGGTCTATTTCGCTCCTTATTGCCGTTATATTAAGATGGGAATCATCCCTACCCATTTTTTGACTTTTCGCGCTTGAATCAATTGAATCAAGCGGCGATTGGACATTATTCGTGATCCGCATATGTAACCCCAGAACTTTAAATACATTAAAATAGAATAGTCATGCGCCATTGCACAACGCACAACGCACAACCGTTCCTCGCTAATAATCTCCCATAACACGAAAGATTTCACATGAATACTTCTGAAATATACTGAAAAACACAACCGCCGTGTGGTAAATCTGATTTGTGATGTTAAGAATAAATAATTGCCAGCCATTGTTGATCATTAGTCAGAATGTCAGCCAGCCAAACGCCACTGTTTAAGCGGTAAAGGCTACTAGTTTGCAATTAAGCACGCAGTTAACAACGAAAGAGCAGAGGCTTTTAAGATAATAAAATCACAAGCTTACTTAATTTACTTGTAGTAGTATACAAAAACATAAGCCAGCCATTATTAATCAATAACATAGCAAGATTGCTACGCACTACTCAAGATCAAACTAGATTTGTATCTTCAAATGCAGCACTTAATCCAAATAAACCTTACAAATCAGCCTAAATCGGCAAAATCAGTCGTTAATCGCTGTTTTTAGCGCAAGAGTTGTTAACTCTGCTAAAGTAGCTGAGGAGTTAGGAGAGATGTGACCGTTTGAACTTAGTTTGCAGGCATAAACTGGCAACTACTTGAAAAATGTCGCCTTCGCTTGTTTAGATGTTCACAGTAATGGCTAAACTCTTCCAATGTACCCACAGGGCCATGGAAAAGTTGCCCAAATTCTGTGACGATTTTAAGCCAATTCGCTGAGGATATGTTTAATCTGCTCAGTATGTCACAAGCCTCTGAATCAATAGCACCACGCTTATCATCTCGAATCACTCTTCCTGTTTCATCCACCAATACGAGATAGTCTTGCAGTGAGAAAGCAATGCCTTTGGGTTGGTTGGCACGTTCATTACCAATGAAAGGTAAAAGGCGTTTAGGTTGCTCTCCCGTAAGCGCTGCTTTTACTCTGAGTTTGATACTCGTGAAGTCCGATTGCTCAGGTTTAGTTGCCATTTTAGCCCGTATCGGATTAAGCTCTACATAGGCCATACAGGCCAATACTGCTGCTTCATCAAGCAATGCTTGTGATTTAAACCGCCCTTCCCACAAATGTGTATGGAACACATTTGAACGCCTTTAGGCGGCCTGAAAGGTGAGCGCCATGGATGGCAGTGAATAGAAATGTCCTGTGCAGTTATCTTCTAGGTTTGCTTGTCTCGCAATAGGCTCGTTTAGACACCTCAACTCTTTTGAAAGCGTTAGCAGCTAATATCGCAAAGGCGCGAGCGATACGTCGCTATCAGATGTTTAAGCTGAGCAACTGCGTACTCTTCTATCACTTCACCTTTGGCAAATTTCTGCGTTAAGACAGTTCCTTTAAACAGTTTATGCCATTGCAATACTACGTCCCTATCTGACCAGGCATTAACTTGTTCAATATCAATATGTAGGACGACATGAAGATGGTTGCTCCCTGTCTATAACAAAGAGTGCATAAGCCGCCACATCGACGGCAAATACTTCGGTAAGTTTCAAGATTTGAGCTTCTACCCAACCACGACGGTGGTCATAATTTTTGCCCGTGTATTTATCATCACCACATAAGAAAGCGCGCCGAACAACGCGACTACAGCAATGATAGTACGCAGTGTCTTCGAGACTAATGAGGGTTCGTCTAGGCTTTGGCATGCAACCTCCTTGTTATATGCGCAAATAAAGCATAGTCGGAGGTTGTCATTTACGCCATTAACTATGGGTGTCTATATGTTTCTTTTTTAGACATTTATATTGTGCTTAGTTTTGAGAAATTTACTAAGACCTTCATGATCAGGGAATAATGAAAATTCGTCTATCCCGAGCATAGCTAAGTATTGCTTCGCTGTTGGTATTATATTCTGAGGTATATCAACTCTCCGCACTACCTGGGGACAAGACACCTCTAATGGCTCCTTCGACTTTCCATGAACTGTGAACATTCCTCTTTGCATTGCAAGCCGAGAATTCCCATGCGGAGAATGAATAGCAAAAGGTTTCTCAATTGATGTATCAGAAGATAATATATTATGCACACCGTAATCTTTAGAACTTTCAGGGGGTATGTCGCCAATTACAGCTGTATCCGCTAGAATATTGTGCCCCGTGGAAACCTGGTTTAAGTTGAAAGGGGATAATATCCATACACAAGGCGAAGAAGGATTATTTCTTAGTGCAAAAAATAACGCAGTCCCCAGATTGGTTGTCCAATCAAGAAGTCTTGTAGGGATTCCATAATGCTGCATATCAAACAACAAATCCCAATTTGACTTATTTTGTGTTCTCAAAGATGCGGAATACATCTTGTAGTCATAAAACAGATTGAGCTCAGAATTACACCCTCCATTTCTTAATACAGTTGGTGTAAGCGTGTATTTGGCGCTGCTGTGCCCTCTATACCAATAGGTCCCACCGCCAATTTGATTCTCAATAGCTTGGATTTCATGAAATATCTCAGATAACACCGTGACTCCTTTTGGTGGTTAACGCGGCAATAAGCGGACTATAATTTTTGGTTATAATGTGTAGCGAAGCGTAACCTAACCAGTTGTTTTAGTTACGTTTAATTGCCTTGTTATATTTTTGAAAAATACTCTGAGATTAATTCTTTGTTTTCTAAATAAGCGTCCAACACTTGGTATAGAAAATACTCTTCATCTTTCTTGAATCCAAACGGGATCTTAGCGTTATCAATTTTGAAGGATTTTATTTTCTTATACCCCTTCTTATCAGGATTCGAAAGTCTTTCAGAGTATTCGTCCAATGTATAAAGTATAAACTCATGATCTAAGTGTTTAATAAAGTAGTCATCATCTAAAACGAAGTATTCTAAATGGATAACCTGAGTAACAACGTCCTGATTGACAAGCTCAAAGTCTTCCATTGTCTCTTCAAATGTTATACTTTGTTTTTCAATATCATGGCGCACCCATAAGTTATTGTCATAATTATCGATTGTGTAAAACTTTGAAGCCTCTGGTAAGTCTGATACATTAATTCTTAGAATGGAGCCGTATTCCATCTCTTCCATCATTGGAATGCATTCAGAAATATGATCAATTCTGAACGAGATGTCGGATAACAATTTTTTATCCATCAAAGACTCAATTGAAGAAAGTAGTTTCTTTGGTAAAGGGATCCAAAAATACTTATCAATTCTTTTATCGCGGATAGTTTGACTATCTTTATCATTGTGTATTTCAATGTTGTCGTTGAGACTTAACAATTTGTATTTTGAAAACTGATTATCTGCTTCACCCAAATCAATATCAATATTCTTATACTCATCATAAAGATGGGATGAATATTTCACATTAAGCATTTCAGAACGACTTTTAATACTCTTATAATTATCATATATCAGTTCACAGACCACTAATAAATGATAATTATCTTCTATATATGCAGGATCTTCTTTACCATGGATAAATTTGTATTCGTTATTGTAGATTTCTGAAATTCCAGAAAATTCAGAATATTCTTTTTCAATGGAATCCAATAAATCATTGAAAGTTGTAATTTGCAGCTTTTCTTCAACCCTATCAATCATCGGCTTATAAAACCTAATAGCACCCTCTGATCCACCTAGGTCCTTAATTTTGTTAGAATAGCTCTTTTTTTCTAACTCATATTTTCTTGCATACAGTCTCATAACTTTTGATCTGAATGCATCACTGTCACAAGATTTTTTTATACTCGGTAATAGTTCATCAGTAATGAAAGAGGATCTTTCAAGGAAAGCGCTAGTTAACCTCCCTGACATACAAGGCTCACTTTTAGTTAAATCTAAGCTATCTAGTTTTTCAAACAATGCGTCCATGTGATCGCTTTACCCTCGTTGCTGCATAAAAATATAACGACCTAGCTCACGAGCCGTAGGTCTCGTGTAGCAGCTTGTTCTTTAATTCGGAGAGAGAAGGTTGAAGCAACTCTATCCATGAGTATTTTTCCATGCCCTTAGGGCTTAAATGAGGCCACCCTGCGGCGTGAGGGAAGCATCGCCTCTTTACTTGAAGTCAATTGCAGGTCTCTTTAAAAGCTTCGCTTTACGAGCCTTGGCAAGTGCCTTCAAGCTACCATAGAAAAGGCGTTTCTTCCATCGCGTTTGGCTCTATCTATTCCTTAGGCTAGACTAAATTATCACTTCTATTTTGCCTAAAATCGTCTACCGCAGGTCAAGAACGCCCCAATAAGGGGCTGATAAACGCTTGGCTAAACTGTGTAACGAAGTGGAACTGAGCCAAGCTTTAGCAGTCCTGTCACTTTATTGGCTTGTTATATTTCGTCCTCACATGGTTCTATTACACCATTAATAGCATTACTAACACGCTTTTGTTGCTCTGGTGATAATTCCACATCCGATAAATCACTTTTAATTTGCTTAGACATTCCATCGATTAATAAATCCATGGTTTTCGAGACCTCTTGAATATCACCTTTCTTTAACGACTCTTTCAAAGAAAGATGTAATTCAAGATTCATTGTATTTAAAAGTAATTGAGATTTTTGCATATCTTTAACACGCAAAAGTTCGTCGAATTTATGCGTATCGTAAATATAACCACCAATAGTAATGCATCCAATCACTATTGATATCGATATTAGATAGTTCTTCACCAGTCCCTCGAGAAATATAACAGCGTATTACCGCGAATTCCTCGTAACATCCAAACCAGAAATCACTTGAAACCGTCGTTCACGCTTAGTTTATTTTAATAATATTAGCAACTTAACAGAGATGGTTACCTACCGCAATCACCCTTTCGTGTGGATAAAAACGAGACTTTACCTATTTGTGCATCAACCCTTCTCGTTATGCAACCCCACTATAAACTCAAAGCACTGATAATTATAAATAATCGATAGTTTCACCTATGAAACTGAGTGTTTTTGCAAATGACATAACGAGAAGCAAAGTGGAAAAGTTTGGAGTTAGTTATTATATCTGTATAAATACACAGCTATCTCATCAAAACCAAAAGATAAGCAAAAGTTAAAGCGACTACACAATTGGCACAGTATAGATACGGCAAAGGGGATCGAAAACAGGCCAGCTCTTTAACATCCATTCCACTAAGGCATTTGTGAATCCTTTCACATAAGAAGAAACCGTAAAGCAGGCTTAGATGGCTTTACAGCCATCTCCCCGGGGTGACTAAATGTCCCTAGCTGGTAGGCAATAGAATGCAATGAAGAAAAGCAATTCCTGCGTCGAGCGGCCATGGAGCACATCACAATGCCGAAAAACCATGGTTAAAAACCGCTCCTATTGCTTTTTCGATTGCTCATGACGTGCCCAAGGGTTAACGGCAGCAGGTTTAGATTTGCTCGCTGCTTTTGAATCCTTGTTTTGGCGAACATTGTCTGCACTATCCCCATTGCCCGCATTAGCACTGTCTCTGCGTTTATTCGGATTTGTACTTTTTGTTGAATGAGCTAAGTTTCCAGACCGTGCAGAGCTTGTTGATTTACCAGGTTTAGCCGGATTTTTAGGGTCGCGCTTAGCTTTATTTGGCGCGCCATCAGCATCACGCTTGGCTTTAGGGACATAGTTTAAGATTGAAACAGGCACCACTTTCTTCGGTTCAAACCCTTCAATGACAACGCGATCTAACAGATGATCAATGCGACTTTCAATCATACATAGGTTTTTAAAATCATCTTTAGAGACCAAACTTACCGCTTCACCAATCGCGCCAGCACGTCCGGTTCTGCCGATACGGTGAACATATTCATCGGCAGGAAAAGGTAAGTCATAGTTGATAACTAGCGGTAAATTATCAATGTCTATCCCTCGAGCCGACACGCCAGTTGAAATAAGATAAGCAATCTTGCCTGATTTGAAATCCGCTAAGATCTGTTCACGTATCGCTTGAGTCTTGCCACTGTGCAAACACTCAGCATTAATACCGCGCTTTTCCAATTGGCTCACCAGCTTAGCCGCGCCGTGTTTGGTTTCGATAAAGATTAACGCTTTTTGCCACGCGTTCTCTTTAATAAGGTGGCTGAGCAACGCCGATTTCTTATCTTTATCAACGGTAACCATCCATTGCTTGATATCAGGCTTTGTTTGCTCTTGAGTGACCGATAGCTGAACAGCATCACTAACCGTGTACTTGGCTAAATCTCGCACTTTACGTGACAAGGTGGCTGAAAACAGCAGGTTTTGCCGCTGCTCTGGTAATTTATCGACGATATCGGTGATGTCATCAATAAAGCCCATATCCAACATGCGGTCGGCTTCATCAAGCACAAACATCTCAATCTCATCAAAATGAATAGCACGTTGAGTATACAGATCTCTGAGGCGACCTGGCGTTGCCACTAATATATCCAGCCCATCAATCAAGGCTTGCTTCTGTGGCGCTAGGTCCACACCGCCGTACATGGCTTGCGAGCGTAGCGCGAGATACTTGCCGTAAGCTTGAATGCTTTCATTAACCTGCACCGCTAACTCACGAGTAGGGGTAATGACAAGTCCCCTAACCCGCTTTTTACGTCCAGGCTCTCCTTTAGCTAAACGCTCAAGCATTGGCAGCACAAAACCGGCAGTTTTACCGGTACCGGTTTGCGCAGCTGCTATCACGTTTTTACCACGCAACACCAAAGGGATCGCTTTTTCCTGAATCACGGTTGGCGTTGTATAGCCAAGCTCATCAATCGCTTTTTGTATATCGTGGTGTAATGCAAGTTTGTTAAAGGACATGACCGCTCTCAAGGGCAACTTAATGACACAAAGTTCATGCTATAGCCACTTGGATATGCATCATGAAAATGGTCATTAACGTATAAAGAAGAATGAACTCGCCATTATAACAGCCTTGGCTCGCAGCAATAAATACTCACCAAGCCTAAATTAAAGCTCTAGACATAAAACAGCCGATCTATACGTGAAATAACAGGTCCACACAGACATAAGCACTGCTTAGCACCAAGCACGTTGACCGATTGAATACGTATGTAATGGATTGCGAGCAAATTAGAGTTATCACTATGATAACAGCCACAAAACTAAAAAATAACACAGAGACTGATATGAACAGTACCTTACTCGATAGTGCCGATTCAGTATTGCATCACAAGCCTAGGGCAATACTCAGCGTTTTACTTGGCGCTTTACTTAGCGGCGCACTATGCCTTACGCCAAGTTTAGTGCAAGCCAAACAAGTGACGCTCAACTCGCCCGACAATCAAATCGCGGTCACCATCACAGATGATAATGCCCGTCCGCAATATCAGGTCAGTTTTAACGATAAGCCAGTCATCAATCTGTCTGAGCTTGGTTTATCCTTTATCAGCATCGGCGAGTTAAGCGACCAATTTAAACTGATTAACACTAAAACCAATAGTGTTAACAGCCAGTGGCAGCAACCTTGGGGTGAGCAACAATGGATGCAGGACCACCACAACGGCGTTATCGCTACCTTTTCAGATGGTCAATATCAATTTGATGTTGAGTTTCGCGCGTTTAATGATGGCATAGGTTTTCGCTACCATTTTCCTAAGCAGCATCAATTAACCGATTTAGCCATTAACAGAGAGCTCACCACCTTTGCCATTCCAGAGCCAGAAAAAGCCACGTCGTGGTGGATCCCAGCTCGGGGCTGGAATCGTTACGAATACCTCTACCAGAAAACCCCGGTGCTGGATATCGATCGTGTCCATACCCCTTACACCATCAAGCTCGACAATGGTGTGCACTTAAGTATTCATGAAGCCGCGTTAACAGACTATGCCGCCATGACGTTAGATCAGCGCCGCGGTGGTATCTTACGGGCCGATTTAACCCCATGGTCAGATGGTGTGAAAGTAAAAACACAAGCGCCCTTTTCCAGCCCATGGCGAACCATTCAGATAGCACCCAAAGCAACAGGCCTACTTAACTCGTCATTGATCCTCAATCTTAACGAGCCGAACAAACTAGGTGATGTCTCTTGGGTAGAGCCTGGCAAATATGCGGGCATTTGGTGGGGCATGCATATTGGCGAGAATACCTGGGGCTCTGGTGACAAGCATGGAGCGACTACCAGCGAAACCAAGCGCTACATGGATTTTGCCGCAGCCAGTGGCTTTATTGGTGTGTTGGTTGAAGGTTGGAACCTTGGTTGGGATGGCAGCTGGTTCCATAACGGCGATGTGTTTAGTTTTACCCAATCTTATGATGATTTCGATATTAAAGCGGTTGCCGATTATGGCAAGCAGCTCGGTGTTAGGCTGATCGGTCATCATGAAACTTCAGGCTCAGTCACTAATTACCGCAAGCAAATGGATGATGCCTACGATCTTTACGAAAAAAATGGCGTCACCCAAATTAAAACCGGATATGTGGCCGACGGCGGTGATATTAAGCGGGTTGATGAAAACGGTATCGTTCGACATGAATGGCATGATGGCCAATTTATGGTGAATGAATACCTGCATAGCATCGAGCAAGCTGCCAAACGTAAAATCAGTATTAATACCCATGAGCCCATCAAAGATACTGGGCTTAGACGTACCTACCCCAATTGGATAAGCCGTGAAGGTGCACGAGGCCAAGAGTTTAATGCTTGGGGCACGCCGCCAAATAATCCGAGCCATACGCCAACCCTTGCTTATACGCGCATGTTAGCTGGCCCGATGGATTTTACTCCGGGTATTTTTGATTTAGCACCTGAAGGATTAGATGCAGTTAACCGAGTACAAACTACCTTAATGAAGCAATTGGCGTTATATGTGGTGTTATATAGCCCAATCCAAATGGCCGCTGATCTGCCTAAAAACTATGCTAAGTACCCCGATGCATTTCAGTTTATTAAAGATGTACCTACCGATTGGACAACCAGTATCGCGCTGCAAGGTGAAGTGGGCGAATATGTAGTATTTGCCAGACAAGAGCGTGGCGGCGTGAGTGACGGGCGCGATTGGTACTTAGGCGCCATTACCGACGACTCACAACGTACGCTGACCATTGACTTAGACTTCCTTGATAAAAATACCCGTTATCAAGCCCAAATCTACCGCGATGGACCCGATGCCAATTGGCAGAGCAACCCTTATGACTATATAGTCGAAACCAAGCATGTCACTAATGCAGATAAGCTTGAACTGCCCCTTGCAACCAGCGGTGGCGCGGCCATTCGTTTTAAGGCGTTATAATTGCCGTTCAAGTTAAGTCTGTTAGTTTCAAAGCTATTCTTTTAAAGCACTCGGCGCTAGTCACTGATGACTAGCGCCGTTAATGCGCCGACTCTACTTATGCTGCTTAAACTGCTTTACCTGCTCGGCCCACTAACTTGAGCTACCTTCCAAAGCATCACTTATCTCGTTTCCAGCAATTACAATAACGCCAAAATTCACTTTTGCATCGCAATTCTCTGTGCAACATTTCTTAACGTTTTTGTACTCACATCAATGGTGAAGTTTGATACTGTTAATATTCAAATAGCTATCAGCATAATTATAACAATGAGGCAATATGAAAAAGCTCACTAGCACACTTGCTGTCACTTTCGCGCTATACGGCACAGCCACTTTCGCACAACCCTATCAAGCGCCATCTTCAGAAGACTTACGCTTATACGATATCGCTCAAGCACCAAGCTCAGCGCGGTTAATGGCAGATATACAATCGCTAGTGAACTTTGGCACCCGCCATACATTGTCTGATCAAACCAGTAAAACCGCCGGCATCGGCGCTGCACGTAACTGGATTAAGGCCGAGTTTGAACGTATTTCTAAAGCGTGTGGTCAATGCCTTGAGATCATTGAAGTGGGCGATGTGGTTGAAGGCAAACGCATTCCCTCACCCACCAATGTGGTTAACATTATTGCCATTCAAAGAGGCAGTAACGATCCCAATCGAATGGTGATCATGAGTGGTGATATTGATTCGCGCGTGACAGACGTGATGGACAGCACCAGCGTATCTCCTGGTGCCAACGACAACGCTTCAGGCGTTGCTGGCGCCATTGAAGCCGCTAGAATTTTAAGCAAATACCAGTTCTCAGCCTCCATCGTCTATGCAGCCCTGAGCGGAGAGGAACAAGGCTTATATGGCGGAACCATCTTAGCCGACTATGGCAAACAGCAGGGCTGGGACATTCAAGCGGTATTAAATAACGATATGATCGGTAACATCGCAGGAATAAACGGCGTGGTCAGCAACCATACTGTAAGGGTCTTTTCCGAAGGTGTTAGATATGCTGAAACAGAAAATGAAGCCAAACAACGCTACTTTGAAGGCGGAGAAAATGATTCGGCATCACGTAACCTTGCGCGCCATATCAAATCGTTAGCTGACCAATATATGACAAATTTAGATGTTGAGATGGTTTACCGTCTTGACCGATTTGGCCGTGGAGGCCATCACCTGCCGTTTAATAAAGCTGGCTTGCCAGCGGTTCGTATAATGGAAACTAACGAGCATTATCATCGCCAACATCAAGATATACGCGTTGAAGATGGTATTGCCTATGGTGATGTCATTGAAGGGGTCGATGGTCCATTTACCGCAAAACTCACAGGGTTAAATGCCATTAGTCTCGCGTCAATGGCTTGGGCACCCGCGCCACCCAAAAATGTCACCATCGCTGGTAAAGTTTCACCCGATACTACCTTAAGTTGGCAGTTAAGTACTAACAACGAAGTGGCTGGCTATCGTATCTATTGGCGAAAAACCACATCACCGCAGTGGACCCATAGTCGCTATGTGGGCAAAGTAGATTCATTCACGTTAAAAAATATGGTGATTGACAATTACCTGTTTGGCGTAGCCAGTGTCGGCACCAACAGTAATACCAGCCCAGTTGTGTTTCCTGGCCCAGCGGGCGCATTTTAATACCAATCAGCATAAAGATGTGATCGCTCAGCGAGAGTTTAGCGCTTTTGAGACAAGGTCATTAAATGCTCCTCGGTAACTGCTCCTGCGTTACTCTACCTCCTATATCCCTATAGTCGTGCATTAATGACATTCACCACATCTGACCTCCAGGGATGGAGGAAATGTCTTATGACTGTCTGGAACAGTCAAGACCATGTGGCTTGCAACGAATGAAGGGCATAGTGACTCTACGTTCAAGTTCGTTTACACAGGATCAGAAGTGCTAAAACTCGCCCTTTGGGAGTTTTTGGCTGCCTACTTCTTCGTTGAATAACTTCCCAATAGCACCACTATTACTTAAGTTATTCGTCTCGAACTAGTTTGCCAAAAATAGCTCTGAGTAGATCACTTTCTTATGCCGATTGGTATAAGCCACCACATAGTACAGACAAAACAAACTACACTAGGGCTACCCGGTAACTTGTTATGGGTAGCCTAAAGCTGTTGCGGAAACGATGATGCATTGTACTGAATAGCCCACACCAATCTTTAATTGATCATCAATACTGATATCGGCTAATTGAAGGGTATTAGGTATTTGCTCAAATGCATTGGTTATCGCTTCTTTCGTAGCAACTTGCTCACCACTTGGCAAAACATACAGTATCGACGTTTGACAACTCTCACCCGTGACTTCGCCTAATACTGTCAGTGACTCTTCGTTACTACTATTAATATTAGAGCTCGCAATAAACGATCCATGACTGGCAATATTGCAACCACTTAGGCCACCGAGTAACAGTAAACCCATCATTGTACGCGATAATTTAACCATCAATTTACACCTTCAATAGTTATCAATAAGATGCAATAAGGTTAACGTAATAGCATGAATACGTATGCATCTAGTTGTTAAAAAAAACAACACAAGGTTAACATGAGTTCAGCCGATTTGCGCAATGCGATTCACTCAGGGACTGTATTGAACCGCATGCTCGATGAATGCTAACTAAGCTCGAAATGATTGTCGTAATCACGTTAGTTGCTATGAACTCATATTGATGATTCAGACAAGCACATTACGTTGAGGTCTTGTAAATGTACAACGTCTTGATTCCTTTAAATTAGGCAGTACGTTTTTAAGCGAATACCGTGTGAGGGACGCGCGTATTCGCTATTTTTTTAATTAATACGACACAATCTCTATAAACGCCTTAAGCGGGCCCATAACAATACGAGAACCGTCAATGTCACAACTAAACCAGTCAAGCAAGCCGCTATTGAGTTTTTGGCAAATATTTAATATGTGCTTTGGCTTCCTAGGCATTCAATTTGGTTTTGCGCTGCAAAATGCCAACGTCAGTCGGATATTCCAAACCCTTGGCGCATCAATTGAAGATATTCCGATTTTATGGATCGCCGCCCCTCTGACCGGACTCATTGTCCAGCCGATCATTGGCTACATGAGTGACAATACTTGGACACGTTTGGGTCGCCGTCGGCCGTACTTTCTTGTTGGTGCAGTGTGTACCACACTCGCCTTGTTTATTATGCCGCACTCACCAGTATTGTGGATTGCTGCAGGCATGTTGTGGATTATGGACGCCTCAATCAACATCGCTATGGAGCCTTTTAGAGCGTTCGTTGGTGACAATCTTCCTAAAAAACAGCGACCACTTGGCTATGCTATGCAGAGTTTTTTTATTGGTATCGGCGCTGTTATCGCTTCAGCACTGCCCTATATACTGACCAACTACTTTAACGTCAGTAATACCGCACCTGCCGGAGAGATCTCTGATGCGGTACGCTATGCATTCTATTTTGGCGGCATAGTGCTATTTTGTGCGGTTTTTTGGACCATTATCAGCTCAAAAGAATACTCACCCAAAGAGCTCGCAGCCTTTGAACAGCACCAGCCTGAGCAACAACAAGTATCAAGCCTGCGCAGGGCAGCACAATATCAACAAGGCGGCATAATTTGGACCATTATCGGTGTTGTTGCCACTGGCATCATTTGGGGGGCTGATCTCGACAAGCAGCTTTATATCCTTTCTATTGGGATTTTTGCCTTTGGGCCATTGCAGTGGTTCTGTGCTCGCCACAAAGCCAAGGCCAGCACCAAATCAAATATGGCGTTTGCCATTACCGATGCGTTATTTGCGATGCCAAAAGCAATGAAACAACTGGCATGGGTACAGTTTTTCTCATGGTTTGCCCTGTTTTCAATGTGGATCTACACCACCTCAGCGGTAACCTCGTATCATTACGGTACTAATGATGTGTTATCACAAGCCTACAATGACGGTGCTGACTGGGTCGGTATGCTATTTGCGTCATACAACGGGTTTGCCGCATTAGCCGCCATACTGATTCCATTACTCGCCATGGCAGTTGGCTTGAAATGGTCACACTTAATTAACCTGTTTTGTGGTGGTATTGGCCTAATTAGCTTCTTGTTTATCCAAGATCCTGCTTTGTTGTGGATACCTATGATTGGTGTGGGTATCGCGTGGGCATCAATTCTATCTATCCCTTACGCCTTGTTAGCGAATGCACTACCTGCCAAACAAATGGGCATTTATATGGGCATTTTTAATTTCTTTATCGTTATTCCCCAATTACTCGCTGCTAGCGTGTTGGGGTTAATCGTTAACACCTTATTTGACGGTGAACCAATATACGCTTTGGTGTTAGGTGGCGGATTGATGATGCTGGCCGGTGTCAGTGTGTTATTCGTATCAACCAATAAAACTGAATAAGCCAACGGCTCAACATAATAATAGACAAACATAACTTGCTAAGGGACCTCAAAATGGCTCACAGACCACGATTTTTACTAAATGCAGTTTCCGGCGCATTGAGCTGTGTTTTAACAATGACAGCCTGTGCCCCTAATGAACAACAAGCTACAGAGCAACAAATTGAGCGGATCGCACCTGGTGCACCAGGTGTAGATCCAATCTGGGCGTTTTCAGGCAAAACCGGGATTGGCACGTCTTACACCCCCTATCAAACTGACGCTGCGCAGCAAAGCAGCAAAGTCTGGTTCTCACTGGCCCAAGGTATTGTCACAGAAACCATGTTTGGTCTGATCCACAACGCACAGCTAAAAGAGATGCAATTTATCATTGCAGGGGAAGACTTTACCGACACAGAACAAACTGACACCCACTCAACCATTGATTATCTCCACAAAGACAGCCAGGGTCGGCCGTTATCTTTGGCTTATAAAGTTGTCAACACTGACAAACAAGGTAAGTACCAAATAGAAAAGCATATTTTTACCGATCCAGACAGCCAATCTTTGGTGATGAAAGTATTTTTCACCGCCTTTGAACCGAGCATCACGCCCTACCTTTACGTTAACCCACATATTGATAATAGTGGTGCTAACGACATCGCCTATACCACTAACGATGGCCAAGCACTGATTGCCCGTACTAACGAGCAAACAAGCAGTGTATTGTCGGTGATTAGTGATAAGCCTTTTGTGGAAACTAGCGTTGGATTTGTTGGAAAGTCAGATGGTTTAACCGACCTTAACGACAATGGCCAACTAGATTGGCGTTATGACCGTACTGCTGACGCAACCAATAGCAGTATCGGTAATGTGGCAATGACCGCTAAACTGCCGACACTTGAAGTGAAAAACAATAATAGCCCAGATAACAGCATAAGTTACAGCACAACGTTTGTAGTTGGTTTTGGCGACAATGAACAGCAAAGCTTAGCCCATGCGAATAAAACCCTAGCGTTAGGCTACGATAAAGTACTGGCCAATTATAACGGCATTGATGAAGCTGTAGGTTGGCAAGATTACCTCAATAGCTTATCTGCCCTACCCGCAATGGTTAACAGCAGTGCTGATAATGGTGAACTACTTTATGCCAGTGCATTAGTATTAAAGGCACAAGAAGATAAAACCCATCCGGGTGCGCTAATCGCTTCACTGTCAAACCCTTGGGGAGACACAGTTTCAGCAAAGGTTGGCAGCACAGGTTATAAAGCAGTTTGGCCAAGAGATTTTTATCAATGCGCAATGGCTTTTCTGGCCATGGGCGATACCCAAACCCCTAAAGTGGCATTCGAGTACTTACAAAAAGTGCAAGTCACAGAATCAACGCCTGGGTATCAAGGTACGCCTGGTTGGTTCTTACAAAAGACCCACGTGGATGGTCAAATTGAATGGGTAGGTGTGCAGCTAGACCAAACCGCAATGCCACTTATGTTAGCGTGGCAACTATGGCAAGCAGACGTACTATCAGATGCTGAAATCCAACATTGGTATCAGGTGATGTTAAAAAGTGCCGCTGACTTTCTAGTTACTGGCGGCAAAGTTAAACTTGATTGGAATTATACTGAAATCAGTCCACTTAATACTCAACAAGAGCGCTGGGAAGAACAAGCTGGCTATTCGCCATCAACTGCTGCTGCGGTGATTGCAGGCTTAATCAGTGCAAGTGAAATGGCGGCTTTAAGCGGTGATACTGACAATGCCAAACGCTATCTTGATACGGCCATTGCCATGGAGAGCAAACTCACACCATTAATGGTCACTGACACGGGGTTAATTGCAGATAGCCAAGGGGATAATACACCTTACTATGTGCGGATCTCACCCAATGGCAAACCCAATACCAATGCGAAACTGGTCGATAATAATGGTCGCCCGGGTCTTGACCAACGTTTAGTACTGGATGGCGGTTTTCTTGAACTGGTCCGTTACGGCGTTAAACCGGCCAATGACACCGTTATCACCAATAGCTTAAGCAGAATCGACAACACTGAGCTTGAAGATAATTTACGAGTCAAATATCTGTTTAAAGGTAAAGACGGGCAAACCACGCCGGGTTACCGCCGCTATGGCAACGATGGTTATGGCGAGGATGAGTTAACAGGCAGCAGTTACGCCGAGAACGGCAGCAACACACCGGGACAGCGTGGCAGAGTGTGGCCATTCTTCACCGGTGAGCGAGGCCATTATGAGCTAGCAAAATTGACTCAAGCAAATCAGCTAACCGCGCAAGCCAAACAACAGCTTATTGCCACCTATGTTAAAGGCATGGAGAACTTTGCTAACGAAGGGCTGATGCTCCCTGAGCAGGTATGGGATGGTGTCGGTAACCCAACTCGTTATGAGTACCAAAAAGGTCAAGGCACCAACTCGGCGACGCCTTTAGCATGGACCCATGCTGAATATGTGAAGCTGTTGCGTTCAATGACTGATGAGCAAGTCTGGGACTACTACCCTAATGTCAGTGATAAACTCAACCCGTAAAACATCAAGTCCATAAATCGGTCATTGCTTGAATCGATAAGATAACGCCACGAACAAATTTTGATCGTGGCGTTTTCGTTATAAGCGGTATTGCCACATCAAGCCATAAGTATCAAAGTCATTTCCATAGCGCGTTAGCACCCCTGTGCTCACACTTAGCTTTAGACTGTGTTTTGCCGTTAGTGAATAGGAATAGGTTAAGCCAAAGCGAGAGTTTTGCTGATCATCATCTGACTGAATACCATTTTTGACCGTTTCTCCACCAAAGAAAAAGTTACCATTTAATGATAACCAATGACCTCGATTGAAATTGTAAATCAGATGAGCTTGCAGATTGACTTGTGGATCTTGTGACAATTGGCCATCACCCAGATATTCATCATTGTCGCCATAAAACCGTATCGAGGCGATGATGTCGTAATACCAGCGCCCTATTCGGTGTGACATGCCCACCCCAGGTCGATAGACCCAACGATTAGCGCCACTATTTAATAACTTGTCCGTTTGATAACTACCAAGCGGAGCGGTTACCTGCATACTGGCTCCAATGACCAAGCCTTGATGCCAAGCGCTAAAGTCTTGTATTTCCATTGCCGGGGCACCAAAGAAATTCCAGCTTAGTCTAAAAGTAGGATCGGTATAGCCGCAGCGATCAACGCTAACTTTATCGCCTTGTAAACGTGCACTACCCGTAAAGCAGCTGCGGCTTACGGCAGTATCGAATTTTGCGCTACTACCAAATAGAGAGAAACTGGTGGCATAACCTACTATATAGGCATCAATATCTAGCTTGGCATCTTCAACGGGCGCACTGGGCGAAGGTGACACTTCCCCAGACGAGTTGGCGTAACCTGCGGCAATAAAATGCTGCCCTATAGGCAAGTTAGTATAGCTTCTAGGTTCAAGATCCTGCGCCTGCAACGCAAGCGGAACACAGAAAATACTCGATGCTGCGAATAGGATGTTGAAGGATGTTAATTTGATTGCCATACCCTAGACTCTTGAATAATTTCATTAGTTAACACCTTGTTAATTACCAAGGTAACACTAACGTCATGAAAATCTACTCTTTTATTTGTACGTTCTACTCGTTATCAGTCATTCTTCAACACACCTATAGCGCAGTTAACGAAGATAAAGTTAACTGGCCGAAGCCATTTATCTGCTTACTATTACGCGGTGCGCCTCATTCTTTGGTTGTAAATAAGTAAATGATGCCGTTATCTAGTTCACAATTAGCAAAATGATATAAGTAAACAGTCTTTAATTACTCTGCTCGTTTAGTTGGTTAGAAACACTGATAAACACTAGGGTTTTGAAGAAAAACCATGTTAGTATTCGCCGCGAATTTATGTGGTTTTAAGGTTATTTAAGCAAAATTCACAAAAATCTATAAAAATATCGTGAAAGTATTGATATACTTCCCCCCGAATTTTAGAACGTAACTCAAACAGAGTAGAAAAATGACTGATTTATCAAAGTACAGAAACATTGGTATCTTTGCTCACGTTGACGCGGGTAAGACTACTACAACTGAGCGTATCCTTAAGCTCACCGGTAAGATCCACAAACTAGGTGAAGTGCATGACGGTGAATCTACAACTGACTTCATGGAACAGGAAGCTGAGCGTGGTATTACCATTCAGTCTGCTGCTGTAAGTTGTTTTTGGAACGATCACCGCTTTAACGTAATTGACACCCCTGGTCACGTTGACTTCACTGTTGAAGTTTATCGTTCTCTAAAAGTACTAGACGGTGGTGTTGGTGTATTCTGTGGTTCTGGTGGTGTTGAGCCGCAATCAGAAACTAACTGGCGTTATGCTAACGAATCTGAAGTTGCTCGTATCATCTTCGTAAACAAGTTAGACCGTATGGGTGCTGACTTCTTACGCGTAGTTAAACAAACTAAAGATGTACTAGCTGCTAACCCTCTAGTTATGGTTCTACCTATCGGCATCGAAGACGAGTTCAAAGGTGTTGTTGACCTACTAACTCGTAAAGCATGGGTTTGGGACGAAACTGGACAAGCTGAAAACTACACAATCGAAGAAATTCCAGCTGACATGGTTGACATGGTTGAAGAATACCGTGAGCAACTGATCGAGTCTGCAGTAGAAATGGACGACGATCTAATGGAAGCTTACATGGAAGGCGAAGAGCCATCTATGGAAGACATCAAGCGTTGTATCCGTGAAGGTACACGTACAATGGCATTCTTCCCAACATACTGTGGTTCTGCGTTCAAGAACAAAGGTATGCAGCTTCTACTAGACGCAGTTGTAGATTACCTACCTGCTCCACAAGAAGTTGATCCACAGCCTTTGACTGACGAAGAAGGTAACGAAACTGGCGAACACGCTATCGTTTCTGCTGATGAGCCGCTAAAAGCGCTTGCGTTCAAGATTATGGATGACCGTTTTGGTGCCCTAACCTTCGTACGTATCTACTCAGGTAAGATCAAGAAGGGTGACACCATCCTTAACTCTGCTACAGGTAAAACTGAGCGTGTTGGTCGTATGGTTGAGATGCAAGCTGATGAGCGTAACGAACTAGATTCTGCTCAAGCTGGTGACATCATCGCGATTGTTGGTATGAAGAACGTGCAAACCGGTCACACTTTATGTGATGTTAAGCACCCTTGTACTCTTGAAGCAATGGTATTCCCAGAGCCAGTTATCTCTATCGCTGTAGCACCAAAAGATAAAGGTGGTTCAGAGAAGATGGGTATCGCTATCGGTAAGATGATTGCTGAAGATCCATCATTCCGCGTTGAAACTGACGAAGATTCAGGTGAAACCATCCTTAAAGGTATGGGTGAGCTTCACTTAGACATTAAGGTTGATATCCTTAAGCGTACCTACGGCGTTGACCTAATTGTTGGTGAGCCTCAAGTTGCTTACCGTGAAACTATTACTCAAGTTATTGAAGATAGCTACACGCATAAGAAACAGTCTGGTGGTTCTGGTCAGTTCGGTAAGATCGACTACGTTATCCGTCCAGGTGAGCAAAACTCTGGTTTCACTTTCAGCTCTTCAGTTGTTGGTGGTAACGTACCTAAGGAATTCTGGCCTGCAGTTGAGAAAGGTTTCGCATCTATGATGGAAACTGGTACTGTAGCTGGCTTCCCAGTACTAGACGTTGAACTAGAACTAACTGACGGTGCTTTCCACGCAGTTGACTCGTCAGCTATCGCGTTCGAAATCGCAGCTAAAGGTGCGTTCCGTCAATCTATGCCAAAAGCAGGTGCTCAACTTCTTGAGCCTGTGATGAAAGTTGACGTATTCAGCCCAGAAGACAACGTAGGTGACGTAATTGGTGACCTTAACCGTCGTCGTGGTATGATCAAAGACCAACAAGCTGGCGTAACTGGCGTACGTATTAAGGGTGATGTACCGCTTTCAGAAATGTTCGGTTACATCGGTTCTCTACGTACTATGACATCTGGTCGTGGTCAGTTCTCTATGGAGTTCTCACACTACAGCCCATGTCCAAACAGCGTTGCTGAAAAAGTAATTGCTGAAGTTAAAGAGCGTGAAGCTAAGAAGTAATTAGCCTCTGCTAACAAATTAAAGCCGCGATTTTAATCGCGGCTTTTTTATTGCCACAATTAATCCAAGTGGATTTACCATTTTGACGAAACAACAACTTGCCGATACGGTCATTGTGTTTGATTTTGAAACGACAGGCTTATCTCCGGCACAAGGCGATCGCGCTATTGAGATTGGTGCGGTTTTAATTGAAAACGGGCAAATTCAAGACCGCTTTCAAGCTTTGATGAACCCCGGCTTTGCCGTAAGCCCTTTTATTGCAGACTACACTGGCATCAATAATCAAATGTTATCGACAGCAGAGCCCTGCGGTGATGTTATGGCAAGGTTTGCTGACTTTATCGCTGGTCATAATCTTGTTGCTCATAACGCCAGTTTTGATTGGCGCTTTCTAGAATATGAGTTGGCAGCTATAGGGCGTGTCCCTAGTAATGCAATCTCATGCTCGATGCTGATTTCACGGCGATTATTACAACATGCGCCCAGTCATAGTTTAGGATCATTAGTGAGCTATTTGAACTTACCCAATGATGGCGTATTTCACCGAGCACTGTACGATGCAGAAATGACAGCAAGCCTTTGGTTAGCATTGCTCGATGAGCTAGCACAGCAATTTCAAGTCACTGAAGTTGATTTCGCTTTGATGCAAAAGATAGCTAAAACACCTAAAGCGAAGCTGACTAAGCTGTTACTTAATACTTAGCCAAGCTGAATTTGTGGCCGCCTTAGGTCATTACTAAAATTGATAGCCCTAAGTTGATAGCCTATGTTGACTGCCTGGTCACTAGACTAGTCTTAATTAATTGACTTTCCACCTCTTCGCCGCGAATTTGTTTGAGGAGACTCTCAACCAAAATTTCCCCGGCAACCTTAGTGTCTTGCTTTACGGTGGTTAATGCAGGATTGGCAAAACTGGCAACAGGTAAATCATCATAGCCGACTACTTTTACCTGTTGCGGCACTTGGATCCCCTGCTCTGTTAATGCTCTTATTGCGCCAATTGCAATCAAATCGCTGGCAGCAAAAATACCATCAAATTGCTGTTTGGTTGCCAATAGTTTCATTGCCGCATCATAGCCTGATGCTTCAGTACTAATGGCACTGTACTGCAGTTGCTTGTCAACCTTTAACCCTTGTTCATCTAAGCTTTGGCTATAACCTAAATAACGCGACTTAAACTCTGGACTATGATCGCTGGCATCGCCAAGAAAAGCGATATTCTTGCATCCCTTTTCTAGCAAATGGGCTGTAGCAATATAGCCACCTTGCTGATTATCACAGCCAACACTTAATCGCCCTTCACTGTGCTCAGAAGGCCCCCAAATAACAAAATGGGTGTTCTGTTCAATCAGCTTAGTCAGTTTCTCTTGGTAATCTTTAAAATCACCGTAGCCAAGTAATATGATACCGTCAGCTTTGTTGCTGTCCTCGTAATCAGCATGCCAATCAGAGCTAAGCTGCTGAAAAGAAACAAGCAAGTCATAACCTTGCCTAGCGGTGGCACGAGTGATTGACCCTAACATTGTCAAAAAGAAAGGATTGATATGCGAATCATCATTGGTAGGATCTTCACACAATAACAAAGCCAAGGTAAGACTGCTCTGGGTTCGCAAATTACTGGCGTTCTTGTCGACTTTGTAATTCAACTCTTTGGCGATCGCATGCACTTTTAGTCTGGTTTCTTCATTCACCAATGGGCTATTACGCAGCGCCCGCGAAACGGTGGACTGCGACACCCCAGCGCGATATGCGATATCTATCGATGTGGCTTTAACACTCATGACTTAATTGGCCTATTATTGTAATTGTTGGCAATCTGCTATCAATCTACCACGTAAAGCCAGTAGATTAAATGCCGAGCTCGTCGAACAAGTCATCAGCAATATCATTACTTTTGTTTTCATCAGCCGCTTTTGACCAAGGCGATTTGTCAGCTGTTTTGCTGCCATGACCTTGGCCATGCTCAGCTAGCAATGCATCGGGATCATGTTCCTCATCAGCAAATTCATCCAATTTGATAAATTCCGTCTTATCCATGGCAAACTCAAGGTAAAAAATATGGTTGTTAGCGGTTTTAAATGAGACTCTTCTGGCTACTGCATCATCAAGGTTGGTATCAATGGAAATAGTCAACTCTTTGTTAATCGTTAACATTTTGGGTTGTGACTGACTGATAGAGGTTTGCAGCTCTTTATTTACCTTATTGATAAAATCACCCAAAATCTGATTCATCAGCTCGCCCATCACATCGCCCACTTCATCAGATGTGTGTGAAAACGCTAACTCACTTTCTGGCATGCCCATTTGTTGCATGTAGGCGCGATAAATCTCTATGGCTGCCGGCGCAGAAAAGTTAATGACCACCAAACCGCTAAAGCCACCATCAAAAATTGAGAAGCAACCTAAATCGGGCTTTAAACAGGTACGAGTAATACTTTGCACCATAGCAGCATGAGAAACCTGGCTATTGGTTGTACTCGACAATACATGGGACACCGAATGGCAAAGTTTTAGCAGAATATCGTCAGAGCTGATCACTTGAGGAGAACTTGTCATGAATCATAGCCTTATTTTGGTAATAACTAGGGTCTTTGGCTGTTAATTTTGCGCCGAATACAATTAAAAATCAAAAGCATTACAAAACTGTAACCCTGATTGCGCTATTTTTGTTCAAATAAAATCGATTTAAGCCACTAACTATGCAGTTAAAACTGAGTCAATGGAGCATGGATAAGATGTTAACTGTTAGGTAAAAATGACCCAAAAACAACAAATCAGCCACTTAAAAGGTGAGCAAGATCAACAATTTTAAAAACAAATTCTAAACATGATTAAGTTAATATTATTCATTCCGATGCATAGGTATATTCATTACCATAACAAGAATATTGAACTTAATTTTTTAAATTAAAGGGGACATCATGGGACTTTTGCGCCAGTTGACCATCTTACAGCGGCTTATTTTAATGCTAGTGCTTGCCGCTATTGGTACCTTTGTGTTTGCCAGCTTTTCAATTAACGAGCAACGTAATAACCTCATCGCACAAAAATGGGTACAAAATGATGCCCAACTCAATACCGTATTAAGCGTCATTGAAGCCCACCGTCAGCAGGTACAACAAAATGCGATCACCATAGAAGAAGCGAAGGTGGAAGTCGCTGCTTTAGTGAATCAAATTCACTCTAGCCAAGATGGTTATTTTGTTCTGATTGATGAGTCGCAAACCATCATAGCCCATGGCGGTGACAGAAGATTAATCGGCCAACAAGCCAGTGCGATTCGTTCACAAGACGGTCGCAGTCCGATGACTAAATTGGTAGCCGATGCCCAAAGCCAAACCATGGGTAAAGCGGAATTTGCCATTGCTAACCCATCAAGCGGTATCGTGGAAACTAAATTGGTTGAAGCACGTGCATTCACCCCTTGGAAATGGACCCTGGTTACAGGCTCCTACATGAGCGATATTAATGACGCCACTTGGGGCGTGGTGATGAATTATCTGATCATCATGGTACTAATATCTGCACCCATTTTTGCCTTCTTCTTAGTGTTAAATCACTCCATCACCACCCCGTTAAAAGAAGCGATTGCGGCTATGCGTGACATTGCCGAGGGTGAAGGCGATTTAACCAAAAGATTGCCGACTACCGGCAAAGATGAGGTGGTTGACTTAGCCATTGCATTTAATCTATTTGTCAACAAAATCAATATGCTGGTAGCAGAATTAAAGCCTGCCGGTGAAGAGCTAAATAACGACGCCCAGCGCTTACTTAACGCCGTTGGCGAATCGAATGCCAGCGTTGATCATTTACATCAGGAAACCAGCAGTGTCGCAACGGCCATCAATGAAATGTTGTCGACAACCCATGAAATGGCTAGCAATACCCAACAAGCCGCCGATGCCGCTAATAGTGTGAAAGATCAAGCACAGAACAGTAAAACCCAAATGGATAATACTGTGCAGCATACTGAAAAATTGGTTGAGGAGCTCAGAAGCTCAGAAGCCATCACCCACAATTTGGGCCAATCCTCTGACCAAATTGGCAGTATTTTGGATGTAATTCGCGGTATCGCAGATCAGACCAATCTACTGGCACTCAATGCGGCTATTGAAGCTGCCCGCGCCGGTACCCATGGGCGCGGTTTTGCAGTAGTCGCTGATGAAGTCCGTGCGCTAGCCAATCGTACCCAAGATTCAACCAATGAAATTCAAAAGATCATTGCCGATATCCAAGGTGGCGTAGCATCAGTAATGACCAGTAACAGCGAAACTCAAGCACAAAGTGAACAGTTGCAAGTACAAGCCAAGGAAGTGGGCGAAGCACTGGGCGAGATATTAGGACTTATTGGTCATATCAGCGATATGAACACCCAATTGGCCAGCGCCACCGAAGAGCAGTCTTTGGTCACAGAAGAGATTAACCGTAATATTTGCAGTATTACTGAGTTATCTGAAGTCTCAGTGCAAGCCAATGCCAGTAATCAAAAAGCAGCGGAATCTCTACAGCAAATCAGTAAAGACAGCGCACGGCTATTGGGACAGTTCAAAGTCACCTAACCTACCGTTGATGCAGAGGCACCACTTGGTGCCTCTTTCACCGACAAAAATATGTGTTAAGCTAGCGATAAATCTTATGGACCTTCATTGACTTAAATAAGGAACATTAATGGCTAGAATGACACTTGCAGTGCACCAGCAACTCTACAGTATCCATAGTTTTGCCCCCGACACCCCAATTGATCCCGTCGTTTTTAGCCAACAGATGTATTTCATCGGTAAAACCAAAGATGAACTCTCTATTGTTGTTCCCAGTGATATAAGCCTGGATAGCTTAGAGCAAGAAGATGACTGGCGCTGTTTTGAAGTCATGGGCCCGCTCGGGTTTTCCATGACTGGCATATTATCACGCGTCTCAGGTGCCCTATCTGATGCAGGCATCAGCATCTTTGCCATATCCACTTTTGATACTGACTACATACTGGTAAAAAAAGAAAAGCTTCAAGACGCCATTAACGCACTTTCGCGTAAGAGCTACAAAATTGTAGAATACGACTCTTAGAAGTAATCGCGTCAATTGAGGTTTATTGATGACACAAACACAACACTGCCAAAAAACCGTTACCATCATTGCAGAACATGGTATTCATACCCGCCCTGCCGCTTTAGTTGTCAAAGCAGCAAAAAGCTACAATTGCGATATTATTGTGGAATGTAACGGCAAGCAGGCCAGTGCCAAAAGCCTATTTAAATTGCAAACATTAGGGTTATATAAAGGCGTTAGCGTCAATGTTATTGCACAAGGTGAACAGGCCAACATCGCAGTTGAACATGTTTCAGAACTTTTAGTCACTCTCAGTTAAAAAGGCATCACATGGCATTAAAGGGGATTTCTGTATCTAAGGGCATTGCAATTGGACAAGCAATAACTTTTAAGCCAGACAATCAAGCGCTTAACTACCGCTTAATCAGCAAGTCTGCAGTGGGCAAAGAGCAGCAAAAGCTCGCTAAAGGGTTTGAGGCATTAATTGCCCTTTCAAAGCGTGCTTTAAAACAGTGCCCGCAAGACAGCGAATCTTATGCCTTAGTGGAATCGGATCTGATGTTGCTTGAAGATGAGGAACTCATCGATGAAATAAGCAACACCATTAGCAGCCAGCAGTTTTCAGCCGCCGTCGCAGTAGAGCGCACCTTTGCCAAACAAGTATTAGAGCTCGAAGGGCTTGATGATCCCTACTTAGCTGCTCGTGCAAATGATATCCGCTGTTTAAGTCAGCGGCTGATCAATACGCTGATTTGTGGACAATGCCAGAATATTGAAAACCTGCCAGAACAATCTATCATCATCGCTCATGACTTAACTCCCGCTGAATTTGCCCTGTTACCGTTAGACAAAATCAGTGGATTAGTGCTAGCGATCGGCGGTTTATCAAGTCATACCGCAATCTTAGCTCGAAGCTCTGGTTTACCCACACTGGTCAATTGTAGCGTCGATTTTGATCTATTATCTGACTGTCCCACCGTCGCTATCGATTGCCGCACCGGTGAACTGCACATCAATCCAAGTGATGAGCAAATTAAAGCCCTGCATACTGAACAGGCAAACATTAAGCAGCAGCAACAACGGCTCAATAAATATCAGCCATTGCCGTTGCAAACAAAAGACAGTTATTTAGTTGGTTTGCAGGCAAATGTAGGCTCTATAAATGAAATTAACCAACTATCAAACGTTTACTATCAGGGCGTTGGGTTATTTCGTACCGAATTTCTGTTTATGCACGCACAGACTGCGCCAACAGAGCAACAGCAATTCCAAATCTATTGCGATGCGCTCACGTTACTAAACGGACGGCCTTTAACGATTCGTACCATTGATGTCGGCGCCGATAAAGATGTGCCTTGTTTGAATATTACTAATGAGGATAACCCCGCATTAGGGTTAAGGGGAATACGCTACTCGTTAGCGCACCCCAAGCTATTTTGTGAACAGATCCGCGCTATTTTGCGCGCTGCCAATCACGGAGCTATTCGGCTAATGTTCCCAATGGTTAACCAAGTCGAAGAGCTTGAGCAGGTGCTAAGTTTAATAGAAACTTGCCGTCAACAACTTAATGATCAGGAAAAAGGTTTTGGACAGCTACATATCGGCATCGTGGTAGAAACTCCCGCCTGTGTCCTTAACCTTGATTCATTACTGCCACTGGTTGATTTTGTCAGTATCGGCAGCAATGACTTAACCCAATACACGATGGCCGCGGATCGAGGTACGCCGGATTTTGTGTCGCAATATCCGACCTTGTCGCCGGCCATTTTAACCTTGATCCAGCAAACCATTAATCAAGCAAAAGCCGCTAACGTTTTAACCTCAGTCTGTGGTGAAATTGCCAGTTATCCGCCCGCGTTAGCCTGCTTAGTTGGCATGGGAATCGACGAAGTGAGCGTCAATCCAAGTGCCATGCTTGAAATGAAACAAGCCCTAAGTGATCTCACATTAAACCAATGCCAGCAACTGGCTAAAAATGCGTTAAACACAAAAAGATTAAATGAACTCAATCAGCTGCTTACAAACTGTTACTAAAAGCATTTATTACTGTATGCTAGTAACTAAAATAGAAAGTTAGCTGTAATTTGGATAAAGAGGCCGTCGAAATGGGATTTTTAAGCCGTATTCGTAGATTGGTGTCCGGACAAACCAAAATTGCCGGTGGAATAGATGTATTTGCGCCTGTATCCGGAGAGATCGTAGCTATTGAGAAAGTCCCCGATGTGGTATTTGCAGAAAAAATTGTCGGGGATGGTATCGCTATCGCGCCGAAAGGACATCAGATCCTTGCCCCAATTGATGGCACCATTGGAAAGATTTTTGAAACAAATCACGCGTTCAGTATTGAATCCCCCCATGGACTCGAACTGTTTGTCCATTTTGGCGTCGGTACAGTGGAGCTGCGTGGCAATGGATTTACCCGCTTAGCTGAAGAGGGACAAACCGTAAAAGTGGGTGAGCCAATTTTAGAGTTTGATATTGAGTACCTCAAAGATCAGGTAGAAAGTCTACTGACTCCCGTTGTATTAGCTAATATGGAAGATATTAAAGAGCTAGACAAAAATCAGGGCACCATTGAAGCTGGCAAAGACGTTATCTTTTCAGTACAGCTTTAAGTAGTACATAGCTTTAACGAACCTATCAACCCATTAGCCTTGCTGCTTAATAGCGCACCAAGCTGCAAGGCGATGATACATATAATCAATTTTTTTCATCACGTTCGGTCTTGAGTCGCATTCGCGCCAATGACACAATAACCGACCTTCACTATTTAAAGCTCAAGGAGTAATACGTTGACTCTCTACGGAATCAAAAACTGCGATACAGTACGTAAGGCCAAGAAATGGCTTGAAAATAATAGTTTTGATGTCACTTTTCATGACTTTAGAGCCGACGGCATTGATGCAAATATTATTGAGCAATGGCTAACACAAGTTGATTGGGAAACATTATTCAATAAACGTAGTACCAGTTTCCGTGGTTTATCTGACGCAGATAAAGCAGGTATTGATCAACAAAAAGCTATCGCTTTGATGGTCGAGCACCCAACATTAATTAAACGCCCAGTACTGGTTTTAGATGACCAAATTTTAGTCGGATTTAAAGCTGCACAGTATGAAGAGGCCTTAAGCTAATGCAAGATGATGTGCTAAAGCTCGCTCAAGACCTTATTTCTCGCCCTTCTGTCACTCCGCTAGATGAAGGCTGCCAAGAGTTGATGGCAGACAGGTTAAAGCAGATTGGATTTGATATCGAATCTATGGTGTTTGAAGATACCACCAATATGTGGGCACGCCGCGGTAATGATGGTCCACTCTTTTGTTTTGCAGGCCATACCGATGTAGTGCCAACCGGCGATTTAAATCGCTGGCATACGCCCCCTTTCGATCCCGTGGTCATTGATGGTTATTTGCATGGTCGTGGTGCTGCTGACATGAAAGGTTCACTCGCAGCGATGGTCGTCGCGACCGAGCGATTTATTGCCAATCACCCAGATCATAATGGCTCAATAGCTTTTCTGATCACCAGTGATGAAGAAGGGCCTTTTATCAACGGCACAACCCGTGTTATCGATACCCTTGAGGCACGAAACGAAAAGATCACTTGGTCTTTAGTCGGGGAGCCATCGTCGACCCATAAGCTTGGTGATATCGTTAAAAACGGCCGAAGAGGCAGTCTAACCGGTAATCTAACGGTTAAGGGTGTTCAAGGCCATGTGGCATACCCACATTTAGCCGAGAACCCCATCCATAAAGCCGCTCCGGCGTTGGACGAATTAGCTAGAATGAAGTGGGATAATGGCAATGAGTTTTTCCCGCCAACCAGTTTTCAAATCGCCAATATCAATGGCGGTACAGGCGCATCGAATGTGATTCCAGGTAGTTTAGAGGTGATGTTCAATTTCCGCTATTCAACCGAAGTTACCGCTGAAATATTGATCCAACGGGTACTTAATATTCTCGATGCCCATGGGTTAGATTACGATATTAGCTGGATCTATAATGGCTTACCCTTTCTAACAGGCGAAGGACCATTGCTTGAAGCCACAAAAGAAGCGATTGCTGAAATCACAGGTACTGAAACAGACCCGCAAACATCAGGCGGCACCTCTGATGGACGATTTATCGCCCCAACAGGCGCGCAGGTTATTGAGCTCGGTCCAGTGAATGCCACGATTCATAAGGTTAATGAGTGTGTCAAAGTTGCCGATCTCGCCCTATTAGCCCGTTGCTATGAGCGCATTTTGGAAAAGCTGTTGTGCAAGTAACACCTATCGACAACGGTTTTTTATATGGCCTTGATGCTCAGCACTTGATTGAGTTTCAAGGTCATTTATTAGAAGCCAGTACCGCCAAAGCTTTGATGCAGATGCAGCAAGCCGCACAGAAAGATGGCATAAATATCGCTATTTGTAGTGCTTATCGCGACTTTGACAAACAGATGCAAATTTGGAACCTCAAAGCTTGCGGTAAACGACGCTTGTTAGATAAAAATAACCAGCTCGTTGATGCGAACAATCTAAATGCAAATGATTTGATCGACACTATTTTAATCTGGTCAGCACTACCCGGCACATCCCGCCATCACTGGGGTACAGACATCGATATTTTTGATAGCAACTGCATATCTCAATCAGATTTACGTTTAGTCAGTGATGAATATATGCCAGGTGGCCCTTGCCATGCCTTATTTAATTGGATGCAGTCTCATGCCCATAAGTTTGGCTTTTACCGACCTTACCAGGCTGGATTAAGTGGTGTGAGCCCTGAGCCTTGGCACTACAGTTACTACCCTTCAAGTCACTCTTTGCTTAAGCTGTTCAGAACAGCAGATTTGGCCTTGATAATAAACAACCATGACCTTGCGGTTAAGCAAGCATTAGCGCCACGCTTACCTGAGCTAGTAAATCAATACGTAATGAAAATAGCACCGGCGCCAGACTTACACAAACAGGAACAATTTTTATGAAGCTCGCTGATATGACACTTAACCTTGATGATCATCGACATACATTTGAGCTGCCTCAAGGCTCAATCAGTTATGTAGATATTGGTGAAGGCCCAGTGCTGTTACTCGGTCATAGTTTCTTGTGGGACAGTGATATGTGGTGGCCTCAGATCGCTTCATTGAGTCAACACTATCGCTGCATCGTGCCAGATCTTTGGGGACATGGCCTATCAACAACACTTCCCAAAGAGACGCAAAATTTAACTGACATTGCACGTGAATACTTGTTGCTGATGGATAACCTTAATGTGGAACATTTCTCGGTTATCGGTTTGTCTGTGGGTGGCATGTGGGGGGCAGAGCTTGCTCTACTTGCACCAAAGCGAGTTAAAACCTTGGCTATGCTAGGCTGCTTCATCGGCTTCGAACCGGAAGTGAGCCGCAATAAATATAACCAAATGCTTGATACCATGAGCATGTTGCAACATATACCCAATGAAATGGTTGAGCAGATAGCGCCGCTGTTTTTTGCCGACAACTGTCAAACACAAAACCCACAACTATTTGACTCATTTAAAAGCCATCTATTGAACTACCCTACTGAGTCTATCGAGTCCGTTGAGCGACTAGGTAAAATGATTTTTGGCCGACGCGACTTAATGGAAGACAGTGACAAGTTAACCCTACCTTGTCTGATTATGAATGGCACCGAAGACAAACCTAGACCTATCATTGAAGGTTACTTAATGCACGATGCCATTGATGGTAGCGAATTTGTCCACATTGCCGATGCAGGACACATCTCTACCCTTGAACAAAGCCAGTTTGTCAGTCAACAGCTACACAATTTTTTGAGTAAATACCTTGCTTAATGTCTCATTTTTAGCATGTGACAGAGTAGACCTGATAGCTTTTTGATAAGTGATATGATCAAATGGAAAACTTCATTATAGGTACCCTAATAACCCCATGAAATTACTCAAACCTCTATTTGATAATAATCGCCGTTGGGCAGAGCGAATTAACCAAGAAGATCCGACGTTTTTTCAGCAGCTAGCGCAACAACAAAACCCTGAGTATTTATGGATTGGCTGCTCTGATAGTCGTGTACCTTCTAACCAAATCATTGATTTAATGCCCGGTGAAGTGTTCGTGCACCGCAATATAGCCAACATGGTTATTCATACTGACCTTAACTGTTTATCTGTACTACAGTACGCAGTTGAAGTACTTAAGGTAAAACATATCATGGTAGTTGGACACTATGGCTGTGGCGGGATTAAGGCATCATTGGGCACAGAAAGACTCGGCCTTATCGATAACTGGTTAGGGCACATACGAGACGTTTCCAGACTGCATGAAGATGAGTTATCTAAACTCGATGAGCAATCTCGATTTGATCGCTTGTGTGAACTCAATGTCGTCGAACAAGTGGGCAATGTCGCCAGCACCAATATTGTTCAAGATGCTTGGCAAAATGGCCAACAAGTCGCAATCCACGGCTGGATCTACAGTGTTGAAAATGGCCTACTCTCAGATCTCGACGTCACGATAGATAACGGTACATTAGCAAAAGGCTAAATCGACAACTGGGCTGGCGGCCTTAGCCTGTCAGCCCAGTCAAATTGGCTAGGGTTTAAGCTATTAAGCCATTTATTCACAAATTTGTTTAAATAATCCTTAATAAACATCGCAGTTGTCCCCTCTTCCCAGTTATAATCCTTTAGTTATGTTTTATTTCTAGCGCGTATTGCGCAGCGAATTCTAAGGAAATCACCATGCCTGGTTTTGAATTATTTGGTCCTGAAGAGAAACAGGAAGTTGCAGATGTAATGGAAAATGGCTTTACCTTCCGTTACAACTTTGATCACATGCGTAATGACCGTTGGAAGACGCGTGAGATGGAACAACTACTTTGCGAAAAAATGAACGCAAAGCATGCCCACCTAGTATCAAGTGGTACCGCTGCACTGCAGACCGCAATGGCAGCTGCAGGTATTGGCGCTGGTGATGAAGTCATTGTGCCGCCATTTACCTTCGTCGCTTCAGTAGAAGCAGTATTTATGGCTGGCGCAATTCCAGTATTTGCTGAAATTGACGAAACCTTATGCTTATCACCAGAAGGTATTGAAGCGGCTATCACCCCACGCACTAAGGCAATTAACCTAGTACACATGTGTGGTTCTATGGCTAAAATGGATGAAATTAAAGCCATTTGTGAAAAGCACAACATTCTGATCCTCGAAGATGCTTGCCAAGCCATCGGTGGCAGCTATAAAGGTCAAGCTCTTGGTACCATAGGCGATGTTGGCTGTTACTCATTCGATTCCGTGAAAACCATCACCTGTGGTGAAGGTGGCGCGATCATAACTAACAATGAAACCATCTACAACCATGCACATATGTTCTCTGATCACGGCCACGACCACGTAGGTAATGATCGCGGTGCTGAAGGCCACCCAATTATGGGTCTAAACTTCCGCATTTCAGAAATGAACTCAGCAATGGGTCTTGCCCAGCTACGTAAGCTAGACAAGATTATTGATATTCAGCGTACCAACAAAAAGCTGATTAAAGACGCGATGGCGGAAATTCCAGAAGTAACTTTCCGTGAAATCCCTGATCCAGAAGGCGATTCAGCGGGCTTCTTAACCTTCTTCATGCCAACTGAAGAACGTACCATCGAGATCAATAAAAAACTCGCTGAAAACGGCGTTGATGGCTGCTTCTACTGGTATGTTAACAACTGGCACTACTTGTCTAATTGGAAACATATTCAACAACTTCAAGCACCAGCTGCACTACCGATCACATTAATTGATGATAAGCCTGACTATACTCAAGTGTCTGTACCTAAGTCTGATGCCATTATGAGCCGAACTATTTCAATGCTCATTAAACTATCTTGGACGGAAGAAGAGATTCAGCAGCGCATTGAAAATATCAAGCGCGCTTTCGCCTAATAGAAATTACTCAGCGCTACTGGATAACCAGTAGCAGTACTTTTTACAATAAATGTCTCAATGGAGAAGCTTGTAATGAGTTTTAAAAATTTTAAATGCGTACCAAAAATGATCTTTGGACGCGGTTCATTTGCACAACTCGATCAAGTGCTAAGCGAAGAGCGCAAAACGGAAGACGATTTCGTCGTATTCCTCGTTGACGATGTACATCAAGACAAGCCACTAGGCGGTCGAGTACCAGCTAAAGACCATGACTTGGTTATCTATGTCAATGTTGACGATGAGCCAACAACCAAGCAAGTTGACGACCTGACTATTCAAGTTCAAGAGTTTAACCAAAACCTACCTGTTAGCGTTATTGGTCTTGGTGGTGGTTCAACGTTGGATTTAGCCAAAGCGGTTTCTTTGATGTTAACCAACCCAGGTGGTAGTGCAATGTACCAAGGCTGGGATCTCATTAACAACCCTGCTGTGCACCATATTGGCATTCCAACGGTTTCCGGTACTGGCGCAGAAGCGTCACGTACAGCAGTGCTTTGTGGCCCTGTACGTAAACTTGGTTTGAACTCTGATTACACTGTATTTGACCAAATTATCATGGACTCTGAGCTGATTGCCGGTGTACCAACAGATCAATGGTTCTATACAGGTATGGATTGCTACATTCACTGTGTGGAGTCACTAGAAGGCACTTACCTGAATGAATTTGCAAAAGCTTTTGCAGAGAAGTCGATGGATCTGTGCCGTGAAGTATATCTAGATGACCACCCAGAGAAAGATGACAAATTAATGATGGCATCTTATATGGGCGGTATGAGCATCGCGTATAGCCAAGTGGGTGCATGTCATGCTGTTTCATACGGCCTTGGTTATGTATTAGGTTATCATCACGGTATAGGTAACTGCTTGGCATTTGATGTGCTAGAAGAATTCTACCCAGAAGGCGTAGCTGAATTCCGTCAAATGATGAAAAAGCACAACATCACATTACCGAAAAACATCTGTAAAGACCTGCCAGATGAGACCATTGCTAAGATGGTAGCCGTCACTAAGAGCATGGGCCCACTTTGGGACAATGTTTACGGTGAAGGTTGGGAAGAGAAAGTGACTGACGAAATGCTCACTAAGCTGTTCCGTCGTATCTAAATCTGAACACGGACAGGACCAATGTCCTGTCCAAATTTTGCTTTAACATAGGTAATTGTAATGAATGTCACTCTGTTAATCCCGGCCCGCTATGGTTCTAGCCGCTTTCCAGGGAAACCACTTGCGCCGATTAACGGTAAGCCCATGATCCAACATGTTGTTGAGCGTGCATCTTTAGCACGAGGCTTAACCAATATATATGTTGCCACTGATGATGAGCGTATTAAAGAATCTGTCGAAAGCTTTGGTGGTAAAGTGGTCATGACCAACCCAGAAGCAGCTTCGGGTACAGATCGTATTGAAGACGCCATTACACAACTAGGTCTAGCTGACGATGATCTAGTGATTAACCTACAAGGCGATCAACCGCTTATTGACCCTATCTCCATCGAACAGATTATCAGCCTCTTTGAACGTCACCCTGGTGAATTTGAAATGGCAACCTTAGGCTTTGAAATCACTGAAGAGCACGAGCTCAATGATCCAAAGCACGTAAAAATGGTATTTGATAATAACTTCTACGCTTTGTACTTTTCACGTGCTCGCATCCCCTTTGGCCGCGACACTGACGACTATCCGGTATATAAACACCTAGGCGTTTATGCCTATACCAAAAAGTTCGTCTCCACCTTTGCTAAACTTCCTTTAGGACGTTTAGAAGATTTAGAAAAGCTAGAGCAATTACGAGCAATAGAGCACAGCCATAAAATTAAAGTTGCCATCAGTGCCTTTGATTCGCCAGAAGTCGATACCCCTGAAGATATTCGAATTTGTGAAGCAAGGCTTGCAGTTGATTAACCTTTGATAGGAGCACCGTCATGTCTGATTTAGAAGTTGCGTTACTGATATTACTCGTGGTTGGAGTAATCGCGAGTAACTTAGCGGTGCTGAAATACAGCGCTAAGTTTAAGATGACGCAATTTGGCAAACATCATGACAAGACAAAAGCTGGCAAAGACAAGGTTGAAGCACCCGAAAAAACAGACGCAGACTAGCGAGATCAGCAAGGTTTACCCGACAAAGTAAAAAATTGCCAATAAAAAAAGCCAACGTTAAACGTTGGCTTTTTTGCTAATGAATCTTCGTAAACCTCTTCAATGAAACAGGCCTCATCGATTGATGATAAAACATTAGTCTTGTTTAAGCTCTATTTCGAGCTTACGCGCAATAGCCTCAGGCGAACCGGTATTGCGGGCTAATAGTCCATAAACAACCGGGATCACTAACAAGGTAAAGAAGGTCGCCAATATAATACCGGATAGCACCACGACCCCTATCACGAATCGTGTCTCGGCGCCTGCACCTTGAGCCAACACTAACGGAATCGCACCCGCTGCGGTGGTTATCCCTGTCATCAGAATCGGTCTCAGACGCTGGCTAGCCGCTTGGATAATAGCACTATCAAACTCAAGGCCTTTATCACGCAGTTGGTTGGCAAACTCGACAATCAAGATACCGTTTTTAGCCGCTAACCCCACCAACATGATGATACCAATTTGCGAGTAGATATTGAGACTTTGACCGGTAAAATACAGCCCAACCAGAGCGCCTAGCGTAGCCAATGGTACAGTTAGCATAATGACCAACGGGTGAACGTAGCTCTCAAATTGCGCGGCGAGAACAAGAAACACAATACCAAGTGCAAGAATGAACACAAATAGCATTGAATTGCCCGAGTCTTGATAATCAAGCGACTGCCCTTTGTAACTAATTACCGCTTCTGCAGGCAGATAGGTATAAGCAATCTCATTGAGGTAATCCAGTGCTTCACCTAAGCTGTAACCATCTGCAAGGTTAGCTTCAATCGTTATTGAGCGCATACGATTATAACGATTCAACTGACTCGCATCAGCGAACTCTTCAACACTCACTAAGTTTGCTAACGGAATAAGCTCGCCACTTCTGTCTGAGCGCACATAAATATTACTTAAATCATTGGCCGTATTTTGATTATCTCGATTACCTTCAATAATCACATCGTACTCTTCACCGTCTCGCATAAATGTGGTCACTAAGCGTGAACCTAACATCGATTCCAGTGTACGTCCGATATGGGAAATCGAAACGCCCAAATCTGCCGCGCGATCTTTATCAATGACAACCCGTAATTGAGGTTTGGTCTCTTTATAGTCATGATCGACACCCACCAAATTCGGGTTTTCTTCGGCTTTTTCTAAAATGATATCGCGCCACTGTGCTAGCGCTTCATAACTTGGACCACCAAGTACAAACTGTACAGGCTTACCAACGCCGCGGCCAAATGCTTGTCGCATCACCGGGAACGCCCTTACACCGGCTAAATCAGCTAAACGACCGCGAATATCACCGATGATTTCATTGGCCGGGCGGCGAACAGACCAATCTTCTAAAACAATAATTGCCATACCATTAGAGAAGTCTGCACCACGACCAAACCCGCGAGGCGCGCGGATAAGCAAGCGTTTTATTTCCCCTGCTTCAACCAGAGGCATTAAGCGGTTTTCAATCTCATCCATATAAGGTTGAACATAATCAAAGCTGGCACCTTGTGGACCATTGACGATCAAGAACATGGAGCCTCGATCTTCACGTGGCGCAAACTCCTGAGGGACTTCTTTTAGCAAATAACCACTCGTTGCCAACGCCGCTAATATTACCGAACTGACAATAAATGAGTGTTTCATCGCTTTAGCTAATACCCGTTTATAAAAATCAGCCAGGCTCGTCATGCCCTTATCTATTTGACGTACTAACCAAGGATCTTGCTCTGATGGTTGTAACAGCTTTGAGCACATCATCGGACTAAGGGTAAGTGCAACAATACTTGAGAATATCACCGCAGCACTCATGGCGACGGCGAACTCTTTGAACAGCTTACCTAAGTCACCTTCCAGGAAAGTGATCGGCATGAATACTGAGACCAACACTAAGGTCGTTGCGACAACAGCAAAAGCCACTTCTCGCGAGCCTAAGAACGCAGCCTTAAGCGGACTATCGCCCTCTTCGATGCGGCGGTGAATATTCTCAAGGACCACAATGGCGTCATCAACAACCATCCCGATGGCCAAAATCATCGCCAGCAAGGTCAAAAGGTTGATGGTATAACCAAGTGCATAGAGCACAATGAACGTGGCCATTAATGATACTGGTACCGTTAGTGCCGGGATAAGCATGGCTCTGACGCTACCCAAAAACAGATATATCACCACAATAACCAACGCCATGGCGATAAACAGTGTTTGGTAAACCTCTTTAACCGATGCTTCAATAAATACTGAGCTATCATAGGAGCGTTTAATCTCCATACCCGCAGGTAAGGTCGGGTTTATCACATCGACCAGTTTGTTGGCAGCTCTGGCTACGTCTAAGGTGTTTGCGGTTGATTGCTTAGAAACCCCAAGACCAATCATTGCTTCGCGGTTGCCTCTAAAGGTAATACGTTCTTCTTCAGAACCAATTTCTACCCGTGCAACATCACCTAACCTGACTAAATAACCATCTTCACCTTCAGTCAGTACTAGACTGGCAAAATCATCTTTGTTCTTAAAGCTACGCTCAAGTCTCACGGTGAAGTGACGTTCAGCAGATTCTACTGACCCTGCAGGTAACTCTACGTTTTCTGAGCGTAATACCCGCTCAATGTCAGCAACAGTTAGGTTTCGTGCCGCTAAGGCTTGGCGGTCGATCCAAATTCGCATTGCGTAGACTTTGCCGCCACCAATACGAATGTTTGCCACGCCATCTAACACAGAAAAACGGTCAACTAAATAGCGTCTAGCGTAGTCAGTCAGCTGTAAGGTGGTCATCTGATCTGACACTAGGTTAAGCCACATAATGACTTCATCACCGCCATTGGATTTTTGCACCTCTGGTGGATCAGCCTCTTCAGGTAAGTTATTCAGCAAGCCTGAAACCCGATCACGAACATCATTGGCGGCGGCTTCGATATCACGATCAATATCAAATTCTAACGTAACCGATGAGCGACCATCTCGACTGGAAGAGTTGATATGACGAATGCCCTCGACACCACTGATACGGTCTTCAACAAGTTGGGTGATGCGGCTTTCAACAACCGCAGCACTCGCCCCACGGTAGTTGGTTTGAATTGAAACCACAGGCGGATCAATATTGGGGTATTCGCGCAAAGGCAGTTTTTCAAATGCCACTAACCCAAATGCGATAAGTAAGATGCTAATAACCGAAGCAAAGACGGGGCGTTTAACCGATAAGTCCGTTAAGATCATACTATCGGTTCCACCTTAGCTCGCTCTAAAAAGCTAAAACGTTCACTGAATTGTACTTTGACTGTATCGCCAGGCTTCACTTTCAAGATACCGCGTATCATCACCTGTTCATTAAGATCGACACCATCGACAATTTCTACCCAGCCACGTTTACGTAAACCGAGCTGCACCTGACGGCGTTCAACAACATTTTCATCATTAACCAAATAGACAAAGTGGTTACTTTGAATAGGAATAATTGCTGACTCTGGAATGATTAAGGCTTCGCGATTTTGCTTAATCAAATTGACCTTCATCAACATACCAGGCAGCAGTCTTAAATCAGGATTTACGATTTCAGCTCGTACCACCACTGAACGGGTTGTAGGGTTAATACGGCTATCAACTGACACCACCTTGCCTTTAAAAATTGCATCGGGATAAGCAACGGCTTTTGCTTCAACATCTTTGCCGACCTGTAGCGATTGTAAGAATCGTTCAGGCACCGAAAAGTCCAGTTTGATGATAGAGATATCATCAAGGGTTGTGATCACGGTACCAGGTGTGACTAAACTCCCTACACTGACTTGGCGCAAACCTAAACGACCACTAAATGGGGCGCGAATGCGGCGATCTTTCAAAGCTGACTCAGCTTGTTCAAGTTCGGCACGGGCGGTATCAATCAGGGTTTGTAATCTGTCTCGTTCAAGTTCAGCAACCGTTTGGCTGGTCACTAGGGTCCGAATTCTATCTAACTCGCGGCGATGATCGTTAACACGAACCTTTGCCACGGTAACCCTTGCAGCCTGCTCTCGGTCTTGTAACTGCACCATCAAATCACCCTTATTCACCAGCTGACCATCTTTGAAGTTAATGTTGGTGATCACATCGCTGACTTTGGGAGTAACAGTAATAGACTCATAGGCTTTGCTGGTACCTAGCGCCTCGACTTCATCTCTAACCGGGGACAGCATTGCCTTAGCAACGACAACATTAGGCGTTGGGCGCTGTCGTTTTTGTTGGGAGGTATCTGTTGGGTTTAGTTGCAAATAGGCAACATATGCTGCCGCAGCTAACGCCAGAATTATTATTATTTTTTTCATTAAATATCCGAGATCTGACTATCTTAGTGCAAACAGTTTACCTTTCAAAACAGCTGCTTCAAGGGGTTTTACTTTTGCTTACAAGTTTCACATGTTGATAACATGAAAGCGCTTTCCCGATCTCGAATATAAAGTATTGTAACCTACTGAAATAACGCTAAATGCGTGGATTTTATTGGCTATTTTTAAGCTAAACTATATTTCAAAGTGTAATGCCCCATAATCAGGCTCTAATGCGACAAGCTGTAACAAATCCTGTTGATTTAACGGCTTAGACATATAAAAACCTTGTGCATATTGACAGTCCATTTGGCGAAGAGACTGATATTGATGTTGAGTTTCGATCCCTTCTGCAATCGTCGCAATATCCAATGTTTTAGCTAGACTTAAAATCGCGTCCAATATTGCTTGATTGCCCTCACCCGCTTCCATATGACTGATAAACGAGCGATCTATTTTCAACGAATCAAACGTATATTGTTGCAGATAACTAAGTGATGAGTATCCTGTGCCGAAATCATCCAACGAGATGCTGATCCCCATGTCTCTAAGGCGACTGATGGTTTCTTGGGTTTCTTTAACCGAGCTAACAATGGTTTGCTCGGTGATCTCAACAGTAAGACGCTTTAGTAATTCAGGCGAGTCGGCAAAGAACTGATTAAACCGTGCAATCAGCTTACTCGAGTTAAACCCTTCACCTGAAATGTTGATACTTAACTTAAAATTCTCTGGTAACTTAGCTTGTTGATTGGACAAGAACTGCCATGCTTGTTTAATGACGTAATTATCCAGTTTCCCCATCAGCCCTGCCCGCTCAAACTCGGGTAAAAATCGCGCGGGTGAAATGGCGCCAAGCTGAGGATGTTGCCATCTTATCAAGGCTTCTGCACCAATAATCCGACCACTACTTAACGCCACCAACGGTTGATAAACTAAATATAGCTGCTGTTCTGAAACGGCTTGATTAAACTCAGTTTCCAATTTATATGATGAAGTTTGGCTACGCTTATTGATATCAAAACAGTAAACCTGACTGCGCCCTTTAAGCTTTGCTTGGTACATGGCCTCATCGGCATTTACCAATAGTTGCTCTGCGCTGTCGCCACCATAAAAGTGTTCAGCTATGCCAATGCTAACCGAGACCATCACCTCTAGTCCGTCAATCTTAATGGGTTTGTTCAGCACTTCTATAATTTTCTGAGCAGTGCGTTTAACTTCATCAACACTAAATATATCTTCAATAAGTATGGCAAATTCATCACCGCCTAATCGACACAAGGTATCTTGCTTGCGTAAACAGGCATTAATTCTATTACTCAACTCTATCAACAACTTATCGCCAATGTGATGACCATGACTGTCATTAATTTGTTTAAACCTATCTAAGTCGAGATAACAGATGGCTAAGCCCAATATGCTGTCTGCTTCGATATTATCGATGGCATGACTAACACGGTCAGCAAACAACAAGCGGTTAGGTAATTTGGTCAATGGGTCATGTAACGCCAGAAATTCCATTTTTGACTTGGCATTTTTCCGCTCAATAGCATTGCGAATATGCTTGGCGACAAACATCAGAAGCTGTTTATCATTTTCAGTAAATAGGTAGCTGTCACTGTAACTTTGCACCACAACAATACCGCGGAAATTTTCATCTCCAAATGGCACACCTAACCATGCCTTAGGTATTGTTCCTTTTACCGTTAACAATCCCTTTTGAATCATATGCTGAATTTCACTTTCGCAAACAAGCAATGGCGAGTTTCTCTGTAGCACATAACTGGTGATACTAACGACTTCGTCATGCAATGGTAATGTGCGACCCTGAACATCATTATCAAACTCATCGGCATAATAAGGCAGTTGAACACTTGCCGAATCATTGTCGAGTAGCCCCACATAAAAATTCTTAGCAAAAGTCAGTTTACCGATACAACTATGCAGCTTTTGGTAAAAACCGCTCATGCTATCGGTTTCAAAAATGATTTCAGCAATTTCAAACAAAGAATCTTGGATTTTGCTGCTGTATTCCAGCTCTTTTACGGTGCGTTGTAGTTGCTGTAAAGTCTGTAGTTTTTGAATTTTTACCGCGGCAATCGATGCTAATGCGAACACTGTTCTTTCATGCTGTTTGTTGTAGAAATCTTTATCTGGGTGCTCTGAGTCAATCACGCCAACAACTTTACCATCGGCAAGCATCGGAACCGCCAACTCAGATAACCTGACTTCGTCATCGACAATGTATTCCGGGTGAAGGCGAGTATCGCTTATACGAATGGGGACTCTTTCACGGGCGGCTTTTCCGACAATGCCATCATTAATAGGAATGGCAATTGGTGACAAAATAAGTTTGCCCGCGGGGTTTTTATTACCAAAGCTGGCCTTCTGCACCAAGTGCTGACGTTCGCTATCCATCAAATAGATAACGATATCATCTAGACCTAATTGTGAAACAACATTGTGTGCCACATGCCAGAGGATGTCATCAACGGTTTTCGCGCTAAGCAAATCCACTGCAAATTCACTGACAATCTTAAGATTTGTCGCTTCTATTTCTTGTAACTGAAGCAATCGCTTCATAGAGTCGCTCCCTACTACTATCAGGCAACCTTTCTTATTATAGTCGTCCAGCTAATTGAGACGTTAAAGCTAGAGTCATTGCTCACTATAGGTTACCCGCCTCACTGGCGCAACAACTTGTTAACATGGATAGTGAAATAAGCGCAGGTTTTTACCACCTATCAGCCATAAAAAAAGAGGCCAACAGGCCTCTTTTTATGCTTGAGATGATGAGAATATTTAGCGGACTTTTCGGTCCTCACTCATCAATTCAGCTAATCCGTCATACACTGCTTCAACCACTTCATTACTTAATGGTTGATCTTCAGCATTGTGAAGGTCGATACGGGTTTTACCCGCTTCTTCAGCATCTTTGAGTAGTAAGCGATAAGAGCCTTCATCTATCGGCAGCTTTTTCTCGCTCCATAATGAGCTCCAGAAACCTGAATCGTCGGTGACATTGATATAGTACAAGCCCTTGTTGCTATCCATATCAACAATTTCAAACCCTAGTTCAGGTAGTACTATTCGCAGTCTATCCCAAGTACGTTTGAAAGGAGCATCGGCGATCCAATAGCTTGAGCTAGCTTGCTCTTCTTCATCCACTTGGCCTTTAACCAAAGCTACATCAATACCTAGGCTCTCTTTCAAGCGCTTCGCTTTAAGGGCTTGTGCTCGCTTAATACTGATATAGGCAACAGCATTGTTCAGCATATCGATGGTATAGCGACGTTTATCTTCACCACTTAAGAACACATCTTTCTGATTACCATCAAAGCTTTCTTCATGCTCAATCAAATCGATCAACAAACTACCGCTTCTACCATGGGGGCGCACATCAACATCAAATTGATAGCGTTGACGCAACACATAAACCTCATCACTGCCCCAGAAACTAGAGTCAATGACCTGTTTATCCTCAATCCAACCCGTTTCTATGATACCGGCTTCATAATCTTCTTTAACGATATCAATAGATTTGCTGGCGAAGTATTCTTTCAATACGTTATACAGCTCTTCTTTAAGATCGATATCATTGTCGATAGATTCAACAACAATCTTAATATTTTCACTGCCCTCTTCTACATGGGTACCTTCAGCCATTGGCAGTACTTGCAAAGGAGGACGAATATCTAACGTTTTACCAACTAATGTGCTATCAGCCTGGTTACCTAATTCTGGGATCTGATATTCATTGCTATAGGTAGGCTCATTTAAGCCCTCTGGGATTACCAGTAGCGGCGTGGTTTCAACGTTGACATAATCTTCAGAGCCATTGGCTTGACGTCGATCAACGGGAGTACTACACGCAGTGGTAACGGCGAGCAATAGTAATACAGGGGTGACTTGCTTTAGCATTTTATAGGTTAACCTCTATTCGGGCATTTTTCATCGCTTCTAGCAACAGACCATGATTTGGGGTAGAAAGTTCCGTTAACGGCAAACGAATATGACCATTGCTGATCAAATTCATCTGTCTAGCCGCCCACTTTACAGGAATAGGGTTAGCTTCACAAAATAAGGCACTAAACAGCGGACTAATCTGCTTCTCTATAGTCTTTGCTAGTTCAGAATCACCCGATAAAGCAGCATCACACATCTGCTTAAACGCGTTAGGCACAATATTATTGGCCACAGAGATAACACCATTGCCGCCCAGTGTTAGAAATTCACGTGCGGTGGCATCGTCACCGCTATAAAGCATGAACTCATTGCCGCATAACTCACGTAAACGTGCGACTCGACTCACATCACCTGTAGCCTCTTTAACACCGATGATGTTTTTTACATCAACCAGTTGAGCGATGGTCTCTGGCTGCATGTCAACGGCAGTACGGCCAGGCACATTGTATAAGATTTGTGGAATATCTGTCGCTGCTGCTACCGCTTTATAATGGGCAACAAGTCCAGCAGGAGAAGGCTTATTATAATAAGGAGTCACGCCTAACATCGCAGCGACACCTACTTGTGATTGGCCTTTGGTTAACTCAATGGCTTCAGCGGTAGCGTTGGCACCGTTGCCACCGATGACAGGAATGCGGCCTGCAGCGAATTTGACGGTTTGTGAAACGACTTCAATGTGTTCTTTTATGGGTAGAGTCGCTGACTCGCCTGTGGTACCAACTGCTACTATGGCGTCAGTACCTTGGGTGATATGGTACTCAACTAACTTTTCAAGACTTGCATAATCGACTGAGCCATCACTATTCATTGGTGTGATTAAGGCTACAATGCTTCCGTTTATCATGATACTTCCCCAAGGATTCAGGACTGGCTATGGTACTTAGGCTCAAAGGTAAAAACAAGCACTACAACGTAATGTTGAAACTTATCGTATTTGAGAACAATATACTCTTGATTTCTTGAACAGATTACGTCGACGGGGCTCTCAAAACCAGCAAGTTATGCTAACATTGCGCCCTCGAAATTTTCACCCGGCCAATTTGGCGGGATAATGTACAAATAACAGCACTACTATGAGGGAAGCTTCATGTCTAACCATCTAGTCATTACTGCACTGGGTAGCGACCGTCCAGGAATTGTCAGTAGGTTTGCTCGACTAGCCAGTGAGTGTGATTGCGATATTGTTGATAGTCGGATGGCCTTATTTGGCAATGAATTTACGTTGATTATGATGATGTCAGGATCATGGGCCTCAATCACCAAAATGGAAACCAGCTTACCTGCATTAAGTGTTGAACTAGAGTTAATGACTGTCACCAAGCGCACTTCAAAGCATACCCCACGTAATTACGTTAGCCGCTTAGAAGTCACATTTAATGGTAAAGATCAGCGCGGTACCATGAAGAAAATCACCCAATTCTTAGCTGACCGCTCACTTGATCTTGCTGCCGTTCGCTCTCATGCTGAAGAAGACAGTCAAGGCTCTCCAATCCAAAACGTATTTTTAACCATCAATGTGCCAGAAAAGGTAGACATTGATAAACTCGAAATATCGATCAACGACCTTGCAGCAGAAATGTCTTTAAGCTGTCAAATAGAACGCATGCAAGGCATAGAAAACAACTAAAAAGGCGAGAATACAGATATGAATACTTTGAAGGTTGGTGATGTCGCACCGAGTTTTAGTTTGCAAAACCAGTTTGATCAATCATGTGAGCTACAACAAGCATTAGAACAGGGTCCAGTACTCGTCTATTTTTATCCAAAAGCACTGACTCCTGGTTGCACAGTTCAAGCCTGCGGTTTACGTGATAGCGCCAGTGAGTTAAATAACCTTAAGGTTACCGTTTTTGGCATTAGCCCTGATCCTGTTAAAAAGCTTGCTAAATTCTCAGAAAAACATGAACTGAATTTCTCACTACTGAGCGATGAAGACCATGCTATCGCTGATGCGTTCGGTGTTTGGGGAGAAAAGAAATTCATGGGTAAAGTATATGACGGTATCCACCGCCTAAGCTTTCTCATTGGGCAAGACGGTAAAGTCGCCCACGTGTTCAACAAGTTTAAAACTAAAGAACACCATGAAGTCGTGCTATCACACCTTAAAGGTGAATAAGATAAAAAAGCCCTCATCGCGATGAGGGCTTTTTATTATGGTTAATTAAAATAGGGAAAGATCAAACCAAAACCAATAGCCCACATGGTTAACCATATAAACCTATCTAAGTAGCACCAAGATTTAGGGTTTTGAAACAATGGGCTCAAAAAGCGAGCGCCAAAGCTCAAGCTGAAAAACCAGATAAAAGACGCAAGTACAGCGCCTGCACCAAACATTGAACGCTCATTACCAGCAAACTGAGTACTGATACTGCCAAGTAACACTACCGTATCAAGGTAAAGGTGCGGATTAAGTAAACTGATGCCTAAAGTGGTTAACACCGCAGCTTTAAGAGTTTGCCCCTTATGTTGCGTCGCTTGCTCCATCGTATGTTCGGTAAATGATGACTTTAATGCCATTGCACCATAGATAAACAAAAATAACGCCCCACCGATGCTGGCAATATCTTTGACTAACGGAAAAGCTTGGATCAAATGACCAAAACCTGCCACCCCTGCCATTATCATTACCGCATCTATAAATGAGCATAATGCCGCAATTGGCATAGGATGCTGGCGCTTTAACCCCTGCTTTAATACAAACGCATTTTGAGCGCCGACTGCCATAATTAAGCTTGCGCCTATCCCTACCCCTTGAACGAAAGCGTGCACTGATTTTACTCCAACAACTAAATGAATAGCCGCAGTTTAGTGATAAAACAAAAATAAATATAACTAATAATTTTAATGCCTCATAAGTTATACTTATAACAAGATTAAGGAGATTATGATGTTCGATTACAGCCAATTGCATGCATTATCGGTAGTCATTGCGCAAGGTAGTTTTGAGCGCGCGGCAAACATATTGTGTATCACCCAATCTGCGGTTTCTCAAAGGATAAAACAACTTGAAGAACGTGTAGGGCAAACACTCGTCATTCGTTCAAATCCGGTCACAGCGACTGATTTTGGTAAACGGCTATTACGCCATTTTGCCCAAGTACAGCTGTTAGAAGATGAACTCAATCATGAAATTGGCTATCAAGATATCAATGTGCCAGTAAAAGTCAGTATTGCGGTTAACGCTGATACTTTAGCCACATGGTTTCTACCTGCACTATCAAGCGTATTTAAACGTCACGGTTGGCTACTTGAGCTCATTATTGATGATGAATCCCACACTCACCACTTACTCAAAACCGGCGACGCAGTCGGTTGCGTAACGACAACCTCTAAAGCTCTGGCTGGCTGCAGCAGCGACCATTTAGGCGATATGCGTTACCTTTGTGTCGCAACGCCCGCGTTTTACCAGCAATATTTCGCAGACGGCGTCAACCGCAAAACCTTGGCAAAGGCTCCTGCTGTAGTATTCAATACCAAAGATCTATTGCATCAAAAATTCCTAGCACAGCATTTCTCCATGAAACCGGGACAATGGGTAGAACATCAAATCCCATCATCAGAGAGTTTTTTAGAAGCCATTAAATTGGGCATGGGCTACGGGCTAGTTAGTCATTTACAAGCGAGGGAATGGATAGATAGTGGTGATTTAATTGATATGAGTCCAAGTTCACATATGGATGTGTCTTTATATTGGCAGCATTGGAACATTAAAGCTAAACACACCAGCATTATTTATCGCGCACTAGCATCCGTTGCCAGCAAACAATTGATCTAGCCCCTCAATCCAGTTTGCACGGAATTGAGGAGCTAGGGGTAATTTGGATTAATCCTGCTGAATGTCTTTGGCCTCTTCCTCTTCAGGAAGCTTTGGCCAAGCATTGATCACAGCTTTTACCAGCGAGGCTAAAGGAATCGCAAAGAACACGCCCCATACTCCCCACAATCCGCCAAATACTAATACTGCCGCAATAATAAATACCGGGTGCAAATCGACTGCATCGGAAAACAAAATCGGCACCAGCAAATTACCGTCTAAGGCCTGAATAATGCCATAACCTAACATTAGATAACCAAATTCCGGGCTAATACCCCATTGGAAAAATGCCACCAAGGCAATTGGCAGTGTCACCAATGTGGCACCCACGTAGGGAATTAACACTGACAGTCCGGTTAATACCCCAAGTAACGCCGCATAGCGTAAATCCATAATGGCAAAAAACAGATAACTGACGACACCAATGATGATGATTTCAATAACTTTACCGCGAATGTAATTGAAGATTTGTTGGTGCATTTCATACCAAACTTTACGTGCCAAATCACGATTGGTTGGGATAAAACGTTTACTTCCTTGAATTAACGTGTCTTTGTCCTTTAGAAAGAAAAACACCAATAAAGGTACTAAAATGGCATAGACCATCAGCACTAGCAGTGAAGCCGAATAACCTAACAGTTGCTTACCAAAATCTAATAAATGTTGTGTATCCAACATTTTTTTCAGTTGGTTGACCATGCTATCAAGCTGATCTGCGGCAATAAATTGCGGATATTGATTTATATAACCTTGTGCAGTGATTAACCCTTTATCAATCATACTGGGCAGATCCGATATCAACGCGACACCCTGACGCCAGACACTCGGCATTAATACCAAGGCCACAAGCAGCATTAATCCAACAAACAACACTAATACAAGTGACGCGGCCGTCGAGCGGTTCATCCCCAGTCGTAGCATTTGCGCAACGGGCCATTCCAATAGAAAGGCCAGCACTAAAGCCACAAGCAATGGCGCTAACAAACCGCCTGCAAAATATAAAATGAGCGCTAAACCAATGATGATCATCACCAGGGTGACCGCTTGTGGATCGCTAAAGCGCGCTTTGTACCATTTACTTAATAGGCTTAACATTCACATTCCTAAACTTAGGTGGCAAGCCACCCTATTGCCAAAATTTTCACTGCTCCGCTGCATGCAGTACACTATTATTATTTTCTATTTCTATCACATAGTGATGCGCTGTATCACTGACTATACGATAGGGATATTGTGCTTTTTGTAAAAAGCGGGGAACATCTTGCCGACTTCCAGAGTCAGATAAGGTAACAGACAAGACCTTTTGATGTGGTAACTCTTTTAACGCAAGCTTCAATTTTACCAAGGCTAACGGACATTTATACGGAGTTAAATCAAGAAAAATCATAATCAACTTGCTAAAGACAAACTAAGGCCATTATCCTTAGTCTCCGATGAAAGCTCAAGCTATGATTGCCAGACATCGAGTACGACAAACAATAATAACGATTTACACGCTATTTGGGCTAATTTCAAAAGTATGTTTTTGTATCAACAGTAAAAATATACTGCTAATAACGTAAGAAACTGTAAGGATTCGCTTGATTAATAAAATCAAAACCAAAAAGCAATTGCTAGCAGGCATCGCCTCATTGATGTTTAGTGTCACCACGCCAATGGCCTTTGCAAATAATGATCTGCCTGATTTAGGTACCGCGGCAGTCAATACCTTTAGTTTGGAAAAAGAGATTGAGTACGGTGATGCCTATATGCGGGTGATACGTTCATCGGCACCTGTTGTTAACGACCCTGTACTTAATCAGTATCTTACAGAACTTGGAAACAAATTAGTGGCACATGCCACCGGAGTAAAAACGCCGTTTTATTTCTTCTTATTGCGTAACGATGAAATTAACGCATTTGCTTTTTTTGGTGGTCATGTTGGCGTCCATACCGGTTTGTTTCTTAATGCCGATAATGAAAGTCAGTTAGCCTCAGTACTTGGCCACGAAATTACTCACGTTACTCAACGCCACTTAGCACGATCTATTGAAGCGCAACAAAAAAGCTCCACTGCGACAATGGCTGGAATGTTAGGCGCTATTTTGTTAACCATTGCTGCACCTCAGGCGGGTATGGCAGCGCTTGCAACAACCCAAGCGTTAGCTACTCAGGCGCAAATAAACTACACGCGCTTACACGAAAAAGAAGCTGATCGCATTGGCATGCAAATTCTGGTTGATGCGGGTTTTGACCCTAATGGCGCAGCAGATTTTTTCTCAAAGTTGGCATCACGGTATCGGTTTACATCTAAGCCACCACAAATGTTACTTACTCACCCCCTGCCCGAGTCTCGAATTACCGAAGCTCGTAACAGAGCAGCACAATACCCACATCGTTATATTCCAGATAATCTAGACTATCAACTCGCTAAATCGCGTATTCAGGTGCGCTTTAGTAGCTATAGCGATGATGCTGCCCTGATGCTGTTTGAACGCCAGTTACAAAGACATAGTTACGAGTTCCGTGAAGCTGCGTTATACGGAAAAGCATTGGCGCTCTTTAGAATTAAGCAGTTTGACAATGCCGAGTCCATTATTGACGACCTGTTAGCAAAAGATAAAAACAACCTGTTCTATATCGACACCAAAACAGATTTACTCATCGAAAAAGAAGACTTTGATGGCGCAATCGCGTTGCTTGAACGTCACCGCCGTTTAAAACCAACATCATCGGTTATTAATACCAATTTAGCCCATGCCTATATAGAGGCTGGCAAGGCCAGTAAAGCAATACCTCTGCTTGAAGAAATGATCTTCTTGGATCGACAAAACCAGCTGCCGTTATTCTTATTAAGTGATGCTTACAAAAAAACCGGCGATAAGGCGATGGAACATTTCGTCAAAGCTGAAACGATGGCGCTAGGTGCTGATTACTCAGGTGCAATTGACCAACTCAATTTTGCCTACCGGCTGTCTGAAAAAGATCCACTACAACTTGCAAGAATTGAGGCACGAATTAGACAATTTAAACAGTCTAAGAAAGCCATTGAAGCACTTCAATAGCTGAAAAAATGAGCGGGTGTTTTGTGACTCCGCTCAACTTTTCAAGTATCATAGCGCAAACAATAAATTTAAGGTTTTCGCTATGACTGACGTTAGCATTATTCACAACCCTCGCTGTTCAAAAAGCCGTCAAACCCTTGCATTACTTGAAGAAAACGACTGTAACATCACCGTAATTGAGTATTTAAAAAATCCACTCACGGTAGCTGAAATCCAAGATATACTCGTAAAACTTGACATTAATGCTCGTCAAATGATGCGCACCAAAGAAACTGAATATAAAGAACAAGACTTAGCCAAGGTTGAAGATGAGCAAGCGCTTATTACAGCAATGGCTAACACGCCAAAATTGATCGAGCGCCCAATAGTGCTAGCGAATAACAAAGCGGCTATCGGTCGCCCACCTGAAAATGTACTTACTATTTTATAAGAGCAAATTATGAACACCACCTCTTTATTCCATTGGTGTCGAGCAGGCTACCTGTTGTTGGTCGCCATGCTTACAGGCTGGTTTGTTAATAAGGGGGTCACTGGTGAATACTCAATGGCATTTAGCCTACTTTGGGTTTTACCCTTATTAACGCCAATCAAAGGCATTTGGCAAGGCAAACCCTACACCTATGCTTGGGCAAGCTTTATTTTATGTTTGTATATGCTGCATGGTTTAACCCTACTTTGGGTTACAGAGCAATACCTCATATTTGCCATTGCAGAAGTGTTACTTCTGGCGCTGTTAATGCTAGGTTTCCCTTTCTATGCCCGGTTAAGGGGACGAGAACTCGGATTAGGTTTAAAAAAACGTAAAAATAAAGGCGCTTAATGGGCGCCTTTTTTACGGCTATTGGACAACAAAGCTCAGCAAATGAGAGGGTTAACATCAAATAAAGTGACAGCTTTGCAACAAGCATGTAATGTAATTGCAACCAAGCATAGTAGCGGTTTTGCGTTGCTATATAAGTATTGCGATCGACCCCTGAACGATAAACGTATAAAAAATTAACGGTTGTTCGCCCAGCATCCAAATTGAGTCGATGCGTAAGGAGCTTTCATGAATCATATAAAACTGCTTTCTCTGGCGGTATTACTGGGTCTTACTGGTTGCGGAGGTGGCAGCGATGATGGCGGTAACACTGATCCTATCACCCCGCCACTGCCAGAGTTAGGCCGATGTGCAACCCAAAGTGAGCTACTCACAGTCGAAACGACGTCGGCAGTCAGCTTTTTGGTCGAGCCAGATTACTTTCAAAATCAACCAGCCAGTGTTATCGCGCAAATCCCTAATGTGCCAAGCCGTGAACTCAACTTTGAGTGGCAACAACTTGCCGGCGAGCCGCTTGAGCTTAACAGTGTAAGATCACCCGTACTGAATTTTGAGGCAATGCAAAGTGGCAGCTATCAGTTTCAGGTCAATATAACTAGTAGCAACATTAACCATACCGAGAACATCACTGTCGATATTAATCAGCCTGGTTCGAATGTCAAAGTAAGAGCTGACCACCAAGTGGTTTCAGGCAACGGCGTCAGCGTTAGAGCCGCAAAGGTAAATAACCAACTGGTTGAAAACCTCAGCTGGTGTGTCGCAGCCGGCCCAAATGTTGGCTTAGATTTAACAACACCAGAGCGGCCTTTATTTACCGCCCCCAATGTCGACCAAGATACGCTGATTATTTTACGCGCTACCGGTGACGTGCAAAACGTCACACAAAGTGATGATGTAAGTATTCTAGTCACAGCCCAACAGTCAATTAGCTCACCGTATTTTGACGAGCCAGTTGCACGCACTTTTGCCTACAAAGCCGATTCACCTTATGCGTCAGCACTTGAGCAATGTGTTTACTCAAATCAGCTTAATCAACCTTGTGCGCTCAATTCACTCCCTTTAATCGGTCAACAATCACAGCCTGCTGATAAACAAGGCATATTAGATAGAGTATTGGTTTCTCACCAGTGGATGGGAGAAAATTTTGAACGCTTCTTGATGGAGCTCGATCCTCATGATGATTTTGCTACTTTATTGCAATCCGTCACAGCCATTGTCATCAGCTACGATATCCGCCCATCATTTTACTGGGTGCTAACTGGTGCGATTTATCTTGATCCAAACGATTTATGGCTTACCCCTTATCAGCGAGACACCATCAATGAAGCTCCCGATTATCGAGCTGGCTTTAGCAATGAGCTAGGATTTTTAATGCCATGGCGCTATGTCAAAGATAATCAATATGTGTCTTATATTGATGATATATCGATGCGAAACAGCCGCGATTTGCAGCAATTGAATGCCGATCTTGCATCATTGCTATACCACGAATTGGCCCATGCGAATGACTTCTTCCCCCGTAGTGTCCATAGCTCATTATCCGGCCCAACATTGTACGACGACTATGTTAGACGCAATGACAACCAGTTGTTAGTTTCTGATCAACTAACAGCACAATACCCACTTAATAGCCAAGAGTTATTTGATTTAGCAGATGTACGCTTTAGAGGCGAGTCGGCTACAGAAGTACAAAAAGCCTACACACCAAGCGATATAAGTGGCTTTTTTAGTGCTGATCGCGCCTCAGACTCCTATGCTTACTCAACTTCGCGCGAAGATGCCGCGATGTTGTTAGAAGAGGCTATGATGAGTCACCGATATGGCATATTACGTGATGTTGGTGTAACAGATAGCCCAGATAACGCGACAAGTAGCAATATTACCGTTGATTGGGGACAAAGGGGTCGAATAGGACAACTGATCTTAGAAAGTCGTGCGGCATTAGTTATCAACCAAATGTTACCCGAGCTTAATGGCCAAAGTGTTGTTCAAGCGTTACCCGCACCAATCCCTATGATTCAAGGGCAAAGCTGGGCTGACAATCTCACCCTAGAAACTACAAATAACGCTGTATCCGCTCAACCCAGCGCGATCAGTAGATTTAACGGTGTTGCCCCTGTTGAAACGAGCGTAGATAGACCGCTTCAATTAAGTGGTAGTAGGCACCGCTAACGGGTTAAAGCAGATAAGAGATGCTGAGATTACAATCTAAGCATCTCTTTAACAAAGGGAATTGTTAACTTACGTTGATGGACCAAAGAGTCCTTATCAAGACGATCCAGTACATCAAATAACGTACGTAAATCTCTCGCTAGTCGATTCAACAGGAAACGTCCCACATCTTCAGGTAACTGCAAACCACGCATTGCAGCGCGGCGTTGTAATGCGGCCAGTTTTTCATCGTCAGCCATAGGCTGCAACTGATAGGTCAGGCCCCATTGCATTCTTGAAACCAGATCGGGCAAGGTAAAGCCTGCTTCTGTTGCGGCACTGCTTGCACTGACAACGATATTACAGTGCTTATTTTCAGCAACTCGGTTATACAGGTCAAAAATAGCTTCTTCCCAAACCGGATGTCCGGCGATCGCATCAATATCATCGATACAGACCAAATCGAGTTGCTCAAGCCCTTCTAGTAATGCCGTCGAAATACTCGCATGAATGCCTAACGGTAAATAAAAGCTACTTTTATCAGCTTCATTTGCACGCGCGCAAGTTGCATGCATCAAATGCGTGCGGCCGGATTTAATCGGCCCCCATAAATACACTGAGCTGTCCGACACACCGCGGGCGCATGATTGTAAACTTTGAATAAGTTCGTCGTTGCCTGCAGCAGGATAATAACTACTGAAGGTTTCATCATCTGGTAGATGAACCGGTAAAGATAGTTGCCTTGGCGAGTTAACTTTCACTCAACTAAATCTCAATAAATAGGCTGTCAACAATGGGCAAAGGCTTAACCTTGCCAAATATATTCGGGGACAGATTCCCCCTGCTCTACGTTGAATTCCGTTTGTGGAATTTCATCAATACGTGATTCAAGTTTCATCAATCGATGTAGATCATCCTCTGTACCAAATAAGTCTAGCTGATACTGAGCAGTATAACCTTGCAGCGATACTAAACTGACATGACTTACGGCACTGAGTTGTAATAAATACTTTTCTATTTCAACCAGTTGACTACGGTTAGTGATATCAACGAAACTCACCATTGCAGTATTTGCTTCACCACTATCGGCAATGGCATACCGTCCGGCATAGTATTCACTAACAGCAGATAAAATTTGCGCAGCTGCTACGTCTGCTGAGCCAACTTCAGCGCGTTTTGATACTAGGGGCGTTAACATGGGTTGGTTATTTTGCATGGCATATAAGCTAAACGCGTACCGTGTTTGCTCATTGACGGTATCAATGGCTGCCATGACAAAATAATCGGTTTGATAACGTTCACTGGCTAATTGCACTGGCTCAACAAACATGCCTCGCACGTCATTGACGGATAAGCGCATCGAATCATCCAGATCCATTAACGGAAATACCGATGGAATGGCTCTTTTTTGAGTAAACTCACTAAACACTTGCCTCAGTTCCATGGTAGAAGAGTCACTGATAATGGCTCTTTCATTGGCGTCAGACTGCGCTAACCAAAATAACGTGGTAGGCCGTTGTTTGCCCCACACAGGTAGCTGAGCTTGGCGTAGCAGTTCAACGATTTTGCTATGGTCGAAACTGACATTGAGCAGTAACTCACCATCGACTTCTTGATAGCCAAATTGGGTCGTTAAACTACTTGGGTTTTTAAGGCTATCGATGACCAACGGATGCTGGACCGCCGCTTCACTCCCTGAATTCTTTAACACAACATTCTTTAATGCTGTTTTAAGCGCCTGTGTACGTTGATTTCGTGAACGATCATCAACGGCAACGCTCGCCTCATCAAGTGAACTGATGGCGGCAGCTTTTAGGGTTGTGGGGACCAAAGCAGTGCTAATGATAAGCAGTGATACACTAACTAAACGTTTAAACATCCGTATCAAAATCTGTCTCGATGAATAATGCAAGAAGTGTAACACAATAATCGTGCTTTACTGCACATTCCTCCCTGATATATCCCCTCACTGCTGGTTCTTTATTCATTAAAAAGAGGGATATGTGAGCAAAGATAATGAAAAAGGTTCCAATGCTGGTTACTATTGTTAAGTTTATCCAAAAATGAGAATAACAATGAAAAATTTAGCTTTGCCACTTCAAGGTGCGCAGATGTTATTTGTTGCATTTGGCGCCTTAGTGCTGATGCCACTTTTAACGGGTCTTGACACCAATGTTGCCTTGTTTACCGCAGGTATTGGTACACTACTATTCCAGCTTATTACCAAACGCCAAATTCCCATCTTTCTTGCCTCTTCTTTCGCGTTTATTGCGCCAATTATGTACGGCGTACAAACCTGGGGCATCCCCTCTACCATGGGCGGACTGATGGCTGCTGGTTTAGTTTATATCTGCCTCGCCTCATTGGTTAAAATCCGCGGCGATGGTTTTATTAAACGCCTGCTTCCCCCGGTCGTCGTTGGTCCGGTTATCATTGTTATCGGTTTAGGCCTGGCACCGATGGCTGTTAACATGGCGTTAGGTAAAACTGGCGATGGCTCAACCGTACTGGTTGAATATGAAGCGGCTATTGTCATTTCACTCGCGTCACTTTTAACCACAATAGCCGTAGCCATTTTTGCCAAGGGCCTACTAAAACTGATGCCAATACTTGCAGGTATTATCGTCGGTTACAGTTTAAGCCTGTTTTATGGCGTAGTAGATTTTACCGCGGTGAACCAAGCAGCTTGGTTAGCGATGCCTAATTTTGTCGCGCCAGAATTTAACTGGCATGCCATTGCATTTATGATTCCGGTTGCAATCGCACCGGCTGTTGAACACATCGGTGATATTCTGGCAATTTCAAACGTCACTGGTAAAGATTACATGAAAAAGCCTGGCTTACACCGCACCCTAGCCGGTGACGGTGTGGCAACTATCGCAGCATCAGCATTTGGTGGACCGCCAAATACCACCTACTCTGAAGTCACTGGCGCAGTAACGCTAACCAAGAACTTTAACCCTGTGATGATGACATGGACTGCCATTACAGCGATTGTATTAGCATTTATTGGCAAGCTAGGTGCTTTAATGCAAACCATACCTGTACCTGTTATGGGCGGAATTATGTGTTTACTGTTTGGCTCTATTGCCGCAGTTGGTTTGAACGCGTTAATCAAGAATAAAGTCGATTTAAATGAACCAAGAAATCTATGTATTGTCGGAGTGACACTCGTATTTGGTATTGGCGGCATGGCCTTCGGTATTGGCTCATTTAGCCTAACTGGCATTAGTCTGTGTGGTATCGTGGCGATAACCATGAACTTGCTACTGCCCATGCCTGATAAAAAACAGGCGTAAATAAAAAGCCCGCTATATGATAGCGGGCTTTTTTTAATTAGGTTTCGATAAAATTAACTTTCTGCAGCTGGGTACTTTGCCGCAGTTTCTGAAATCAAAGTTTGTAACTCACCTTTTTGGTACATTTCAACCAAAATATCACAACCACCAATCAACTCGCCTTCAACCCATAATTGCGGGAATGTCGGCCAGTTAGCGTATTTAGGTAGCTCAGAACGAATATCAGGATGTTGCAAAATATCTACATAGGCAAATTGCGCACCACAGTTAATCATGATTTGACCAACTTGAGACGAGAAACCACAGCTTGGTAATTTAGGTGAGCCCTTCATATAAAGAATAATAGGGTTTTCTGCGATTTGCTGTTTAATCTTTTCTACTGTTTCATTGGTTTCCATATAAATTCCTAATACTCACATCATAAGGTAATCATTGTTTCGCCCTATTGTACGTCAGGATGCCCCATAACAAAAACCTACTTTTTTTAGGGGCTTTAGCAGCGTGATAAAAACCGATTAAAATAATCTATAAAATGACAAAAACAATGATTCACATCACGTTATTATCAGGTAGAATGTGGCGCAGTGAGCAAAACTAATAAAGACAATTGAATGTCAATGGAGAAAAAACATGGCTTTTGAATTACCCGCATTACCTTATGCCAAGAACGCACTTGAGCCCCATATTTCTCAAGAAACAATTGAGTTTCATTACGGTAAGCATCACAACACTTACGTAGTTAAGCTTAATGGTTTAGTTGAAGGTACTGAACTTGCAGAAAAGAGCCTAGAAGAGATCATCAAAACCTCTACTGGTGGTATCTTTAACAATGCAGCGCAAATTTGGAACCACACATTCTACTGGAACTGCCTATCACCAAACGGTGGTGGTGCGGCAACAGGTGAAGTTGCAGCGGCTATCGATGCTGCATTCGGCTCTTTTGAAGAGTTTAAAGCAAAATTTACCGATGCTGCAGTAAACAACTTTGGTAGCGCATGGACTTGGTTAGTTAAAAATGCCGATGGTAGTGTTGCGATTGTTAATACAAGCAATGCTGCTACACCGCTAACCGATGAAGGTGTAACACCACTAATGACTGTTGATGTATGGGAACACGCTTATTACATCGACTACCGCAATGTTCGTCCAGACTATCTTGCACATTTCTGGGAATTGGTTAACTGGGAATTTGTTAATCAAAACTTTGCTGGTTAAAAAAAACCTAGTTCATAAAAAGGAGCCTTAAGGCTCCTTTTTTTATAGATTTTCTACCGCCCTCTTTTATCCACTTAAATGCAACTGTTGCAATTGCAACGTTTTGTTATTGTTTTTATTGACTTTTTTCCTGCAAAGTTCCAAATCCCAACTATATTTAATAGTAGGAGACTAATTTTGGTCATCCCAAATTATCTAAATAGAAGCGTTTCAGGGGGTGGAATATGGGTATATTTGAGCATTACCAACAGCGCTATGAAAAGAAGCTTGATGAAGAATATTCATTGCAAGAATTCTTAGCAATTTGTAAAGAAGACCGTATCGCCTATGCATCGGCGGCTGAACGACTATTGATTGCCATTGGAGAACCGGAAGTGGTTGACACCTCCAAAGATCCCGTACTAAGTCGCATTTTTTCTAACCGATTAATCTCCCGCTACCCTGCTTTCAAAGATTTTTATGGCATGGAAGAAGCGATTGAGCAAATCGTCGCTTATTTAAAGCATTCAGCGCAAGGCTTAGAAGAATCAAAGCAGATTTTGTATTTGCTTGGCCCTGTTGGTGGTGGTAAGTCGTCATTGGCAGAGAAACTCAAAGCCTTAATGCAGCAGGTTCCCATCTACGTATTGAGCGCAGATGGCGTGAGAAGCCCAGTAAATGATCATCCATTTAGTCTATTTGATCCCGAAGAAGATGGTGAACTACTTAAAAGCGAGTATGGCATTCCAGAGCGTTACATAAAATGCATTATGTCTCCTTGGGCAGTAAAACGCCTGCATGAATTCGGCGGAGACATTTCCAAATTTAGAGTGGTCAAAGTTTACCCATCCATTCTTGACCAAATGGCGATAGCTAAAACTGAGCCTGGTGATGAAAACAACCAAGATATCTCTTCGTTAGTCGGTAAAGTCGACATTAGACAACTAGAACACTACGCCCAGCATGATGCTGATGCCTATTCATATTCCGGTGCCCTGTGTCGTGCTAACCAAGGGTTAATGGAGTTTGTAGAGATGTTTAAAGCGCCAATCAAGGTGCTACACCCTTTATTGACCGCAACTCAAGAAGGTAACTTTAATGGTACCGAAGGCTTATCTGCGATCCCCTACAGTGGCATTATTTTAGCGCATTCCAACGAATCAGAATGGACCACCTTTAGAAACAACAAAACCAATGAAGCGTTTTTAGACCGGGTGTATATCGTTAAAGTCCCTTACTGTCTGCGGGTATCACAGGAAATTCAAATTTATGACAAGTTGTTGGCTCACTCAGAGCTCAGCACAGCTCCTTGTGCCCCTGGTACATTAGAGACCTTAGCCCAATTTAGTGTGCTATCACGTATCAAAGCGCCTGAAAACTCATCTATTTACTCAAAAATGCGGGTCTATGACGGTGAGAGCTTAAAAGATACTGATCCGAAGGCAAAATCCTATCAGGAGTACCGAGATTATGCCGGTGTTGATGAAGGTATGGAGGGGCTATCGACCCGCTTTGCTTTCAAGATTCTCTCTAAAGTGTTCAATTTTGATCACAGCGAAATAGCGGCAAACCCTGTCCACCTATTCTACGTACTTGAAAGACAGATAGAGCAAGAACAATTCCCTAATGAAAGCGCTGAGCGTTATTTAGAGTTTTTAAAAGGCTATCTCATCCCTAAATATGTAGAGTTTATTGGTAAAGAAATCCAAACCGCTTATCTAGAGTCCTACTCTGAATATGGTCAGAACATTTTTGATCGCTATGTCACCTATGCTGATTTTTGGATTCAAGATCAAGAATATCGCGATCCAGAAACTGGGCAGTTATTTGACCGAGCGGCGCTTAATGCAGAGTTAGAGAAAATTGAAAAACCTGCAGGCATCAGCAATCCTAAAGATTTCCGCAATGAAATAGTTAACTTTGTGCTGCGCGCCAGAGCCAATAATGAAGGCACCAACCCACTTTGGACCAGTTACGAGAAATTACGCACAGTGATCGAGAAAAAGATGTTCTCCAACACAGAAGATCTGCTTCCGGTTATCTCATTTAATGCAAAAACCTCTACCGATGATCAGCGTAAGCATGATGATTTCGTCAATCGGATGATGGAAAAAGGCTACACCAAGAAACAAGTCAGGCTGCTCTCTGAGTGGTATCTAAGAGTCAGAAAGTCATCTTAAACTCAGTGTTGGGGAGTTCGCTCCCCTTTTGACTAAGGAGGTGCGTATGGCCAATTTCATTGATCGCAGACTCAACGCCAAAGGCAAGAGTACCGTAAATCGCCAACGATTTATTAATCGGTATAAAAAGCAGATAAAAAAAGCGGTTAGCGATGCCGTAACTCGCAGAAGCGTTACTGATGTTGATAAAGGCGAAAAAATTAGTATCCCAACGAGGGATATTAGCGAACCCACCTTCCACCAAGGTCAAGGCGGCGTGCGAGAGCGTGTTCATCCTGGTAATGATCAATTTACTACGGGCGATCAGATTGAGCGCCCGCCGCAAGGTGGTGGCGGACAAGGTGCTGGACAAGGAGAAGCGTCTGATAGCGGCGAAGGACAAGACGATTTTGTATTTCAGATCTCAAAAGATGAATATTTGGAATTATTATTTGAAGATCTAGAGTTACCAAATTTACAAAATAATCGCCTCAATAAACTAGTGGAATATCAAACCTACCGGGCAGGTTTTACTAACGATGGCGTGCCGGCCAATATCAATATCGTTCGCTCTTTACGTTCATCCATTGCACGGCGCACTGCAATGACAAGCAACAAACGTAAGCAGTTAGTGGCGTTAGAGGAAAAATTACAACAGTTACAAGATACACCCGGCGCCAACAGTGACGAAATATTAGCGACCCAAGCTGAGATTGAACAGCTAAAACAAAGAATTGATAAAGTACCTTTTATTGATACGTTTGATCTTAGGTACAACAACTTTGCTAAAAAAGAAGTGCCTTCGAGCCAAGCTGTGATGTTTTGCTTGATGGATGTATCAGGTTCGATGGATCAAGCCACCAAAGATATGGCTAAACGATTTTATATATTGCTTTATCTATTTTTAACTCGTACCTACAAAAATCTAGAAGTTGTGTATATTCGCCATCACACCCAAGCCAAAGAGGTTGATGAACACGAATTCTTCTACTCCCAAGAAACCGGTGGCACGATCGTGTCGAGTGCATTGAAATTAATGCAAGAGATCCAACAAAAACGTTATCCAGAAAATGAGTGGAACATCTATGCAGCCCAAGCATCTGATGGTGATAATTGGGCTGATGACTCACCCACTTGCCGACAACTTTTACAAAAACAATTACTCCCAGTCGTCAGGTATTTCAGCTATATCGAAATAACCAATAGGGCCCACCAAACGTTATGGCGAGAATATGAGGCCCTACAAAGTGAATTCGACAATATCGCGGTACAACACATCAAACAAGCCGAAGATATCTATCCGGTGTTTAGAGAGCTGTTCAAGAAACAGTCAGTCTAGGAGGCGCTATGGAAGATCCTATCAAAAAACCGCTTAGTGATGGTCCAGATTGGACATTCGACTTATTACAACAATATTTAGGGGAAATTGAACGCGTCGCCAACCACTACCGCTTAGATGCCTACCCGAATCAAATCGAGGTGATCACCGCGGAGCAAATGATGGATGCCTATGCCGGGATCGGTATGCCTATTGGTTACACTCACTGGTCTTTTGGTAAAAAATTTATCGAGACTGAGCAAGGCTATAAGCGTGGCCAGATGGGGTTAGCCTATGAAATTGTTATTAACTCCGACCCTTGTATTGCCTACTTGATGGAAGAAAACACCATCACAATGCAAGCTTTGGTGATGGCTCACGCCTCTTTTGGCCATAATAGTTTTTTTAAAAATAACTATCTGTTTAAAACCTGGACGGACGCAAGTTCAATCATCGATTATCTAGTATTCGCCAAAAACTATATCAGCGATTGTGAAGAGCGCTACGGCACAGAACAAGTAGAGTTAATCATAGACTCCTGCCATGCATTGATGAACTATGGTGTGGACAGATACAAGCGCCCAAGCGAAATCTCCTTTAGAGAAGAAAAAGTCAGGCAAAAGCAGCGTGAAGAATATCTGCAAAGCCAGGTTAATGACCTTTGGCGTACTATTCCATTAAACCAAGCGGAAACGAGCACTGACGATAAGGTTAACTTCCCTTCCGAGCCACAAGAAAATGTACTTTATTTCATTGAAAAACATGCACCATTGCTAGAACCTTGGCAGCGTGAAATAGTCAGAATTGTGAGAAAAATGGGTCAATATTTCTACCCTCAGAAGCAAACACAGGTCATGAATGAAGGCTGGGCAACCTTTTGGCACTATACCATTTTAAACCACCTATATGATGACGGATTGGTCACTGATAGATTTATGATGGAGTTTTTGCAAAGCCACACGAATGTTGTTGCCCAGCCCAGTTACAACAGTCCCTACTACAGTGGCATCAATCCCTATGCATTAGGCTTTAATATGTTTGTAGATATTCGGCGGATTTGTGAAAACCCCACCGAAGAGGATAAAGCTTGGTTTCCTGACATGGCGGGAAGTAATTGGCTAGATACATTGCACTTTGCGATGGAGAACTTTAAGGACGAGAGTTTTATTAGCCAATATCTTTCACCTAATATTATCCGGCAATTTAAATTGTTTGGGATTTTGGACGATGACCAAAAACAACACCTTAGTGTCTCGGCAATACATGATGAACAAGGTTATCGCGATATTCGTCAAATGTTGTCGCAGCAATACAATTTGTCTAACTTGGAGCCCAATATCCAAGTGCAAAATGTGGCCATCAGTGGAGATCGTTCTTTAACACTCAGATATATTCCAAATAACCGCATTCCATTGGCAGAAAGTCGCCATGAAGTGGTCAAACATTTACACCGTTTATGGGGATTTGATGTGATATTGGAAGAGCAAAACTTAGCGGGTGAAACAAAGATAATCGCCCGCTGCCCTGATAAACCTGATCAGGATTAGCATAAAAAAAGCGCCTAATAAGGCGCTTTTCGTTGCTCAACTTCGCAAAATTATGCGTAAGTGAAGTCAACGTGCTCGATTAGAGGCTTAAATGCGTGACGTTGCATAGCTTGTGCACGAACTTTGATGTCATTGCCATCTAGAGTGATAGTGATATCACTTGTGTAGAAATCAGCGTTCTCTTGGATATTGATAATATCTTTATGAGCGAATTCGATAGCTACTGCTTCTTTACCTGGGCCATAGATAACTGCAGGTACTTTACCAGCATGACGTAGGCGGCGGCTCGAACCTTTCCCACTTGTAGTACGCGTTTGTGCAACGATAGTATAAGACATGTTATTCTCACTTAATAAAATAAATAGTTATGGTTGCCACTTTCGACCAATGGCAACTGCTTAAAAAAGCGCGGCAATACTAGCATAGCTACTAGCTAACAACAAATGTTTTGCACATTGATTTACTTTTCAATACTACCAAGTTCTAACGGGGCCGGTATCAACATGAATAAAACCAGAACGCGGATAATAGCCTACCCCACCTAACATCAGTTCTACCGCAGCTTCGCGCAATGTTTTTAAATTAACGCCAGGCACAGCAATATCCATTGCCATTCCCTTCATGTGATAGCTCTTTTTCGCGACGCCATTACTCTTAGCTGCTAGCATGGCGTTAGTTTTTGGCGAACGGTAACCAGAAATAACATGGAATTGTTCATCAAAGTTTACCGTTTGCTGTAATCGATACAAAAAATCATACAAACGATTATCCATTGGCGCAGCTTCATTGCGGCGGTGATCACGAAGCACCTGGCTAAACGCGGACAGGGTTTTATCTTGGTAGATGCCATCTACCCAATAGTTGCCTTCGCTTTGCTCACCAGTATGTCTATTGTAAAAGCTCAGTTGCCGAATTCCCTTCGTTGAACGACTTGCGTGGGCTTTACTTGGTAACACTGAATACATCGCCACGCCACTTAAACCTAATAATAATTGTCTACGAGAGGTACAAACTATCGACACACTCACTCCCCGTCTATTTTTTAACCAAAAGTGGCGACAAAGTAGCCTTTTTGATGACCGAAAGCAAGTTTAATTAAAATAAATTAAATATAGGTAGATGTCCTGGAAGCCTTACTGGCTGGCTAATTCAAGGCTAAGCTTTTGATGGCGCTTGTATATATCTGTTCTAAATTGCAGTCTATTTTGATTTCCGACCCAAGAGGTCCAATAAACTAAATGGACCGGTAAAGATTGATGAAATGAAAACCATTGGGTCGTGTTTTTATCTTGTTGCATCTCAACCCAAGTTTGTTTGTCTTTTACTAAGTTTGCCGCCATCCAGTTTGCCAGCTGCTGTACTTTTTCTACTCGAATGCACCCTGATGATAACGCCCTATCACTTTTTTCAAAAAGCGCTTTATCTAACGTATCGTGCAAATAGACGTTATATTGGTTTTCAAAGAAAAACTTAAACCGACCTAACGTATTGGTTTCACCAGCTTGCTGCACGATACGATAAGGAAAATCTCCTTGCGCTAAATCTTGCCACTCTTGATCTGTTTTAATCACGCGCTCACCAGCATAATTAAACACATCAAACTTACCTTCACTGAAGTAACTGCCATTTTCACCCACTTTAGGTAACAGATCGCGCTTCATCAGTTTTCTTGGAACGCGCCAAGTCGGGTTCAACACCATGTTGCTAATATGGCTCTTTAATAGCGGCGTTCTTCGATAAGGTTTGCCGACAATGACTCTCGAGTTCAATACCACCCTATCACTATCCACCAACACCATTTCATAAGCGGGTATATTAATCAGTAAATAGCGTTGCTCCACACTCGTGAGATAACGATTTCTTGCAACAAAATCATCAGCAATGATGTTAGCTCGCTGCGAAGCTGTGGTATTTAACCAGCGTAGGGTCGCAGGTCCAACAACACCATCCGTCTCTAACCCGTGGCGCTGTTGGAATATCAAAATCGCTTTCTCTAATTCAAGGTCATATTCTGTACTGGTTAGATTGTGTAAAACACCATCTCCTAACCGATCAAGCCTGCGGCGAATATCTACGATGCTCCTGTGGCTGTCGCCTAATTTTAACCATCCATTTGGCTCAATCGGCATCCACTCATCTTGCTTGGCCAACCAATGCAAATAACGAATATGATTACTAATGGCAAGATATTCATTAGCAGCAGGCTCAACAGCCATCGCCATTGCAAGCACGTCATTGGATTCAATTTTTGTTTGTAAAGTGAGTAGGCTACGCATTGCGATATTTTGGCTTGACCAAAACATGTGAATGTCTTCAATAATGGCAATAAGTGACTGTGGTTCAGACGCTAGAGGCAATGCTTCTAGGTGCGCAGCAAAGCGATCATCATCGGTGACTAGGTAAATAATATCCAGTTGGCTTCGTAAACTTTCTTTCGCCAAAGCAAACCTATCAGCTGCATAGCCAATAGAAAAATTTACGATTAAAAGTAGGAAAATTGTACCGCGTATCAAGCTGACCATTGCCACACCTCCAGTATAAATTATGGCAAAGAGTCAGCAAATTGGTACTATCTTCTATAGATGAAATAAAAACTTAATTTAATCAGATATCTTAATTTAATCAGAAAAGTTAAAAAGGTCATTAACCTAGGGTTGAACGGGTCACTACAGTTCTACCGTCACCTGGGTAATACCTTAGTTGCCAGTTTTCCTGACCTTTTCGTTGATCGTCAGCGATGTAATTAAAGTAGCAGTAGGTGTTTGGACTTGAGACAGGGCCGCCCGCATACCAATAAACGATATCAGTATCACCACCAAACGCGCCATCATGATGATAGTCCAGTACCAACTCATTATTGTCTAACAAGCCTTGCCATAACTCACGGCAATACTCACCGTTAAGTTGTGTACCATTATTACCATTTGACTGGGTATTCTGTCCTAATGGAAACCCCGTTACAGTTGAATCGATACTGCCATCACCATAGCAATCAAGATCATATACCGTGGTATTGGTCCCCTCGACTTGCCAGCATTGATGATAAAGGCTAACACCGCTGCTAAAAGCACCAAAAGCTGCTTTCGCGACGGATTCATGGGCGTCTTTACTCAGGTTAAGAAATTTAGGTGCGGCTACTACGGCAAGGACACCTAGGATGATAATAACCACGACTAACTCTATGAGGGTAAATCCACGATTTGATTTCATAATACTGCTACCACTGAAACTTGCATACATTATACGTCCATGACTTTGGTATGCGAAGTGAATTTTTATCTGTAAACAAAAAAGCCCCAACAAATGTTGAGGCTTTTCTGTCATCAAAAGATGGTACCCGAGGCCGGACTTGAACCGGCACGCTTATTCAGCGAGGGATTTTAAATCCCTTGTGTCTACCAATTCCACCACTCGGGCAAAGTGTGTTTTACCGCTTACGCACTAAAACATAAAGTGGAGGCGCGACCCGGAGTCGAACCGAGATCGACGGATTTGCAATCCGCAGCATAGCCATTCTGCCATCGCGCCATAGTAGATTGGAGCGACATATCGGGTTCGAACCGATGACCTATACCTTGGCAAGGTATCGCTCTACCAACTGAGCTAATGTCGCAAACCATTTCTAACTTAGCAATCAATGTTCTGCTAGAAGCTTTCCCCTGACTGCGGAATGGCATTCTACCGATTTAGATGCCAGTGTCAACGCTATATTTCGTAATAAATAACTGCTTGAACACTAATTGATCGCATTGCATTTTAATTATGCGATTCTGCGGTTAAATCCGCCCAGGCTGCACGAATATAAACCACCATTGACCAGAAAGTTAATATGGCGGCGACATAAAATAACGCCATAGCCAAATAGGTTAACCATTGGTTAGGTTGCCAGATCAGGCCAGTTATCGCGACCATTTGCGCCGCGGTCTTATATTTGCCAATCCAAGACACAGCCACAGCCCCGCGTTTACCTAATTCCGCCATCCACTCCCTTAAAGCAGAAATTACGATTTCCCGACCAATCATAAATAGTGCAGGCAACGTCAGCCAAATATTATTGTACTGGGCAACGAGCAACACTAATGCGGTTGTCACCATGATCTTGTCAGCTACCGGATCTAAGAATGCGCCAAAACGAGTAGATTGTTTGAGCTTGCGGGCAGCATAACCATCTAAAGCATCGGTTACGGCAGCTAGCCAGAATATAAAAGCGGCAGCAAAAGCTGACCAACTGTAAGGCAAATAAAAAACAACAACAAAAACAGGTAATAAAAACAACCTGAAAAGTGTTAACGCAATAGGTACATTAAACGGCATGTGATAACCAATTTTCCAAAAGCAGCGCCAATCTTGCCTTAATTTTCTTACCCTCGCAATGCATCGTGTATTGTTTGCGCCATTTCTATGCTAATTCCGGGCACTTTTGCGAGTTCAGCAACACTGGCACCCTTCACTTCTTGAATACCACCTAGGTATTGCAATAGTGCTTTACGCCTTTTAGGCCCAATACCTGAAATAGACTCTAATGTTGATGTATTACGTGTTTTTTGGCGTTTATTGCGATGACCCGTGATCGCAAAACGATGCGATTCATCTCGAATGTGTTGTACTAGGTGTAAGGCTGGGGAATCGGCAGCTAAATTAAAAGCGACTTCACTTTCACCGTAGATCAGCGTCTCCAAACCCGGTTTGCGCCCTTCACCTTTAGCCACCCCGACTAATAATGGAGCCTTATCAATATTGGCAAATTTTTCATCCACCACTTTCTGGGCGATACGTAACTGACCAATGCCACCATCAATAAATAAAATATCGGGCACTTTTGCAGAAGAAGTCAATTTATCAAATCGTCGACTAATTGCTTGTTTCATTGCTGCGTAGTCATCACCTGGGGTAATACCTTCGATATTATAACGACGGTAATCTTGCTTGTTGGGTCCTTCGCGGTTAAACACCACACAAGAAGCCACTGTACTCTCCCCCATAGTATGACTAATATCGAAACATTCCATGCGGGCAATTGTACCGCTGTACTCCATAGCTTCTTCGAGCAGTACAAATCGTTGTTCGACGGTATTTTTATGTGACAGTCGACTGACCACTGCATTGGTCGCATTGGTGTCCGCGATGCGCAAAAAGCTCGCCCTATCACTTCTAACATTGGTTTTGATGGCAACCTTTTTACCCAGAGCCTGTGAAACCGCGTTTTCAAACTCAGCCATTTCTTCAAAGGCCTGACTTAATATGATTTCTGCAGGCATAGTGCGTTGACTATCGGTATTGAGATAAAACTGCATCACAAACGCGCGTAACACTTCCGATAAAGGCGTATCTGCAGGGACATCAGGATAATAACTACGGCTACCAAATATCTTACCGTTGCGCACAAACAATAGGTGAAAACAGGCGATACCTGAAGCAAAGTGCACACCTATCACATCCATATCACCACTTTGATTGGATACTTCTTGCTGCTCTGTGACTCTGCGTAGCGCCGCTATCTGATCGCGAAAAAGCGCTGCCTTCTCAAACTCAAGTTCTTGAGACGCATGATCCATTTTGGCGACCAACTCACCCATGACCTGTTGGTCGCGCCCCTTTAAAAATAGACTCGCTAGCTTGACCTGCTCAGCATAATCCTCATCGGAAATTTTACCTACGCAAGGGCCGCTACAACGCCCTATTTGATACTGTAAACATGGCCTAGAGCGCACTTTATAATACACATCTTCACATTGCCTTATGGGAAAGATTTTTTGCATTAGATGCAAGCTTTCTCTTACCGCTCCGCCATTTGGATAAGGGCCAAAATACTGACCTTTCTCTCTTTTAGCGCCACGATGGTAGGCCAGACGCGGATGCCGATGACCGCTGAGTAAAATATATGGGTAGGATTTATCATCTCGAAGCAATACATTGTATTTAGGCATGTACTGCTTAATGTAATCATTTTCTAAAATGAGGGCGTCTGTTTCACTGTGGGTCACAGTGACGTCGATATTGGCGATGTGTGAAACCAGAGCTTGGGTTTTTACATTGGGAAGGTTACTTCTGAAGTAGCTAGATAGTCTTTTCTTTAAATCTTTTGCTTTACCAACATAAATGACAACGTCGCCTTTATCGTACATACGATAAACACCCGGCGACGAAGTAACAGTGCGTAAAAACGCTTTAGCATTAAAGTTTTCAGACATAGAGGAACAGCAATTTCGACTTTAGAATTGACCGGTGTCGAGCATTTTATAACGAATTGCTAATCGGGTCAGCTCTACATCCCCACTAATGCCCAGCTTAGCAAACAATCGGTACCGATAACTATTGACAGTTTTGGGGCTTAAGTTGAGCTGCTCAGAAATATCATTCACCTTCTCGCCACTGGTGATCATCATCATAATCTGCAGCTCTCGTTCAGATAGCGACTTAAATGGATTATCTTCTGTTTGATTGAACTGACTCAACGCCATTTGCTGAGCAATTTCAGGTGACAGATAGCGCTGGCCGTGAGCCACTTGCCTTATTGCCTGTAACACCTCAGGAGGCGTCGCACCTTTGGTTAAATAGCCAGACGCGCCTGCTTGCATCACTTTAGTTGGAAACGGATCTTCAGTATGAATAGTCAGTACAATAATTTTAGCGTGGGCTTGGTAACGCAGGATTTTTCGCGTTGCTTCAAGCCCCCCGATACCTGGCATATTCATATCCATTAAAATCACATCAGCTTCGTTTGTGCGCGCCCACTGAACGGCGGTTTCTCCGTCTCCAGCTTCACCTACCACGCTGATACCGGTTTCATCTTCCAATATACGTCTTATCCCAGTCCGGACAAGCTCATGGTCATCAACTAAATATACAGATATCAACCTAGGCTACCTTTTAAAACGGGTTAATCTTATGTGATTTATCAGTAAAACTCCCTATTAATTTAGCGTAAATATACCAAATAGGAAAGCAGAAAATCTCACTTAACCTATTAATTTATAAGCAAACTAATGAGTATGAGCTAAACTACTGAAACCGTGAGCAATAACTTAGGAAACCCAGCGGTAATTTACACAGTGACGATACAACAATTAACAATCCCCATAACAAGCTAGGCTGCAGTGAATTTATGACCAATTTACAACAGCAACTAGTAATCTGTGACATAACCAATGTGAGTTAAGCCCTAATGTCTGCTACCATGGCACAACATTTAACAAAAATACTTGTTAACGCCGATATTGACTAAAAATACCCAGCTTGCCTTACCCGCTATTATTGTTTGCGATGGCCACATCGTTGATAGTAATGGTGCGTTCAACGATATGACCGGCCGCGATAAAGCTGAGGTGCTCCACTCAACAGTTGATGAGTTAATCAGTGACTTAAGCCATGAGCAACACCATTGGTCAAGTTGGCAGCAATACCTGCAAAGCCAATCCACGTGCAATGTCATTGATGCCAAAGTACTCACGCGCCATTATTATCCGTTACCCGTCAAATTGAGTCACACCGTCCTCGATGATGGACATGTTAAGCTTGAATTCCAGTCTTTTATTAATAAATCCGTTGATCCAATTACCCTGCTGCCTAATGGCTGGGCAATGCGCTGCCATGCGGAGCATTTATTAAGAACAGAATCCAAACAATTAGCTTTACTACTTATCTCGGTAGATAACTTTTCTACGGTGAATTATCGCTATGGATTTCAAAACGGCGATACTTATCTCGCTAAGCTGGGTGAAGCGTTAACAAATCAAGCAACTGAAGCGGTATTAACTGTGCGCTATTCAAATGCAAAATTTGGCATTTTAATGGCAAGGCAAACAAATAGCAGTGTCGATGAATTTATTGAGCAATGCAAACGGCTAAGTCAGCAAATAAAGGTGTTATCCTTTAAACCGTTATCGGTTACAGACGAACTCAGTATTAAAAAACATTTTAGTATTGGTGTCTGCATACAGCATAAACAAACTATCGACTATCACCCCATTGAAATCGCGGCAGAAACGGCCCTTCAGCAAGCCAAAAAACACGCCAATAGCGAAGTCGTTATAGCAAATTCAGATACCAATCAAACACTCATCGCCAAAAAATTGATTATTGATGAGCTACCTGATGCGTTGAGACAAAATCAAATTAGCCTGCACTACCAACCTCAATACCTAATAGGCCAACAAACACTAGTCGGTCTTGAGGCGTTAGCCAGATGGCAGCACCCTACCCTAGGTACGGTATCTCCTGCACGCTTTGTGGCCATTGCTGAAACGATAGGATTTCATTTAGCGCTGGATATTTACGTTTTCAAACAGGTAAAGCAGCAATTGTCAGACTGGTTAGCACGCGGCTATAACCCCGGTAAAATAGCCATTAATGTGTCATTCAAAACCGTTGAAATGCCAGAGTTTATCAACAAAATCGCAACGATATTTGCCCAAGATACCGATCTTATCAGCCACATTGAAATTGAGGTTACTGAAACCGCTTCAATTAACAATGAGCTTGCCTTAAAAACCAATATTTCCACTTTAAGAAACATGGGTTTCTCCATTGCGGTCGATGACTTTGGTACTGGATACTCGTCACTAAAATTGGTCCGCTCTTATCATCGTTACTTTGACAAACTCAAACTGGACAAATCCATCATCGACCCCATCGCTGAGTCGACTTTAGATAAGCAATTTGTTAAACAGTTAATTGAGTTGGGTCAAACACTCGGGCTCACCATTCTAGCTGAAGGCGTTGAGACTAAACCACAATTGGACGTGCTTGAGGAGATTGGTTGTCGATTTGCCCAGGGCTATTTGTTCGCCAAGCCACTGACAAGCGAGGAAACGGCAAGCTTAATGCAATCTGATATTCATCAGCATAAACCTTGATTGAGCCTTTGCCTAAGTTTCTTGGTGCTGCAGTAAATAGCTAATAAAAAAGCCCGCATAATGCGAGCTTTAGCGCCAGTAACTTAGATTGTTTAGGCTTTACGAACAAATTTAGACTTAAGCATCATTTGACCATGGCCATCAACCTTGCAGTCGATATCATGGTCTGCATCGACAAAGCGTTGAATAACAGCTTTAGTACCGACTTTAAGGATAAGTGAAGACCCCTTAACTTTTAGATCTTTAATTAAGGTCACTTTATCGCCTTCCGCCAATAAATTACCGACGGCGTCTTTAAGAATAATCGCATCAGGGTCGATAATTTCTTCGTTTGGATTCCACTCATGAGCACATTCTGGGCACACTAGTTGTGAACCATCTTCATACACATATTCCGATTCACATTTTGGACAAGGTGGGATATTGCTCATTTTACTTATTCTCTCAAAATAAATTAGTCATGATTAGGGCATGGTGACCTAATAATTACGCGGTTAATTATAGGGGCTGATCAAATCGTCATCCACTACACAAACCTGTATCAGTTAACAATTATACCAATCGGCATAAGAAAGTGCTCTACTCAGAGCTATTTTTGGCAAACTAGTTCGAGACGAATAACTTAAGTAATAGTGGTTCTATTGGGAAGTTATTCAACGAAGAAGTAGGCAGCCCAAAAAGCGCCCAAAGGGCGAGTTTTAGTACTTCTGATGCTGTGTTAACGAACTTGAACCTAGGGTAACTATGCCCTTCATTCGTTGCAAGCCACATGGTCTTGACTGTTCCAGACAGTCATAAGACATTTCCTCCATCCCTGGAGGTCAGATGTGGTGAATGTCATTAATGCACGACTATAGGGGTATAGGAGCTAGAGTAACGCAGGAGCAGTTACCGAGGAGCATTTAATGACCTTGTCTCAAAAGCCCTAAACTCTCGCAGAGCGATCACACCTTTATGCCGATTGGTATTACCAAATAAACATAGCGTGCAAGTTACCTTATCGGCAGAAAGTACAACAAAAGGTGAATTCCTCAACTACCTGCTAAAGCTCAAAACTCAAAAAATAACTGAAGTGCAACGAAAAAGGGCTACTCGATTGAGTAGCCCTTTTCCTAAATATGGCGGAGAGATAGGGATTTGAACCCTAGACGGGCTATAAACCCGTGCCGGTTTTCAAGACCGGTGCATTCGACCACTCTGCCATCTCTCCGAACGCGCTGAATAATATAAGGAACGCTTAGCGTTGTAAAGCCCCTTTTTGACACTCAACATGTTTATGGCGATATTTACAGCAAATCTCCATGAAATATACAAGATTCACCAAAGGCAACTAAATATCGCTCTATCACTAGATGTGATACCATGCATGCAGTCGATATGGAACGCTCAAATCTATGAACCTAAAACCTTTGTTAGCCAAACAACTCTCACCTTTACACCAGATAACCAGCATCAATGAGCTTGAAATCAATCCAACCTCTGCATTAGTCGGTCAAAATCGGCTATTGAGTGCGTTTCAGCTATTTCAAAAAAGCAATTGCCAACAATTGTATATTGCTGACCAATCGGGTATTCATCGCCAAGGCATCATCAATGGGCTGCATCATATCCATGTGAATACCAACGACACTGAAACCTCTCAAGAAGGACCAATCTATCTGCACGGTAGCATTAAACGCCAGCAGCTTTTAGGCCACATAGATAGCCAACAACAATATCAGTCCGGCGTATTAGACCATCCTGGTATTGTCTATATCTGTGCTGAATCACTGTGGAAAAGAGAAGCGCTTTGGGAACTGTTATTCCAAATCCTAGAAGACCAACATTATCAAGTAACATCGCAAGGCGCACCACGGCCCCTGCGTTGTAAAATAGTGTTAATCGGCCCCAGCCAACTTTATAGCTTAGCGTTTATGGAAGAGCGTCTGTTTCAACAACATTTTGCATTGTTGGGTGAGATGGTAAATGAGGTGGCTATTTCAAGCCTTCAGCCTGATATTGACCCGTCTGCTTCGCTTAGCTGCGATTTAGCACAATACTGTCAATGGCTGCGTTATATCGCAAAAAGCGCTGATTTAGAGTTATCTATAGAAGCTATTAAGCGGCTGCTTACATTCAGCTCTAAGCAGGCCGAACATCAACAACACTTAACCTTATTAACTGTCCCCATTAGCCAACTTTTGCATCAAGCAAGCATACATAGCGACAGTCCCCTGATCACTGCCACGGCGATTGATACTGCGCTAAATGCAATTGAGTTTCGTCACAACGCCTCTAAGCAGCTATCGGCGCAAAACTTTGATGAGAAGTTTATTAGCTTACTAACTGAAGGGGCTGTGGTTGGCCAAATCAATGGACTGACTGTCATCGACATGGCGGAATACAGTTATGGAGAGCCTGCCCGTATTACTGCGTCAGTTCATTATGGCGATGGCGAGGTTGCTGATATTGAGCGTAAATCAGAACTAGCTGGTAACATCCACGCCAAAGGCATGATGATTTTATCATCATGCCTCTATCGTATCTTTGGCAAAGATGCACCACTGCATTTAAATGCCAATATTGTTTTTGAGCAGTCATACCAAGAGATCGATGGTGACAGTGCGTCGCTTGCTGAATATTGTGCATTAATCTCTGCGATTACTGACAAAGCCATTGATCAAGGTATCGCAGCAACAGGTGCCATCGATCAATTTGGCAATATACAAGCCATTGGCGGTGTAAATGAGAAAATTGAAGGCTTTTTCGACCTTTGTAAACGTCGAGGACTAACAGGACAACAAGGGGTCATCATTCCTGTGGCTAACGTCCAGCAACTAAACCTCAAGCCCGAAGTGATTGATGCGGTGTCCAATAACCAGTTTCATATTTATGAAGTTGCCCATATTGACCAAGCTGTTGAGCGACTTATCAATATAGAAGCGGGTCAATGTGATGAAAACAATCAGTTCCCGGATGACACATTGTATGGCCTAGTGCAAAGCCGTTTGGAGGCATTAGCCGGATACCAAGAGGACGAACCCAGTTTTTTTGAGAGATTACTCGATAAATTAAAGATTTCTAGCTGATCGGAGTTGTTTAGCGTACACGTGTTCGCTAACCTTGGCACCACAAATTGCTGGAGTGAAGTAGATAATGAGTAAAGCTAATAGTTTCAATAAAGAAGAACTAATCGCCTGTGGTCATGCTGAGTTATTCGGTGTTAACTCACCACGTCTTCCTATCGACAACATGTTGATGATTGACCGCATCACCAAAATCAATGCCGATGGTGGTGAATTTGAAAAGGGTGAGATTGTAGCTGAGCTTGATATCAATCCAGATTTATGGTTTTTCGGTTGTCATTTTGAAAATGACCCTGTAATGCCAGGTTGTCTAGGCTTAGATGCCATGTGGCAGCTTGTAGGCTTCTTCCTAGGCTGGGAAGGTGCTGAAGGTAAAGGACGAGCTTTGGGCGTTGGCGAAGTAAAGTTTACTGGTCAAGTGCTACCTGATGCTAAAAAAGTAACCTATAAGCTGACCATCAAGCGTAAGGTCTATCGCAAGTTGGTAATGGGGATTGCTGACGCAGTTATGGAAGTTGACGGTCGTGAAATCTATACAGCAACCGATCTAAAAGTAGGTATTTTTAAAGACACTTCTACGTTTTAGACATTAAAAAGCCCTCATAATTAGCATTATGAGGGCACCAATGTGATCTGCGCTATTTATTAAATAGGCCACTCATACGGCCATCAACACCTTCGCGCCAACCGCCAAGCCATTGAGATCTAGAGTCTAGCGTCGAATAAGGACAATTCTCCTTAGACCTTCCTCCTATTCCCGCCTGAAATCCTTTTGAAAAAGCTCTATCTAACCGATCTCTTTTTTGTCTTTTCATGCAAGCATCCTCTATTGAATCTTTCCTGGGAGCTAAACTCCACCCAATAGAAATAGAACGTTTTTTAATCAAGATCAAACACTATTTTTGTCATAATTGTCGATTATAATTTAAGCGCCTGAGTTATCTGAATAAAAAAAATCGGAGCATTTGCTCCGATTTTTATTAGAAAATAGTCTAAAAAATAACTAGCGTTTTACGCGGCGCCTTAGCCACAGTAATGGTAACAATATTAACGCACCTAGAGACGCAGCTCCCTTACGTTCATAATTACCATTACCGCTGTTATCATTTTCTTCAATTGGGCAGGCTTCAGCATTGCTATTAGGCTGCAACACCACCATACGCGGAATAAATGCCGTAACCGGATCACCGTTACCGTCAATTTCAAACAGCGGTAAGCCATTATCACCAATAATTAGGTTACCGTCTGAGTCAAACTGATAGGACGGCTTTCTAATAAACGCAGTCCCGACAATGGTACCGTCTTCACCAATACTATTGGCCTCAACGATACGGATTTCACTTTCATAGGTCAGTGTATCGCCGCTGCCATCTTCAACTTCTACCAAGTGACGTACCCATTTACCTTCACTGTTTTGCTCATAACCTTTAGAGCCACAAGTTAACAAGCTATTTAAGTCACTAAATTCGTCTTGCGGTTTATTGTATAAAAAGCCTGCTTTTACTCGCGGTTTTTCTTTATCGGCAGTCACTTCAATATAACCAACTACTTGCCCCTGATTATTGATATCCTTTGGTCGGCTAGACCTATCCGAAAGCCCTTCGAAGAAATCATTAGGGGTGACAAAACCCTCTTCTGGATTGTTGGTATCAAAATAGAAAAACTTATCTCTAAGATAACCATCAATATATTGATTATAACTACCAACCAAGATACCTGAGTCATTGATGTCATATGCGATGGAATAACGCTGATCATCTTTCATTGGAACCCAGTGATACTGATAATTGCCATCGGCATCTTTTTTCCAGTACGCGGCGTCGTAAGCAAGCTTATCTGTGTTGCCGTTACGATAAACATGGCTACGTCCCGCGACCACGCCATCAATATTGATACCAAGACCTTGTGCAGTAAATACCGTATCTGAATCAGACTCTAAACCTAGTGGTAAAGCGATGCCGTTAGCATTATCAACATCCCATACATAAGCACGGGTTTGGTACACAATATTACGCGAACCACCACTACCATTTGGATACTGTTCTCGCTGAACACAAATATCAATTGGATAAGTTTCACCGGTAATACAGCTGTTGATCCTGTCAATACTACCTTTTGAAAGCTCAGTACTGGCATAACCCGCAACCACATTATTTTCATTAATGGCTGCAGCTAACGACATACCACCTACGGTAACAGTGACATCTTCGTCTTCATTGTAATATTCAGTAACTGGTGGTAATAATGGTATTTCGGTACCATCAGCCAATTTAACAAAGCCACGTTCTTCAAATTCTCTGTAATACCAGTACTCTTGGTCTTCATTACTGCCGGTATACTCGACTTTCTGCTCAGGAGCGGTATAAGCACCAACCTTAACGCCTGCAGTACTAATCCCGTAATAAAAAGCATCGATTGAGTTAATTGACTCTGGTACATCAGGATCTGAATCCTTTGGTGGCGTAGTACCAAATACACTTTCAAATGTCGGAATCCAAGCGCCAGAAGCGCCATTTTCATCCGAAGTGAAAGTAAAGTTATTAGCAATAATGGGTAAGTCTATCGAATAAATAATTTGCTCTTCTGGTGCGATACCATCTTCAATATCGATGACACCGTCATCCTCATCAGAAACACTGAGCTTTTTCTTACCTTTAGAAACACCAACAGACTCATTATTACTATTAACGAACATACCGTAACCGTTTCGGGTACTTTCAATAGTGCCGTTAAGATCAAAATCTTCGATATTTTTAATTTCATAAACCGGTGCAGCGTGCACCGTTTGTAATGCACTGACAACGCCAATAGCCACTAATGATAATGTTTTATCCAACTTCAACTTCATTAATTTTATTCCTATTAATTATGTGGCTTACTTAAGCGACTCAAGCTCTTCCCAACGCTCAAAACACACTTCCAATTCTTGCTCTTTATCTGCTAATAATTTGAGTTGCTCATTAACAATCTCTTGTGCTTGAGCATAAAAATCGGGCTCGCTGATCACCGCCTGTAACGCTTCAATTTCGTTTTCTAACGTTTCCATTTTCGCAGGTAACTGTTCAAGCTCACGCTGCAATTTATAAGAAAGCTTCTTTTCTACCTTAGTCGGCTGCTTTTTAACTGGCTTAACCTCAGCAACTTTTGGTTGGACAGCGTCGACGGCAACAGGTTCCTCAGAATAAAATTTAGCGCCTTGAGAAACAGCATCTTCATAGCCACCTACGTATTCACTCCAGCCACCATTGCCAGTAAACCACCATGAACTGGTTACCGTATTATCGATAAAAGCACGGTCATGGCTTACCAATAAAAGTGTACCTTCATAATCCGTTAGCAGGGACTCTAACAACTCTAAGGTCTCAATATCAAGATCGTTAGTCGGTTCATCTAAAATAATTAAGTTAGCTGGCCTAATAAGCAGCCTTGCTAATAACAATCTGTTCTTCTCACCACCAGACAACGCCTTTACTGGCGTGCGTGCGCGCATGGGAGAAAATAAAAAGTCCTGTAAATAACTTAAGATATGTCGGTCCTGACCATTAATGGTAATGGTCTTCTTGCCTTCACCAACGTTTTCTTCGACCGTTTTTTCAGGATCTAACGCTTCTCGGTATTGGTCAAAATAGGCAATCTCAAGCTTAGTCCCCACTTTAACAGCGCCTGATTGCGCTTCTAGCTGACCAATCAAAAGTTTAATTAACGTCGATTTACCACAACCATTGGGACCAATAAGTGCAATACGGTCGCCACGCATCACGCTAGTAGTAAAGTTTTTAACCAGGTTTTTATCGGGTAAATTAAAGTTCAATCTATCAACATCAAACACGAGCTTACCTGAGCGCTCAGTCTCAGCCACTGCCATTTTGGCACCACCTTGACGCTCTAGACGAGCTCTGCGTTCGACACGCAACGCTTTCAGTGCCCTAACCCGCCCTTCATTACGGGTACGTCGCGCTTTAATACCCTGGCGAATCCAAGCCTCTTCTTCAGCCAACTTCTTATCAAAATGGGCATTTTGCTCTGCTTCAACACGCAACCACTCGGCTTTGCCATCTAAATAGGTTTGATAATTGCCAGGCCAAGAGGTCACCACGCCACGGTCTAAGTCGACAATCCGGGTCGCCATACGTTGAATGAAGCCACGGTCATGGCTGATAAACACGATGGCGCCTTTATAGCCCAATAAAAACTCTTCTAACCACTCGATAGTATCGATATCCAAGTGGTTGGTTGGCTCATCGAGTAACAAAAGATCCGGTTCACTCACCAAAGCACGAGCAAGGGCGACTTTACGTTGCCAGCCACCAGATAAGGTCGTAAGCGGTGCTTCAGAATCAAGACCAAGCATTTGACAGGTTTGCGTAATACGGGTATCCAACTGCCAACCATCTAAATGATCTAAATCGGACTGCAAACGTTCCATCTGTTTGAGCATCTTACCCAGTTGCTCACCAGCAGCATTAGCCACATCTTGTGATAACTGATGATAACGTTCTAGTTTTTCTCCAACCTCTTTTAAGCCGCCGGAAATATAGGCATACACTGTGCCTTGCTCGGCTTTTGGCGGGTCCTGTTGCAAGCGACTCACTTTGACATCCGTGGCAATGTTAAACTCACCATCATCAAGCTGAACTTCTTTGCAAAGCACTTTCATTAAGCTTGATTTGCCAGCGCCGTTGCGACCAACAATACAGACTCGTTCACCCGCTTCAATAGTAAAATCGGCGTTTTGTAACAACGGGGTGTATCCGTACGCTAACGAGCCATTATTTATACGAACTAGACTCAATTTAAACTCCTAAAAAAGCATGTATTTGTGACAAGTCAAACGGCCAACCTAACTCTTGTTTAGTATCTAGGCGCTGCAATACGGGAATCGTTATGCCATAACGTTCAGCTAAATCGTTATCCTCACATATATCTACATGAGTAAACGCAATATTAGCGCCAGTTAGCATTTCAGCAGCTTGTTCACAAAGGTGGCAATGCTCAGTGTGATATAAAATTAATGCTGGATTATTCATGTCACTATCAACCACGGGTAATTGACCACGTATTATGGATTTGTGGATTGCGTTTATAATCCAGCGGTAAGGTTTGCTTATCCAAATTAGTCACTTTCAATCCCAAGGCATTTAACCCAGCAACGTCCATTTTGAATTTACGTTTATTGTTGGAGAATATTATCTCACCACCTTGATTAAGTAGCTTCACTAAGCTGGTTAATAAAGGTAAATGGTCACGTTGCACGTCAAATGAATCTTCCATACGCTTTGAGTTAGAAAACGTCGGTGGGTCGATGAATATAAGGTCAAACTCCTGCTCGCAACTCTCAATCCACTGCAAGCAATCGCTTTGAATAAATTGATATTGGTTACCAGACAAACCATTGAGGGCAAAGTTATCTTTTGCCCAATTAAGGTAAGTATTGGACATATCGACAGTTGTTACGGACTTCGCCCCGCCTAACGCCGCATGCACTGAAGCCGTTCCGGTATAAGCAAATAAATTAAGCACGTCTCTTTCGCAAGATTTATCTCCAACCATTTTGCGGGTCAAACGATGATCTAAAAACAGGCCGGTATCCAAGTAATCTTTCAGATTAATCTTAAACTTAGCACCATATTCCATGGTGTATAGTTCTTGATGGGTCGCATCAAGTTTCTGATATTGATTGCTGCCTTTTTGGCGCTCACGGGTTTTAAGGATAATATTTTCAGGATCAATGCCAATGGCTTGGGGTAACACCAATAGCACATCCGTCAACCGACGTTTGGTTACCGCCTCAGGGATTGCTTTAGGGGCTGAATACTCTTGAATCACCGCATAGTCGAGGTATTTATCAACCGCTACGTTGTACTCTGGAATATCAGCGTCATATAACCGAAAACTGTCTATTCCTTCACGCTTCGCCCATTTTGACAATTGCTTGTAATTTTTCTTAATGCGATTTGCAAATGAACTGGCAACTTCACTGATCTCGGCTTGTGATTGCACAGCAACAGGATCGATACGTCGGGTGCTTTGGGCATGTACAGTGTATAAATTAAAAGCACACTCTAGCGCACCATTATACATTTTCATCTGCTTATCGGCTTTGAGCTTTAATGCAGACAATAATTCAATATCACTATTTAGCACTGCAATCTGCCAGCCACCAAATTGTGACTTAAATTTATCACCAAGTTGATAATACAGTTGCAATAACGAAGTGACGTTCCCTAACCTTTCGCCATATGGCGGGTTAGTAATCAACGCGCCCGACTCTGCTGGCACGCTCACATCCAACGCGTTAGTCACTGAAAACTCAATGAGCTTATCAACCCCCGCATTTTGAGCATTACGTTTTGCTAGTGCCACCAGACGAGAATCAATATCACTGGCAAAGAAATTAATATTACAACGCGTAGTACCAATACTTGCACGGGCTTTCGCTTCTTCAATCAACTCTTGCCAGGTATTAGTTTGATGGCGTAACCAGTGATCGAAACCAAAACGCTTACGCAATAACGCTGGGGCAATATCACACGCCATCATCGCAGCTTCGATGACTATTGTGCCAGAGCCACAAAATGGATCTAGCAAGGTTGTTGGAGAGGCTTGCCAGCCACTGCGCACCAACATATTGGCAGCTAAGTTTTCTTTAAGAGGCGCCTCACCCGTTGTGGTACGATAACCGCGCTGGTGTAAGGCTGGTCCCGAGAAGTTAATCCCTAAGGTAATTTGTCCGCGGCGATAGTGAGCGTCAATACGAAAATCAGCATCGCCTCGTCCAACATCTGGGCGGTTTAAACCATCATCGCGAAATCGGTCGACCACAGCATCTTTGATTTTAAGTGCACCAAACTGGGTGTTCTTTATAAAACCACCGACACCATGAAAGTCGATACTAAAGGTACTTTTATTTGAGAAATGTGTTTGCCAATCAATACAGTATGCCGCGTTATATAGTTGCTCAGGCGATTCACATGGACCCTTATAAATCACCAACACAATTCTGCTAGCAAGTCTCGACCACAACGTAATGCGATAAGCTAATTCTAAAGGAGCTGAAAAATAAACACCTGCAACACTCTCTTTGACATCTTTAGCACCTAATTCAGAAAGCTCCAAAGATAACGCATATTCGTAGCCTCTAGGGGCTGCAGCAAAAAAATTTAACATTGATTGATAAACACACTAATTAAAACAATCCGGCATTATACCCTGTCATCACCACAAATGATAAAAGATATGCGCACCAAAGCTATTTTGTTGGCAGTTAAGCATTATTTAGCCGCTGGTTGTCGCATTTATGAACGTTCAAGTCGATAAACTCATAAGTCGCTTGCATTCGTTAAATCATGTCGTTATAGTTCGCCCCGCTTTAACGGACGCGGGATGGAGCAGTTTGGTAGCTCGTCGGGCTCATAACCCGAAGGTCGTCGGTTCAAATCCGGCTCCCGC
>NZ_JBHZSN010000017.1:0-77669 GCF_043643685.1 Shewanella waksmanii
TAAAATACAAAACGCCCGATGAAGTTCATCGAGCGTTTTAAACTGAAAAAGTGTCAACCTATTTCAGGACTAGTCACAATCATTGCTAATTACTTTAATGTCGTTAAGTAAAACGCAATATCTTGCAGTTCTTGGTAGCTGCTAATTGAACTATTCTCGATACGGTACTTACCGTTAACCACAATCGCAGGAACCCCAGAGATTTGCGCATTTTCTGTAGCACGTTTCATTTGTGACATCTGCGCATTGACCATAAATGAGCTCGCCGCAGCATCAAAATCTTTGGCCTCAACACCATAAGCAACAAATAGCTTTTTGATGTCATCTAAATTAGTAAAACGTTGCTTCTGATCGTGAATCGCTTTAAATAAAGCACCTTCAATTTTGTCTTCAACTTTTAATTGGTGAGCAATCGCAAATGCACGTGACATTTCCACACCCATGTTACGACCGATAAATTCAACATGGTTCTGCTTGAACGTTACTCCTTCAGGTAGATCCTTTTTAATTGCAGGAATCGCAGTCTTGTAGAAGTTATAACAGTGACCACAATAAAAAGAGAAAAACTCAGCAATTTCTGGCTTAGCGGTCGCAGGACCTTGGTTGATGACCGTGTAATGTACGCCTTCTTTATAGTTGGCAGCGAATGCGGCCATCGGTGCCATAATCAAAGCCAAGGCGACTAAGAATGCTTTTTTCATATTGTTGATATCCTTTGTTTGCAACAAACAGTTCATTTTCAAGTTGTGCCTAACATAATCAAATATTGGAGATTATCTCAAGCATTAAGTTCATTCTTGTGTGACAAAATGCGTCGAAAAGTTTACAAATCACACCTGACACAAATTAATAGTGTGGCGTTAATGACAAAGCGGGTTCATCTAACTTTGCTAACTGCTCTTTAAATCCTAAAATTTGCTGCTCCCAATATTTATCGTCAGCAAACCAAGGAAAGTTCATCGGAAAAGCAGGATCCTGCCAGCGCCGACTCAGCCAGGCATTATAATGCAACATACGCATAGCCCGCAGGGGCTCAATGAGTGATAACTGCCGCGTATCAAACGCACAAAACTCTTCGTAAGCGTCTAACAACACTTCCAACTGCAGTATTTGTTGTGGTCGCTCACCTGCTAACATCATCCAGATATCCTGAACAGCGGGGCCCATTTTAGCATCATCGAGATCAACAAACCCTGGGCCGTCTGGTGTCCATAAAATATTGCTTGGATGCAAATCACCATGTAAACGGATAATCTCAAATTCATCCTGTTGCCATAGTGATTTCGCACGTACCAATAACTGCTCCACCACAGTAAAATAGGCTTCGTGCAATGCGGCAGGAACATGCCCTGACTCACGCAACCAACTCAAGGATTCATCACCTAATAATTGCGGCGTTAAATGATCACGATGAGCAAAAGGTTGGTGTTTAGCATATTGATGAATACGACCGATAAACCGGCCCACATCCTCGAGTTGGTCTAAATTGTCTACTTCAAACGCGCGACCACCCATCGAAGTAAATAACGCAAAACGATAGCCTTGATATTCATGCAGGGTTTGACCATCAATCATTACCGGCGTCGCAATGGGAATTTCATGCTCTAATAGCGCCAAGGAAAAGTCATGCTCCTCCTGAATTTGCTCATTGCTCCAGCGTGCTGGACGATAAAACTTCACCACATATCGCTGGCCACGGTCACAGCGAAACTGATACACACGATTCTCGTAACTATTTAGCGCAAGCAATCCTGTTTCAGGGTAAATCGCGACACTCTCTATCGCATCTAAAATCAAATCAGGCGTGAGTGCTTGATAGTGAAACTCTGCAGAAGATTCATTGACACTCATACTGTTGGCCTCAATAACGTTTGCAGATAAGCAAGCACTTCCACATCTGCTGGGTTTTCTACGCTTAACCAGCAAATATCCCCATAAAATTCATAATTGAGCTCTAAAATTGTCCCTTCAAACTCTAACAGCCATTGATGACGATCTGCGCCCCAGTGTTTTTCAATAATACGGCAATCGATCGCCGCAGCTAAGGGCTGTGCAAATTGCTCAAACTGATCAAAATTGATATTGGAAACAATGGATAAACTTTTGGCGGCGTTATCCAGTTTAGTACTAACTATTTGAATACTCACATTCCACTCTCTTACCTTTTCATCTTCGATAAGCTAACACCTAGCTTAGCAACCTTGAGATGAACTAAAGATGAACGATAACAAGACTAACTACTACAGGACATAATTAACCCCTGCCCCCACTTGGGCGGACGTTCAGCATAATGTGCTAAGTCAGGGTGTTCATCATAGGGCTGCGTCAACAGTTGCTGTAGCTGGTGCAAGGGTTGTAGATCTCCCTCTTCCACTGCGACGATGGCCTCTTGAGCTAAATAATTACGCAAAATGTACTTGGGGTTTACGGCGCTGCGCTGCGCCTGCCACACAGACACGTCAGCAATATCACCCAGACGCTGTCGATACTGCTGCCACCAGCTGTCAAATCTGCTGCGGTCAACAAAATCATCAGCCCAATCTGAGCGAGTCGCTTGTGGGTCTATATAACTAAAACGGCGCAAACTTTGGGTATAATCAAGCTGACTTTGCTCTAGCATCATGGTCAGCTCACCAATGAGTGCCAAGTCAAAATCATCTTGCTGTTGTCCTATGGAGTCGGTACTTAGCCCCAATTTAGCGCGCATATTTTTTAAGTAATGCGCCACTAAATGCTGCTGGTAAGTATTTAAGGCTGCAATCAAGGTATCTGAATCAATCAAAGGTACCAGGGCTTGAGCTAGCCGTTGCAGATTCCACAGTCCGACTCCTGGTTGCTGACCAAAAGCATATCGCCCTTCGGGATCTGAGTGATTACAGATAAAGTCTTCACTAAAGGTATCTAAAAAAGCAAATGGACCAAAATCAAAACTATCACCCATAATCGACATGTTGTCGGTATTCATCACCCCATGGGCAAAGCCTACTGCTTGCCAGTGGGCAATCATTTTTGCGGTATCGGCAACGACGCGGTTAAACCATTGCCCATAACCGGATGCGTCACAGCACAAGTCTGGATAATGCTGCGAAATAGTGAAATCCACCAGCTGTTGCAGTTTGTCTTTGCCACCTTCCGGGCTATGACTAAAATACTCAAAATGACCAAAACGGATATGGCTACGCGCTAGCCTAACCGTAATCGCGGCCGTCTCCTGGCTCTCTCGCCACACGGGAATATCGGACCCAATTACCGCTAAAGCACGGGTTGTAGGAACGCCAAGATGGTGTAAAGCTTCAGAGACTAAGAATTCGCGCACTGCAGAACGCATTACCGCGCGACCATCACCTTGACGAGAATAAGGTGTCAACCCAGCGCCTTTTAATGCGACATCCCAGTATCCTTTTGGCCCATAGGCTTCTCCCAGTAGAATCGCTCTGCCATCTCCAAGTCTTGGCGTATAGCCACCAAATTGATGACCGCTATATACTTGAGCATAATAACTGGCCCCCGGCACCGGTGCGTTACCACTTAACTGTTGTAGCAGTTGTGGGGTTGGCTCGTTTAAGCCAACCAACTTAGCGGCATCATCGCTCCAAGCCAACCAATGAGGATTTGTGAGCCCTTGTGGATTAACTTGAGAGTAGTAGCCTACTAACTGCTCAAAGTAATCCTGTTTAAACTTCACAGCTCAACCTCATCTTCTAATCGTTGACAATCAACGCCGCCTTGCTCATTGGCCACACATAAATAGCCACATTGAAACGATCCGTTTTCATGACCACTTAAACGAATCAATCCCTTGCCTTTAGCGACGCACTGTTCAAGCTCGCTGTAATATCCCGCGATATGCTCACCAAGATCTTGCTCGGCAATTGATGATTGCTCTTCACTATAAAACAAAGTCCATTGCGGATTTTGCGTACATGCTGACAACAGCAATAAGCTAACAAATACGATGACTTGCTTTAGGCGCATCATTTCTCTCCAACAAAAAAGGCGACACCAAATGTTCGCCTTTTAATCATAGAAACATCTATCTTATTTTACACGCCTAGCTTGCTAGATACAGTAAAGATTACTTCGCAGCTTTGGCCTTGGCTCGTTCAATACGGGCCATACGTCCCTCAAACCCAGTCACAGTGCCATCACTGAGGCCATGCTCAATCGCTTGTTGGCACACCGCCAAGGCACTATCAAATTGACCACTGTCATTTAGCAACGTGGAAAGCTGCATAAAGCCAACACCTTTTTGCTCACTAGGTTTAGCTAATTTGGCAAATAAGCCGACATATTCCGATTGTAACTGGGCGCCATAATCACGATATTGCACTTGTTTACGTTGCTTGTAACATTCAGCAATCACCGCTAGTAATGCACCATGTTGGCTATCAACATCTGTGGCATTACGGTAATCCACTAATGCCGAAGTCAGTTTGTCATTTGCCCAAGACTCATCAAGATTTGCTGGCTCTGGCTCTGGCTCTGGCTCTGGCTCTGGCTCTGGCTCTGGCTCTGGCTCTGGCTCTGGCTCTGGCTCTGGCTCTGCAGCAGCTTTCAGCGCTGATGAGTCATTGGCAACCTCGGTAACGTCTTTATCAAAGCTCACTCCGTCATCAAGCGGTGTAGATACCTCAACCGACTTTTCTGCGTCATCCGTTGTAGGTTCAGCTTCAATAGCTTTGACTTCTTTTTCTACTGGACGCTCTGCTTGTTGTTGCTCTTCCTTGGCTAGTCGCTGCGCTCGTAAGTAAAGATAAACACCTACAGCAACCAGCAAAATAATGGCTATGATTTTCATTATTATCCACCGTTAATTGGTTTGCTAAAACTCGCCACTAAAGGTCTTCTCGACCTTTAGCAGTTAAACTTCTTTCGATACTTGTGTGCCTTATCATTGCCATCTAAAACTGTGGTTTAGTCATCTAACACTAGCCACTCAACAAATAGCAAAACACGGTTAGCCGAAGCTATGGGCAGTAAAATTGGCTTTAAGCACTGCAAAGATTGACCCAACAAACTGCAGTTTCGCCACTGCGCGCCCTTATCAATGAAAGACCACAGATTACTGAAAAACCACCGTGATAGTTCTTCAACCCAAAACATTCGCCCTTAGCTCTAGTCCAGTAACTTGGACAGATAGTAACCAATGTCATTATTCGGGTCTGGCTCTGGAAATCAACTATTTATACCTATTTTTAGCATACACATCAAAAAGCGAGTCAAAATTAGTCGAATTAGGTAATCATGGTAATGAAAAATCGGTTTATTTAAGGCTTTAAAGTGTTAGCACGTATTGATCCATAAGAAACCCGTATTTTGTGCGCATGTTCATAAAACACAGCGCTAGTTTTGTTATCAAACACCAGTCGGCCTAAACTAACCATAACCAAGCAATTCAGTCGGATTTATAATTAGGTGCAGTACCATGAAAAATGAAGAGATTTTAGGTGGCAAATTGCTACGTGAATTCAACACCATTTCAGCTATGGTCGAGATATACTGCCGCGCACATCATACCGCCAAAGGCGATATCGAGCACTGTGAGGACTGCCAAGCATTTCTAGAGTATGCACATACTCGGCTTGATCGCTGCCCCTACGGCCAACAAAAGCCAACTTGCAATAAATGTCCGGTACATTGCTATAAACCGCACATGAAAGCCAAAGCCAAAGAAATAATGATATTTGCAGGGCCAAGGATGCTATTGCCTCATCCCATTATGGCAATTAGACATTTATTATCAGAGCGCAGCCCAGTACCGGGTAAGCCACCTGCTGCCAGTTCTAATCGCCATATTCGATTGAATAAAAATCAACAAACAAACGCCAGTTAACCTGATTGATTTTTTAGTTTCATTTAACCTTTTATGGCTGTTTTAGCAGCGCGTTGTTGAGCTTTTACGTATAACGGCACTGATGTTCTGTCGCTGTCCCACATGAATCAATGCCAATGCGGCACAAGTGACTTCAAAAGATAAACAGCCCTAGCTGTTTTATTGTTCATATTGCTTGCATATCACCCCAAAATCGGCTGACAATGAAGCAATATGAATGAATACAATGCATTTTTAGCACAAGGTTATTGGTGGCTATCATTACTGGGCGGTATTCACTGTATCGGACTTGGCCTGTATATCCGTTACATCTACAAAGAAGCCAGCAATAACCACAAACTATTAGGCGGGATATTTAGCCTAATGGGACTGTATTTCTTCACCGGAATGCTCAGCAAAGATAACTCTCCAGTGCCAATGCACATTATCTACACCTTGATCATTCCCATCTATTTTATTCTGATGCCAACGCTGTATCTATACTGTTATCGCAGTTTGCATAACATCACAGCCAAGATTCGTTGGTCACCTCACCTCTACCTACCAATTATTGTTACTAGCATAGTTGCACTCACGGCTTTGCTTGATAAACATTGGGTTGAAGATATCAGCATTGATGCGTTTAGCCTGCAAAACTTAAGTTATTTTACCAGTGTAGGCATGCTGCTACCGGCACTGCTGAGCATACAAACCTTAGTGTATTTCGTGCTCATTTTTAAATTATTGCGTCGATATAAAAGCCGTGCAAGCCGCGCGCATTTAGGCAATTTACGTGATATTAAATTCCGCTGGTTGATGGTGCTAACCGTCGCACTATTAAGCAACTGGATCGTACGAACCCTATTACTGATTCTGCCATTTTATTTCGGCGACCATATAGGTCAATTCTCCCAAGCGATGACCCGTTTACTGCTATTAGCAACCGTATACGTATTAGCCATTTATGGCTTACAGCAGGTCACCAAAGCGGCGTTTTTACGTGGCAAATTAGCGCCGCAATCTCCCCAGCCCAAAAGCCCACAACGTAGTACAACTCAACTACTTAATTCTGAAGAACTCAATTACTTACAAAAATTAATTCAAGATGAGAAAAAAGAGTGATAGCGCATATTTATGCCCTTTTTAAATTGCGGTAAGGTGTTGGCGCAAACAGATCATTGAACCAACATAAACACATCATAATGAAAAGGGATGACGATGGGGCGAGTCACTACACTTTCAGCATTGACAATCATGTCAATGACGATGCTAGCCAGCAACCCTAGCTTGGCTTCAGAGCGCAATCACACTATAACAACAGATGACTACTTTACTATCGCGGGCATGAACACAGTTCAACTTAGTCCAGATGGTAAACAAGCAGTTTGGCTCGAATCACGATGGGATAAAGAACTGGATAAATCCCAGCGTGATTTATGGCTGGTCAACACCAAGACTCGCCAGACACAGCGGCTAACATTTACCAATGAAAGTGAGTCTAGCCCGCAATGGAGTCCGGACGGCAAATACGTTTATTACTTGGGCCAACAAGGTGATGAGGAGGGCAAAGCGCCTTACAATGGTAAACGCCAAGTATTCCGCCTCGATATTAGCAGCCAACAAACGGTGCCAGTGACTAAACAAAAGCGCGGCGTAAAGTCTTATCAACTAAGCCAAGATGGCCAGTCACTTTACTTTACGACCACGAAAGAAACGCAAGATACAGATACTTGGGCCAAGATGAGAACCCGCCACAGTGCGCCGCAATATGGCCATGGTAAACAAGATACTAATCCACTGTACCTGCTAGATCTGAAGCATTACACACAAACACTTTTACTCGATGATGACAAAGTCGTGTGGGAATTTAACGTCAACAATGACGGTAGCAAAATCGCTCGAATCACTACAACAGATACTGAATTAGTGTTTCTCGAAGGCTGGTCAGATGTAGAAGTCTTCAATACTAAAGATGGCAGTAATAAAGTGCTGAACGATCAAGCCTGGCGAGCGCAAGCACCATCACCTTATGGTTGGTTGTTAGGCCTAGCTTGGCACGATGACAATCAGCAACTTGCATTTCGTATCGACTACGATGGTCATCCTGGCCAGCTATTTGTTAATCAAACCAATCAAGACAAATTACTGGAAGTGACTCGTCCCGGTGATGCAACACTCAATGGCAGTAACATTACTTGGCGACCAAACAGCGATGAAATTTGTTATCGCGGCAGTGAGCATGGCCGAGTGAAACTGTTTTGCAGTGAGATCGACGATGGTCAGCAAGGAGACACCCGTAGCGTTATCAATGGCGATTTAGTGATTGGCAGTTACAGCTTTAGTCAAAATGGTAAGAAATTAGCATTTAGTCATAATGGCCTCGACCACTTTTATGACATGTTTATTGCCGATGCAAATAGTAAGCGCGCCAAATATAAGCGTATCACTAACATCAACCCGCAAGTCGACAGCTGGATATTACCGCAAATATCAACAGTTAGCTGGAAGGCGCCAGATGGCAGCATTGTCGAAGGTATTTTAGATTTACCTGCTGGGTATAAACCTGAAGATGGGCCCTTACCGCTCATCGTTCAAATTCATGGTGGCCCCACATCAGCAACCCCTTACGCTTTGCAGCACCGCACATATGGTCGCTCAACTTTTACAGCACAAGGCTGGGCACTGCTATCTCCTAACTATCGCGGCTCAACTGGCTATGGCGATAAATTCCTAACCGATTTAGTGGGCCATGAACATGAAATTGAAGTGCAAGACATTCTTGCTGGCGTTGACCATCTAGTAGCGCAAGGCATCGCCGATAAAGACAAACTGGCTGTGATGGGATGGAGTAATGGTGGCTACCTAACCAATGCTCTTATCACCACAACGGAGCGATTCAAAGCTGCCAGTTCCGGTGCAGGTGTGTTTGATCAACGCTTGCAATGGATCTTAGAAGATACCCCAGGACACGTGATTAATTTTATGGATGGCAAACAACCTTGGGAAGATCCAGAGCTCTATACCCACGGCTCATCTCTAAGCTTTGCCGATAAAATCAAAACACCAACATTGATTCATATTGGTGAGAATGATGAACGAGTACCGCTTGGGCACGCTCAAGGCTTATACCGCGCACTTAGGCACTATTTAAATGTGCCTGTGGAATTAGTCGTTTATCCGGGTGAGGGTCATGGTTTAAGCCACTATCAGCATCGAAAAGCAAAAATGGAATGGGATCAGCAGTGGTTTAACTACTACGTGTTAGGTCAAGAACCAGAGTAACAAAGCTGAATGTACCCTGACTGAATACAAAAAAGCGCCCTTAACGGGCGCTTTTTCATCACTGTGATTTGATTCTTAAGCTGATATCCGTATCCTGAAGGCTTATCTACTCGCTAGGGAGCGCAAATGAACACACTATTTAGCCGATTCTCAATGGTGGTGGCTATGATAGCCGCACTAATGTTTAACCCAGCGGCAATGGCTGACGAAAGTTACGGCGAAGCCATTAATAAATTTAAGCAAGCCTCTGCAACACAAAAGTTTTTTGATGATGCCTATGGCTTTGCCATCTTCCCAACTGTGGGTAAAGGCGGATTCGGTATTGGTGCAGCCTACGGTAAAGGCCGCGTTTATCGAGGTGGCACACACACAGGAGACAGCAGCCTTTCGCAACTGTCGATTGGTTTTCAAGTCGGCGGCCAAGCCTACAGTGAAATCATCTTCTTCAAAAACGAGAAGGCCTATAAAGAGTTCACCAGTGGCAGTTTCGAATTCGGTGCACAAGCTTCTGCAGTTGCTATTAATGTTGGTGCCAATGCCCAAGCTGGTACAACCGGTAATTCAGCTGGCGCAGGCCAAAGCGGCGCCAACAAGTCAGCCAAGGCCGCTTATATCAACGGTATGGCCGTCTTTACCGCAGCTAAGGGAGGCTTAATGTTTGAAGCCGCCCTTGCGGGTCAATCGTTCACTTTTGACGAAAAGTAACCATTGAGCTAAACAATACTGCTTGGCATAAATACAATCCGGCGCTAGTGAGCGCTGGATTGCTGCCCAGCTAAATTGGACTGGTTTTGAAAATAGTGCACTAAAAAGTCCAATAATAGCCGTACCTTTTTAGCCCCCGTTGAACCGGGTGGGTAGACGCCATAAACATCGATATCAGCCAATTTATAATCAGCCATGACCGGCTCCAGTAGTCCTTGAGCCACTTTAGGCTGAGCATCATAAATTGGAATACGCGCAATGCCATAGCCCCCCTCAACAAATGCTGTTCTGGCTGCGGCATTATTGGTAGAAATGTCACCAGAGACTTTAACTTTAAAAGAGCGGCTACCTTTGGTTAAGTTGATATAAGGCGCGCCTAACTGATAAATAACCCACTGATGTTCCGCTAAATCTGTTGGCTGAGTTGGACGTCCATGCTGATTGAGATAACTCGGCGCAGCGTACAATTGCGTGCCTAAACTCGATAATTTTCGTGCATGCAAATTTGAATCAACCAGCGGCGCCCCTCGAATGGCTAAATCAGTGCCAGACTGAATCAAATTCACCACTTCGTCACTGAGCAAGATATCCAATTCAATTTTTGGAAATTGCGCTTTAAAGGCTTTCAGCGCTGGCACCACCAGCTGTAATCCCATGTTCACCGGACAAGTCACCGACAACCGTCCTTCGGGCTCACTACGAAAATGTTCCATTTTTTGTTGTGCGGCTATGGCTTGCTCCACAATCAGCCGACTACTTTCATAAAAAGCTTTACCAGCTTCAGTCAATGACAAGCTTCGAGTCGAGCGATGCAATAGCTTAACCCCCACGCTCGCCTCTAGTTTTTTCATGTGGTAACTCACCACGGTGCGAGTCAATTTCAATTGCCGCGCTGCAGCACTAAAACTCCCTTGCTCAACCACATGGCTAAATACCACCATACTCTTTAGCTGTTCAAAAATATGACTCACAAGGCCACCTTACGACACCATTGATTTAAAATTTAAACCAATGTTATCAAATTTATCAGCATTGGCGAGGGCTAGAACAACTTCTATAGTTGATGACATCAAATTGAAACTAACAAGCAAGCTGACAATGAGCGGCGATACCAAGGATTCCCTATGACAACGACTAAACACATTTTGATGGTGCTCACCTCCCATGACCAACTCGGAGCCAGCGGCGAAAAAACCGGGTTTTGGGTAGAAGAATTTGCCGCTCCCTATTATCTGCTGGCCGATGCAGGTGTCGCGATTACGTTAGCCTCGCCAGCGGGTGGGCAACCTCCTATTGACCCTAAAAGCGAATTAGCCGATTTTCAAACAGATGCTACACGCCGATTTGCCCAAGATGACGCCTTAAAGTCGACCCTAGCTAATACCCAAAAACTGAGCGATATTGATATCTCCCAATTCGACGGCGTATTTTACCCAGGTGGTCATGGGCCACTGTGGGATTTAACTGAAAATAGCCATTCCATCAAACTCATTGAAGATTTTAACAGCGCTGGTAAACCGATTGCTGCTGTCTGTCATGCCACCGCAGCATTATTGTTTGCGAGTGAAAATGGTCAGCCACTGGTACAAGGTAAAGCAATAACTGGCTTTAGTAATTCTGAAGAAGATGCGGTGCAGCTCACTGATGTTGTGCCATTCTTATTGGAAGATGAGCTAATTAAACGCGGCGCTGACTATCAAAAAGTCAGTGATTGGTCAGCCTATGCAGTGCAAGACGGTAATATCATCACAGGCCAAAACCCCGCCAGTTCAGAAGCTGCTGCAGAAAAACTATTGCAAGCGCTTTAATCGGTCGACAAATTAAAGGTATTTAACATGTTCAATTTTAGTTTTCAGAACCCCACGACCATTCATTTCGGTGAAGGCCATATTGAGAAAATCGCCAGTGAAATCCCCGCCGATGCCAAAGTATTGCTGCTATATGGCGGTGGCTCAATTAAAGCCAATGGCGTTTATGACCAAGTGATTGCTGCGCTAAGTCAACATGAGTACTTCGAGTTTTCAGGCATTGAGCCAAACCCAAGTTACGATACGTTAATCAAAGCCCTAGATGTCATAGAAACCAACAATATCGATTACTTATTAGCAGTGGGCGGTGGTTCTGTTGTTGATGGCAGTAAGTTCGTTGCGGCAGCTGCATGCTTCGAGGGCGAAGACCCTTGGGATATTTTAGCTAAGCAAGCGCCTGTTAAACAGGCGCTGCCACTAGCAGCGGTATTGACACTCCCAGCGACAGGTTCAGAAAGTAACGGCAACTCTGTGGTGACTCGTGATGGTAACAAACTGGCTTTTTCAAGCCCGTTAGTTCGTCCTACATTTGCCATTCTTGATCCTAATGTCACGCTATCATTGTCGTCGCGCCAAGTTGCCAACGGCGTAGTTGATGCCTTTGTACATGTGATGGAGCAATATCTTACCTATAGTATCAATGCCAAAGTGCAAGACCGTTTTTGCGAAGGCTTGTTAATGACCTTAATCGAAGAAGGTCAACGGGTTATGCAGGCAGAAAACCAGCAAGATCTAACCTTGCGGGCCAACATTATGTGGTCAGCGACCATGGCCTTAAACGGCTTGATTGGGGTTGGGGTACCACAAGACTGGTCGACACATATGATTGGTCATGAGCTAACAGGCAGCCACGGTATTGATCACGCTCGCACCCTGTCCATCGTACTTCCCGCTGTCATGAAAGTGTGCCAACAGGAAAAACGCAGTAAGTTACTGCAATATGCTGAACGTGTTTGGCACATTTCGCATGGCAGTGAAGATGAAAAAATCGCCGCAGCGATTGAGCATACCGAACAGTTCTTTAAGCAAATGCAAGTGCCTATCAGACTTAGTGACGTCAATTTAGGCGCGAGCGATATTGACAACTTGGTCCAAGGTTTAGAAAACCATGGCATGCTTAAGCTTGGTGAACACGGCAATATCGATTTAGCTAAAAGCCGACAAATACTAGAAACCGCCCTGTAAACTGTACAAAGCAAGACTGAGTCAACTCGGCTTAGTCTTGCTCTAATACCTCGCCGACTTTTGTAAAGATTGCAGACTCATCCAGGTTTAGTCACACGCCGTCCCCACAGCTCAGCCACTCAAATTAACCAATAAAAATCATAGCATTAAGACAAATCACCTATAGAAAACCCGATTTATACAATCACAGGTTAAAATAGTAATAACAATAGTTACTATTTTCATTTATTGACGTAACAAATCAGACTGGTAAGATTTTTGCGCATTTACGTTTAACCCAAAATCAGGGTATCGACTTAATCGGTGCATCAGCTATGACCAAAAAAAACACCTTTAGCGCCATCAAAAGGCGTAATTTAATGGCGATTGTGCTGGCACTTGTGACGGCAACAGTCATGATTCCCGGAATGACGGTATACCTTCCTTTTGCATTAGAGCAGCAAATTTTATTGCCCATTTTGTTATTCCCACTGATTTGGTCAGGGTTATTTATTTACTCATATATGGCTGAAAAAGCGTGGCAGCCAATGGTATTGATGACACTACTCACCTTAAGTCATGCAGCACTGAGTTACTGGGCACTGACTCAAGGAGCCAACACATGAAAAGTTTAACCATTAAAAAGCTGTTTCAAATGCACAGCTGGGTGGGCATAGTGACTGGCATCTTGTTATTCATTGTGGCATTTACGGGGGCGGTTGCCGTCTTCTCAAGGCCTGAGCTCATCATATGGTCCAATGCCACTGGCAGCGAAGTGCCTCAAGCGGTCGCACCAAAACAAATTGAACAACTGGTCAATCAATACAGTAAACAAGTGCCATCAGAGTTTACTGAAAATATCCACATCTATATGCCAACGGGCTACAACTATACCGAGCTTACCCTGTTATTTGAATCTCATCATGGCGATGAAAATTATGACCAGCCTGTCGTGTATGCCTATGAAATTAATAGCAACACCCTCGCACTTGAACGTCAATTCTACGGCCTAACAGGCGACTACTATGAAGGACGAAAAGACACTGCAGGTGCGTTCATTGGGCATTTTCATGCAGACTTGCACCTTGGCCGCCCCATTGGACTCATATTGACTGGATTTATGGGGCTTACCTTGATGGTGTCAGTGATCACCGGTCTGTATATTCACCGCGAAATGTTCAAGCAATTGTTTACATTTCGACGCGAGAAAAGTTTGAGCGTCATCGTCAGCGACGGTCATAAATTATTTGGGTTATGGGGAAGCATCTTTCACTTTGTGATTGGTTTTACGGGTGCATTCTTAGGCTTGGCAACGGTGATCTTATTGCCTGCTGCGGCATATGTCAGCTTCAATGGCGACCAAGACAAGTTAATTGAAACCTTTACCGCCATGCCGGAACCAGTGATCAGTGAGCAGTACCAAGCCACAGAAATTGCATCCATCATGACACATATTCATCAACGGGATGAAAAAGCAGTTGTGCTCGATCTCACTGTCATGGCACTAAACGATAAAAACGCGACCGTGTATGCCCGCATGATGGGCGGCGAAAATTTCGCCTCAGAGATACTTGAATACCACGGCGATGGCCAGTTTAGCCAATCAATGAGCAGTTTTGGTAATATCGGCGGCTGGGCCATCACCATTATCGAATGGCTGTTCCCGCTGCATTTTGGCAATTTCTCTGGCGTATTTGTCAAACTATTGTGGGGCTTTTTGGGGCTCACAACCGCACTCATTCCACTATCAGGTGTGATGATGTGGTTGTCTAAACGCAGCCGAGGTAATAATAGTGATCTGTCCGTGCAAGCCTACCAGCGTTGGAATCGAATCATTATTGGCAGCTGTGGCGGTATTATACTGGCTTGTGCCGTGATGTTTCCCGCTCAAGTCATCCTCAATGCTACGGTGCATGGTGTGGCGCAAAACCCATGGTTTGCACAACTGTTTTTTGGGAGTTGGTTAGCATGGTTAATGCTATCGCTTATCCCTTTCAATTATCGCCTTTTACTGCGTATTAACGTGATAATCGTTGCCATGGCGCTACTGCTGGTTGTGCCATTAAAGCTAGCAACGGTCGATGGTTACTTAAATTTTGTATTTGCCAGCCACTACCGTTTAATTGCCGTAATAGACCTTAGCTTTACCCTACTCGGTGCACTGACTGCTTATCTGGCATGGCGACTCAATCAACAATCTGCGCCCGTCAACTATACTCAGTTAGAGGAGAAAACGGCATGATTTATTTGAGCTTTATTTTGGTCATGCTAGGCATCTACGTCGCGAAATATACTCGTAGTCCTGCCGCAGTGAGAATCAGTGTGTTAGTGGGCTTAAGTATCACATCGGTATTGATAAATATCCCAATTATCGGCATGGCAACGGCCATAGTCACCTTAATCGCAAGCCTATTATTAGCTGGGATATTCGTCGCAATGCTTGGACCAGTAAACCTTTCAAAAAATTAACCGCGTTTTTATTTCGAGCCAAAGATAAATCGCAAAGGGCTAAAGCACCAAGATCAGGCATTAGCGTAAACTCGCGCTAATGCCACTTTGTAGCCTAGGCCTCAAGACATGCCATCAAGCGGGATTCAATAGCACTATCTAGTGGATTACCAATCAACTCTACACGACTCTCAAAACAGTCATCTAACTCAATCTCCGTAATCCCATCAGCGGTTAAGTTATAACCGAATATCCCCAAATCCGTTATGAACACCGCCTTTAGCCGCTCCACATCCAATGATAATAAAAACTGTGTAAGGCTATGACGGTTAAATACTTTATCGGCAGAGAAGCGCCAGCCAACACTCTCAAACCCCTCGCCTTGATTGCAAGCTTTGATGATTCCGCTAGCGGGAAATGCTTGCTCTGATGCCATCACTTTGGCTTCAGAATGATGGTGATGATGGTGATGATGGTGATGATGGTGATGATGGTGCTTAGCTGGTACATAAGCCGCGGTTTCGCCCTCAAATTCACTCGCAGCAATATTACCATTAACGGCAAACACAATAGGCGTTGCATCCCCTTTGGTTGCCTTCACAAAATCCACTAGGCGTTGTTTATCATCTTCATGGTAAAGATCAGACTTACTGCCAATGACGGTATCAGCAATAGTGATTTGTTGCATGAAGATGTCATGTTCATAGTATCGAGAGTCTGCTAACTGCCGCGCATCAACCAAGGTGAGCGTTTTCTGTAATGAAATCAAAGACTGGTAGTGCTCTGATTGTAATACTTCTAACACCTCCTTTGGGTGTCCCAAGCCAGTTGGTTCAATCAACAGGCGATCAGGTTTTGCTTTATCAAGCAGTTGGTTTAAGGCAATTTGCATCGACAATCCAACGGTACAGCACATGCAACCTCCAGGCACTTCTCGGATAAACACTTGTGATTCATCTCGCTGTTGCCCTTGCATCAAACTGGCATCAATGCCTATTTCACCAAACTCATTAACCAGTACCGCCCAGCGTTCATGCTTGGGTTTGTGTTTCATTAACTGAACAATTGCCGAAGTTTTGCCGACGCCCAAAAAGCCAGTAATAATATTGGTTGGTACCGGACTATCCGTTACATTTAAGCTCATTGGCAATTCTCCGATATCCTTGCACTAAAGTATGGTTGGCAGAAACAACCGACTCGGAAAACGCCGAATACTCTGGTGGCACGGTTGAGATACGTGTTAAGTCGAATCCTTTGCCAATATTGAACATAGGCGGCACATGAAAATTTGCTGGAAGATCGACACCATCAACAACACAATTGTGTCGTATTACGCACCCTGAGCCGATAACCGCAGCAAAGACCACCGAATTAAACCCGATAAACACATCGTCACTCACTTCACAGGGACCATGAATAATTGCGCGATGAGCAATGGAAGAGCGCTGACCAATGGTGACAGCCGCTCCCGCTTTTGAATGAATCACCACCCCATCTTGGATATTGGTATCACGCTTAATCACAATGGGCGCCATCTCCCCGTTGTCATTGACTTCATCGGCTCGAATGACCGCGTAAGGGCCAATAAATACATTGTCTTCCACAACAACCTTGCCGCAAATAATGGCCGTAGGGTCAACAAACGCGGTTTCAGATACAACCGGCATATGACCGGTCGGATTTTTTCTCAACATATTCAACTCTCATCAATCGATGCACTAAATTGGTAAGAACATTGCGTTAACGGCAAAGGAAAGCCTATTAACGTAAGAAAGATAACGCCATGCCTGCGTGGCTATTGGCCACCAGCTGTTCACCATCAAATACCCTTTGGCCATTTACCCAAGTGGATTTAATGCTGGCGGGAAAACGATGATCAGCAAAAGGAGTCCACTGGCACTTATACAAACAGTTTTCCTGACTCACCGGAGTTGAGCCCTGCATATCCACCAATACCAGATCAGCAAAATAACCTTCGCGAATAAAACCTCTTTCTGCAATGGCGTAACGGATTGCTGGGTTATGAGCGACCTTTTCAACGACTTGAGTTAACTGTAATCGGCCTTGTTCGACATGCTCCAACAGCGTCAATAACGCATGCTGGACTAAAGGCAGTCCCGCTGGCGCCTGCTCAAAATCAAGTTGTTTCTCAGCTAACGTATGCGGGGCATGATCGGTGGCGATAATATCGATGTGATTAGTGTGAAGTGCTGCCAGCAAAGCATCTCGATCTTGCTGAGATTTAATCGCAGGATTGCACTTAATTTGGTTGCCCAATCTTGCATAGTCTCTGTCCGTGAACCATAGATGATGTACACAAGCCTCAGCGGTAATATGCTTGTTCGCTATAGGGCCTGGTGTAAATAGGCTTAGCTCTTTCTCGGTGGTAATGTGCAACACATGCAGTTGACTGCGATGTTTTTTTGCCAACGCTACTGCATAGGATGAAGACGCATAACAAGCCTCGGCATCACGAATAATAGGATGGTCCTCAATCCGTAATTGCGAATGAGTCTGCAATAAACGTTGGTGGTTACTGGCGATAACAGGGCCGCTCTCACAATGGGTCACAATCAAGACCGGCGAGTCTTTAAAAATGTTGTCTAGCGCTTGTGGGTTTTCTACTAATAGATCACCGGTAGATGCCCCCATAAACACTTTCACCCCGCAATGACGCGTGGGATCAAGACGCTTGATGGTGTCTAAGTTGTCCTCTGTAGCACCAAGATAAAAGGCGTAATTCCCCAGAGATTTGCTGTTTGCCAATGCATATTTATGCTCCAAGGCCGCTAATGTGGTGGTAGCAGGCTTAACATTGGGCATCTCCATATAACTGGTGATTCCACCCACGACGGCGGCCCGTGATTCGGAAGCAATATCGCCCTTATGGGTTAACCCCGGTTCGCGAAAATGAACTTGATCATCTATCATTCCGGGCAATAAATAGCATCCGCTGGCATCGACAATCTTATCTGTAGGCCGTGCACTAATGGATGGGGCAATTTTATCAATTCTATGGCCAGCAATACGCAAATCACTGGCAACAATTTGACCTTCATTAACCAGCAATGCATTTTTAATCAAGGTGGAGGACATGGTGTTTGTTACTCTCTCATTTCACACAAATTTTACTCACCGCGCTGTTAACCTAATTGATTAGCCAATTGGTTGCAGCCAGTGCGGGAAAAGGTTAATTACTCACTGCAACCACAATCTTGTGATTGGCTTTGGCGACATAATCGATAATTGAGCCAATGACCAACAACCATCATGCCAGCACCCAGTAGGGTCATGGCTTTTTCCCCAAATTCTCCAATGGCGTCCTCACCCAGTGCGATCGCCAGCACCAAGCAGGTTAATCCTGCCAATCCCCACGCCAGCACTTTGCCTTGTCGATGTTGCTTACAACCAACCGTTAAGCCGTACAAACTGATAGGTACCACAACTATCACCATCCACAGATGAAATAGTTCATTGCCTAACGGCAGTGCGGTCATACTTGGTACGAGCGTTAACATAATCGGTAGCGCCAAACAGTGAATGGCACAGATTGTTGAAAGGCCTATCGCAAATTTGTCACTTACAGCACGTAGTGTATTCATTGGAGATTCCATCTCGTCAAAGCTATTGTTATTGCTATGCAATCGCTGCTGGTATATCGCCGAATCACCAAAACCAGACGACTAACTAAAACCGGGCAACTAACCAAGGGTATTGTGCCTGCCACAATAACTGCAGCCGGTACGATCGCATTGAGGGTTAATACAAGCACTGTGGCAGTGCTCATCATCGATTAATCTATTACAACTCAAATAATGTTACGTTGTAACATATCTTTATGGCAAGAAAAAATTACTGAGAACCACCAGAGTAAGTACAAAAGATGCTTTACTGACCAAAATTGCTTATTAACAGCCTCGAGTAGGCTGCATTACAACTACATAGAACCTAAGCATCGTCATGGTGACAGGTAATCGAAGTGATTCAGCTCACAGCAAATTTATCCCTTTCTGAACAATTTCAGGTTACAATCAGCTGATATCATGATTGAATAGCTCGACGAATCTTTGCCAGGTAAGTCACCCATGACTTCCTACATTGTCGATAGCATAAATTTAAAAAACAGGTATAGCTTTGGTTGCTTCAAATAAATCGCTAGAAAGAGCAAAATCTCAATGTGACAGCAGTAATGTTAAGCTCACGCCCAAACGCGAGGCGGTATTAAATGCATTGCTCGTCAATCAAAAAGCTTGCTCAGCCTACGAGTTAATCGACTACTGTCGTCAAGAGTTCGACCTCAACCTTTCGGCCATGTCGATTTACCGCATTTTAGAATTCTTAAAGCAGCAACAGCTAGTGCATAAACTAGAGGTCACCAACAAGTACGTGGCCTGTGCCCACATTTGCTGTGACCACCAACATGGCACCCCGCAGTTTGTGATCTGTGAAAGTTGTCATCGAGTGGAAGAGGTGCATATTTCTCAAGAAGTGATCAGCGCACTGGAAGAAAATATCAAACAAACGGGATATAGCCTTAAGAGCCCACAGTTAGAACTGATTGGATTGTGTGAAAAGTGTCAAAGCAATGAAAAGTAAAGCCGTTACCCACCCTACAACATAGCGTTATCTAAACCACCCGAAACTTAAGTCATGTTGGCTCGTGCGGTGTTGAATTACCACGCCACCTCCCCATAGTAGATACCCTGCTAAACGAGCTATTTTAGTCAGCACTTCGGCGCCAATAAGCACAGCCCATAGCAAAGTACAGTGCAAGTTAAATTGAATAAGGCATGCCTAACTGGACCATTAGTACAATAAAAATGGCCTCTATCCAATGATATAGGCCATTATAGACATCCACTTAAGCACTTGTACTCAATCTAGTATCACCAATCCTTAGATTACTCATGTCCCCAAGGTACAGGCGGTAAAGCTACTGGCTTGCTCAGGTCGAAATCAACGCGGAAATCACGATTCTCTCGGGTCAAACGATAGGTAAATTCATTCGGCTTTATGTACATGTGCCAGATATTAGTGATAGACACATTTAAGCCATTTTCTCTAAAATTATTAATTGAATGCGCATCAGCAGGGAAAGACTGTTCAGTTGCAGTACCCATATCTGCTGTCATACCACCATACATGGTCACCTTGTCTTCGCTGCCATCTTCATGACGATGGTCATGGGCCAAATGCAAGCCGTATGGTGTCTTAGTAATCACCCAAGTACGAGAATGATCATCACCCACATGAAACGGCACTTTAAGCTGCTCATCAGTACACTCGCGCACATGCATTACCAGTTTTTTACCAGTAAATGCTGAATCAGCATCGTTACCCGCAGTCACCGTACCTTCATAGGCTTTACCGCAGTGGGCAGCGATATTATCGAAAAATTGATTTTGTTCAGAGGTCGTTGCCAGCGCAGGGGCTGCCATCATAGTGCTAGCGGTCACTAGCAATGCAAGCTGTGAATTTTTTGTTGTTGTCATTGTTGTTCTCATAGCGATTGATATTAGTTAGACAGACGAGGCTAACATAAACAGATAAAAATTAACTTAACGGCCTAATCAAACCAAGTGGCACACTTCTGTTCGGCTTGCTTGCGAACGTCATCATCGATATACAAACTCACCATGGCCAATGCCGCAGCTAATGCGCCCAAGTCATCAGAAAAGCCCACCATAGGAGTAAGATCTGGAATCGCATCCAGCGGCGCAATAAAGTAAGCCAATGCACCAAATATCACTGTTTTAGCCCATTTTGGGGTATCAGGCCGCTGCGCGGCATAGTACAAACACAGGGCATTATCGATAACCTCCCGCCCAGCTTGTTTAGCAAACTGTTTAACCTTTTGCCAAAAACTCTCTTCGCTGTAGCTCTCAGGACCATGGGGCGCACCGTTAGTGGGATCGTTTGACTGTGACATATTTAACTCCTAAAAAAATAGGGGAACATCAATGATGTTCCCCTATTTTACGTCAAATGACTACTACCTTTGATGCTTAGGCGTTGTGCCCCAGGCGTTTTTGGCCGGTCGGCGCTTATTATTTGCTGTGCCTTGACCACCTTTACCAGCCTGTTTACCACCCGCTTTTGCAGGATTGTGATTGCCAGACTTCGATTTGTGAGTAGGCTTTTTACTTGCTTTGCTAGCTTCTCTGTCTGCAAATTGATCGCCACTAAAGCGGGTAAACGCTTTCTTACTGCCATCACCTTTGCCGTTACCGCCACCTTTACGTTTACCACGATTAGCTTCACGCTCTTGGCGAGACTCAGCTGGAACTAAACAGTTAGGGCCATTACCGATTAACTTGGCTTTTCCCATATCAATAAGTGCTTCGCGAATCAGCGGCCAACCCGCTGGGTCATGGTAACGCAACAAGGCTTTGTGCAACTTACGTTGACGTCCACCTTTTGGCACATCAACCTGCTCACTACTGTGCTTAACGTTCTTTAGTGAATTAAGCTCTGTATGATAAATGGTAGTGGCATTCGCCATCGGTGATGGATAAAAGTTTTGTACTTGATCAAGCTTGAACTTCTCGCCTTTTAGCCACAACGCCAAGTTGACCATGTCTTCATTGGTTGTCCCTGGGTGAGCAGAAATAAAATAAGGGATCAGATATTGCTTTTTACCCGCTTGCGCAGAGTATTTATCAAATAGCTCTTTAAACTTATCGTAGGTGCCCATTCCGGGCTTCATCATTTTGTTTAATGGGCCTTCCTCGGTATGCTCCGGTGCAATTTTTAAATAACCGCCCACATGATGACTCGCCAGCTCTTTCACATAGCGTGGGTCTTCAGTTGCTAGGTCATACCGCACACCCGAAGCGATCAGTACTTTCTTGATGCCAGGCACATCACGAGCAGCGCGATAAAGATCAATGGTTGCCTGATGGTCAGTATCAAGATGGCCACAAATGGATGGGAAAACACACGATAAACGTCGACAGGTTTTCTCAGCCTTTTCACTTTTACATCCAAGACGATACATGTTGGCTGTGGGGCCACCTAGGTCGGAAATCACCCCGGTAAAACCAGGCACTTTATCCTGAATATCTTTGATTTCTTTGACAATCGATTCTTGCGAACGACTCTGAATAATACGTCCTTCATGCTCAGTGATAGAACAGAAAGAGCAGCCACCAAAACATCCTCGCATAATATTGATCGAGGTTTTGATCATGTCATAGGCAGGGATCTTCTCTTTACCGTAGCTTGGATGCGGAACTCGCTTATAGGCAAGGTCAAATACGCCATCCATTTCATCGGTATTCAATGGCCACGCAGGTGGGTTGACCCAAATAGCTCGTTTAGCATGAGGCTGAAATAACGCTCGCGCACAGCCAGGGTTTTGCTCTTGATGCAAAATCCGCGAGGCATGGGCGTACAGGTATTTATCCTCTGCGACTTTTTCATAGCTAGGCAACAGTACATAGGTTTTTTCCCACGGCTTAGGGCGTGGAGGCTGCACTGAAATCGCTTTAGGCGCATCATTATCGAAGATTTTCTCATCCGTGGGGCCAGATAAGTTTTTGCACCCTACATCATCGGCACCATAGGGATTCGGAATAGGGTCTATCTTGTGCAGTTGATCCAGCTTACGTGAATCCATGCCTTTCCATTCAGGTAAGGGCTGATTACGGATCACCGCAGTACCACGCACATCATGAATATCACCAATAGACTCACCAGCAGCGATACGGTGAGACAACTCAACCAATGGTCGCTCGGCATTGCCGTATACCAAAATGTCGGCTTTGGCATCTAAAATGACAGAGCGACGCACTTTATCAGACCAGTAATCATAGTGAGCAATACGTCGCAGGCTCGCCTCGATACCGCCAATCACCACCGGCACCTGTTTATAAGCTTCTTTACAGCGCTGAGTATATACCGTTACCGCACGGTCTGGGCGCTTACCACCAACATTACCCGCAGTGTAGGCGTCATCGTGACGTAAACGACGCTCAGCGGTATAGCGGTTGATCATCGAGTCCATGTTGCCGGCAGTGACCCCAAAATACAGGTTAGGCTTGCCTAGCTTCATAAAGTCATTTTTATTAGACCAATCTGGCTGCGAGATAATCCCTACACGAAAGCCTTGGGCTTCCAACATACGACCAATCACCGCCATACCAAAACTGGGATGATCCACATAGGCATCGCCGGTCACAATAATGATGTCACAACTATCCCAGCCTAGCTTATTCATCTCTTTACGAGACATAGGCAAAAATGGCGCCGCAGATTTTTGCTCTGGGCGATATTTTGGGTGGGTAAAGAGTGTTGATTCAACTTGCATGGGTGCCGGTGCCTAACTCACTAAACTGATGACTGGTTAAACGCTAAGTATAATCTGCCACCTAAAAAACGCGGATCTATATCACCGAGTCTCTGCAAAAGGAGACGAACACACTCGCTAAAATGGAGGCGGAGTATAACAGGCTCCCCCCCTCATAGGCGAACAAAAATCCATCAAATCACTAAGAAAATGCCTTGATTGCGAAAAAAATGATATTAACCACAGCCAGTGTAAGGACAAGCAACCAACTAATTAATCCCCCCATAAAGCGACCATAATGGTAACCGCCATTGCCTTGAGTTAACCCCATGGCATGTAATAAGCGTGCCACAATCCAGCTAATTCCAGCTAAGTGTAACCATAAAGGTGCCAACCCTTGCGATTCTGCAGCAACCATCAAAAGCAGTACAAATGGTGCATTCTCAATCAAATTTCCATGTACTCGACAAGCCAAAGCGAGGGCACGATTATCTTCAGTGCCTATGCCTATTTTATGGCGCCGACGCAACTTCACCACACGCATGGCCAGAACAACCACTAAAATGGCGGTCAAACTTATATAAAACCCCGAAATAGCCAAATTCATATCGATTCCTTGTTATTGTGTTGCAGGCACTGACCCCCGCTATCTAATACGCAACTCACAGCCAACGTGCTGTACGACTCAGTCGGTTACAGATTCAGTCGCGACCCTGTTAGGCTAACTTAAGGCGGATGCTAAGGGTTTGCAATGGCTTTAAAAATAACCCGCTAATTTAGGTTAGGGTCCATTGGAACGCGATTTAGTACTCGTGGTTGAGACTTATCAAAATGATGCAAAAAAACCTGCAACTCATTAACCTTTTTGGCACAAGATAGGTTACTATGCGCTCGCTTGAGCCTAGGCTCACGAATTGATTAATAAGTGGAATCATCAGTGACCAACGAAGAGTTTATTGAAAAAAGGCGATTTATCATCAAACTGGGCAAATCTTTGCACAAGTTTGGCACCCCCGCCTACCGATTAGAAGCTCACCTACAGGCGGTGTCTAACCTACTGGGTATTGATGGTTATTTCCTTATTTCCCCCACCTCAATGACCTTTGTTCTGCAACATGATACCGATCAGGAATACAATCATGTTGCTCGAGTTAAGCCGGGCGAACTGGATTTAGGCTCATTAGCCCGCACTGATGAATTAGTTGATGAGTTAGTTACCGGCAAGCGCACCCTGAGTGAAGCGCTAGACCGGCTCGAAGAGATCGCAAATAAACCTAATCCTTACGGCAATCTACTCACTTTGCTAGCGTTTGGTAGCTCGGCTGGCGCCTTTGCCATGTTAATGGGCACCAGTTGGAATGATGTCTTTTGGTCGGCGATTTTGGGCTTTATGGTCTACGGATTAGTGTACCGTGCAGAACGCTCCAAGCGCATGGCTGAAACCTTAGAACCCCTTGCAGCAATCTTATGTGCCATCGCCGCCTGTGGCATTGCCCAGTATGATCCCAGTATCAATATTCCAGTGGTGATCTTATCGGGCATTATTATTTTTATCCCAGGACTTGCACTCACATTAGGTCTAGCTGAGCTGGCAGCGCGGGATCTTATTTCTGGAACAGCACGTATCATGGATGCATCCATGTTGCTGTTTAAGCTCTATTTTGGAGCCATATTTGGAATGGTGATCGGCCAAGCCATTTTCGGTGAAGCCATCTACTTTGAACCGCAACCTCTGCCCCAATGGGCAATATGGTCGGCGGTACCCATACTCTCCATGGCGCTGGTGATTATTTTTAAAGCCCGTTTAAAAGACTCACCTTGGGGGGTACTGGCTGGTATCGTGGCATTTTTCTCAGCCATGTTAGGTGGCATCTATTTAGGCGACTCCATTGGTATTTTCTTTGGCGCGCTGGCAGTAGGGGTTTACTCCAACTTATACGCCCGTTGGATGAAAGCACCAGCGTCTATTGCTTTGCTGCAAGGCATTGTGATTTTGGTGCCTGGAAGTAAAACCTATATCGGCCTTAATACGCTGATCTTAGGTGAAACCATGCTCAATCAAAGTCACATTGGCACCCAAATTTTCCTCATCTTTATGTCGCTTATCGCTGGCCTCATTTTCGCTAACGTTGCAGTACCACCACGTAAAACCCTATAGCTTATCCCGCAAGGCAATCACTCATTTACAGCCAGTATCTGAGTGATTGTTAATGTAAAATCATCAACTTATTTTGCCCAACTGCTTGACTAACTTTCAATCTAGGTCTGTTATTAATAGGTCACTATACCGATAAGTACATTGCCTATGTCACCCTAAATTGATGGTTAATAATATTGAATATCCGCCTAGCGCTACTCACTCTTTTACTCCCTTTAAGCCAGATGGCTTGGAGCGATGCGCGACAAACCAACCATGTGGCCGTCAGTGAGGAAAAAGACAAGCACAGCGTAAAAAAAATTGTTGTCGTCAGTAATCCTATTTTTGACGAGTCCGACGAAGATGCATTTTTTATCCACGATTGGGCTAACTATCTGCACATTAACACCCGCGAATCGGTCATCATTAATAAGCTAGCCTTTAAAGAAGGCGATACTGTCTCAAAAAAAGATCTGGCGGAAGCACAGCGGATCCTGCGAAAAGAAGCGTATTTACGCGATGCAAAAATCACCTTTACCCAACAAGACAGTAGCAGCGATGCTCAGCCACACGACAAAGAACAAGTCGTCTTAGTTGAGACTTGGGATAACTGGTCTTTGTTACCGACATTTAGCCTTAGCCATAGTGGCGGAGAGAGTAAGTTTTCGGTGGGATTAAAAGAGGATAACTTACTCGGTTACGGCATTCGCACTCGCTTAAGATACTCCTCAGATGATGACCGCAGCGGGTATAAACTTGCCGTTGAAGCACCGCTAGATGGCTTTATTAAGCACTCCACTGTCGCGGTCGACTTTCATGACAATAGCGATGGCCAGGCAACGCAGTTTACCTTCAACAAGCCATTTTATACCCTCAACACCACTGACATGTATGGCCTAAATTACATTGATAATTTACGCACAGATACCATCAAGCAAAATGGACAAGATATCAGTGAGTTCGCCCACCAAATTGATTACATCAATATTCAATATGGTCGGCGTATCACCCTCAACAAAAGCTCTCGCAGTCGACTACTGTTTGGTCTGACCCAAGATAAGCACCAGTTTGACCATGTGGACGCCTACCCCGATGTCGCCTTGCCACAAGATAGAGACTTTCTCTACCCTTGGTTGGCGTATGAGTACTTAGATGATGACTTCAGGGTGCTTAACAATATTCACCTTATTAGCCATAACGAAGATCTCAACTTAGGCTGGCACCACTTTATTAAGCTCGGGTTTGAGACCCAAGATTTAAATAACCAAGACCCACTTGGATATCATCTCAGCTATTATGGGTCCCGTGGCTACCAAAAAGATAACCACTTAACCTTACTGTCACTTAACGGTGACGGTGTGTTTGCCACTGCGCAGCAAGATCGTTATCGACTGACATTTACTGCGGAGTATTTTTATCATATTACCCCTAAATGGACCTCCTACAGCAAAGTTCGTCTCACAAGTTCGCGTAATAATTATCTCGATCAACCGATGACATTAGGCGATGAAACTGGAGTCAGAGGCTATCCCAACGACTACCAACACGGTGATAATCAATGGGTATTAACCACTGAAATTCGTAACTATCCCAATATCAATTTATATCAACTGGCCGATTTAGGTTGGGCGGTGTTTACCGATTTAGGCGAAGCAAGTGGCGGCGAATATCAAACCAATGCTATCGACGGGCCAATTGGTAGTGTTGGCATTGGCGCACGCATCTATTCATCTCGCTCAAGCTATGGCAACGTCGCCCATATTAACTTTACCGTTCCCTACAAAACTGGCCCCAATGTCGATAAATGGGAGTGGCAATTCCAAGTAAAACGCCACTTTTGAACAGTTTTCCTTTGCTACAGAGCTATATATCGGCTTGAATTTGCTATTTTTTTATGCCAATGCGGGACGAAAAAAGCTGCGCTCATAGCTGATAATACACTGAGTTTGCTCAGCATAATCAATCGCCTTTTGACAATCAGAACAAGCTAAAGATTGTCGGCGATAGACCTCATAAGCCGCCAAACTTTCAAATGTAAATAAAGCAAGCGCGACGTTGTTTGCCCCTTCAGATGGTAAAAAATAGCCATTGTGTGAACCGCCAAATTGTTTAACCAGTGGAATCCACATTTTGGCGTAAACTTCAAATTCAGCTAATTTTGTCGGGTCAATAATATAACGAACATAACAAGTGACCATGATAATACTCCCTATTTATCAATAACTTTGATTAACGCGCTGCCCGCTGGCCTTTTAGTAACAACAAAATAAAGTACAAGCCGCCCACCACTGACACCACAGTGCCAGCAGCGATTTGCGATGGGTAAACCACGTTTTGACCAATCCAATCAGACAAAATCATCAGCCCAGCGCCCATCATGGCTGCAACAGGAATTTGCTGTTGTACTTTCTTTGCCCCCAACATCACAGCCATATGAGGCGCGAGCAAGCCAACAAATGCCACAGGCCCCATCGTCGCGGTGACAAAAGCACACAACAACGCAACACAACAAAGCAGCAATAAAAATGCTCTAGGTACGTTCAGTCCCCGTGCTTTAGCAAAATCACGCCCGGTTGAAATCAAGGTTAACCAGCGTTGAGTTGCCATTGCAAATCCCACTAACAGGCCTATGCCGAGTAACAACCACAGCGCGGATGATTCTGCCACGCGATACGTCGAACCTGCCAACCAACTTAAGATGGTATAGGACGTTTCATCACCCCGCGCGAGAGCAAACTGCACTAAGGCTTCAATCAGCGCAGTCAATGCGATACCGGTCAGGATTAACATGGATGGTGCAAACTGATGACGACGCCCAAGTAGCAACAACAGCCCTAACACGCCCATACTGCCTGCAAATGCAATGAAGGGGGCAGCGTCAAAAATATTCAAGCCAATAAACACACTACCAGCAACTAACGCACAAGTTGCGCCAGCTGAAATACCAAGAATATCTGGACTCGCCAACGGGTTGTAAATCAGCCTTTGCAGCAATACCCCTGCTACAGCGAGTCCGGCTCCCGCCGCTAAGCTCGTGACCAGCCTTGGCCATTGTATTTGCCATTGGAAACTGTCTGGCAGTTGCCATTGCCATAACACCTCGGTGCCTTGAGTGACTTGGCCAAACAGTAGCGACACCGCAGCTAATACGACGACAACGAGCGCCATCAATGCCACACCTGCTGTATTCATGTGATAGCGACTTTTAGGCATCGCAAATGAAAGCTGATCTTGTGCGGTTAGCTTACGGCGAGTAAACCAGATAAGCGCTGGCGCGCCAATCAATGCCGCTGCGGTGCCAGAGGGAACCACATCAAAGGTTAACATACTCATGGTCATAGCCAGTGCATCGGTCGCAACCAGCACGGTTGCACCAAGTAGCATACTCAGCAATAGCTCATCCTTGGGAGTACGTGCACCAAGTTGGCGAGCGATATTCGGTGCCAGTAAGCCAATAAAACTAATCACCCCGACAGTGGTGATGGACACAGAAACCAACCAAATCCCTAAGGTAAACAGTCCTAGAATGGCCGGAATAATGTTTAACCCACGCGCTGCCGCGCCAGCTTGTCCCATACGAAGTAGCGCTAAAATGCGCGGCGCAAACAGGAAAATGAACACCGCAACTAGCAATTTAGGCCATAACCATTGTACTTGTTGCCATCCATTTTGGGCGAGGTCGCCAGCCCCCCAAATAAATAGGTTTTTAGCGTATTGGTCATTAAGTAAAATGATCGCGGTTGCCACCGCTCCCAATAAAATATTCACCGCCATACCGGCTAATACCACAGGTAAACCAGATAGATTTTTCATCCCTGCAATTAATATGACCAACCCTAAAGTCAGCATCGCGCCGACAGTGGCTGCAATCGACGCATAATCGCCCACCCAAGTGGGGAACCAGACGTTCATTACCACTAACGCCAACCAAGCTCCCGATGCAGTACCTAACGTCATTGGCGATACTAGCGGGTTTTGGGTCAGCTGCTGCATTAAGCTACCGACTAACCCCAACACCGCCCCGACCATCAAGGCCATAACGATTCGCGGCAGCTGCGCGTCGACAAACATGATGGCGTCGAAATCTGTCGCTAATACACTGCGGTCACCAAAATGACTAAACAGCTGCCATTGCTGAGCTAAGCTAATTTGGGTATCGACTTGCGCAGATACACAACAAAACGCCACCAGCAACAACAGACAAAAACCATAACGGCTCATGGAGAAACTTATCATGGTGCCTCCACTGGTGCCGCGACCGCGTTTGGCGCTATCGCTAACAAACTCGTGGTGAGCGCCTCGGCCATATACTCAATTGACACTGCACCACCATAGTTCCAAGCAGAGGCCACCGCATTCATTCGGCCATTACGTACAAAAGGCATGGCATTCCACATGACACTTTGTGCCAGCTGAGATTGTTGAGCAAATGGCTCAAAGTACAATGCCACCCCCTGGTCAATATGCCGCAGGTTCTTTAATCTCTGCTGCTTAACGCCCCATTGAGTTGCACTTTGCGCAATCGCGGGCTGTATCCCCAATCGCTGCAAGGCATATTGTGCTGTGGAGTTATCACCATATTGGTAAACAGACGTCAAACTGGCAAAACGAAACGTAGTGACTTTTGGCAGCTGACCATTGTAAGCCTCTAATAACTGGGTCTTTAACTGCAGTAATTTTTCATCCATCTGCATGAGGCGTTGTGTCGCCTGCTGTTCTCGTCCCAACAGTTTGGCAATATGTTTGAAATTATCGATCGCCGCTTGAGCATTGTCGTGTTGTTCACTGTAAGTTTGATAAAACAACACTGGGGCGATTTGCTGTAAGCGCGGCATTAAATCTAACTGCGGTGATGCAATAATGATCACATCAGGCTTCAGTGCCGCTAGTCGTTGTAAATTAGGTTCAACCCGACTGCCGATATCCATAACACTGTCAGGCACTTTAGGCTTCATCACCCACTCTCGGTATTCACCGATATCAGGCATCGCAATGGGAGTAACACCTAAGGCAAGCACTTGTTCAGCAATATCCCAATTGAGCGCCGCGACCCGCTGTGGTACCTCAGCAAACTGATGTTGACCTTGGCTGTCCTGCACTAACAAGGGTTGTGCGTAGCTATCAAAGCTAATAAACAGGTGTAATAGCCCCGCCAATAGTAGCGCTATGGCTGCTCGACTTAACATACAATCGCCACCTTGTGCGGCTGATGTGGATGATCCACTAATGTCACTGGCGTGGCATAAAGATCAGATAAGCGCTGCTCATCTTGTAGTAGTGCCACATCACCATTAAACGCGACTTTACCGCCTTTTAGTGCCACAATTTGTGTGGCATAACGCAGTGCAAGGTTAAGGTCATGCAGAATAACGATGACACCTTTACCCGTGGCTTTATTTAATCGGCTCAGTAGATCCATCAGTTGATATTGATGTTGAATATCCAGTGCAGAGGTCGGCTCATCCAAGATCAATAATTCAGCCTGTTGCGCTAACAACATTGCCACCCATGTGCGTTGGCGCTCTCCTCCGGATAATTGGTCCGCTAAGGTATCTTTAAACTTGGTCACACCGGTTTCTGCCATCGCCTCGGCAATAATTTGCTCATCTTCCTGACGCCAACGCCCCAGAGTACCGCGCCAAGGGAAACGGCCTAACCTAACTAGCTCAGCCACATTGAGCCCAGCCACTTCAGGAAGCTTTTGTGGCAAATATGCCACCGTTCGTGCTAACGATTTAGCCCCATAGTTTGCTAACGCTTTACCTGCTAACGTGACTTGGCCGTGCTCAGGTTCAAATTGATTGGCTAGCAAATTGACCAAGGTAGACTTACCGGAACCGTTGTGACCTAACACCACGGTCAATGCATGGGGATCAATGCTTAAATCTTCAATATCTAAAATAGTTCGCTGCTCGCGGATCACTTTGACATTTTTCAATTGGTACATGAATTACTCTTTATTTGAGCCGGGGGCAATTGGCACATTTGCTACCGCTAGCAGTTTTATACACAGCGCAACAACTGGTGCGCTGTAACACTAATTGGTTAGCGCAATTACGACGTACAGTGTCGAGGTAGTCATTAGATAACGACATGGCTTCAAGCCACCAAGCAATGTGTTGTTGTAGTTGTTCAGGTGACATCTCAGGGTGAGTTTGTTGTAGCAACAACAAGCGAGTGATTAAGGTATCAGCTAACAGTGCATCGGTAAATTTAGGCCGACAGCGAACCGATTGATCAAGTTCGACGCGATAATGGTCGAACATGGCCCGTAGCTGCTTGCCCGCTTGCATCACCAACTGCTTAATTGAGCCACTGGCACATGCGGTGCAGCTAAAGCTAAAACCGGCAACGACTCCAGCGCAATGACGTTGCTGCATCTGCTGTAAATTAGGCAGAGCCTGGCATTGATAAATGGCGGTGACGGCTAAATACAAGGGCTGCCAAGTCAGTAAATCCCAACTTCTGGTAAGCCAATAACTGCGACCTGCCTCTGGCGCTTGCTGTTGTAGATGATGATGAAGCGACTTGATCACTTCAAGGTTGGAGTCACTACCGCGAATTGGCATTGCATCAGGTTGCACATCAGCTGTTGCTATCGCCTTAAGGTAGGGCGATAACTGCTCACAGTGTTGGTAAATCTGTTGAATAACCTGTTGTGTCATTGTTCACCAAACGCATTAAGCGGTGAGGATTACTCACCGCTTAATCAATACGTTAGAAATTGTACTTAAAGTTGAGTTCAATGTTGCGCTCTGCGCCATACCAGCAGTTCACTGAATCATAGCAAGTGTAATACTCTTCATTGAACAGGTTGTTGGCAACGAGGTTAACACTCGCACCTAGCAGGCTACCGCTTAGTTCACTTAAGTCATACCCAAGCGATAAATCAACTAAAGTGTAGGATTCAACCGTATCAGTGTTCATGGCATCCATCTGCATTTCGCCGACATAGCGGACACCACCGCCAATGCGCAAACCGACAAGGGCGCCATCATCGATATAGTAGTTTGACCATAGAGAAGCAGCATGCTTAGGCACATAAATAGGCTGAGTACCTTGCAGACCGTTGCCAGCATCTTTGGTAATTTCCATATCAATGTAGGTATAGTTCAATGCAACATCAAAGTTATCAGTCATATACCAATGACCCTCAAACTCTGCACCACGGGATTCAATTTCACCAATTTGAAGCTTGTCACCCCAAGGATCATCAGGGTTCGCCATCAGTGCATCACTTTTAACGATGTTAAAGAATGAAATCGCCGCAGTTCTGCTAGCATCATCTGAGCTATATTTTAAACCAAACTCAAATTGCTCACCCATCTCAGGCTTGTAAGTTGAGCCGTCTGTTTTAGTCCCTGCAACTGGTTCAAAGCTAGTGGCGTAGCTAATGAATGGTGAGATGCCGTTTGCAAATTCATACATGGCACCAACACGATAAGAAAACTCTTGCTGATCGGCTTGAGTTTTACTCGCACCATAATCATCAGAGTAATCACTTGAAGAGGTGTAATCATCCCAACGACCACCAAAAATCATGATCAATTGGTCAATACGCATTTGGTTCTGGAAATACACACCAAGCTGCTCAACCTTAACATCGTCAGTTGCATCGTAAGTGGAAGACAACTGAGATGGGTCGATCATGTCATTGTTTGGATTAAAGATATTGAACGTACCAAATTGACTTGTAGTGCCATACTCAGAGTAGGCCGATACGCCGTCCAACTTTTGATAGTCCAAACCAAACAACAAGTTATGCTCGACATTACCCGTCATGACTAAGCCAGACAGTTGGTTATCAATGGTGTAACCCGTTGAGCTTTCTTCGGTGCTATAGATATTACGATCTAGGTTACCTGTCGTTGGATCAAAATTATCCGCAATATGATAGGTATTTTTCTGAGTAAGCGATGCATCCATATAGCGGAAGTTCTGTAGGAATGACCAGTTATCATTGAAATCATGATTGATCTTATACCCAGCTAATACGAACTCACGCTCAAATTCAGACCAGTTCTTGTCGCCAGCAAAGGTTGATAGACTCGTACTGCCATTGGGGTTGTCATAAATCATCCCAGAAGCGGGTAATGATGAGTTCATTCCCATAGACGGATCATTTTGATAGTACAGATTAAAGTTCACATAAGTGCTGTCAGAAATGTTCCAGTCAACAGAAGGCGCAAACACGAAACGCTCTTCTTTAGTATGATCAACTTGACCATCTTTACTGCGCGCCAAGGCAATAATTCGATAAGAGAAATCACTATCACCAATCTGTCCAGTAGTATCAATTGACGCTTCTTTTAGATTATGCGAACCGGTTGCGACATTCAGCTCAGTGCTGCTGGTGCTTTGCGGTGTTTTAGCAATCATATTCACCATGCCGCCTGGTGGCATAGAACCATAAAGCACAGATGTTGGGCCCTTAAAGACTTCAACCTGCTCTAAAGCAATTGGATCAATTTGGGGTTGCAAGTTCCAACCATTGAGATATTGCAGCACTAGACCATCATAGTAGCTTTGGTTGACATCAAAACCACGAATATTAAAGGTGTCATACATGGTGACCGCACCACCTTTTTGCTCTGTGGTCACCCCTGGCACATAACGTAATGCTTGGTTAAGTGATTTAACGCCGCGCTCTTTCAGTAGTTCACTATCAATCACTGTCACACCTTGCGGCGTTTCCATTGGTGTTAGGGCGGTTTTGGTTGCTGTATTACGGTATGCATGACCCAGCACCGTAATCGTTTCCATTGTTGGAATCTCCGCTTTGAGATCCTCGTTTTCAGCTGCCACGACTTGTGCTGAACAAGCTAACGACACGCCAACCGCTGTGGCGACCATTGTTAACTTAAAAGACTTGTTGTTTGTTGCTGAGACCATACCGCCCTCTTTACCCGGTAAACGTGTCCAGAATTAAATCAACCTGAACACTAATGAGAATGATTATCAAGTGCGGATGATATACTGTTTCATTTGCTCACATTTAACAATTTGGTGCATCAACCGAGGAAAGTGATCGTAGAAGCTTCAATTCGAGAGTGGAATCACAATTTTTTACGTGGCTGTGTGACAGGAATGACGGGTAACCAATACTCCATTTGACTCGGTTGATGGCCATGTAGAGCCAACTCACCGTAACACTCTAGCTCAAAGCCATTAATGCTGTCGTAGCCTGAATCAGGAAGCCATTCACATATCAACCACTCCACTAGCTGGCTAAAACCGCTTAATTGTCCCTGATAAGAAACCACCGCATATTCTTGAGCTGGAATCGCCAAGCGAGATAAACAAGATTGGCTTTGCAGCTGTTTAAGTTGAGCCAGATAATCTAAGTGCACATTTAATCCTGCCCAATACTCAATATGTTGCTGGCTATCATGGGTTAGTCGCGTATCAACCACCCCTATCATCTGCGCCTCCAAGCCATCAAGCTGCGCCACTTGTGATAATAGCTTCTCCCAAGTCAAAGGCACTTGAGTGTAAAAATCGGGTTTTTCCGCGAGCACGCCTTGCAATGCGGTAGACAAACCGAAAATAGCAAAAGGCTCACGGTACTCTATACGTGTCTGTAAAAATGCATGGTCAATTTGATTACTGCGGCCAATTTGAATCGGATTACGTAGCCCGACTCTAATACCACGGCGTCGATAAGCACTGGGACTGAGTCCAAAAAATTGCTTAAATGCACGACTAAAACTCACCTCCGATGCAAAACCATGTTGATAGGCAATATCTAACATTCGTCCATCACTTTGCAGTACCGTATCGGCGGCCAAGCTCAGTTTTAATTCGCGCACATATTGGGCAACATTCAGCCCAGTTTGTTGCTGAAAAATGCGTTGTAGCTGCCAGCGAGAAACACCACAAACACGCGCAAGATCGTCCAATGTTAACGCTTGCTCTAAATTGTCATGGATATATGCCAATACTCGCTCGGTGCGAGTAAAAGGACTTTGACGTGTCATGCTGTTTCCTACGCTAGTGCTTCCTTAGATAAGCTACGCTATATAAGATTTTTAGCAAGTTCCATCGCATGTAATGCATTGCGCTGAAAACTCAAAATCATCACTCTCCCATGGCATTATCATAACCAAGACCGTAATACCAATCGGCATATTAATAGCTTAATTGACCCAATAAAAAAGCCGCCATAAAGGCAGCTTTATCTGAGTGCGGCTCGCTATCGAATCATTAACCCTGTAGGTACTGAGCATGAAAACGAAGGTGATTCTCAATAAAACTCGCAATAAAGTAATAGCTATGATCATAACCTTCTTGCATATTGAGAGTTAATGGATATTGGCTCACCTTAGCCGCCGCCACTAATACTTCAGGTTTTAATTGCTCGGTAAGGAAATCGTCTGCTTCCCCTTGATCAACTAAAGCTGGCACAAACTCTGTGGCCTGACGCATCAGCAAACTTGCATCATACTCAGCCCAAGTGCTGGTATCACGGCCTAAATAAGCAGTAAACGCCTTTTTGCCCCAAGGACAATTAACCGGATTAACAATTGGACTAAAAGCCGATACCGACTGATAGGCATGAGGATTTTTCAGTGCAATCGTTAATGCGCCATGGCCACCCATTGAATGACCTGCAATAGCGCGCTTTTGACTGACTGGGAACATAGACTCAATTAATTGCGGCAACTCATTGACCACATAGTCATACATTCTGTAATGACGATTCCAAGGCGCCTGTGTGGCATTAACATAAAAACCGGCACCTTGGCCTAAATCATAACCTTCGTCATTGGCGATATCATCGCCCCTTGGACTCGTATCCGGTGCGACTATTGCGATGCCTAATTCAGCGGCAATGCGTTGTGCACCAGCTTTTTGCATAAAGTTCTCATCAGTACACGTTAATCCTGATAACCAATACAGCACAGGAACCTTATCACCCATAGCCGCTTGAGGCGGTAGGTAAATGGCAAACCGCATCGCACAATTTAGTGATGTAGATTGATGGGTATATTGCTTATGCCAACCACCAAAGCTTTTGTTAACGCTGATGTTCTCGACGGTCATAAAGGCGCGTCTCCTTTAAAAGATTAACTTTCTCCGCTCAATGAGTCGGATAAATGAACCAAATAAAACACAACAAGCGCAGTTAAGCGCTTGTTGACTTACCCCATGACGTTATTTGTCAAAGTGAATCACAGTACGAATACTTTTACCTTCATGCATCAAATCAAAAGCATCATTGACTTGTTCAAGCCCCATGGTGTGGGTGATAAAATCATTCAACTGGAACTCTCCAGCCATGTAGCGCTCAACATAATCAGGCAACTCTGAACGTCCTTTAACACCACCAAATGCACTGCCCTTCCAGACTCGCCCAGTGACTAGCTGGAATGGACGTGTTGAGATCTCTTGACCTGCACCTGCAACACCAATAATCACTGATTCACCCCAACCTTTGTGACAACACTCAAGTGCACTACGCATGATATTCACGTTACCAATACACTCAAATGAGTAGTCAACACCGCCATCTGTGAGTTCAACAATTACTTCTTGAATCGGCTTGTCGTAATCTTTAGGGTTGATGCAGTCAGTAGCACCCAATTTACGGGCCAAATCAAACTTACTTTCATTGATATCAATGGCAATAATACGAGAGGCTTTTGCCATAGTGGCACCAATCACCGCTGATAAACCAATACCGCCCATACCAAAGATGGCAACAGTTGAGCCCTCTTCAACTTTTGCAGTGTTCATCACCGCACCCATACCTGTGGTAACACCACAGCCGAGTAGACAAACTTCTTCAAGCGGCGCTTCTGGATTGACTTTAGCTAAAGAGATCTCAGGCAATACCGTGTATTCAGAAAACGTTGAGGTCCCCATGTAGTGATAAATAGGTTGACCGTCTTTAGAAAAACGCGTGGTGCCATCGGGCATCAAGCCTTTACCTTGTGTTTCACGAATTTTCTGACATAAATTGGTTTTGCCAGACTTACAGAACTTACATTCACCACACTCTGGGGTATACAGTGGAATAACATGGTCACCTACTTTTACACTGGTAACACCCTCACCCACTGATTCAACAATACCGCCACCTTCATGGCCCAAAATACAAGGGAAAATTCCTTCAGGATCATCACCAGACAGCGTGAATGCATCCGTATGGCATACGCCAGTGGCAATCATTTTTACCCGCACTTCGCCTTTTTGTGGTGGCATAACATCCACAATTTCCATCGAAAGCGGTTCACCAACGGCCCAAGCAACTGCGGCTTTTGATTTAATCGTTTGTGCTGTCATCTTGTATTCCTACTCTTATATAAACTGGAAAATACGGTGTATTACCGCAGTGGGTATGGCTAGAATTATATCGACCTATTGAAACTTGATAATCCTATCAATAGGTAATTAACTTTTTCCATATAGTAATAATCTTTTGCGTGCAGTACCTCCAATAAGCGGTACTGCACGCTGTTTGTGATTCTCAATATCTACCGCAACTGACTATCTTTGCTACCGCGACGGTTAAATAACTGCTGTTTGGCTTTATCGCGATCTAACATGTTCTGGCACTCAATACAGTAACGAACACCCACAACGGCTACTTGCCTCGCTTTTGGGATGGGCTCGCCACACTCCTGACAGAACGCCAGACTGTCGCCTCGATTCAATAAGTTTCTTGCTGCTGCAACAGCATCATCGATACTGCTATCAATCTGCTCTTGTACAGCGCCGTCTTTCGACCATCCTCCCGCCATGTAGTCACCTCTTTATGGCAATCGTATCGCTCAATGGCTCGGTAGCTCGACTCATAACCAAAGTCATTAATCTATAGCCTAGTGCAGCTCATTCGTCGACAAACACTGAACATATTTCATCTGATTCAATAAAATCATCACTGTGCTCATCAAGCGATGATCGTAAAACTTAAGGTCATTATATTTATTCCTATATAAAAGATAATTAGCTTAAAATGAAAATATCTTTTACCATTTGGTAATAATTAACAGCGGTATTTAGGGGGCATAGCTATGTTTAATTGGGAAGGCGTCAGTGAATTTGTAGCGGTTGCTGAAGCTGAAAGCTTCACTAAAGCATCACAACGCCTCGGCATTTCTACAGCCCAAGTCAGCCGACAAATTAGTGCATTAGAAACCCGGCTTGCAGCAAAGTTGTTTCACCGTACCACCCGCAAGGTTTCAGTCACCGAAGTCGGCCGTATCTATTATCAACATTGTCGCCAAGTATTAGATGGCTTAGATGAAGCTGAACGCGCAATCACCAATTTGCAAACCACGCCTAGAGGGTTGTTAAAAGTCACCGCCCCTGTAACCTACGGGGAAATGACCTTAGCTCCCCTAATTAACGATTTTGCAGCGCTATACCCTGAACTTGAAGTCAAACTCAATCTAAGCAACCAAAAATTAGATCTAATAGATGAAGGCTACGATTTAGCCATTAGATTAGGTCACTTAGAAGACTCAAGCATGATGGCAAAGAAACTCAGCAACCGTACCCAGTATGTTTGTGCAGCGCCAAGCTATCTCTCTACCTACGGGATACCTCACTCACTATCAGAGCTTGATCAGCATAACTGTTTAATTGGCACCATGGACTACTGGCGTTTTCAAGAGAGTGGCAAAACCAGAAATGTACGAGTAACTGGCACGTTAAGCTGTAATAGTGGCCATGCATTAGTCGATGCCGCAATCAAAGGGATTGGTATAGTGCAGCTGCCTGACTACTACGTCTTACCCTATATTGACAATGGCCAACTAACACCATTACTTGAGCAAAACCGTCAACCCAAAGAAGGTATCTGGGCACTGTACCCACAAAATCGTCATCTATCACCTAAGGTACGTATATTGCTTGAGCATTTAAGTACTGCACTAAAATAGATGGCGTCAAATATTTCAACCAGATTTGACCTTTAGCTTGGGCTATAGGTCAAGTCAATAAATACAACTAGTTAAAATTACAAAGAAAGTTAACTTACCCTCTATATCACCTAGCAATTATTACCAAGTAGTAAAAGTTATTTGCGTTTTAAGCCAATTGTTCCCGATATAACAATAACTATAATCTCCACCCTCTAAGCCAGCAGTCGGTCATACCTATCGTATCCCCAACAGATTCATGGCTAATTCAAATTACATCTGCATCCAAGGATGCCTAAAGGAGTGATTATGTCTCGTATTGTTATAGTTGGTGGCGGCGCAGCCGGACTTGAAATCGCAAGTCTGCTAGGCCGCAGTGTAAATCGCCAAGATGAAGTTATTTTAGTTGAAGGCGAAACCCACCACTATTGGAAACCTCGGTTTCATGAAATCGCCGCAGGTACTTTTGATACTGATTTAGATAGCCTTTGCTATTTCACTCATGGCGCACAAAACGGCTACATGCATTATCAAGCTTGGATGACCGATATCAATCGAGCAAGCAAACAGCTAATTGTTCGCAAACCAAACGGCGAAGCAGATCAAGTCGCCTACGATTATTTGATCATTGCCGTCGGTGCAATCAGTAATGACTTTGCAACTCAAGGTGCGATTGAACACTGTTTATTTTTAGATACGCCACAACAGGCTCGAAATAACTGGCATCATATCAGCAACTTACTACGTTCAGGCCAAAACCGTACGGTGAATATTGTTGGTGCTGGTGCGACGGGCTTAGAACTTGCGGCTGAACTGGCAAAAGTCAGCGAAAAGCTAAGCCGCAACCCTTATGCTGCAAAGCTAAACATCAACTTAATTGAAGCTGCAGACAGGGTGCTGCCCAACGGCCCAATAAAGATGTCAGAACAAGCCCTACTGAGACTAGAGCAATATCAAGTCAATGTCAGACTTAACACTCGTATCGCAAGCGTAGAAGCAGAACGGATGACGACGGTAGATGGCCAAATACTTAATGCCGACATACAATTTTGGGCAGCAGGCATAAAAGCACCGGATTGGCTGAATGAGATTGGCGGCCTGCAGAGCAATTCGCTTAACCAACTGGTCGTTGAACAAACGCTAGTAACCACCTTTGATTCATCTATTTTTGCTCTCGGCGACTGCGCTGCAATTCCCCAAACCGATGGTCATCAAGTGCCACCTAAAGCACAGGCAGCCAATCGTGCAGCAGTACATTTAGCAAAGAGCCTAACAGCTTATTTGAAGGGTAAGCCACTTAAACCTTTTATTTACAACGATGGCGGTATGGTCGTTGCAATCGGACACAATTTTGCAATCAGTACCATGATGAATGATAAGTTGATCTTAAAAGGGCGATTAATCCGCCGCCTATACGATACAATTTTCCGCTTACACCAAAAAACCGTTAGCGGTTACTTAACCATGTCACGTTTGATTATTTTTAAACGGCTAAAATGCCTATTAAAACCTGCATAACTACCGAGCATTACACCATGCCCATTTGCCTTTTAGGTAATTGGGCTTTAATGCTTACCCTAAGCTAAAACTTTAACCCATTCACACTTAAACAAGCTCTATCACTCCCATAACTCGGCTTCACGATTACATTTTTATTTACAGAAACTAAATATCGACTATATTGTATACAGAATATTTTATCCCCACCTTCTCTCCAACAAAGTGGAAGACTCGGGCTGGTAAAGCAGTTATTCATTTTAACCTACATATTTGTGGGTTCAGGAGTAAAACAAACTAACCAAAATTGATAATAAGAGTAACTAACAATGAAAAAACACATTAAAATATCCCTTTGTGCAGCAGTTATCAGCACTTCTTCTCTTGCGCTAGCAAAACAACCCGAATTTAGCCAACACCATTGTAAAGCCGAAGAAATTAACGCTCAGCACTATCGGAACTTTCCCAGTGCATTGCGAGAAGCTCAAGAACGCCACGCAACTATCGGTCAACATCTGCAATCCAGAGCGAAATCGCAAACAGATGCTTTTAGCACCGCAGACTTTTCCATTTCAGCAGATAATGAAACTCATCCAGACTACATCATCCCTGTGGTTTTCCATGTCTACGGCACCATCCACAATGGGGATACTGTCAACGATGCGATAATCATTGATGCACTGAATAAAACCAATGCAGACTTCCAAGGAAGAACCGCTGATTTTGCCGATATTGATTCTGAATTTCAGTTAGTTAAAGACACTTTGAATATTGAATTTCGTCTCGCAACAATAGATCCAAATGGTAACCCAACCTCTGGCATCAACTATTATCCGGAATCTTCTGGGGCGGGTAACTACTCCAGCTCTGATGTTAAACGCGATCATTGGGATAATTATCGTTATATGAATGTGTATATTCAAAACGACCTCTATGCAGATGGTGTAACCAATAACTCCGGCGTAGCTTGGTACCCTGATACTGGCATGTCAGATGATGGCTTAGCACGTGTTGCATATAATGGAGCCTACCTAGGAACCAATACTGATGAAAACTTCCGATCGGTTCTCACCCATGAATTTGGTCACTTCCTCGATCTGATTCATACTTTTGAGGGAGGCTGTAAACGTGGAGCAGAACGTCGCTGTGCAATCACCGGAGATAATACTTGCGATACGCCTCAACAGAACAGCTGGCAGATGAACCCTGGCGACGGCGGTATTCTGAACTGCATGGGTCAAACGATTAATTGGCAGAACTTTATGGCGTATTCCGACCAATATGCCAACTACACCCGACAACAAGTAGACCGTATGATTAACGGTTTAGCTAGCCCCTCAAGAGAAACCCTGTGGTCGGCGACAAACCTCGTTGCCACAGGCGTAGCTAATTAATCTTACATCATCGGCGGAAAATGGGACTACATGCCTACACAAGAACAAGCTAACGATTAGCGAGACGCCATAAAGCTAATGAACGCTTTAACTTGAAATAGCCAAAACAAAAGGCCCCACATTACTGTGAGGCCTTTTATTGATAATTTGGTGAATTGGCCGATAAGCCGCCACGCCTTGATCGAGTGTGGAGTGGACAGTTATTCATCTAATCCTACAATCGCTGTTTGTAAAAACAAAAAAGCTCCCAACATTGCTGTTGAGAGCTTTCTCGATAATTTGGTGAGCTGGCCCCACGCCTTGATCAAGTGTGGAGTGGACAGGTATGCATCTAATCTTACAATCGCTGTTTATAAAAACAAAAAAGCTCCCAACATTGCTGTTGAGAGCTTTCTCGATAATTTGGTGAGCTGGCCGATAAGCCGCCGCGCCTTGATCAAGAGGGGAGTGGGTAGTTATTCGTCCAGGCCTGCAATCGCTGTTTATAAAAACAAAAAAGCTCCCAACATTACTGTTGAGAGCTTTCTCGATAATTTGGTGAGCTGGCCGATAAGCCGGGTCCTGTCGTGGACAGTTATTCATCTAGGCCTGCAATCGCTCGCAGGCTCAAGCGACCTACCCGGTTCCAACGCGAGCAGCGCCATACGGAACCCTATTTGGTCTTGCTTCGGGTAGAGTTTACCTTGCAACGGACTATTACTAGCCGCCCGGTGCGCTCTTACCGCACCCTTTCACCCTTACCAATCCGAAGATTGGCGGTCTCCTCTCTGCTGCACTTGTCGTCGGTTTACACCGCCCAGGCGTTACCTGGTACCCTGCTCTGTGAAGCCCGGACTTTCCTCCCCGTTCATAAATGAACGCAGCAACTGTCTGGCCAACTCGGCGCGGATTATAGCCTAAGCACAAGCAACTCTCCAACACTTAATCCATACTGCCAAGGATAAATGTTACAAACCAATATTTAGGCCATGTTTGTAAAGAGCATTTTTCTTCAAGCCATGGATCTGAGCGGCTAATGCCGCCGCTTTCTTGAGTGGCAACTCTGCACTCAAAATGGTTAAGGTATCAATCGCTACTTGAGGTAACTGTTCAGTTTCTTGTGTCCTAAAGCCGTGACACATCAATACGATCTCGCCTTTTTGCTGGTTAGCATCAACTTCAACCTGCGCTAATACATCATGGGCTTCACCACTAAGAAACGTCTCAAAGGTCTTGGTCACTTCCCTTGCCATCACGATCTCTCTATCTGCACCTAGCGCGGTCACAATCGATTTTAAGCTGTGCACAATGCGATGAGGGGATTCGTAAAATATCAAGGTGCGCGGATCTTCACGCAATGCGGCTAACTTATCGAGACGGCCTTTTTCTTTAGCCGGTAAAAAGCCTTCAAATGAAAACCTGTCTGACGGTAAGCCTGACGCACTTAATGCGGTAATTGCCGCACAAGCACCTGGCAATGGAATGACCTTGTAACCGGCTTGACGGACTTGCGAAACCAAGTGATATCCAGGATCAGAAATTAACGGGGTCCCCGCATCAGAAATCAACGCCACCGACTGAGAGTCAGCCAACAGGTTTATGATGTCCTTTGCTCTGTCACGTTCATTATGATCATGAATCGCGATTTTTCTGGTTTCGATACCGAAATGGCTAAGTAACTTTCCACTGTGGCGGGTATCTTCACAGGCGACTAAAGACACCTGATTTAGCACATCCAGTGCCCGCTGAGTAATGTCGGCTAAATTGCCAATCGGTGTTGGCACAATGTAAAGTGCGACCGCTAGGTCCATATCTACCTCGGTATTCATTGTCACAAGACTTTCGTCAAGCGTAAGAGAAGGTTAAACTACGGACAGCATCTTACCAGAGTGAAGCCCTGTGTTAAAAAGACTGAATTCAACTAAATTTATCTCGGTCGCGTTATTTTCGTTAGTCTTATTTGGCTGCGCGACAACTAAAGCACCAGAAAAACAGGAAGTTAAAGAGATTTCGCTGGTGAGCGCTCCCTTACCTGCCAGCCAGTATTTGGCCGATGCGGCCAAACAAACTGACGCACAAAGACGCGATAAATTAATGCTGTTAGCTGCCCACGCTTTCATTAATCAAGGCGATAGTGGTAGCGCGCGCAAAACATTGGCCTCAATAAAGCCAACTTTAAGCCCCAATCCAATGCTTCAAGCCGAACATCTCTACTTGTCTGCGCGAGTATTGGAAATGACTTCAACCTATGATGACGCGCTGGCATTACTTAACTACCCAAAACAGTGGTCACTCCCTGATTGGCAATGGGTTGCTTATTACCAATTCAAAGCACATTTGTACCAGCTAACCCATCAGCCAATCGAGCAAGTTCGCCAGCTGAGCTTGTTAAGTCAGCATCTTCCACCTCAGCAAGTCACCGAGGTGAGTGATGAGATTTGGCAGATCTTACAACCCATGCAAGAAGAAACCGTATTGGCATTTAGCCAAGACAGTGACAACCCTATTTTTGCCGGTTGGTTACAGCTAGCCTATATCGCCAAACATTATGCGGTTGACCCAAACCAATTGATCACTCACTTAGGTGATTGGCAGCGACAAAACCCGCAGCACCCTGGCGCAATAAAATTACCCACAGATCTTGAAAACGCGCTTAACACTAAGCCCTATGCACCAAAAAATATTGCGGTGTTACTGCCGTTATCAGGCAAACGTGCTGCACTGGCTGACACAGTAAAGCAAGGCATTATTTCTCGCTACCTCGCTGATGCAGATGAGTCGGTCACGCTTAACTTTTATGATTCAGCCAAAGGTGCAACGGTTGCCTACGAGCAAGCTGTAGCGGCGGGGGCTGAATTTATTATCGGGCCACTATTACAATCTGAAGTGGAAGAGTTACAGCAAATACAGCATCAACAAAGCAGTGAACAGATTGAAACGGCACCAGCCACTATTCCACAATTATTTTTGAACCATATTGATAACTTTACGCCTAATAAAGACCAGTTCTACTTTGCGTTATCACCGGCCCATGAAGCAGCTGATGCCGCGCAAAAACTGTATGACGATGGGGTGACGACGCCACTATTGCTCGCCAGCAATAATGGTATTGGCAAGCGCATGGCACAGGCCTTTAACGATGCGTGGTTAAGCCTTACAGATAAGCCAGCTGAAATTCATTACTATGATGCTGGCGACGAAATGAAAGTCACGGTACAAAAAGCATTAGGTGTCATTGATAGTAAAGAGCGTATCGCCCGTATAAAAGCGTTACTGGGCAATAAGATTGAAGCGGACTTTCGCTCACGTCGAGATATCGACGCAATATATATGATTGCCAGCAGTCAGGATTTGCCTTTGCTGAAACCATTTATTGATGTCAATTTCAGTGTGTTTACCGATCCGGTACCGCTTTACACGACCAGTCGTAGCCGTATAGAGTCCAATCGCGCTCAATCGGTGCAAGAGTTAAATAACTTAGCCATTAGCGATATTCCTTGGCTATTAAAAGACAGCAATGAAACAGCGTTAGTCTCGGAATTATGGCCAAGATGGACCAATAGCCAAAAACGGCTCTACATTATGGGCTATGATGCATTGGAGTTGGTTAATAAATTAGCCCAGATGCGAGCTCTGCCTGGTTACCAATACAATGGACGCAGTGGTACATTGTCGGTCACTTTAGATGGCACGGTAAATCGCAAGCTCAGCTGGGGTCGCTATCAACGCGGGCGCTTGCGGGCGATGTAATTGAATACTCAAGGGCAACAGGGTGAAGTCACAGCACGCCAGTTCCTAGAACAACAAGGGCTCAGCTTCGTTGCCAACAATGTACGTTTTCGTTTTGGGGAAATTGACCTCATTATGAAACATCAGCAAACTTGGGTTTTCGTCGAAGTAAAATATCGCAAAACCAGCCAATATGGCGGCGCAGTTAATGCGTTAAGTCAGGCACAGATAGGACGTATCCGTAAAGCCGCGAGCGCCTATCTTCAACAACACAATATTCATGCGCCCTGTCGTTTCGACGTGGTTGCAATTGAAGCCAGTAACATTACTTGGCTTGAGAATGCTTTTTAGTGAATAGACTGATAATGCACTAGTCACTAAAGATAAAAATTTGAATTATATACAGGATTGTCCTTATGTTAGAACGTATCAAAGACAGCTTTACTCACTCTATCCAAACCAAAATTGACGCGTCAGAAGCGTTGCCTGAATCGATTGAAAAAGCCGCTGAGATGATGGTGCAATGCCTGTTAGGTGGTAACAAGATTTTGGCCTGTGGTAATGGCGGCAGTGCTGGTGATGCACAGCATTTTTCTGCTGAGCTATTAAACCGTTTCGAAGTAGAGCGTCCGCCACTACCGGCAATTGCCTTAACAACAGATACCTCTACTATCACAGCGATTGCCAATGACTACAGCTATGATGAGATTTTTTCAAAGCAAATTTTAGCCCTAGGGCAACCAGGCGATATTCTACTGGCTATTTCTACCAGTGGTCACTCTGGCAACGTGATTAAAGCTATCGAGGCAGCCCTTAGCCGTGACATGACGATTGTTGCACTAACAGGTAAAGATGGCGGCCCAATGGCAGGCTTATTAAGTGTTAATGATGTTGAAATCCGCGTGCCTTCAAATAGCACTGCACGTATCCAAGAAGTGCACTTACTAGCGATTCACTGCTTGTGTGACAACATTGACCGTACCCTGTTCCCACAGGACGAGCAAGCATGAGAAAACTGCTGCCATTAATCGCCATTGTTGCAATACTGCAAGGCTGCGCCGGAGCCGTAATGGTTGGTGCAGTTGGCGGTGCTGTAATGGTGAATGATGAGCGAAGTTTTTCAACTCAGCTAGATGACACAAATGCTGATTTTACCATTTCAAGTGCGCTGTCTAAGCATGACGATTTGCAGAATCAGACCAATATCAGTGGCATTAGCATGAATGGCAACGTGTTGTTGATTGGTCAAGCCCCTAACTCTATGCTGCGCGATAAAGCGGTAAAAGTGGTTCAGGAACTAAAGCTTGGTGGCAAAATTCACAACCAAATCCGTATTGGCAACCCGACGTCATTCACCACCCGTAGCAACGATACTTGGATCACCACTAAAGTAAAAAGCCGCATGCTTGGTACCGACGACCTTGATGTTACCCGCATCAAGGTGATTACCGAAAACGGTGAAGTGTTTTTACTTGGTATCGTTGAAAGGCAGCAAGCCGACCTTGCTGTCGATGTGGCACGTAATACCGCTGGAGTCCGCAAAGTCATCAAGGTATTTGAATACCCAAGCAGCTAACTCTGCTTGGGTTTACTGCCGACTTGTCACTTAAATTTTGGCGCTTAAATTTTGCTGCTTTAGTTATTGGCGCTCAAGGTTAATGATTTACGCTGCTTACTCTTCACCGTGGCCTTAGCAATTAACGGCAGTAGCAGCGACGGCAAGACCACCAACGCAACCCCTAGCCAACTTAAGCTATCAAGCCATTCATCAAACCATAACCAACCAAAGAACACACAAAATAGCAGTCCAGAGTATTCAGCGACAGCGATGTCGCTGGCTTGCGCGCGTCGGTAGGCCAATACACAAAGCCAGTGATAAGCTAATAGAAAAACATTGCTCAACAGGGCAATTAACAGCATTGGCCAACTCAGTCCTTGCATACCTTGATAAACGGCCACCAGCAACAATACCGGAATGCCTAGCAAGTTATAGGCAAGCAAAGTGACGTAGGCCGGTTCGGTATTTGGCACTTTACGTAATGCCAACTGATTGCCGCTAAATATCAACGCTGCCAGCAATACCACAATACCAAATATGCTCATTTCGCTGGGACGCAAAATGATCAATACACCGGCAAACCCAAGTAACGTAATAATCACTTTTTGGCGACTAATACGCTCACCCAACAGCCACCATCCCAACAAGATGATCCAGATAGGCGCGGTGAAAAACAGTGAACTTACCGTCGCTAGCGGCAAGCTCATTAAGCCCATGATCAAAAATAAGCCACCAATTGCACCACTATTTGCCCGCAGCATATGCAGCTGTAGGTGCTGAGTTTTAGGGCGACCGCAATACCACCAAATCGGCAGCAACATTAATACCGAGGTCACTTGACGGATCAATAGAAACGATGCGGCATTAGCATCATCAGGCAGCCACTTTATCGATACATCATAAAGGGCGCTAAATAGGTTACCACCAATCAAGATAAGTAATGCGATAACTACAGGTGTTTTCATTCCAGCACCAAATCGACAATTTTCTCGCATGATAACCAGCACAATTACCGGCGAAAAATGATGTTTTTTAATAAATAATGAATTAAATTCATACCATGACAGCAATCACACAAATGAATTCATAATGAGAAAATTGCCACCGTTACGTGCACTGCAGGTGTTTGAGGTTGCTGCGAGGCAGTTACACTTTTCTCAAGCAGCACAAGAGCTTTGCATCACCCAAAGTGCAGTTTCCCATCAAATAAAGTTACTAGAGCAGCACTTCGATACCGCACTGTTTCACCGTAAAGGTCGCGCCTTCTCGCTCACAGAACAAGGACAGCTGTTATACACTGAAGTCAGTAGGATTTTTAACGAGTTAAGTGACATCAACCAACAGCTGCTTGGTCAGCCTAGCGCTGCGATTCGGTTAGCTGTATTTAGCTCTTTTGCAGTGAAATGGTTGATTCCTCGACTGACAAGTTTCAGGCAATTGCACCCTGAAATAAAAGTGCGCTTAGATATGATCACCGAAGAGCCTAGCTTATCTGACAGCGTCGCCGACATGTTTATAACCGGTCAAAGTCAGCAGCAACATTATTTCCAACGCTTACTTCATAAAGAGCGTTTAATCCCTGTGTGTAGCCCACAGCGATTGGCCGAACACCCCATCCATAATGTCGACTCACTATGGCAACATCCCTTGCTGATCGTCGATGAAGGCCCGTTAGGCATGGATTGGCATAACTGGTCCAATGCAAACGCTATCGCGCTCTCACCCCATTGCCAACAGCACTTATTCAGTCATGTATTACTGGCAATAGAAGCGGCAATCGCAGGACAAGGAATCGCATTAGCTTCTGACTTTATGGTCGAGAGTGACATTGAAGCAGGCAAACTAGTGGCGCTTGAACTCCCCAGCGTTGAAACGGGATTTGAGTTTAATTTCCTCTGTAAGCAGCGACGCTTAAAAGAGCCTGCCATAGCCACTTTTAGTCATTGGCTATTTAACCAAACCCTATCGGTTCACTAGGGCGTGTTGATCTTTCAAGATGATTTTTGCAGCAGTTTGTGGGTTCTTTATTCAAGGCAGAGGCTTTGATATGTAGGTGGCCTACTTGATAAGCCGATAACGACGTAGAAAGAAGCCACAAACACTGCCCAGAGGGTTCGGCTGCAAGCGTTTTACTCTTTGTTGAGCAGTATTTTGCTTAGCGTGCTAGGCGGCAAACTGCTCGTCGCGATTAAAACGCTTGTATCTCGAACAAAATTTAACCGTGAAAGATCAACACGCCCTAGCATGTATTGAGCTTTGACACTGGAGCTCTGTTGCTGGAGCTTTCGTGCCTGAACTTTCGTGCTAGGGATTTCGCTAAGAAGCCTTGTAGAGATGAAGATACCTAAATAACGTGTTTTAGCGGCACCAAGCAGTGTGTTCCCTTATGGCGCTATGCAAAGGTGCCTTTTTCAAGCCACGATTTAAATAACAAAAAGCCGGCACTGGGGCCGGCTAGTGTTTGTTGCAAACAAGCAAATTAAACCAATAGGCCAATTTTCTCGTAAACTTGTTTTAGCGTCACTTCCGCTCTTGCCTGCGCTTTTTCAGCACCATCTTTCATCACTTGATCAAGGAAGGTTTGATCAGCTCTAAACTCGTTATAACGTGCTTGAAGTGGCTCTAACATTCCCACAACGGCTTCACCCGCTGCCACTTTAAGGTGACCATACATTTTGCCTTCAAAGTCAGCTTCAATACTGGCAATACTTTGCCCAGTCACACCTGACATTAAGCTCAGTAGGTTAGAAACCCCAGGCTTGTTCTCAACATCAAAACGCACCACAGGTGGCTCATCACTGTCAGTCATGGCTTTCTTAAGCTTTTTCATCACCGCTTTAGGATCTTCAAGCAAGCCGATGACATTATTACGATTGTCGTCCGACTTAGACATCTTCTTCAGCGGATCTTGCAGCGACATCACTTTAGCGCCTAACTCAGGAATAAACGGCTCAGGAATAGTGAAAGTTTCACCATAGGCGTTATTGAAACGCGTTGCGATATCTCGGGTTAGCTCTAAGTGCTGCTTTTGATCTTGGCCAACTGGGATCTCATTGGCTTGGTACAACAAGATATCCGCCGCCATCAAAACTGGGTAACCGAATAAACCCACATTGATATTATTCGCGTGCTTTTGCGACTTGTCTTTAAACTGAGTCATACGATTTAACTCACCCATTTGGGTGTAACAGTTAAGCGCCCAACTCAATTGTGTGTGCTGTGGTACCTGAGACTGAATAAATACCGTGCTCTTCTTAGGGTCAACACCACAGGCCAAATACAAAGCTAACGTGTCTAAACAAGCTTCTCTAAGCGCTTTAGGATCTTGTCTAACAGTAATAGCATGGAGATCAACCACACAGTAAAGGCAGTCATGGCTGTCTTGCATAGCAACCCATTGACGTAACGCGCCCATGTAATTACCAATGGTTAATTCACCAGACGGCTGGGCACCGCTAAGAACGATAGGTTTACTCATACGTTTTGTTACTCCATTTCATTTGGGCGATGATTAACATGCGCCAATATATTGCTAAACTGTTCACACACGGCATCAGGGCCGGATAGAGAGATATCTTCACCGTAGTTGTAGCCATAGGTCAAGCCTATCACCGCAATACCTGCAGATTTTGCCGCAAAAATGTCATTTTTTGAGTCGCCAACCATCAAAAGCTGATGTTGACCCAGCTGCCAATGCGCCAACAAATGGTTAAGCGGCATAGGATCTGGTTTCATTTTCGCTAAAGAATCGCCACCGAGCACCACATCAAACAAGCCATCTAACCCGAAAGCTTGTAACAGAGGCACAGTGAACTTATAAGGTTTATTGGTGACCACTGCCAAAGCAAAGCCCGCTTGCTTTAACTGGGTCAACACCTCCAGTACGCCATCATAAAGACGACTATGCTGTTGTAAATTAGCTTGATAATGCGTCATAAACAAAGGCAAAACTTGCTGCAGATAATCGTCGTCTATCTCGCGATCAGATTTAGCAACAAGTGCCCGTTGCACTAATTTTTTAGCACCATTACCGACCCAAGATCTCACTTCAGTTTCACTGCAAGCGGCAAAACCCAGCTCAGCCAGCAAGGCGTTAGTTGCCGCAGCAAGATCAGGCACACTGTCTATCAGTGTTCCGTCGAGATCAAAGGCAATCGCCTTGATGGCATTCATACTCATAATTTACGCGTCTACCTTAGCTAATTCTGCGCGCATCTGATCAATCACCGCTTTATAATCTGGCTGGTTAAAAATGGCACTTCCAGCAACAAACATGTCTGCACCGGCGGCTGCGATTTCGGCAATATTATCAACTTTTACGCCACCATCGACTTGTAGGCGGATCTCATAACCGCTAGCGTCGATGCGCTCACGCACCTGCTTTAGCTTGTCCAACGTTGATGGAATAAACGATTGTCCACCAAAGCCCGGGTTAACAGACATCAGTAGAATCACATCCAGTTTATCCATTACATGATCAAGATAGTGCAGTGGCGTTGCAGGGTTAAATACTAATCCCGCCTTGCAACCGGCTTCTTTAATCAACTGTAAGGTGCGGTCGATATGTTCTGATGCTTCAGGGTGGAAAGTAATAATTGAAGCACCCGCTTTTACGAAATCAGGAATAATACGATCAACCGGTTTCACCATCAGGTGCACATCAATATCAGCAGTCACACCATAATCTCTTAATGCCTGGCAAACCATTGGGCCTATGGTTAAATTGGGCACATAGTGGTTGTCCATCACATCAAAGTGGACAACATCAGCGCCTGCTTTTAGAACGGCATCGACATCTTCACCTAAGCGGGCAAAGTCGGCAGAAAGAATGGAAGGTGCTATTTGAAAAGGTCGCATACTAAACTCACTAAGGGCTGTAGAAGAAGTACGCTATTCTACCTTTAGATGGCCAAAGCCTCTATAGCACAACAGTCATTTTGGCATCCCTTGTATACATTCGAATGATATTTTGGTTCAAGTAGCGACTTTGTTATAAAAAGGTGTTCAAAATATAAACGTATTTGCTATAATCCCGAGACCTGTATGTTTGCATGATTGTAAGGATGTCGAGATGAAAGCAAGGACTAAACTTTCAGCTAGTATAAAATCAGCAACATTACTCGCTACTGTGGCGGTGATGGTAGCCGGTACGGCTATTGGTGTTCAGCAGCTCAACAAGGATGAGTCGGCGTCTGCGTGCCTATGTGATGCCAACACCAGTTATAACCCAACACTACCAGCGAGCCACCCTAGCAACCGTTGCGCACAACAATCTAACGATGTCAGTTGGAAAAACTGGTTCACTGGAAAAAGTCGCTCAGGGCAATTTCACTTCGTAGATCTGCTAGAACTACTCCACGGCCATCAAGACAGCCCCATTGATGACGTTCCAGCTAACAGCAATCAAACTCGTTACTAATCTAAGGTGTCGCGGCTACTGCAAGTTTTCACTAGTACGCTCGCGGCATTTTTTGGTGTACAAACAGAAAGTAATCGCAGTCGGGATTTTCAGTCTCAATCCCCAATTCCATTTATCATCATGGGAATACTCATGGCAGCCATGTTAGTGATAGGGCTGATTTTTACCGTAAGATGGGTACTGGGCTAGATAATCAACAGCTTGCAATAACACAGTGCTAACTTAATTGTTAAAGCTCAACCGGGTCTAGTCATTTTCACTATGATAACGGTCATCATATAACGCCATTAGTTCATCAACTTTTTTGCGTCCATTGCCCTTCTGGCTGATATTACGTTGCACTTGAATAGTACCAAAGCGCGCGCCATGGTATAGCTCACGGGTCAGCGGAATATCATGATTGCTGATCAGCACCGGTATACCGCGATCGATTGCTGTATGTCTCGATTTTCGCGCCAACAAGGCTTGGTCATCCAAACTAAAACCAGCACCAACATAGGTTGTGAAACTGGCTGTAGTCGACAATGGCGCATACGGTGGATCACAATAAACCACATCACCGGGCTGCGTCAGCGCAAAAGCCTGCTCGTACCCAATACATTTAAACTCAGCACGCTGGGCTTTTTCTGCAAACGCCATGATTTCCGCTTCAGGAAAATAGGGTTTCTTATACGAACCAAACGGCACATTAAAGCCGCCTTTTCGGTTATAGCGACAAAGGCCATTAAAACCATGACGATTCATATACAAGAAATACACTGAGCGTAGCAAAGGATCTTGGGTTTGGTTAAACTCTGAACGAACCTGATAGTAAGCATCTTTATCGTTCATACTTGGTACGAACATCGCTTTAGCTTCACGAATGTACTTTTCAGGCTGTGATTGAATAATCTTATATAAATTAATAAGATCCTGATTGATATCACAAAGCAGGTAACGATCGTAGTGGGTGTTTAGAAATACCGATCCTGCTCCGACAAAGGGTTCAACGAGTCTATCTCCCTCAGGCAAGTAATCACTGAGAGCGTCAACCAATTTGTATTTACCACCAGCCCACTTAAGAAAGGCTCTTTGTTTTTTAACCATCTAAATCGATTGAACGCTGAGAGAAGACAAGCTGACGATTGTACTCTGTTTATTATTGAATTTCACGACTAGGAACAGCCTTCTGTATATCATAATGGCCAATATCTCGCCAAGCGCGTAACCAAGGCTGGCCAATTTGATATTCGGTTACCAATCTTTTGCCTTGCTGCTGTGCTTCTAAGTTAGTCGCAAAATCCCCATATAAGACAACCCAGCGCTGTTTATCCTTGGCCACTCTGACATTTGGCTCATTGGACAACTGAGCCAAAATCCTATCAAGGGATTGGCGCTGCTTAACACTGGCAAGTTGCAAGGTATACAGCTTAGTTGGCATCTGCAATGACGTTACTGCTGCGCTTTGACTCGAGATGTCTGTGCTGACATCAATATTAACGCGACTATCATCACTTACATCAGCAGCCTCATCTTGAACTGCTGCAGGCTTAGTTGCCGACGCTAATGCTTCCCTTGTCTCAACTTCAGCCTTCACTGTCGCACTCAGCTTAGAACCAGTATCGGCCATACTAGCCTGCTGCTCAGATTGGGCTGAAGGTTCTTCCCTTACTGTAGCTAAAGGCTCTTTACTCTCAGAAGCTGAAGACTCTTTACCCTCAGAGGCTGAAGGCTCCTCACTCTCAGCATTTGGGTTATCTGTGCGCTGAGATACTGAGGCGTCGCTCATTTGAGTTAACTGATGACGATATTGAAAATAGGGCAGCAAAATTCGATGGGCATACTTTAAGTTCGCCGCATTAGCCCGCGCTTCACTGACCGTCATCACTTTACTGACAACCGGCTCTGCTGTTTGGTTGGTAAAAAAAGCATAACCTATAGCAGCAAACATCATCGCAATCACCATTACGAGAAGCGGCTTCATCCAAGATGCTTTCGCCGCAACTTCAGGTTCGCCATTCAGTGCTAACTCAAACAGTTTAACCACCTCATCGGGCCGCCCTGTTTGCTTCGCAAGTTGTTCAGCAACGATCTCCCTTGGGGTAAACGGAACTTGCTCACTGCGACTCAGTAAGAGGTAATATAAGCCTTCACGCTCTTCGTTATCTAACGGCTCAACCGCCATTGGTAACAGCGGCATCTCATCGGTATCAGGCAACTGCGCAACAACAGAATCAAGGTAATCTGCTGTTGTAGAGAGGGTCACGGTGATACGACGCCCATTCAAAGACAACTGACTGAGTACAATACACTCAGCCCAAATCTCTAACGGCAAATGATGGGCGTCATCAAGCACAATATGTGATGCAACAGGCAGAGATGATGCCAGTTTTAATAGGGTTTCCGGCATGGGGATTTCATCGTCAAATGCCGGTTCACTCAACAATTGTACTAATACTTTACGACGGATTTCAGCGCTATCGCAATGCATTGGACAAGTCACAAATGCACTGCTGACTTCAGACAGTTCTTCGACTAGCTCAGTTAGAATACTGGTTTTGCCACAGCCGTTATCACCAGTCAGAACGGTAAGTTGCTGACCGTATAGCACCACATGCTGCAAACGCTGCAACAACGCATCTTGGCTAGGTAATAAGAATGAAGAGTTTAACGTCACACGGCCACCAAACGGTAATTAGTTGCGGCTAATGACCCCTTCCAGTAGAGATTCAGGTACATCACTGTATATACCTGCTTGACCAATTGCCTTTGGCAAAATGACTCTTAACTGACCCTGAAGGACCTTTTTGTCGCGCCGCATATGCTTGATAAATTGTTCATAATTCATCGTTTCAGGAGCTAAAATCGGTAGGTCAAAAGCCTCGAATATCGCACTAATGCGACAAACGATTGACTCATCAACTAAGCCCATCTCCTGTGCAGTTTTTGCAGCAAGTACTGTGCCAGCAGCCACGGCTTCACCGTGCAGCCAAACTCCATAGCCCATTTCAGCTTCAATAGCGTGGCCGAAGGTGTGCCCCAAGTTTAGCAGTGCGCGCACCCCTTGCTCGGTCTCGTCCTGTTCGACAACCTCAGCCTTAATCTCACAACAACGGGCAATGGCATACTTTAGAGCCTGCTCATCCAGTGATTTAAGTGCTTGAGTATTATCTTCAAGCCAAGCAAAGAATTCCGCATCCCAGATTATGCCGTACTTAATCACCTCGGCCATCCCAGCTGCAAACTCACGCGCTGGCAGGGTATGCAAACATTGAGTATCTATCATGACCATTTTCGGCTGATAAAAAGCACCGATCATGTTTTTCCCAAGTGGATGATTAACTGCAGTTTTGCCACCAACAGAAGAGTCAACTTGAGAAAGTAATGTGGTAGGAACCTGAATAAAATCAACACCACGTTGATAACAGGCTGCAGCAAAACCAGTCATATCACCGATAACACCACCACCCAAGGCGATCAGAACCGTATCTCTACCTAAGTTCTGCTCCAATAAAGCAGTATAAATAGCATTGGTCTGTTCAAGGGTTTTGTATTGCTCACCATCGGGAAGAATGACAGGTTCAACGCAATTAAATGAAGCCAATAGCGCTTGTAACTGGTCAAGATACATGGGCGCTATGGTGTCATTTGTGACGATTAGAAGCTTTTTATTCTGCACATAGTCAGCGAAAAGCTCACCCTGCTCCAGAAGATTCCGGCCAATGAAAATAGGATAACTACGTTCACCAAGTTCAACCTGAATCTGCTTCATTTTTCCGCCTAAATTAAAAGCCTAATTGTTCGATAATTTGGTTTGCGACAACTTTTGCACTTTGCTCATCAGTCTTAACGATGACATCAGCAATCTCTTCGTAAAGAGGGTTACGGGTTGCAGCAAGATTTTCTAGCACTTCTCTTGGGTCTTCAACTTGCAATAACGGACGGCGTTTATCACGCTGGGTACGCGCTACTTGCTTATCGATAGTGGTTTCCAAATAAACCACAATACCTCGTGCAGAAAGGTTGTTACGGATCTCTTTGCTCTGAATAGAGCCACCACCTGTTGCTAAGACAATACCTTGTTTTTCGGTAAGGTCTGCGACAACTTGTGTTTCGCGACGGCGAAACCCTTCTTCACCTTCAACGTCGAAAACCCAAGCGATATCTGCGCCTGTACGGTTCTCAATCTCTTGATCTGAATCGTGGAACTCTAAATGAAGCATCTGTGCGAGATGACGACCTATAGTGCTTTTACCAGCCCCCATAGGACCTACTAGGAAAATATTACGTTTTTCAGCCATTGCTTTACGTCTGAATCTTATATGAAGTTTGCCTATGCCAGCCAAAAAATCCGGCCGACCTTAAATGTTACCTTGCTCTATTGAGACTTGACCGCGGATTATCTCAGTTTACCCCCTATAAAGGCAAGAGAAGTCAGCGAATTCTATGAAATTATCCGTTATAACACATGGCGCTGTGGAGGACCCACCAGCGCCAACATGTGCAAAAATAGTAAGTTATATCTCTTCTGAGACAATTTTAGGGGTCACAAAAATAAGTAACTCTTGACGTTCGTTCTTATCGGAAGTGTTCCTGAATAGATAACCAACAAAGGGAATATCACCCAATACTGGTACTTTACTCACTCGGTTAATTAACTGCTGTTGGTAAATACCACCGAGCACGATAGTTTCACCATGGTCAACCAATACTTGAGTACCAATACGTTGAGTATCGATAGATACGGCTTGGCCAAGCGGAGTATCAACCGTTTTACCTTGAGAATCTTGCGTGATTTCAAGATCCAAAATCACCCTATTATCTGGCGTAATCTGAGGCGTTACCCGTAACGATAACACCGCCTTTTTAAACTGTACCGTTGTTGCACCACTTGATGCAGATTCTACGTAAGGAATCTCCACACCCTGCTCAATGTATGCTGCTTTTTGGTTAGATGTGGTAATACGCGGACTCGCAATAATCTCACCTTTACTTTCCACTTCTAAAGCACTCAACTCAAGGTCAAGCAAAGTACCGTCGGCTAACTTAGCTACGTGGAATGCAATACTGGTTGGATTGGCTACCGCCGCAGGTAAATTCACATTCAACCTATCACCTAAACTGGGCACAATACCATTAGCGATATCATTGGCGCCTTCTAGGCTACCTGAAGTTCCTTTATTGCCCTGCTGGTCTGTCACCCCCCAACGGATACCTAAATCTTCAGAGACATCATCTTTCACCGTCACCATACGAGATTCGATCAACACCTGACGAATGGGGATGTCTAGCACTTCAATCAAACGGTGTACGTTTTCTAGTGTTTCTTCAGTATCTTTAACTAACAGCGTATTAGTACGCTCATCCACAGCGACACTGCCTCGAGAAGACAATAAGCTCGACTCATCGCCTTTGAGCAGTTCAGCTATGTCGGTTGCTTTAGCGTAATTAATTTGAAGGTATTCAGAGAAAAGTGGCGCCAGTTCTTTAACTTCTTGCTGATTTTTCAACTCTTGGCTTTCACGTATTGCCAACTCTTCAGCAGGCGCAATCATCAAAATATTACCTTCAACACGCTTATCTAAACCTTTTGTTTGTAAAATTAGATCCAATGCTTGATCCCAAGGCACATCATCTAGACGAAGGGTAATATCGCCCTCTACAGTATCACTGGTAACCAAGTTAAAATCGTTATAATCAGCAATAATCTGTAGTACAGTGCGCACTGAAATACTTTGGAAGTTCAGTGATAATGAACGTCCTTCGTACTTCTTCTCTTCTTTGACCACTGTCATCCGCTCAGCTTTTTTCACACTCAAACGGAATAGGCTACCTTCTTGCTTATAGTTGTACTCATACTGACCTGACACATCGACCAAAATGCGCGTAGTCAACTCTTCTTTAAAGGTTTCAAAGCTATTAACGGGCGTAGCAAAATCTTGTACGTCCATCACGTAAAGCAGATCTGATCCAATATCAGTGTTGTACAACTTAAGCTCTAACTTAGCGCCCACTTGTTCAACATTGGCAGCCACTGACGCATTGTTAAGTTCAACGAGTAGCTCACCGCCACCTGCCTTATCACGCCTAAAATCGATAGTTTTAATGCCATTAATAAAGCGATTTGGCTCGCCATCAGCGCGACTCACAACTTCATCATTAATGGTTAAACGGTAAGTATTGCCTACCACTTTACCCTGATAAGCTTTTACCTTAGCTAAATCAACGAGTACGCTAAGTTGCTCACCATTTTGAATGGCCGTCACCGCTTTAACGCCAACAGTCTCCACCGGTAGCACATCTTTTTCTAGGCCAGAAATACTGTCATCAAACCCTAAAATAATCTGCGCAGGCGCAGCATTAAGGTCTATTTTCGGCTCTGACACCGGGTTTTCAAAAGTCAGTTGCAGCTCTAGCTGATGATCAACAACTGCATGATACTTAACATCAACCAAGCGATTGGCGGCTGAAGCATTCACAGCCCAGGCCATCAAGAGTGTTGTCGTCATGACCGCTTTCATTAGCGACGACAGGTGATTGATTACTTTTTTCGCGGCAGAAGATTCCATTATTCCCACATCCTTCGCTTGTTATTCTCCGGTAAGTTCCATGTTGCTCATTCTTTCAGCCCAGCAACCAGAACCATCTGGAATTAATTCAATTATTTCGACTGTTTGCGGTGTAACTTTAGCTATTCGGCCATGATAAAGACCTAAATACTCTCCCACACCTAAACGATATACACTGCCATCATTGGTTTCCACTAACGCCCAAATAGTGTCACGCTCGCTGAGCGTGCCTCGCATTTTCAAATTGTCTAATGCATAGGTCTCTAAGCGCCCTTTGCGGCGTCTTAAATCAGGCTGCAAGCAATCCTTGGTTGTATCAATAACTTCTTCGGTAAGTTCACGCGAAGGCGGTACAAAAGGACTACGCATCAATTCAGCTTGGTAAGCGTAATGCTCAAATTTAGGCGTCTCTTCAAGCGGCTTAATATACGCGACATGTTGCGCTTTAGTGGTGGTTACAAACAGTTCTAAATCACTGCGGTCACCCGAGCATGCTGTCAATATCAAAACCACAGAGGCTAACAAAAGCTGTTTCATTATTTCTTCGCCCCCTCTGGTTTTTCTGCAGGCAACTCAGCGCCCTCTTTGAATCGATAAGTTTTAGCGAGAATCTCCATCGCTAACTCACCGGATTCACCTCGGGTAATAACAAAATCATGCAAGCTCACAATTCGAGGTAGTTTCGCCACACCGCTGACCAACTGCCCCATTTCATGATAATTACCCCCGACTGACATACTAATAGGAAATTCAATGTAAAAATCACGCTGAATCTCTTCACGCCAATCTAGGCTTTCGATCTTTAAACCTGCATCGGTTGCAACAAAGGTTAAGTCATCCAGTAGCCCTGGCATCTCATTTTGAGACGGCAGCATCTTTAATAGTTCAGCAAACTGAACTTCCATCACTTCAAGCTGCTCACGGTATAACTTAAGATTAGCCGCTAATTGGTATTTCGCTTTAAAGTCATTTTTCAAGGTCTCTTCTTGTCTTTGCTCTTTATCGAGCTCAGCAATTGCATCTGAGACAAACAAGAAGTAACTGGCGACAAAAATACACACTGCCAACATGATGGCAAACACGACTTTCACCTGTGTTGGCCAACCACCTATGTTTTCAAAATCAATGTCATTAAATTCACTCAGATCGAGTTTCATCGGCTCGCTCCTTGTGTATCACTCTGTTCTGGACTGGCTTCACGTATGGTGACTTTCAGGCTAAATCGTTGTAACTGGCGCAACTCTTCTCGTTGAGAAATAATCGATCGCATATTGGGATCTTGTAGCCATTGTGATGTTTTAACCTTACGCATCATGTTAGCGACATTGTTATTCGACTCGCTGCGTCCTTCTATCCATAACAAGCTGCCTTTCTTTTCAATACTAGATAGGTAAATTCCTGGTGGCACAATGCGTACTAGCTCATCAAGCACATGCGTGGGTAAATTCCTCGCTTGTTGTAGATTCAAAATAATCTCGGTGCGACGCTCGATATCTTTCTTGCGTTCGCGGATTTTTTTGATTTCTGCTATCTGCTTTTCTAGCAGTTGAATCTCGGATGTTAGGTATGCATTGCGGCCTCGTTGCTCCTCGGTCATCGAATCAATTACCATCAAAGCCACATAAACCAGTAAGGATGACACTAAAAATACCAGTGCCAAGATACCTAAATAATCGCGCTTATGTTTTTCGCGCGCTTCTTCTCGCCAGGGGAGTAGGTTTATGTTCGCCATTCAGAATAACTCCTCAAGGCTAGTCCACATGCCACCATATACTTGCTGATATCTGCTTGCAGGTGAGACTTCAACTGTTCGTCGGCATGCAAACATCCCTGAAACGGGTCCGCAATAATGGTATGTACACCGAGTTCATTGGTCAGCAAATTGGCCATACCTTCAAGTTTGGATGTACCGCCACACAAAACGATATGATCAACTTTATCCTTGCCGCTAGAAGTACAATAAATCTGCAAGGTGCGTTTAATTTGCTGTAGTAACTGAGTTTGAAACGGTGACAACACTTCAAACATATAATTTCTAGGAAGGTCGCCTTCAATTTTGGCTTTTTCAGCCTGCTCATGAGACATACCATAGAAGGAAAGAATCGACTGAGTGAACTGCTCACCACCAAAAGCTTGCTCACGAACAAAAGTGGTTTCACCCTGCTCCACCACAGCAAAAGTCGTGATGTTTGCGCCAATATCCACTAAGGCTACCACTTTATCATCTGCGCCTTCTGGCAGTTGCGGGGCAATCACCTCATAGGCACGCCCTAATGCATAACCTTCGACATCCACCACTTTGGCTTCAAGTCCAACGTCATACAGAGCATCAACTCGGGCATCAATATTTTCAGTGCGACAAGCACTTAGCAACACATCAACTTTGGTAGGGTCAGTACTGTTTACGCTCAAAGTCTCAAAGTCGATGCTCACTTCGTCAAGTGAGTAGGGAATCAGGTTATCAGCTTCGATCTCAATCTGCGCTTCCATCTCTTCTTCATTGAGGGAAGCATCCATGTAAATCACTTTCGTCATGACCGCGGAGCCAGAAACAGCAACAGACGCAAACTTCACCCCTTTTGGCAAAGCACGTTTCACTTTCCTTAAAGATTCAAGCACTGCATCGTTATCTTTGATCTCATGATCATTAATCGCGCCTTTTTTAATCGGCACGGCGGTGTGGCTTACAATTTTATAACCATCAGCAGTCTTACTCAGCAATACTGCCTTGACTTCATGGGAGCCAAGGTCAATACCCACCATTTGCGGAGCCTGACGCTTCCATAAGTTTGAAAGCATAGTCCATCGTCACTTTTGTTATAGTTTCAGCAATTAGATTAGCACAAAATCAACTCGTTATAGATATTTGTACAAAATGTTTCTGGGTTTTACAATTGCCATTTTTTTGACAACCATTTTTACTTCACCAATAGCGACTCGCCTTATATACTATTGTGCCCACTAAAATTATTGGAAATGTCTGGTGAAATGGTTTAAACGAATTGTCATCGCGCTCTTTAGCCTGGTCCTTTTAGGTATTGGCGCTATTGCTGCAGCCTATTTTTACTTTTTACCAGAACTCCCAGATGTCACCACGCTCAAAACGGTTAAGCTGCAAACCCCGCTACGCATCTACAGTAGTGACGGCAAACTCATTTCTCAGTTTGGTGAAAAGCGTCGTATCCCTGTGGAATATGAGGAAGTGCCTACTCAGCTAATCAACGCGGTACTCGATACCGAAGATGCACGCTTTTTCGAACATAAAGGTATCGACCCTATCGGTATCGTCCGCGCGGCGCTGATCTTGGCGACCACAGGTAAAAAGAGCCAAGGGGCAAGTACTATTACTCAGCAGGTGGCTCGTGGTTTTTTCTTATCAAGAGAAAAAACCTATATTCGAAAGATTAAAGAGATTTTTCTAGCACTTAAGATTGAAAAAGCACTCAACAAACAAGAAATTCTTGAACTCTACCTCAACCGTTCTTTCTTAGGTAATCGTGCCTACGGTGTCGGCGCCGCTGCACAAGTTTATTATGGCAAAGAGTTAGACGAGCTAACCTTGCCAGAAATGGCAATGATTGCCGGTCTTCCTCAAGCCCCTTCTGCGGCAAACCCTATTCGTAACCCAGCTCGTGCGATGAATCGTCGTAACTGGGTACTTGGGCGTATGTTAGAAAAAGAGAATATTTCTCAGGCGCAATATGATGAAGCGGTTCGCGCGCCGATAACCGCAAAGTACCACGGTGCTGAAATTAACCTTTATGCGCCGTACATCTCTGAAATGGCGCGAGATTATCTTGTTGCCAAGCTTGGCGAAGAAGAAGCGTATACCGGCGGTTACAACATAGTGACAACGGTTGACTCATCACTACAGTTAAAAGCCCAAAAAGCGCTGCGTAATAATGTTTATGCCTACGATGAACGTCATGGCTATCGTGGTGCCACAAAAGTCCTTTGGACTGATACTGCGCCTGCGGTAAAGGAAATAAAATCGCTACTGAGTCAAACTCGAGGGTTCCAAGGGCTCATTCCAGCAGCAGTGATTAGTGTCGAAGATCAGCAAGCGCAAGTCATCAACGCAAAAGGCGAAACCATCGACATTGATTGGCAAGGTCTTAAGTGGGCACGTAGCTTCATCAGTAACAAACGCCAAGGCAAAGCACCGAAATTGGCCAGCGATGTGCTAACGGTGGGCCAACAGATCTGGATTCGCAACAACGGCGAGTTTTGGCAATTATCACAAATTCCGGAAGTGTCGAGCGCCATCGTTTCGCTCGATCCCCACGATGGTGCAATTAAGAACCTTGTCGGTGGCTTTAGTTTCCATACCAGCCAATATAACCGCGTGACTCAAGCTAAACGTCAGTTAGGTTCTAACATTAAGCCGTTTATATACACGGCGGCGCTTGAAAAGGGCTACACCTTAGCAACGCTTATCAACAATGCGCCAATTAACAACGCAGACACCCGTCAAGGCATTGCTTGGCGTCCGAAAAACTCACCTGACCGCTATACTGGTCCAACGAGGCTGCGTGTAGGCTTAGCGCAATCGGTTAACGTCATGGCTGTACGAGCAATGCGTTATACCAGCTTGAATAGCGCAATAGACACCTTAGTAAGGTTTGGCTTCGACCGTGACGATATTCCTCGCAATGAGTCTATTGCGTTAGGGTCTTCATCGGTTACCCCTTTACAAGTCGTCACTGCATTTAGTGTTTTTGCCAATGGTGGCTACAAAGTTGAACCCTATTTTATTGAACGTATTGAAGACAGTTACGGCAATATTATCGAGCAAGCTAACCCAACCTTAGCATGTACGCCAACGCAGGATTTGCAAGCAACTGAGGAAGTCATCAATGACGATCCTTTTGCGGCAATGGCTGATGAATTATCTAGTCCACCAGCAAGTGTTGCAGAACCTGCTGCCGTGTGCGGAGACGACGACTCTCGTTATGCAGAGCAAATCGTTTCTAGCCAACACGCATTTTTGATTACTGAAGCACTCAAAAGTGTTATTTGGGGTGGAGGTAATTGGAGTAAAGGTACCGGCTGGAATGGCACTGCATGGCGGGCTGCACGGGTTGTTAACCGACGCGATATCGCCGGTAAAACCGGTACAACCAACGAATCTCGCGATACTTGGTTTAGTGGCTTCAACCCTAAACTCGCAACAACGGTCTGGGTTGGCTTTGATGACCACAGTAAAGAGCTGGGTCGAACCGCTTGGAACGCCAATGGTGCTAAAGACCAAATTTCAGGGGCTGAAGCCGGGGCAAAAACAGCTGGGCCAGGCTGGAACGAATTTATGAAAGAGGCACTTGAAGGCACGCCACAAGAGCCAATGCTGCCACCTGAAGGGATTGTGTCAGCCAGAATAGATTTGGCGACGGGCAAGCTAACGCGTAAAACGGATCACACCAGCTCATTTGAGTACTTTATTGCTGGTACTGAGCCCACGGAGTATGTCCAAGAAGAGCAAGATCAAAGCGACATCTTTATTGAAGATCCTACAGAAGACTTATTTCAATAATATTGATAACTGACTGGAACCTAGTCAGTTATCAGGCCATTTAAGGCAAAAGCATTCACTTTATGCTGCGCCAAAAAATTGTTATCTATCAAATAAAAAAACCTGCAATTGCAGGTTTTTTTATCAATTGAATAAATTTCAACTCATTTTAGCACTAAGTGCAGCTTTCACTTGAGGTATTGCGGTACCACCTAATGCTTCTCGTTTGGCCAAACACGACTCAATGGTCAGGCAATCATAAACATCATCACCAATGATATTGGCAAAAGCCTGCAACTCATCCAACGCAAACTCTTCTAATGGTTTCTTCTGAGCTATTGCAGCAACAACCACTTCACCAACAACATGGTGCGCTTCTCTAAATGGCATACCTTTGGCCACAAGGTAATCAGCTAATTCCGTTGAGTTAGCATAACCTTGCTGCGCCGCACTTAAGGTGTTTTCTCTATTTACTTTCAAACCAGACAACACCAATGCCGCCATTTCAAGACAAATTGCCCAGCTGTCCATCACATCAAACAAGCCTTCTTTGTCTTCTTGCATGTCTTTGTTATAGGCTAATGGCAATGCTTTCATAGTAGTCAAAATCCCCATCAAGCTGCCATAAACTCGACCGGTTTTACCTCTAATCAGCTCCAATGCATCTGGGTTCTTTTTCTGCGGCATCAGTGATGAGCCAGAGGTCACTTGATCATCCAATTCAATAAAACCTGCTTCGCCACTATTGAAGAAAATCAGATCTTCAGCCATACGACTCAAATGCATCATGCTGATCGAAGCATCGCTGCATAGCTCAATCACATGATCTCTGTCTGAGACCGTATCAAGGCTATTAAGTGTTGGGCTTGCAAACCCAAGCGACTGAGCAAGTTGATGACGATCCATCGGATAGGCCGTGCCAGCCAATGCACCCGTGCCGAGTGGACAAGTGTCAGCGCGTTTTAGTGCATCTTCTAAGCGACTAATATCTCTTTCGAACATTTCCACGTAGGCCAAACACCAATGCCCAAATGCAACAGGTTGCGCACGTTGCAAGTGTGTGTAGCCTGGCATCACTGCATCAAGCTCTCTGGCCGTCAGGTCTAACAAAGCTGCTTTGAGCTGTTGCAGTAATGCAAGTAGTGCTGCCCCCTCTTTCTTGCACCAAAGTTTTAAATCAGTAGCGACCTGATCGTTACGAGAGCGGCCAGTATGTAACTTTTTACCTAAGTCACCGACTTTAGCAATCAATGATTGTTCAACGAAGCTGTGAATATCTTCAGCACCTGAAGCAATAATGACTTCCGGTTTATCAGCAACTTCCTCTAACAATTCGTTTAAGGCTGCTTGTAATTGAGTGCATTCCTGCTGAGTTAATACGCCGACTTGAGTAATTGCATCAGCCCAAGCAATAGAACCAACAATATCTTGTTCAATTAAACGATAATCTACTGGCAAAGAGTCATTAAAAAGCTTAAACAATGCACTGCTTTCTTGCGAAAATCTTCCACCCCATAAGGCCATAATATGCTCCTAAATCTAATAAAATAGAGGGGCGATAACGCCCCTTTTTTAACTCTTATGAGTTGAGACTTATTTACTGCTTAATGCTCTAATACGGCTCGCCAATGAGTATAGGCGAATGAAACCTTCTGCATCCTTTTGATTGTAAACATCATCTTCACCAAAGGTCGCAAACTCTTCTGAGTAGAGGCTATTAGGAGAGCGCTTCTTAACCGCTTGGGCTTGGCCTTTATAAAGCTTAATCACCACTTCACCGTTGACTAGATCTGCTAATGGTTTTGATGCACCAAGTAGCGACTCACATAGAGGCGTAAACCAACGACCATCATAAACAAGGTGTGCCATCTGGGCGCCAATTTGCTCACGCCATTCACGGCTACTCTTATCCAGTACCAACTCTTCAATTGCACGTAATGCTGCAAACATAACGGTACCGCCTGGTGTTTCATAACAACCACGAGACTTCATACCCACCAAACGGTTTTCAGTAATATCGATACGACCGACACCATGAGCACCAGCTATACTATTAAGCTTCATCAAAGCGGCATAAGGACTAAGAGCTTCACCATTTACCTGAGTAATCTGGCCTTTCTCTACAGCTAAAGTGACATATTCAGGAGCATCTGGGGCATCTTCTGGCGCGACAGTCATCGTCCAAACGCCTTTAGTTGGCTCATTCCATGGATCTTCTAACTCGCCACCTTCGTGAGAAATATGCCAAGCGTTGGCGTCACGGCTGTAGATTTTGGTTGCAGATGCAGTGGTCGCAATATTGCGCTCGGCCAAGTAATCTAAAAGATCTTCACGGCTCACCATCTCCCATTCACGCCACGGGGCGATAACCTTAAGATCTGGTGCAAGCGCAGCAAAACAACCTTCAAAACGCACTTGGTCATTACCCTTACCGGTGCAACCATGACATACCGCATCGGCGCCGACTTTTCTGGCCACCTCAACCTGTGCCTTAGCAATAATAGGTCTCGCCATTGAGGTACCGAGTAAATAGGTGCCTTCATAAATAGCGCCTGTCGCGATAGTTGGATAGATATAATCGGCAACAAGTTCTTCTTTAAGGTCTACGATGTAACACTCAGATGCGCCAGACGCGATCGCTTTTTCATGCAACCCTTCTAACTCTTCGTCACCTTGACCCACGTCGGCACAAAATGCGACGATCTCACAGTTATCATAAGTTTCTTTTAGCCACGGAATAATCGCTGAAGTATCTAAGCCACCTGAATAGGCTAGAACAACTTTTTTAACTGGTGTATCGGTTTGCTTTGACATAACTTTTCCTAAATCTTTTCTATAAAGCCTGTGGCTCAATAACTGGTAATATTGTGTAATTAGTCGGCCAACAGAGTGACCAAAACAGCATTTTGTGCATGCATACGGTTTTCTGCTTGGTGCAAAATCAATGAACCTTCCCCATCGACCACTTCAGCTGTCGCTTCTACGCCCCGATAGGCCGGCAAGCAGTGCATAAAGTAATTTGCGCCAGTTTGCTGCATCAATTCACTGGTAACTTGGTAAGGACCAAATTTCGCTTTAATATCAGCCAACTCCGCATTATCTCCCATTGAAATCCAAGTGTCGGTGTAGATGGCATCTTGTTGTTTAAGATCGTTAATGTCAGAGCTCAGCAATAATTCACCACCATGTTTTGCCGCTAAAGCTTGAGCTTCAACCACCACTTGGCCATCGGGGAAGTGACCCTGAGGACAAATTACCGTTAGGCTCGCACCGAGAATAGCTGCGCCGTACATCAAACTATGGGTCACATTATTACCATCACCCACATAGGCCAGTTTAACCTTGCTTAAATCTTCAAAATGCTCAGACAGCGTTAAAAAGTCAGCTAACCCTTGGCATGGGTGATACATATCTGACAGCGCATTAATAACAGGCACTGTGCCATGCTCAGCAAGTTGCTCAATCGTTGAGTGAGCGAAAGTCCGCGCCACAATAGCGTCAGCCCAGCAGGAAATGTTACTGGCAAAGTCAGAAACAGGCTCACGCTTTCCTAATGCCCCATTTTGTTGATCAAGATATAAGCAGTGGCCACCTAGCTTATTGATTCCGATATCGAAACTGACTCGGGTACGCAGAGATGGTTTTTCAAACAGCATTACCACACTTTTACCGTCAAGTGCATTGCGATACTGCTTAGGGTTAGATTTTATCTCTTTAGCAAGCTGCAATAACTCAATCAGTTGGCTTTGACTAAGATCTTTAATTGAAAGTAAGTGATTCATCTTCTATCGCTCCTGTGGCTAACAGAGTTAACCCGCTATTCTCTGTTAATCAATGAGGTAATATCTGGGTACCGACACTTTCACCCTGTGCCAATAACATTAATTGTTCGCTTTGTTGCCACGAGGCAACCTGCACTATCTGACCTGTCGCTTGAGCCACTTCAAAAGCAGCCTCAACTTTGACCTTCATGCCTTTGGCAATAACGCCCTGTTGTACTAAAGACTCTGCCTGAGCTAAATTCAGTTGGCTTATCAGCTCGCCTTGCTCATTAAGTACACCTGGTACATCAGATAACAGCACCAACTGGCCGCCTACTAATTTGGCTAACACACTTGCCGCTTGGTCGGCATTGACATTCAACTGCGCACCATCATCGGCTATCGCAATTGAACTGATAATTGGCATCCAAGACTGCTGTAGAAGGAAGTCCAGCAAGCTTGAGTCGTTTGCCGTAACTTCTCCAACGAACCCCAACCGAGAATCTTTGATGCTCGCCTTAACCATGTTAGCGTCAGCCAAGCTTAAACCAACACAATTTACGCCTGCTTTTTTAGCCGTGGCCTGTAACATCTTGTTGGCCGTGCCCGCTAGCGCACCGACAACAATTGGCATATGTTCAGCAGGGCTGACTCTTAGCCCATCCAATTTTTCACTTTTCATTCCATTGGCGGCAAGCTGCTCATCGACTAAGCACCCACCACCATGTACAAGAATAAGCTGAGTCCCAGCTGCAATAATATCTTTGGCTGTGTTCATCAACTGCTCCATGCCCTGCTGAGATTGCAATAATGCGCCGCCGACTTTTAATACTAATACTTGCTTCATGTCTGATATCCACTCAAATCGTATGATAATTACGCATATTTAAAATGAATCTTTATGCATTGGTGAGCTTGACTAGCTGCACCTTTCATTAAATTATCAATGGCACTGCCAATCACTAAATATTGATTGTTTTCGTCAAACTTCCAGCCAAGGTGACAAAATGGCGTATTCACGACATCATCGACTTTTGGAAATTGGTTCTGTTTAACCGTAACAAGCGGTTTGTCATCGTAAACAGCATAAGCTTGTTCAATATCAGCTGATGTTGTACCTGCTTTTAATTTCACAGTTATCGTCGCGAGAATGCCCCGCTTAAAATTACCTAAATGTGGAGTAAAAATAACTTCTTGGCCTAATTGTGTCGCAATTTCAGGTTGATGCCTGTGACCAAGCACACCATATGGGGTCAAACTGACTTCACAAAAGCTGGTATGCAACTGCGCCTTACGTCCAGCACCGGTGACACCGCTAACCGCATTAATAACGGGTAAGGTATCACTCAGCAAATGAGCAATGGGTTTCAACCCTGTTAGCGATGCGGTTGGATAACAGCCTGGCACTGCGATTAATTTGCTATCGGCTATGGCGGATTCATTCCATTCAGCTAAGCCATACACTGCATGAGACAATGCATCGGGGTGAGTATGTTCAAAACCGTACCACTTGGGGTACTGTTCAACATCGGCAAAACGATAGGCGCCACTTAAATCGAAAACCGCCAAATCTTGTTGATAAAACCATGCTGCCAATTGCAAGCTAACGGCATGGTCAGTCGCCAGAACAACAGCATCAGCCTCGTCGACGATAAGCGCTTTAGCTTCCTCTGTTAATGGCGATAAACAAGTTTGAATATGACTATATGCAGGATAAAGCTCGGCTAAAGGTTTGCCCTTATCAACACTGTTTTCTGACACATATAGGCCCTGAATTGTCAGCTGCTGATCAGCTTCAATAAGAGCGGTAATCTGCGCACCGGTGTAACCACTAGCGCCAATAATTGCTATGCTTTTCATCATCTAAATAATCTTCATTTGAATTGAACGGGAAAAAAGAGGGGGCACAACATAAGCCCTGGTAAAAATACCAATAGTTGACAAGTTTATCGTCGCAGGAAGCCGTTACATATCGCCTTTTTGTTAATATTTTGATGTGAATTCTTCATTTTCTATCTCAATTTGGTGCTTTATTTAATGGTACTCGGTCTAGCTGTTTGCTAGACTACCACACAAAACTAATTATGCAATATATTTGAATATATATTTTAGGTGGATCATGAAAAATTTGCCGGATTTAAAAACAAGCTTCGCAGAACTCATCTCGACGCCTTCGATCAGTGCTTTAGAAAGTCAGCTTGATATGAGCAATCATGATGTTGTGCAATTACTGCATCAATGGTTTAGTGACTTGGGCTTTAATTGCCAATCAGAAGTGGTACCTGAGACCAGAGACAAGCATAATTTTCTAGCTTCTTTTGGTAGCGGCTCAGGCGGGCTGTTACTTGCAGGGCATACTGACACAGTGCCTTTTGATGAAGGACGCTGGCAACATGACCCTTTTGCGCTAACCGAGCAAGATAACAAATGGTATGGCTTAGGTACCTGCGACATGAAAGGTTTTTTTGCTCTTGTTGTCGAAGCACTTAAAACTCTACCCCTAGACCAATTCAAACGCCCACTCTATGTATTAGCCAGTGCTGACGAAGAAACAACTATGAATGGCGCTAAAGCCTTTGCTAAAGCAAAGTCGATTGCACCTGACTATGCCATCATAGGTGAGCCAACGGGTTTAAAACCTGTTTATATGCATAAAGGCCATTTAGCACAAGGAATACGAGTGACGGGGCGCAGCGGTCATTCATCGGATCCTGCTAACGGGCTCAATGCCATTGAAATCATGCATCAAGTGATCGGGCAACTACTCAAACTGAAACAACATTTGGCTGACAACTACCTAGAGAATGCCTTCAGTGTGCCCTATCCAACAATGAATCTTGGTCATGTTCATGGTGGAGACGCTGCCAATCGCATATGTGGATGTTGCGACTTGCATTTGGATATTCGCCCGTTACCGGGCCTAGCAATCGATGAACTTGAGCAACTGATCATTCAATATCTCGCACCGGTCAACACTCAATATCCAGGCGCAATTAACATATCGCAACTTTATCCGCCGTCAGAGGCCTTTGCTGGAGACAAAGACAATAGTTGGAGTCAATTGGTGGCTAAGCTCAGTGAACAACAACCTGAAGTAGTCAACTATGCTACTGAAGCGCCTTATATTAACCAGCTTGGCTGCCAAACCCTAGTGCTTGGCCCAGGCAGCATAGCCCAAGCCCATCAACCAGATGAGTTTATCGATACCGTCTATTTAGATAAAACGGTAGCATTGCTTAAACAGCTAATTTACCAAGCATGCATTAAATAATTATCAATATAAAAGTGCTTTTTTAATTGATAGTGCAGCAGAGATGATTTAGCGCAAAGGTATTCAGCATTTTGCGCTAGCTTCTATTACCCCATTCGCGGTAGGCTGGGGGTTGTGATTGATTAACCTTCCCGTATGGAGCATGTATGGCAGATATGTACGCATCACTAAAGTCTAACGTCAGCACGTTAGGACAAATTCTCGGCGACACTATTCGCAATGACTTGGATGATGCATTCTTAGAAAAAATTGAGCAGATTCGCCACCTTGCTAAAAGTTCACGCCAAGGTGATAGTGCTGCGCGTGAAGAGATGTTGACCTTGCTGGCTGCCTTACCTGACGATGAGCTAGTGCCTTTTGCTAAAGCATTCAACCAATTTTTAAATCTTGCCAATATCGCTGAACAATTTCATACCATCAGCCGCAATTGCGATGAGCTGGTGTGCGTCCCCGATCCCGTAGAACAGTTATTAGGACGTATGCTAAGCGGTAAAGTAGATCAGCAGCAAGTATTAGCCTGTTTAGAAAGCCTCGATATCGACCTTGTGCTTACTGCTCATCCAACTGAAATCTCGCGCCGTACGCTGATTCAAAAGTACTCAGCGATTGTTGACTGTTTAGCCACACTAGAAAACGGCCAACTCAGTGAACGTGAAAAGAAGCAGCAACATTTACGCCTGCGTCAGCTGATCGCCCAAATCTGGCACACCAATGAGATTCGTAATGAGCGACCGACACCCGTTGACGAAGCACGCTGGGGACTAAGCACTATTGAAGTCTCGCTATGGCAAGCAATACCGGACTTCTTACGCCAACTAAATGAACAGGTGGAGGAAAGAACTGGCACGCAAATCCCAACCGATATTGCCCCAGTACGTTTCTCTAGCTGGATGGGAGGCGACCGCGATGGCAACCCATTTGTCACCGCCAAAGTAACCGAAGAAGTCCTCCTACGTAACCGTCATACTGCAGCTCGGCTATACCTGAAAGATATTGTTAATCTGGTTAACGAACTATCTATGGAAGAAGCCAACGACACCCTGTTATCACAAACAGGCCCGAGTCATGAGCCTTACCGCATCATTCTTCGCCAGTTACGCCAGAAGCTTCGCAACACCATCGACTATCTCAATGCCCGTCTTGAAGGTCACCAACCAGAAGTAGATCGTGACAGCATCATTTGGTGTAAAGAAGATTTAAAAGCACCATTAGACTGCATATATCAGAGCTTGTGTGATAAAGGCATGTCGCTAATCGCCAACGGCTTACTACTAGATATGCACCGCCGATTAGCTTGTTTTGGCATTCACATGCTCAAGTTAGACATTCGTCAAGACGCTGAGCGCCATGCAGATGTTATTGCAGAACTTACACGCTATTTAGGCTTAGGCGACTATAACCACTGGGATGAACAGGAAAAACAGGCCTTCCTCCTAAGAGAGCTAACCGGAAAACGGCCACTTATCCCTTCAAGTTGGACGCCCTCAGATGACGTCGCTGAAGTGCTAAGTACCTGTAGGCTAGTAGCAAGTCAGCCAGCTGCTGCACTGGGCTCCTATGTTATTTCCATGGCGAGTAAGCCCTCAGATGTATTAGCGGTATTGTTGCTACTAAAAGAAGCTAACTGCCCACACCCAATGCGCGTGGTGCCATTATTTGAAACACTAGATGATCTTAACAACGCCGCCGATTGCATCAGTGCCTTACTCAAAATTGACTGGTATAGAGGTTATAGCAAAGGCACACAAGAAGTGATGATTGGCTATTCTGACTCAGCCAAAGATGCAGGTGTTATGGCTGCGGCCTGGGCTCAATACCGTGCCCAAGAACAACTGGTTGAGATCTGCCAGCAAGCTGATATCAAGCTGACCTTATTCCATGGACGTGGTGGTACCATTGGCCGTGGCGGCGGACCTGCTCACCAAGCTATTTTATCTCAACCTCCGGGTTCTGTTGATGGTCGTATCAGAGTCACCGAACAGGGAGAAATGATTCGCTTTAAATTTGGTCTGCCCAAATTGGCGGTACAGAGCTTAGCCCTATATACCTCTGCGGTAATGGAAGCCACATTACTACCGCCACCGGTACCAAAACCGGCTTGGCGTGAAACCATGCAGCAACTAGCAGACGAATCTGTGGAGGCTTATCGCAGTATTGTTCGTGGTGAACCCGACTTTGTTGCCTACTTTAGGGCCGCGACTCCAGAAGTGGAACTGGGTAAATTGCCACTAGGCAGCCGACCAGCCAAACGACGCATAGATGGTGGTATCGAGAGCTTACGGGCTATTCCGTGGATTTTTGCATGGTCGCAAAACCGACTTATGCTGCCAGCCTGGTTAGGCGCCGGTGAAGCGTTAAATTCGGTCGCAGAACAGGGCAGAATGGCGCTACTACAAGAGATGGCAAGTCAGTGGCCATTCTTTGAAACACGTATTTCAATGTTGGAGATGGTATACGCGAAAGCAGAACCTAATCTCGCTAAATATTACGAAACTTGCTTAGTCGACCCAAGCTTACATCATTTAGGTGATACGCTTAGAGCACGTATGGCAGAAGGAATTGAGGCCGTGCTAAAGCTCACTCAAGCAGAAGCACTCATGTCGCATACTCCTTGGAACAGAGAGTCTGTAGAGTTACGTAACCCATACATTGATCCATTGAACTTCCTACAAGCAGAATTGCTAGCTCGTACCCGCAAAGAGCAAACACACAGTCAGGATATTGAGCTTGCACTGATGTTGACAATCGCTGGTGTTGCAGCGGGAATGAGAAATACAGGATGATGAGACTAACCCGGCTACTGTTACTCTCAGTCTTACTGTTATTGACTGGCTGTGTCAGTCAATACAGTATCTCTGAGCGTGAATTAGAAGGCTACCTATCAAAAGAAATTCACTTTGAGGTTAATCAAGGTAATCAGCTGTTTGGCATTGAATTGACCATTGCTGAGATAGAAGTGAACTTGGGTGATAAGCCTGACATCATGGCAGTAACCGCCCACAGCTTAGTCAAAGTAAGAAATCCAATCATGCCGATTGGCGCAGAGCTCACCACGACCTTTGAGGCTAAACCTTGGTATGATCCAGATAAACATGCAGTGTACCTTAAAGATCTCAGCCTCACTAAGGTCGAATCTACACCGGATGATATAGAAAAGGCGATTAGTCCCGTCGCACCACAGATGATGGGGTTTGTACGACACTTTTTAGAGACCCAACCGGTGTATGTGCTAGATACTCAAAATGGTAATCAGGCACTACTCGCTGAAATGACTAAACGTATTGAAGTAGCGCCCGGTAAACTGAAGCTTATATTCAACGACTAGGCTCAGTTTGGAAGTCTATCAAACAGAAAAGGCGGCAAATTCAATTGCCGCCTTTTTTATTTACTTCGCAAATCGTTTTGCTGACGGATAATCAACAATGACAGCTTCGCGCGCTAAATCTCTACGCAACATATCGTAAGCCACAGCACTGCTCATACTTCTAACGAGATCCCGCGACCGACTGGGGAATTTCAACATTTGACTATAAACCGCGTTCTTCGTTGCCAACGCTATAGCAACAGTGCCCACCGGTTTTTCATCGGTGCCACCTTCAGGCCCAGCAATACCACTTGTTGCGAGGGCATAGTCGCTGTCTAAAATACTGCGCGCCCCAATGGCCATTTCCTCAACCACAGCAATTGATACTGCACCATGATCGTCTAATGTTTCTGGCTTAACTCCTAGCACTTTAACTTTCGACTCATTACTGTAGGTCACCAACCCTTGGTGCAAGTATGTAGAGCTACCAGGAAAAGCCACTAAACCACTGGTGATAGCACCACCTGTACAGGATTCAGCAATACTGAGCCCATGGCCAGAATTGACGAGTAAATTATGCACGGCTTTGTCTAAACCATCACAATCACGACACACCACTGCTGTACCAAGATGCTGCTTTACTTGTTGAACGAGGTGTTCAATCTGATCAATAGCCGCTTCACCCCGAGCAAATAACTTAATTTCTATATAAGGCATGAAAGAGCGATAGCCCAATGTAATACCATCAGGCAGCGGCAGACCTAACAGTTTATCCGCTAGCGCTGACTCACCTGAACCAAGGGTGAGTAACTTAGTGACCTGTGTAGGCTCCCCAACAGCAAATCGTTCATTAAGAAAAGGAATAAACTGCTCTTTCACCATTGCCTTAAACTCAAAAGGCACACCTGGTGTGAAAAACAACCAGGCTTTGTTGAGTTTTACCGCAAAGCCACAGGCTGTTCCAAGCGGATTGTCGATCATCACTGCAGACTCAGGTAATAGCGCCTGCTTTAGATTACTGGGTGACATCACCCTGCCATTACGGGTAAACCAGTCTTCAAGCCGCTGACGCCAATGGCTATTCTCAACCAATGGCTCTCCAAGTGCTTGCGCTGCTGCCTCGCTAGACAAATCATCCGAAGTTGGCCCTAAACCGCCATTGACTAATATAATGTCGGCGTGTTGACTTCGCTCTTGGAAAATTTCAACCAAATCACTTAAACGATCGCCCACCGTCGTTTTACGCTGACACTCAATACCATAATCCATCATAGTATCAGCGAACCAAGCAGCATTGGTATCCACTATCTGACCCGCTAATACCTCTTCGCCAGTGCAAATTAACTCCAGCTTCATCTCTATCTCCCAAGGCAAATAATGCAGATAAACTATTCAAGCTATCAGCTAATAGCAATAGTCCTTTTGCATCTAATTGCCCAGATACTGGCAAAATTAACTGCCATATCGAGAAGTAGCAGTACCAAGCATGGGCAAATCCCACTTATCACGCTAGATCGTTGAACCTAACAAACCGATACCGATCATTAAAAACCATAGCTGAAATCGCTTAAATACAGCTAACACAAGGTAGTGAAAGCGAGGCGCCTTGAAAACGCACTATTCAGCCTCTAGTCTTTAGGTGAAGTGAATACTGAGGAGCTTGCCTTCGTAGCTGGAGGCGAGGCACACGACCTTTCATTGGCATCCTTGACCTCCTTAACATCCATGCCATCAAGGCATTTGTTAATCCTAAACATCAGAAGTGCCGAATGCCAGAAACGCAGGAGCAGTTTTTTGCCAAGCTCAGCGGCGGGTCGACGTAGGGGGTATGTGGTTTCGCAAAGCGCATATACGAAAAGCCCTAGCGTTTTGTGCTAGGGCTTTTTCGCCAATCTTTAAAGAAAAGTTTGGTGCCTGGAAATGGCCAGCTTCGAGCAAGCTCTCCGCGTTTACCCCTTGCATCAAACTTCGTTTGATAAGCACAAGGGCTTCACCCTACTCCACATGGGTACTGAACCTCACTGCGTTCGGGCTTTTTATTTCCCCATGTTCGTTCGGTCATCTTTCCAGCCAATAACGAAAAAAGCCCGCTACATCGTAGCGGGCTTTCTCGTTATTTGGCGTCTGGAAATGACCTACTCTCACATGGGGAGACCCCACACTACCATCGGCGCAATTGCGTTTCACTTCTG
>NZ_JBHZSN010000018.1:0-64975 GCF_043643685.1 Shewanella waksmanii
CTGAATGCGTTGCATTCATAGCAGAGCTTCTTCGCCCCCATGTGTTCGCTGCGCGAACTACGAGAGTAGGTCATTTCCTTTATGATTGATAATTTGGTTATGTATGTTGATGTCAGGCTTAGAGTCAACCCATGAAGTGTTGATTCATGCTCGAAGCTGGCCATATCCAGATGCCTAGTTTACTCGTAAAGAGTCGTGAAGAAGCCACCTACTCTTATTTGGTATGAGCAGGTGGCTTTTTTGCATTTGGAGCGTAGTAAAATAGGCTAACTAATGGCTCGAATGTGCCAGTATTTATATTAGGTGGCTTATCCACTTAAGCACGTGAGTGCAATGCCTACCCCCTACGTTACCCGGTCGCTAAACTTGGCAAGAAACTGCTCCTGCGTTTCTGGCATTCGGCACTTCTGATGTTTAGGATTAACAAATGCCTTGATGGCTTGGATGTTAAGGAAGTCAAGGATGCCAAGGAAAGGCCGTGTGCCTCGCCTCCAGCTTCGTAACAAGTCACTAAGCTACTGAGCGCCTGAATGCGTTACATTCATTGCAAGCTTCTTGCGCCTTTGTGTTCGCTGCGTGAACTGAAAGGGTTAGCTTGGGTTACTGGTTTAGAACCTGTTTGTTTTAAGGGCGTCGGTGTTTTTATCTATGAAGTATTGGCTATTATGAAGTATTGGCTATCGAGTGAAATTAGAGACAGTATGAGAGTGGGGTAGCTCAGTAAAATTAAGCTAACCCCAAATTTTTAAATCATACAGTTAAACGTCGAATGAGGTTTAACTGATAAAGCCTGTTGGCGGCTATTTATCTTTTATACGTTGCTTAAATGCTTCTCTTGTTTTTTCATCAGCTTGGCTATACCAAAAGTCGAGCATTTGACCGACATTGATCTGCTCATTGTTGATTGCTGGCGCTTCGCTAACAGCCATGACCGAAGTATTAGCCACGTTACTGCTAGCTGCTGGCGTTGACTCTGGTGCGACCGCAGGGACGGCAGCAATCGCGGCTTTAGGTGGGCTAGCTGGCGCTTTGGGTTGCGGCGCATAGCCATTATATAAATTTAACTCTTCAACATAGTTTCGGCCTAGTTGTAGGCCGTCTTTTTTCAAGATATCAACCTTGAATTTAACGTTATCACCGGCGCTATCAGTCAATGTTACTCTTGGGCTGCGATTAAAGTTATCCGCACCTCGATTAGAGTTAATATTGGGTAAGCTAACTTGGTAGCTATTGTCATTGGCTTCAAAGGTTAAAATGACGGCTTCTGAGATAAAGCGTTTCTTATCTCCAAAGTCACGATAGCTATCAACATGCTTGAATAAAATTTGTTGCGTACCATTGTCTAACGTGAGCGTAGTAGCGGTATTTGCCTTACCGTTAGCAACTAACACTTGAGTGTCAGTTGGAAAGCTAACTTCAACTGAAGCCAGCGTATTAGCACTATAAAGTACACTAGCGAAACAGGTGACACTTGTTAAGGCATGCGTAAACAGGGGCGAAATTTTTATCATCGGCGGTTCCCAAAAAGAAGCTTAAGTTTTTATAGCATTTGTTTGGCAAAGCTACCACTACAGAGCGTGATCTAGGCTTAATTCAAGGCATTATTTACCTAATTTGTCGCTAAATCAGTTTTATGAGGTTAGTTTGTTTATAGGTGGACATCATTAACAGTTTTTTGTTACTGAAACGGCTATACTGGCTACCTAAAAATAATGAGGGCGCAATGTGTTAACCAAGATTTTAGTCACTTTGTTGGTGATAGCCGGGGCTTTCTTTTATATTCGTCGCCCAAAGGAAAATAACCAGACTCAGTCAACTGCCAATATAGGGCAACGAATGATGATGCGTTACGTGTTATTTGCAATTATTGCGCTGTCGCTTATCGCAAGTGGCGGCTATTGGTATTGGAATTGGCAAGACGGGAACCAGATTGTGCATGTCACCATTGTGTCGCCACTCGATGCTAATGAAACGGTTTATCAAGTTCATAAAAAGGATATTGGCCATAATCAGATAACGACGGTTGATGGCTTGAATATTCGCTTATCAAACCAAGAGCGCATTGTCATTTCAAAACAACCGCAACAATAGTTTTACTCATTAATTCTGGGTTTTACCTTTTCAATACTTGTGTATCAGGTAGAATAGCTTGGTTTTTTCCCTGCGCATGAGATAAGCGTGTTTTTCTCATGGTGTTTTTTCAGGAGGCTTCATGATCACAGCTTATGTATACCAATCTCGAAAACTGTCTATTGTCGAATTAGCGATCCAAGATACGGTTCCTGATAATACGCTGTGGTTAGACCTGTATAAGCCCGACGATGATGAGCGGGAATGGCTAAGTCGTTACTCGGTCGAAGAGGTACCTGAAGAAGACGATATTAATGAGATTGAAGCCTCAGCGCGTTTTTATCAAAATAAAGATGGTTTGCACATTAACTCTTTGTTTCCGCAGCGCGCAGGCCAAGATATAAAAAGCGTCAACGTGTCGTTTAACATACGCAACAACTACTTAGTCACGATAAGGGAAGATGATATTGGCCTTATTCGTCTGCTGCGTAACTATTTACGCTTAGGTCGAATTGAAAGTGCGACGCCACAAGGCTTACTGCTGGCCTTGTTTAACCTAAAGGTCGATTACCTTTCAGATCTGATTGAGGATATTTATTCAGTAGTTGATGGGGTTAGTGAGCAAGTATTCGATAATAATGAGCTAGACGATGTTTTTAAGCTGATTACTTTGCAAGAAGACTCAAACGGTAAGATCCGTTTAAGTTTGCTCGATACACAGCGGTCTTTACGCTATATGCAACGCTATTATCGTCAGGAGCTTAGTGAAGATGACTTTAAAGATTTGCGGGAAATGTTGTCGGATATCGACTCGCTCATGCCCCACAGTCAGTTCATTTTTGATAAGTTAAACTTCTTGCTGGATGCAGCGATGGGTTTTAGTGGTCTACAACAGAACAAAATTATCAAAATCTTTTCGGTTGCCGCAGTGATTTTCCTACCACCAACAGTCATTGCAAGTGCTTACGGCATGAACTTTGCGAACATGCCAGAATTAGAGTGGCAACTTGGCTATCCAATGGCGATATTAATGATGTTAGGTAGCGCTGCGAGTACTTATCTGTTCTTTAGAAGAAAAGGCTGGTTGTAAGCGCGCTAGCGTGTCTTTTGAGCTAGAGGCACAACAGTTGCTTTATTTTGTCTAAATGCATGTGGATCCGTCATGGCTTCGTTAAGTACCAAGAACTTCTCATGCATTACGGCGATTGCAGTATTACAACGATGATAAGGGTTGCTGCACCGCGCTAACTGCTGTTCCAAGTGATGCTGCGTCGATAACAGCTGCGCGCGATTGCCTTCATCACAGGATTGAATTGTTTCTTCACAGATTCTTTTCTGTAACTGATCTAAGTAGTTAGGGTCATTTTCTGCAAGCCATAATAACCTATCGAAGTCTGGAAGTTGCGTCATCTGCTCACCCCGAGAGTTGAACCTTGATAGATTCAACCTAGACAAGGGATCGTAATTGGGCAAGTTTATGGCTTATTTTTTACCGTTTGAGCCGAAAAAGTAGCTGACTCTATCTCGTGGATTTAGGTATTGCATCACTTTTTCTGGAAGTGCGGCAGGCGGAATACATTTCACAATCGTTAACTTTTCATCTTCTAAGTCGACAATAGGTGCCTGCTCTTTGGGCACCAAATTGTCATAGACCATAATTCTAGGCAATAAAATTTTGTCTAAGTTAACGGCCATTACCATGGCGAATTGACCAGAAGACAGCTCGACAATGCTACCTGGTGGATAGATCCCCAACATCTTAATTAATTTGCCAACGACTTCTTGATTGAGTTTTTCTTTATAATTTTTATAGATGAAGCCCAGAGCTGCGTAGGGGGTTTTTGCTTTAGAAGCCCCTTCTGGGTGACAAAGTGTGTCGTACAAATTGATGGCGGTAACCAATTGATCCAATTTGCTAAGCGATTCTTTTTTAAGGCCTTTCGGGTATCCAGAGCCATCAAGATATTCATGGTGATTGAGTACTATTGACTGTGCCTCTTTTGGAAAGCTATCAGCGAGTTTGAGTAGCTCTGCCCCCATGATGGGATGCTGCTTTAAAAAGTTAATTTCTGGTGGGGTTAATGGGGTTTTCTTGCGTAAAAGTTGAGCTGGAATTTTTAGCTTACCGGTGTCGTGGAATAAGGCGCCTAAACCCACTAACTCAATTTCGTTTCTTTCCCAGCCAAGCTCTTTAGCCATAATCATTGATAGCACAGAGACATTAAGCGAGTGGTAATAGATGCCATCGTCGTTTTTTGCTTCATCCATGAGATGAAGCACTAGATTGTCACTGTTAAGTAATTGGTTGCTGATGTCATGAATCAGCTCTTTACCGTCTTCTACGGCGTTTAGTGGCCTGCTTCTGAGCTTATTGACTAGGTTACGCATTTTCGCCACAGAGCGATCGAACTCTTGCTGAGTTTTCTGAAGGTCTCGACGCATTTTCTTTAACTGATCAATTTTTTCAGTTTTTGACTTTTGCATCTCTTCGTTGAGGCTTGCCAAATCAGTATCAATTTTAGGTTGTGGCTTAGTGCTTGCGACTTCAGGTGTTAAGGGGTCAGTTTCGCTTTTATCTATATCTACAAAGACATGTTCAATGCCGAGCTTACGTATCAGCTCGATTTGTGCTTGCTGCTTTAGTCTGAATGAACTGAATAGAAATGGGTGATCTTTCCAAGAAACAGGTAACCGAACAAAGTTACCGACTTGAAGTTGATTAACCATGACTTTACGGGTTTTCTTCATAGATACGAGGTCTGCATTTTTGTTAGCACTATTCTATATGAACTTACTGGCTTTACAATTACTTAACCGATATGTCAGCATAGAAGGATTATAAATTAAACAAATTGAAGTGACTAATGGACTTTATTGAAGTATATCCCAATGCGATACCTGATGATCTCTGTGATCGACTCATGGAAACGGTGAACAATCATCAAGGCGCACAGCCAGGTCATACAGGTCACGGTATTGATAAGTCTAAAAAGCATAGTACTGACATTATGTTAGACAGTTATCAAGAGTTATTACCTCTTCGAGATGAGTTGTTGGGTTATACCTTACGTCATGCTACAGAGTACTTTTCAAAATACGCGTTAGCATTAATGGGGGGAGTGGCGGTACAAGTTGCAGGAGCAGACGGTCAACCAGTGACGTTGTCGCCAGATAATTTTGCACAAGAAGGCTTACCTCGAGCAGAAGCGCTAGTGAAGTATTTGTATCGCAGTGGCGCAGTGAATGTGCAGCATTATTTACAGGGAGAGGGCGGCTACCCCCATTGGCACTCAGAACAGTTTCCCCAGCTGGGTCACAATGAAGCATTGCATCGAGTCGTGTTGTATATGTTTTATCTCAATGATGTGGAAGAGGGCGGTGAAACGGAGTTCTATTACCAGCAACGTAAATTAACACCTAAAAAAGGCACCATGGTCATTGCCCCTGCTGGATTCACCCATAGTCACCGAGGGAATACCCCAAGAAGTGGCGATAAGTATATTGCCACTTCTTGGATCATGTTTAATCGAGCAGAACAGTTGTATCAACAACCCGCTAAATAGGAATGGTAATTTTGAAAGAGGCGCCTTCTAAGGTGGAGGTGCCTATCGTTAGTTTACCGTTGTAACTGGATACAATCTCGTTGCAAACCGCAAGTCCGATACCTTGACCTGCTTTTTGGGTGTCGGCTCTAACGCCACGTTCGATGATTTTTTTACGAATACTCTCATCGACGCCTGGACCATCATCTTCAACGATGAGTTCAAACTCGCCATGGTCATTGTAGGTCGCGCTAACACGCACTTTGCTGATACACATCTTAAAGGCATTTTCCATTAAGTTGCCGCACAGCTCCATCAAATCACCTTTGTCGCCAGGAAACACATGTTCCTTGGGAATATCCGCTTCAAACTCAACGGTTTTGTCTCGATAGACTTTGAATAACATCGACGAAAGCTGTTCGATAAGTGGTGCAACTTGTGTCTGCTCCTGCTTAAGACCTTTGCGTCCAAGCATTGCCCGTTTGAGCTGGTATTTCACCAGTTGATCCATTTGGCTGACCTGTTCCATGATTTTTTCATTCGCAGCTTGGCGACTGAGCTCGGGATCGTCGGTCAGTGCATGCACCGCTGCTAAACGGGTTTTTAGGCTATGGGCCAAGTCATTCATGGCATTTTGGTAACGCTGTTGTTGGGCACTAGATTGCACTAGCAGTTGGTTAAGTGCTTGGGTCACCCCTTCTAGTTCAACAGGGTAATTCTCTGATAAAGATTTGGTTTTACCGCTGCTAACATTTTGCAATTCATTGCGCATACGGTTAAGTGGCCGCATTCCCCAATAGCCAGCACTGATCAGCAGAACTAGGGCTAATGCCAAAACCATTGCTAGGCGGATATAGGTGAGTCTGCTAAATTTGTCTAACTCTTTCTCTAGCTTTTCAGCATCTTTCATCACCAATAAGTTGTATTGGTTATGGGCGATTTCTACCGCTAATAAATAGACAAAGTAGCCTCTGTCATCGGCAAGATTGAGATAATAGGGTGGAGAGTCATTACGGATTGCATCAAATCGCTCACAGGTGTCGAATAACCCTTTATCGACCGCTAATGATGAGGTCCACACTTGATTAAAATTGTCGTCGCAACTGGCAATGACATACTTCTCTTCAGTATTGTTGTCATCTAACCAGGAACTGGTTTCTGGAATTAAATCATGCTCACGAAGCTCGGCTGCAACTTTGGGTATTTCAGCGATAAGCTGCGCGGTTTCTTCGTTATAGTTATTCTGTGCATGCAGAATATTGACCAGCCAAGCAAGGCCAAAACCGACCAAGGCGATAATGGATAAGGAAGTCAGAAACATCCGCGTCAGCAGACGTTTCTTGGGTTTAAAAAATTTTAATTGCATGGCAAGTTAAACTTATACCCTTGGCCACGGATGGTGGCTATTGGGTTTTCTAAGCCACCTTTGGTAAGCTTTTTACGTAGTCGGCTCACCATCACTTCAATGGTATTTGGGTCGCCTTCTTTATCACCATAAATCACATCTAACAAACGTTGCTTGGCGACCACCTCATGGCAGTGACGCATGAGATATTCAAGAATCAAGTATTCAAAAGCGGTCACCTCCATCGGTTGGCCGTCTAATGACACTTGCTTGGCCGCAAGATCAAGCTCCAACGGTCCGCTGGTAATTTGTGGTTTTACAAAGCCGGCACTTCGTCTTACGAGGGCGTCTAGTCTGGCAACCAACTCTTCTTTTTGGAATGGTTTAACTAGGTAGTCATCTGCACCGGCATTAAGGCCTTCTACTTTATCCTGCCAATTAACTCGGGCGGTCAAAATTAAAATGGGAACTTTGAGGCCATCATTACGTAGGTTTTGAATTAAGCTAATGCCGTCCTCATCGGGTAAACCTAAATCAACAATGGCAATATCAATGGGGTAATTGGTTGCTTGATAGAAGCCTTCTTTGGCGGTCAGTGCAACTTGAACCTGATTTCCTAGCTCTGAGAGCTGCACTTTTAAGTGGTGTGAAAGGATTGGATCATCTTCAACTACCAGAATTCTCATCATTTATTGCCTACAAAATTATTTTGTTCAGTTTAGCTAGTTATCTAAACGTTGCCAACTGAGATTGATTTGTTTAATAGCAAAATAGTAACTAAACAAAACTTAATCTTGGCTGAATCATTAGCAACAAAATTTGGAAAGGTAGATACAGGTAGCCAATTACAGTGGTGAGTCACTGCAATTGGTGATTATTTATGAGCGGGTTGATCTTGCCGTTAATTCAATAATGTAGCGCTGCGCTTGGCTCTGAGCTTAGCGATACCCTGGGAGCAGTTGGCGGCTAGCAAGGTAAACACTGCTACAGCAGTCATAATTGCCGCTAATCTCATCCAAGGTGCATCCATCGCGATACGCATTTGTACGTAGTCGTAGCCACTCAGTCCCCAAACAGCAAAAGCACAGATAACTAGAACAATACTTAAAAGGTGATTAATCAGTTTGTGTTTGATGAGTAACAATAGTGGAGCGATAGCAAAGCACACAGCCACTAAGTTATTACCAAAACGCATGAAATGCGCGCCAATTAAAACAAATGCTAAAAAAATAATCAGTGTACGCCACCACATAAAATGCCCCCCATCTATTGGTATAGAGAGCCTACTTAATCTTAAAGGTGCATGCTATAGGCTTGTTCACAGTTTCACGAAATTTACGTTTAAATGGCGTATTTAGGGAGTCAGATGACCTTACCTACTCACGATAGGGTAGGTAAGGCGAGCTCGCTGTTAGTGGTTTTGCAAAAGTTGCAGAATTTGCTGTTTCTTTTGCTCGGAAATATCTGCATGTTCTATGATGTTGGATAGTTGCTGTTCATCGAGTTTTTCATCGTGGCTGCGAAACACAAATACTTGTTCGCCTTGAAGGTTGTCCAGGTCAATATCCAAATCACCGATTTCTATTTCAACAATTTGTTCGGCTAACGTAGTTATTTCGTCAGCGATAACATCAATTTGTTGATGCATTTCATCACCGTGCTGGTCAAAGTAAATTTCTATCTCACGCGCTTTTTGCTCCATTGCGGCAGTATGACCTTCTAATGCTTTGGCGTCGGTTTCAAATTGTTTAACGATCACCGCGATTTGCTCTTCTTTACTGGCCATTTGTTGCTTGAGGTCGGCGAGCTTTTGTTGCATTTCTGGTGAGAGTTCTGATTTGCTAATTAGATGTTTATATTGGCCAAGGCTAGGTATTTTTTGCAATGTCTTTATCAGTGCTTTTTGCTGCTTTTCGTCTAGGTGTGCCAGTTTCTCTTTTAAACCTTGAGTGTCTTTGACTTCGTCTGGCGTAAAGGTGTATTGCTGGCGGTCACCATTTATGTCAACGTTCACATTGATGAGCTCATTTTCATCTTGATGAATTTTAGTGATGACTTTGTCATGGACTTCCGCTTGCTGCAATTGTGTTGGTGCTGCCTGTAGGTGTTGAGTGGCAACAGCGCTGCAAATAAGACCGGTCACGGCAAGAAGATAACAGAATTTCATATGGCATCCTTTTCAATCGATAATTTTTGAAAGTTAACATGGTATGTATTGGTTTGATTTCATTAATCAGAAATCACTTATGGATTAGCGAATTGTGTGCCATAAATAGAATTGCATTATAAAACAAAGAATTATGAGATTTTGTTGCCATAAGGTTTAGTTTCAGGGATCGCAAGATGCCGGATATCAGGTTGATGTTTCCTTATATGAGGAAACTTTCATCGGTCGCATTAACTAAATGACTAAATCGACAGGGAAAATGTTTGGTACGAATTTTGTATCAAGTTTGCATTTGCTATGTGAGCTTTTGCAATGCATCACTGAATTTATTTGCGTGAGAACTTGTCCATGGAGCCATACACAAACTAAGTGCTAAAAGCATCTTAGTTGTATAGATTGCTATGCTGGGAGCTGCCAAATAGCGAGCATGGATAATAGATGCCAACACTGCAGGAATTCTCAGCTTTTTAACTGCCTCAGATTTGAATCAATCTAATGCGGCTAGATAAGGAAAATTATGTCGATTAAACGCTATCTTTTTGTGCTTTTTGGCACGCTTATCATTGTACTGGGAGTCAGTCAGTTTCTTGTTACCCACTACTTTAAAGATCAATTACAGTCAGAATTAAGCAGTCAATCTGAAGTCTTGTCAAAAAATCTAGTTAAGGTGTTGATTGATAACGTTGCCAGTCAACAAGAGCTTGTGGTTGAGTTTAATGAGTTTGATGAACAAGCGGTTGAGGAGGAAATTCAGCAAGAAATTGCCGAGTTACACAATGATTTTAATGTGGAAATTTCACAATTAAGCCGTGAGGTGGGCGAGATAAGCAGGCAGATATCTGCGCTAGAGTTTCAACGACTTGAAACTAAAACGGTACAAGAAGAGAAAGAAGTAAAGCAGCAATTAGTGCAAAAAGAGCGCCGACTAAAACAGCATCTAAAACAAATTTCTGCCTATGAGCATGCCTTAATGCAAGATCAGCAACTGCAAATTGCCGAAGCGAAACGGGAAGCTGCAGAAGCCTATCAAGACAGATTAAATCAAGCACTAAGTGAAGTGCACTTAGACGCTGAGTCATGGTTAACTAGTGGTAATGTTGAGGTGATCACCTTGCCAGATCCGAATGGCCCCTCGCAAATTAACATATCGCGAGCCATTTCGGTTCCCAATTCCGGGACTACGCAGCAGCTGGATGAACTGACAAATATTATGCTATTGATGATTGCGATCACTTCAATATTGGCTTTGATTTTGGTCTATTGGCTAAGTCACTTTATTAGCCAACCCCTCAGTCAATTGGCCAATGGTCATCAAAAATTGGGTCAAGGTGAACTCGGTTTTCAAGTCAAAGAGCAAGGGGTGAAGGAGTTAAAGTCTATCTTGCAAGGTTTTAATAGTATGAGTAAGCAGTTGGCTAGGTTGAGTGAAAAAGAGCAATTGATGAGCCAACAAAAACAATTGGCGGAGCTCGGAGAGGTGACTCGCGGCATCGCCCATAGCTTACGCAATCCTCTGCATACGGTCGGTTTGCTGTCTGAAGCCGCAGCACAAGCTGAAAATGCTCAACAAGCACAAACGATGCTGGCGCAAATTCAGCAGAAAATCACCTTGATGGATAAGAGTATTCAGTCTTTGTTGACCTTATCTAGTAGCCAAGTTCGCCGCGACACACCAGTGCCTATCGTGGCAATCATACAGGATATAATGTTAGAGCTTGCGGTAAATGGCGCTAAAGTGCAGATCATGTTCACGTCTGACGAACAACTTATGTTACGCCCTATAATGGGAGCAGAGTCTGAGCTTCGTAGTATTGTTCATGCCGTATTGATTAATGCTGTGGAAGCCTCTGACGAAGGAGGAGAGGTATCTGTATCAATTTCTCAAACTCATAACCAACAAGTTATCGAGGTGGTGGATACCGGTAAAGGTATTGCTGATGAGATAAAAGCTCGATTATTCCAGCCCCATGTTACATCAAAAGCCGAAGGGACCGGGATGGGCTTATATATTGCACAGCGACTCTTGCAAGGTCACTACCATGGCAGTATGTCACTGAGTGATCACCAAGATGGCGGCACGATAGCGAGAATTTGTTTTAATTTGCCCAATGACAGTGCGCCAATAGACGCTTAAAAGGAAGTATGCATGACAGAGCAAAATCAGATAACGATTTTAGTGGTGGAAGATGAACCCGAGCAACGAAAACTAATCGTACAAATGCTCGAAGCTAATCATCACCGCGTCGCCAGTGCTGAAAGTGTAGAAGAGGCGATTGTTTACCTAAAATCGCAAACGCCGGATTTGATTTTTTCCGATTGGAAATTAGGGCAATTAACCGGTATGGATCTGCTGCGTTATGTGCGTCAGCATCATCCAGATATCGGGTTTATTATCGCTACTGCTTATGGGACGATTACCCATGCTGTGGATGCAATGCAGGCCGGTGCAGATGACTATTTGGCCAAGCCATACCAGCGCCAGACCCTGTTGTTGGCGATTGATAAAGTGGCTAAATCTACCCAACTAAAGCAGCAAAACCGTCAACTCACATCAGCACTTTCAGAGCAGCAACAGCTTGTCGGGTTAGTGGGCAAAGCACCCTGTATGCAAAAGGTATACACTCGTGTGCAAAAAATCAGTGCCACGGATGCAACGGTTTTGATTGGCGGTGAAAGTGGTACAGGTAAAGAGCTTGCAGCAAGAGCGCTTTATCAATTGTCAGACAGGCATAATAAACCCTTTATCACCATCAATTGTGGTGCGATTCCAGAGTCATTAGCAGAAGCTGAGCTGTTTGGTGCTGAGAAGGGGGCTTACACCGGCGCAAATACCTTGAAAATCGGTAAAATCGAAGCTGCCGACGGTGGTACGCTGTTTTTGGACGAAATTGGTGAATTACCGTTACTTCAGCAGACGAAACTATTGCGTTTTCTTCAAGAGGGGGTCATTTCCCGCGTTGGTCAAAACAGTGAAATGCAACTTGATGTGCGAGTGATTGCTGCGACCCATAGAGATTTACAAGCTGAAGTGGCAGCGGGCCGTTTTAGGGAAGATCTCTACTACCGTCTCAATGTGGTTCCGATCCAGATGCCGTCACTGCGAGAGCGGCGTGAAGATATTGGCCGCTTAGTGGAGCACTTTTTAAACTTACATGCAAAACAATACGCCGTAGAGCCCCCTAAATTATCAACTCAAGCGCTAAAAGTGTTACTTGATCACCCTTGGCCTGGCAATGTGCGCGAGCTTGCTAATCGTATTGAACGATTTGTGTTGTTGGCCGATGAGGAGGAAATGCTTAATGAGTTAGCGCTTAGTACCACCACCTTGTCAACTTCTGAGTTTCAATTGCCTGAATCAGGAATAGAGTGGGAAAACTTTGAAAAGCTGTGTTTGCAACAAGCCATGGATCGTCACCAAGGTAATCGGACTAAAGCTGCTAAGTTTCTTGGTCTAAGTTATAAAGCGTTTTTATACAGACTAGAGAAATATCAGCTGGTCTAAACGATGATGCTCTTTTGAGCTGCAAAAGCTCCACTGGCCGTGGTATCGTCGGCAACCGATGAAATATTTTATATTGCAAATAGTGATGGCTTTTTTTACTCTGCGTCAAAACAAATAAAAGTGGAAAGGCAATGACGTTAGACACGCAAAAATCTGTTTATGGAATTGGCGAGCAGGGCAAAAAATGGGGCGATACCGAGCGTAAGTTGTGGTTGAGTCAACAAAATATTCAGCGTAGCTATGTCCAAGAGGTGGTGGCAAAGCTTGATGCGCTACCAGCAGAGCTAACGGTGAGTCAATATGGGCAGTTAGCTTACCCGCAACAAACCTATCCATTGTATGTTGTGAAAAATAGCCACTGGGATGACTCTAAGCCCACTGTGCTAGTCACCGGTGGTGTGCACGGTTATGAAACCAGTGGCGTACAGGGCGCGCTGCGATTTTTACAAACCCAAATTGCTGCCTATCCTCAATTCAATTTTGTTGTTGCACCGTGCGTGAGCCCTTGGGGTTATGAAACGATTAATCGCTGGAACCCAGATGCAATTGATCCTAATCGCTCTTTTATGCCTGATAGCCCAGCACCAGAATCTGCTGCACTAATGGCCATGGTTGCGAAGCTTAATGTGCAGCTAATTGCCCATATCGATCTGCATGAGACAACCGACACCGATAATAGTGAGTTTCGCCCAGCGTTAGCGGCGAGAGATGCGGTAGAGCATACCAACTGGAATATTCCTGATGGTTTCTATTTAGTGGGGGATTCAGAAAACCCATGTGATGAGTTTCAACATGCCATCATTGAAGCTGTTTCTGGCGTTACCCATATTGCACCGGCAGACAACAATGGCCAATTAATTGGTGTTCCGATAAGCCAGTTTGGGGTGATTAACTATGCCACCAAGGCGCTGAATTTGTGTACTGGCTTTTCGGATGCAAAATACAACACCACAACAGAGGTCTATCCTGATAGTCCTTTGGTGGATGATGAAAACTGTATTCAAGCTCAAGTCAAAGCGATTACTGCAGGTCTAGACTTTATCATTAAGCAGCAAGCGTAACGCCCACCACCCGACACCCAACATCTCAGTGACTGTTGCCGATCATAATGATCTGCAACAGTCCGATTAAGGTATTAACACTTCTGTGGTTAATGTTTATATCTGGTTATGGCGATGCGTTATGTATGTTATTTATCCAGATAATTCAAGTTGTTAATTGACTTCAATGTTCGCTTACCTATAATGCGCGGCAACACACAACTGGCAAGCTTTAGTGGCTTTTGCAAGGCACTAAATGGTTTGTCGCTGTTATTTTTTTACTTCAGACCGGAGCATAAGATGGAATCAGATAACCCTCCTAGTATATGCGGCCTGGAGAAGTTGAGAGACTAATTCATTTCAGCTAGCGCTATTTTTCTTTAATCGCTTCTCCCGTGCCCAAGACGCCTAGCTATCCGAACTCTTAAATTACGGGAGGACAACCATGTCCAACATCGTTGTGCCTTGTGGACAAGGCATATCCGTCACGCATACAGCTCAGTCACAGAATGTGCAAAAGACTGAGGTCAAAACATTAACGACCACTGATTTACTCGGTTTAAGTGCACCACAGCAAAAAGCGTACTTAGCTAATTGTGGTTTAGCCAAGTGTTATGAGCTGCTTGCGCCATTGTCGCCGAAACAACGACAACAGTTACGCGCAGCTATTGCTGATGACTTATACGCCGATTTAACCATTGTATTGGGGGAGTCAGATCCTGTTATTGCCCAAATGGTCGGTGCGCTGGCAGTTCCCCTTGTGGAAAGTATGCAAGTAGCAGATGTTATTACACTAATACGGAACCACGGGGATAGCCATTCGGCATGTTTTATTACTGATGCTGATGGTTTATATCTTGGGGTGTTGGAGCTGGCAAAACTAGTTACACAGCCGGCAAATCGTTCGATTAAAAGCTTAATGCACCGTGTTCCGGTGTATCATGCCAGTGTCGATCAAGAACAGGCTGTCAGCTTATTGAATCAGTCTGCTATCGATAGTCTGCCATTGATTGACAGTTATGGCCGACCAGTAGGCTTTTTTAGCAGTGAGCAGGCCATTACGGTTATGCAAAAAGAGCAAACCGAAGACGTTGAAAAAATGATGGGTATCCAGGCCGATGCGCTAGGTGGAACGTATTTAGACACTTCAGTGTTTTCCCATATCAGTAAGCGGATCTATTGGATTTTAGGCTTAGCGGTTGTCGGCATTTCTTCTGGAATGGTAATTCAAAGCTATGATGACGCGATTATGGCGCTGACCATATTGGCATTGTACATGCCGATGGTTGCGGATACTGGTGGCAATTCTGGGAGTCAGGCGGCTACTGTGATTGTTAGAGCTTTAGCACTTGGCGAGCTTAAACTGTCGCAATGGTTACAAGTGCTATGGAAAGAGTTTCGCATCTCACTGTTTATCGGCGCCTGTTTAGGGATACTGACCGCATCAAAAGTGTATTTGTTGTCTTATGGTGTCGAATTACCTGAGAATTTAACGTTCTCATTGGTTGCCTTTGCCATTGGTTTAGCTTTGTTTTTACAAGTGATATCCGCAACGGTGATTGGCGCAGCGCTGCCATTGTTGGCTAGAGTGCTAAAGCAGGACCCAGCGGTTGTAGCCAGCCCAGCAATTACTACGCTGGTCGACATTACTGGCTTATTGATTTATTTCTACGTGACGACGTCAATACTCCTATCTTAATCACATTGGATTGATTAAGCGGTTGATATCAGCGTATCAGCAAGTGATATCAATATCACAGTGGCTGCAATAATGAACAAAGTGCCAGTGGTTAAGTTAATTAACGCGCTGGCATTGAGTAATTTTTGTTGAATGCGCGGCCGTGATAAAAACAAGGCGATGCAACAAAACCAAATGAGAGATAATGTCAGCAATAATATGGCGGCAGAGGTTTTGGTTAAGAGCTGAGTTTGAGGGGTGATCATGGCCGAAAACAAGGTGATAAAAAACACCAGCGCTTTAGGGTTTAACAGATTGGTGTAGAGTCCTTGCATAAAGCCTTGAGTTAAACTCATGGTGGTCTGGGCTTGGGTTAATTGGGCGGCATATTGTCGGTCTCGCCAATGGTTTATCGCCGCTTTTACTGCCGAGAGTCCCATCCAGCCCAAGTAACTTGCACCAGCCAATTGCACGCAGAAAAATAACACCTTGGAGCTTTGGATGACCAAGCTTACACCGGTTAAGCTCAAAATACAGTGAACCAGAATGGCTAAGGAAATACCGGCAGCGCCAGCTAAGGCGACTTGACGTCGTTGTTGAGTCGCCAGTTTGACCACTAACGCAAAATCAGGGCCTGGGCTCATTAAGGCAACAGTGTGAATAATTGCTAAAGATAAAAGTAGTTGCCAATCCATCTCGATACTCAGTTACAAAGGGGGAAGGCTAGGGTCTGTGACTATTGTCCGTTTAGAACTTGTTCTAATAAACGCACTTTAATCGAGGCTCTAGCAATAGTGTCTAGTCAACTAAATTAACTCGCTGGCAACAATGAGTAAAGTGCTTTTAAACGAGCCGTGCCTCCAGCACCTAAAGCAAAAATCCCCATGCAAGGGCAACAGACTCTAGCGCAATCGAACTGCAAAACTTGCTAATTTGGTCGTGAAATTCTGGCCAAACTGTCACATAATGGTGAGCGTTATTTTGGGGCTAATTTATTTAATTTGGAGCTGAGCTTGTGAAAGGACAAATCATTCGTGAAATGAAAGTTCAACCTGCAATAGAGGTTAACTACGAAGTGCAACGTCGTATTGCGTTCATTAAAACGAAACTTAAAGATGCTCACGCTACCACGCTAGTGTTAGGGATAAGTGGCGGGGTTGACTCGTCATTAACGGGTAAACTTTGTCAGCTAGCGGTGGATGAACTCAATGCTGAGTTAAACACCGCTGACTATCAGTTTATTGCCGTCAGGTTACCCTATGATGTGCAAAAAGATGAGGATGAGGCGCAGCTGGCTTGTCAGTTTATCTCACCCTCAAAGTTGGTAACGGTGAATGTTCATAGTGGCGTTGACGGTATTCATCAACAAACAGTCGCCGCGGTGGAAGCTGCAGGCTTAACGCTGCCAAGCCAAAGCAAAATAGACTTCAACAAAGGCAATGTAAAAGCCAGAATGCGTATGATTGCGCAATATGAAATTGCAGGTTTGGTTGGAGGCCTAGTGGTTGGTACTGACCACAGTGCGGAGAATATTACTGGTTTTTATACTAAATGGGGTGACGGTGCTTGTGATTTAGCGCCACTATTTGGGTTAAGTAAGCGTCAAGTTAGACAGTTGGCTAGCTATTTAGGCGCTCCAGAAGTGTTGGTAATTAAAGCGCCCACAGCCGATCTCGAAGATGATCAACCCCAGTTAGCAGATGAAGTCGCACTTGGGTTAACCTATGATGAAATTGATGACTTTCTTGAAGGTAAACCTGTTAGTCAGCAAGTTGAAGATAAACTGACGGCTATTTACTTGAGAACTCAACACAAACGGGCTGCTATTCCGACGATTTACGATTAATGTCAGCCAAAAGATACTGCTCTCGTGTCGCTTGAATGAGTGTATTAGGGCATTGTCGATAGTCTAAATAAGGTAGTTGGATGATGCGACTTTCCGCTACCTTCGCCGGGTTATCGTTGGCTAACTGCAATTGTTGCCACATTTTTTGACCACAGACGATATGTCTGTGTGCATTAGCGCTTAGTGCTTGTGCGTCAATCACGATGGCTTCATGACGCTTCAATAGTTCAGACGCCATATATTGGCGCCAATCATCATCCGGGCTCATTAATTTGGCCATGATCACCAATATTTTTCGCCAATGGTTACCATTGTCTGCCACAATTTTGTCAATGGCATCATCGTTACGGTAATGCCATGAGGCACATAATGTTGGCGCTGTGGGCAGATAGAAAATCGTGGTAGCGGAAGTGGGACCGAGAATCATAAGCAGCCATGAATTTGAAATGTATTAGCTATGGTAACAGTACTGGAAATTTCCTCCAGCACAGCTTGAGGCTTTGTTGGTTAGTAGGCATACTAACTCTATAAAATAGCTGTATTTATTGATTGGATGGCCAGCAAGAGGCTTAACGAAAAGAGCCTAAGTGATAAGCGGTTTGGCTCGATGATTTGGCTAACCCGGTTAAATTCGATTGTGGTGAATAATGAAAACCTTTGTTATTGGTTCAACAAAACACTTGCTGGTTGCGGCAATATATATAGCGCTTGGTGGGCTGTTAACGTTAATTGTGACCGCTGTGATGTTTCTTAATGCAAGGCCAGATTTAAATATTTGGCATAGCACCTTGCTAGAAAACCAATTTCAACATGACAAAGGCATTACAAGTTTCAATGAATATTTAGCTAATGAACAGCGTTTGTTTAGCGAAGTAGAACAGCGGATTTATGCTCATACCACCTTAGCTGAGCACTCGCCGATAACTCGTTATGTGAGGGGGAGTTTATCGGATCCCAAGCATTGGCAGACGCCATGGAATCGCAGCTTTGAGTGGCCAAATTCACAAGCTCGATATGGTGTATTGTTATTGCATGGTATGTCAGACTCGCCCTATGCCATGTCGCACCTTGCTGAGCATTTTCGCTCTCAAGCTCATGTTGTCGGATTGCGACTGCCGGGTCATGGCACCTTGCCGTCAGGATTAGTCAATTTAGCTTGGCAGGATCTCGCTAGTGCTGTGGCTTTAGCGACAGAGCACCTTAATGAACAGCTTAATGGTAAACCGATTTTTGTTATTGGCTTTTCTACTGGGGCCGCCTTGGCACTGAATCATGAATTGACACTCATTAGTCGTGATCAGCAGCCATCCTATTCAGCAATGGTGTTTATTTCACCAGCAATAGGATTGCCACCTGTTGCGGCTGGTGCTAAATGGCAAGCTAATCTTGGCCGGCTTTTGTCCCTAGATAAGCTGCTTTGGAATAGCATTCAAACGGAATACGATCCGTTTAAATATATGTCTTTTGCAGTTAATGCTGGTGATGTTGTTTATCAATTAGCACAGCGTAATCGTCAAATGTTGATGAGTATGTCGCAAGATAAGCTTGTTCAGTTACCACCAACATTAACATTTCAATCGCTGGTGGATGATACGGTATCAACGGGGGCAGTGCTTAATGATTTTTACCAGTGGTTACCGCAAACGGTAGCTCATGAATATGTCATGTTTGATATCAACCGCACTCAAATCAATATGGGGCTTATTCCAAACGATCCGCTTTTACCTTATCGCGGTTTGCTTGATAGTGAGTCCTTTGCGGTGGATTTTACCTTAGTGCAAAACAAACCACAGCCATCGCTGACAACGCTATTAGGCATAAAGCCACAAGATGAAGTTGAATCGGTTAGATTTGGTCCAAAAGGGAAAGTGGTGACGCCATTAGGTTTGTATTGGCCTGATTCGGTTTATTCCCTATCTCACGTAGCCTTACCAATACCTGAGGCCGATAGCTTATATGGGCCTAGTGCTGAGATGGATAACCCAAGAGTTCATATCGGTGCGGCCGACTCTCGCGGCGAGCGTGGACTATTAAGTGTGCCAGCCAATGAAATATTACGTCAAAAATGGAACCCGTTTTATCCTTACATGATAGAGCGTATCGACCAGTATTTTGGTAATAGGTCAATGTGAAGATGCCATCATCTTAGCATCAGGAGTTATCGACGTTATTACCTGATCGCGGCCATTGCCTTTAGCTTGATAGAGGTTATTGTCAGCAATTTTAAACCAGTCATCTAAATTACCTGAAAAACTCGCATTGCCCATTACGGCACCAATGCTAATTGTCATGGAAAACTTGGTGTTGTGTTGGGGTGAATCTAGCTGCAGGGCTGCAATTTGCTGGCGGAAAGCATTCAGATGGGCTTCAACTTTCAGCACATTACACAGTGGCAGGATTAATAAAAATTCCTCACCGCCATATCGACAAACAATGTCGGTTTCACGTTTGAAGGCGGCAAGCATGTGTTTGGCAAGTACCCTTAAAGCTTGGTCTCCCACTAAGTGGCCATGTTCATCATTAATCGTTTTAAAATGATCTATGTCTATCATGGCAATCGTCATGGCTTCATCACCGCGCTGACACATCTCCTGAATATGTTTAAATTGTTGTTCGGCATAGCGCCGATTGAATAATTGTGTTAATTCATCGCGTTCCGCCAACGCTTTGAGTTTTTTATTGGCGTTTTCTAACTCAAAAGTGCGAATAGCGACTTTCTCTTCCAGTTCCAATTGATAGCTAATTAATTCGCGTTTACTTTTCTTGATGCTGGCGTGTAAAGCTTGAATTTCAAGCGGGCTTTCTGCATCAATATTGCTTGTCTCTTCTTTAAAGTTAGTTTGTTTCTCAGAAAATCTTTTGGCGATAATTTCAAGTGGTTTGGTCAAACGGCTGCTGACGGTTTGAATTAAAACCACATTCACAACTAACGAAATTAACAGTATGGCAAAAGTAGATAGATATTGATTCTCAAGTAGTTTAAGCAGTGGGGAAAAGGGTTTGACCGTATATAGCGTCCAATGATTGTTCATCGCAAATTGGGTAAAGACAAACTCAGGACTTTGGTTATCGACATCACCAAAATTAATCATTTGCAGAATTGTTTTGTAATTTTCACCGCTCAAGCTGTAGTTAAACGGTGATAACGGCGCCATATTAAGCTCCGGTGAAGCATAGATCACCGTATTATCACCATCGACAATCACCATCATAAAGTCATCGGTATGGCTATTTAAGTCAAACTGGCTGAAGTGATTTAAGTTTAATGAGCCTTCGATTATGCCGATAACCTGGCTATTGGCATAGACAGGAGCACTAATCGCAACAATAGGGTCGGTACCAAAACCGCGCCCTAGAAATACCGGTGAGACGTAAGTTTTTTGGTTATAAAATGCCTCTTGAAAGTAGTCTCTATCGACGATGTTGACCGACTTTTGTGCTAATTGTTGCTTATCTAGGCGTGAAATGGGGCTCGCTGCGCTAATATTACCTAGTTCATCAGCCATTAACATGGTGATGAAACTCGGATAGTTCTGATGCATACGTGACAACATGTTTTGCCAATGCTGAAATTCATGATTCGAGAGGCTTAACCAACGGCCAGCATTATCGATGGCGGTTTTGTGCTTAGCAATATATTCGTTGGTTGCCATGCCTATTTGGGTGGCGGTATTTTCTAGGTTACGTTTTAAGTGTTGCTGCTGATTTTCAATAAAATAGTGGTTAAACAAGAGCGCGGAACAAATGAGTGCCATGGTTAGAATTTGTGTAAATGTATAGGTTAGTTGCGAGTTAAAAGCACGTGGTTTTTTGTCCGCTATTTTGTAAGGCCACTGCCAAAGTTTGGGGGTAAAAGTCACCAGCAGCGAACCTAGCGAGGTGAAAAAAATACCATTTATCGCCTGCTTTAAGGTGACAAAGGTAAGGTGGCTACTTGGCATGCCAGAAAAAGTGATGACATAGAGGTAAAATAGCGGCATTCCAACCAACAGCCAAAATGCAATATCAGCATACAGAGAATAGATATCTCGTTTTCTTGCAAATCCAAGCCATAACGCCTGTACCGTAAATAGCGCAAAAATATGCCAGCTTTGCCAGACAATGAAGAGTCCGATAGAGCTAATGATAGCGGACAGTAATGCGTACCAAGGCCCTAGTAATATTGCGACGATCACATAAGCGGCATTACCAATGATGAGTTGGACATTGCCAAATAATGGTAGGGGATAGAGGTTAATAACCAAGCCTATCAGGCCTAGTAAAAGTGTGAACTTGAGCCGCGCTAATCGAGCTTCATGCATAACATTTTTGCTTTGTTTCTGCTTAGTTATCATGCTAGCGGCAAATAAGGACTTGTTCAAACAAAATGTTGCAAATGTTAATTTATTATTTTGATGCTATGGTATTCTTGTGTATTGAAGCTTTGGGATAATTGGATGTAGCTCACAACGTCGAAGGATAAAACGTTAACCACTAGACAAGTTACTACCAAGTATAACATTCTTAAGCTTCAATTAAGGAACGTACCTAAAAATAGCCTTAACTTGCTAATGGATACCATGCTAACTTGATTATTTTCATGGTTTTTAATGCACGTTAGGCAGGGAAAATTAACTAATAAGTGAAACATTGGATTAAGGTCGTTGTGCTTCTATTTTCGAAGTGACTCATTCTAATTGTTTCCATAAATTGATGTGAGATGACATCAATAAAGGGCCTGAGCCCACTTGATGAGGAGCATGTATGAAATATTTAACTATGGTAGCGGCATTGGTTTTCGCTGGTTCAGCGGTTGCAGTTGACTGTACTGATTGTCACGAGAAAATTGACGTAGATATGCACGTTGAGTCAGAAGCGACTATCGCTAACTGTGTAGATTGTCACTCTATTGAAGATGCGCACGACATCGATATGGATCTACATACTCCAGATCTTAAGATCACTGAGTGTGCTGACTGCCACGAGATGTAATCTCTATTACCTGTGTATTACATAGGATTGAAAGCCAGCGTTAGCTGGCTTTTTTGTGTGTGGGATATTTACGCCAATGTCGTTGGTGATAACTGTTTTACGCTGGTGTCTTCTATTTGAGTTCGGCAATGTCTAAACTCGTGTGCGAGTTGATTGAAAATGACCACAAGCTCAGGGTTAAATGCTTTGCCACTAAGCTCGTTGATGATTGCCGCTGACTTCTCGAAATCATAAGCTGGTTTGTAGGGTCTGATAGACATTAAGGCATCAAAGCAGTCCACAATACTGACAATCTGTGCTTCAATTGGAATCTGATTTTCTTTAAGGCCTCGCGGGTAACCTTTACCATCCCACCTTTCATGATGGCAATAGACAATGTTCTCTGCTACCGGACTTAAATTAAACTCGCGAATTAAGTTATAGCCGTTGTCCACATGGAGCTTCATGATTTCCCACTCGTGTGGATCAAGCTTGCCGGGTTTACTTAATATGGCATCCGGGGTGGTGATTTTCCCCAGATCATGTAGCGAGGCATATCGGTGGATATCTTCAATGATCGTTTTCGGCAATTTTGCTTTTTCAGCCATTAGTTTTGAAAAATGGCTAACACGTTGCACATGGCTACCAGTGACCGGGTCATCGCCTTCATGCAACCGTTCGATAAGCTCAGTCACTTTTTCTAGCACCGCGTGCATTTTCATTTTTTGAATTTGCGATTGAATACGTTGATAGTTTTTATAAAGCGCTAAACTCAAAAGCACGCAAAACATTAATGCAAATACTAAATACCCCCACCATTTCTTAGAGGTTAAGTAAAGGTTATGGCCAGCTTGTAAGGTGGTTAATTGCGGGGCATATTCTGCTTGATATTGCAGCACGATACGGTCGAAATAGTGCGTATTATCCGCATGTTTAAAAATATTGGAAAACGCCATTTTATTTTCGTAATACATCAAGCCATTTTGACCAATCTTAAAGTTGTTGAAATCAAATTTTCTATTACAACCTAAGTCTTCACAAAAGGTGACGGATTGATTGGGATGAAATAGAAATTGTGATTGTTTATCGACAATGATGACATTGATATTGGGTTTGGCGAGTTTATCTAGTTCATTAAATAGGGTATTGATATCATAATTTAAAATGATGCTGCCAAGCTTATTACCTGTTTCATCTAATACAGCTTTACCGATCCGCACGACTGGACGGTGGGGAAGCTCGAGTACGCCATAATCACGGTTAAGGCTGATTTTAGACATATACAGCTTGTGCTCACTCTGGTTAGTCAGCTCTTTAAAGTAAAAATGCCCTGACTTATCTTGTAGCTCTTGTTTTGACAGCGTCTGTGGCTCGCCACCGCGCTGAACGATTTTAAATAATTCGACACCTTGATTATCTATCAAGCGCGCCTGGACTATTCGTGGCTTGCTGGCCATTAATTCGGTGAAAATGTCCTCTATATATCGATAGTTGCTGCTCGCAAGTGCATTGCGGGTACTATACAGGTTCGCTAAATAATTGACCTCTTGTTGGTCTTGGCGCATTTGGGTTGCAACGAAACTTGAGATGGCGTGAGACTTTGCCATCAGCTTACTATTGGCTTCTAGCTGGGCATTGCTATTTTTATAATGGATATCTAAGGTGACAAATGCCATCACAACTAACATTAAAATAGCCGACGGGATAATATATAACAGCAGGCGAGTCATTTTTATTATAAGACCTTATATATTGTAATGGCTTTATTATGCAACAGTTAATAAAACTGATCTATTGAGTCAAAACTTCAAATTTACTGCATTTGATCACCACTTGGTGTTGGTAAAAATCAACAGCCTATCTTTATATGCTGCGTAAGCTTCATTGGTTAGAGTTAAATACTGTATTAGTAAAGCATGAAAAGCCTTACGTGCTGTATTTCCGCAATATTTGTAAAAATAAGTAACTTAGAAGTTGAGAGTTTTTCATCCTCGTTTGAAGCTATATTAATCCGATAATCCGGTATTAATGATGGTTATTTGTTTGGTCGTCTAGTTAATTTCGCTCAATTAAATAACAACTTTAGCGTCATACGCTAATAATGGGTGTGGATACAAAAAGATACAAAAGATACAAAAATAGCTGCTTTGACCTTCTATTTAAATAGGTCAAAGCAAGATTATGGTTAACTAAAGATTATAGTTAACCACTGGTAATAGTTAGAAAACCGCGGTAATGGTCACCATCTTTGGTTGCCATTGCATTAAAGAGTGCCGGCGATGTTACCCATGTCCAAGTTTGGTAGGTATTGGACACATCCATGATTAGGAAACTATCGCTGTGGCTATCATAAGCAGCTAAGGGAGAAAAATGCCCTGCGCCACGTTGCTCAAGGGATGCGCGATCATAGTTAACGATGACGTATTGATCGGTAGCAGCTAATGTATCGATAAGCTGTTGCTTTAATTGCTGATATTGCTGTGGGCGTTGTTGTGATTCAGGCCTGACTGTGACGCTATTTACGTTTAAGTGTAATTGTGTCGCGATGTGCTGCAACTCTGCAAGGTTTAGCCCTAGTTGGCCTGCTGCACGCTGTTTTTCCGGGTAACCAAATAAAGCTCTTGCAGGAAATTGTGCGGCTTTTAGCAGATTTTTTTGGTTGTAACGATGAAAAAAAGGGCTCCAATTGGGGGAGGTATGTTGATGATAATGAGGCTCTTGAGCTGATAGCTGATTGAGTGGCAAGCTGGTATTTGATGGCGTCACGTTTAGTGCATTAGCCACAATGGTAAGTGATGCTACGCCACAAAAAACTTTGTTTATTTGCCCTTCAAAGTGGGGAGTAAGCTGGAAAAAATCCTGTTTAAATTGGCTTGTTTGAAACCGCTGCTGGCTTTGCTCGCTTTGCCATCCAATCAATGTATTGGCATTTGCGGAGTTAAGCAATATTAGCGGTAGTGCCACGATCAGTCCTTTTAGCATTGCGAGCATGGTGTGTCTTAATCTGATAGCAAAGTGATGCATAGTGACTCCTGATGTCAATTTGCAGCGGAGTGTAAAGCATCATCTATTACTAGGCTTCTCTATCAATGTTAGTTTGATTAGTGTCTTAGGTGATCGGTCGTTTTTGCTATTACGTATGATTGTTTAGCTGTCGCAATAGGAAGAATTCGTGGTTGTAGAAAACACATCAAACAAGCCTCTTACGGGGTATCACCAAACTAAAACGCCGACTTGTAAACGGGTTAAGGTGTTTCCTCTGCCTTTATTTTTGTTACCTGGTGCCGTTACTCAACTGCGCATATTTGAACCAAAATATTTGCAAATGGTGAAAGATAGTTATCAAGATGGCGGGTTTGTTATTGCCCGATTTGATGCCAATCAAGAGTTTAATGTGCCTAACTGGGGCTGCCACGTCGAAATTATTGATTTCCACGCCGGTGATGACAATGTGTTAGTGATAGATGTTAAAGCGCTGAAATTGGTGCAATTGGACGAGTTTTTGTACTTGGATAATCAGCTTCTTTGCGCAACAGCTAATCATCTGTCTCATTGGTCACCGCGGCAACATTCGTCAGTTACCGATGAGCTAGCGGTTTTTCTTGCCGAAATTTACCAACGTGAACCTGAGTTGAAGCGCTTGTACAGCAAAGTGCGTTTAGATGATCCTTTGTGGGTTTGTGCTAGAATTCTAGAGATCATTCCTTTATCTTTGATTGAAAAGGAAAAGTTCATAGGTGAACAAGAATTCGAACATTTAGTTTGTTTTCTTCAAACGGTTATTTTTGGACAAATCAATAAAAATTGATCCTTTTAACCCGATGCTGCGTACTGGCTATTACGTCAACCAACTTTTAAGCACTCAAGATGCAGAGAACTGTCGCAGCGTTTGATAAGAAAGAGGTTTGCACTATCAACGCGAACACACTAGAAAATCAGGTGCCACCAGAGCTGTCACAATGGCTGGTCGCGGTCGCTAATGAGCGCTGTAAACGCGCTTTTACCGAATTGTTTAAGTTTTTTTCTCCTAAAATCAAACGTTTTGGTATCAAACAGTTAGGTAGTGAGGCCCAGGCTAACGAGCTGCTGCAAGATACGATGACCAACGTGTGGAAAAAAGCACATCTTTACAACGCCGACAAAGGCGCAGCGACTACCTGGGTATATACCATCATGCGCAACGCGTCGTTTGACATGTTACGCCGCATCAAAAGTAAAGGCGAGGTGCAAATCGCTGATGATATTTGGCCGACATTCGCAGATGAAAAGGCCGATGATTCAGTGTTTGGTGACCATCTGATGGAGAAACAGATGGCGAGTTATGTTGACAGTTTACCCGATGCGCAAAAAGCAGTGGTGAAAGGCGTGTATTTTCAGGAGATGTCGCAAGAGCAGCTCGCCAAACAATTAGGTGTCCCTGTTGGGACGATTAAGTCCAGATTACGATTAGCGTTAGCCAAACTGAAAAAGCAGCTGGGAGAGTCAAATGATTAAGCATCATCCTAACAATGATATTTTAACTGCTTTTGTTGGCGGTCAATTGCCCGCTTCAGTGTCGATTATCGTCGCTAGTCATGTAGAGCTTTGTGAACATTGTCAGCAGCAAGTTGAGCAATTAACGGCGCAGCTGGCTAACAGTGCGTTCGAGGCTCAGCAATCTAATTCTGGCATCGAGCCGTCCTTTAGCTATGATGAAGAAGATGATCTAGACATGATTGAAATGATAACGGCGCTTGCACCTGAGCCTGAAATCGCGCCAATCAAACCTGAGCAGATCAATGTCAAAGATAAAACCTTGCAACTGCCACATGCTTTGCGTCAAGTGGCGTTAAAGGAGTGGCAAGGCATGGGCAAGCTGTCCCGTGCTCGATTCGACTTTGATGACGACGATATGCGCATGAGTTTACTTCATATCGATAAGGGTGGCAGCGTGCCTACCCATACCCACAAAGGGTTTGAAGTCACTTTACTGTTGGAAGGCAGTTTTGATGATGAGATGGGACACTATGGTGTGGGTGATTTTATTTGGTTAGATGGTGAACATACCCATCAGCCAATTACTCAAGAAGGCTGTGTTTGTTTAACTGTTTCGAGTGATGCAATTCACTTTACCCAGGGCGTGAGTCAACTGCTCAATCCTATTGGGCGTTTCATTTATTAATAACGGCAGAGGGCATCCGACATGGAAAAGCAATTGACAATAGGGATCAGTGCCTGTGTGATGGGCGAGCAGGTTCGATTTGACAAGGGCCACAAGAAGTCTAATTTTTGTGTCGACCAACTTGGTGAGTTTGCAACGTTTAAACCTGTTTGTCCCGAAGTCGGTATTGGTTTACCCATTCCAAGACCGACTATTCGCCAAATCATCCGCGATAACATTATTACTGTGTCACGACCTGACGGTAGTGGTGATGTGACTGAAGCATTGAAAGAGTTTGGTCAAAAAGCTGCCAAGCAGTATCACAATCTGTCTGGTTTCGTTTTCTGTGCTAAAAGCCCAAGCTGTGGAATGGAGCGGGTAAAAATTTACCATCACCATGGCAAGGGGTCTGAATCAACGGGTGTAGGAATATTTGCTGAGCAGGTAATGACAGCCAACCCATTACTGCCCTGCGAAGAGAATGGCCGACTTAATGATCCGGTGATTAAAGAGAATTTTATCACCCGCATTTTCACCTACCAGAAATGGCTCGATTTAAAAGCAGACGGCCTTACCAAGCACAAGCTGATCGCTTTTCATAGTGAGCATAAGTATTTGGTGATGAGTCATCACGTTGAAAGCTATCGCGAGCTTGGCAGGTTATTGGCCAGAGCGGATATGGCATTAGATGAACAGGCTGATGCCTACATTGCTGGTTTAATGGCAGCTTTAAAGCATAAAGCCACCAGACGCAGTCACACTAACACATTGCAGCATTTGCAAGGTTACTTTAAAAAGCAGTTAGATGCGCCCAAACGTAAAGAATTAACAGAGCATATAGCCGAATACAGGGAAGGGCGGACACCGCTACTGGTTCCTTTGACTTTGATTCAGCATTACCTGCTAGAGTACCCAAATGATTATCTCGCGAGTCAAACATATTTAAACCCGCACCCAAGTGCATTACGGCTGAGGTATGGATATTAATGGCGATTTTGTGGATAAGGCGAGATGTAAGAACACAAGATAACCCGGCACTTAACGCAGCGATAGGTCAGCAGTCGACCATCGCTGTTTTTATATCTACACCTGAACAATGGCGACAACATGATCAGTCACCGCTTAAAATTGATTTGTTGCGTCGCCACCTTAATCAATATGCAAAACAATTAGCTAGCTTAGGGATACGCCTGGTGCACCTCAGTGCTAAGACTTATGCAGATCAGGTACAAGTGTTGCGTGGGTTTTGTGAGCAGAACAACGATGACACGGTGTTGGCTAATGCAGAGTTGGAGCTAGATGAACAGCGAAGAGATAACGCCGTTATCAACTCAGGAATAGACTTACAGTTATTTTCAGGCGATACCATCGTTAGCCCTGGCGAGGTGCTTAACAAACAGCAGCAGATGTTTAAAGTGTTTACGCCGTTTAAAAAAGCTTGGCTTAAGGTGGTCAATTATCAAGGCATAGTATGCGATGGGCTACCGAGCGCGCAATTGCCGCCAATAGATATTGATGATGCCGCTTCCGTTATTACCGCCGATGACTTTGGCTATGCCCAGCAAGACTCATCTGCGTGGCCCCTAAGTGAAACTGTCATAGAGCGGGTTATTCCATTATTTTTTGAGCATAAACTAGCAAATTATAGTCAGAATAGAGACTTTCCAAGTGTTAAAGGGACATCTGGCTTATCTCCTTATTTAGCAATAGGTGCCATCAGTCCATCTTGGTTGGTGACGCAGTTGATTCAGCGCGATATTGACGTGTTGACCGACCCTTCTCACTCGCACTTTAGTTGGCTAAATGAGCTGATTTGGCGAGATTTCTATAAACACTTGCTAGTGTTTTACCCCAACTTAATCAAAGGCGAAAGTTTTCTTGCGCAGTATCGTCATACCGTATGGCCTGGCAGTGATGTTCACTTTAAGGCGTGGTGTGAAGCAAAAACGGGATATCCAATTGTCGATGCAGCAATGCGACAACTAAATCAAACCGGTTGGATGCATAATCGATTGCGAATGGTTGTTGCCAGTTTTCTAAGTAAACATTTGCTGGTGGACTGGCACCTGGGAGAGCGCTATTTCATGCAGCAACTCATCGATGGAGATTTTAGTGCTAACAATGGTGGTTGGCAGTGGGCGGCGAGTACCGGTTGTGATGCCCAACCCTATTTTAGAATATTTAATCCGTTATTACAGAGTAAGAAGTTTGATCCAAATGGCCACTTTATTCGTAAGTATTTACCAGAGTTAGAAAACGTGCCGGATAAAGCGATTCACTTTCCCCATGACTATCTAGCAAGCCAGGGTATGAGTCATGTTTATGTCAAACCGATAGTTGAACATAAACAAGCAAGATCACGTGCGCTATCTTTTTATAAAAACGCTTAGGAATACATTAGCATGGTCGCCAAACCGCTGTGGTTAGAAAATTTTATTGCCGTCTACGAGAAGTTGGGGACTGATAATTTGGTTGCCTTGGATAAGGTTTATCATAGTGAAGTTGTCTTCTTGGATCCGATGCATCGGGTTGAAGGGTTGAACCAGCTACTGAGTTACTTTGACGGTTTATACGAGAACCTACTGGAATGCAGCTTTACCGTAGATAATAGTCTTATTATGGATAACCATGCTGCGATTTATTGGACCATGACCTATCGTCATACCCAATTAAATGGTGCCAATCCCATTGTGGTCGAAGGTCATTCGCTTTTAAAAGGCCAAGACAATAAAGTGATTTACCATCGCGACTACCTCGATGTCGGTGCCATGTTGTATGAGCACATCCCCGTACTGGGTTTTTTGGTGCGAAAGGTGAAGCAACGGGCGGGTGGTTAAATGAGCCGCATATTAATTACTGGCGCAAGCTCCGGTATTGGCGAGGCACTGACCCGTAGCTACCAAGCACGTGGTGAGCAAGTTATTGCATGCGGTCGTAGCCAGGCCAAACTTGAGCAACTCACTCACCTTAATGGTGTATCTAGTTTGCAGTTTGATATTACCGACAGAGAGCAGGTCATGGCCACCGCTTCGCAGGTCGGCCAACTCGATACCATTATTTTGAACGCGGGTGATTGTGAATACATTGATGATGCGATCAATTTTGACAGTCAGTTGTTTGAGCGGGTGATCAACGTCAATCTTGTTTCTGTAGCTTATTGTTTAGAGGCTTGGTTGCCTCATTTAGCGCCCCATGGTCGACTAGTCTTTGTGAGTTCCAGCGCGCAATTGTTACCGTTTCCTCGCGCGCAAGCCTATGGCGCGTCAAAAGCAGGGTTAACATATCTGGCTAACGTAATGCAGATTGAACTTGCACGGCATGATATCGCAGTTAGTGTGGTTCATCCCGGGTTTGTGGCGACACCGCTAACCGATAAAAATACCTTTGACATGCCGTTTAAGATAACTGCCGAACAAGCAGCCAACTACATCATTGCTGGTGTCGATAAAGGTAAATCAGACATTAATTTTCCAGGTTTATTTATTTTCATTTTAAAGTTTTTGCGAGCTTTGCCTTCAGCTTGTTGGCGCGCTATCGCGCTAAGGATGCAATCATGAAAAAAATCGCTATTGTTGGTTCGGGTATTTCCGGACTCACTTGTGCATATTTACTCGATAAGCAATATGACGTGACCGTATTTGAAAAAAATCATTATGTGGGCGGTCATACCGCAACGGTCGATATCGAACATAATGGTCGAGACTATGCCATTGATAGCGGATTTATTGTATTTAATGACCGTACTTATCCCAATTTTAATCGCCTTCTTGAACAGCTCAATATTGGTGGTCAAAAAACACAAATGAGCTTCAGTGTTTTCAATTTAACCAGCGGTTTTGAATATAACGGCCACACCGTCAATACCTTATTCGCACAGAGACGCAATATCTTTCGTCCAAAATTCTGGCGGTTAATTTTTGATATCATTAAGTTTAATAAATTATGTAAAGCACTGTACCACAAAGGAGAATATGACTCAGGAGCGACATTAGGCTCGTTTCTTGAGCAGCATGGCTTTTCCGATTTCTTTAGTCAGCATTACATTTTGCCCATGGGGGCAGCGATTTGGTCAACGAGCTTAAAAGAGATGCAACAATTTGAGTTGGCATTTTTTATTAAGTTCTTTTTCAATCACGGTTTACTTAATATCACCGATAGACCCCAGTGGTACGTGGTGCCTGGCGGCTCTAGAGAATATGTCAAAGCCTTGCTGGCAACCTTGTCTAAACCTGTGGTGACAGGCGTTGATATCGCCACAGTTAACCGTGACGATGACGGTGTAGAGCTGGTGTTTGAAAGCGGTGTGTCGCAACGTTTTGATGAAGTGATTTTAGCTTGTCATTCTGACCAAGCTTTAGCTTTACTAGGCCAGCCTACAGAAGATGAGCAGGATATTCTTGGTGGGATCCCCTATAGCGAAAACCAAGTGGTGTTACATACTGACACCAGCTTATTACCGACGCGGGAACTCGCTTGGGCCAGCTGGAACTATCAGTTAGATAGTAAAAACCAACGCCCAGCCTGTGTAACCTACAATATGAATATCTTGCAAGGTATCAACAGCGAAGACACGTTTTGCGTCACTCTCAATCAAAGTGAGCAAATTGATCCAGGTAAAGTGTTACGCCAGTTTGTTTATCACCATCCGGTATTGAATCAACACACCGTCGCTTGCCAGCAACAACGTACACGTATATGCGGTCAAAACCATACCCATTTTGTTGGTGCGTATTGGTATAACGGCTTTCATGAAGATGGTGTGCGCAGTGCCCTTGATGTTACACGTCGTTTTGGTCTTTCCTTGTAAAGGAGAAAACCCATGCTAATGAGAAGTGCAGTATATCGTGGAGAGGTCAGGCATCGACGCTTTGGTGATAGGCCGCATCGCTTTAATTATGGCATGTATATGATGGCTATCGATCTTGATGAGCTTGATGTTGTGTGCCGTACAAGTCGGGTTTTCGGGACTCGGTGGTTTAATCCTATTCGATTCCAAGAAAAAGATTATCTTAAAAGTGAACCTGGTGAACTTAAGCAGCGTATTAGCAATAAAGTGGCGCAACTTGGCGGCCATTGGCAAGGTGAAAAAGTTGTGATGATGGCGCAATGTCGCTGTTTAGGTTTGTACTTTAGCCCAATCAATTTCTACTTTTGCTATGACAACAATGATGTGTGCAAGTACATGTTGGCTGAGGTGAGTAATACGCCTTGGAACCAACGGCATTATTACCTTGTCGACCTTGAGGGCGATTGCAAAACCGATAAGGTATTTCATGTGTCGCCATTTATGGAAATGGACATGCAATATCACTGGAAGATAGTTGCACCAGAGCACAAAGTGATGGTGCATATTGAAAATCACCAGCACTCAAAAGTGTTTGATGCAACATTAGCGATGACACGTGAAGAAATTACACCGGGATCGCTTTTGAAAACCTGGCTATCAACACCCATGATGACAGGAAAAATGATCGCTGGAATATATTGGCAAGCACTAAAACTATTTTGTAAACGGGTCCCTTTTGTTGCCCATCCGGAGTCTTGATTAGGCTGGCTAGCAACGAATTAAATGAGGTTATTCATGGAACAGATTCAAAACTATCTTGTGACAACCAAATCGACAAGCTGGCTAGAGCAACGCTATCGCGGTTTGGTGTTCTCAGCGTTAGGCCATATTAGCCATGGGGCGATTGAAATTAATGATAAAGGCCAGCATTACCATTTTGGTAGTAAAGATGCGCAGTTAACGGCGCAAATTACCATTCTAGATGCCAGCTTCTACAAGGACATGGTGGTTAACGGCAGTATTGGCGCCGCAGAGGCATTTATTGCCGGTAAATGGACCAGTCATAACCTGACAAGCCTCATCAGTGTGATGGCTCGAAATCAGCAACAGCTTGATAAGTTAGAGCAAAGTACCGCTTGGATAAGTAAATTGAAGAAGCAGCTGCTCAGATTGAAAAATAGCAATTCTCAAGCGGGTTCAAAACGAAATATTCTAGCGCACTACGACATCGGTAATGATCTGTATGAGCGTTTCTTAGATGACACTATGCTTTACTCTTGCGCCGTTTATCCCGATAAAGATGCCTCTCTAGCACAAGCTCAGCAACATAAAATGCGCACAATCTGTGACAAGTTGGCATTGTGCGAACAAGATAGCGTGATTGAAATCGGTACAGGGTGGGGTGGCCTAGGCATCTACATGGCAAGCCATTTTGGTTGCCATGTGACTACGACAACCATTTCTGATGCGCAATATGAGTTAGCTAAGCAACGAATTTCTGAGCTTGGGCTAGAAGATAAAATCACTTTGCTAAAGCAAGACTATCGACTGCTTGAAGGCCAATACGACAAATTGGTTTCTATCGAAATGATCGAAGCTGTGGGTCATGAGTATCTTGGTGGTTTCTTCAATAAGTGCGCAAGCTTGTTAAAAAGCGACGGTAAAATGTTGATTCAGGCGATTACTATTGCTGACAGCCGTTATGAGACTTACCGCAAAGGCACTGATTTTATTCAAAAGTATATTTTCCCAGGCGGCTGCTTGCCCTCTGTGGCTGAAATGACCCGCCATATTGCAGGGCAAACAGATCTTGTGGTTGAGAATCTACAAGACATTGGTTTGCATTATGCTCGCACGTTGAACGATTGGCGGATTAATTTTGAAGCTAGCTGGGAGGCATTATCTGAGCGCGGCTACAGTGAGGAGTTTAAGCGTCTTTGGTTATTTTACTTTGCCTATTGTGAAGGTGCGTTTAAGCAAAGAGTCATTAGTACCCATCACTTAGTTGCCAGAAAACCACATTATCTAGGTCAAGTCGATGAAAGCGTTCTGGATTATTAATCTAGCCCTGTTTCAGCTTAGCTGGTTTGTGGCGGCTAAGTATACGGATTATGCAGCCTGGATAATTGCTGCGGCGATATTTATTCATTTTGCTTGCTCACCAAGTAAACAGGATGATTTAAAGCTAGTGATGTTAGTCCCCATTGGTATTGCCATCGATCAATTGATGTTGAGTGTTGGTGTGTTTAGCGCCGCAAGTTACAGTGTTTTCCCGCTTTGGCTTGCTCTGCTGTGGTATATGTTCATATTGACGTTAAACCACAGCTTGAAGTGGCTGACACAGCTACCCCTTAGCTATGTTGCCGTGATTGGCGCAATCGCCGGCTCATTTACCTATTGGCTTGGAACTCAGGTTGGTGGCTTAACCCAACAATGGCCGTTACTTCCCTTTGTCGCGATATTGGCTGTGGCGTGGAGTGCGTTAATGCCAGTACTTGTTGGTTGTCATCGGATGTTGATAACGGCAGTGAAACCAGTGCCTGTTAATCACATTTAAGGAGGGCGTTAGTATGGTCAGATTCTTGATGTTGATGGTGATGGCTTTTCAAAGTCAGCTATTGAGTGCAGCCCCCATTGAGTCGATGAATAAGGTTGGCGAAGGACAAATGAGTTATCTGTTTTGGGATGTTTATAAAGCCGCGCTCTACAGTGAAAGCAGTCGATACCAATCCTTAGACAGCAGTTATCCGCTAGCGTTACAGATTCACTATTTGCGCGACATTGATAGCGATGTGTTGATCCAAGCCACCCAGGAGCAATGGCAGCACTTAGCCTATAGCGATGAGCAAATCAGTCGTTGGTCTGAGCCACTTAATGCGCTTTGGCCAGATATCCAAGAGGGCGATGTACTCACCATTATCGTCGATGAGCAAGGTATCAGTGATTTTTATCACGGCGACGAGGCGTTAGGTACGGTGACAAATGCTAATTTTGGGCCGGCGTTCTTATCGATTTGGTTATCAGAGAACACCACCGAGCCTGAGTTACGTCAAGCACTGTTAGGAGCTGTCCAATGAAAAAATTATTGGTTTTGTTGATGGTCATGATGGTTTCATCTTGCTCAACAGTTGATCTGAAAGACTATGCCAACACCACACCAGAACTAAAATTGGAAGAGTTTTTTAATGGAAAATTAGTGGCTTACGGTATCGTTGTTGATCGCGGCGGCAAGATGCTACGACGCTTTGAAGTTGACCTGGTGGCGGATTGGCAAGGCAATAAGGGAGAGATCAAAGAATGGTTTCGTTTCGATGATGGTGAGAAATCGACTCGTATTTGGCAGTTAGAGAAATTGGCTGATAACGAGTATCAAGGCCAAGCGAACGATGTAGTCGGTATAGCACGCGGTACCACCTCAGGGAGTGCACTTTATTGGCAATATCAGTTAGACATTCAAGTCGATGGTGAAACTTATACCGTCACCCTTGATGATTGGATGTATCTGTTAGATGACAAAAGGTTGTTCAACAAAACCGATATGAGCAAGTTTGGCTTTAAAGTAGGTGAAGTGGTGCTGTATATCGAAAAATTGAGTTAAATGCGCAAGGGGCAGCGTTCAATGGCTGCCCTTATAAGTTCGGCTCAAAACCTTCAATGGCCTACGGCTTAATGCTGCTCTGACTCGATGATGGTTCTAATGTGGTGAGGATGAATTTTTATACAAATGCCATCTGCTTTTATGGCGATGGTGGGGTTAGCCAGTCTTTCACCGTCTCCCTTTGGTGAGCTCAATTTAATGTTAAACTGATCGTTATCCGCCAGCAGCGTCTCGATGGCAGGTGAGGCTTGGTAAAGCTGCTCAGTGAGCTGCTCGCAGGTTTTTGCTCCACCGGGTAGTACCAATTCGATATGTTCCCATCCTTCTTGCGGGTACACTTTATCACTGGGATAGGGAAGCTCAACACATTCGATGCTGAAATTGCCGAGTTTCAGTGGTGAATGTAGGTCAAAAATGAGTATTGGCCGGCCGTTAATCATGTTATTAGAGATGATTTCCCCCTGATCGGAAAACCACTGTTTAAGCTCATCTGCCGCTTCTACACTATTGACCCTCAGGGCAACGTGATCACAGGTTAGATTCAATGAATCCAACTGTAGCGTATTGAGTAGCTTGAGTATTTTTTGTTCAAAATTAGTCCAGCTTGATAGTAGCTGCGTAGGATTAATGGTGTTTTTCATTGGTGACTCAAAAGTGGTTATGGCCAGATCTCGATTGGCGTGTTGAGCTCGATGGCATGCCAAAGCTCATCCATTTCGTGGTTCTTTATTGCGATACAGCCGTCAGTCCAATTGAGCTTTTGTGCTTCAGCTGGAGAGAGGTTTGAATTTGGATTTTGGCCGTGGATCATGATCTGTCCACCGGGGTCTAACCCCAGCGCCGATGCCCGTAGGCGATCTTCTGCATTTGGATAAGAGATGTGTATGGCCCGGTAGTAAGCACTATCTGATTTCTTATAATCAAGTAAGTAACGGCCTTCTGGGGTGCGCTGATCACCTTCGGTAAGCTTATGACCCTCAGGACGATCTCCCATCGCGATATGGTATTGTCTAACGACCTCGCCTTTACGCATCAAATGCATTACCCGCGCAGATTTTTTGACAACCACTAAGTCTACTTTGCCAATTGCTTTTGGTTCAATTGCTGCTGATAAAGGTATCTGAGTCCCTTGAGATTGAATACTTGGCGCTGCGGTTGCTTGAAAGCAGCAAACCAGACAAAACGTGATTAATGAAACTAGAATGCGCATAGAACTTGAGTTTTATCAATTAGTAGACATTTTGGGTCTATCATACCTGAAATTTTTAAGTCGTGGCGATCTGTTTTATCGCTTTGGATAGTTGCAGAAGGAGGATTTGAGCAACGGGAGAGAAGGCAAAAATACGTAACTACAGGTCTCTATTCATAAGGTATTGGTTGCGTAATTAAACTGTCAGTCAGAGCAAAAATATTCCAAGATATTGCTATGGCTATGATACGATTGTTGTTTATTTTGATGCGTTTTATCACACTAACAGCTAAGTCACGTAACAGGGAAAACGGGTTCCATGACCTCTCTAGATAATCATGAGGATGAAAGTCAGTTTCGTCTTAAACTACGCCGAGTAATTTTTGGCACAGATACTAAATATGGACGGTATTTTGATATCGCTTTGATTGTTTGTATCATTTGCAGCGTCTCATTAGTTTTGCTCGATACTGTCGCCAGTATTCATGTTCGCTTTGGCGAGCAAATCCGCACGTTAGAGTGGGTGTTTACTGGGGTGTTCACGGTTGAATATTTGTTGCGATTATATTGCTCTGCACATCCTGTTAAATATGCTCGCAGCTTTTACGGGATTGTGGATTTACTTTCTATCCTGCCAACTTATCTCGCGTTGCTGTTCCCCGGCAGTAATTTTGCCCTAGTGATTAGGGTGCTGCGTCTATTTAGAATATTTAGAGTATTAAAATTGTTACGATATCTTAGTGAGGGCAACCTGTTGCTTCGCGCTATGATACATTCAAGTCGTAAGGTGTTTATATTCTTTTTTTCTGTCAGCCTGATAGTGATGGTAGTTGGTGCCATTATGTACGTGGTTGAAGGTCCTGAAAATGGTTTTAGTTCTATTCCCAAATCAATCTACTGGACCATAGTAACAATCACCACGGTTGGTTATGGCGATATTACGCCAGTGACTAATCTAGGCCAAGCCATTGCAGCTTTTACTATGTTGCTCGGTTATTCGATTATTGCCATTCCAACAGGAATATTGACTGCAGAAATTTCACAGGAAATCAGCCGTAGCAAAGATCTTCGTCGTTGCAGTAATTGTTTAAAAACCGGTCATGAACCCGGCGCGAAATACTGCGATCAATGTGCGAGTGAGCTAGAAAAAGAATTATAGTTGCACCAAACACTGAATTAATACGTAATATAACTTTATTAGAAAAATAAAATGAATCATCAAGGAAAGTCATGACTGCGGCGAAGTTTGTTCAAGGGTCTATTTTACGCCACATCTTAGTGATGAGCTCAACTGCAGCTATCGGGATTTCAGCACTGTTTATTGTTGATCTCATTGATATCTTTTTCCTCAGTTTATTGGGAGAGAAAGAACTTGCAGCGGCGGTTGGTTATGCCGGTACTATCTCATTTTTTACCACATCTATCGGTATCGGACTATCGATTGCTTTAGGCGCATTGGTGTCAAAGGCCATTGGGGCCAAACAAGTTGAAACCGCTAAAAGGCAACTGCTAAACAGTGCTGTTGCCACGTTAATTGTGACGGTGTTTATTGCGATTATCGTCACCTTATCAATACCGACTTTGCTTAGTTTAGTTGGGGCAACGGGGCATACCGCTGAGTTGGCCGCTAGTTATCTGTATATTTTGGTACCATCAATGCCGATTATCTGTTTGGCCATGGCATTGGGCGCAGCATTAAGAGCCGTTGGTGATGCCAAGTTGTCAATGATGTCTACGTTAGCAGGGGGCGGCGTTAACCTAGTTTTTGATCCCATTTTTATCTTTATGTTGTCAATGGGAATTGAAGGGGCGGCGCTGGCATCGGTGCTGGCTAGGATTGCAGTGTTGGTTATCTCAGCCAAAGGGGTGATTGTTAAGCATGATCTGTTTGGACAATTTAATCTCACTCACTTCAAAGAAGATTTAAAACCGATTTTCGCAATTGCGGGACCGGCAATGCTAACCAATATCGCGACGCCGATTGGCAATGCGGTGGTGACTCGGGCGATAGCGGATTTTGGTGATGGTTATGTTGCTGCGTGGGCGGTACTCGGGCGCATCACACCCGTAGCATTTGGGATGATTTTTGCGTTATCTGGCGCTATTGGTCCAATTGTAGGGCAAAACTTTGGTGCGATGATTTTTGATAGGGTCAGAGAGAGTTTAACTAAAGCTTTGCAGTTCTGTGTTGTCTATGTGTTAGGGGTATCGCTGATTTTATTTTTACTACGAAATGTCATTATCAACGTATTTGATATGCGCGGAGATAGTGCTGAGTTAATTGATTTTTTCTGTAGTTATATCGCGGTCTTTTTTGTGTTTTCTGGGGCATTATTCGTTGCTAATGCCTCCTTTAATAATTTGGGTAAGGCGAAGTACTCAACCGCATTTAATGTGGGGAAAGCCACGATAGGAACCATACCTTTTGTGTACTTTGGTGCACAGTTCGGTGGTATCTACGGGGTGCTGATAGGCCAAGTATTAGGCTCAATCTTGTTTGGTGTATTAGGAGTGATAACCGCTTATCGGTTAGTGGATCGCGTTGAGGCGAGTTACCGAGCCAATGGCACGCAGCAACAGCCAGACGATAGCGAGCTTGAAAAAGAAGTGCTCACAGCAACCTCCAATCCATTGTCTTCGGGCTGTACTCAAATGGCACAAGTCAGTGAAGAGCGAGATTGTGAAGCGAGTAATGAAGTGACTAATTTGATTATTGGTGAGGAAGGTAAACGCAGTTAATCGCGCAGCATTTTAGTAGAAACATCTACTGCGCGAGGCGACATCAGAGTGATTAAACGCTGTCTTCAGTAGACTCAGCGGTCTGCTGTTCAGCGTCTACTTGTTGTGCTTTTTCTGCTTCCAGTTTTGCTTGGTTTTCTGCGCGTTCAGCTTTTGATACATACTTTTTGATAGTGGGTGGGGTATGTTTGTTTTTACGCGCTTTGGCTCGCTTAGCCGTCTTTTTGATCATTTTCTGCTTTCTGTTCATACCCATTACCAACTTTGATGATTGTAACAATGCGATGTGGTGTTACCACATAGGTGCAATAGCCCATGGCGGCGTCGGATTCTAACGTAAACTTAGCGAATCGGCTAGGTTTGCTTGTTAAACTATTTTATTAGTTTAGCAAACATGGTTAACCACATTAGCCATAACTTACCGATACTTTGGTTCAAGGGGCGGCTTAAGCTGTCGTGATTAATACTTTTATTACGACGAGAACGCTTCTTTATCTGCTTCTGTCGCGCCTTCAATACACTCGCCACGAATTTCGCCGCGTCCATATTCTATAATACGGCTAAGCTCAAAATAGCCTTCACGGCAAAAACCTGTCATATCAATGGTCTTTAGTAGGCCAAGTTCAATTTGTTCAGTCCAATCAGATAAGTCGGGCCCTTTATTGCGGCTACGACTAGAGCGTTTAGCTTGTTGTGCCCGGTAAACGTGGGGCAATTCGTTATTGCTGACTTTTTTCACTTTATAGACGAACAGTTTAATGCCGTCGCCTTTGATTGAAGTTCTAAACTGATCTTCGACCTGTTCGTTAAAGTCTTCAATCGTCGCCTGCTTACTACTGCATCCGACCATGAACATCATCAGTAAAACACTTAAGGGCTTTATCAATTTCATTATTATTCTCATCCTGTTCTCATTACATTAAAGCACGAGCCTTGTAACAGGCTCAAGCATCACGAGTAACAAATGGTGACTAATTGATGCCGATAGTCGTGATGCAGGCAATGGGTTAATCACCATTGCCCTTTGCTTGCGTAAACCTGAAAAATCACTCTGTTTTGATTTAGGTCACAAATCATGCTGTTTTTGTTAATTTTCTGTTGTGTTTTAGATTGGTGAGCGCACACTGAAACTGTGGCGTTAAGGAGTAAAGTGTAGTAGGAGCGCCGAATTGGCAGGGAGATAGCATGGCCGCAATAGTTACATTATTTAAGTCACTTCTAGGCAGTTTTAGGGATCTCGTTCCCATCATATTGGTTGTTGGTTTTTTCGAAGTGTTCGTGCTTCAACAAGCGCCGGATAACTTAGTTTCCATCCTCATCGGCCTGGTGTTTATTGTTGTTGGTCTCACTTTCTTTGTGTTTGGTCTTGAAATGGGGCTATTTCCTATCGGTGAGTCCCTAGCGCAAGCGTTAGCGCGCAAAGGCAGCATATTCTGGTTAGTGGTGTTTTCTTTCTCTTTGGGTTTTGGCACAACATTGGCCGAGCCAGCTCTTACTGCGGTGGCTAACGAAGCGGCAGAAGTTGCTTCCCAAGCCGGAGCCATTGCGAGCTCTGAAGAGGCAATGGACAGCTATGCGATGGGGCTACGTTTAACTGTGGCCTTGGCCGTGGGCTTAGCCATTTTGTTGGGGGTGATTCGGATATTAAAAGGCTGGCCGATTCATTATTTGATCATTGGCGGTTATGTCACCGTGATGATTCTCACCGCGTTTGCACCAGCAGACATTATTGGTATTGCCTATGACTCTGGCGGCGTGACAACTTCGACAATCACAGTCCCGCTTGTAACCGCACTTGGTGTCGGACTGGCAACTGTTATCAAAGGACGTAACCCAATGCTTGATGGTTTTGGGCTTATTGCCTTTGCCAGTCTTACTCCGATGATTTTTGTGTTGCTCTATGGAATGGTGGTGCTTAAATGACTAATTGGGCAATGATTCTAGAAACCTTTTTACTGACAGCGCGCGACGTTGTGCCAATAGCGATAATATTGTTCGGGTTTCAGCTTGGGGTGTTAAAGCGGCCGATTGCCAATTGGCGTAAAGTTTTACTCGGATTTGGTTATGTCATTATCGGCTTAAGTCTATTTCTTGTGGGATTAGATATGGCGCTGTTTCCCATTGGTGAGAGTATGGCAGAGCAGCTAACTTCAACGTCATTTTTGCAAGATGGCGATAGTCAATTAACTCAGTTTGCCTGGCAAGATTATCTATGGGTTTATATTTTTGCCGCCGCGATAGGTTTTAGTACCACGATAGCAGAACCTTCGTTAATTGCTGTTGCGATAAAAGCCAATGAAGTTTCCGGTGGCACCATCAGTATTCAAGGCCTACGCATTTCCGTCGCTATCGGTGTGGCAATGGGGATCGCGTTAGGCTGTTTTCGTATTGTGGTTGGTGATCCGATCCACTATTACATTTTAGCGGGTTACGTAGTGGTGGTGATTCAGACCTTTTATGCGCCCAAAATGATTATCCCATTAGCTTATGACTCCGGAGGCGTAACAACATCAACGGTTACTGTCCCGCTTGTTGCAGCGTTGGGCCTTGGTCTTGCAACCAATGTAGACGGGCGTAATCCACTAATCGATGGATTTGGATTAATCGCATTTGCCAGTTTGTTTCCGATGATCACAGTGATGGCTTATGCACAATTGGTAGAACTTGTGAGTAAAAGAAAAATCGCAAAGGAGCGAGAACATGCGCTTTAAAATGATAGTTGCGTTTGTCGATGAAACCAGCACCGACGCTGTGTTGGATGCAGCAAGAGAAGCTGGAGCAACCGGTGCTACGGTGATCAATCATGCTCGAGGGGAAGGGGTTGTAAAGCAAAAAACCTTTATGGGGCTTGGGTTAGATATTCAGCGAGATGTGGTACTTTGGTTAGTTGAAGAACACATGAGTCGTCATATTTTAGAGACGATATGTCAGGTAGGTCAGTTTGACACTAATCCTGGGCAAGGAATTGCTATTCAAATTGATGTTGAAGATGCGGTGGGCGTCGCACATCAGGTTGAGTTGCTAAGCAAAGAGATAGAGGATCAAATATGAAATCGCACAGCCCAACATTTAATCGTGATGTGATGACACAAGATTACGTTATGGTAGATGGCCTGCATACTGTTGCTGCGGCAATTCGTATGGCAACAGAGAAGAATGTCAGTATTTTATTGGTTAATAAACGTCATGAACATGACGCTTATGGCATGGTGCTCATGAGTGATATAGCCCGTAAAGTTCTGGCAAAAGATCGGGCACCGGAACGTATGAATGTATATGAAATTATGATAAAGCCGGTGCTATCGGTGGATCCTGACATGGACGTCAGATATACCGCGAGGCTTTTTGAACGTTTTGGGATCAACAAAGCCCCGGTGATTGAGGCTGGTAATATTCTCGGGATTGTCACTTATCATGATATTGTGGTTAAAGGGATGGTAGCTAACACCACAGATCAGATGGATACTCCATAATATAAACAGGCCGCCAACTATTTGTGGCGGCCTGATAAACTCTAAACTGAAGCAGGGAATCTAGGCAAAGTACCTAGTTTATTAAGCAAAGCGTTGATTTAGATAATTAATAATATCTGATGATTCATACATCCACTTTACCTCTCCGGCTTCTTCAATACGTAGGCAAGGTACCATGGTTTTACCACCTAGTTCGGTGAGTGTCTTTTGGTGCTCAGCTTGTTTGGCATCGACTAGTGCTATGTTGAGTCCTTGTCTGCGAATAGCTCGACGAACCTTGACGCAAAACGGGCAAGCTGCATATTGATAAAGAGACAGAGATTGGGTTTGCTCATCGATTTTATTTTGCTCTGCAACCGGTCTTTGGCGCTTTTTCGGAGCAAATACAAAATTCAATAGTAAAATAATACGACCTAAAATCCAGCGAACAACAAACATGAACCACCTCTCTAATTATTAGCTGGCGCTGATTCTAGCTGATGACTCATCAATGTTAAAGACTCGGGTGAGTTATTTATATTTTGTAGTGAGGCAGCCTTTGTGGTTCATGGATGCAGTGTTACCGGCTTTGCATGCAGGCTAGCTACAGTTCAAAGCCTTTGTATTGCATAAACTTGCCACAAAGGGCGGTAAAACTCAGCTCAAAAGTTCACCAGCGCATTAATTGCTGAGCATCTAATACTGGGCATTTCATATTAGCATCTAATATTAGGCGCCTAATATAAGGCATCTAAGTTTATTGAGCATCTAAGGTTAGTTGAGCAATCGACTCACCGTGCAAGGTATCAACTTGACTATCAAGCAAGAATATCCGTGCTGCGCTCACATCTTGCTTTTCAACAAGGTAGGCTTTAACGGCTTTGGCGCGATCACTTGCGAGCTGCGCCAATTGCGAGTCAGAAATATCGTAACTATTTAGGGTCAGGTTATACATTGCCATATGCCAGCGCTGTAGGACTTGCTGCTCGGTTATGTCACTTTGCGCATTGTTCAGTTTTAGTTGCTCAAGAACTTGCTCGTCACTTTGACCTGTTTGCGCTAACACTAGTTGTTTGAGCGCGTCAGATAGCTCACCTGATGTCGGCATATTACTTGGGCTCAGTTCATTGGTCATTGCGGGAGCAAGCTGTGGATTGGCAATGCTGTGCAACTGCTCGTTAAGTTGAAGTTGCTGCAGTGCCTTAATATCATCGGCTTTATTGATTGCACCTTCGATATTGACGATTAACATCGGTCTATCTGCTAATGCTTTTGCTAAGGTGTTGAGTTTAGCTTGCTCTTGAGTTGTGACAGTCGATGTTCCTGCAGTAAATTCCACTTTATCGAGTTGATCATCTTCACCAAACAGATCGCCAAGCAGTGAAAAAGGGGCGGTTACTGCTTTGGTGATGACATTGGTGAATGCGGTTAACACAATACTTCCAATACCAAAGTCAGGATCATTGACGTCACCTGTGACATCCACTCCTAGGTCAATGACGCCGTGACGGTCTTGCAATAAGGCAATGGCTAATGTTACCGGCAAACTGGTGGCTAAACTGCTATCTGTAGGCTCACCCAGTTTAAGCTGATCAACCACCATATGATTACTGCCCACAAGCTGATTATTTTGCAATTGATAACTGAGATCCAGCGAAAGCTGACCTTTATCAATGTAGTACCCAGCGTATGTGCCTGAGTAGGGGTTGACCGACGTCAGCTCTACATGTTTAAAGCTGAGGTCTAAATCCAAATAGGGGGAACTCAGTAATGGGTTTAGCTTTCCTTTGACTGTAACAGGGGCATATTTGTCTATCTTACCTGTGATATCGACAGTGGCGATGTGATCGGGCTTAGAATTAAGGTTGGCGATTTGCCCATTGAGCGCCTCAATACTGGCGGCAAATTTAGGTGTTAATGAATTATCTGCGAAGAATGTGGCTCCTTGGTTGAGGTTTATCTCATCAATGCGAATATCTATTGCTGAGGCCCTTGTATCGCCGTTATCTTTTTCTCTAGCGTCACTAACAGTTGTGTTGTTTAGGGCAGACTTGGTTGTCTCCGGCGAGTTGATGGCGCTGGTTGCTTGGCTGCTTTGGGCTAGAACAATATCGCTAAAGTTAGTTTGTTTGTCGCTATCAATGACAATACGAGCAAATGGTTGCTCAAAATCAATGGCTGTGATTGCTAAGCTATTATGCTGTTGATTAAAAACAGCTTTTTGTACCTGCATGTTCTTCCATTCTAATAAGGGCTGATCTTGGCGATTATCGAGCACTTTTAGATTTTCGATGTTAGTTTTAAGTTCAACAATGGCGTTGTCGGCAAAATCAGACGTTACTTGGCTGTCGACTGACAAACTGCCTTGTTTAAGCGACAAGTTTACTTTTTGTTCGAGATAGGCTTGTAGCATCGCTAGGTCAAAGTCATGTATTGACCAAGCCGCCACATAATTAGGGGATAAAACGTTAAGGGTTCCTGTACTACTCACATGCCCTTGCTGGTTGATATTAAACCTCAATTGATAATCAATAGGTGTATCAAGTTTGGCGTTAAACGGACCGGTGGAAAAAGACAGGTTATTGATGTTCCATGCTTTGTTTGATGCAAACTTATTATCAGTAAATTTGACATCGTACTTTGTAAGGTCAAGCTTTGACACGTTAATAGACCATGGCAACTCCGGAATAGCAAACAATCCACCTTTATCGCTATTGACTTGCTTAATTGCTGTTTGGGCTTGCCCAGTTGTCGATTGGGATAGCGCAGTTGCTTGAGTTAGCTTAGATGGCTGCGTAGCCGCTGAGGTGATGCTGAAATCGTTGACCAAGTCGATGCCATGGCTTGAAAGCGTGGCAGTGACGTCTAAGCCGTGACTGTTAATTTGCTCAATATCTATGTGCTGATCATTGGCATCAATATTAATGCCCACAAGCTGTAGTTGCTTTAGTGCAACTAACTTCCGGCTAGCATTTTTGCCGGTTCCATCACTCCATGCGAGATTATCGACTGTTAGTTGACCGCCTGTAACCCTAACACTTAATGGTTGTGTTTGGCTTGATTGCTCATGAACATCAAGATTGGCTTTTAAGCTCAGTGCACCACTATCGAGCTGAGCTGGCAGTTGATTATCGATAAAAGACCAAAACTGCTTTAGCTTGACGTCAGTTATCGCAATTTGGGCGTTTAGCGATAACGGTTTAAGTTGGACTTGCCCTTGGCTGGAGACTCGACCGCCATTTTCGCCCTGAATCGTGATGTTAAACTGATTGCCTGTTGCAGATTGAGTAAGCTGGGCGCGGGTATCTAAGGCATTGATAACGACATTTAAGTCTGGGTAGTTTAGTCCAGTACCTAAGTTTAGGTTTTGATAGTGTAAGCGGCCATGTTCAATCGTAATATTATTAACCAACACATGGGGCAGGGCGCCATCTGCTGATGGATCTGTTGCTGGCTTGTTTGCTGCAACAGCATTGGGTGCTGTTAATTTGTCGATGATATCTGAGAAGTTAAATTTAATACCGCTCGCTTCATCATGATAACTTTCAAATAACCCATAGGGATGCTGTAAATGGACTTGATTGAGACTAAAAGCAAATTGGCCTACCGAATGCCAAAATCGCATATCAAATGATAGTGTCTTAAAACCGACAAATTCAGCACCAGATTGCTCACTGATGCTGAAGCCACTGATAACCGTATCAAAAGTAAAAGGGTTAATGGTGATATTATCGAGTTGAACTGGGCGACCTAGTTGCTCTGATAAGGCTGGTGGTGCGTACTTTTTAATCAGATAGGGAGTGAGCTGATTTATCGCAATCAAAAATAGCAGATAAAAGCATAACAAAATTCCAACATATCGTTGATACTTAGGTAAGCTTTGGTAAAAGCGGATAAATTGCGCTGGTGAAAATCTTGAACTAGACATGTAAACCTTTTTATTGCTGGTGCAATCTAAGACGAAATATACGTTGCCGTATTATTATAAAGTGGGCTGACAAGATAATTTTGTTATAAAAATTGACTGCTTTCATAAGTATAGCAGTCGGCAGATGTTTTCAAAACACCACCATAGGATGATGCTTAAATCAGATGACACAATTTTATTTCGATGGGCAGCGATTCGAGTCAAGTGAGGGCGAGTCCGTTTTAGATACCCTCGTTAAGGCTGGTCATGAGCTTAACTATTCTTGTAAGAAAGGCATATGTAAGACCTGCATTGTGCAGCATGTGTCAGGAACCCTGTCTGTTGGTTCGCAGCGTGGCCTTGATTCAACATTGAAAGAAAATGGCTATGTTTGCTCCTGCCAATGCCGGCCTACCGATGGACTAAAGCTCAAATCAGTGATGACCCAAGATCTGTTTATCAGTGGTTCGTTACTGAGTAAGAAGTTCTTATCAGAAAGTGTCGTTGAGGTGGTGATTAAGCTTAGTCAGCCCATCGAGGCACGCGCGGGACAATACGTAAATTTAAGACGCTTTGATGGCTTAACTCGCAGCTATTCATTAGCCAGCGGCAGTGACGCCAGACAAGTTGTGCTACACGTAAGGCGTAAATACAACGGCCAGTTTAGTGATTGGTTATTTCACAGAGCGGGTAATGGTGAACGTTTGTTAGTTCAGGGGCCTCTAGGTAAAGCGTATTACCAACCCCATTTTAAGCAAGATACCTTAGTTGTTATTGCATCTGGTACTGGACTAGGCGCTGCTTACTTTATGGTACAAGCGGCGATTGAACGGCACCATGAAGGACCGATTTATTTGTATTATGGTGCCAATAATATCGACGAACTTTATATGCACAGCCAGCTTCTGCAGGCGGCGATGCGTTATCGGCAGTTGCAATACTTGGGCTGTGTATCTAAGTTAGATTCAATGCAAACACTACCAGGTAAAGTGGTGCTTGGTGATCCGTTTGAACATGCTGCAGAGCAGCATCAATTTGATCGCCAACATCGGGTGGTTTTATGTGGAGAGCCAAGTTTTGTGAACGCGGGGCGAGAAACCGCTTTTCTTAATGGTGTACCGATTGAACGTGTTCATGCTATAGCATTTGAATATAAAAATTTAAGATCCAGAGAGCGCGCCTAGACCGCATTATGCTGCCCGGTCTAGTAAGGTAGGCTGTAAAACTGTCAAGACAGTGAGTTAACTGAATTAGTCATGTTAGTTATGTTAGTTATGGCTGATGTTGAGGCTGGTAGGTAATTGCCGCAATGATCGCACCTTGGGGATCTTTGATCCAACAAAACCGTCCTATTTTGGGAATGTCTTCTGGCCCATAAAGTAACTCACCACCCAATTCTTTGGCTTTTATTGCCACATCATCAACGCACTTTACCGTTACATAACCTGTCCAATGGCTCGGCGTGTTTGGTTGGATATTGTCACAAATACCGCCAATACCTTGACCGTCGCTTTCAATCACATGGTAGGTGCCATGGGGCAAAGACAGCATTTTAAAGCTCCAGCCAAATACTTCGGCATAAAACGCAATAGAAGCATCAGTATCATTAGAACTGAGTTCATGCCAGCTGACGGCACCGTTGGTTGTAAAAGGAGAGGTCATGGCGAGCAAAACTCCGTATAGAAAGTGTTTGTTTATCAGTGTAGTTGACAAATTTTATCTCGGTTGAAAACAATGGCGAAAAAAGCGGTTTAAATGTACAAAAATCAACCTATTCTATTATTAGTCAGCGGCTTTGCTTGTGTTAGGGTAAGGATGTAAGGGCAAATAATGTTTATAGGTGTTCTTGCCTTTTCTTGGGATTGAGTGAGTGGGTGCCCGGCAGGTCAAGGGCTTGCTGTGTATAGGGAACGTCGTCGACAATTTAGGTATGAGCAAATACAGCTCCTGCTGGTTTGCTGCGATATCTCAACGTCGCCAAATGATAAAATCAAGGAAGATATATGTTTTTTCGCATCGCAATTGAAACCGATTTAGCGGCTCTCGCGCCTTTGTTTGATGATTATCGCTGCTGTTTAGGGCAACCGAGTAATATTGAATTAAGCCAGCAATTCATTGCAGCTAGATTAGCTGAAAATGATAGTGTTATTTTGCTCTGTTTAATGCAGGAGTCGCCTGTTGGCTTTATTCAGCTATATCCCTCGTTTTCTTCGTTGTTACTTAAACCTCTTTGGTATTTTGATGATCTCTATGTTTCGCCAGAATTTCGAGGTCAAGGTATTGCGAAACAGCTGATAGCCAAAGCGAAGGAGTTGGCTGATGAAACGCAAGTGCTTGCAGTTAGGCGCGATAAACTCGCAAGCCCCGGTTTCTTGCCGATTGAAGTTGATTACTTAGATGGTGTGATGTGTGTGTCACCCTAGTTGCTGGAAGCCTCAATTAATTTAAGTCCCAATTTATTTAAGCCCCAATTGATTTAAGCCTAAGTGTTGCTGAGACAGCAATGGTCAACTTGCACTAACAATAACGCCATGTGGTAACATATGGCGTTTATTTTTTCATAGTAGTGGGGATTTTGGCTTGAACAAGAGTGTTATAACTAACGTTATCGCAGCGGGGCTGATTGCAATTGGATATGCATTACAACAGCCTATTGTATTGAGTATTGGTTTGTTCGCGTTCTCTGGTGCATTAACCAATTGGCTTGCGGTGCATATGTTATTTGAAAAAGTACCTGGATTGTACGGTTCTGGTGTTATTCCTGCGCGTTTTGAACAGTTTAAGCAAGCAATAGCTGATTTAATGATGGAACAGTTTTTCACTCATGAAAATATTGACCGATTCTTAAGCCAAAACGGTGAAGGCGCAATGAAGCTTGATTTAGCGCCTGTGATTGAAAAGGTCGACTTAGATCCAGCGTTTGATGCCTTGGTAGTGACGGTTGAGCAGTCTTCATTAGGGGGCATGTTAGCAATGTTTGGTGGCAGTGAAGCCATTACGCCGTTGAAAGCCCCTTTTGTTGAGAAGATGAAATCATCACTCGTTGAAATAGCGCAAAGCGACAAGTTCTATGAACTGATTAAAGATGAACTTGAACAGCCGGACGTGATGGATGACATGCGTAATAAGATTGAAGAGATTGTTCAACAACGTTTAAGCGAATTGACCCCACAACTAGTAAAAGAGATTGTGCAACAAATGATTAAAGAGCATTTGGGGTGGTTGGTCATCTGGGGCGGCGTATTTGGTGGAGTGATTGGTTTAGTCGCAGGTATTATTCAGTAGATAATATCAGTCGTTAATATCGATATAATATCAGGTTCGTTATGCGCTTTAGGTTGGGCTAATAATAAAAGTATTGCTATTCTCAATAGGGGAACCGAAGGAGCTGTCACATGTCAGAACACAATAAAATCAATTACCTAGAGATACCTAGTCAGGATTTGGCTATCAGTAAAGCATTTTTTAAATCTGTGTTTGGCTGGGGCTTTATTGATTACGGACGTGAATATACTTGTTTTACCAATGCGGGGATAACTGGTGGCTTTTACTTATCTAATCAACAGGCGCAAACGCAACATGGCTCAGTATTGATGGTCATGTATAGTGATAATTTATCTGACACTGAGCAAAAAATTATCGCTGCCAACGGTCAAATTACTAAGCCAACATTCAGCTTCCCCGGTGGTCAGCGATTTCATTTTAGCGATCCTAATGGCAATGAATATGCAGTATGGACGGAGTAAAACATGCCCCATTGTGTGGTCGAATATGACGCTGCGTTGCAGCATGACGTGAATATCAGCCAACTTATTAAAGATATTCATTTGGCTGTTATAGAAAGTGGCCTATTTGAACCCTCTGCGGTAAAAACGCGTGGTTACTCGGCCGAACATGCCTTTGTCGGTGAGGTAGTTGATGATGGCTTCATCCATATTCAACTAACCATCATGCCAGGGCGAACAACTGAGCAAAAGCAGAGCTTAATGCAGCTAATTTATTATGCCATTGAGCCTAGCGTTTCCCATGTTAATAGCGTGACTATGTCGGTTTCGGATATCGACAAACCGCATTACTTTAAAGTGGTAAATCAGGCCGGTTAACACAACGCGGAGTGAGCGCGAAAACCAAGCAAAGCGAACAACAGGGGAGTTGGATGGATTGAGTAAATATGCTTGGGTTGTCTTAGCGATATTGATGAGTTTTCCAATTTGGGCACAGCCCAAATTGCGCCTTTGTGTTGATCATTATCCGCCTTTTCAAATTGTCCAAGGTGAACATGTTAGCGGCGAAAACCTTGTTGCTGCTCGATTATTTGCGACTTTGATTGAACATCGACTTGAGATAGTAAAAAGCCCTAATTTTGCTCGATGTTTGCGTATGCTCGAAACCGGTGATGTAGATTTAATTGCAGGGCTTATTCAACAGCCGCAACGCATGACCTATGCTCACTTTTTGCCATATAGGCCAGATAGTGCTTATCGTTTTATCAGTGATTTGACCGTCGCCGATATTTATCAATATGACGCTTTGCAAGGTCATACCATCGGTGTGTCTAGGGATACATATTACTTTGAAAGATTTGATCAGGACCAACAGCTGCGTAAAATCGTGGTCAATAGTGCTGAAATTGCCATGAATATGCTATTGCGCGGCCGTTTTGAGCTATTGATAGTGCCTGAAATTACCATCGCAAGTTTACAAAAACGCTTCCCACAATTTGAACAACGTTTGAAAATTCATCCCTATCAGTTTCAAGAGCAGCGGGTGATTTATTTTGGGGTGAGTCGCAAGCACCAATTGCAAATTGATGATGCCAAGTTAAAAGCTGTGATAGATAGTGCTTATCAACAACAGCTATTTATTCATGAAATAGCGCGTTTTGTTGAGCAAAACGTTGATTGGTATTAACGCTGTTACACTAGTGATTGCCCATGCGTTATTGGGTATGGCTGATAAAATCAATAAGCTGTTGAAAGATGTCGAACTGTAGTGGCAAGGCTCTTATCTTTAACTTTTGCTCTTTACATTGTGCCCTGCGTTTAGCGCGGGGCATTAATCGGTTTTGAGTTGAGTTGTTCTAATGTAAGTGATTTTTATCATTCACAATCAATCTAGCTTTAAAATTATCAACTTAGTCGTTACCATTTACCGCATTGTTGTAAAGAGCAAGACTCAGTTAAGTTTTAGGAAATTTAATGTCATTACCGCCTTGTCCGCATTGTCAATCGGAGTTTGTTTACCAATATCAACAACTGTTGATTTGTCCTGAATGTGCCCATGAATGGGATCCTGATGAACAGGAAGAAAAGCTTGATGTGAAAGATGCCAACGGCAATACCTTGTTTGAAGGCGACAAAGTGACTTTAGTTAAGGATTTAAAGGTTAAAGGCAGCTCCAATGGCTTGAAAATTGGCACTAAGGCGCTAATTAAACGAATTTCTGACCGTAAAGATCATCAGTTAGATTGCAAGGTTGATGGTGCCGGCGATATTCTCATCACTGCTAAATATGTAAAGAAAGCCTAGGGCGTTTTCTCCATTGTTTGGTGGTGTTTTACTGAGTTGGCTAGCTGTCGCCATTTGAACAGAATTTAGCGGTGAAAGGTCAACCCCCTAGGTTGACAGTAAACTTTTTATAGTGAAATCATTGCTTAAGGATAAGATTTGAAACCATTGGACATTGCGCACGCGTACAATAAGCTAACTCATTTATGGACAGATAGCGGCTTTAATCTTAACAATGGCATTGTGCAGCATGAGCGTGCGTTAAGCTTTTTAAAGCATAAGGTTAAACCGTCACCAAGTACAAATCGTACACAAAACCCTCACCAAGATTCATCGGCGAACACACTGCGTGGCCTTGATGTAGGCTGCGGCTGTACTGGTCGATTAACGGATTTGCTACTGCAACAGGGCTTTGCCGTTACAGGCTTAGATATTTCCAGTGAGATGATTCGATTAGCAAAGCAATACTATGCGGGTAAACAAGATAAGGCGCGGGTGAGCTTTATTGAGGCTGATATCTGCCAAATGCCATTGCATGAGCAATACGATTTTATTAGCGCATGGGATAGCATTTGGCATATTCCATTGCAAAGTCAGCAACAGGTCATCAGCCATCTCGTTACAAGCCTAAAGCCTGGCGGGGTGTTAATTTTTTCATTTGGCGGTACCACAGAAGCTGGCGAACATGTTGATGACGCTATGGGACAAGCTGTTTACTACTCATCATTGGGGACGCAGGGCTTTATTGATTTAGTGAGCGAGTTGGGTTGTCAGCTACGGCACCTGGAGTTTGACCAACACCCAGAGCTGCATGCTTATATGATTGTCGAGAAAGTTGCCTAGATATAGGCTGTTATCGTCAGAAATAACAAAAGGAGCGACAATGGTTTGCCACTCCTTGATGGTTGTTAGTAGGCGCTCTCGTGTACAGACTGTACCGCTCGTCCCGATGGGTCGATGATCCCTTGTAAGCTCTCATCCCATGCCAATGCTTCTGGTGTTGAGCACGCAACAGATTTACCACCGGGCACGGTTTCTGCGGCGCTAGGAAGCGGGAACAACTCTTCAAAGAAGGTACGATAGAAATAGGCTTCTTTGGTTTCCGGGGTGTTATAAGGGAAACGGAATTTAGCATTAGCAAGCTGTAAGTCATCGACCTGTTCAGCGGCATGATCTTTTAGGCCGTCAATCCACGAGTATCCCACACCGTCGCTAAATTGTTCTTTCTGACGCCATGCGACTTCCTCTGGTAGTTTGTGTTCAAAGGCTTGACGCAGAATGTGTTTCTCAATTTTGCCATCTTTAGACATCTTAGCTTCAGGGTTGATACGCATCGCCGTATCGATAAATTCTTTGTCTAAGAAGGGCACTCGTGCTTCTAATCCCCAGGCAGCCATGGCTTTGTTGGCACGCAAACAATCAAACAGGTGTAGCTTGTCTAGTTTGCGCACCAGCTCTTCATGGAATGCTTGTGCATTGGGGGCTTTATGGAAATACAGGTAACCACCAAAGAGTTCGTCAGCACCTTCGCCAGATAACACCATCTTGATGCCCATAGCTTTAATTTTACGCGCCATCAGATACATAGGCGTTGCCGCACGAATAGTGGTGACATCATAGGTTTCAAGGTGATAAATCACATCCTTAATGGCATCCAAGCCGTCTTGGAATGTGAAGGTGATTTCATGGTGAATCGTGCCAATGGCATCGGCCACTTTTTGTGCAGCAGCAAGATCAGGCGCGCCTTCTAACCCTACGGCAAATGAGTGCAATTGTGGCCACCAGGCATTGCTTTCACCGTCATCTTCAATACGACGTTTTGCAAACGTTTGGGTGATTGCAGAAATAACCGATGAGTCTAAGCCTCCTGAAAGCAGTACACCATAAGGGACATCAGACATCAGTTGGCGTTTAACAGCAGCTTCTAGCGCTTCTCTTAACTCATCAACACTGGCTTCGTTGTCTGCAACAGCATCAAATTCTTGCCAGTCGCGCTGATAGTAATGTTGGTAGCCAGCTTTGGTTAGGTAGTGACCGGGTTTGAACTCTTCAACCGTTTTACACACAGGCATTAGTGCCTTCATTTCAGATGCCACATAGAAGTTACCGTCAGCATCTCGTCCTGTGTATAGGGGAATGATACCCATATGATCGCGACCGATAAGGTATTCATCTTTGGCTTTATCGTATAAAACAAAGGCAAAAATACCGTTCAGCTTATCAAGAAATTCGCTTCCGTATTCTTGATAAAGTGAAAGAATCACTTCACAGTCTGAGTTGGTTTGATACTGGTACTTGTCGCCTAATTCTGCTTTTAGCTCTTTGTGGTTATAAATTTCACCGTTAACCGCTAAAATGATTTGTTCATCTTCACTCAATAATGGTTGGGCACCGTTAGCAACGTCGACAATGGCTAAACGTTCATGGGCGAGAATGGCACGTTCACAGCTATAAATCCCCGACCAGTCTGGTCCGCGGTGGCGTAGTAGCTTTGACATTTCCAGTGCGACTTGGCGCAAAGGTGTCGCATCTGATTGAATATCTAATATTGAAAATACTGAACACATAGGGGACTCCCAACAAGCTTTAAACCTTAATTGCTTGCTACTGTGACAGCATTCGTTTAATTCTCCAAATTTAAAATTGATAAAAACGCACTTTTTGACGGGTTTTTGTCGATAAAAACCCATTTTAAACTTAAGTAAATTGATGTTTGTTTAATTTTACTTGGATTTTTGTGTGATTAATTGAATTTTGCCTGTTATATCTGACTTACCATTAATCATTTGCTAGCGAGTAGCAACAAACTGTGGTTTTTTAATAAAAAGCTTATTAGCGGCGAAAATTTGAGTGAGACTGCTGTTTATATAGACAATAAGCGCCATTGGGCGCTTATTGTCTATTGTTTAGCTAGGCTACTAAGTTAGCTATTGTTGCTTAGCAGGACGTAAGTGATGAAACTCTGTTGCAGGATAATAGCCAGGCCAGTCACTATTATTAGCTAATTGATGCGCCGCTTTGTAGTAAATTGCCAAGTCTTGTAGTGCGCCAGATAAGTCCCAATCCTCTCGGTATTCGTCACAAACGTTATGGTAACAACCTTTCATTTTCTGCTTCATTTGTGCTTTGTAAATGGCGGTTGCTTCATCAAGGGGTTGAGTCCCTCCACCGGCAAAAACTGCTGGGACGCCTTTTTGCGCAAAGCTGAAATGATCTGAGCGGAAGAAGCCGCCCGATTCAGGGTACTTCTCGCTTACCGCAACGCGGTTTTGGCTGACTAATGCTGCTTCTAAGTAAGTCTCAAGCTCCGATTTACCTTTGCCAACAATAGTGAAGTCTTTGGTTTTACCGTAGACATTAGTGCTATCGAGGTTAAATACAGCAACTGATTTTTCAATGGGGTAAATTGGGTTAGCAGCATAATAGCGCGATCCGAGTAACCCTTGCTCTTCACCTGTTGTGGCAATAAAGGTGATGGAGCGGTCGTTGGGATGCCCTTGTGTTGCTTGTTGGGCAAATTGTCTAGCAATTTCTAAGATACCAGCGGTGCCAGAGGCGTTATCAAGCGCGCCATTGTAGATTTTATCGCCCTGTTTACTATCATCGGTGCCGATGTGGTCCCAGTGAGCGGTGAAAAGAATATGCTCATCAGCAGCGGCTTTACCTGGTAAGGTGGCGACAACGTTATAGCTATCGGTAAAAGTCGCATTGTTAGCAAATGCAATATCGGCAGATTGATTTAATGCAATGGCGATAGGCGCAGCCGCAGCGCGATCCATTAGTGTATCAAGGGATAAACCAGCTTTTTCAAATAATGCATTTGCTTGCTCGAGCTGGATCCAGCCTTCGACTTGAACACGTTGGTCCATAATCTCTTGGCTTAGCACTAAATCTTGCTGTGGGCCAGTCCAGCTGTTTTCGACGACCGACCAAGGGTAAGAAGCTGGTTTTGTATCATGAATAATGATGGCACCTAACGCACCTTGGCGGCTGGCTTCCTCAAACTTGTAACTCCACCTGCCGTAGTAGGTCATTGCTTTGCCATTAAAGCGTTTGGATTCGGGGTGAGCAAAGCCGGGGTCATTGACTAATATGACAGCAATCTTCCCCTTCATATCAATGCCTTTATAATCATTCCAGTCGTATTCTGGTGCATTGACGCCGTAACCGACAAACACTAAAGGCGCATCTTTAATACTGATCTGTGGCTGGTTATGACGGCTGCTTAATACAATGTCATCGCGATATTGCATGGGGATTCCTGCAAGTGAGATAGACTGATTTTCAGAAGCGGTATAGCTAACCATAGGCACAGCTTGTAGATAACTGCCATCGTTAGCACCAACTAACCCAGCTTGCTCAAATGCATTGGATAAATAGTCTAGTGTGAGTTTTTCCCCGTGAGTGGTAGGCGCTCGTCCTTCAAATCTGTCGCTGGCTAAGATTTGAATATCATCTCTAAAGCGCTGTTCATCAAATTGGGGGCTGAAAGTATCACTGCTTGGATCTGAAGCTCCTTGACTGCAGGCACTGACAATCAGTGCTGCGCAAAGCGGTAGAATATGTCGCATGTCTGTTCCCGTAATATTGTTATTGTATTTTATTATTGTTTTGCTTGCTGGTACCGTCTTTGCGGTTTGTCCGTATCATGACTGATGCAAGCTGATAGAAGCAACTAGTGCGGGAATTTAAATTGTTACTCAATATTGCACATTTGATGGTAAAGCGAGTATTTCGCTAAGGCGGTCTAGAGAGGCGTTTGCTTGGCGGCACTTTGATGGGTTGCATTGGCATTGCAACCCATCAAATAGCATTCACGTTTACACGATATCAATATCGCCAGCACAATCGAAAATATGATTAGGTCTAAATGGTTCCTTGTCGATATCACTAAGCTGACTGACACCACTGGTCACTAACACAGTTTCAAGCCCTGCTTGGAATCCGGCTAAAATATCTGTGCGCATGTTGTCACCAATAATCACAGTGTTTTCACTATGACCATCAATATGATTTAACGCTGAACGAATTATCCAGCTACTGGGCTTACCCACATAGAAAGGTTTACGACCTGAAATACGCTCAATGGGCGCACATAAGGCCCCGCAAGCTGGACTATGTGCTGGGCCGTGGGTATCTGGGTTGGTGGCAATAAATCGAGCCCCATTGGCGACAAATTGTGCCGCCTTATGGATCATATCCCAATTATATGATCGGGTTTCGCCAACAATGACGAAGTCCGGATTGATATCGGTGATGGTAAAACCGGCTTTATATAATTCGTGGGTAAGGGCGCCTTCACCAATCACATAAGCTTTATTACCACTTTGGTGCTTGAGAAAGTCTGCGGTCGCCATTGCGGCGGTGTAGAAACATTCCTCTGGTACTTTAATACCTGCGGCGCCTAATCGGTTCTGGAGATCCTTACCCGTTTGTACAGGGTAATTGGTGAGAATGACGAGCGGATTGCCTTGTTCTACGATACGATGAATAAATCGGTCACTGCCTGGGATCAGTTGGTTGTTGTGCAGCAATACACCATCGATATCACAAATAATATTTTTCATCAGACCTTCTATTTCATCTTCTATGCCGATATTTATCCTTTATCTAATGATAAATATGAGTGAAATACAATGGTTTTTACGGTTTTGGCCGACTTGTTTGCCAATTGGAGGCGAAAAAGTCAATGAGACTTGCCGATGTCTTAGTCCGTTAACATCGGCAAGTGGGAGCGCAAAATTGGTGAGCTTAGGATTTAACCTCATCTAAAATGGCAGCGATCACTTTGTAAAATATAGATATAGCCATTCTTGGTGTTTCAGTTTGCGGGTAACCTCCATTCATGGCTATAACCGTTTGAGAGTCAAAGTCCATTGCAACAACTTGTCCGTGTATGCCGACCATCGCTAAAATCCTGTGTTTGCCAATATTTAGCACTCGAAATTGGTCTTTGTAATACCCGTGTGCCAGCGCAGCCTCTTTGCTTTTTTTCCAAGCGGAACGCACAATATCGTTGCCTTGTAATAGTTGCTTGATAAAGTGTTTATCAATGACCTGTTTGCCTTGGTAGTTTTTACCATCATTTATCAATAGTTGCCCCACGCGCGCCAGATCGGCCGTACTGATATTCAACCCGCCTGAGGCGATGGCATCACCTGCATGGCCCGCCATTAAATAGACGTCGTCATTAACGCCAATTTGGCTCAGTAATGCTTCGTAATTCTTGGCGAGGTTTTTACCTGTTACTTTTTCAACGATCAAACCAAGCACTTCAGTATTGGCGCACTGATAGGTGTATTTATCTCCCATTTTACCTTCGCGTAGGCGCACTAACGCTAGGTAATCTTTAATGCCATTGGGATAAGATTTAGCGCCTTTATCGCTATTATAAGATTGGGCTAGTGTCATTCGATTATCCCAAGATTGATGTTTGGGAACATCTAAAAGTAGCGAGGTACGCATGTCAGCAACATCTTGAACGGTAGCAGTGTGCCAGGCACTGCCGGTTAAGAAGGGCAGGTACTCAATCACAGGTTTATTCATATTGAGTAAACCTTGAGATACCGCTTGTTGTGCAGCCAACGACGTAAATGACTTGGTGACAGACATGGCTAAATGTGGCTGGTGAGGCCCCATATTATTCCAAAAATGTTGGTGCAGTATTTGATTATTTTGTACCACTACCATTGAATGGTTCTTTAATCTGTCGCGCAAAAAGGTTTCAACATCGATGGTACCGTCGATGTCGGTGACTGTTATCTGACTCAGATCTAAGCTGTTGCTGACGGTTAAAGGCTGCGGGGCAACACCGCTAGTATCAAGCTTATAGGAGTGAGTAAACTTATAAGCATGGGGAAAGGTCGACGCAGCGTTTTCAGCTTGGTCCCAGTTTTCAATGGTGATCATATGGGATTTCGCCTGCTCGATGAAAGCGGCATCTCTAGACTGAAACTCGGCTGCATTAACGCTTGCTATGGCCATGATCATCGCTAATGCAAAAACGGCTTTGTTCATATTCACCTCTCTATATCGCTAAATTTTGGCGCTAATGAAACCTGAGTTTCAAGGTTGCCTTGTTGATATCGATGGTGCCATCTGGGGCATTACTAGACATTGTTATTAGCGTTAGTGAAGCTGTGTTATCAGTTTATGCCGCATCGCTTGTTGAGCACATGGAATGGATAGTTAAACGCTGCTATTAACCCTGTTGACGGCAAATTGACTGCAGCAGTATTTGCTTTGCCAACTACGACAAACTTATTTGAAAATTGTGTTGACCTGCCGCATTTTTCAGCTATTGTGTGCCGCCTAGATTAACGCGAGTTAGTTGGTTTATTTGAGTAGTAAGTTCAGTTTATGAATTGGCTTAATAGATGTAATCTCCCACGCTTTGCTGCAAGTCGGTTAGCTATCTCCTGGCTATTATTGGTGATTGCAAGTTGGCATTCGCTTGCTCACGCTCAAAGTGAGAATCAGTCTGAGTTTTCGCCGTTAGATAATCTCATTACCCTTGTTTACGGCAAGCAAATTGTCGCATTACTGCATGACGATCAAATAGATGTGCTTGAAAAGAAAGCACAGCTTAAGCTGTTAATCCCCGATGAGCGTATAAAGCAATCACCTTACTATGCTTTTGCTTATTATCGTCTATGCCACGACATCGCCTTATCTCAAGGTGAGCCTCAACAAGCGTTAGATTGCGTGGTGGCAATGGATAATTTAGCGGTTAAGTTTGCCGCGAGCTGGCTGCAAGGTGAAGCAAAGATGTGGCAAGCGACTTTTGCCGCACAGCGGGGAGAGTTTGACCAAGGCATTAGCTTAGTTGACCAGTCTATCGCGATTGCTAAAGAGAGTGATTACTTGCACTTATTGGCCCGAGCTTATAATACCAAGGCAGCACTGTACTATTTTCAAGACCAATTTTATCTAGCACTGGAATATTATCTTCAAGCGTTAGATATTTTTCTAAAAGACCCTCAGGATAAATACGTCAGTAAGGTGTTATCTAATATCGCCATTATTTATGTCGATTTGGAAGAGTGGCAACAGGCTTGGCATGCAAATAACCGCGCCATGGAACATGTCAAAATTCATGGCGGCAGTGATAGCCAACTGAGTGCATTTAATAATAATGCCGCTTATATTTTAGAGCGTCAGGGACGGGTTGCGGAAAGTGAACCTTACCTCATTGATGCAGAGAAACATGCTGATATGAGTGGTAATTTGCGCTTGCAACTCAATACCATGACATCATGGGCACACTATTATTTAGAAACCGAGCAGCACCAACAAGCGATTGATGTTGCGACGCGCTGTATTGCACAGGGCGACGCCAATCAGTTTCCACTTTTTGAGGCGGATTGCAGTCGGATTATGGCTAAATCTTTAGTTCGGCTGGGACAGGTCGATGCCGCTTTTATTGCACTTGAAAACGCTGAACAGCACTATCAAAAAATTGGAACTCGTGCTGGGCTTGCCGATACTTTTAATACCTATGCTTTGGCTTACGAAGTGCTGGGGAATTTTCAACAAGCTTTGGTGTATCAGCGCCAGGCCAATGAGGAAGACAAGGCGCTGCTATTTGATAGTCGCGCTAAAATGATATTTAACTTAAGCCAGCGATACCAAGATAAATTTAAACAGCAAGAGCTAGCGTTATTAAAGGCAAAAAGTGAAGCTCAAGCGGCACGTTTAAATGAGCAGCTGTTAAGGGAAAAACTGCTTTTCTTTGCTATTTTGGTGGCGATAGGCTTGATTATCTACTCCCTTCGCAAGCGCTACTGGCTTGAAAGTAGCAATAAGTCTTTGCAGGACACCAACACTGAGTTATTTCGTCAATCCAACGTTGACCCACTTACCGGACTATATAACCGCCGCTTTTTGCTTGATCATATTGAAAAGCTGGCGAACAACCAGCAACACTCAGGTAGCCGGTTAGCAATTGGACTTATCGATATTGATTTTTTCAAACAAGTTAATGATGGCTATGGCCATGAAGCTGGGGATATTGTGCTTGCTCATATCGCTAATCTGCTAAGTGCCAATATTCGCACTGGTGATGTTGCGGTCCGCTGGGGAGGAGAGGAGTTTGTATTATTGCTTAACTTTGAAGCGGCGACTATTGAAGTGAGTGATATCCAGGCGCATTTTGAACGAGTTCGCCAAGCTGTAGAAGGTACTAAGATCACCGCCGGCGAACACATTTTGTCGGTGACGATTTCCATCGGTGTCAGCCCACTTATTAACAATCAAGACATCAGCACTCACTGGCATAGTGCTCTAGCTTGTGCTGACAAAGCACTCTACAGCGCCAAGTTATCTGGGCGTAATCAAGTGCAACTGCATCCTAACTAACCTCACTCAATCATGCGTTCGATAAGTTTTGCTTCAAATTGAGGGATCCCCATACGGCGACAGTAGTCATTTAGGTGTCGCTTAGAGTCCAAGTAGTGGTAGTGGAAAAAGTGCGCATAGGGGAAGTCGCCTATTTGGCACATTTTTGTCGCCCAGTCATGTAAGATCAGCAAGCTAATGTAGGCGCCAAAGCCTTTTGCTGAAAGGCATGTTGTTTGGTAAGGCCCATTGACTCGGTAACGCTGCTTGGTTTCTGGGTAGATCAAAAATAGATAGTCGCTATTGACCATGGTTTGCCATTGGGTTTGTTGATAGTTGTCGGATTTCTGTATCGAAAGTTGATGAAAGCTGTCACTAAATCGCTGATGCATTTTGCCTGGTAGATAATGGCTAAACTTAGAAAACATAACCCAGTCACTCTATGTTGAAATGAGTCGCTATAGTAAGTTGGCGAAGGTTTTCTAGTCGTTATTAATGCAGTTGGTAAAAACTAATAAAAAAGGCATTTGCTACTGCAAATGCCTTTGAATCGTTGTTTCGCAAAGCGCCAGGTTAGTCCGCCGCGTAACCTCGCTCATCTAATGCAATGTTATCTAAAAAGGCGATACCTTTGTCCATATGCAAGCGTTGTTGACTAAACCATTTTACAACTAATGGGTAGATTGCATGTTCCTGTTCATGGACTCTTTGAGCCAAAACATCGGCATCATCTTCTGCATAAACAGGCACTTTAGCTTGTAAAATAACCGGGCCAGCATCAAGTTCTGGGGTCACAAAGTGCACACTAGCACCATGCTCAACCTCTTTGGCATCTATGGCACGTTGGTGAGTATGTAGACCAGGGTATTTAGGCAGCAAAGACGGGTGAATATTAATCATCTTTCCGAGGTATTGACCGACAAATTTGTCACTCAATATCCGCATGAAGCCCGCAAGCACGATGAGATCTGGCTGGTATTTTTCTATAGCAGCGCTTAAGCGTTGGTCATATTCTTCACGAGACTCGCCTTTGTGTGCTATCACACAGCTGGTATCGATTTCACTATGGTGAGCTCGAACAAGTCCATATGCGTCAGGTTTATTGCTAATGACCCCAACGACTTCTGCGCCGAGGTGGTCATCACATCCATCAATAATGGCTTGTAGATTACTACCATTACCTGAAATCAATACGAGTACGCGATAGCATTCGGGCATTACACTATCTCCACTTGCTCTTCGTCACCATTGCGCGCGGCAATGTTACCGATTAGCCAAGCGTTTTCGCCTTCAGCTTTTAGCAATTCAACAGCAGCTTCAACCTGGTCTTGCGGTAGTGCGATGATCATACCGACACCACAGTTGAAAGTACGGTACATTTCAAATTCTGCAATGTTGCCGTTTTCCATTAGCCAGTTGAATACTGTAGGCCACTGCCAAGAATCACCTTTCACTACAGCTTTGGCATTGTCTGGAAGTACGCGTGGGATGTTTTCCCAGAATCCACCGCCAGTAATATGAGCCATTGCATGCACATCATGTTGCTCAAGCAGTTTTAGTAATGGCTTGACATAAATCTTTGTTGGTTCAAGCAGGTGGTCAATAAGTGGTTTACCAGCAAGGTCTGCTTGTGGGTCGGCTTGGCTAACTTCAAGTACCTTACGAATTAGCGAGTAGCCATTTGAGTGAGGGCCACTTGAACCAAGGGCGATAAGTGCATCGCCAGCCGCGACTTTTGTGCCGTCTAGCACTTCATCTTTTTCGACTACACCGACACAGAACCCGGCAAGATCATAGTCTTCGCCTTCGTACATGCCTGGCATTTCAGCCGTTTCACCGCCGATAAGGGCACAACCTGACTGGGCACAGCCTTCAGCAATACCGTTGACCACTGATGTTGCAGTCTCAACGTCAAGCTTGCCTGTGGCATAATAGTCAAGGAAGAAAAGTGGCTCTGCACCCGCAACGATAAGATCGTTGACGCACATAGCAACTAGGTCAACCCCAACGCTGTCATGTTTTTTATAGTCAATAGCCAGTCTAAGCTTAGTACCGACACCGTCTGTGCCAGAAACTAAAACTGGATGTTTGTACTTAGTTGGTAGCTCACATAGCGCACCAAAACCACCAAGGTTGCCCATGACTTCTGGACGGTGGGTACGTTTTACAGCAGATTTGATATTGTCTACTAGGGCGTTGCCGGCATCGATATCAACGCCTGCGTCTTTATAGCTTAGCTGGGTAGGAGTGCTCACGGAGGATCCTCTCGGGTACATCGTTATTGGATTTTATGCGGCGCTATTCTACCAGCTTGTTCGCAGCGTCGAAAGTGAAGATTGCCCTTATTCAAAAGGACTTGGGTCACGATTTAGTGTGTTTGTAAAACTTTATGTTTTCCATTGTGAACAAATCTACTAAAATTGCAGCAATTTGATGGTAAAACTCGCCAAACACGTCAGGAGAATAAGATGAAAGTTGTTGAGGTTAAGCACCCTTTAGTACGTCATAAAATTGGATTAATGCGTGAGGGAGACGTCAGTACTAAACGTTTTCGTGAGTTGGCTGCTGAGGTTGGCAGTCTGCTGACTTATGAAGCGACAGCTGACTTTGAGACCGAAAAAGTCACCATCGAAGGTTGGAACGGGCCTGTTGAGATTGAGCAGATTAAAGGCAAAAAGGTCACAGTCGTGCCGATTCTACGTGCTGGCCTTGGCATGATGGACGGTGTGCTTGAGCATATCCCAAGTGCGCGTATCTCTGTTGTCGGCATGTATCGCGATGAAGAAACATTAGAGCCGGTACCTTATTTCGAAAAACTAGCTAGCAACATGCCTGAGCGTATGGCATTGGTGGTTGACCCGATGCTTGCCACTGGCGGTTCAATGATTTCAACGATTGACCTGTTAAAGGATCGTGGCTGCACATCAATTAAAGCATTAGTACTTGTTGCTGCACCAGAAGGCGTTAAAGCGCTTGAGCAAGCGCATCCAGATGTCGAGCTATACACAGCTTCTATTGACGACTGTCTAAACGAGCAGGGCTATATTCTTCCAGGTCTTGGTGATGCAGGTGATAAGATTTTCGGCACCAAGTAATCTATCCGAGTGACTAGTCCTGAAATAGGTTGACACTTTTTTCAGTTTAAAACGCTCGATGAACTTCATCGGGCGTTTTGTATTTT
>NZ_JBHZSN010000019.1:0-59176 GCF_043643685.1 Shewanella waksmanii
TTCGGTCAAGATGGCTGGAGTCAGACCCTTACCGTGGCTAACGGCACCGTGCGCATCAAAGCCGACGGCACCTTTGAGTACACCCACGATGGCAGCGATCCTACGCAGACAGATCCAAGCTTCACTTACACCTTAAGTGATGGCACCGACAGCGATGATGCAACCGTGACCTTTAGTGTTAATCCAGTTAATGATGATCCTAGTATTGTTGAATCTGACAACGTACGAGTATCGGAAGAAGGCTTGGTTAGCGGATTAGTTGATACAACAGGAGATATTGACACAACTGATAGTGTTCAAGCATCGGGGTCAATCACCATTACAGACTCAGATAGTAACCCGCTAACAGTTGAACTAACAGGAACTGCCGGCATTTACTCGGGAGGAACTGAGCTCCAATGGAGTTGGGATGCCAACACCCAAACACTCACTGGTTACATCGGCACACCAGGTGAAAGCGATTATGTCGCTGTTATGACCGTATTGCTTAGTGCACCAACCAATGCAAATCCTGATGTATGGACTTACACTGTCGATTTACTCGCGCCAATTGATCATCCTGATGGAACTGAAGAAGACGACTTACCAATCACCATAGGCGTCAATGTCGACGATGGTAATGGTGGTACCACTTCAAGTAGCTTTACAGTAACTGTAGAAGATGATGGTGTCGCCTTTACTGCTAGTCAGATGAGCGAATTAAACGAAATAGGAAGCTATACTGGTTCGCTAGTCACTGACGGTGCAGACCAAAATTACTCTGCTGATTTGACTGCTAATGTCTCTGGTTGGAACGATCCGAATAACCCGAATGACCCCAATGATCCAAATTCACCTCTGGTCACCTTTGCTAATTCAGGTATCACAGCAAATGGCCTCACCGTATTCTACTTTGTCGATCCAGCAAACCCTGGCGTGCTAATCGCTTATTCAGATACGAGTGCAACACCAAGTGCCTATGATGCTAGCAACCCGAACCAAAGTTTGATTTTCACTCTCACAGCGGATCCGGAGAATGATAGCTATCAATTGGATCTAGCTCAGTCAATAGATAAACTTGAAACCATCACTGTAGCTGATTTAAGTGGTGGTCAAGGCGGTAACTCTGCTGCTGTGTATGTGTCAGATAATGGCACAGGTTATGACATTGATACCGATATTAACGATGTTGATCCAAGCAATGATATGGTGTTCACACTGACATCTAGCGTTGGCAACGTTGCATCGACCGTCAATGGTAACACAGGCGGCTTCGGTGTCGGCAATGCGTGGGTGGATCAAGGTGAAACACTCGTCATTGATTACACAAATGATGTCGCAACAGCCGCTATCAATTTTGATGGAGCCAATTACGTTCACTTTAAAGCCTATGATGCAAACGGTAATTTACTCGGAGAAGGTGACGTCTTAAGCGGTGAAGTTATCAGTAACCTTGGCGCAATCAGCTATATTGAAATTTCAACCAGTAGCTTGTCGACACCTGCTGATGATCGCTTCCAATTTAGTGGCACCACTGCTGAAAATATCATTAGTGAAACAACTGATGTATCACTAGATTTTGCGATTACAATTACCGATGGTGATGGCGATAGCAGCACAGGGCAAATAGACATTGACCTCAATGCACCAGGTACAACACCTAACGGCCCAACTGCATTGCAAGCTAATGTAACCTCAACAGTTAGCGAATCAGACCTGCTTAACAATGGTACTGAAGATGACTTGCAGGTTATGGGCTTTAGGGCTGGCAGCGAGTCATTAACCGCATTCCAATTTGGCGATACCAGCAATATTGAAGTTGAAGGTATTAACGCTAATATCTTCTGGAATCTCAATGACCAAGGTCAATTGATCGGTACAGTTCAAGGTCGTGAAGCAATCAGCATAACCTTAGATTGGAGTCGTATCGAAAGTGGAGAAGCTGGCAGTATCAATGTCATTGTCGAATTGCTAGAAGACTTCCCACACAATATTAATACCGATAACTTAGTTATTACAGGCTTAGAGGTTATCGCGGTTGATTCTGCAGGCTCAACAGCAAGCTCAAGTATCACTGTTAATGTCGAAGATCATAATTATGCACCTGAATTTATTTCAGATGTCGACACCACCTCCGACGGCAGTGTCATAAATGATGATGTTTATGATTTCGGTAGCATTGATGAAGGAGCGCTAGCAGGTACTATTGTCGGCACCATCTCTGCCGTTGACCTAAATGATACCGACACCTTAAGTTATAGCTTTGCTGATGGTTCACTGACTTGGGGAGTGTTCACCATCGACCCAGATTCTGGGGTCATTACACTCAACAAAGATATCGATGATGCTGATTTAGGTTCATTTACCTTTAATGTCTTAGTAACCGACAGCGACAACTTAACCGATACCGCAACGGTAAGCGTTGTACTTAACAACATTAATGAAAATCCCGAAGCGAACAATGCGACTAATCTAACGTTGTCAGAAGAAGGGCTTACCGATGGCCTTATTGATAATGTTGGAGACAGTGACACCACTGATGATGTTCAGGCAACCGGGTCTATCACTATTACCGACGTTGATGGCGATGCATTAAGCGTTGCTTTATCAGGCCCAAGTGGCGTGTACTCGGGTGGCGTTGAGCTTCAGTGGAGTTGGGATGCCAACACCCAAACGCTCACAGGTTATATTGGTACACTAGGTGAAAGCGATTATGTCGCTATCATGACGGTATTGCTCAATGCACCAACCAATGCGAATCCTGATGTATGGACTTACACCGTCGATTTACTCGCGCCAATTGATCACTCTGACACAACACAAGAGGATGATTTACCAATCACTATTGGCGTAGATGTCAGCGATGGCAATGGTGGTACCACATCGAGCAGCTTCACAGTCACGGTTGAAGATGACGCGCCAGAAGTTACCAACGCGGCACCTGTTGAAGTAAGCGCCGATGACATCCCTGATACGCTTATCGGTGAATTCTCCTTTACTGGCTCGAGCAGTAACCATAACTCGCTTGATTTTGATGGCTTTACCGTAACCGCTAGAGGCTTTACTTCTGCCACTGATTCAACCTTAGTTGATGCAGAGGTCAATAGAAGTAGCAGTGGTATTGGGGTGAAAAGTGTCGCATCACCCTATCACAAACTCTCTAATGAAGTTGATTATAGAGAGTTTGCCGACGGCACCTCAGCCTCAGAAGAAATTATTATCACGTTAGATCCAGGTACCGTGGCCTATGGTATCAAGATGGAATTTGCCGCCATGTTTGGCGGTGAGTTAGAAGTCGGTGTGGTTGATTTCTATCGTGATGGTCAACTAATCGCCAGCCAAACATTTAGCTCTGATGCTGCAGACGGCGACTATGCAGCCTTATTTGAAGTATTAGAAGGCGGCTTTGATCAACTCGTTATTCGTGCCACTGATAATGGCGTCAATAATGACTCTGATAATAGTGATTTCACCATCACTTCTATTGAGTTCTTGGGTATTACCGATCAAGCAATCGGTTACGCATCAGGTTCTGTCGATGTTGAGTGGGGGGCTGATGGCTTTGGCTCGTTAGCCTTTACCGGTAGTGATGAGGATGCATTGACCACGGCAAGTGGCGAAGCAATTATTATCACCCAATCAGACAATACGCTGCTAGGTGAAACCGCTGCGGGTGATTTGATCTTCAAAGTCGAATTTACCCCAGCAACGGGTCAATGGGAGTTCTTCCAATATCAAGCCATGTCAGCGCCATCTGATGGTCAAATTGACTTTAATGTTGTCGCAACCGATGGCGATGGTGATAACAGCCTTGGTCACTTCTCAGTGACACCAAAAGTCGATGTGGCACCCGTTACCACTAACGCAACAACAGATGGTATTGAGGATACTGCACTGATATTGCAATGGAGTGACTTTAATGTCACCGATAGCGATACCGCTAAAGCAAACCTATCCATTAAAGCGGTTAATCTACCTAATGCCCAAAATGGTACTTTACAGTATTACAACGGCTCTACTTGGGAAGCAGTAACCGTAGGCATGCTGTTAACCTCAGCGATGTTTGATGATGGGCATGTACGCTTTATGCCAATGGAAGATCAAGCTGACGGTACCCAAGGTGGCCTTGGTAATCGTGGCGATGCGTTAGCAAGCTTCGATTATGTGGCAACGGATGGCAGTACTGACAGTAATCAATCTTCAATGACAATTAATGTCGACGCTAGAGCTGATAGCCCAATTCTAAACGCATCTGCTGGTGATTTAGTTTGGATAGACAAGGCACCAATTGACACTACTGTTCCTGGTAATGTACAAGCTGGTGACAATGTCTTTGGCATCGATGTCGATAACGTGATATCTGGACAAGTTGTCTCAGAAAGTGGCTCTAGCGATAACAACTTTATTGAAATTGCTGATGCAAACCAAGCCTCTATGCTTCAAGGTGGTAGCGGCAACGATATTCTTATCGGTGGTAATCTTGCAGATAACCTAATTGGCGGCGCGGGCAACGATATCTTTATTGGTGGCGGCCAAAACGATTCAATGTTTGGCGGCTCTGGTATCGATACAGCATTTTATTCCGGTAACTTTGCAGACTACACCATCACCAATCATTATGATCATGCAGTGACACCGTACCTGTTAATTAATGATAGTCGTAACATAGATGCAAGCTCGGTCAATACCAATGATTTAGATGCTGGCGACCACTTGTATGAAATAGAACGTCTGGTATTTGCAGATGGTGTTTATCAAGTCAATCCTGATGGCACGATTACTCAAGTGCAGATCAAAGAGATTCAGTTGGATATTTCTGTGGGATTAAACGATATCGACGGTAGTGAGTCGCTGTCGGTTATCACCATCACCGACATCCCAGCAGGGCTCTATCTCACGGCTGGCAGTTATGATGTTGCAAGCAACACTTGGACATTAACCCAAGCAGAACTCGTCGGGCTTAAGCTACAAGTACCTGATGATTATACAGGTACCCAAGAGTTTACTATGAATGTCAGTGTCACCAGCACTGAAGATAGCAACGGTCATTCAGCCACAACTACGACAGGGGTTGAAGTCTCCACTCGTGCCTATCAATACGAAGATGGCACAGATGGTGACAACATTATCAACGGTAGCGACGAGAACGACCTCATCGTGGGTGACACAACGGGTATTCAAATTGTCCAAGGTGAGAACTACAACATCGCCTTTATCGTCGATACCTCAGGCAGTATGGGTAGTAGCCGAGTTAACGCAGCCAAAGAACAGTTAGAAGACGTATTTACTGCGTTAAAAGCCAGTGTGGGTCAAAATGCATCTGGCGTGGTGAATATTCTGCTTATCGACTTTGATAGCGGTACCAAAGCCAATGTTGCGGTGAACCTTGCAGACAGTAATGCACTAACGCTGCTGGGCGATATCCTCGACACCATGAGCAGCGGTGGTCGAACTAACTATGAGTCAGCCTTTGAAACGGCCATCGATTGGTTTAACAATGGTTCTGCATCAACCAATGATGGAACTAACCTGACTTACTTTATTACAGATGGTAAGCCAAATAACCACACTGTTGACAAAGAGCTTGATGAAGTCATGGTTTATAACGGACCAGGTCAAGGTAATAACGTCTATTTGGATGAGCTAATAGCAGGCTACCAACCGGGTCAAAAGTTAACGTACGACAACCACACTATCATTGATGAATATGGCAATATCAACTATTGGTATAAAGATGGCAACACATGGGAAAGTTATCAAGTCGGCACGCTACGTACTGATGACAACGGCGATTACTTTGTATCCTACATTAGCAGTAACTCTGGTTCTACTGCTGAAGCGCTAGCGGCATTTGAGGTGCTCAGTCACCTGTCTGAAGTTGAAGCACTGGGGTTAAGCGGTATTGATCTTGATGATCTCAACCCCTATGACTCAGATGGTAATGCAATCGGCAATATCGACGCCTCTAATTTAGCAGCTATTATCCTTGGTTCGGAGCAATCATTGATTCAAGGTGATGACACTGTCGATGGCGGCGATGGCAACGACATCATCTTTGGCGATTTAGTCGAGTTCTCAGCTGATGGTATCGATGGTCAAGGCTACGCCGCGTTGCAAAAATATGTGGCACTGCAACTCAGTGTTGCTCCTGACTCACTATCAGTTAAAGAAGTCCACGACTTCGTGATTGCTAACCCAAGTATGTTTGATATTTCTCGCACAGATGACGGTGCAGATACGCTGTCGGGCGGCGACGGTAATGACATGCTATTTGGTCAAGGTGCCGGCGATACCCTCATCGGTGGTGATGGCGCTGATACTATTATTGGTGGTCTCGGTGATGACACCCTAACAGGTGGTAGTCTGAACGCTGCCGACACCGATAGCGATACCTTTGTATGGCATCAAGGCGATACCGGTGAAGACCATATTACCGACTTTGATTTAAGTCACGATAAGCTCGACTTAAGTGACCTACTCCAAGGTGAAAATGCGGGTAATCTTGCGGATTATCTGAGTTTTGAAACAATCGGTAATACCACCACAATCAAGATTGATGCTAACAACGATGGCAATATTGATCAGGAAATTGTGCTCGATGGTGTGAACTTGGAAACCGCTTACGGTAGCAGTGACGCCGCTATCATCAACGGCCTACTGGGCACTAATGGTGACGGGCCACTGATTGTCGATGGCATTGCAGCAAATAATGCCCAACAAGCGTTTTCTGCGACTGAAAATAACCCAAGTGGAACCAATAATGATGAAAACATTCAGCATATGATCCCGTAGAAAATATGCTATTGACCGATGGCCTGTATTACTACAGGCCATTATTAATCATTATAAACTGTAGCAATACAGGCCATTATGATTAATAATTTAGTTACAAATATACAATAAAATCTTAAGGATAAGTTTTTCAGATGACCGCGTCAGCGTCTCAAAAAACTGAACAATGGACCATTGCTGCATCACAACGTGTCACAGTTGATCCCTTGTTAGACAGTCTAGTACTTTTGACTGAATTTTTTGGAACCCCCTGTTCGAGTGAATCTCTTGCAGCAGGTTTACCATTGTCTGGAACCATACTTTCACCAGAACTTGTCCCCCAAGCCGCTGCGCGCGCGGGCTTAACTGCCAAATTAACCCGTAAAGGGCTTAACCAAATTTCGGGGATTTTCCTCCCCTGCATTTTGCTACTTAAAGACCAGAAAGCCTGTCTACTGCGGGAACTTGATGTTGATAACGATCGCGCCGTCATACAACTACCAGAAACCGGCGGAGAAGAGGTGCTATCGTTAGAGGAACTCGAAGCTTTGTATGTCGGCTACCTGTTTCTGGTCAAACAGCAATATCGCGGTGATATGGGTTTTGATGTTCACCAATATGACAACCAGAGCCATTGGTTATTACAAACCCTAAAGGATTCTGCTCCAATTTATCGTGATGCACTGATTGCATCAGTACTGGTTAATTTATTTGCACTTGTATCACCATTGTTCATCATGAATGTGTATGACAAAGTGGTGCCCAACTTAGCCTTCGATTCATTATGGGTATTAGCTATTGGCGCCGGTATTGCCTATATATTTGACCTTATCATGCGCCAGCTTCGCGCTTACCTTATTGATGTCGCAGGTAAAAAAGTCGACATCATTGTCTCATCGCGACTTTTTGCCAAAGCCATCGGTATTCCGCTAGCCAAACGCTCACCCAGTGTCGGAGGCATGGCCAGGCAATTGGGCGAGTTCGATAGCATTCGCGAAATCCTTACCTCAGCAACTATCACCACGTTAGTGGATTTACCTTTCGCCGCATTCTTCATGTTGGTGATCTACGTAGTTGCTGGCGATTTAGCTTTAATACCGTTAGTTGGCAGTATCATAATCATCGGCTATACGTTAGCTGTGCAGCCTCGCTTAAAGGCCGCCATTGAAGAGAGTAATAAATACGCCAGCTTAAAACATGGCCATCTGATTGAGTCCTTAGCATCACTTGAATCTATCAAATCCAGTGGCGCTGAAGGACTTGTACAAAAAAGCTGGCAACAGATGATAGGCCACACCGCAAATTGGCAATTAAAATCGAAAAAGCTGTCTACATCGGTCAATAACATCGCTAACTTTACCGTACAGCTCTCGGTTATTTTTGTGGTGATACTGGGCGTCTACCGTGTTGCCGACAATGAGATCTCCATGGGTGGCATTATCGCTGCGGTGATTTTATCTAGCCGCGCTATTTCACCTATGGCGCAGTTAGCAGGACTCATGACGCGAGGTAATCACACCGCAAGCGCCCTTAGACAACTCGATCAGATCATGACCGAAGAGGATGAGTTTGAAAATAAAGGCCACCTCGTCAGTAAACAGCGCTTGAAAGGTCAGATTAATGCTGACCACATCAGTTTTAATTACCCTGGCAGCGAAAAACCTGTACTGCATCCAATGAGTATAAAAATTGAGCCCGGTGAGCGCGTCGCAATTATTGGTCGCAACGGCTCAGGGAAGAGTACCCTGGCAAAATTACTAGTGGGATTATTCCAGCCAGCAAAAGGCAGCCTGCGTTACGACGGCTTAGACTCAGCGCAAATCCACCCCACAGATCTCAGACGTAACTTTGGTTACTTACCTCAAGACATCACCCTATTTCATGGCTCGATTAGAGACAACATTTTATTTGGCACACGCCAAGTTACTGAGCACCAACTTATACGTGCTGTACAGCTATCTGGCGTATATCAATTTACCGATATTGAAACTGAAGGGCTCGATACCCAAGTGGGTGAAGGCGGCCAGTCACTATCCCGTGGCCAAAGGCAAACAGTAGCCTTAGCACGGGCAACGTTAAATGATCCACCAGTATTATTGATGGATGAACCGACAGCCAGTTTAGATGCACGCGCTGAAAAACAATTTATCCATGCAATGAAGAATGTCAGCAAAGATCGTACTTTGCTGCTTATCACCCATAAGATGCATCTGTTAAATCTGGTTGACCGGATTATTGTGCTCGACCGAGGCCACCTGGTGGCTGATGGTCCCAAAGCCGAGGTATTAGATAAACTATCCAAAGGCCTTATCGCGGGAGGTAAGAGCCATGAGTAAGCATCTAACCACTAAAGATTTAGATATGGTTGATGATGTCTACGGCGCCATGATGACCGATGCACCTACCAGTCACCGACTTATTATTTGGGCGCTATTTGCCCTCGCCGTGTGTTTTACACTGTGGGCCTATTTTGCTGAGTTAGATCAAGTCACAACAGGCATGGGCAAAGTCATCCCCTCTTCTCAAGTACAAGTCATTCAAAGTTTGGATGGCGGTATTATGCAAGAGCTTTATGTGCAAGAAGGTATGGTTGTTACCAAAGGTCAGCCGCTAGTCAGGATTGATGATACTCGCTTCCGCTCAGACTTTGCGCAGCAAGAGCAAGAAGTCGACAGCCTACAAGCCAATGTTATTCGCCTAAGGGCTGAACTCAATAGCATTACCATTTCTGATATGGCTGCGGATTGGCGCCAGCAAGTCAAAATCGCCAAAATTCCTTTGCAATTTCCAAGCGCATTAATACAAGAACAACCGGACCTCACCCGTCGTCAGTCGGAAGAATATACAGGACGACTCGATAATCTCAGCAACCAACTTGAGATTTTGGCGAGGCAGATCCAACAACGTCAACAGGAAACCCAAGAATTAGCGTCTAAAATAAGTACGTTGACGACCAGTTTTCAACTTGTGTCACGAGAACTTGAATTGACCCGCCCATTGGCGGAGAAAGGAATCGTGCCGGAAGTTGAGTTACTCAAGCTAGAAAGAACCGTTAATGATATAAGAGGAGAACTTGCCACTTTGCGCCTACTTAGGCCGAAAGTTAAAGCATCTCAAGATGAAGCGATATTAAAGCGTCGTGAAGCAGTATTTGTATTTGCTGCCGATGCTCGTACGCAACTCAACGATATGCAAACTAGACTGTCTAGAATGAACGAAGCTCAAGTAGGAGCACAAGATAAGGTTAGCAAAGCTGAAATAGTGTCGCCTGTTAATGGCACAATTAAAACAGTTCATATCAATACACTTGGCGGCGTCGTGCAACCAGGTGTTGATATTATTGAAATTGTGCCTTCAGAAGACCAGCTGCTAATTGAAACTAAAATCATACCTAAAGATATTGCTTTTTTACATCCTGGCTTACCCGCCGTTGTCAAAGTTACGGCTTATGATTTCACCCGTTATGGGGGTTTAAACGGCGTTGTGGAGCACATTAGTGCCGATACAACACAGGACGAAGAGGGAAACAGTTTCTATCTTGTAAGGGTTAGAACTGAATTATCAAGTTTGACGAAAGACGATGGAACCCAGATGCCAATTATACCGGGGATGTTAACCTCGGTAGACGTGATCACTGGGCAGAGATCTGTTCTGGAGTACATACTTAATCCAATTTTAAGAGCCAAAGATACGGCTCTTCGTGAGCGCTAAACTCACGGATCTAACCAGGGGGGTTAACCATGAACATGAAAACTGTTCAACAACTAAAAGGAAGTGCCATTGCGCTGGCGATAAGTGCATTAATGATACCAACGACAGCCTCAAGCCAAACACTCGAGCAAGCCGTTGCCCATACACTGGATACAAACCCAGAAATTCGTATTGCGTTTAATCGCTTTAAAGCCCGTGAAGAGCAAGTCAATCAAGCCATTGCGGGTTATATGCCAACCGTAGATATTTCTGCGGGTTATGGCTGGGAGCAAACCAATAGCCCATCAACACGACGCAAAGCTGGCCAGGGCGATGTGGATGAAGATGGTGTCATTGAATTAGAGCGGGGCGAAGCGGGTTTTAGCATCAAACAGATGCTATTTGACGGCTTTTATACCTCCAGCGAAGTGGACCGCTATAGTTTTGAGGCCAGTGCTGAGCAATGGGCACTATTTGCCGCCGCTGAAGACATGGCGCTTGATGTAGCTAAAGTTTATGTAAATTACATTCGCACTGAACAAGTGTTAAAGCTGGCTGAGAAAAACCTCAATAGTCATAAAGAGATTTATGATCAAATTAAGCAACGCACCGATTCAGGATTAGGCTCTGTTGCAGATCTGTCGCAAATTACAGGTCGTTTAGCCCGTGCTAATGCCAACCTTATTTCAGCCAAAAACAATTTCTATGATGCTAAAGCCCAGTTTGTTCGTATCGTTGAGCAACAACCCGAAGATCTCATCGTGCCTGTGCCCGATGATGATATGTTACCCGCTGATTTAACCAGTAGTGTCAACCTAGCCCAAGACAATCACCCAATTTTAAAGTCGGCTTCTAGCGATATTATGGCAGCGGAAAACGAGCGTTCTTCGGCACAATCTAATTACTACCCAACGGTAACATTAGAGCTTGATGGCAACTGGAATAATAACCTTGATGGTGAAGATGGTTATTCGCAATTTGCCTCACAAAATGTTGGTGGCCACAGTAATGATCTTGTGGCAATGGTCAGGCTTAAATATAACTTATTTGCTGGCGGTAAAGATTTAGCCAGAGAGAAAGAAGCCGCTTATAAAGTGGGCGAAGCGAAAGAAATTCGTCAACGCGCTTATCGTCAAGTTGTTGAAGGCGTTAACCTTGCCTGGAATGCCTATGAGCTATTGTCTCCTCAAAAAGCCTATATCCGTGACCATGTTATAGCCGCTAAAGATACTCAAGTTGCCTATAGCCAGCAATTCAACCTAGGACAACGTACCTTGCTTGATTTGCTCGATACAGAAAATGAGTTATTTGAAGCGCGTAAAGATTATCTTGAAGCGGAATATGATGAAATAATCGCAGAATACAGAATCTTAAATGCCACTGGACGCCTACTTGAGTCTTTGCGTGTTACTGCTCCTGATGTATGGGCTGGCGAGCGTAATTATGAGGGAGGAGTTCCACAATGAAGACATTAATCACTTTATTCATTGGTATGACGATTATCGGTGGCTGTTCTATGCGTGACATTGTCACCATGGACCAATCGACAACTCAAGTTAACGACTTGAATGACAATGATCGCGATGGTGTGATTGTGGCACGTGAACGCTGTAATGATACGGTTTTAGGTGCGACCATTGATAATTACGGCTGCGGCAAAGTCGCGCCAATTAATGAACGTCATGAGCTGAAAATACTTTTCGCTAATGACTCTTATTTTATTGATGATCAATACTATGACCAAGTCGAGCAAATTGCAGTGTTTATGCGCCAGTACCCTAATACTAAGGTGACCATTGAAGGCCATTGTAGTAAAACGGGATCATACGAGCACAACTTAGCACTGTCTCAAAATAGGGCTAATGCTGTAATTGCAGCCTTATCAGAGCGATTTGATATCGCTTCAGATAGACTGACTGCAATCGGCTATAGCTACGATAGACCAGTTGATCCAACCCACACCCCAATGGCACATAAACGTAATCGTCGTGTTATTGCTGAGGTCACAGGTGAAGATACTTCAGCTGATATGAAGTGGCATATTTATACCGTGGATGAAGAAGTTAAATGATGAAAATAGTCGGAGAGCATGAAAACTAGACCTAGCTTCTATAGCCAGTCAAAAAAAGTTTGCCAACTTAGCATAGTGGCACTGACTTTGGGTATGTCATGCCTCTATGCCTCTCCGACACAAGATCTCGATGCCAGCCACATCACCGCGACATTAGAAGCACGTTACGGTGAACGTGCTGGCAAGCGAGTCAATGCCTGGTTCAATGTACTAGAAGAAGCACAACATCTTAGTGAATTGGACAAAGTCACTAAGGTAAATAATTTTTTTAACTTATTTCGTTTTGTCGATGACATAAAACTTTGGGGTGAAGCCAATTACTGGGCAACCCCCATGGAATTTATCGGCGTAAACGGTGGCGATTGCGAAGACTTTTCTATTGCTAAATATTTTACCTTGTTGCAGCTAGGTGTTCCTGAGGACAAATTGCGCATCACCATGGTAAAAGCCACCAGTGTCAATCAATACCATATGGTGCTGGCCTACTACGAGACGCCAGGCTCCATCCCATTGGTATTAGATAATTTAGATCGCAAAATTAAGCCGGCAACACAGCGCACTGACTTGATTCCAGTGTATAGCTTTAACGGTAGACAGTTATGGCTTAACAAAGAAAAAGGACGAGGGGTTCTAGCAGGTTCATCAACACGACTTGCCAAATGGAACGAACTCAAAGATAGGCTAGGTGTAGAGCGTTTACGCATGCCTAAATTAAGATTGGAGTAGTTAGGAAATGACCCTGTTTCGACAAATATACTCGCTGTTGTTTGGTTTGTTTTTGGTGGTAGTTGCCAGTCTAGGTTATGTGCAATTTACCGAAACCCAAAACTTTCTAACTAAACAGATGGAGTCTGACTTAAACAACACAAGCCACAGTCTCGGCATTATGCTGGTTCCAGACTTGGAGGCTGGCGATATTGTTGGAGCGGAAACATTAATCAATGTCATTTTTGAAGGGGGCTATTACCAACAAGTCAAACTGACTTGGTTAGTAGATGGTAAACAGCAGGTTTGGCAAAACCCAGTCGAAATTGAAGGCGTGCCTCAATGGTTTATCGACTTAGGCTTTTTTAAAACCATCAAAAAAGAAAGTGTTATCACGTCAGGCTGGATACAGCTCGCGCATTTAGAAATCACCGCCCACCCGGGCTTTGGCTATCATGAGTTATGGCGAACCATCAGTAACGCCATTATTGTGTTCTCAATCTTATTCCTATTAGCCATCATGCTTGCCCGCATCGGCCTATCATGGATACTCAAACCACTACATGATATCGCCGAACACGCTAAAGAGATCGCGCAGCGTAAATTTGGTCCAGAACTAGAGATACCAAAAACCTCCGAGCTCAAATCGGTTGTGACTGCCTTCAATAGCATGTCACAACAGCTTAAGCAGGTATTTAGCTCATTAGATGAGGAGGTTACTGAGTTACGTAAGAAGAACTTAGTCGACCAAGTCTCCGGGCTGCCAAATAGACAATATATGATGGGACAAATCAATAGCTGGCTAAGTGAACCCTCAAACGGTGCCTTGCTATTGGCCAAGTTTGATTGGCTTGAAGAGGTACACAGCAAATACGGTTACCAAGTCCGCGATGAAACAATCCGGCTATTATCAGAAAAGATGACGCAGCACTTAGAGAATGTCGCACCTTCGGTGATAGCTCGCATAGCCGCTTACGAATTTGCATTTCTATTACCCAGTGCAGAACATGAACAAACCAGTAAGTATTTGCAAAGCCTGATCCGCACCATCAACCAAGAGATGTCGAAAGCGGGCTGCAAACCCAATGAGAACTTTGCAATTGGTCTTGCAGAACGTCTTGGGCAGATGACAGTCTCAGATATTTTGGCACAAACCGATAACGCCCAGCAAAAAGCCATTCAGGAAAACAAAGTATTTCATTGGTTTGAAACCAATGAAAAACAGCTGTTTACCCGAGAGCAATGGCGCGAGCACCTCGGCAAAGCGATTTCTAGCAAACAGTTCCAATTTAAATCACAACCTGTACAGTTTAATGGCAATCGCGGCATCGTGCAGCGAGAACTGTATTGCCAAATCACCGTGGGCGATAAACTGATCCATGCGGGGCAATTTATGCCCTATGTCGAACTGCTATCACTTGGCTCTATGTTAGATAGAAGCCTGATTGAGACCGTCCATGAAAAACACCTACTTGATCGCAACTACGAGCCCATTGCGATTAATTTAACCTTCCAAAGCCTAAGCGATTTGAGTTTTCATGACTGGCTTAAGCAGTTTTTACGGACAACACCGCTGGCTGAGCGAATCTGTTTTGATATTCCTGAAGCAGGCATTTATAGCGACCCAGATGCATGTGAAGCCTTATGTGCAATTATCCGTGACAGCGGCGCCCATTTTGGTATTGACCACTTTGGCCGTCAGTTTGGCTCTATGGCCTACTTACAGTCACTTAGACCCACTTACGTTAAACTGGATCAATCTTTTGCTTACTACGATGAAAGCCAGCACAGCAGTGAACTATGTCGTGCATTGGTTAATGTCGCCAGGGGCTTAGATATTCAAATTATCGTCACTGGTATCCAAGAAGAGCAGCAGTTGCAGCGATTCGAGCCGCTGAAAACAGATGCCTATATGGGCTTTATTTCCCCACCAGAAAAAGTTGAGCTATAAAACATAGCTGGGCAGCTGAGCTTCTACTCATAACGGCGCCCAGCTTGCTTAGATGACCAAAGCGAGCTTCGAGCTAAATAATACCAATCGGCATAAAAGCCTTTTTAATAATGCTTAAGACACAAAAAAAGCCCTTCGATAACTCGAAGGGCTTTTTCATCACTATCTTTAAGAAGTGGTCGGTGATAGAGGATTCGAACCTCTGACCCTCTGGTCCCAAACCAGATGCGCTACCGGGCTGCGCTAATCACCGAAATTGGGATGATACCGACATCATTTATGTCACTATCATAAAATAAGTGGTCGGTGATAGAGGATTCGAACCTCTGACCCTCTGGTCCCAAACCAGATGCGCTACCGGGCTGCGCTAATCACCGAACGGGGAAAAGTGGGGTGACTGATGGGACTTGAACCCACGACAACCGGAATCACAATCCGGGGCTCTACCAACTGAGCTACAATCACCACTGATGACTTTTCTTGCTAACTTGCTTCTTTCCAATCTGGTGCACCCAGAAGGATTCGAACCCTCGGCCTCACCCTCCGGAGGGGTGCGCTCTATCCAGCTGAGCTATGGGTGCCTGCCTTGTTAGCGCCGCATATAGTAGGGATAAATTTGCGGCGCGTCTATAGCTAAGCTAACTTTTTTTGCTCATTTGCTCAAGTTTTAGCTAATTGTTCTAAATATAATCGTCAAACAGTCAAAATAATGACTTGGATCTGATTTTTTTTCATGCTATTTATACCTATTAACCCCAAATCCTAATCTAATAAATAATTATAGCGATTGGCGGAACCATGTTTAGGGATGACAAACACTCAATTTCCGTGGTCGAAGTTGAGCGATTACACAAAAGGATTGCACGTTTAAAAACACTTGCTCTTAAGTACAAGCGTGCAGAGATTACCCAGAATGCTCTATTAGAGATATCGAACCTAGCAGCTAAGGTCAATTCGACCGAGCAGTTCTACTCCGGTATCCATGATACATTGAGCAAGCTTCTGCCTGCCGATAACTTTTTTGTTGCGATAGTCAACCCGCAGACTCAGCGTATCGAACTACCTTTCTTTATCGACGAAAAAGACTCTCATCCCAGTCTTATCTACCCAGATGAAGATATGTCTCGCACACTCTATAGCGGACTGACCGGCTACGTCCTAAAAACTGGACAACCATTACTGTGTGATGAACGCAAATTTAACCAGCTGGTTATCGACCAACAGATTATGAGTCGCGGAACGGCATGTCACCAATGGTTAGGCGTCCCCATTTTTAATGGTCATGATACCGCTGGGGTATTAGTCGTACAAAGCTACCATGAAGACATTAGCTATGGCGAAATAGAAGTCGAGCTAATGATTTTTATTAGTCAGCACATTGCTGGCGTTTATGAGCGGATACAGCATCAACAGCAATTAGAGCAAGCCATTGAACACCGCACCAAAGAGCTGAGTGTCGCCTACGATAAATTAAAGCAAGAAGTCTTTGAAAGACGTCGAGCTGAGCGCTTGCAAAAATCTTTATTTGAAATTGCCAACCTGTCCAATACTCGGCTTAAGGTTGACGACTTTTATTCTGAGCTTCATCGAGTGATTAGCCATTTATTGCCCGCCAATAACTGTTATATCGCCTTAATCGATGATAGCGGACGCTATATCGACTTCCCGTTTTACGTCTCACAGCTCAGTGCAACGCCGCCGGATAAGCGGCCACTTTCTGACGGACTTACTGAATATATTCTCAAGAATAAGCGTCCTATGCTGTTAGACAGCAAAGACATAAAAGCACTGATTGAAGCCAATGAGCTTTATGCTGAAGCGCCATTCTTAAACAAAACCGAAACCATCCATCAATGGATAGGCGTACCACTGTTTATTCAAGGGGTTGTTCGGGGAGCGCTGACCATCTACAGCTTTAGCATGTCTCAAAACTATCAAGCTAAAGACGTAGAACTACTGACTTTTGTTTCTCAGCACATAGCTGCTGCCATTGAGCGTAAATTATCGGCAGAGTCCTTAAGACGCAGCTACGAAGAGTTAGAGGATAAAGTCACCCAACGCACGCAAGCGTTAGCAATGCTCAATCAAGATTTGGAGAAAGAGATAGCGCAACGTTGCAAGGTAGAGCAACAACTGGTGCATGATGCCAGTCACGACACCCTAACCGGGCTGCCTAACCGGGCCATGTTTATGGAACGCCTCAATCAGGCCATCAAACATGTGAGACGCCATGGGCTAGACCGATTTGCGCTGCTGTTTATCGATTTAGACCGCTTTAAACTGATTAACGATACCTTAGGCCACCTGCAAGGCGACCGCTTCTTAATTGAAACCGCCAAACGCTTGCAGTTGTGTATTCGAGATAACGACACTTTAGGTCGAATTGGTGGCGATGAATTTGTCATTTTGCTCGATAGCATTAACGAAATCGACGATGCTAAAGAGGTGGCAGAACGCGTATTAACTAATTTGTCGTCACCCTACGAAATAGGCGACCAAAGCTTCACCTCTGGCGCCAGTATTGGTATCGCCTTTAGCGGTAAGCAAAAAACCGATACCAGCGAGTCATTGCTGCGTGATGCTGATGCTGCCATGTATCAAGCTAAATCCAAAGGCAAAGGCTGTTATGTCATTTTTGATGAGCAGTCTCACACCCAGTTGATTAAAGATGTCGAATTAGAGATTGAATTACGCCAAGCGATAGCGGAGAACAAACTGGCGATTCAGTATTTTCCAGTGATGGATCTCGCTAGCGAAAATATCATTGCCATCGAACCGACGTTATACTGGCTACATCCACAACTTGGCAAAATTAAGCAAGCTCAACTCAACAATATTGCTGAACACTGTAACCTGACCAAAGAGCTTGATTTGTACCTGCTGGAACAGCTCAATAAAGAATATCCGCAACTACAAGACAGTCCACTTGCCAATACTGGCCTGCACTTAACCATTGCTAGCCAGCACCTCAAACACAAGCATGCTGTCAGAAAGCTCAAAAATCGCCTTAAGCAATGCTTGTTTAAGGCTGAAAATATCTGGTTATTTTTCGATGAAAAAGAGTTTGTGCTTGATACCGAAAACCATATCAATGCATTTGATCTGTTAAAGAAGCTGAATATGAATTTGGGCTTATGTGCCTATGGCACCGCCCATAGCGCATTAAGCAGCCTCACCTTCTTGCCGCTCAAAGGCCTCAAACTTGACTCCAGTTATATCTCTCACCTAGAGCATGAACAACATCAACGCCTGCTAAAAGCCCACAACCTCAGTGCTCAGGCCCTTGAGCTAACCTTGTTCGTTGAAGGTGTCGGTAATGAGTTACAAAAACAGCAGCTAATAAACTTAGGTGTTAAAGAAGGCCAAGGCCCAGCATTGGGACAAGCATTCAATATCAACACCTTAGATAAAAAAAAATTCTCACAAGTCATCTGCGCCTGACTCAAGAGCATTAACCAGCCTATCGCTTAAACAGCAATAGGCTGTATTAGGAGCTATTTTTTAAACATATCACGCAGGTTGGCAATATTGGCTTTACCTGATTGCACTCGCTGCGCCTCACTTTGCGGCGGTTTACGGTTTTCCCAAATCAAATCATCTTGGGGCAATTCCAGTAAGAATCGACTCGGTTCACAGCGCATCACTTCGCCAAATTGGCGCCGCTCGCGACACAAAATAAACCATAACTCTTTCTGCGCCCGAGTGATCCCCACATAAGCAAGTCGACGCTCTTCTTCGACATTGTCTTCATCAATACTGCTCTGATGAGGCAAAATCCGCTCTTCGGTACCCACCATGAAAACATAAGGAAACTCAAGACCTTTCGATGCATGCAAGGTCATCAATTGCACCTGATCGCCAGCCTCATCTTCGCTATTGCGCTCCATCATATCTCGAAGGGTTAAGCGAGTGACGACCTCTGGCAATGTCATTCCTTCATCTAGCTCATCACCCTCTAACATCTCAGTCACCCAGCGATAGAGCTCAGAAATATTTTTCATGCGCATTTCAGCAGCCTTGGCACTGGTACTTGTTTCATACAAGTAATCTTCGTAATTAATTTTACGAATCAGATGCTTCACAGCTTCAACAGGCTCGCCACGCTCAGCATGTTCCCCTGTATCGACAATGAACTTGCCAAATTGATATAGCGATGACATTGCTGCCGGAGGCAAATGATGATTCAACTCACTGTCAAAAATAGCTTCAAACAACGAGATCTGCTTTTGATTGGCAAAATTACCCACACGCTCTAATGTTGCTGGGCCAATGCCACGTTTTGGCAGATTAACTACCCGCAAAAAAGCATTGTCATCATCAGGGTTCACCACTAGGCGCAAATACGCCATGATGTCTTTGATTTCAGCGCGACCAAAAAACGAGGTGCCACCACTCAGCTTATAGGGAATGCGGTTCGTCATCAGCGCACGCTCTAACAGCCGCGATTGATGGTTGCCACGGTATAAGATGGCGTAGTCACCAAATGAAGTTTTGCCCACAAACTTATGGCGAATCATTTCAGCAATCACCCGCTCTGCTTCTTGCTCTTCATTGGCAGCAATTAGCACTCTCAGCGGTTCGCCATATGCAAGCTCACTAAACAGGGACTTATCATAAACGTGAGGATTATTAGCAATCAAAATGTTTGCCGCATGCAAAATCCGCTGACTTGAACGATAGTTTTGCTCAAGTTTAATCAAACGTAATTGGGGAAAATCTTTACCCAGCAACACCAAGTTTTGCGGCTTAGCACCACGCCAAGAGTAGATTGACTGATCATCGTCGCCAACCACAGTAAAACGTGCTCGCTCACCAACTAAGAGTTTAACCAACTCATATTGACTGGTATTGGTATCTTGGTACTCATCCACCAGCAAATACTGAATCCGAGTCTGCCAGCGCTCTCGCACCTCTTTATTATGACGTAGCAACAAAGTAGGCAGCAAAATGAGATCATCAAAGTCTAACGCATTGTAGGCTTTCATATGCTGAGCATAGCGTTGATACAACAAGGCAAATAGCTGAGAGCGCTCATCTTTCGCGGTTTTACGAGCCTGCTCAGGAATCATCAAATCGCCTTTCCAGTTAGAAATGGCGGTCATTAAGGCACTGAGCAGATCTTTATCACCATCAAGCTCATTTTCTGTCAGCTCTTTGAGTAGCGCCAAGGTATCCTGGTCATCAAATAATGAAAAACCCGGCTTTAACCCCACCACTTTGTACTCGCGCTTAATAATCTCTAACCCTAAGGTATGGAAGGTCGAGATCCACAAGCCTCGTGCTTCTTTACGCCCCATAGACTGTGCAACACGCTCTTTCATCTCGCGAGCAGCTTTGTTGGTAAATGTGACCGCAGCAATATTGCGCGGTTTATAACCACACTTTTGCACCAAATAGGCGATTTTATTAATAATGACACGAGTTTTACCACTACCTGCACCAGCAAGTACTAAACAGGGGCCACTCACATAATGCACGGCATCATTTTGTCCGGGGTTGAGCTTCATGGATACGTTCTAACCAAGATAATCAAGAAAGGCTATAAAGCAGCAATGATAGCAGAAAGCTGGACACAAACGGAAAGAGTGTCCACTAAATTCTGCAACTTGGAAAATTGTCACTATATTTATTAACAGTCTAGTCAATAAGATAGTCAACATTAGTACACAAGTGTGTAGTTTTAACTTGCTAATGGCTTAACTGAGGATTAAACTAAAATGAATGAACGTTCATTCATTTTTTGGTTCAACTATGCATGACAAACACGACCGCATCTTAAGGGCGGCTGAGAAAATTATTGCCTCAGGTGGGATTCAAGGCCTATCCATGCAGCAAGTCGCCGCTGAGGCTGGCGTGGCTGCGGGCACTATTTATCGCTACTTCAAGGACAAAAATGAGTTAATACTCGATCTACGTCGTGACGTACTGGCCCAAGTTGCCGCCGCGATATTGGAAGATCATGATGTGGGTACGCTCGAAGAACGCTTTAAGCGTATCTGGATGAAAATGTACCATTACGGTAAGCAACGTACGCCAGCAAACCTAAGCTATGAGCAGTATGCACACTTACCTGAAAGCAACACCGATGAAATTCGCCAAATAGAACTACAGCTGTTTGCACCATTACTGCATTTATTTGAAGAAGGCTTGCAACAAGGCAGCATTCAGCCATTGCACCCAAGAGCACTTTACGCCCTGTCAATGGAGCCTGCGATGACGCTTGCCCGCGCTATCAGGCGGGGGCTTATCGATTATCAAACCCACGAGATCACACTTGCTTGCGATCTCTGTTGGCAAAGTATTCAAGTTTCACCTAAACAAAACGCTAAAGGAGCGGTTAGGACATGAAAAAGTGGACATTGGTAATGCTCGTCATTGCCGTATTGGCCTTTGGCTCAGTCATCGGATTTAATCTATTCGTGAAAGGCAAAATTGCAGATGCCATTGCCAACATGCCTGAACCGGTCTCTCCCGTTACAGCTATTGATGTGACTGCGAGTCAATGGCAACCCACCATTAACGCAATTGGCTTCGTTGAACCTAATCAAGGGGTCACCATTGCCAACGAGTTGGCCGGTGTCGTATCAGCTATTCGCTTCGAGAATGGTAGCCAAGTCACTGCTGGACAAATGCTTATCGAATTGGACTCTCAAGTAGAGAAAGCCAACCTAAAAAGCAAACAAGTACAGCTACCAGCGGCAGAAGCTGACTTTAAGCGTTTAACTAAACTGTACAAACAAAATTCTGTCTCTAAGCAAGATTTAGATAATAGCGAGTCAAAATATTTGGCATTGATGGCTGACAGTGAAAGCTTAAGCGCCACCATTGGCCGTCGTGAAATCAAGGCACCGTTTTCTGGATTAGTGGGGATTCGAAACGTCAACCTAGGTGAATATCTGCAGACAGGCACTGAAATTGTGCGTTTAGAAGATATCAGCACCATGAAAATCCGCTTTACCATTCCACAAACTCAGCTACCAAGAATTGCCACAGGTCAGAAAGTACACGTTTACGTGGATGCGTATCCAACCGAACCCTTTGAAGGTGAAATCTCTGCGATTGAACCTGCGGTGTTCTACCAAAGTGGTTTAATACAGGTACAGGCTCAAATCCCCAATACTCACGGTAAGTTACGTAGCGGCATGTTTGCTAAAGTGGATATTCTGTTACCTGAGCTCACTGACCAGATTGTCATTCCTCAAACCGCAATTAGCTTTACTTTGTATGGCGATTCAGTGTTTGTCATCGAGCAAAGCCAAGAGAATGGCGAAACCGTAAAACGCGTCAAGCAGGTCAATGTCGACGTACTTGAACGTGACGAGATCAACGCTCTAGTTACTGGTGGTATTAAGCCCGGCGACGAGATTGTGACCTCGGGGCAAGTACGCCTGAGTAACAACAGTAAAGTCAATGTGACCGAAGATGATGCATTGACCCCTCCTGCCACATTGCCACAGTTATAATGGGAGCAAGAGCCAATGCGCTTTACTGATATTTTTATACGCCGCCCAGTACTGGCGGCCTCAATCAGCTTTCTCATCGTACTGTTAGGCGCGTATGCACTAAAAAGCATGCAAGTGAGAGAGTACCCAGAAATGACCAATACTGTGGTCACTGTGACCACCAGTTATTATGGCGCTGATGCCAACCTGATTCAGGGCTTTATCACCCAACCGTTAGAGCAAGCATTAGCCCAAGCCGACAATGTCGACTTCATGACATCTGAAAGCTTTTTAGGCAGCTCAAAAATTACGGTTTATATGAAGTTGAATACCGACCCCAATGGGGCCTTGGCAGATATTCTGGCCAAGGTTAACTCGGTGCGCTCGCAACTGCCTAAAGAAGCGGAAGACCCGACCGTAGAAATGTCGACAGGCTCGCAAACTTCGGTACTTTATATCTCTTTTTACAGTGATCAAATTAACTCAAGTCAGATCACCGATTATTTAGAGCGAGTGGTTAAGCCGGAGTTATTTACCATTGATGGCGTTGCTAAAGTTAACCTATACGGTGGTATCAAATACGCGATGCGTATCTGGCTTGATCCTGCCCGTATGGGCGCATTCAATCTATCATCTACCGATGTCATGAATGTGCTACAAGCCAATAACTACCAGTCAGCAGTAGGGCAAGCCAATAACACCTTTACCCTGTTTAACGGTACCGCCGATACTCAAGTCGCCACCGTAGCTGAATTAGAAAAGTTGGTTGTTGGTAGCAAAGATGGATTAGTGATTCGCTTAGGGGATATCGCCAGCGTTAGCTTAGAAAAAAGCCATGATGTTTATCGAGCATTGGCTGATGGCCAAGAAGCGGTAGTGATTGGTCTTGATGTTACCCCCACAGCCAACCCACTCATCGTCGCGGCAGATGCCCGCGCCATGATGCCGCAAATAGAGCGTAACCTGCCGGTATCAATGAAAGCCCGAGTACTTTACGACTCGTCATTAGCGATTGATGAATCTATCGATGAGGTCATTAAAACAATCGGTGAAGCAGCGCTCATCGTTATCGTGGTGATCACATTATTCTTAGGCTCATTTAGAGCGGTGTTAATCCCGATTGTCACTATCCCACTGTCATTAATTGGTGTTGCGGTGATCATGCAAATGTTTGGTTTCACACTAAACCTTATGACACTTTTGGCAATGGTCCTGGCAATTGGTCTAGTGGTGGATGATGCCATCGTGGTGGTTGAGAACGTCGATAGGCACATCAAACTCGGTGAAACCCCCTTTAGAGCGGCGATTATTGGTACCCGTGAAATTGCAGTGCCAGTGATCTCTATGACCATCACGTTGGCTGCCGTGTATGCACCCATTGCTCTAATGGGAGGCATCACAGGTTCTTTATTTAAAGAATTTGCACTGACTCTGGCAGGCGCCGTATTTATCTCTGGCATTGTGGCACTGACCTTATCGCCAATGATGTGTTCTAAAATTCTTAAAGCACACAACCAGCCAAACCGATTTGAGCAGGCGGTAGAACGCTTCTTAGCCGGGCTCACAAATCGCTATAGTCGCATGCTCTCAGCAGTACTTGAAAAACGACCTGTGATTATTGGTTTTGCTGTGATTGTGTTTGCGTCGCTGCCTGTCATGTTTAGCTTTATTCCATCAGAACTTGCGCCGAATGAAGACAAAAGCGTGGTGATGATGATGGGCACTGCACCATCAAGCGCAAACCTAGACTACATTCAATCGAACATGACCTTAGTCACCAATATGATCAGCGAACAACCCGAGTCAGCGGCATCACTGGCGTTCGTGGGCGTTCCTAATGCTAACCAAGCCTTTGGTATTGCACCACTGGTACCTTGGAGTGAGCGAGATAAAAGCCAAAAAGAGATGCAGAAATTCTTTGGTGAAGAAGTGAAATCGATACCAGGCATGGCGGTAACCACTTTCCAAATGCCAGAACTACCTGGTGCTTCAAGTGGCTTACCGATTCAGTTTGTCATTACCAGCTCCGCATCCTTTGAAAGCTTGTTCCAAATCGGCTCTAGTGTGCTAGAAAAAGTACAGCAAAGTCCGCTTTTCGTGTATTCAGAAATCAACCTGAAGTTTGATTCGGGCTCAATGAAGATCCACATTAAGCGCGATGTTGCCGGCGCATATGGCATCACCATGCAAGATATCGGCTTAACACTTACCACCATGATGAGTGATGGCTACGTCAACAGAATCAACCTTGATGGACGCTCCTATGAAGTTATCCCTCAGGTTGAGCGACAATTCCGAGCCAACCCAGAGTCTTTAGCAGGCTACTATTTAACTGCTGCCGATGGCCGCTCTATCCCATTAGCAAGCTTAGTAGATATCGAAATCGTCTCTGAGCCTCGTTCGTTACCGCATTTCAACCAGATGAATGCTGTTACTGTCGGCGGCGTGGCGACACCTGGGGTTGCCATTGGTGATGCGATTGCATTTTTAAAAGATATAGGTGATAACGACCTACCCAAAGGCTACAACTACGACTTCCTTGGTGAAGCGCGTCAATACGTCACCGAGGGCTCAGCCCTGTATGCCACCTTTGGCTTAGCGCTGGCGATTATCTTCTTGGTACTCGCAAGCCAATTTGAAAGCTTAAAAGACCCCTTAGTGATTTTGGTCTCTGTGCCGTTGGCAATAAGTGGCGCGTTAATCGCACTAGGCTGGACCCATGTCATGGGACTGTCTTCAATGAATATTTATACCCAGGTGGGATTAATCACCCTCGTCGGCCTTATCACTAAGCACGGAATATTGATGTGTGAAGTCGCTAAAGAAGAGCAGCTTCATAATGGTTTGAGTCGTACAGAGGCGATTAAACATGCAGCAACTATTCGTTTGCGCCCAATTTTGATGACAACCGCAGCGATGATTGCCGGCTTAATACCGCTATTATTTGCTGTTGGTGCTGGCGCTGTTGCCCGCTTCAATATTGGACTTGTGATCGTATCAGGCTTAGCCATTGGTACTGTGTTCACGCTGTTTGTACTACCGGTGATTTACACATACTTGGCACAGAAGCATCAACCGTTGCCAGTATTTGATGAGTCGGACTCAGCAAAGCAAGCGCTACCAACAGCTCAAGCTTAATGCTAACCAACATCCCCCACTTCAGCGCACTGAAGCGGGGGTTGTTTTTGGCAATTGCTTGCACCTCAGGTACAATCTATGCCCACTGAGCCTATTTAGCACTAAGCGGAAACCAACATGATCAATCCTAAAAAAATCGAAGAAGTCGCCAAGCAATTAAGTGATAACCTGCCTGCAGGGTTAAAACAATTTGCTGGAGAGTTTGAAGATAAAAGCAAGCAAGTGCTCCAAAGCCAGCTAATGAAACTCGACGTTGTTTCGCGAGAGGAGTTTGAAGTACAACAGCATGTATTGCTAAAAACTCGCGAAAAGCTTGAAGCGCTGCAAGCCCAAGTTGATGCCCTAGAGGCCAAGCTAAATCAAGCAGAACAATAAAATAAAAGAGCACTTCGGTGCTCTTTTATTTTATATGGCTGATGCCAATATTAACGGGTTAAGGCTGTTTGATTGCGGTGATGGCTATACAACAACACACAGCTTGCAAGTAATACAATATCTTTAATAATAAATTGCCCGCTACCCGTTAACAGTGCCAGGCCATTATCGAGACTGTACGCAGGTAAGGTAAAAATGAAGCTTTGCGTTGCAATGAACGTGAGCCCTGCCATCGCCAATCCCAAATAATAGAGCCGAGAAGAAACTTTTGCCATCATCATGGCAAGCACTGCTATCAACTCAATCACGCCAATAAAATAGGAGCCATGCAGCACACTAAAATAATCGTATATCCAACTGAAAAATAGGTTACTCCGCATCAAACTTTCAATGCCATCTGCTTCTACTTGGGTGAACTTCATTAAGCCAATCCAAGTCATAACCAATACCACGCCTAACCAATTCAAACGCAGCGCCCAGGTTTGCAAGCGGTCATTACCGGCATAATAACCAGCAAAGTATAGTGCAACCGCAGAAATAGCTAAATACTTAATCAGTCCCTGCCCTGCACCAATCGCCGGAAAACCACCTAAGCTGTCTATCCACACTGGATGAGTAAACAACATCAGCATGGGTAGCATGGCCAGCGCCGCGTATACTGTTAACACCCGTTGTCGCCACACTGAAACCGGCAGCAGTAATGCCGCTACCACAATAAGTTGCACGACCCCCACAGCCACTGAAAAACTATTAATTTCAGGTAAATTGAGATGTGCGAGCTGCTTGAGGTAGTAGCCACTATCTTCTGCAGTAAAACGATTAAATGCGGTGATAGTGAGAAAAAATGCAAGTAAATAACCTGCTATCTGCACACTGATTTCAATGGTTAAGTTTTTCATTCTGGTCTCCTGATCTGCGTCAAAAGACCTGCTAATCCACGACTCGCTTTCAACAAAATATGAAAAACTCAGTTAGCCTCCAATCAATTGCCACTTTATCGCCACAATTAATCAGCATTTCGCCCCCCTATGACCCGCACAATTTGTTGTAATTGCCGCGATAAACAACAAGGAAATGTCATGTTTAAATTACACAACACTCAATCACCTGCCATGAACTATAAACTGGTACTCATCGCTGTCATTGCGCTGTTTTCATTAATTCCTTTAGGGCTACTTTCTAGCGTGACAAGTGATCGCCAAGCCCTGCAACAACAAGTCATTGATGAAATCGGTCACAGTTGGGGACCAACTCAGCGGGTAGCCGGCCCTGTATTGGTCATTCCCTACACTTACGAAGTGGTTAATAACACCGTCAACAATGACGGCGATATCAAGCAGGTTCGCAGCCATTTCCAAAGCGAACTTGTCATCTTGCCTAAACAGCTCGATCTTGCCATCAACATTGAGCACAGTTTTCTATCTAGAGGGATATTCGATTCGCTGGTATACAACAGCGAGGTCAGTGGCCAAGCTCGATTTGATGTTGCCAACTTACAGGTGGCAAACCTGATACGCTTCGACTTTGAAGAAGCCCGCATAGTCTTTGGTGTATCCGCTAATCAAGCCATCGATAAAGTCAGTCGTTTTGAACCAAATAGTCATAGCGAACAGTCAGCGCCAGAACTGGGTGAATTAATGCCAGGAACTGGCCTCAACAACCAAATTGGATTGCAATCAGGATTTCATCGCTTGATGCCTTTATCAGCCAAACAAACATCGGTTGTTATCGACTTTGCCGTTCAGTTGCGAGGCTCGCAAGCAATCAGTGCACTGCCACTTGGTCAACAAACCCAACTGACATTCACCGCAGATTGGCCACACCCAAGTTTCAAAGGTTTATTGCCGACGACACGACAAATTAATCAACACGGTTTTACCGCAACATGGCATGTCAGCCATCTAACCCGTAATTACCCACAGCAGTTTAATACCCAATCGAGCGAGAACTTGGTTGAGGTAGAAGCATTTGCCCAGCTTTTCCAGCCCGTAACCCACTATGGTCAAATTCACCGTGCGGTAAAATATGGACTACTGTTTATTCTGCTTTCTTGTATTACCTTACTGATTTTTGAAGTCAGCCTTAATCGACATGTCAGTTTAATCCAGTACATTATGCTCAGTTGCGCCATGACCATCTTCTACTTGCTGTTATTGTCACTCTCAGAGCATCTGCCATTTAACCTCGCTTATGGATGTGCAGCCTCAATACCTGTGCTGTCTGCAAGCATATATATTGCCAGTATTATGGGCAGTAAACGCCATGGGTTGATGATGGCTGTGCTGCTCAGCTGCCTATATGGTCTACTTTATGGGGTGCTAAAATTGGAAGATTACGCATTGTTGATGGGCAGCGCCCTGTTGGTCGTGGTGCTGTTAGTATTAATGTTTATTACTCGCCATGTCCCAGAAATGCCTATCGATGCTCAAAAATGAGCAAAGATTAATTTGATTAGCCTAGCGCAATAGCACACAACGCGCTAGCCTACCCTTTTTTGATATTGAGGCGGTTGTTTTGCCATTTAGTTTAAGCGTAAATCGAGTTTGGCTAATCATTTGGTCAATGCTCATTGCACTCCCTGCTACCATTTGGCTAGGCGGTTATAACCTATTTGCCACAGTGGAGTTAGACCAGGTAGTGGCACAAAGTTTATATTGGCTGACCTCAACAGGTACTGCCCCCTATGGCGTGCTTACCGTACTTGTCGTATTTGCTTTATGCTATTGGCGATTACCTCGCCCGCTGATGTTATCGGCCGTGATAGCCATTTCAATCGCCATGGTTTCCTCACTGTCACTAAACCAATTTCTCAAGCCATTTTTTAGTGAGCCTAGGCCCAATGCCGTGTTGCTCCAGCAGCACCAATTACTCGACACCGATACGTTTTATCAACTAAGTAAAGTCGAGCGCCAACAGCAGATTGCTTTGGCAACTGAGCAGTATTTGCAACACTCTAATGACATCGCGCTATCTAACAAGATCAAACAGCACTGGGTACACGAGGTTGGTTTTGCTTTCCCATCAGGGCACACTTTATTTGCCGTTTCACTAACATTAGTTACCAGCTATTTCTTTATTTTGGCTGGTCAAATATGGCTGCCAACTTTACTCGTTATTTGGACATGGTTGATGGGAGTCAGCCGTATGGTGCTGGGGATGCATTGGTCTCAAGATGTCTTAGCATCTACCTTCATTGGTGGTTTACTGGCGGTATTCAGTCTATATTTGGTGATCAATTATCAGGCTAAAATCGCAACAATAAGCGCTCGTTTATTTTCTGCTTCCACATTAAAAGGTAACTAACTACCATGCAAGCCAGCCAACTTGATAGCATTGACATCCAAATTCTGCGTTTGATGCAACAACATGGAAAACTCGCCAATCAGGAGCTCGCACAATTGGTTGGCCTATCGGCTTCACCTTGTTCTCGCCGGGTAAAAGCGATGGAGGAAGCGGGCATCATCGCTGGATATTGCACTTTATTAAACCCTCAAGTGTTCAAACTCAATCTTACCGCCTATGTTCAGGTCAAACTCGAAAAGCATGGGCAAGCTATTTTAGAGGCATTTGAAAAAGAGATGCTAAGTTACGATGAGGTATTAGAGTGCTGTCTACTTACTGGCAGTGATGCCGATTATCAGCTCAAAGTGCTGGTCGAAGATATGGAAGCCTATAAGCGTTTCTTACTTGAGAAACTCACCACCAATCACGATATTGCAGGGGTCCATTCAAGCTTCGTGCTTAAACAAGTAAAAAGTCATAGTGCGATTCCACTGCCTCAAACCATGCGCTAGAGCACAAATACAGCAGTTAACCCTGTCATAACGGCCTTGATAAAATTGCGTTGATTGTTCGCCATACAAAACCAGAGCAATTATATTCACAAAGCAACTTATTTTTAGTGAAAACTGGCAACATTATGGCGTTTAACGAGAAATATTTGCCAATTAAAGCCAAAATAAAGCAATAAATAATCATTGATCTTCAATGTTAACCCTCTATGATGCCTGCTCTTTGTGTCAACGAGAGAGTCATCATGGGTGCAACTTCGCAAAATCATTTCAGTTCTAGAATCGGCTTTATTATGGCTGCAGCAGGTTCTGCTGTCGGCGTCGGTAATATCTGGGGCTTTCCAACTCAAGCGGCAACCCATGGTGGTGGCGCGTTTTTGTTGGTCTATCTAGTATTGATTGTGCTGCTCGGTTATCCCATGCTCATGGCTGAACTCATGATTGGTCGCCATGGACAAACTAACCCTGCAGATGCGATGGCTAAACTAGGCAAAGGCGCATTGAGTCGACGTATTGGCTGGTGTATCGGCTTTGCTTCTATTGTTACCGCCACACTGATCTGTACATTCTACACCATCTTATCAGGTTGGTTTGTCAGTTATGCAGCAGCGCCAATCGCCGAATTAGCAGGCCAGCAAACTATTGCTGATTGGCTGATGCAATTTTCATTGTCACGTAATTTAGTCTTTACCATTATCTTTACCGCCATGGTGGTACTGGTTATCCGACAAGGTGTTCAGCAGGGTATTGAGCGTTGGTCAAAGCGTCTCATGCCGCTATTACTGGCTATCTTAGTATTTGGCGCCGTATATATCATGACCTTACCTGGCGCTGCACAGGGGTTATCTGTGTTGCTTATTCCTGACTTCTCTAGGGTCTGGGATACCGAAGTGTTAATGGGCGCGCTTGGGCAAACCTTTTTCTCACTAACAGTGGGAACCGGTGCGATGATGGTGTATGGCGCATACCTCAATCGTCGGGAAAATATCGGTAAACTGACCGCTTATGTGACACTAACCGATACTAGCGTAGCGTTCTTAGCTGCCTTAATGATTATTCCAGCAATGTACGTTGCACAGCATAATGGCGTACAGATTTTTGCTGAGGATGGAAGCTTACTTAATTCTTTTACGCTAGTTTTTACTGTATTACCTGCGCTATTTGAGACACTTGGTGGCTATTTGCAATACATCATCGCCATTGTTTTCTTTATCTTGATGACTATTGCGGGATTAACCTCGGCCATTTCAATCGTTGAGGTCCCCACCAGCTACATTGTTGAAAAAACCTCACTGACACGTAATAAAGCCACCCTGCTAGTTGCGGCATGTATTACCTTGTTGTCAACAGTGATCGTGTTTAATTTCGAGCAACTGTTTGGCTTAATCATCACCGCCACAACGGAGCGCGCACAGCCGTTAATTGCCCTAGGCATCGCAATTTACCTTGGCTGGGTTTGGCATCGCAACAGCCTAATTTCCGATATCGCAGCACAAGATAACGCCGATACCAGCAGTCGCTTTTGGACTCTATGGCCAATCTACGTCAAGTGGGTCTGCCCAATCCTCATTACCGCAATTATTGCTCAGCTGATATTGGGATAATACGGCACTATGGTGTAAATCAACTAAGCAGCATAGTGTGACACCACCATTTGCGCAGCAGATTGAGCAATCTGCTGTTGCATTGATGGTTCAGGAAAGGGGAGCCCTTGGATTAACTGTGGCCAAAAACAAAGATCTTTAATTAGTTTGCCAAAAATCGCTCTGAGCAAAGCAAATTTTTATACTCATTGATATAAGGCCGACATTCACAGTCGGCCTTATTCATGCGTTATACAATATCACTGCATGGCAGTAGTTTTTATTTCAATACATCCTGCAAAGCTTTTAAGCATAAAGCCACGTTCTCACGGCGTGCACCAAAGCCCATCAACCCGATACGCCAAGCCTTACCCGCCAATGCACCCAGCCCCGCACCAATTTCTAAATTATAGCGATTGAGCAATTCACTTCTCACCGCGGCATCATCGACTCCCTCTGGAATATACACGGCATTTAATTGCGGTAAACGGCTTTGTTCATCCACAACAAAATCTAACCCTAATTCCGTCAGCCCTTGACGCAGCTCTTGATGCATTTGAGCATGACGCTGCCATGCATTTTCTAACCCTTCCTCTGCCAGTAAGCGCAAAGACTCATGCAGTGCATACAAGGCATTCACCGGTGCAGTATGGTGATAGCTACGTTTGCCACCCGTTGCTTGATCGCCACTCCAATAGCCCATAACTAAACTCTGATCTAAAAACCAGCTCTGGACGGGTGTGGTTCTCGCCGCTAGCTTAGCAACCGCCTTTGGCGAAAATGACACAGGCGAAATACCCGGAACACAAGATAAGCACTTTTGGCTGCCAGAGTAGATGGCATCAATCCCCCACTCATCAACTTTCAATTCCACACCACCAAGTGAAGTCACCGCATCAACAATGGTTAAGCAGTCATGCTGCTGGGCCAGCGCACATAGCTGTTTAGCATCAGATAAAGCCCCTGTTGATGTCTCGGCGTGAACAAAAGCTAAGAACTTTGCATCAGGATGGGCTTTTAACGCTGCTTCAACATCATCAACATTCACCGGTTCACCCCATGGGTTATCTACCATTACCGGCGTTGCCCCGACTCGCTCAACATTTTGACGCATACGTTCGCCAAACACACCGTTGCGGCACACAATAACCTTTTCGCCAGCCTCCACTAAGTTAACAAAGCAGGTCTCCATTCCTGCACTGCCAGGTGCTGACACCGCTAATGTCATGGCATTTTCAGTTTGAAACGCGTATTGGATTAATGCCTTTAGCTCATCCATCATCGCCACAAATAGCGGGTCTAAATGACCGATCGTAGGCTTTGACTGGGCAGCTAACACTTCAGGGTAAACATCAGAGGGACCTGGGCCCATCAATATGCGACGTGGGGGATTAAAGCTGGAGATTTTCGGTGCTGCTAACATCATATTTCCTCTGTAAGGTCTAAAGGGCGAACTGATTTAGACTGGCTGACGCCAATCCCCTACGAATTCAATCACTAAACAAGATTATTATTGTTGTAATACATCATAGTAAGCCCACTCCAAGTCCAGTACAACTGGACTTAAGGCTACTGTGACTTAATAGACTATGTTGCCATTTCAAACACTAGTTTGAAATGGCAACATAGCATAAAAAAGGACGCGATTGCGTCCTTTGTTTTAGGATAATTCTCAGTTGGCACGATTGTCTAAAAACAATTGATACGCAGGGCTATGGGTTTCTTCTTGATAGACAAAGCCTAACTTAGTTAAAAACTGTTGAAATGCCAGATCATCCTTCGCCGGTACTTCAAAGCCCGCTAACACGCGACCATAGGCTGCGCCATGATTACGATAGTGAAACAAACTGATATTCCATTGACTCTGCAGCGTAGTTAAAAACTTAAACAACGCACCTGGATGCTCTGGAAACTCGAAGCTAAACAGTCGCTCTTCAAGGGGCTCTGGCGGATGGCCGCCAACCATATAGCGCACATGAAGCTTAGCGGTTTCATCATTTGATAAGTCTTGCACTTCAAAACCATCACTTTGCAGATTAGCGATGATTTCATCTAGCTCAGCCTGGCCATTGGATAATCGAATACCGGCAAACACCACCGCACTATCTCGGCTAGAAAAACGATAATTGAACTCTGTCATGGCACGCTTTTCTAATAACTCACAAAAACGCAGAAATATGCCTGGACGCTCTGGCACTTTCACTGCCAAAATCGCTTCTTTTTGCTCGCCAAGTTCACAACGCTCCGAGACATAACGCAAACTGTGAAAGTTGACATTAGCGCCGCTTAAAATGGCAGCAACTTTCTCACCTCGGCCTTGATCACCAATATATTTTTTCAATCCTGCTAAAGAGAGCGCGCCAGCTGGTTCAGCAATGGCTCGGGTATCTTCAAAAATATCTTTAACCGCAGCACAAATCTCATCAGAGGTGACAGTCACCACTTCATCGACATATTCACGGGCCAATTTAAATGGCTCTGCACCAATTTGTTTCACTGCTACGCCATCAGCAAATAACCCCACTTGCTCCAGCACCACGCGACTATCCGCCTCCAAGGCAGCTTTTAAACAGGCAGAATCTTCGGGCTCTACGCCAATGATCTTCACCTGAGGCATAACTGCCTTGTAGTAAGCCGCGATACCAGCAATTAAGCCGCCGCCACCCACAGGCACAAATACCACTTCTAAATCACGCTGCTGTTGCAACATCTCCTGCGCCACAGTGCCTTGACCGGCAATCACTGCCTCATCATCAAATGGCGCGACATAAACGCGACCTTCTGTTTGTGCTAAGGATTGAGCATGGGCATTGGCCATATCAAACGATTGCCCATGTAATACCACTGTCCCCCCTAAGCGACGCACGGCATCAACTTTAATATCTGGGGTGGTTTGCGGCATAACAATCACCGCACTGATCCCTCTCGCTGATGCTGACATAGCAACACCTTGGGCATGATTGCCCGCAGACGCACATACCACACCACGTTGGCATTCGTCATGGGAGAGTTCCGCAATACGGTTATAAGCCCCGCGCAACTTGAACGAATGCACTGGCTGCATATCTTCACGCTTAAGGAAAACTTGGCAGCCTAAACGCGCCGACAGCTTATTCAAGCTCGATAATGGCGTCACCTTGGCAACATCGTACACCGATGAAAGTAAGGTCTTTTGCAAGTAATAATGCGCTAAGTCCAGTGAACTTTGCGAGGCTAAGGCCAACATATTAATCCTCCAGCTTACTGGTATCTCGCACCGCACCTTTATCGGCACTGGTCGCTAACATGGCATAAGCTTTTAATGCCAATGACACTTGACGCTGGCGATCAACAGGCTTCCACGCCAACTTACCTTTGGCTTCCATTGCAGCGCGGCGGGCAGCCAACTCGGCATCATCTACCGCTAACTGAATACTGCGCTTAGGAATATCAATCTCAATTCTATCGCCGGTCTCAACCAAGCCAATAGTACCACCAGCAGCCGCTTCTGGAGAAACGTGGCCAATGGATAACCCTGAGGTACCGCCAGAAAAACGCCCATCGGTGATCAGTGCACAAGCTGTGCCTAAACCTTTAGATTTAAGGTAACTGGTTGGATACAACATCTCTTGCATACCAGGGCCACCTTTCGGGCCTTCATAGCGAATAACCACCACATCACCGGCCACGACTTCGCCACCTAAAATGCCAGCTACTGCATCATCTTGGCTTTCGTAAACTCGCGCTGAGCCCACAAAGGTATGATTAGATTCTTCAACTCCAGCGGTTTTCACAATACAGCCATCTAAGGCGATATTGCCTGACAATACCGCTAAACCGCCTTCTTGGCTAAAGGCATGTTCACGACGACGAATACAACCTTGCTCACGATCATCATCAACACTGTCCCAACGACAATCTTGACTAAATGCTTGGGTAGTTGGAATACCCGCAGGTCCTGCTGAATAGAATTTACGGACCACCTCATCTTGAGTTTGGGCGATATCATATTTAGCCAGTACCGCTTTTAGGTTTTCACCTGCAACATGGCTAACTTCATTGTGCAGCAATCCAGCTCGGTCAAGTTCACCTAAAATCCCCATTACCCCACCAGCTCGGTGAACATCTTCCATATGGTACTTAGGTGTAGATGGTGCAACTTTACACAGGTGCGGGACTTTGCGTGACATTCTGTCGATATCCGCCATGGTGAAATCAACACCGCCTTCTTGGGCAGCCGCCAGTAAATGCAGCACGGTATTACTCGAGCCTCCCATCGCGATATCTAGCGCCATGGCATTTTCAAAGGCCTTAAAATTAGCAATATTACGTGGCAGTGCCGACTCATCATCGTGTTGATAATAGCGAGTGGCTAAGTCCATAATTCTGCGACCCGCTTCAAGGAATAACTCACGGCGATCAGCGTGGGTTGCGAGCATTGAACCATTACCAGGCAAAGATAAGCCTAACGCTTCTGTCAGGCAGTTCATCGAGTTAGCGGTAAACATGCCAGAGCAAGAGCCACAAGTCGGACAGGCACTACGCTCGATTTTCTCACTGTCTTCGTCAGACACGCGATCATCTGCTGCCGCAACCATGGCATCAACCAAATCCAGTTTAATGATTTTATCTGAAAGCTTAGTTTTACCCGCTTCCATTGGACCGCCAGACACAAATATCACCGGGATATTAAGACGCAAAGCGGCCATCAACATGCCAGGGGTGATCTTGTCGCAGTTAGAAATACATACTAATGCATCAGCGCAGTGCGCATTGACCATATACTCTACGCTGTCGGCAATTAGCTCCCGTGATGGCAAGCTATACAACATGCCACCATGGCCCATCGCAATGCCATCATCCACGGCAATGGTATTAAATTCTTTGGCGATACCGCCTGCTTCTTCAATGGCACCAGCCACTAATGAACCCATATCTTTTAAGTGCACATGACCGGGCACAAACTGGGTAAAGGAGTTAGCAATGGCAATGATAGGCTTACCAAAATCATTATCTTTGACGCCGGTTGCACGCCATAAGGCGCGAGCGCCTGCCATGTTGCGGCCTTCGGTACTGGTTGCTGAACGTAATTTTGCCATGACACTAATATTCCTGTGTAACAAAGGTGATTTCACCTTTGGATTAAATTCGTATAAATGCGCTTAACACTACTAGGGTTTAGAGTGGCTCCAACCAACCCCATTTGTCTTCGGTTTCACCATTAAATAAACCAAAGAAGCTCTGTTGAATTTGTGCCGTTACTGGGCCACGCTTACCTTCACCCACCTCAATGCGATCAACGCTGCGTACTGGCACGATTTCCGCCGCGGTGCCTGTCATAAATATCTCGTCAGCAAGGTATAGAAACTCCCGAGACATGGCTTCCTCTACCACTTCATAGCCCAGTTCTTTAGCTAATGTCATGATGGTATCGCGCGTGAGCCCCATCAGAATAGCGGCCGTAGCAGGCGGCGTATATAGCTTACCTTTTTTCACCACAAATAGGTTGGCTCCAGCACCTTCACTGACCAAACCGTTGACATCTAACGCGATGCCTTCATCAAAACCATTACGTTTAGCTTCGGTGGAGATTTGTATCGACGACAGATAATTCCCCCCCGCTTTAGCCCCTGTTGGAATGGTGTTGGCAGCAAGGCGATTCCATGAAGTAACGGCCACATCAACGCCGCGCTCCATGCTATCTTCACCTAAATAGGCGCCCCACGGAAAAGCCGCAACCAGCAAATCACACTGGGCATCACTCGGTGGGGTAATGCCCATGCCCACATCGCCATAGAATGCCAATGGGCGTAAATAGGCACTACGTAAACCGTTAGCTTGAACACTGTCTTTACAGGCCTGCATCGTTTGCTCAAAGGTATAGGGGATCGGCATGCGGTAAATCTTGGCAGAGTCATACAAACGCTGCACATGATCAGTTAACCGGAATCCAGCAGGACCTAAATGTGTGTCATACACTCGGATACCTTCAAAAACCGAAGAACCGTAGTGCAACGCATGGGACATCACATGTACCTTAGCGTCGCCCCAAGGCATAATTTCTCCGTTAAACCAAATAAGTTCTGATTTCTTCGCCGCCATATTCTCTATTCCTATCCGTTAAACGATTAAGCACTGCTGCTTTAAGACTGTGGCTTAGTCGCTTGGACCTTGCACTCGGTTACATCGATTAATTTGCTTAGCTGATGGGTTAGCAACTCCACCGCTCTTGCACTTTTCACCTGCATATTGACGCTGGTTTCTCCGGCATCACTGCAGTGCATATCTAAACGCGTTAAGGTAAAACCGCGATGGCGTACCACTCGCAGCACTCGCTCTAGCACTTCTGGTTGAGACTGCAGTGTTAAGGCTAATGTATAATTCATGTCTGTTTCTCCATCTCTTCCATCATGTCGCGATTACAAGCTCCCGGTGGTACCAAAGGCCAAACGTTATGTGCTTCATCAATACGTACATGTAATAAATAGGGGCCGCTGCTACGCAGCATTTCATCTAAAGCTGCATCAACTTCATGGGCTTGGGTAATGGTTTTCCCGGGGATATCAAATGCTGATGCCATGGTGACAAAATCAGGATTATCACTGAGATCGGTTTCGCTGAAACGCTCCTCAAAAAACAACTGCTGCCACTGTTTCACCATGCCCAGTTTTTGGTTGTCGATAAGCAAAATCTTCAGTGGAATTTGGCGACGCTTGATGGTCGTCAACTCTTGGACATTCATCATAAATGAACCATCACCAGATACGGCCACCACCGCTGCATCGGGGCGGGCAACTTTTGCCCCTATGGCAGCGGGTAAACCAAAGCCCATGGTCCCAAGCCCAGCACTGGATAAGTGATCCTCAGGACGCCTAAACCACATATGCTGAGCAACCCACATTTGATGCTGCCCAACATCACAAGCCACGACACTGTCGTCAGGCAGCTTATCGGCAAGACTACGCAACATTTTGGGCGCGAAAATCAGTTCACCTGGACGGTCATATTGCCACTGATGAGCTTGTTTAAGTGTGGCAACCTCATCTAACCAAGGCGCGATATTAACTGGCGAGACCAAGGCAGGAAGGATCTGTCTTAAGTCACCAGCCAGCGCCACATCTGGATGACGCAATTTACCAAATTCAGCAATATCGATATCTAAATGAATCACCTTGGCGTGTTCAGCAAATGTCGCAAGTCGGCCCGTCACTCGGTCATCAAAACGCGCCCCCACCACTATCAGCAGATCACACTCTTGTACTGCAATGTTGGCTGCTTTACCGCCATGCATCCCCAACATGCCCAAATAACTGGTTTCTTGATGATCTATACTACCCAGGCCTTTTAGCGTCGCCACTGACGGCACACCCGTTTGCTTGATAAAATCTCTTAGCTGCTCAACCGCTCCCGCCATACCAACACCGCCGCCGACATACAGCATCGGCTTACTGGCAGCGCTTAATAACTCTCGGGCTTGGGCAAGTGCGGTTTGTTCAACCACAGGATGAGACTCAAGCGCTTGTAGCGGTGTTTTATACTCCAATTGAGCAATTTGAATGTCTTTAGGTATATCAACAAGAACTGGACCCGGACGACCCGATGCGGCGATCTCAAACGCTTTGTACAAGGTAGGGACAAGCTCATTAATATCGGTCACCATAAAACTATGCTTTGTACATGATAACGACATACCTAGTACGTCGATTTCTTGGAAAGCGTCGGTGCCAATAACAGCCGTTGATACTTGCCCGGTAATGGCGACCAAAGGCACTGAGTCCAACAACGCATCTGCCAATGAAGTCACCAAGTTGGTGGCTCCTGGCCCAGATGTAGCAAAACAGACACCGGTTTTACCGCTGGCTCTGGCGTAACCTACCGCAGCAAAAGCAGCCCCTTGCTCGTGTCGGCTGAGCAAGTGTTCAACAGGCGCACCATACAGAGCGTCATAGATCGGCATAATCGCCCCACCTGGGTAACCAAATACTGTGGTGACACCGTGTGCGGCCAACACTTTTATTACCGCGTCTGCGCCTCTTATCATCTGCCCTTGTTCCATCTGCTCTATCCTGCGTTTAATTGGGTTGGGGTTTACAAAGCCTAGAAAACAAAAAACCCCCGGTCCTTTCGGAGCGGGGGTTTTGTTGCAATCTAACCTAATTAGGTTTGTTGATGCGCCAAGCGAAGCCCCCGCTGTGATTTAATAATCACGACGGTAATAATCTCAATAATGAGTAGGGCGACTTGGTTAAACATGAATATCAATATTTCCTAAATAGTGTCTTTGCGTTAACTGTTGCTGATTGAGGAATTCACTCAACCACCTTTTAATCAATACCACAAAGGCGACGATTTACACAACCAAAAATATTTTTTCACCGTCGAACAATTAATTTCCTAAGCCAAACAACCTAGATAAATCGCTCGAAAACTTCGGCAATGTCCTACTCAACAAAGCTAATTATTACCAGCTGATTAAAACTACTAACCAGCTGATATTTATAAGTTTGAGGTTTCAATATTAACGATTAATTCTCTTCAACAATGCGCTTCATTTCAGTCATGTAACCGCGAAGCTCAGCGCCGACAAATTCAACCGAGGTATTGCGAATCGCTTCATTCACTTCAATCAAACGAACGTTATCTACACCGTTGCTGCTGTCAGCCAAACCACCACCTAAATACTCGCTAGACATGTTTTGCACGTAATCACGTAGCATTGGTACAGCGGCATGGTTAAACAAGTAACAACCGTACTCAGCTGTATCTGAAATAACCACATTCATCTCGTATAAACGCTTACGAGCAATGGTGTTAGCAATAAGCGGAGTCTCATGCAATGACTCGTAGTAAGCCGACTCTTCAATGATGCCAGCTGACACCATGGTATCGAACGCAAGTTCAACACCAGCTTTAATCATTGCAACTAAGAAAATACCTTTATCGAAATAAGTTTGCTCATCGATATGTTCATCACATGCAGGGGCATTCTCAAAGCCTGTTTCATTAGTTTCATTACGCCATTTCAATAGGTTGGCATCGTCATTTGCCCAATCTTCCATCATGGTTTTAGAGAACTCACCACTGATGATGTCATCCATGTGCTTTTCAAATAACGGCGCTAAAATACCTTTTAGCTCTTCCGCCATTTCAAACGCTTTAATCTTGGCTGGGTTAGACAGGCGATCCATCATATGCGTGATACCGCCATGCTTAAGTGCTTCAGTTGTGGTCTCCCAACCTTGCTGAATTAACTTAGCGGCGTAGCCTGGTTCAATGCCGTCGGCAACCATTTTTTCATAACCAAGAATAGCACCAGTTTGTAGCATGCCACACAAGATGGTTTGTTCACCCATAAGGTCAGATTTCACTTCAGCGATAAACGATGAGTGTAGAACACCAGCGCGATCGCCACCGGTGGCACTAGCATAAGCTTTAGCGACTTCAAAGCCGTCACCCTTAGGATCGTTTTCTGGGTGAACAGCAATCAATGTCGGTACACCAAATCCGCGCTTATACTCTTCACGTACTTCAGTACCTGGACACTTAGGCGCCACCATGATGACGGTAATGTCATCACGAACTTGCATGCCTTCTTCAACAATGTTGAAGCCATGAGAATAAGATAATACAGAGCCTTGCTTCATTAGCGGCATCACAGTGTTAACAGCATCTGTGTGTTGCTTGTCTGGAGTCAGGTTTAATACTAAATCTGCATCAGGAATCAACTCTTCAAACGTACCTACACGAAAACCATTACCGGTTGCCTTTTGGTAAGATGCACGTTTTTCAGCGATCGCTTGTGGGCGTAAGGCGAATGAGATGTTGAGGCCTGAATCACGCATATTCAAACCTTGGTTTAGCCCTTGAGCACCACACCCCAAAATAACAATGTTCCAGCCTTTGATGTAATCACAACCTTGGCTAAATTCACTGCGATCCATAAAACGGCACTGAGCCAATTGTTCTAGCTGCTGACGTAAGTTCAGAGAGTTAAAATAGTTAGCCATCTGATGTTCCACCTGTATTAAACAAATTTAGAAACTGGCTCAACCCGCAGGCTAAGCAGTGATTAAAATCACTATACTCGATCCATTAAGTTGCTTAAAATGATATATTCGGAACGCTGTATTGCAAAAAATGAAATACTAAAAAGGTCGTGAGGTGAGCATGGACATTCGTACCATCAAATTGTACTTACATCTATCCAACAGCCTGCATTTCGGTAAAACCGCCCAACAAATGCATGTCAGTCCATCAACCTTGAGCCGAGCAATGCAACGCTTAGAGGAAGAAGTGGGTGCCAAGTTATTTCAACGCGATAACCGTAGTGTTGCGTTAACCAATGCCGGAATAGAATACCGACATTTTGCTGAGCAGATGCTAGATCAGTGGACCAAACTTAAAACTCGATTAGACCCAAAACAGGACTTGCTTCGCGGCAGACTCAATTTATATTGCTCCGTCACCGCGGCCTATAGTCATTTACCCGCACTACTGGACAGATTTCGTCACGAACACCCCTTAGTTGAAATTGCGCTTCATACCGGGGATGCGGCCAATGCGGTAGAAATGGTCAAGCAAAACCAAGCAGATATTAGTATTGCCGCCCTACCTGAATCACTGCCGGACTCGGTGAAATTTACCAAAATTGATGATGTACCGCTGTCGATAATCGCACCCACATTTAAATGTAAGGTGCAGGAGTTACTCAGCGAAGCCTATATCCCGTGGGACAGACTACCATTTATCATTCCCGAGTTCGGTCCAGGACGTCGACGCATTGAAACTTGGTTTAAGCAATTAGGGCTCAATGCCAATGTTTATGCTCAAGTGTCAGGACAAGAAGCCATTGCATCGATGGTGGCACTTGGCTGTGGCGTCAGTATCTCACCTGAGGTGGTGATTCAGAACAGTCCTGTGCGCGATAGAATTCAATTACTGACTTCACCAGTGCCTATCGCCCCGTTTGAGCTTGGTTGTTGTTATCGAGCCAACCGCGAGCAAGAACCTATTTTGGCGGCATTCCTTAAGGTGCTGTAGGCCGTTGTTAACCTGAGTTATCAATGAAAGCGATTAGTGCAAAGCTTTTAAGTGCATAGGTTTTAAAGCGAGGATAACACCCTTTGCTATACTTCTAAGATCGCACATAACTTAGCTTAATTCATGGAACGATTATGCTCGCTGTTTGTCTTCTTCATTCTGTCTATCTCTGCTTCCTGCACTTATGCAGAACAAGAGTTTATCCAACCAGCGCTGACCTTTTGTGTTGAAGACACGGAGTTTCCTCCTTACAACTATTTTGACCGCAGCAACGGCCAAAAGCGACAAACACAGGGTTACGATGTTGATGTGCTGGCACGGGTTTTTGCCAGCACAGGCATAGAATACAAGATTGTCGCCCTACCTTGGCGACGTTGCTTAAAAGAAGTTAGAGAAGGACTCATTGATGCAGCGATGAGCGCCTCATTAAACGCGCAAAGACAGCAAGACTATATCGCCACGCAAGCCTACTACTATCTAACCCCGAGCTATTTCTATTTACACAGCGACTACCCCAATCCGCCTGATATCACCCACTTAGACCAGCTTATCCCCTTAGGGCACATCTGCGGCATTAAGGGGTTCAATTACCGCAACTTTGGTCTAACTCAACTGGACAAGCTCTATGAAATTAATGATTTAGCTCACTTACCTGATATGCTTAAACGCAACCGATGCGAATTTTTCCTGGCGCGCAAAGAGACCTTACTAGGTACTGCGGCGGTCAACAAGCTACATGATTTAGATGAGATCTTGAGAAACCAGCCAGTGCCTAATATTCAGCTGGAACCTTTCCATATGTTGATTTCACGCAAATCCGCCTACAGCAAACTGATTGAAGAGCAATTCAACCAAGTCGTCAGCGAACTAATTAGCAGTGGCGAGACTCAACAGCTGCTTGAGCGGCATATTGAACAACTCAAACAGATGGCAAATCAAGATTAACGTGGTTTATAAGGGCAATAATTAGGTTTGGGACCGATTTTGGGATGATTCCGACACGTTTCAGGGCGCTTGGCGTAAATCGTACAACGGCGAGTTTTACTATCTAAATAAAGACAATCATCGTTGGACATGCGTGCCAAAGTATAGGTGTCTGATTTGTGGCTGTAGTGGCTCACGATACGCGCTTTTTGCAACCGCTTAGCAATGACCTTGCCGTTTTCTTGCGCTTCAAACTCATCAACCAACTCCATGCGCACCAAATCACTCACGGTCACTTCTACCGGCAAAGTGCAGCATGTTGCATGGCAAGTATCACAGAGTTTTTTGCGATACTTAGTCCAAGTTGTTAAGTCATCAATATTGAAATAGCTCGAATTGCTTTTACGTTTTGCCACGTTTTACTCACACTGTGCTGAAAAAACCGCCGCGCATTATAATGAATATTCAGCCACGACCAAAGTCCTCAGCCCCATCGCAATGAAGTTTTTCTTCTATACTTAAGCCACAGCCTATGTAACCAACGGGGGTGACGATTGATACTTGCCATTTGCCTAGTCATGGTTGGCTTATCAGGGCTGTTAGCTGCAACGCTACCTACCTATCAAATGTGTGTTCTTCACGAGCAGCACAAAGGCTGGCGGCTACTGATGAGCATGATTGCCATGTTTGTATTTGGCTACATCGGGTTTATTTGGCTGCTGTTCCATCGCCCCACCGCGACACTCGAATTGATTGTTGCGGCTGTTTTTGCTGGCGGCGGCTTGTTTGTGTGGCTGGTAACCAAGATGAGCCGTCAGACCTTAGCTAAACTGATGCAAACCATCGACGATAAAGATTACCAAGCCAACCATGATCTGCTAACAGGTTTGCCAAATCGCAACCGATTTTACGACAAAATGGATGACATGCTACTGGCTACACAAAGCCAGTTTAGCTGTGTGATGATGGATCTCAATGAGTTTAAAATCATCAATGATACATTGGGCCATGAGGCCGGAGATGCGGTACTCAAAGAGGTAGGTAAACGCATCGCTTATGCCTGTCCACCCCACGCTATTGCTGCACGATTAGGCGGTGATGAGTTTGCTGTCATACTGCCCAATACCAGTAGTGAGCTGGCAACGGAAACCGCATTAAAAATTAAACAATCATTACTGCAAGACATTCAGTTTGATCACCATAAACTTGCCGTGGGTGTCAGTATAGGGATCGCCCAATTCCCATCAGATGGCAGTGATCGCCGTACCTTAATGAAAAGTGCCGACATCGCGATGTATCATGCCAAAAATCACCATACCCCATTTACGATTTTCAACCGCCAGTCTCAATCTAAGTAGTCTCTGCATCTTCAGTAGTATTTACTGCTACACTCAATAGCGACTTGATTTATAAATGAAACAAAAGGATTTGTTTATGGCTATCGCCTGTGTCAACACGCGTGCAAGTAAAGGAGTGGATGCTCCAACCGTGACAGTGGAAGTTCACTTAAGTAATGGGCTTCCAGCATTTAGCCTAGTCGGCTTACCCGAAACCTCAGTAAAAGAAGCCAAAGAGCGGGTTCGTAGCGCCATTATCAACGCGGGTTTTGAATTCCCCATGCGACGGATCACGGTCAACATGGCCCCTGCCGATCTACCTAAACAGGGAGGTCGCTATGATCTTCCTATCGCCATTGGCATTCTAGCCGCATCTAAGCAAATACCATTAACGGCACTCAAAGATCATGAATTTGTCGGTGAGCTAGCGTTGTCAGGACAAGTAAGATACTGCCAAGGACTATTGCCAGTTATCGTTGATGCCCGTAAACAACATAGCAAATTAGTCATGCCGCTAGACAATCGCCACGAAGCTGAATTAGTCGGTTATCAACAAAGTTACTTTGCCACTCACTTACAGCAACTCAGCGAATACTTGCATGGTCAAGCCCAGTTACCGTCCATCGACCCACAAACCCAGTGGATAGATAACGCAAAGCCGAAACACGCAGGCTGCTTAACCGATGTCATCGGTCAATATCATGCCAAACAAGCACTGGAAATCGCCGCTGCAGGCCAACATAACCTGTTGATGTTAGGCAGTCCGGGCACAGGTAAAACCATGTTAGCCAGTCGCATTATTGGACTCTTGCCTCAGCTCAATTACGACCAAGCATTGGAAGTTGCCGCCATTCACTCGGTTGCCGGCCAGCCCATGTCGCCACAATACTTTTACCAACGGCCATTTCGCAGCCCTCACCATACAAGCTCAGCAACTGCGTTAGTTGGCGGCGGTACTATCCCTAAACCTGGGGAAATCTCTCTTGCCCATAACGGCGTACTTTTTTTAGATGAAATAGCCGAATTTCCACGCAAGGTATTAGATTGCCTACGAGAACCCATGGAAACCGGCGAAGTAACCATTTCTCGTGCCGCTGCGAAATTAAGGTTTGATAGTCGCTTTCAGCTTGTAGCGGCCATGAACCCGAGTCCTTGCGGCGATATCAAACAATCTAGAGCCAGCAATGATCAAATTCAGCGCTACCTTTCGCGTTTGTCAGGTCCGTTTTTAGATCGGTTTGACCTCACTGTCGAAGTGCCCAAGCTGCCAGAAGGCACACTAACGCAGTCCGATACCCAAGGCGAAACAACCACCCAAGTGGCTCAACGTGTCGCCCAAGCAAGAAATACCCAGTTGCAACGCTTTGGCGTCCTCAACAGTCAGCTAAGTGGCAACCAACTTAAACAAGCAGGGTTTTCTCATGCTGATCTGCAATTTTTAGAGCAAAGCGTTTATAAACTGGGATTATCAGTGCGTAGCTTTCACCGTATACAACGGGTTGCCCGCACCATTGCCGATCTACAGCAAAGTGAACAAGTCAGTCGAAGTCACATTGCTCAGGCATTAGGGTATCGCGCCATGGATAGATTACTTAACAGCTTAAACCGTCCCTACTAATCTGTTGCTATAGCAGTGAATCACACTGTAGATCAGACATTTTAGGGAATTATCGCTAACTTAATGGTGTTGTCGATTGAGTGAAACGCGCGCAAAGAGTAATATAGTCGACCAAATTTTTCATTGGGGATGAAATGGGTCGCGTGTTTTCAATAATCAGGGGCTGTGTGGTTTTTTGCTGCTTAGTCATCAATACACTATTTTGGGTGATCCCCATTTTATGTATGAGTATCTTCAAGCTTATCCCTGTAAATAGCATGCGTAAATTCTGCAGTTACCTGCTAGACAACTGTGCCACCGCTTGGATTTCAGTGAATTACGCCATTGAACGGCTATTCCACCCGGTCAAGGTCAACGTCAACATTGATGGCGACTTGTCTACTAAAGATTGGTATATGGTGATCGCAAATCACCAATCTTGGGTCGATATTTTGGTACTGCAACGGGTCCTTAATCGTAAGATTCCGTTTTTAAAGTTCTTTTTAAAGCAAGAACTCATTTATGTTCCAGTATTGGGTTTAGCTTGGTGGGCATTGGATTTTCCATTTATGCGACGTTACAGCACTGCTGAACTTCGCAAGAACCCAAAGTTGCGAGGTAAAGATATTGAAATTACTCGCAGAGCATGCAATAAATTTAAGCATAAACCTGTGAGTATTATGAACTTTGTCGAAGGCACTCGCTTTAGTCATAGTAAACACAGTAAGCAGAGCTCACCTTATCAACATCTGCTCAAGCCAAAAGCTGGCGGTATGGCTTTTGCGCTATCAGCAATGGGAGAGCACATTCATAAACTGGTTAATGTGTCGATTTTTTATCCTGAAGGCACCCCCAGTTTTTGGCAATACATTAGCGGTCAAGTCAAACAGATCGATATCATTATTACCGTCAGTGATATCGCAGACTCTATGCGCGGTGACTATATTAATGACCGCCAGTTTAAGATTGCTTTCCAAGAGCAACTCAATGAGCTCTGGCAAGATAAAGATACTCAGCTAGCTGCGCTTGAAGCGCAATACGTTCAACCAAAGGTATAATTTTCACATGTTTAACTTTTTGCCCGGTCCTATTCTTTTTTTGCTAAGTAGCACCCTACTAGCAATTAACACAATAGTATGGAGCACCATCATTATCATTGGTGGCTTGATCAAGTTTGTTCTGCCTGTTCAAGCGATTAGAACGATACTCAGTCGATTAATGAACCGCTGCATGTGGGCATGGGCTTGCTGTAATGGCGGCATTCTTTTTCTTATTGCAAAAATAGAATGGGATGTTGAAGGGCTAGAAGGCTTAAAACAAGATGGCTGGTACTTGTTGATCAGTAACCACCTAAGCGGCTTTGATATTGCAGCCCTCACTTACGTGCTGCGTAACAACATTCCAATGTTAAAGTTCTTTTTAAAGAAAGAGCTACTTTATGTACCATTTATGGGTCTTGGTTGTTGGGCGCTTGATATGCCGTTTATGAACCGCACCAGCGCCAAACAGCTGAAGAAAAATCCGAAGCTAAAAGGCAAAGACCTTGAGACCACGCGCCGCTCATGCGCCAAGTTTAAGTACATCCCAACTTCAATCATTAACTATGTTGAAGGCAGTCGTTTTACTAAAGAAAAACATGCACGCCAAAGCTCGCCTTACCGCTATCTACTAAGACCTAAAGCGGGCGGCATTGCATTTACCCTGTCGGCGATGGGGGAGCAGTTTACCAACTTACTGAATGTTACCTTAGTCTATCCAGATGCCCCCGATGACGTTTTATCTGGTGTCATGCACGGCAAAGTTAAGCGTATTGTCATGCGTATTGAAACCCTGCCTGTACCGGAAGTGGACGATAAACGCTATTTCAATGATGCAGAGTGCCGTGCTCAATTCCAACGTTGGCTGAATGGTATCTGGCAACAAAAAGATGAACAGATCCATCAGATCCTATTAAAAAACAATTCACCACAATTGGTGGATGATCATCCAGCAAAAGCAAATGGATAACAAAGAGAGCCAATTGGCTCTCTTTTTTTATCTAATTCAAAATATTACCTCTGATACCAATCAGCATAAAGATGTGATCGCTCAGCGAGAGTTTAGCGCTTCTGAGGCAAGGTCATTAAATGCTCCTGCATTAATGACATTCACCACATCCATGTGGCTTGCAACGAATGAAGGGCATAGTGACGCTACGTTCAAGTTCGTTTACACAGTATCAGAGGCGCTAAAACTCGCCCTTTGGGAGCTTTTTTGGCTGCCTACTTCTTCGTTGAATAACTTCCCAATAGAACCACTATTACTTAAGTTATTGGTCTCGAACTAGTTGGCCAAAAATAGCTCTGAGTAGATCACTTTCTTATGCCGATTGGTATGACTATCAAAGACATTTTTAAAAACACAACAAAGTACACACTTGTATAGCTTGTTATTCTAATGTATAAATAGCGTCCAATTTATCCATCAGGAACAAAGTATGGCATCAGTTTTCAAGCTAATAACCTGCATCACGGCTATTGCCTACTTGTTACTGAGCCCAATATTGCTTGCCAACAACCTGCAGTCACTTAATCAGCCACTGACTTTCTGCCCAGTAGAGCAAAATTTGCTAGCCCCAGTCAGCCCGGTTAATCACACTTTCACCCTGCTAACAGCCAGTCCTAATAGTTATCTTGCAACAAGCTTGCAGCTACTAGGATGGGGTATGTTGCTGATCTTGCTTTTCACTTACATGGGCAAACTCATCATCAAACGTAAGCAAAAACTTGAAAGTCAGGTTGCAGTGCAGCAATCGGAAGCAAGGCTAAAGTTAGCATTGTGGGCCTCAGGTGATGGTATGTGGGATTGGGATATCAGCAGTAATGAGGTCACTCGCACCAATATCACTGACCCTAACTTATTGGAAGTGAAAGATCACACCTTACTGTCACGCATCCACGATGATGATAAAGCCTTAGTAACGGCAGCGCTTGATAGACACCTTAGCGGAGTTGATGATTTTTTTGAAGCAGAGTACCGCATCAAACACCCTCAAGGCCGTTGGATTTGGCTGCTTGATCGCGGCAAAGTGGTTGATAAGGACCAAGCAGGTAACCCGCTGAGAATGGCGGGAACCCATAAAGATATTACCCAGCGTAAAACCGTAGAAAATAACCTGAAACTCTCACAACTGGTGCTCAACAGCATGGGCGAAGCGGTGGTGGTGGGCAACCAAGACTATCAAATCATCTCTATTAACCCTGCTTTTACTGCAATTACCGGCTACCACGAGCCCCACGTTATCGAGGCTCACTTCCTGCAATTCATAGCAGAAGCATCAAGTGTTCATAGAGCCAATGAGATAGAAAACACCCTAAGTCACCAAGATGTTTGGTCCGGTGAACTCACGTTAAATCACCAACAAGGCAATCCCATTGTCACCCATTTGGAGATAAACAAAGTCTATGACTTGAACGGTAATGCTGAACATTTTGTGGCGGTATTTAATGACATTACCGCAAGAAAAAAAGCCGAAAAAGATCTTCAATATCTCGCTAATTTTGACAAATTAACCGGGCTACCCAATCGAACCCTGTTCCAAGACCGCATTAACCATGCACTCGCTCAAGCAAGCCGTAATAATAAAAAGCTTGGGCTGCTTTTCATCGATTTGGACCGCTTTAAACATATCAATGACTCGCTTGGGCACCACTTAGGCGACTTGTTGTTACAGGCCGTTGCAACTCGGCTGCAAAGTGCCATTCGCCAGGGAGATACCGTCGCCAGACTCGCTGGCGATGAGTTTGTCATTATTCTTGAAGATATTCGTAATGAAGACGCCGCTATCAGTGTCGCCAAAAAGCTGATTGCCGCCTTTAAAAAAGACTTTAATCTTGATAGCCAACAACTCAAAGCTTCAGCATCCATCGGACTAAGCTTTTTCCCCAAAGATGCTCACGACAGTGAAGGCTTAATCAAGGCCGCCGATGCCGCCATGTATCATGCGAAATCTAAGGGAAAAAATAACTATCAAAGCTACACCAAGGCACTTGATGAAAACTCAAGTCGATACCTTGCCATTGAAACCGGCCTTCGGCACGCAATCGCACGCAATGAACTGAAACTCATGTTTCAACCCAAACATCACCTTAAACATAACATAGTAACAGGCGTTGAAGCCCTAGTGCGTTGGCATAGTCATGAACTAGGGGAAGTGTCGCCAGCAGAATTTATTCCTATTGCTGAAGAGATGGGCGTCATTAATGACATTGGTACTTGGGTACTTAATCAGGCTTGTCAGCAACTAGCTAGCTGGCATCAACAGGGCCTAGAAAGTTTGACCATTGCCGTTAACCTCTCGGTTAAACAGTTACGACCTGATTTAGTCACTATGGTGGAAGTGGCGCTAGCAATGAACAATTTGCCCGCTCATGCATTGGAATTGGAAATTACCGAGTCGACCATAATGGATAAACCGGAGGAGTCGGCGCGACTGTTTAGCCAACTGAAACAGCTGGGCATATCCCTCGCCATCGACGATTTTGGCACCGGATATTCAAGCCTCAGTTACTTGAAACGCTTCCCAGTTAATACCCTAAAAATTGACCGAGAGTTTGTCCGTGGTATTGAAAATAAAGGCGCTGATGCGACCATCACCAACGCCATTATCACCTTAGCCCACAGCTTACAGTTAAGTGTGGTCGCTGAAGGGGTTGAGCAACAAAGTCAGCTAGACTTCTTAGTAGGTAAAGATTGTGACGAAGTACAGGGCTATAAATTCAGCAAACCCTTAGCCGCTGCAGACTGTTTTGACTATTTGAGTCGTTGGGCGCTTTAAAGCCCATAAAAAAGGGCACTAAACAGTGCCCTTAATCGCTTACCCAGTTTTATACTGGTGCTAATCTTGGCACCAAATGCACCCAGTCGCCAGGCGCTGCCAGCTTACCTTTTTGAATATCGGTTAACACTTGATAAATGCGGCGAGTATGGGGTCCCACTTCGCCATTACCAACCGTCACTACGCGATTGTCTTCAAAAATATAAGAACCGACTGGCGATACCACTGCCGCTGTGCCAAAACCACCCGCCTCAATAATTTCACCCGCTTCAATATCAGCAATAAACTGATCTAGCATCACTGTCTCTTGGCGCACTTCGCAACCCAATAACTCACCGAGCTCCAAAATAGACTGCGAGGTAATTGATTTCAAAATAGTGTCAGTGAATGTGGGGATAATCACCGTGCCATCTTTACGCACATGAAAGTGATTCATCGCGCCCACTTCTTCAATCTGTTTATTATTTGCATCTAAATAAAGCACTTGAGCTGCACCATATTCTGCAGCAGCTTTACCTGCTTTGAGTGATGCCGCATAGTTACCTGCAGCCTTTGACGCGCCAGTTCCGCCACTCACTGCGCGGTGGAAACGTTCACTGATCAATAATCGGATCGCTTTATCAAAACCATCTGAATAGTAAGGGCCACTGGGACTCAAAATCACGCAGAAAGTGTATTGTTCACTAGGGCTCACCGATAAACGGTCTTCAGTGGCAAAAAGGAATGGGCGGATATATAAACAAGCATCTTCCTGCATTGGGAACCACAGTCTATCAACATCAATAAGCGCATTGATGGCAGCTAACTGTTTCGCTTCATCCAATCCTGGAATACATAAAATATCTGCCGAGCGATTCAAACGCTCCGCATTTTTATCGAGACGAAAAGTGTAAATTTCACCATCTTCATGTTTAAAGGCTTTGGCACCTTCAAACACAGACTGGCCATAATGCAGCGCGATTGCACCTGGCGCAACTTCAAAAGGACCGTAGGGTACAATCCTAGGATCTCGCCACTCCCCATCGCGATAATCCATCAAAAACATATGGTCAGTTCTGAGGTTACCAAACCCAACATTGTCAGTAGGTTGAAACTGCTCAGTACGGCGTTCAGACGCAGGTTTTAAGTTATAAGTTATTTGCATTGTATACCACCTTGATTACTGACCTAGCAGACTATGGATGCACCGGGCTAAAGTCAAGCCTAAAGGGCTTACCTATTAGTCTACTCATGTAAGTTGCTGTGCACATTTTTAGCTCATCAGCAGATCGAAACAATCGAGTAGTAAACACAAACTAAAACGCTTCATTGACGTTAAAGTAAAAACCACTGTCACCATCACCAAATCCCATATCGAGTCGAAGGTTAACTCTAGGCTTTACCTCAAAGCGGTAGCCCACTCCGTAGTTAGGCAACACCGATTGGTCAAACAATTCACTGGCTTTATCGGCAATAACACCTGCGCCGGCCCAAAAGACCATGCCATGGCGGCCAGGCAGGTCAAGACGATACTCAGCTTGAGTAAGCAGCATTTGTTTATCGCGATAACGCCCGGTGGTGTAGCCGCGTAGACTATCACCGCCACCAATTTTGCTTAGCTGATCCCAAGGAATATCTCCTTGCAAAAAGCGGCCTCTTACCTGCCAAGCAATCACGTCACTTCCCCAAACTGGCAAGTACTCACTATACAAAAACGCTTGTTTTTCAAAGTCAGTTTTACTACCCAATTGTTGTCGGTACCAGCTCGATTCCAGCTCTATGATTCGCCCTCGCTGTGGGTTAAGGGTATTGTCTCGCGTATCGTAGTTAATGAGTAAATTGACGCCGACACTGCGTGAATCTTGCGCTAACAGGCTAGTATCAACGTCGCTATCATTTGGATTAATATCCGATGCCCTCGCTAGCTGTAAATCAAAGCCAACACCAATAAAACTGTTGGCAAACAGCTGCTGCACCCACATAGGCTTTAGGGCAAAAGTAAGCGCATTAAAATCGACACGATTAGCATCAACATGATTCTGATTATATCCAACACCATAGTAGACATCGGGCACATCAAATAGCTGAGCATCGAGATAAAAGCGTTGCCGCTGATTGAAAAAAGTCCGGTTTTGTAAACTTGCGCCTAATGCTCCATTAGTAGATGCCAAGCCATTAATCACCAACGAAGATAACTGCAGATCTTCATCTTCTGCATTCACTTGATACAAGCCCACTGCAGAAACGCCAACACCAAGATCCATTTCAGGGTTGTAAAAAGGACCCGGTAACACACTAAAATCAATCAGCTTGTCGGGATCAAATTCACCATCAGCGCCCAGTTTTTGCAAAAAATCTTCTAGCCAACCTTGGTCATCGTCAGCTTGACTCACCAGGCTAAATCCACAACCAAGGATAAACAACAGCGCCGCAATCAACCCCTTCATTGCGCATCTTCCTGTTGGTGAGATGCTGCTTCATCAAATTGCTGATCAAATTGCGCAACTTCCATAAAGTCCAAATGAGTAAAGCCATCACGCCATAATCGCTCAGGGATATGCTCAAAACTCGCTTGATAACGCTCAGCGACAAATAAGTGCTGCAGTGCAATATCATCTAACTCTATAGATTGCAGCGATGCGGGTAAGCTCAGTCGATGCGCTGTTTGCTGCTTAACTACATTGGTTAACTCTTGCTGCGTAACTAAATTAAACGGCACCAAATAGGGTTTTTGCTCATCCCCCATCTGATAATGACGTAACAACAACATCGCCTTACTTGGCAGCGGCTCGGATGAGTCCCACCAAAGACCATCAACAGCCTCAAGTAACTCAGCAGTTTGTGCCTTATCTACGGGTACAAGATAACGCAATGTCGCATCCAACCACTGAGTCATGTGTTGATTATATAGTTCAGTGTTCATGGCCAAATTGTTACTCAATAAGGCGGTGGCGATTTTGGCACCAAGCATGTTGGAGTAAAGGTCTTCTGGCGAATAAGCAGAAACTGTTTCTGACCAAGGTGCTAATGTTCGATAGCCATGCCACTGAGCAATTTCATGAGCCTCAGCCATAAAGTAGGCTTGGCGCGCAGCAACGTGAATCGCTAACTCCCGCAATGCTGTTGCTGATAATGTGGAAGTATCAAAAGCATGAAATTGAATATAGCGCTGACCAATCTCATCGGGTAACGCCACAGTAAATTCTTGCCCAAGCCGACGTTGGATTAAATAAAACAATGCAACGGTATTGTCGGCAGTGTCACGTACATGGGCCAAATCAATAAAGCCGCCTTTTAAGGTATAAATTAAGCCATTATTTTCGCCACCGCGGCGACCATTAGGCAGGCCTTTTTGATGACTAAAATTACCGGCGTCAAAGGCGTGGGGACCAATATCATCAATACTGACGGTATTGGAAAATCGATAAAATGGGATATGAGTCGCTCCCATCTTGATCTTATGGTTATTACCAAAGGCACAGCAGGGTCTAACCGACTGTGGCATGGTCGCTTTGGGGTAGCCAAGTACATCAAACTCCCCCATTGCGATAGGATCAGGCTTAGCATCCAGTGCCGCAGCAACGGCCTGAGGCTGGGGCAGCGAACGGACTTGCCATTGGTTACTGCTGCAACCAGCCACAACACCAAGCAGCACTAGCATAACTATCGCTTTCACTGCACAAACCCTTTAATGGCTTCGGTAACAATATCTGGATACTCATTGCTGATACCATGAGGGGCACTTGGAATAACGACAATCGGTGCATTTAATGCTTCAGCAAGCGCTATTCCAGAATAAAGTGGAAAGACTTTATCCTTCTCCCCCCAAATCAACATAGTAGGCGGTAAGCTTTCCACGTCGATGTCGGCGGCAATATTGTCACGGTGCTGTGGCAAAGTACGGATCAACTCGCGCTTTTGCGCTTGCCATTGACTGAAGTAATGCTGGTAAATTTGCTCGTCGATAAACCCGGGGTACCAAGGAAAGTTATCAAAGGTTCCGGCTAGCAAATGACGCATCTGAGCCTTATTTTGTGGCACGAAAATCTCTTCAGGCTGCTCTACAGAAAAACGCTGACTCAGCTTATCAAGCTCTTTGTCACTGAACAGATAGCCTGGGCTTGCTAGCAACACCGCTTGAGTAATGCGCGAGTCATGCACCATAAGATCAACACTTACGAACCCACCATAGGAGATGCCAACGATATTAACCTCGGCTAACAGCAACTCATCTAACAACAACGACACCACTTCACTCTGAGCAGCTAAATTGGCATCGGCATGACTAAAAGATTGACCAAACCACAACAAATCCGGCGCAATAACATGATAATCCTTGGCTAAGTTCAACATCACTTGTTGCCAACTCGATTGAGCATCACCGCCAAAGCCATGTATTAATAGTATGCTCGGCTTGTTGCCCGCTTCGCCAACTTGCCAATAATGCAGTTTCCCGCCATCCGCTAAAGACAAGTTGGCCGACTGATAGCCTGCTTGTATCAGTTGTTGATTATCTTTTTGCTGCTGATAGCTAACCGCCGAGCACGCTGATAGCAACCAAGCTGCCAATAACACCGCACTGATTTTGAAATACTGCATCATAACTAGAACCTATAACCTAAACTCAACATGCCGCTGGTACGGGTACCAAAGCCAATCTCTAACAATAGATCGATGTGCTTCGTCATGGAAAATTGCCCCCCAACGAGTCCATTCCATTTGTCTTCTAGGTGCTGGTTAACTTCAAACTTGCCATTTTCCAGTAACGCTAAATTATTCCCTATGCCGATATCATGCAGATAACCACTAAAGGTCTGCTCAACGTTCTGATACATGGCGCCAATCCAAATCTGCATCTCATTATTACCATGAGGAATGCGATAGCCCATGCGTGGCGACACCACAATCGTGCTGATTTCACCGTCCAAAATATCTAAGTTAGTATTGGTATAATTGACATCAAGCAACGCGAACCAATTACCGATGCCGCCAACTAACGTACCGCCAACCCCATAAGTGGTACCTTTAAAGTTCAGCTCGAAATCAAAGGGATCAGAGGTAATCACGCACGGCGGACGAAAACAGGGCAATACATCGGTAATATCAACCTCAACCTCCACATTTGCCACACTACTGCCCTTAGTATGACCAATCACACCGTAGAGATTTAAAAATGGCAGTACCCACATATCGGCTCGAAATGTGAGTGTTTCTGACTCTTGAAATGCTTGGCTACCATTGATGGAAATCAGATCATCAATCGGCCCTAAACCTGAAAAATGCACCGAATCGACGATAAGTGGCTGCTCCATATTCATATAGGTCAACGAAAAGCCATAGGGTTTAGGCAATTCATAACCTAAATCAATGGCATCCTGCGCCCATATAGGAAATGTTCGACCATATTTTTCACTGGCGCTTTGACGCTCAATAGCATCGACAAATGTGCAGGTCATGGTAAACACCACGCCCACAAGAACTCTGAACAACATATCAGACCTTAAAGAATCAATAATGGGGAAAACAAAAAGACAACACTCGATAGACTGATTATTATCTTTGATAAAGATGAAGATAAGCTGAAGAATGAGGTAGGTTAACAGCTCAAATCCGTCAACTAGATCACGCTATGGGATACTTTTTAAGCACACTTCTGTAGAAGATAAATCACTGGCTCTCTACCTGTTGACGATCCCTTTCGCCAACAAATAAAATCAAAGACCAACGAAAACACCATCAGCGATATGCATTTTGGTAATATCACAAATATTAAGATAACATTAATTAATACCATTCAGTTTTGGTTCAGCAACAGTCCTCTACCATGCCCTCAACGACAACAGAGTCGCTTACGAATTAACCAAGAGAGCATAAATCATGAAAAAGCAAACTATCGTAATCGCTACCCTATTATCTTCAGCAATGGCAATGCCTGCGATGGCCGCAGATTGGTTCATCGGTGGTGGTGTAGGTGCTCAGCAAAACACCTATAAAGGCAGCGTCACTGACAATGTAGACCCTGGTTTCAGCCCAACGTTAAACGGCAAAGAAACTGAAAATAACGTGTTCTACGAGTTGCGTGGTGGTGCATACTTAAATGACAACAACCGTATTTACGCCACTTACAACTACAACTCAGATGACTTTACTAGACAGCAAAGCCTACTGTTCTCATATGACTATCTAGTTGGCTTAACGGCTGACAACAAACTTAACTGGTTTATTGGTGCCACTGCAGGTTTCAACCACATTAGCCCAGACACAGATGAACTAAGCTCTAAAGATCGTTTCGTTTGGGGTGGTCAAACTGGTCTAATGTACAAAATCAATGACAATGTCAGCACTGAAATCGGCTACCGTTACTTGAAACAAGATTACGACGTGTCAAACACCTATGGTGAAGACCCAGTACCAAGCCCAATGAACAGCGGTATCACTGAATCAGCATCACTGAATGATAGCCAGCAACTTTATCTATCAATTGATTACCGTTTCTAAGCAGTAATCCAAATAAAAAAGCCCCTTAAGGGGCTTTTTTATTTGCCTAATGATGAATTTACGACTAAACCTTTAGGCAACGAAACGAGGAGTGAACATGAACAGCTATACCCCTATTGCTTGCGAACATCATGACTATATTGAGCTAGCCTGCCTAAGAGGGTATCCAGTCATCATCACATTAACAGATAACTCTGAGTTAAGAGGTCGCGCGGTAACCACGGAAACCCGCTCCGATCACAGCGAATGGTTATTGCTCGATACCGCAGTTCACCAAAAGTCGGTTCGGTTAGATTGTATTGCGCAGTTAAGTACCGATATTGAAGGGGCGGCATTCTCTACAATTTGTCTAAAGTAGCCTTAAAGTGACTCAAAATAGGTAAGCATTTACTATCGAGTTAATCTAAGCCCATCCCAATAGCGTCTATTGATATTCATTTTTCAGACTGTAAAAACTAGCATCGCAATCAGATCTAAAATAATTACGATTTTTAGCCTGTTTTTTCTACATTTAGCATAATTAACTATTCCTTCAATGGCCGTCACTGATAGAATCGAATGACCCATCCAGAAACTATTAGGACTCCCCTATGAGCCTCGAATTACTGTCCAAGCTGGAGACAAAAATCCAAGCAGCACTTGAAACCATTGAGCTATTAAAAATGGAACTCGAAGAAGAGAAGCAAAAGAATGTTGCTTTGAGTGAACAGAACCAACAACTCAGCCAAGATCTAAACTCTTGGAACGAGAAAGTGACCGGGCTTGTTGGTCTGCTAAATGATGAAGTCAGCTAAGCTGATGATCAGCTGTGAATGCGAAGACGAGGCCTAGGCCGTCTTCGCTTCGCTATTTTGTGCTTCAATCAAACTATTTAATTCGATAATCGCCTTTTTCACTTCAGGCATGGTCTTCCTTGGTAATAAAAATTTCCCCTTTTCGAATTCTAATCGACCTAGGTCTTTAACCCAGATCACCCCAGACAAAAAAATTCGCGCGTGCTTGACTATTAGTTTTGGTGCATAGACAGGAAATACTCTCACGTGACCTCCTATAACCGTTTTGTTTTAGTTATTGTACCCAGTCTTTGACCGCCTTTTTACCATGAGAGTTTCATTAAATTTAGTTTTTTTTTGTAAAGATTTGATACTCGCTGTTTGCCGCAAAACTTTCCTATTGTCTATCAGACGAATAGCTAATGTAGAAAAATAGAAATGACGCTTGCCAAATTTTTGACAGACTGCTAAGTTAGAGGTGTTACTCAGGGTAAAACTGAGCCATATGGCTCGATAACCGTATTTCCAGCGACCAGGGAATACGGTTTTTTTTGGCCTATCGTTTGCCGCAAATGCGCCATAATACCAATCGGTATAATTCCCAAGCTTGATAAACAGCTGGCCATAAAAAAGGAGGCCATGGCCTCCTTTCAAATAGCAATGACCCGTCCTAAATAACGTTGACACTTTTCAAACCTTTTTTGGAGAGTGTTATGAAATCAATAGTTAAGCGAACT
>NZ_JBHZSN010000020.1:0-55819 GCF_043643685.1 Shewanella waksmanii
CCACAACAGAGCATTTCTTCGTATCCATTGCTGAGCATGATGAAGAGTGTGAAGCCAAAGAGAGAATGGCCAAACTGCTAGCAGCGTAAGCTGTTAGTTTTAGTCTTCGCTGGGGGAGTTGTCTCTTGGCGAAGAGTATCGCTTTCTACGGGGAGTATCGCCTGCAGCGGGGAATGTGGTTGTCATCTTGCTGATGGGGGCTGGAAAGGGGGTCGCTTCCAGCGGGGGGCTTGCCATTATCATGCTGATGATAAGCCGAAAAACTGCGCCTCCAGCGGGGTATGTGCGAACGCGCTTATGACCCGCCGTAAATACATCCATGTAGGCTTCACGGTGACCTGATGTGAAAGGATTCACAAATGTCGTGATGGCAGGGATGCCAAGGAGCGGCCTGTCACCGAGAGTCAACGCATGTTCACACCGGGTTAATTGTCTCTTCGAATTGAGCTTATTTTGCGAAAGAACCAAAATTTCTCCCTGTGTGATTGGTTGTCATTTTCCTGATGGGTTCTGGAAAGGGTTTCGCCTCCAGCGGGGGGATGTATGATTGCATTTATGACACGGTGAATAGTCGTGCTAACGACTGTGCTTATGAACGAGAGGCATGGATGCCGAACTGGCCATTAAACAGGGATGTTGTTTAAATACATCCATGTAGGCTTCACGGCGCCCTGATGTGAACGGATTCACAAATGCCGTGGTGGCAGGGATGCCAAGGAACAGCCTGTCGCCAAGAGTCAACGCATGTTCACACTGGGATATTTACCTCTTCGATTTGGCTATGTTTTGTGGGAGATCTAGAGTTTATGACACCGTGATTGGTTGTCATCTTCTTGATGAGTGCTGGAAAGGATTTCGCCTGCCAGCGGGGGAAGAAGCAACACAAAATACCCCCCGGAACTAAAACCATAGTCTCTTGTTATGCGTCGTTTTTCCACGGTAGCTGTAGATAAATTAATGACATAGTTACAAAGGCTATCAAAGACATAACTTTAATGAACCTCAAATCCAATTCTGTGGCATCTATGTAGTGACCAATTATATATAGAACAAACGTACTTGCTGTAATCGCCATGGCAAAAAGAATACTACATAGGTATTTATTAACGTCCGAACTTTTTAATTTAGTATACGTAAATACACCAACTAATATGACAGGCAAAAATGCCAAAAAGTAAATTGGGAAGTATAAATCATCGTAATTTTCTTCTTGGTAAGCGCTTAGCATAATCATTGTGCTTAATCCGAAAACGACAATACCTATAAACTTCAGAGTAGTTTTTAAATTTGACCAAAATGTATTTTTTAATTCATTCGTCAAAAGAACACTCCATTTCCAAAGACACCCAACGCCCCAACAGGGGCCGAGCGTAGCGAGATCCCGCGCACGCAGTTCGCATTTCTGATTGGACTTGTTAAGTTTCGCCACAAGAGCGCCTTACTGGCGCCTTCATTAACACGTAGTCAGAAGTTTGTATTCCAAGATCACTCATCATCGCTCGATGGAGTTTGTTTAAATCAGACTCACTAAAATCATCAGCGTTAATGGAGACCCTGAGATTCTCTAGTGCTCCAACGACCTCCTTGGAGTTCCCGAAGAGTATTGCAGCCTCACCGAGTGCAGAAAATAGGATTCTATCGGCCTCTGCGGTAACGCATGAATCTTCATAAAGCACATATCTATGACCGAAAATCTTATTCAACGTATTAATCTTCGATTGTTTCACTTGGAATTCCATTAACTGGTGGTTGGACACGAATACCGCAACCACACCAGATATCAATGCGCATATAATTGGTAAAGCTATTTTTGTCATCTATCTATCCTTGATACACAGCTAAAGAAACTTAACGCCAAATTAAGGTGCGAACAACGCAACCACCTTACCTAAAGCATTGTGCCATCAACACTAAACTGACTTGAAGTGAGGGCGCCAAGCGTTGTGAATCACTCTTAAATTTATTGTTAGCCCTTTTCAATCCTGCCAATGTTCAGCGTTCCAGCTGTAAAATGGAAGGCTGGTTTTGCCATACACTCCACTGAGAAAGAACTTCCTTCAGGAAAGAGCTGTTTTGAGCTATATTGAAAGTTTTCCCTGTAGTTAAAAAGGGAAGTTGACTCAAAAAACACTTGAGTTTTCCTTTCTATAATATCATGTAGCACTTTAGTATTTTCTTGTTGATCAAGATAACCACAGTAATAACCGACCTGAACTTTATATTCGATATTAAGCTCTTCCAAAAACATCTTTTGGCCAGTCACACTCCTAAAATAAAAAGGTTCCTCTAGCCCAGGTATTTCAAAAGAGTATACTCCTTGATCAACGTGATCCACGCCACCAAATACGCCTTCTTTCCATTGCCTCTGAAATTCATCCATTATATTAACATCATTAATTATATAAACAGACTCCTTATGAAAGGTATCACCCTTACTAAACTTCGCAATAAATTTAGGGTTAACCTTAATCGGAAGAACCTCTTTGACATTCACTGGTATTTCTAATTCTATCGACCAATCTTCTTTTAGTGCTTGATGAGCTGTAAATAACGATATACCTAAGCGTTCAGCTTTCTTTATTGCAGTTTTAGAGAATCCATTAGTTGAAACCATAACGGCTTTGTTTGCATTGACATCAAGCATTACCGAATGAAGTGCGTCTATTTTCCCGACCGAAATTTTTGAACGATAATCCTTGCACTCAATTATTGTTTTAAGAGTCAAACCAGCAACATTTGCCGTTATTAGTACGTCTATTTGCCTAGGCCCATCTTGCCCCATCAACTTTACATTGTGTTCAACGGTTTCGTACTTTGAGTCTCGAGATAACTTCTCAAATATATTTTTTGCAAGAAGTTCAAATGAAGTACCTTTTTTCACAATTCCTCCTAAGGGCTAACATTTGTATATACGGCTTGCGCGTTTTGCCAAGCCCGGTTGAGAAAGCGTGCACTCAAATTTCAGCTAAAAATCTATTCAAAACAACTCAATAACAAAGAACCTGCAAAATTGTATTCAATACACTTTCGGTAGAAACGCGCATGCACGCTTTGCTTGCATGTTATCTCAGTAACTCTTATAAACGAGAGTGGCTGCACACTTTCATATTACTGAATTTACATAACTTATTTACACGCCGCAATAACAAATCGTGAATTGTAAAACTTGGGTCAGATTAAACTTTTTGACCCCATTCTTTTCCAAGCTTTTATCACGTCTTCTCTTATCTCTTTCCAATCATTTTCGATACCCAAAAGGTTAAATCGAAGAGATAAATATCCCAGTGTGAACATGCGTTGACTCTCGGTGACAGCCGTGTTCACATCAGGTGGCTATTGCTTCATAGCCTAGTGATAAGAGCTTTTAGAGTTTCATCCAGAAAGGCTAAATCGAAGAGACAGTTAACTCGGTGCAGATACGGTTGAGGCCTTTGACAGCATGGATGCTGTCGCAGAGCGCCCATGGAAGGGTTCACAGCGTGCCGAAAAAGTATCTGCACAAACCCCGCTGGAGGCGCAGTTTTTCGACTTATCATCAGCATGATGATTGCAAACTCCCCGTTAGAGGCGATAACTCCCCACCAATCATGGGGAATAACTGACGGCTACTTGAGAAATGTCGCCTTCGCTTATTTAGATGTTCACAGTAATGGCTAAACGCTTCCGCCATTAACAATGGCTGTCTAATGTTTTGTAATGCTTTTATATTCGCTTTGTTACCTATCAACAGCGACCAATCTTTACCGCAGCGTTTTTAAATAAAACTCTGCCTTTATGCGTCGCCTCCTGTGCCTGCGCATTACATGCAGGCTAGTTGAAAATAGCTTTGAAAAGCTAAGTATCAAAGCCATTAGCGCGAAAAAACCGCAAACAGAAATAAACAACCATTGAGAATGACTAAAACTATTAGCTGATGATTGCCCAACCAAGACAACACTCGCTAAGCATACTAACAGCGCCAAAATGGCTAATCCACGTATAACTGTTCTTGCCCAAAGCCGTCCAAAAGATAACCCCACTCCAATACCAATAATGGGAAATATTCCTAACATGATTACAATGTATCTTGGTCCAACTTCTTCAATATGCTCGTAAGGAAACAAAACAAAACTCAGCAGAATTGCTAAAGTGCTATAGCAAAAAATTGCAGCCATAATGCCGCTAACCACAGCAAAAACGTACTTTAACTTGGGGACAGACTCACTGATTTTGAGATTTTCAATATTCACGACGTATACCTTCATAGACTCCAATAGCCAAACCTTTAACTTCACCATTAAAGGCGCTACCAGTGAAAGCCATCGCTGCTGCTACTGAATCTCTTAACCGTGTTCGCAATTCATTGGTGATCTCAATATTGCTGAAACGTTTAGGCACGTTTCCATTTTTTATCATTTTTTTGAGCATTTTTCCGGAAATATTAGGCACTTTCATCCTAATAATCTCTTGAGTGATACGTTTTCGCTGCTGTCTCGACTTGTTAGCTAGTAACTGTTTTAAGCCAACCCCATTAGCCTGCGCTAGCTTGAGAGTTCTTAAAGCTATTGCTCCAGATGCTGTAGCACCTGCTAAAGAAATATAGTCCAGCGCTGAAACCGTCGTTAAGTACCAATCTTGTGAATCTAACCAATCGTTGACACCTGGTGCAAAAGCTTCTGAGCCGTTTCTCACAATTCCATTTACACATTGAGCAGTAGTCGCTGTAGCTGCACCTAGTGATAAAACAGAAACGACGGAACTACTACCTAACGTAATTGGTGTTGCTGCCGTCGATGCAGAAAATACAACCCAAGAAAGCACCGCTCCCCCACAGGCTAAAGTTGTTCCAACTAGCTCTGAAACTAGGCGACTTTCACGTACATTACTAGCACTATGCTTTAGTCCGCCGATAAATTGATTTTGCGAGGTAAACTTTGGAGGCTCTCTAAGAATGATGTGCACAGGCTCAACACGACAAACTGGCTGAAATTCCCTTAATTTAACAACCGTCATGTTCTCATCAATATAGATAATACCTGCACCAGATAACTGAATATCCGCATCTATCGATTTAAACAACTTTTCCTTATCTAATGTGTGTTCAAGTTTAGTGTTTAGCTGTTTCTGCTGCCAACTACCTCTATTCAAAGTGCTCACTTGTAAAATCCTTTTTAAGCTAAGTAAAATCATTCCCTAATCATAATCCGCACCAAATATAGAGATTCCAGCGCAATTCAATAGTGTACAAGGTATTTCTAAGCTGTATATAGTCTATAAGGATAGCTGACCGAACAAACTACTCCGCTATACAGGTAGCCCTCCAAAAACTTATAGTCAGCCATTGTTTACTCGCAGAACCATCAATAATGGTGATGACGCCTTGGGGAACGACTTGCCTACTTACGTCAACATCTAGCAGTCCATATACTTCTAGTGAGCAATAAAGTGATAAGAATATAGTGGTCAACTAAAATTGGCTGCTCCTTGGCATCCATGCCACCGCGGCATTTGTGAATCCCTTCACATCAGATGTCACCGTGAAGCCTACATGGATGTATTTATGGCGGGTCATTAAAAGCGGTCAAGTTTAACCCTTTACCCGCCTTACAGTTCTTACTACTTATTCTATTTCTTCCTCCCAATCATTTTCGATACCCAAAAGGCTAAATCGAAGAGACAGTTAACCCAGTGCAGATGCGATTGTGACCTTCGACCACAGGACGTGGTCGCAGAGCGTATAGGGATATATTCACCGCGTGTCACAATCGCATCTGCACATTCCCCGCTGGAGGCGAAACTATTCGACTTATCATCAGCATGATGATTTCTACCAGCCCGATGGCGGCAAAACTCCTTACATATTATCGACAAGATAATATCCAATAACCGCTGGCCGCTAGGGCTTGTGTAAACACTGCTGTGACACGCAGCAAGTACAATCCCTGTATGCGCTGCCGTGACGTCCTGTCACGGAAGGTCACAGCCGTGTTCACACTAGGTAACTATTGCTTCGTAGCCTAGTGATAGGAGCTTTTTGAGTTTCACACACAAAGGTTAAATCGAAGAGAGATTTAACCCAGTGCAGATGCGACAGTGACCTTCGACCACAGGACGTGGTGCAGCGCGTATAGGGATATATTTACCGCGTGTCACAGTAGCATCTGTACATTCCCCCGCTGGAGGCGAGATTTTTTGACTTATCATCAGGAGGATAAGTGCAAAGATAAATAATGGCTGGTTATAGATTTCTGACTAAAGGCTTTTATCTAATAAGTTAAGGGCCTACCACTTTATCTGTGGCTTAGCTTTCCCCTCTGACGTGCAGTTCTCAATATCAATTGATCAACGAGCAAACCCGCGGAGAGGGGATGAGCTAGAGTTAGTGTTATTTATTGTCTAATTGTTTATCACTCAATTCTGCAATAAGCTTCCAACGTTGTGGAAACTTGTCATTTAACGTACTGAAAAAGCCCATAAGATCGAGTTTTTCACTGATTGCGATTTCAGTTATGCGATTGATGTAAATATCTTCGGTTTCGTAGCTGCGAATAGGATTTCGTTCGAAAAAAAGTATAATTTCACTTTTCATTATTTAAACTCCAGGTGGTAAAAGGCTTTGAAGCAGTAAATTTTTATTGTTTATTGTGTGACTGAGCTTTTTTGAGATGAACTACTCATCGCTGGCATATTATAGAGTTAAACATGCTGTGTTTCTAGGATTTGAACGAGGTATTCAATTCTGGTTGCGAAGCCCCTAGCTAAAACCGCTATACAAGAATACCGACAATTTAATCTGCATTCAAAAACCGACCAATACGCTGGTAGGTTGCTTGGCACTCCTCGCTGACGAGGTCTTGCAGCAGCATATAGGCATGGATCATGTCGTCAAAGTGGACATGTTCAACCTTGGCTTCGGCTCGTTGCATCGCATCGACATAGGCAATTCCTTCATCACGCAGTGGATCGCAACCGGCGGTAAAAACTAAGGTTGCGGGCATGTCGCGGTTAAAGGGCCCGAATAAGGCTGAGGCTTGTTTTATGGGGGAGTCGAGCGTGAGTGGCTGGCCAAAATATTGCTCGAAGTACCATTGAACCCGCGATTTTTCCAGTAAAAAACCTTCACCATTGTCGTCATAAGAAGGGCTAGCCATGGTGTAGTCGACACTGGGGTAGATCAATATCTGTTTGTCGATACGAATATCTGGATTGTTCACGCGCTTCATGGCTAAGGTCGTACAGATGGCGCCGCCTGCGCTATCGCCCATAATCGAGATGCTGCCATCGTGGCGAATACCTGACAACACACCTTGGTAGTTGATAAGCGCATATTGGCAGTCTTCAACGCCTGCGGGGTAGGGATGCTCTGGGGCTAAACGGTATTCAACACAGATAACCACACATTGTGCCGTTGCGGCCAATTGGCGGCTAATGGGATCGTAAAGCTCGACACTGCCACACATATGGCCGCCACCGTGAAAGTGCATTACCACTGGCAAGGGGATATCTGGGTTAGGGCTGTAGATCCGCGCTGGTAGTTTGCTGCCGTTGGGGAGGGTAAAGTCTCGGTCCTCTACCAAGGGGAGTGCCGGCTTGTTATTGAGAAACGCCGCAAGTTTGTCTAGGTTAGCTCTTACCTGTTCTGGTGTGTATTGGATATTTTGCGCTTTAGCTTCGGCAATCGTTTGATTCACCGTAGCGAGAAATTCATGCAGTTTAGGGGAGACTATGCCTCGCATGCTGACAACTCCTTTTGTTTACCGGTTTCTGGCAACAAGAAACCACCAATAAAAAAGGTACTACTGAGTATCGCTATCATGATAAATGACAGCGTGTAGTCACCTTGGTTGATATCCACAAGCTTGCCAAATACCCAGAGAATTAAGGTTGAGAATAGGTAACTGATTGAGTAGAACAAGCTGAAGGTGACGGTGATCCGCTCGCCTGTCATGTTAGGTAGTTCATGGGGAATCGACACCAAGGCGGTGATAGGGAAAAAGATAAAAAAGCCTAGCGTAATCGCTGATAAAGTTTGCAACCATGGCTGTTCAATAAAAGATAAGCCAATAATATTGAGGGTGATCATGACGCCGGACAATCTGATCACTGGCAATCGTAGAGGTTGGTTTTTGCTGTAAATAATGCCCGCTATGGTGCCGATAATCCCAAAGCCGATGACCCACTTACTTTGGCTGATGCCCGCTTCAGGATAAAAGGTAAATAGGCAGATATAGAAGGTCAGTAAACCTGAGTAGGTGAAGCCATAAATCCAATTAAATCTGTCCTTAAAGCCTTGTATATAGGGCTGGCTAATTTTGCTGTTTTGCGGCTGTGCCTTGGTGTTGCTGCTCTGGCTGTTACTTTCACCAGTATCAGTATCACCATTAGGGCTTTGGCTTGTGCTGTTTGGGTCTTCTTGCGACTCAAATTGCACCATGAGCCACAGTAACGCCAGTATTAAGCTTGCCACTGAAAATAGCAGTAGCGAGGTTTGCCAACTACCGGTTAATTGGTTGATGTCGGCCATTAGCCACAATACGATGGCGGTGCCAACGTTAAACGCTACCGCGTTGATACCGTTAATCACGGGCCTTTGCGCTAAGCTAAAAAACTGCATCACGATGGGATTGAAATACACAATCATAAAGGCGCCACCTAACCCCATAAGAAAGCGACTAATAAGCAGTAACTCATAGTTGGGGGCATAAGGAGTCAGTAGCCCCATCACAATCAAAATGGAGGCGATAAAGAATGCGTATTTAACGCCATATTTAATGGCTATCCAAGCCGCGCCGAAAGTCCCGACAATCTTGGCGAGTGTCACCGCACCACTAATAAAACTGGCTGATGCTAAGCTGTCAATCTGCATGCTAGCCATGATTTGGCTCATGCTAGCAGTACCGCCAACCCACGCCATTGCAAATAGAACATAGCTGAAGAACACAAGAGTCTCGACCACATATTTATTGGTTATTTTCATGGTGAAGTGCTTCAAATCCGTTGAAAGAGAGAGTCATTAGGTTATCCAAAGCAACGGCATAAATAAGTACTACCTTAGTGCACTACTTCAACGCGACAGCCATGTTATGCTGGCTTTATTAAATAGTTGATTTTCTGTAACTTGAACACCTATCAGTTTCAGAGCTTTGCCGTTGGAGATAGTCCTTGTTAGCGTGGTTATCGTTAGATACTTGGTTGATTACTGGCTTATCAATTGCCTATTTGGGCCTACTGTTTGTGGTAGCGCAGTGGGGGCAGGGACAAGCGAGCAAAAAGTGGCTAAGTCGCCCGTGGGTTTATAGCTTATCCCTTGGGGTGAGCTGCTCTTCATGGGCGTTTTATGGCACCGTGGGCCAAGCGGCAACCACTGGGGCTTGGCTGGCTCCCATCTACATTGGCTCCATAGCTTGTTTGGTGCTGGCATGGCCGATGTTATTGCGCATGTTGCGGATCATTAAAGCTGAAAACCTCACTTCCATTGCCGACTTCATTGCCTGTCGGTACGACCGCTCTCAAGCCATAGCAGCGACGGTGGCTGTGGTATCCATGCTTGGCACTATTCCTTATATTGCGTTGCAGTTACGGGCGATAAGTACCAGCTTTGATTTACTCACTGGCACCTTTCAATCGGGGATCAGTACCGCCTTTGTGGTGACCTTAGTATTGATTGTTTTTAGCATCTTGTTTGGTGCAAGGCAGGTGGTGGCCAACAAACAAAATCAAGGGCTAGTGTTAGCCATCGCCTTTAGCTCTGTGGTGAAACTGTTTGCTCTCACTGCGGTGGGTATTTTTGCCACTTACTTTATTTTTGATGGCTTTGGCGATCTGTTAGCTCAGCGGCAAAATTTACCGCAAACTCAAGTGACCAGCAGTGGCTACTTTGTACTAACTCAAGTGATTTTAGGTGCCATCACTATCTTTATTTTGCCACAAGAGTTCCACATGATGATGATTGAAAACCATCATGAGAAAGAGCTTAGGGCAGCCCGGTGGTTGTTTCCACTGTACCTGATTCTGATTAATGTGTTTGTATTACCCATTGCTATTGCTGGCCAGTTGAGCTTTCCTGGTGGCAGTGTTGACGCAGATACTTATGTACTGACCTTGCCGCTGTTTTATCAGCAAGCTTGGTTAGGCGTTGTGGTGTTTATTGGTGGCTTGGCTGCGGCAACCAGTATGGTGATTATGGCGGCCATTGTGCTAAGTACCATGATATCCACCGAACTGCTTACCCCAATGTTACTCAAGCTACCTCGATTTCAGGCAAAACAAACACCGCAACTTGCTGGCGTGTTGCTGAATCTTCGTCGTGCCTCGATAGCCGCCATTTTATTATTTGCCTTTGCCTTTGAGCGCTATGTTGATCATCAGCATCATCTTGCGGGTATTGGTTTGCTGTCATTTGTGTTGTTGTCGCAGTTTGCTCCAGCAGCAGTGGGGGCACTTTTTTGGCGACAAGCCACCTCTAAAGGGGCATTGATCGGGCTGATTGTCGGTAGCTTACTGTGGTCATATACCTTATTGTTGCCAGCGATTTTTGCTGATGCTGATTGGGTCAATTTAGGGCCTTTTGCCATAAGTTGGCTGACACCCACCGCGCTGTTTGGCTTGGATTGGCTTGACCCGATTACCCATGGGGTGTTTTATAGCCTGTCAGCAAACCTGTTGTGCTATGTAGTGATCTCAATACTGTCGATGCGCAGTGTTGGTGAGTCAATTCAGGCCGAACTGTTTTTAAATCGTCAGCAAAGCCAGTTTGAGCGGCACTTGTCAGTCAATGACTTGTATAGCTTGTTACATCGATTTATTGATAAGCAAGAAGCAGAGAAGTTATTGCAAATTGCCCGTAACCCGCAATCTGCAGGCGGCCAAGCTAAGCGACATCAAGAGCTTATCGACCACACGCGACTAAAGTTATCTGGGGTATTGGGTTCGGCTTCTACGCGAATGGTGATGAAAGCAGCTTCATTTTCCCAAGATGTGCCCCTTGAAGATGTGGTCAGTATTGTTGATGAAGCCAGTCAAATGTTCGAGTTCAACCGCGAGCTGTTGCAGTCAGGGGTTGAGAACATCGAGCAAGGGATCAGTGTCGTGGATGCCGATATGCGCCTTGTTGCTTGGAATCAGCGTTATATTGAGCTGCTTGATTATCCCAAACATTTGGTGCGGGCAGGCATCGCCATTGATGAGCTGATTCGGTTTAATGTTGAGCGCGGGGTGATCACTGGCGATGAGGTTGAGATGCTGGTTGCCAAACGCATTGATTATATGCGCTCTGGCAATGGTCATCATTTTCAGCGTACCTTACCCAGTGGCATCGTGCTCGAGATCCGTGGCCAAGCCATGCCCGGCGGTGGTTTTGTCAGTACCTTTACTGATATTACTCGCCATGTGGAAGCGGAGCAGGCGCTGCAACAAGCCAATGAAACCTTAGAGCGGCGGGTTGCAAGCCGAACTCACGAGCTGGCTAAAGCCAAAGCCCAGGCAGAAGCGGCAAATAGTTCTAAAACCCGCTTTCTCGCAGCAGCCAGTCACGATTTAATGCAACCTTTTAATGCATTAACCCTATTTACTGACATGTTGAAGCAGCGGGTAAAATCCCCTGAGTTGGTTGATTTAGCGACCCATATTGAAGATTCCCTTAATGTGGTGGAAAACCTATTGTCAGACTTGGTTGAGATATCACGGCTCGATGGCAGCTCTAACAAAGTAGATAAGCATGATTTTGCCATTGATGAGTTGCTGGCAACGTTAACGAATGAGTTTAGCGTGATAGCTAAGCAAGAGCAGATAGATTTCCACTACCAATACAGTGGTTGTATGGTCAATAGCGATCAGCAAATGCTGCGGCGGGTGATCCAAAACTTTTTGTCTAACGCTTGTCATTATGCCCCAGCCAAGCAGCGCACCGATGGTGAACAGGCGAGAGTAGTGCTAGGCGTGCGCCGCAGGGCAAACCAAGTTGCAATTGAGGTCTGGGATAATGGCCCAGGTATTCCAGCCGATAAGCAACATAGCATTTTTGCCGAGTTTGCTCGCTTAGAGCAAACTCGGGATGTGCCTGGTTTAGGCCTGGGCCTTGCTATATCCGATAGGATAGCCAAGCTACTTGGGCATAGAATTAAGGTTAAATCGGTATTGGGTAAGGGCACATGCTTTTCGATTTTGGTTGACCGTATTGCAGGTCAGCAGCGACCGAAGAATGTGCTGTCATTCCCCCGTGAGGACACCCCAGCAGCAACAGCAGAGTTTGATATCAACGTATTGGTTATCGACAATGATGAGCTGATGCGCACTGCAATCAGCTCACAGTTATCACAGTGGGGCTGTCATGTGTTGTCGGCCAGTGACGAGGTCACCGCTACTGCCTTGCTAGAAGGCGCAGTAGATCTCAAGTTAGTGATTGCTGACTACCATTTAGATGATGATAAAAATGGTGTCGATTTGTTATCTGGCTTGTTACAAACTCACCCTGAATTTGGCCTAGCTAAACAGCATTGTGTTGTATGCTCTGCCGACCCTTCCGAGCAAGTGCGAGAGCATACCAGCCAAGCTGGTTTCGCATTTGTGCGTAAACCCCTTAAAGCAATAGCCCTTAAACGTCTGATTAAAAAGTTGGCTTAAGCGCTAGATATGAGCTACTCACACTTAAGCGTTAGTTTTAGGCAGATGGTAGCAGTTTGGTTTTGGCGGCTCCGTTAAGTAAATATAGGCTTCAAAAACCGACTAATTGCGGCTACAGCGCTAGTAAGCTTGCCTTTTTAGTTGCACAATCTCAGTAAATGATTATTGGGCCGATTATGAAAATTAGTGATGCTGAAAAACAAGCGCTTTATAAGGTTATTTATTCGCGCAGAGATGTACGCAAAGATTTCCTTGCTGATGAAATACCTAATGATGTGCTAGCGCGAATATTACAAGCAGGGCATCACGCCCCCAGTGTTGGTTTCATGCAGCCTTGGGACTTTATCTTAGTGACTCAAGAGCAAACGAAACGGGTGATTAAGCAAGGTTATGAACAAGCCCGCTTAGAATCGGCACAGCAGTTTGCCCAAGATAAGCGCAGTGATTATGAGAGTTTCAAGTTAGAAGGCATTTTAGAAGCACCGCTTGGGATCTGCGTGACTTGCGACCGAAATCGCAATGGGCCGGTTGTTATCGGTCGCACCATTAAGCCTGAAATGGATCTCTATAGCACAGTGTGTGCTATTCAAAATATGTGGCTTGCAGCCAGAGCGGAAAACATTGGTTTAGGTTGGGTGAGTATTATTCATGATGACGTGCTCAGAGAGGCACTCGATATCCCTGAACATTTGGATATCGTCGCTTATTTGTGTTTAGGCTATGTGTCGCAATTTGAGACAAAGCCTGAATTAGAGTCTTTAGGTTGGCTGCCAAGGGAAGATATTAATCAGTTAATCCACAAAGAGAAGTGGCGTCCTAAAAGCTAGCAAGGGCTGACAGTTTTAGATTCTGCGCTGTTCCCTTTCATGTAGCTTGGTGATAACACAGTGCTAAATCTGCTCTTTGTTAGGCGCTAATCACTTCATTTTCTGGCGAGGTGATCATCAACTGTTGGTAGACTAACCCTGCTTGAGTGCGGTTATAGACTTCTAACTTCAATAAGATGGCTGAAACATGCTTTTTAACTGTGGTTTCTTTAATATCCAAGTCGTAAGCAATTTGCTTATTTAGTTGGCCATCGGCGATGCAGGCAAGCACTGTGTATTGCTGGGGGGTCAATTGTGCCAACTGTCTTGCCAGTCTTTGATGTTCTGCTGCGCTTTGTTGATCGATATTGATCTCGGTATGCTCGGGTAACCAAATTTCACCCTCTAGCACTTGCTCAATCGCGTAGCTTATTACGGTGAGGTTGGCTGATTTAGGGATAAATGCGCTGGCACCAAAGTCGATGGCTTTGCGCATTATCTCCACCTGATCATCAGATGAAACCATAATCACCACCAAATCGGGAAAGTGATTTTGCAGCAAAGTTAAGCCGGTAAAGCCATCGTTACCTGGCATATGTAAGTCGAGAAATACCACTTCTAAACTTGGGTTGTCCTTGACCAGTTTAATGAGTTGCTCAAAGGTTTCAGCTTCTAAAATGTCTGTTTGCGCAAAGCTCTGTTCAACGGCCTGTTTAAGCGCTGCACGAAACAGTGGATGATCATCGGCGATAGCGACTTTAGCATGTGACATTGGCAACTCCTTTAGCGCAACTTTATGATTAACTCTTATACTACTGGCTAAATGACTGAATACAAGCAACGGCATGTTTGCTGCAAGTATTCAGTCATTTACATCACCTTAGAAGGTGTATCCCACTGTGAGTGAAATGGTCTGAGGATCGCCATAGTAGCCAATTAAGGTGTTATCCCCACCAAGTCCAGGAAGGTAACCGCCGTCATCGGTTGGGGTGACAAAGGCGTATGTACCGACTAGGTATTGTTCATCAGTGACGTTTTTCCAGTGCAGACCCGCAGTCCAGTTGCCTTCATTGCCATACCAATTTAAGCCAAAGTTAAGCAGGCCATAGCCTTCTTGGGTCAATAAGCTGTCGGTAACGGTTAGGTCATATTCGCTGCGATAATAGTAATTGCCGTTAAAAACAAACGCGCCTATTTCGGTGTCGAGGTTATAGTTAAAACCGACATTGGCGGTGGTATCTGGGGTGTTGGCCACGGTATAACTATCGCTAATATCAATTTGGTTACCGTCTTCATCATAGGAGATGACTTCTTCAAAAGAAGAATCAATCAAGCCTAGTGTCCCGAATAGGTTAAGGGATTCAGTGGCAGCATATTGCAACTCAAGTTCGAGGCCTTTAGCGGTTGAGGTACCGATGTTACCTAAACGCTGGTTTAGGTCAGAGGCATCTTCACCCGGCAATACAGTAACAAATTGGCGGTCTTTGTGGTCCAGATAGAATGCGGTTAAGTTAACCCGTAAATTGTTATTCCATTCGCTTTTGACACCAATCTCGTACGAGTCTACAACTTCTGGGTCAACTGCTGGTTCTGGTCCTTGGGCTCTTGGGTTAAAGGTGCCTGATTTAAAGCCCTGTGAGTAGCTGGCAAAGAACATCATGTCTTGGTCGTATTGATATTCAACGCCGATCCTTGGGGTAAAGCGGCTCCAATCTTCACTGTCATCTAATACGGTGGGAATACTGGCTTCGATTAAGTCTTCGTCTCGCTCAAATCCTGGGTACCAGCCAGTTTGTGGGTAAATACTATCGAAGATAACACCATTGTTGACCGTGGCCTGTTTCTCTTCTTGGGTATAACGTGCCCCTAAGGTTAAAGAAAACTTGTCGGTGAAGTTATATGAGCCTTGCACGTATGCGGCATAACTTTCACTGTTGTTGCAACCACTGACTTCACGAGTTAAGCCGCCGAAATCGATGAAAGCTTCTTCTAAAATGGCGTCAAACAGGCCGCAGGAGTCACCTTTAAAGTAGTAAAGCCCAGAGACTAAAGTCAGGTTATCTGAGTCGTAGTTAACTTGAAATTCTTGCGAAAACTGTTCGTCATCGTAAATGGCAGGCACATCGAAGATTCGCAGATCGGTATTATCAAAATCAATGTTGGTCGGCGAGTAGCTTTCCCTTGATGCGGTAACAGACTTGAAGGTCCAGTCATCGTTAATAAAGTACTCTAATGTAAAGCTCAGGCCTTCAGTCTCAACCTTGTTCCACGTCGGCATACTGGTGTAGGAGTCGTAAACACTGTCAGGTACTGGGGCATCAGTTAACAGACTTGGCAGTAATCGATAGCCACCTTTGGCATTGGATTCATCTTCGGTCTTATCGTAGTTGAGACGCATGAATAATGCGTCTGTAGGCGTGTACTCAAGGGTTAATCGACCAGCGAGCACATCTTTGTTGTAGTTTTCCTTATCTTGGCCCGGTAGCGCCGATTTTAAGAATTCACCGTAACCATCGCGTTGCAGGCTTGCGAGTGCAAACCCAAAATAGAGTTTGTCGTCAACTAAAGGGTATTGGCCTGCGATTTTAAAATCTGTTTGCTGATAACTACCATAAGTACCTTGTAGGCTAAATTCAGCATCACCAGTCATCTTACGAGTGACATATTTTATCGCGCCACCTATGGTGTTTTTGCCATAAAGTGTTCCTTGTGGTCCGCGCAATACTTCAACTCGCTGTACATCGAGGATATCTAACACAGCGCCTTGTGGGCGAGCAACATAGACATCATCGATATAAATACCGACACCTGGCTCATAGCCCCAAAGTGGATCTTCTTGGCCAACACCACGAATAAATGCCGTAAGCGTCGAGTTGGTACCGCGGCTGCGCTGCAAGGTGGTGTTAGGGGAGAATTGTTGCACCTCTATGACTTCGGTGATGCCGTTTTCAGCCAGTTGTTCGGCACTGACTGAGGTGACGGCCACAGGGACATTTTGTAAGCTCTCGGCAGTTTTACGTGCTGTAACTTCGATGCGCTCAAGCGTGGCTTCATTAACGACAATCTCTTCTTCAGCATGCAGTGCTTGGCTGCTTAGTGCCGCGGTGATAGCCAATGCTAGGCTGCTTAATTTAACTATTTTCTTGTCCATAGAGGTTCCCTGTTTAGTACTTTTATTTGGTTAGGTACTACTTGGTCTTGGTTATTAATGACTCTATAGCAATGGTTAACTAAATTAATCGGTACTATAGTAGTATATGTTATTAAATTGTTGTTTTTAAATGTTTATGTTGCTCTTTTGAATCTTTTTTATTTGGTTGGTAACGTCTGTTTTAGGGCTAAATTTGCCAGAAATTAGTGATAGCGATTGCAGCGCTAATCGGACTTGGCAGCAGATAAGTGTCTTGGGTTCCGCCACCTGGTTTATCACCCTTTACGGGAAAGCCATGCCCCAAGTTTTCTATGCGGACTAATTGCAAAGCGGGCTGGTCTTGTTGGTACCAAGTTTGGGTGCGATAGCCTGCTGATTGAGTGAGTTTTGCCGGTTCGCTGAGTTGTTGTAGCGCTATCCATTGCTCAGTGATTGCTTGCGCGTTAACAGGATTGACTATTTCATCGTTATCGCCGGTCCAAACCGATAAGCTAGGCCATTGAACTGAGCCTTTAGCATTGACTTGCTGCGCTAATTGCTTTGGTGATACTGCTGGGCCGCTGCGCATACATGAAATGGCTTTGGTTAGGGTATCGGCGCAGGGATAGGCTAATCCGCCAATAATTGCCGCCGATTTAAACATCTCTGGGTAGTGAATCATCATTGCGCTAGCCATCGCGCCGCCCGCTGACAGGCCGATGATATAGGTAGTGGTGCTTTGGGTTTGTTGCTGAGCGTGCAGCAGCATGTTTTTTAGCGATAACATTTCGCCACTATCTTTATCAGTGTCTTGAGGGGAGAACCAATTAAAGCAACGTTTGATATTGTTGGTTTTTGCTTGTTGAGGCAGCAATAAGTTGAACTGTTTGTTCGCCGCCAACCACGCAAAGCCGCTGTGTTTGGCGAACTGTAGCGCATCTTGTTCACAACCATGCAGGATCAACACTAGTGGTGCGCCGCTGCGCTCAGCTTTAATTAAATGCCCACTGAGTTGACCTGGGTTGTCACCAAAATTTTGCAATGGCTGGCTAATGCCATTGGGGCTGACGACCAGTGTCAGTAGTAAACATAGGCTGATAAACAGTGGTCGTTTTAAGCTTAGGTCGCCTTTAGCGTGTTGAAGTGTAAACAGTATTGCCATAATGCAGGTTCGCTTTTTAACTGTATGTGTTTCGAACTTGCTGAAAAAATCGGTTTCAAGCAATGGCACTTTAGATCTATAGCGGTGATTTGTGGGCTAAAAACGGCGAAGTTTGGATTTATTACTATACTCAAGACTCTTAATACTGCGCATATGGAGCACAAAATGAGTCATACTTATAAGAAGATTGAGCTTGTTGGTTCGTCGCCGCTAAGTTCTGATGATGCGATTAAAAATGCCATTAGCACTGCCGGGCAGTCATTAAAGCATTTGCGCTGGTTTGAAGTGGTAGAAACCCGAGGTCATATTGAAGCTGGGGTTATTGCCCATTGGCAGGTTACGATTAAAGTGGGTTTCACTTTAGAAGAACATGCTTAAACAGAAAAGCCAACAGTGTTTGTTGGCTTTTATCGTCTAACTTGATGACTTCATTGCTGCTTTGAAGCTGGGGTTAATCCAAATAGCTAAGTAGCTGCCGCTTTACCTTGGGCGAAGCAAAGGCTTGCTCAACACTGGTTCGGTAAATATTGTGGTAATCCTCTAAGGTTAAATTAAACGTTTGCATCACTTTACGCACTTCATCGGTCATGGTGGTGTTTGACACTGTGCGGTTATCGGTATTGATGGTTGTGGGCAAGTTGTCGTTGTAAAACGCCTTAAATGGGTGGTTTGCCAAAGTGTCAACGGCTTTGGTTTGGATATTACTGCTAGGGCAAGTTTCTAAGCCAACATGGTGTTGCTTAACTTGTTCATAGGCGGCTTTGTGACCAGTAATATGAATACCGTGACCAACTCGCTGAGCATGAAGCTGGGTGATGGCATCATAAACGTTTTGTCCTACACCTTGCTCGCCCGCATGAATGGTAATGTTGTAGCCTTTTTGCTTAGCGTATTCAGCATAAGGGATGAATTGCTCACAAAAGCCAGGTAGTTCAGCACCAGCCAGATCAAATGCTGCTACGCCCTTATTGAGAAATGCAGCGCCTGCATCGATGACGTCATAAATATTGTCTTTTGCGAAGGTGCGTAATATCGATAGGATATAATTGCCTTTAATATCATATTGCTGCTCCGCCCGTTGCATACCTTTGACTGCTGCGGCAATAATTTCTTCGAAACTTAGGCCTTGCTGTTGGTGCAATTGTGGTCCAAAGCGAACTTCAAAATACTTGACGTTCTCAAGTGCAGCATCTTCAAACAGCTCAAATGAGATACGCTCGATCGCATCTGCGGTTTGCATCACCGATAACGGCAGGTCAAAACGCATTAGGTATTCTTCAAGGTTAGTACAGGTTTCCGGCGCAATCATCAAGGTATTGATTTCGTTGATGTCTTGGCTGGGTAATGACACATTTTGAGCGTTAGCAAGGTCGATAATAGTTTGTGGGCGCACGCTGCCATCAAGGTGACAATGTAGATCGATCTTGGGTAAGCTTAAATAGTTCATGAGTCTCTACCTTTATTATTGAGTGCCATGATAGTCGCGGTTCATTTTATGATAAGCGCGTGCGCTATCACTCCATTAATACATAGACTAGATTTGGCTGGGTATAAAGTTACAGACTTCATAATCAAGAATTTAAGGCTCTTGGTAGAAACTCCCAAACCATATTATTGGGATTATACGAAGTGATTTTGGGCGACTATACCATCCCCAAAACTTGCACGCAATATGACTATTTAGTTAATCCTAATGCTAAGAGGCTGTGGCAGCTTGGATTATACTGATTGGTATTAAGCATCTCGTGGTAAGCCTTTCTCTACGGCTTTGATCACCCGAGCGGTTTTGCGACTTGTTGTTATTGTTTGTTGTTGGCGCATGAGTGCCCAGTCGATATGTTCGATGACCATCTCATCGACTTCATCTGAAGCTCTGCGTTGTTGTAAGGCTGCAATGATGGCGTCGGATTGTGGCGCATTACCCAAAGCCACTGCAATATTTCTTAGCCAACGTTTATGACCGATCCGTCGAATCGGGCTACCCTCTGTTAGGCGCAGAAATTGCGCTTCGTCCCAGTTAAATAGCTCGACTAAATTGGCCTTAGATAAGGAGGCGCGAGTATGAAAATCGCTTTCTTGAGTTAGCGGCGCTTGGTTATTGACCGGGCAAACAAGTTGGCAATCATCGCAGCCATAAATGCGATTGCCCATTAATGGTCTAAACTCAACGGGAATTGCACCTTGTAGCTCAATGGTCAAATAGGAAATACACCGCCTTGCATCCACAGTATAAGGCGCAACAATCGCATCGGTTGGGCAGGATTTGATACAGGCAACGCAAGTATTACATTGCTCGGCCACAGGAATGTCCACTGGTAAAGCTAGGTCGATTAATAGCTCGCCAAGGAAAAACCAGCTACCAGCCTGTTGATTGAGGATTAACGAGTGTTTACCTGTCCAGCCGAGTCCGGCCTTTTCGGCCAGTGGGCGCTCCAAAATGGGGGCAGAGTCCACAAACGGGCGAAAGTTACTCGGGTTATACCCCCATGCTTCTAGCTGTTGATCAATTTTTTGGCCTAACTTCTTTAGCCGATTACGCATCATTTTATGGTAGTCACGGCCGCCAGCATAACGAGAAATATAAGCTAAGTTAGGATCCCTTAGGTGGGTGCCAAACATGGCATTGGGAGGTAGGTAATCCATGCGCGCGCAGATCACACGTTGGGTGCCTGGGTGTAATTCATTAGGACGGGCTCGCATCATGCCATGGTTTGCCATGTAATGCATTTCGCCGTGATAATCATTGTCGAGCCACTGCTGCAATTTAGCTTCTTCAGGCTGCAAATCGATATCGCTAATCCCTATTTGTGCAAATCCAAGCTCAAGACCCCATTGTTTTATGTGGTTGCTGAGCTTTTGTAGTTCAATTGCACTGATTGAATCCAGCGAGTTTAGCGGTTTTACCATGAAAGTTTATTGAAAATGAATAACGGCTGGATCATATCAGAAATGGATAGATTCGTCTTGAACTGCGTTTTCGCCGCCGTATTGAGTGCGTGTCAAACACAGTTTTCGTTTTTTAAGGTCAAAAACCGCCTTGGCTTGAATAATTTTATTAACATTTCCACAGTGCTTTATATTGTAAAAATTGTTAATGCAAACTAATTATCTAAAAAATGCCAATTAGCAGTTATTAATAATGCGTTTTTAATAAAATGCCGTTGATACAATTTTGCGCATTGATATTGTTGTGAAAATGTAGATTTAAGAATTGTACGCTCTATTATATTGAGATGACTTTTTAATCTTGTAGGCAAAGGTATATGACGCTAAGGCTCAAAATAATCACATTTGTTGGTGTTCTATTTTTATCTTTTCTAACCATCGTTTTTCTGGGCTTACAAGCGCTTTCACAAGCAAGTGAGAATGACAATATTGCTCGTATTAACCAGTTAATGAAAAGCACGGTTAATATTGTTGAAGAGTTTGAATTGTTGGCTGCGACCGGTGAGTTAACCGATGAGAAAGCCCAGCAATATGCCAGTAACATGTTGCGGGAAAATAAATATCACGACTCTGAGTATGTCTATGTTGTCGATAAACAACTTAATTTTGTTGCAACTCCACATGACCCGCAGTTGCACGGCACCAGTTTTAATGATTTTAAAGACGCCAGTGGTAATAGTATTGGCCAAATGGTTGAGCGTTTAGTTGGCAATAAGACTTCGCAAATCATTACCTACCATTGGGACTCTGAGCGCGAGGGGCGAGTGGTTGACCTTACCTCGGTAGTGCAAAAAACGCCGCGATGGGGGTGGTACGTTGGTACGGGGATAAGCTATGCAGAAGCCGATGCCCGCTATTGGTCTGTGGCAAGTTGGCTGCTAACGTTATCGGTGATTATTGCCGTGGGATTATCGGCGGCGCTTGCTCACTTTGGGCTTAAAATGCGCAATGCCTTAGGGGCGGAAATTGATGACGTTCATCGCATTGTAACCCAAGTTTCTCGTGGTGATTTAAAGCTAAATCCAGAGTTTCAAACCCAAGATGATAAGAGTGTGCTTGGGGCGATGAACTATATGCAGCAAGGCCTGCAAGGTGTGGTTGTTGGTATTAAGGGCGTTGCTGATACCCTTAACTCACAAACCAAAGATGCCGAGAGGCGTGCAACCGAGCTGGAAAGCTTAACCAGAACCATGAATGAAGAAACTCAAATTGTGGCTTCTGCTATTACCGAGCTTACTGCGTCTTCGACCACAGTGGCGGACCATGCTAAGCAGGCTGCTGAGTCGGTACAAGAGGCAGAGGAGCAAGGCCAAAGTGCTTACCTGCTTACAGAAGAGTCTTCCAAAACCATTGAGCTGCTGGAAAGGCAGATTGAAAGTGCGGGGGCTAATATCCAGATTTTGGATGACGAGGTCAACAATATTGCTAACGTACTGACGGTGATTCAAGGTATTGCTGAGCAGACCAATTTACTGGCGTTAAACGCGGCCATTGAGGCAGCTAGAGCGGGTGAGCAGGGCCGCGGTTTTGCTGTGGTTGCTGATGAAGTAAGACAACTTGCACAGCGCACCCAAAGCAGCACCGGTGAGATCCACCAAATGATCGCCAAACTGCAAAATGCCACTCGTGATGCCAAGACCTCGGTGAGTGAGAGTATTCAGACCAGTGAGCAAACGGTAGTCAAGTCGCAACATGTGGCTCAAGAATTAAAAAACATTGCTCAATCTTTATCGGCTATCTCGTCGATGAGTCACCAAATTGCCGAAGCGGCGACTGAGCAGCAAGCTGCAGGGGAAGACTCGGCTAAACGGATTGTCAATATTTCTGAAACGGCGGCTAATACTGCGACTGTGTCGCAAAATGCCCATCAAGCCAGTGATCAAGTGCAGTCGTTAACCCGTAAATTGGAAGTGGAAATCAAGAAGTTTTCTATTGAGTAGCGGTTGGAATAATTATTGATCCGAGGCGTGTGGCTTTCTCAGCTTGCGGGCAGATGTTAGTATCTGTGCAAATCGTAAATGAGTCTCTGTGGTTATGACTGCTAAGCTTACTTTGGCAGTATGAGGTTTGGTGCAATTGTTGATACGCTGGCTTTTGTTAATCGTTTCGCTATTTCCTGTGAGCGCCAATGCGCAGGACAGCTCACTGCGGCTGATCACCGAGCAATGGGCGCCAATGAGCTATCAAACTGGCACGCAGCCTCAAGGTTACATGATAGATTTGGTTAACTTGCTAAAGCGTCAGTCACCGGATCTCACATCAGCTGAGATTGAGGTGCTGCCATGGGCAAGGGGTTATGCCATAGCCCAGAGTACAGCTAATGTGCTGTTGTTTGCCACCTCCATGAACGATGAGCGTTTATCCCATTTCGACTTTGTTGGACCTGTTGCAACCACTAGCGTTTATCTTTATGCCGGTGCCGATGATCCGGTTTCTTTGACGAGTCTGGCAGATTTAAACAACACTGATACGGTGGGAGTGTATCGCGACTCGATTGGCGAAGGTATTTTACGTCAAGCAGGAGGAGTCTCACTGTTAGTGGCCAGTTTTCCCCATCAATCCGCTCGGCAACTCATGCGCAAGCGGGTGAGGTTTTGGTCGCAAGCGGATGTCGCGGTAGCAGGGCTGCTGACTGAAATCGGCGCCGATATGTCGCAAATAAAGCCAGTGTTGAAATTAAAAGAGATTGAACTGTATTTTGCTTTTTCAAAGGGTACCGATAAAGCCATTGTTAAACAGTGGCATCAAGCACTGGTGGCGGTGAAGCAATCTGGGCAATTTGAAAGGCTATACCAAAAATGGTTTGTTAACTTCACTGCGCCGACAAAGACGCAAATTATCTGGCGCCAGCCCTGATAAGTTAATCTTCAGTGTGCCGATAGAGTACGGCACAGTTTTTACCGTTTGATTTAGCTTGGTATAGCGCGTTGTCGGCATTTTGTAGTAACGCACTAAAATCAGTTTCACTTTGTTGCGTTGCCACCCCAGCACTTGCTGTTAGATAAAAATCATCACTGATGTCAGTGATGGCGGTTTTGGCGATGGATTGAATCAGTCTTTGAGCGACCAATAGGGCTTGTTGGGCATTGGTATTTGGCAGTAATACTAGGAACTCTTCGCCACCGACACGGCCTACTAAATCGTTTTCACGCATTAAAGCCACACTGATATTGGCCATCCCCATCAAGGCTTTATCGCCTATGTCATGACCAAATTGGTCGTTGATTTTCTTAAAGTTGTCTACATCAAACAGGATAAGTGACAGTTGTTGGCCTGAACTTGGAAGCTGTTTAAAGTAGGCCTCGCCTTGTTTGTAAGTATGACGTCGGTTTGGCAGCTGGGTTAAATGATCTGTCATGGCAAGAGAGGACATTTTTTTCGAGCGTTTGGTTTGTTTGTAGGCAAAGACGCTGACAACCAGCATCAACAAGAAGCCCATTATGATCACGGCAAGTTGCAGCAAACGGTTTTGCTCGTAGATTTGCAATTCGTGCTCTTTAATTTTTTGTAATTGCAGTAGTTGCTGGTTTTCGTCTTCGATACGTTCGGTATTAAAACGGGTGCGCATTTCGGTGGTGAGGTTGGTTTGTTGTTTAGCGTCAAGCTCATTATGTATAATCAGATATTGTTCTAAAGCCGCCAACGCATTATCAGTGTCATTCTGTGCTTTATAGATTTGCGTTTTAACTTGATATAATTGTGCTAATCCGCGTTGATTGTTGATTGTTTCGAAACTATGTTGAGCTTCCTCAATGGATGCGAGTGCAGCTTCAGGTTGCTTATCTAATAGGGCTATTTCTGCCTCAAACAGATTGAGATAGCTATAAAAGGCGCCAAATTTAGGTTCAACATGTGGCTTTGCTTGGGCCAGAAACTGTTTAGCTTGTGGGATTTGGTTGAGCTTAATTAAAGTGCCTGTTAAGTTGACTGCCACTAAGCTTTTTCCTAATTGGTCATCTTTGGTTTCCCAATAGTCGTAAGCTTTCATATAGGTGTCTAGTGCTTGCTGATACTGTTGCAACTCTTCTAACGCGATTGCCATCTCTGTTGTCATGGCTATCGCGCCATCAAGGTCACCCATTGCTTTATATTTTTGCTCCAGCTTTTTGTAGTGCTTGATGGCCGTTTGTGGGTCGCCAAATCTACGGTAACTGGTGGCAATATCTGATAGGTTATATAAACTCCAATACTCAAGGTTTAGTGAGTCATACAGGCCTTGTGCAGTGATCAGATCTTCAAGTGCTTGGCCAAAATTACCTTGAAACGAGAACATTCTCCCTCGTAAACTACGGGCATCAGCTATCAAGCGCGGTGTTTCAGCTTTATAGGCTGCTAGAATCACATCATTGTAACCTGTTAAAGCTGCATCAATATTGTTCAAATTTTGATTTAACCATGCCTTACAAAGCTTAAGATCAATAACAGCTTCTGGTGACTGTATTATCAGGTTTGAGCTGAGCTGAGTGTCGGCAAATTTTACCCCTTGTTTGAGCGAATCTGGATCGGTCATATCATGGGCCCAGCAAAGTGCCCGTTGCAAGCGTCGGTAGTTTTCTGGGGTGCTGGCATCAATATTACTTTTTAAGAACTCAAGGTGCTTATCAATGGCGGCTTGGTCTTGGGGTTTACCGCTTTCTAACAGCTCAAAGGTTTGCTCTACAGTTAAGTTTTCAACTTTGGCATGACTGGCAGTGGACAGTGACAATAAACCGATAAACAGCAGTAAGCTGTAGAGGGAGCACAAACAGTAATGTGAAGTCTGGTTTGTTTTTTTCATGTGAGTTATTGCCAGCCTAAATGCATAGAATCCATCCGTATTGCATATCAAAAGCATAGTTCATTTTTACCATACTTATTTGAAGTATCGGAATTATTTTGCATATTTTAAACATTATAATACAAATTAGGCAGTTGTATATGGTGATGTGTTATTGGGTGTCATTTTTGCAATTTTTAAAGTGACAGCGTATAAAGGCTGCTTTTGAATTAATGCACAAGAGAGACATATAGATGAGAGCGTGGTTAACAGGCTTATTAGTAATGGTTTCCATGCAGGTGAACGCTGGCTCTAGTTTGGAAAAATCTGGCGATGTATTGCATTTGTTGATCCCTGCGGCAAGTTTTGGCGCGAGTTTATATGTAGAGGATGACTTTGAAGGCGGTTGGCAGCTGATAAAAACCGGTGTGGTGTCACGCTTGGTGGTGGAAGGGCTGAAGTACAGTGTTGATAAACAGCGTCCTGATGGCTCAGGTGATGACTCATTCCCATCGGGTCACACCGCGGATACCTTTGCTGCCGCCACGTTTGTGCAGCAGCGCTACGGTTGGGAGTGGGCCATTCCCGCATATGTGGGTGCCGCCTACGTTGGTTATACCCGGGTAGCGAGTGATAAACATCATGTTGAAGATGTGTTGGTTGGCGCTGCAATAGGTGTTTTATCAGGTTTATATTTCACCGACCCTTATCAGGGCATCACCATTACGCCGATAGCGGGAAATGGTGAATATGGGCTATATGTCAGCGGTAAGTTTTAATTTTTCTAGAGTACTCAATAATGAACCAGCAAAATTACAATGATCAAGTTCAGCAAGTTGCACTAAATGTATGTAATAGTGTGATTCCAATGGATAAGGTGCCAGAAAGTTTATTGGAAGCCTACGCTAACCTGTGCAATGAACTGTTGCAAGATAAGGATGAGAAGTTTAACTCTGCTTGGCAAGGGCTGCCTGCCAGTGCACAGAAATTAATACCTCAAGCTGATTTTCATGGTTTTTACATTGCCAATGCTTGGTTGCAATTGTCACGTGTGGCTCAAGATATTGCCGAGCTTGCAGATAGCGATGACGCGATTGATGAGAAGGAGTATAACGGCATCTTTACTCGTTTATCTGATGCATCGTTAAAAGAGAGTGTTAAAAAACTCAAGAAAGCCCGCACCGATCGCGCACTATTGAATAGTATCAAGACAGTGATTGCAGGCTAGTAGCCTTGGTGAACGGTCGATGATTTTTCATTAAAAAAGCGACGCTATGCGTCGCTTCTTCTATTAATACCTACCGGCAAAGGTGACTTCATTTTGATTAGAATGAAGTGCGCTTATAGCGTCGATATTCAGCAGTCCAGAAATTGGCTTCAATCGCTTGAGCAAGTAGCTCGTCACTGCAAGGCAGGGCATGTCCTTGTTCAATCGCGACTTTACCCACCGCAAGAGCGATGTGCTTACTGACTTCATGAATAGACTCAAGTTCAGGTAATAATGAACCTTCTCCATTTTTAGCTAACGGTGAGCACTCTGCTAATGCACGGCTTGACGCCATTAACATTTCGTCGCTCACGCGTTTTGCACCCGCAGCCAATACGCCCAAACCAATGCCAGGGAAAATATAGCTGTTATTACACTGTGCAATTTCAAATGTTTGCTCATCAATCACAACAGGCTCAAATGGGCTACCAGTAGCGACTAATGCTTGGCCTTGTGTCCAGTGCAAGATATCTTTTGGTGTTGCTTCAACTCGGCTGGTAGGGTTAGATAGCGGAAAGATAATTGGGCGCGGGCAGTTAGCGTGCATCGCTTTAATTATCTCTTCACTAAATAGACCAGGTGCACCAGACACGCCAATCAACACGCTTGGCTTACCATTTTGCATCACGTCTAATAAGGAGACATTGTCATTGGCTGTTTGCCAACTAGCAATTTGATCTGCGTCTTGGGCTAACTTCTGCTGGAATGGCAGTAAGTTAGGCATGTTGTTTTGCAGCAGTCCCCAGCGGTCAACCATATACACTTGACTGCGAGCTTGTGCTTCATCGATACCTTCAGACACCATTTGTGACACGATGGCCTCGGCAATACCGCATCCAGCTGAGCCTGCACCTAAGAAAGCGACAGTTTGCTTGCTCAGTTGAGTATTGGCGGCTTTACAAGCGGCCAATAGCGAGCCGACAGTAACGGCTGCAGTGCCTTGAATATCGTCGTTAAAACAGCAGTACTGATCTTTATAACGCTCAAGCAAAGGCATGGCATTTTTTTGTGCGAAGTCTTCAAATTGAATCAGTGCATCGGGCCAGCGGCGATGTACTGCTTGCATAAAGGCTTCAACAAACTCTGCGTATTCTTCGCCACCAATACGTTGGTTACGCCAGCCCATGTACATAGGATCTTCAAGTAGATGAGGGTTGTCGGTGCCTACATCCAGTGTAATAGGTAAGGTATAGGCAGGACTGATCCCGCCACAGCTGGTATATAAGGACAGCTTACCAATGGGGATCCCCATGCCGCCAATGCCCTGATCACCTAAGCCCAAAATACGCTCGCCGTCGGTTACAACAATGATCTTCACCTTTTGACGGGTAGAGTTGTTAAGGATGTCATCAATACGGTCTTTGTTTGGGTAAGAGATGAACAAACCACGGTTACGGCGGTAATCTTTAGAGAAACGCTCGCATGCCATACCGACAGTCGGCGTGTAGATAATCGGCATCATCTCAGTGATATGATTTTGAACTAAGCGGTAATATAAGGTCTCGTTGGTGTCTTGAATATTACGCAGATAAATATGGCGGTCGAGATCGTTGCTGAAGTTTTTGTATTGATCGTATGCGCGGTCGGCTTGTTCTTCAATCGTCTCGATGACGTGAGGTAATAGGCCTTCAAGGTTAAAAAAGATCCGTTCTTCTTCGGTAAAAGCACTGCCTTTGTTAATCAAAGGGGCTTCTAGAATCGCGGGTCCAGCAAAAGGAAGATATAGCGGGCGTTTATTATCGTCCATGGGTAACCTTTATGTGTTTTCGTTATTGGGTAAGCTGTCTTTTAAAGTTTGGCAAGATTATCACAAAGTGTGATCTTTGTTGTGCTTTCAATAAGGAAAAAGCCGAATTTTTTTACTCTCGGTGAATCATGGTGTCTGTTTTAAACGCAGTAGCACCTTGTGGTTTATGACTGCAATAAAAAAGCACAGCCAGGCTGTGCTTAATTGTGTCACGGGCTAAGTTGCTACTTACCGCGATGTTTAATTGATAAACCAGCAATAAAGTTACGTAATACTTGGTCACCGCACTCTTTAAAGTGCTTATGGCCTGGTTTTCTAAATAGTGCACCAAGCTCTGATTTGCTCATGCGGAAATCAGCTAATGCCAGTGTGTTGATGATATCTTCTTCACGCATCTCTAACGCAACACGTAATTTTTTGAAAATCAGGTTATTGTTTAGTTTTGAGACGGGCTGAGGGATTTCAGCGCCCTCTCTAAGGCCACGTTTTTCAATGATTAAACCGTCTAAAAATAAGCACATAGTTTTATCATTGCAGGGCTGGTAACCCTCTTCTGCTTCCTTTTTAAGCATGTTCAGCAGGGTTTCTTGTGGCATTTCGTGTTTCACTTTGGCAAAGATTCTGATCATCTTGGCATTTTTATAGTCAAATACGAATCGAAGGCGGCGTAATATATCGTTGTTTATCATTAAAAATTCTGCTCATAAGTTGATACCGCGGCTGCGGTATCTCGTCCCTATAGTATAACTGCAACCAGCCTATGAACTGAATTAATTTTCAGCATTTTTGAGCCACTGCCGGATGTGTTGTCTTAGCTGGTCATGTAACGCAAATGCTCTGGGCACATCATCGAGTGACAAGCTGACATTTTCAAGTAGCAGTACTGTTAATTGATATTGGGGGTAATACAAAGACAAACTGCTGTACCCTGGAAGATAACCCCCGTGGCTATATTCAGTTAGGTCATCTTGATGACTGATTTGTAAACCGTATCCGTAACTAATGTGCCCCCAACGATGTGGACGCTCGGTATGGGAGGTGATCATTTGCTGATAGCTTTTGCTGTCGAGCAGTTGCTGGTTATGTAACTGATGCATGAATTGGCTCAAGCCGGTTACCGAAGCTTGTAGTCCTCCCCCTGGAAGCAAAGCGCTATCGATGTTTAACTCGCTGGGCTCAAGTGTATTGTGGGTTTCATGAAAACCCATGACTAACAGGGGTTGTAAGGCTTTGATTTCGTTTAATGAGCCCAGCTGGCTATATAACCCCGTTATCGCCTGTTGTTTGGTTAGCTTCATGAGCAATTGTGGGTAGCTTTGGCCGCTGACGTTAGTGAGAATTTGCGCCAATAGCTCATAACCTAGATTGCTGTAACGAAATTGGCTGCCGGCAGCAAATAGATTGTCTTTACCGATTGGTGTGACACCCGATGTATGGCAGAGCAGATGATGAATAGTAATGTCACTGTCATAGGGTGCAGGCTCGTTAGCCGACGCTAAGTATTGATTAATCGGCACGTTTAACTGAATAAGCCCTTGCTCTACAGCCTGCATGACGAGTGTCGCTGTGATCTGTTTTGACTGTGATGCGATAATAAATGTTGAGTCGATATGGATATCTTTTCCCATCACTTTTTGGGCGATGGTTTTACCTTGCTGGTTAATAATCAAGGCACCACTAAAAGGGAAGGCCGAGCGCTGAGCTATCTGCTTGAGTAAGGCATTAGCATCATCGCTAGAGATGGTTGCTGGTAGGTGAGTGTCAGCTGCCGCCCATGGTGACAGACATAGCAAACTGATGGTGGCTATTGCACAACGTAGATTATAGATAAATGTCATAAAACATCCGTGTGGTTATGCCTGCAGTAATGGCAGGCATTGTCAATGTTAGCAGGTGTGTTGTTAGCCTTATGAGGCGACTAACCAGTATAAAAATACTAATCCAAAGCTAATTAAGTACAGGAAACCAGCTGCTGCCAGTAAGCGCATCTTCTTACCATAGCGATGTTGTTGGGCTAACGACTGACTTGTCATCAAGCGGTAGTTTAGCCAAGCAAATACTATGGTTGTTAAAAACGCTAGAATCATCACAAACTCTAACAAAGGCAGTAGTGCGCCTTTGAAGAAAATGATGATGCCTAGCCCTAAGGCGCTGATCAACAACATGGTTAAGGTTAAGCGGGCATTGCTACTTTTACCTTGGGTTAATAATTGAAAGCCGTGTTCTAAGGTACGACTATAACCATCGATGACCGTCACTGTGGTACTGAAGATACACAGCAATGCGACCGAGCCGATTAATAATCGCGTGTTTTCACCGAGTACGTCGGTGTAGAGTTCGATAAGCTGTGAGGCGAATTTAACTCCTGATGCGGAAAATTGCTCGCCACTGCCATGCATAACAAGTGCGCCAAGTGCTAAAAACACCACTGCCAAGATGGCTGTTGTGATATAGCCTAGATTGAAATCAAACAGGGCTTGTTGCGGGCTGATTTGATGGGTCTTTTGTTTTTCCAGTAACCAAAGTGAATTCCAAGTTGATACTTCTATGGGCGCGGGCATCCAGCCCATCATTGCCACTAAAAAGCCCACTTGTGCCCATTGCCATGGACTTTGCGAAACCGCTACCGATGTTGAACTAAAGCCAAATGCCAGTGAAACGGCAATTAATGTGGTGATTGTTAGCAATAGCATGATCACTTTGGTGACTTTATCCAAAATCGTATAGTGGCCAAAGATGAGTAACAATAAACTCGACACCAGTACAATGAGTGCCAAGAGGTCGATGCCAAGAGGGATGAAAAGGCTCAACATCGCTGCAGTGAGCATAGTGACTCCCGCAGTGCTCGCGACTGCAGCGATACTGTTTAATCCAGTAAATAGCAGCAAGTAGCCACGCCCTTGCTGCTGGTAACCTTGTAATAAGCTTTTTCCCGTTGCTGCGGTGTAACGGGCACCAGCGGCAAAGAAAGGATACTTCAATAGATTAACCGCTAGAATGACCCAAGCTAACTGCCAACCAAACTCAGCGCCTGCTCGGGTCGATGCCACTAGGTGAGAGGCGCCAATTGCCGCAGCAGCCATCAAGACACCCGGGCCAATAGTACTGAGTAAGTGTGAGGGAAGTTTCGTTGACTGAGGTTGCATTTGAGCTGATTTTTCCATGCTTAAGAAGCAGTTCCTTTAAATAATGTTAGGCGAGCTGTTTAACTTACGCATTTGAGCACAATTTTCAATGACAATATTTGGTTATGCCTGCATTGGTGCTTGCAGGCAGGAATTGAACAAGTTGAGCTTTTGATGATAAATGACTAACCCATATGCAGCTTGTGTGACAGAGTCTATAAATATTTAGAAATTATCTCTTTGAAATCTTTGCGATTAAATGGCTTGGTAAAGCTGGATACGATGTTAACTTTCGTCAGCTTGAGTACCGCAATGGTCGAAGCCAATGTTTGTTCATCAAGGCCTGAAATCACAACTACCGGTTTACGCTGGGCAAGTTGAATTATTTTATCGATATGGGCAATGCCCGAAATTTTCGGCACATTTATATCTGTGATGATGAGATCCGCCTGTAGGTATTCTTCATCGCTGGGTAATTCATCTTTGACAATAATATTGCTGTAGCCGACCGATTCAGATAACTGATTGATCTGCCTAATCATGAATTCATCATCTTCTATCACTAACAAGGTTTTTATGCTCATGCTTGCGGTATACCCCTAACAGATCTGAAAAATAGTGGTGCTGACAAATAGTGTCGCGGCATGTCAGTTAAGTATTAAGAGCGTCAGTGAGTTTTGCAAGTGAGAAACGATTAAAGCAACGATCATCCTCAATAGAATATTACCCAGTAAGCATGTTTGATTGTCATCATAAGTTTACTTAATGATTTTAGCTGTATTTGACATTTCTAATTTAGGCGATAATTTATTGCGTGCGTAAAAATTACGCGACTGACTGAGGTTTGTTGTAGTCAAGTTATTGAAAAATAATAATATCAAAGGACGATTACAATGAACCTAGTAACAAAAGTGCCAACGCTCTGCGCGCTGGCAGTCAGCACCGTATTGGCAAATGATCTTCTAGCAGCAGAAGAAGGTATTGAGCGAATAGAAGTCACCGGCTCCCATATCAAGCGTACCGAAATGGAAGGGCCTTCCCCCGTCACATCACTTTCTGAAGAAGACATTGCAAACTCTGGGGCAACTGATCTTATTGGCCTATTTGCAAAGTTACCTATTTCAGGTCAAGGGACATTCTCGACCCAAGCTAACAGTAGTGATGATACTGCAAATGGTGGCTCCAGCGTCTCGTTGCGGGGACTGGGTGCTGATTCAACCCTCATTCTTGTTAATGGTCGCCGTGTTTCCGTAAGCCCTTTTGCTAAAGGGATTGATACAGCTTTTGTTGACGTTAATAACATTCCGGTGTCTGCGATTAAACGTGTGGATATTCTCAAAGATGGTGCGTCTGCAACCTATGGCTCAGATGCGATAGCCGGTGTTATCAATATTATTTTGCGGGATGATATTGATGGTGCAGAAATTAGCGCCAAAATTGGTGATACCAGCCAAGGTGGTGGGCAAGAGGAAAATGTCAGTCTTGTTTGGGGAAATAATACCGACAATAGCAGCCACACCTTTATTTTTGACTACTTTAATCGAGAAGAAATTCTTTATGGTGATCGCGATTATTCAAAATCTGCAAATCAAGCAGCCTTGAGACCAAACGATCCCTTTGCTGGAGATATGAGAAGCTCATCGGGATTTCCCGGCACCATCGCGTTAAAGTCAGACCCGACTAATCGATTACCTGATACTTTTGGCAATGATGTTTGTGCTCCTGAAGATATCGATTTGGCCAATAATTTATGTCGATATGATTATGCTCCAATGATGACCATGATTCCCGCCAACCAGCGATTTAGTGTCAATTATTTAGGTAAATATGATATCAACGATAATTTGCAAGGGTTTGCCGAGTTCAATGGCCAGAGTGCTAAAACCATAGTAAAAGGAGCTGGCAGTCCGAGCTTTAATGAGTTGTTTATGGATGCAGATAACCCTAATCATCCCTTTGCTAACTTACCTGATCATCAATTTCACAATCAAGATTTGACCATGAGGCGTCGTACCGTTGATATTGGAAACCGTAAAAAAGAAGTTGAATCAGATTATTATCGTGCAGTGGTTGGCATTAGAGGCCACCTCGGAGAATGGGATTGGGAAGCGGCATTTAGTTACATTAACAGTAAGTCTGTTGAGCGCGGTGTCGATGGTTTTCCTAATTCGAGACGAGCTCAGGAAGCCATTGATGATGGCAGTTGGGATCCGTTTGAACCTTCAACAAATACTCAAGCAGCGTTAGATTTTATTGAAACCACCACCACTCGAGTTGGCGAATCAACCAATCAATCTTTTGATGCTAAAATTTCAGGTCCATTAGTTGAGATGCCGGCAGGAGATTTAATGATTGCTGTCGGGGCTGAATATCGTGAAGAGTCAATTAGTGATAACCCTGATGATCAATTCTTGCGGGGAGAAGTCTTCGGTACTGAAGCGACACAAGCAAATGGTGAGCGAGATAATATGGCCATTTATGCAGAGGTTGCAGTCCCTGTGGTCGATGCTTTAGAGGTTCAACTTGCCGTACGTTATGAAGACTACAGTGACTTCGGTACCACCACTAACCCTAAGGTGTCAGTTTTATGGTCGCCAACTGATGACCTCGCCTTTCGTGGTTCTTGGGGGACGGCATTTAGAGCGCCTTCTTTGGCACAATTAGGGCTTGGTCGTACTGATGAGTCACCCAATTTAGTGGATACAATCCGTTGTGAAGCTGTCGGTAACATCAATAAAGCTTGCGAATCACAAGAGTACACCGCGATATTCGAGGGTAACCCAGAACTCGGGCCTGAAGAATCATCAAGTTATAATATCGGCATGATTTTCAATATCACAGACAACCTGAACTTTTCTCTGGATTACTATATGTATGACATTGAAAATATTATTGATTCAGATACGCAGTATGTTTTTAGTAATTATGGTGACGATCCCAATGTGGTGGAGCGACTTCCTTCTACTATTGCTAATGATCCCGGTGAGGTAGTGAGAATTTTTGATTCTTTTCAAAATATTGGTGATCTCACTACCAGTGGTATTGATTTAGATGCAAACTATTTACTCGAAACTGGTATGGGTAATTTCAAGTTCAGTTATGTGATGAACTATATGCTGGAGTATGAAGATAAGCGTCCAGACGCTGATGGAGGTCAGCGAGTCAACATTACTGCAGGGGACTTTGAGCAGCCAGAGGTACGTTGGACGGCTGGTGTGGATTGGCAATTGACTGACTTTAAAACGTATTTAGGTGTTAATTACATCGGAGAGTTTGAGCAGAAAGAGGCTATCTGGCAAGAAGGGATGGACAAGGTAGATGCGATGATGACGGTGGATGCGTCGATAAACTATCTTGGTTTGAATAATACCGTGTTAACACTCGGCGCGACCAACTTATTAGATGAGGAACCGCCGTTTTCTTACCATGATTTTATGGGGTATGTTCCAACCGTTCACAGTGGTCAAGGCCGATTTGTATACCTACAAGCCAGCTATCAGTTTTAATGGTTAATGACTCAAGCTCACTGATAGTGAGCTTGAGTATATTTGCTTACAGTTTGGATTAAGTGTTATTCCTACCTGACTATCATATTGTGGCAGATAGCATTATGTTAATCATTGATGTGACTTTGATTTAGCATTGGAGGGAAAATGATCACACTATTTGGTATTCCACGCAGCCGCTCGTTACGAGTCTCTTGGTTATTAGAGGAATTAAACCTTGAGTGGCAATATCGTCATGTTAATTTTGCTAATGGAGATAATAAGGATCCGAGTTTTTTAGCGGTTAACCCTTGTGGCAAAGTTCCCGCGATGCAAGATGGCGATATTTGCTTGTCAGAGTCAGCTGCAATCGTGCTGTATCTTGCTGAAAAGTACGGCCAAGGTGACTTTTTACCGGTTGCGGGTTCTGCCGAATCTGCATTACATCATAAATGGGTGAGCTATATCATTTGTGAATTAGAACAGCCGTTATGGACCATGGGTAAACACAAGTTCGCTTTACCGCAAGATATACGTCAACCTAGCATGCTGGCAGTTGCGAAATGGGAGTTTGATAAAGCGGCGGCAGTGGCTGAAAGCTGGGTTCCTGAAACTGGTTATTTACTGGGAGAGCAATTTACTGTGGCTGATATCTTGCTGGCGCATACCTTAGTGTGGGCGACCAGGTTTGAGCAAGACATTCCGGCAAAACTTTTAGCGTATCGTGACCGCGTTACCGCAAGGTCAGCAATGCAAAAGGGGCTTGATAAAGAGCTCGCCGCAGCCAGTTAACGGTATTGGCTACTGAAAACAAAAAAGCATCTATAAAAGATGCTTTTTTTGATTTTAAATTTGGGTTGCAGCCCATTTGGCACGGCTGGCTGGATTTTCTTTTAAGTCATGTTGCTCGCGATACTCTCGGTAAGCTTGCGCGTCCATGGGAACTAAAACGACATCGACTTCGAGCACCAACTTACATTCTTTCTTAATACGCCATGCAGAGGTGTTATATAGCTCTGCAAGGGGCAGGGTGCCGATAAACTCTGGGTTGTATTGTAAGTAAGTTGCTTGATTGTCGTAAACCACGAAACTTAAGGTGCGTTTAGGCTCTTTTTCAAATAAAGCCTCAATACCGTCACAGGTATTGAGCACTTGCATTTCAATGGTTTCATCAAACTCGGTTAGCTTTTTAACTGCCAGTCCAGATACCTCTGCTTCACCTTGTTCCCAGGCTTCAACCTCGTCGGCGCTCACCTTGACTAAGTCAGCGACTTGCTGAGTGCTTAAGCCCAGTGATAGGCGTAGGTATTTGATCTCAATTGGGTTAAGGCTGATATTTTTAGCCATGATAATGAACTCTTTTAATTAAATTGAATAGTGTATGATATACACGTAAAGTGACAGATTAGCTTTGTAGCCAGACCTCTTCAGCCCATTGCCAAAAGGATTCCCAGGTTTCACTTTCTAACTCATCTTCACTCCAGAGCATCACCTGACCTTCCTGATCGATGCAGTAAAAGTGGCTGCCTTGTTGACATACGGCGATGTATTCCCGTGGCATGCCTATTGACCAAGCGTAAGCAGTGACTTCGGGTAAATAGGTATGGGAATAAGGATCGCTGGCGGTGACCGGTTCTATGGTGCCATAAATGACGTCGCTGGCGTAAAGCAAGTACTCTTTTAACTCTGCAGGTAACGGAATTAAGATCTCTTCCTCTACTTGCACCAATTGGTCAAAGGTCGGCAAAGTGAGTGGCACTGGAACGGTTTCGCTGAGTTCTCTTAGGCGCTCTATGATGTCGTGCATCTTGGTTTCGTTGTAAAGTGATTAATTAGCGCAAGTATATCTGTTCTTGCGCTAATTTGTTAGTCGAGAGGGGAAGGATATCGTGGTATTTACGCCGCTTGAGGGGTGAGTAAAGTGGCGCGATCAATACGCTTATATTGCAACCAAGCTTTGTGGTACAGCTTGTGTGAGTCTTGTCTTAGCTGGGTTATTTGCTGGTTTTCAAACTCACTCGTTGGCCTAGCTTGTTGCTTTGCACGTTGCTCTATTTGCTGAATTTGCTCATAGACTAAGTGCTCATCGCCACTTTTAATTTCTGCAATGGCGGCTAGATGGAGCTGTACTTCTGCAATCATGTTACTGTCAGGTAGCTTCACCAGTAAGTTGATATCGCGATACCCCGACTCTTTTGGTGCTGCAAATCGATTTTTTACCTGAACGATTTTAGCTTTGTGGCTTAAACCTTCATAGACACTGACCAAATCAGCAATGTTGTGGCTGACGACACTGGCACGGACAATATCGGTAAGTTGACTGGCATCACCATCGAATTTATTGCTGATTTTTTGTTGAGCACGGGCATAACTTTTAATATCGGGGCTGATGATTTCTCCAGGAATACTGTCGGTTAACCCTTCGAGCATTGATAATAACTCCGATTGTGCTTCAGGGGCATGGAGATAGAGTTCATCAATCTCGCCGCTAAACTGACGAGTGAGAAAAGACTGTGAGGGGATGGATAACAGTCCATCAAGATCTTTATTGAGTGATTGACGGACAACATAATGCTCATTAGCTTCTTTAACTTGCGCTTGAATGTCCACTGGAGTCGCAAAAGCTGAGCGCGTCGAAAGCAATAGAAGGAAGATGCTAAAGGTACGAAATAACTTGTTCATGAAGATCCTCATAACTCGTTGGGAACCTCACTGTAACTGGACTTAACTTAATCTATGCTGAACGGTGAATGAACTAAAGTTTATCTTTACAACCACAAAATAAAAGAGCGCCTAAGGCGCTCTTTTTTATAGTAAAAATTCAGGTGTTTACTTACCAGATTTTCACTCTTTTTTCAGGTGCGATATACATAGCATCGCCTTCTTTTACATCGAAAGTCGTGTAAAATTCAGGCATGTTTGATAACGAGCCGATAGCTCGGAAGTGAGCTGGCGAATGCGGGTCAGTCGCCACACGGTTACGCATTGACTCTTCCTTGATTTTCGCGCGCCAAATCTGGGTAAAGCCAATGAAGAAGCGCTCATCACCAGTCAAGCCGTCAATGACTGGGGCGGGTTTGCCGTTGAGTGACATTTTATAGGCTTTATAAGCAATGGTTACACCAGACAGATCGCCAATGTTTTCACCTAAGGTCAGCTCGCCGTTGACGTGTAAATCATCGAATACCGCATAGTTGTTATACTGCTCTACCAGTGCTTTGCCTCGCGCAGCAAACTCTTTTAGATCTTGCTCCGTCCACCAATCGCGCATGTTGCCTTCGCCGTCAAACTTCGCGCCTTGGTCATCAAAACCATGACCCATTTCATGACCAATGACCGCACCAATACCGCCATAGTTAACCGCGTCATCAGCTTCCATGTTAAAGAATGGTGGTTGTAAAATCGCTGCCGGGAATACAATTTCATTCATGGTTGGATTGTAATAAGCATTGACCGTTTGTGGGGTCATATGCCATTCCCATTTACGGATGGGTCCACCAAGTTTTTCAAGCTCTTTTTCATGGGCCAATTGGCTGGCTCGTATGCTATTGCCAACAAGTTCGTCAGCTTTGATGGTTAGCTTGTCATAGTTTTCCCATTTATCTGGGTAACCAATTTTAGGGTCAAACTTGGCTAACTTATCTTTGGCGGCAACTTTGGTGTCAGCGCTCATCCAATCTAGATTATCAATACTTTCACCATAGGCTTTGCGTAAGTTCTCAACTAGAACTTGCATACGTTCTTTCGCTTCAGGTGCAAAGTGACGCTTAACGTAGACCTTACCCACGACTTCACCTAGTGTGCCACTAACCGTGCTAACGCCGCGCTTCCAACGGGGCTGTTGCTCTTGCTGACCATTAAGTGTTTTCGAGAAAAATGCAAAGTTTTCCTGATCAAGCTCTTCGCTCATATTGCCCGCAAAATGAGTCAATAGTTGCCATTGCATGTAGGTTTGCCAAGTCGCAAGCGAGTTATCTTTTAGGACTTGGTTAAAACCTTCAATAAAGCTTGGCTGATTAATAATGATGTCTGACTGTTTATCCGCGCCAATGGTTGCCAAATAACCGCTCCAATTAAAGTCCGGCGCCAGTTTAGCAAGGTCGCTTGTTTGGTATTTGTTGTATGTTTTGCTGCTGTCGCGAGTTTCAACCACATCCCAATGCTTTTCAGCAATCGCTGTTTCTAGTGCTAATACTTGTTCAGCACTGGCTTTGGGGTTGGCAAAGCCTGCAAGCGTAAACATCTTTTCGATATGTGCGACGAACGCCTGACGAATATTAACAAAGCGCTCTGAGTCATTGAAATAGTAGTCTTTCTCAGGAAGGCTTAAGCCGTACTGCCAAATGTGTGTAGCATAGCGGCTTGAGTCTTTAGCATCGACATTGATGTAAAACCCAAGTGGGGTGCCGCCGCCAATCGTTTGGCTATGGGCAAAGTAGCTTGCTAATTCATCTTTTGATTTTAGTGCGGCAATCTTATCGAGTTCTGCTTGAATTGGCGCAACGCCCAGTTTATTGAGTGTGTCGGTATCCATGAAGGACCGATAAAGGTCGGCGACTTTTTGCTCGTCACTGCCTGGAGTTAAATTAGCTGTTGCTGCTACTTCTTCAATAATGGCTTTTACGTCATCACGGGCTTGTTCACGTAGGTCATAAAAAGAGCCTGTGCTGGTTCGGTCACTGGGGATTGTGGCATTTTTTAACCAAGTGCCATTCACATAGTAGTAGAAGTCATCTTGTGGACGAACCGACTTATCAAAGTTGGCAAACTCAATGCCCGAGCCTAATGCTTGAGTGACCGCTTGGGCTGTTGCCGTGGGCTCTGGTGCGCTAACTTCTGCTTCTTTATTGTTGCAGGCGCTTAAACCTGTGATAAGTGACGCACATAGTCCGCCTATGAGTACTTTTTTCATTGTTATTCCCTTCGGTTTTGAGTGTTGCAAATCAATAGTCGACTATTGAAAGTCATCAATGTTGGCAACGAAACTGCTGTGACAACGAGCCTTGATGAAAAAACTATTATTGTGATTATTGATGGTGATACTAAGTTGGTCAGTATGTTACAGCGGTTGCGGCCGTGTAAATAGTCGCCTCTGGCTAATTTGAACCTTTTTGCCTAATCAACTGTAAGCAAAGGTTTCCTTGGCGTAAACCACGGGTTTTAAGCTTGTACAACCACGACTTTTTAGAAGCTGAATTGCGATTACCAAGGTGAAAGCTCATAATAATCGCCTGTCTGTTTTGTTAGAGTTAATTTGTGCGTTTAGATAAATATTTATGTGAGTCGAGTTACTTTACTCGCGCTTTGGCTAAAAAGGCCATTAAGTCCGGAGCAGTAACCTGTGATGGTGTCATTGTCAAAGATGCTGGGTTTAAGGTGTTAGATAAGCATAAAATTTGCTACGACGGTGATGAGCTTAATCCCGTTGGTGAGCGTTTTTTGATGCTGAATAAGCCGGCAGATACTGTGTGTGCAACCATCGATGATATGCATCCGACAGTGATTGATTTGCTGGATATTGAAAAGCCAGAAGCATTACATATTGCTGGGCGCTTGGATATTGATACAACTGGGCTAGTGCTAATTACCACAGATGGTCAGTGGTCTCATCGCATAACCTCGCCTAAAAAGGACTGTGGGAAAACCTATTTAGTCACCGTTGCAGACCCCCTTGATGATGCGTTAATCGCCACTTTCGAGCAAGGCGTTGCGCTGCGCAATGAAGATGGACTTACAAAACCTGCGCAATTAGAAATCATTGATAGCTATCATGCAAAACTGACGATTACCGAAGGTAAGTATCATCAGGTTAAACGTATGTTTGCCGCAGTGGGCAACAAGGTGGTCGCTTTACACCGGCACTCAGTGGGCAGTATTGAATTGGATGCTGATTTAGAACCTGGAGAGTGGCGTTATCTTACTGAAGAAGAGATTCAGTCGGTTTAAAAAAAGGCCCTCGTGAGAGGGCCATATGACTATTTTAAATCTATGTCGCCGCTAATTGTAGAGATCCGCACGTCAGCCTGGCCATTACCAAGTTGGAATTGTAAAGATTCGCTGCGGGTATATTTTGCTTTCATTGGTTTGTGATCGCTAAGGCCATTGCTGATGTCGCCACTAGGGCCACCATCAATCTTAAAGTGGGCATTAATATCACGTGGTAAATTCATCGTGATGTCACCACTGACACTATCAAGGCTCGCTTTATCAGTTAATTGCGTGAGGGTGATATTTAGATCGCCACTCACACTCTTTAACTCTAATGCATCCACTTGTTGTAGTTTTAGCTTGGCATTACCAGAGACAAGATCTGCTTGCACAGTTTTGGCTTGGCTTTCACTGGACAGGTCACCACTGACTAAAGTGAAATTGATACTGCCTTTGCTGTTGCTATCGGTAATGCTGCCTGAAACAGTATCTAGGCGAACATCTCCAGACAGTGATTGACTAATGATGTCACCAGAAACCGTTTGCAGATAGATATTGTCACTTAATGTTTTAGCTTGAATGTCACCGCTGACGGTGTCGAGGTGGATTTTGCCCTGCAATGCTTGTATGTCAAAGTCGGATGAGACACCATCCATATCCACCGTGAGATTTTTAGGAACCATAAAGGTCAACTTAGAGCCTTTTTTATTACTGCCTTTGTAACGCTTAGGCATTTTGTCTTCTAGTCTGACAGTATTGCCATCTTGTTCAATGCTAAAGCCTTCGCTAAGTTCATCTAAGGTCCCTTTAATGCTGATCATCGGTTTATCCCAAGACGAAACCGATACTTCACCGCGTTGGACTGTGATGGAAAGTTTTAGGTCTGCAGTAACCTCTATGGTCTTATCTATTTTTTCGCTGGCATATACGCTTTGTGCAACCAATACAATTGGCAAGATTAATGCGCTAAGTTTGCGTCCTATATTCATATCATCACTCCATCTTTTAGCTGATTATTCGGCAGTTTTTGCATTTGTTTAAGCAGTTCAATTTCGCGTTTTTGTGTCCAGAGCCACATTTGCCACAACTGTTTATCGGTTGGGTCGCGTCGCAGGTTGTCATATAGCTCTTTGGCCGCATTACGAAGTTGGTCGATACCATCATTGAAGATGGGTTCATATTGATTGTCTCTAAGTCCAACTAGTTGGCGGTTGTCTTCTAACGCAGATACTTGTGATTGGTGTTGCAGCTCAATCGCATCGATAGTGGCCAGTAGCGCATTGTCGGTATCTATATGCTGTGGGGGGCGAATCAGATAGCCAATAAGTAAGCCGATAACTAGGGTCGCAGCAATGGCCACCTTTGTTGAATAGCCTTGCTTTGGGCTAATTCTGTCTTCGATTTTTGCCCATACTTGGGGGCTTGGTTCAAGCTCTCTAGGCAGTGAATCTAGCATTTGTTGCCATTGCGTTGCTTTATCACTCATAAGATCTGCTCCTGTAATAAAGTTTTAGCTCGATGGTATTGGGCTTTGCTTGTGCCTGTTGCAATATCTAGCAGCTCAGCGATTTCTTGATGGGTATAGCCTTCAAGGGCGAATAGCACGAAAACAATGCGTGTTCGCTCTGGTAGCTTGAGTAGCAGCTTATCAAGGTTCTCATAATGTGCTTGCTCTACTTGAGGCTCTATATGCTCATCTATGGGTAAAAAGCGATGCCAAAAGCTGCGATGTTTTTTTAAAGTGGTCAGTGCTTGGTTAACACTCAATTTATGTAGCCAAGTAGAAAACTGGCTATTGCCCGCAAACAACGGCAGTTTTTGCCAAGCACGTACAAATGCATCTTGAAGCGCTTCTTCTGCTACCGCACTATCGCCACACAAACGCAAACACAGTGCATAAATCTGCTTGTGATGCAGTTCATAGAGTGCTTTAAAGGCTTGTGTATCACCTGCTTGAGCATCAGTAATTAACTGTGCTTCAGCAATGGGCGTTGCAGCCTTGGTGGCCAGACTTGCGGTCAAATTGATATCCCTATACCAGTGTGAATATTGATTAGACACCTTGAAGGCAGCAAAAGGTTTACAACAATGTAAAATAATTGTGCAATTTGGCAAAGGGGTGGAGTTAAGGCGCAGCAGATGCTGCACCTAAGTAGCGATAAAAACGCTTAAATGCTTTGATACACCAGTTGTGCGCCAACTAAGTCGGCTAATGCGGTACCAACGGTTTTGAAGACGGTGATTTGCTGTGGGTTTTCTCTGCCATTAACTTTTGCGTTGCACAGTTCGGCCAGTTCTCCTTTGACCTGAGACAGTTCAAAAACACCTTCCTCGACTGGAATAAGTAATTCACCTGCTTCAGCAAACACATTGATTTTTGAATCGACAAACACATCGGCCTTAGTGATAAGTTGGCTATCACACTCACGTCTGTCGTGGTTATGGTTACCGACGAAATCGGTGTGGGTACCGGGTTGAACCCAGTCACCATTAAAAAGCGGTGTGGGTGAACCTGTTGCGCAGCTAATGATATCTGCCGATTGCACGGCTGGTTTGAGTTCTTCGCAAACGCTGACATTGATATCTGGTCTTTGCTGGAGGATCAACTCCACCGTCGTTGCGGCTTTGTCTAAACTTCTTCCCCAAACGATTATGTTAGTAATAGGACGTACACTTGCATGGGCTAGTGCCATGAATGATGCTAATTTTCCTGTGCCTAGAAGCAGTAATGTGCTGGCGTCCTTACGGGCTAAGTAATCTGAACCAAGTGCTGATATCGCAGCGGTCCGCCAGTAAGTCACGCTAGTGCCGTCCACAAGTGCTTGAGGAACACCAGTTTGGCGATCAAAAATCATAATTTTTGAATATAAGCTAGCTAACTCAGTGCTCTTTTTCGGGTTGTCAGGGAAATAAGTAAAAGCTTTCACCGCAATGGTTTTGTCATTCCAAGAAGGTAACACAGCAAAGGCGTCATGGTTGTTTTCATCACTATCTAATGGGAACACCTGTCGTTGTGGCATACCAGCAGGTTTAGCAAACGTGTCTCTTAATGCCTCGATTAACGCATTGAAATTCATCGTTTGGTGAACTTGTACAGCATCAATAATCTTCATAATCGCTCCTTTTGGTATATTGTATTCAGTTGTTGAGGTGGGAGTAAATAGCTGCAACATTTTTATCCCAAAAATACAATTGATTTCTTTTTGAGCAACTGACAGTTAATTAATTAGAAAAAGAAGAATAAACAGCTAAATATCCTTCCAATCATGTCGATATAGGTCTATATACCTATAAAAGAATGTGACGATTTTGTGACAGGCAGCGATTTTTTTCGCTTTCTTTTGGTTTACTACTATTTTTATAAGAAGTTCTGCCCCTAAAGGATTGTTTTATGCTCATACGCCACAAGTTATTATTGAGTGCAGCGGTTTCCATTTTGTCTTTGATTGCGATGTTCGCTTTACAGCGGTATTCAAATACAGTGCTATCTGATTTGTCGTTTGCCGCGCAGAAAGTCATTGAGCTTGAAAGAGAGATTCTGGGTCTACGTAAAGACGAGAAAGACTTTTTCGGCCGGCTCGAGATGAAATATGCCGAGCGTCATCGTCGTGATGCGGCAAATATTGAGGCCATCTCTTCAACGTTAAATGATGTGTTGGTTGACTATGATATCCCGGTGGATGATTTAACTAAGTTCCGCCAGGGGTTAGCGCAATACAGTAGTAACTTTGAGACCGTTGTTGCCATGCAACAAGAGATAGGGCTGACGCCAACATCGGGCTTATATGGCACCTTACGCAAAGCGGTTCATAACGTTGAGACTCTGGTTAAGCAATATGATCAACCTGATTTGATGGTATCTATGCTGCAATTAAGGCGCAATGAAAAAGATTTCATGCTTCGTCGAGATGTGAAATATTTGTCCCGTTTTGAAGGTAACGTTGTTGTTTTTCTAGAAAAACTTGAGCAGTCAGATCTCTCTTACAGCGTGGTGCAAGATATCAGCAGTTTGATGCGTGCCTATGAAAATGACTTTAAGTTGTTGGTCTCCAAACATCAGGCATTAGGGCTAGATGAAGAATCAGGTCAGATGAAAATTTTGCGTGAAGGTATTTTCCGGGCAGAGGATGATGCCAAGCGCCTAGAAGAAGTGGCATTAAAGTTGATTGCCGATGCGGAAAGCTCTGCAACTATGTGGAGTTTGATTATCTTCTTCATTATTGCTGCTGCGGTGATTGCAATTACTGTGGTGATTTTACGCAGCATTATGGATCCAGTGCAGCGATTAACCGATACCATCACTAAAATAGAAGAGAGCAAAGATCTCACTTTACGCTGCGATTACGATGCTCAAGATGAACTGGGTATGATAGCCACTCACTTCAACAGTATGGTGAACAGTTTCCAAGAATTGATTGAAGAGGTGTTGGCATCGGTAGAAACGGTAACCAACTCTTGCCAAGAATTATCTCATAATGCGATGCAAGCCTCTGAAGGTGTGAGTCGTCAATTAAATGAAACCGATATGGTAGCTACGGCCATCACTGAGATGGGGGCTACTATCGATGAAATTGCTAAAAATACCGAACTTGCAGCTGATAGAGCTAGCAATACCCATGACAATGCGCAGAAAGGTCAAGAGGGGGTAGAGCAGACCATTGAGAAGATTCAAGCACTCGCTGAAAGGCTTGATGGCTCAGCCCAGGTGGTAAGCGATCTAGAAAAAGACAGTGAAACCATTGGTAGCGTGTTGGATGTGATTCGTGGTATTGCTGAACAAACCAACCTATTAGCGCTAAATGCTGCAATTGAGGCGGCCCGCGCGGGTGAGCAAGGTCGAGGTTTCGCGGTCGTTGCGGATGAAGTGCGTAGCCTTGCGATGCGAACTCAAGAGTCTACCGAAGAGATTGCTGGTATTATTCAGACATTGCAAAGTCGAACTCGTTCAATTGTGCAATTGATGGAAGCGACCCAGAAACAGGGTGGTGAAAGTGCTGAGCAAGCGGCAAGTGCGGGCACCTTGTTGCAGCAAATCAACACAGATGTCACTAATATCATGGACATGAGTACTCAGATCGCTGCGGCGATTGAAGAGCAAAGTATGGTGGCCTCTGAAGTGAACAAAAACGTGGTGATTATTCGAGATATTGCACAGGAGTCATCGGTTGCTGCAGATGCCAATGCCGCCTCTTCTGATGAGGTTCGTGCTAGAGCTGAATCACTACAAAATGCGGTATCTATGTTTAAGATCTAAATATGTTTAAGATCTAAGTATGTTTAAGATCTAATCGGTAATTATAGAAAAAAGCCGCCATCGACGAGATGGCGGCTTTTTTATTCGCTATTGCATACTGCGAGTACGTATCGAATTAATACTCAGTGAAGTACCTATAGTTTAAAGCTACTAATTTGTAGGCGCATTCTCTCAGCCAAATCAGTAAGAGATGAGACTGAGTGGCTAATCTCTTCTGCGGAGCGGCTAGATTCTGAAGCGATATCACTAATGGTAATGATGCTGCGATTAATGCTTTCGGCGACGCTGCTTTGCTCTTCAGCCGCAGTCGCGATATGAGTATTCATTGCTGTGATGTTATCCACTGATGTGACGATGTCTTGTAATGCTTGTCCTGCTGTATTGGTTTGTTGATTGGCATTATCGACTTGAGTGATGCCGACATCCATGGCATTAACGGCTTCTTTTACCCCTCGCTGTAAGCCTTCGATCATGGTTTCAATCTCTTGTGTTGCTTCTTGAGTTCTTTGTGCCAAGGTTCTTACTTCATCGGCAACAACGGCGAAACCGCGGCCTTGTTCACCTGCTCGTGCCGCTTCGATGGCGGCATTCAATGCCAGTAGGTTAGTTTGTTCAGCGATGCCCTTAATGACATCTAACACACTGCCGATGTTTTGGCTTTCAGCGGCCAGATCGGTGATCACTTGTGCGGTACTTTGGATTTGCGCGGATAGTTCAACCATAGTGGTCATAGATTGTTGGACAATGCTATTACCTTGAGAAGCATGGTTATCGGCATCTTTTGCAGAATCAGCCGCTGCGGTGGTGCTTTGGGCGACTTCTGCAACGGTTGCAGCCATTTGATTCATGGCGGTAGCAGTTTGCTCCGTTTCGCTTTGCTGCATATGCATGCGCTCATTTGAGGCTTGAGTAAAGCCGTTGAGCTCCTGAGCTGATGTGGTCACGGTATTAGCGGCTTCTAGAATATCTTGCAAGATATGCCTGAGGTGCTCGATAACACCATTGATATCTTGAGTAATTTGCCCTAATTCATCATTGTTGTATTGTTTGATTTCAATGGTGAGATCGGAGTTGCGCTTGATGTTACCAAGCTGGGTTTGTATTGATTCAACTGGGCGCATCACACTACGATTAACCCAAAGGCCAATCAATATACCCGCGACGGCGGTGATGATCGTTAAGGTGATAAATAGCAACACTGATGTGTCATAAATAGCACTGACTTTATTCTTCTCTTGTTCAGCAATATCCAATTGCAGTGCTATCAAATCGGATATCTTGCCGCTGATTGGATCAATGACTTGGTATAACGGCATGATCTCAGTTGAAAGCTGACCAGAGATATCGCCTTGTAACCTCGACAGCTTGTTGACTAACGCGTTAATACTTTCGTTGGCTGGTATAAAGAGTGACTTGGCTTCATCTACAAGCCGTGCTTCTTCGCGCGTCAGGGTAGTTTGCATGTATTTGCCCCACACCATGGTGATATTTTGCTTGGCTTCTTGTAGGGCCTTGGTGGCCTCTTGGGCGGTGAACCCACCGGCATTGGCTTTGTTAATGGCATCGATAACAGATACCGCATAATCATCAGCGATGATTTTCAAATCCTCTAAGGGAACCACACGATCCTCATAGATAGAGTTCACCCCTTTTTCGATCTGGCTCATCATATTCAATGCGAGAATGCAGATTAAAACCAGTAAGGTAAGTGGCAACAAAATGCCAAAAGCCATTTTATGTTTGAGTTGGATATTGTTCATGGCCAACAAGCTCCTTGGTCCTAGGTCTTTCGTATAGTTTGTCAGGCGTTAGTCGTATTTATTAGGTATAGCAAAACCTGCTGATATTGCATGGGTTAGCAGATAAATAATTACGATGACCAAGGCTGAAGTTGCAGGTTGGCTAGGAAGAAAATCGTAGGCAAAAAAAAACCTCGCAATGCGAGGTTTTCTTGTTTAGATGCCGCAGCACCTAATCTAAATATGGTGCCCGAACCCGGAATCGAACCAGGGACACGAGGATTTTCAATCCTCTGCTCTACCAACTGAGCTATTCGGGCGACGGGGTGCATTAAAAAGCTTTTGTGGTTTTGAGTCAACTGTTTTCTGAATTTTATTGCCTGAAATAGCTTGTTTGCACATCTTTTGTGCCAATTGTTGCTAATGTGTTCACATTGGCATGTTTAGCTAGTAAGGGGGAGTAAACAAGAGCAGACAGTCTGATGCCAGCTTAAAATGTCACTTGTCGCTTATATAAACAATAGGCACTGTTGATGAGGGTAGATTTTGAGCATGGACGATGGGAGTGAGTGCTGTTAAGTTTAATAGCTTCTTTGGACCAGCAGGTTTCACTTAGGTGCGTATCATGAGCACGCATGCCGATTTCACAACATGATTCACCATGTATCTAATTTGGCATCGACTAAAACCAGATCGCTAAGAGCTCAGTGTTGGCAGCTACTCAGTGCCAAAAATAAAAAAGCCCCTATGATGGGGCTTTTATCGGGTATTAAGCGTTAAGCTAGACTAGTTGTTAAGCATGCTATTGTTTGGAAAGTTAGCTTGCATCACCGTCAGTACGTTGTCTTTTAGTTTATCTTGACCAAGTTCACCGTAAGCTGATGCCATAATTTCTAGTGCACGTTCGGTCGAAGGTGTTCCTGGATAGCCTTCCATCACCGATTGAGCTCGCACTGCTGCCGCACTCCATGCATTCATTTTCATATAGTATTCAGCGACTGCAATAGAATATTTGGCTAAGCGGTTTTTCAAATACTGCATACGCTTTTGTGCATCAGCAGCATACTTGCTGTTTGGATATTGTTTAATCAATCGGTCAAAGTCTTTAAACGCGTCTTGGGCGACTTTAGGGTCACGGTCAGTACGATCAATATTTAACATGTCGTGGAACAAGTAGCTATCAGACTGCATGTTGACTAGCCCACGCATGTAATAGACATAGTCGATATCTTTATGGGTCGGATTGAGACGAATAAAGCGGTCGATATTAGCGATACCAGAGGCTGGATCATCTAATTTGTAGTAAGCATAAATCAAATCAAGTTGGACTTGAGTCTTATGTGGTCCAAATGGATATCTTGAATCTAAAGCTTCCAATGAGCGAACCGCTTTAGAGTAATTTCCGAGCTCCATTGAGTTGCGCGCTTGAGAATAGAGCACTTCTGGAGAAGATTTGCTAAATTCCATGTCATCTTCTGGGCTACTACTGCAGGCTGTTAAGCCTAATGATATCAAGGCGATAGAAGCTAATTTGGCAATGTTATGCATACTTGAATTCGATTCTTTTAAAGTTGTAGTTAAGAATTTTTCCATTTCACTATAAAATAGAAACAATCCGATTGTAACAGATAGCACATTTTTTTGGACCCCAAAACGCGGGTACGGTTCCTATGACACAAGAGATTAATCTAAAAAGCGAGATCGCAGCAACTCAAACAGGGCAGAGATTGGACCAAACTTTGGCCGAATTGTTCCCCGATTATTCGCGTACACGTATCAAAGAGTGGATTCAGACTGGTGCTGTTTACATTGATGGTGTAGTGGCAACCAAGCCACGTGAAAAAGTTTTAGAAGGGCAGGTAGTTGCCATTGAAGCAAAGCTTGAAGAAGAAACCAAAGCTGAAGCACAAGCGATAGATCTCGATATCGTTTATGAAGATGACCATATTTTGGTGATCAATAAACAAGCGGGGTTAGTGGTTCATCCTGGCGCTGGAAATACCGATGGCACGCTAATGAATGCATTATTACATCATTGTCCAGGCATCGACTTGGTTCCTCGCGCAGGAATTGTGCACCGATTAGATAAAGATACCACCGGGCTTATGGTGGTAGCGAAAACGGTTGAGGCCCAAACTCATTTAGTTGCGGCGCTGCAAGCCCGTGAGATCGTGCGTGAATATGAGGCGATTGTCACAGGTACTATGACAGCAGGTGGTACGGTCGATGCGCCTATCGATCGACATGCCACTAAACGTACCCATATGACAGTACATCATGCCGGCCGTCCATCGGTGACACATTACCGTGTTGCAGAGAAGTTCCGTGCGCATACACGGCTAAGATTACGACTGGAAACTGGTCGTACTCACCAAATTCGTGTGCACATGGAGCACATTGGTCACGTGCTTGCTGGCGATCCTGTATACGGCGGACGACCTCGTCCACCTAAGGCGGCATCTGCAGAGTTAATGGAAGTGCTTCAAGGTTTTAAGCGTCAGGCACTGCACGCAGTTCGATTAGAGTTAGCCCACCCATATACATGTGAAATCATGAGTTGGCAGGCGCCTATTCCTGAAGATATGCAAACCTTAACTAAAGCATTGCGCCAAGACACCCAAGAACATCCAGCGGCGTACTAATGATTCCTGCAAACTGGTTCATTCCCAATGGTGTCAAGCTGGTATTCACTACAAGAGCTGGTGGAGTGAGTGGTGCGCCATATGACAGTTTAAACTTAGGCGATCATGTTGGTGATTCGCCTGAGGCTGTGGCTGAAAACCGAAAGCGGCTGCAACAAATTTATGGGCTAGATACCTGTTTGCCTTGGCTTGAGCAGGTGCATGGAACCTGTGTCGTTAATCTTGATAATGACAATAATCGTACCGCTGATGGCAGTTTTACTACCAGTCAACATCAGGTTTGCGTGGTTATGACGGCTGATTGTTTACCTGTGTTGTTGTGTGACAGAGGAGGAAAACAGCTAGCAGCGGTTCATGCTGGTTGGCGAGGTTTATGTGATGGTGTTATTGAGTCAGCATTAACGCAGTTTACGGGGGACAGCCGAGATATTATAGCCTATCTTGGTCCCGCTATCGGCCAACAGTCGTTCGAGGTTGGCCCTGAAGTGAGGGCGGCGTTTACCGCGGTTGACGCTGCAAGTCAGCAGTATTTTCGCTCTTTTGGTGACAAATACTTAGCAGATCTTCAAGGCCTAGCAGCTAGGCGACTTAATTTAAGTGGTGTAGAGCAAGTCTATACGCTTGGGCACTGCACCTATCAAAATGCATCGGATTACTTTTCCTATCGGCGAGAGACGACGACTGGTCGTATGGCATCGCTGATTTGGCGTGAGTAAGCATCTACCTCACGCTTGTATCAAACACGCCGTCGGTTGACTTGAAAAAAATCAACTCAACCCCATCTATATTATTAATCAGACTAGAGTGCTGTTTTATTTGTAGATTAGGAGGCAGTATATGCGACTCGATCGTATGACCAACAAATTTCAAATCGCTATCTCCGATGCACAATCATTAGCTTTGGGGCGCGATCACCAGTTCATTGAACCGACTCATCTAATGATGGCGCTGTTAAATCAAGATGGCGGTTCTATTCATCCATTATTAACCCAAGCTGGTATTCAAGTAAGTAGTTTACGCTCGTTATTAAGCCAAGAGTTGGAACGACTACCCAAAGTGGAAGGCACGGGTGGGGATGTTCAACTATCACAAGCATTAATTCGATTACTAAACCTATGTGACAAGTTAGCGCAAAAGCGCAAAGACAAGTTTATTTCCAGTGAGCTATTTGTGTTAGCTGCATTAGAAGGCAACGATGTACTTGCTCAGAGTTTGAAAAAGTCCGGCGCAACCAAAGAGTTGTTAGAGCAAACTATTCAAAGCGTACGTTCAGGTAAGAACATTGATGACCCTAATGCAGAAGATCAGCGTCAAGCACTGAAGAAGTTTACCGTTGATCTGACTGAACGTGCAGAGCAAGGAAAACTTGATCCGGTTATTGGTCGCGACGATGAAATTAGGCGCACTGTGCAGGTATTGCAACGCCGAAGTAAGAACAACCCAGTATTAATTGGTGAACCGGGTGTAGGTAAGACCGCAATTGTTGAGGGGCTTGCACAGCGAATTATTAACGGCGAGGTACCCGAAGGGATTAAAAATAAGCGGGTATTATCATTAGATATGGGGGCGCTAGTCGCTGGCGCAAAATACCGTGGTGAATTCGAAGAGCGACTTAAAGCGGTTTTAAATGAGCTTTCACAAGAAGAAGGCCAGGTGATTCTGTTCATTGATGAGTTGCATACTATGGTCGGAGCCGGTAAGGGCGATGGCGCTATGGATGCAGGTAACATGCTAAAACCTGCTTTAGCTCGCGGTGATTTACACTGTGTCGGTGCTACAACCTTAGATGAATATCGTCAATATATTGAAAAAGACGCTGCTCTAGAACGTCGTTTTCAAAAGGTGTTGGTTGAAGAACCAAACGTTGAAGATACCATTGCAATTTTACGTGGTCTTAAAGAGCGCTATGAACTTCATCATCATGTGGAGATCACCGATCCTGCGATTGTGGCAGCAGCGAGTATGTCGCATCGATATGTTTCAGACAGAAAGTTGCCGGATAAGGCCATTGATCTCATTGATGAAGCGGCTTCGAGCATTCGAATTCAAATCGATTCTAAACCTGAACCATTAGATAAGTTAGAACGTCGTGCTATTCAGTTAAAGCTTGAAGAGCAAGCATTGAGTAAAGAGACTGACGAAGCAAGTATGCGTCGTTTAGATACTTTGCGTACAGAATTAAAAGACGTGGATGCCAAGGCAGCTGAATTAAATGAAATTTGGCATACTGAGAAGGCGGCTCTTGCGGGTACACAGCATATTAAAGCTGATTTAGAGCAAGCTCGTATGGATCTTGAGGTTGCAAGACGGGCCAGCGATCTTACTCGTATGTCAGAGCTGCAATACGGACGAATCCCTGAACTTGAAAAGCAGTTAGATCTGGCATCACAGGCTGAAATGCAAGATATGACCTTATTGCGCAATAAAGTCACTGATATTGAAATTGCTGAAGTATTGTCGAAAGCCACAGGTATTCCGGTGGCTAAAATGCTGGAAGGTGAAAAAGAGAAGCTATTGAAAATGGAGCAAGCTCTACACCAGCGCGTGATTGGACAAAGTGAAGCGGTCGATGCTGTGGCTAATGCGATTCGACGTAGCCGAGCTGGATTAGCAGATCCTAATCGCCCGATCGGTTCTTTCCTATTTTTAGGCCCTACCGGTGTGGGTAAAACTGAACTGTGTAAATCTTTGGCTAAATTCTTGTTTGATACTGAATCTGCAATGGTGCGTATCGACATGTCTGAGTTTATGGAGAAGCATTCGGTATCACGATTAGTGGGGGCACCTCCAGGTTATGTAGGTTATGAAGAGGGTGGGTACCTAACAGAAGCAGTGCGACGTAAACCGTATTCTGTGATTTTGCTCGATGAGGTGGAAAAGGCCCATCCAGATGTGTTTAACATCCTTTTACAGGTGTTAGATGATGGACGTCTAACAGATGGTCAAGGCCGCACGGTTGATTTTCGAAATACTGTGGTCATCATGACTTCTAATTTGGGCTCTGATGTTATTCAAGAGCAGTTTGGTAGTTTGAGCTACAGCGAAATGAAGGCGCAAGTAATGGGGGTTGTTACCCAGAGCTTTAGGCCTGAGTTTTTAAATCGTGTCGATGAAACTGTTGTGTTCCATCCATTGGAGGCTGAGCATATTGCCCATATCGCGGAGATTCAATTGAATAATCTTAAATCGCGTCTAGCGGAAAAAGACTATGAAATCGAGGTCAGCAAAGAAGCATTAGCTCAGATTGCCCGTGTAGGTTTCGATCCTGTCTATGGTGCACGTCCATTGAAACGTGCGCTGCAGCAAGAGGTGGAAAACCCACTGGCGCAAAAACTGCTTAGTGGTCAATTTGTGCCGGGTAAGCCTATTGTGGTGAGTTGTCATGGCGGTGAGTTAGCGTTTGAGCAATAGCTGCTGCGGTGAACACAACCAACTTGGTGATTAATGATTGCTCAATTGCTTAACTTCAGCTAGCTTGATAGTAACGCTGTTTAATAAAACCAGTTGGTTGAATAAGGATATACGTATGCAGAAAGCAAAAGTTGCACTAGTTGTACTGTTTGGATTAACTGTAGGTGGATGCAGCTCTTCACCTACACCATCGTCTGACGTGATCGGTGTTGGTAATACCGAGTACACCAGCTTATACCATTATGGTTATAACATCGGTTGTCGAAGTGCCGTTGCGAAAAGTGAAGGAACATACACTGGTGATGTAAATAGCATGAAAGACGAAGTGCTCGATGGTCTTGACCAATTTGATAGTGGTTGGGACTCTGGCGTCCAATCATGCAGTGATGGTGTCACTCGTTCGATGTATACGGTTCAATCTAAATAGCATTCAGATTGACGATGTTGCCTAAACAAAAAGCCGAAGTATGAAAATCACTTCGGCTTTTTGCTATATCAGTCATTGTTATTGGCAGAATAGTTTAATGCGTTTTTGTTGATTAGCGATTTCTGCCTGCTTTTGTTCATCTGTCATCATTTCTATTTCACCAGTTTCAGGATCTTTTTTACGTAACCTAGCACTGGTTTGTAGTAGATTGAGTTGGTGCTTAGCACTATCACAGATTGCTTTGGCCTGTGCTTGATCTTGGCGAGTGATTGTTTCTGCAGCGACAGTCAACTCATCTTGCTGTGTGACTTCTTCAGGGACTTTTGGGGACTCAAAACCAATGGGTGCTTGCTCTATATCTTCACTATAGAGTTTTTCTGCTTCGCCTTGTTGTGGTTGTTGCTGGCTATAATGAGTGACACCGTTTTTATCTACCCATTTATAAATGGTGGTTGCGTTAGCCGATAGGCTAGTTAACAGGGGTAAACTGATTAGCACGCTAATAATGTATCTCATAGGGCCTACCTAGATAATGTGTCGCTAATTATATAAAAACGTGTGGCAACGAGGATATTTTTCTCGTTCATGCTGCCAAAGAGACTGACAAAGGGCGTAGTTAAACCGTTTATTAGTTGACAAGCTTATCTCTAGCATAGCTAAAGCGACATGCTTGTCATCGCACTTAAATCGATTTCGACTAGTTTTGCTTTCTGCCCTAAGTACTATCTTGAAAATTCAACACGCCTTAATGGTATATCTTTTAATATACTGGGCTTTGGGCTGATTGCAAAAACTGACCGCTAAGTAAGTATAAGTATAAGTAATTAGCAACTGCCTATCTTACTCAGTGGCTCGTATACTTAGTTTGACTATTCCGGTGTCAGTTATTGGTAGGGTGTCAGTTATTTCGGTTGGTGGCAGGACCGGGAAAATAAATTCTGCAAGAACATATATCCTGTGCCAAACTTATTTTCCGGTTGGAAAATTGTCTTAGTGACAAATTCATCTAACGGCAAGTTCATCTAATGGCAAATTTATACAGCGTCACTTGGTGAATGAGCTTAAGACTAAAGCCTTTTGCGGTATCTACATGGGTTAAAGGCTTTGACTGAATTAGCGTAGAACACGTTGTTAGTGCATTAGATATCAGTGTTAGTCTTTATTTTGATGTCGAGTTGACTGTTTTTTGTTCGCTTGAGTGTTTTTTTGTAAAAAGCGCTTGCACAAAAACTTCAGCTCCCTATAATGCGCTCCCACTGACACGGCAAGCAGCGCTACATAGCGATGTACAGACTAGTCAGGGCAGCAAGCTATACGGTTTTTTAGCTGTGACTTAACGCACTGATGTGCACTAAGTAACCACTTAAAAAACTTTTTAAAAAATCACTTGACGC
>NZ_JBHZSN010000021.1:0-43249 GCF_043643685.1 Shewanella waksmanii
TAAAATACAAAACGCCCGATGAAGTTCATCGAGCGTTTTAAACTGAAAAAGTGTCAACCTATTTCAGGACTAGTCACTTCTGCAAATTTTCTTCTACTTTTAGCTTATTTATTGCGCGTATTGTGAACTTTTGGGTAATTGCTGGTTGGTTTTTTTCGATGTTAGCTTTACTAGGTCTTATTGAGACTAAATGTAATGAAATAGAAGGAATATAATAATGACAATCGGTAATATGTTTAAGGTCGCGCTCATAGGTCTAGGGTTAGGGGCTGCTGTATCAGCTTATGCATTTAATCCATCATGTTCTCAGTGCAACCGTGCATGGGATACTTGTTTAAGCTCTGGCGAGAAAACACCAATGCAGTGTAGTTATGAATTTCAATCTTGTGCACAGCGCGTTCCAGGTGGCTGTAACTTCTACTAAGTTAGCTGTTATTTGATTGAGTGTTAGGGTGCCAAAATTTGATACAATAGGCACCTTATATCTGGCTCGTTTTTATCTTTTTTTATTTTGTTTTGTTCAATAACCTTATATTTTATTTATTGGTAGCTAGTATTTTCGATAATTTTATTGTTTGTTAACTTTAACTTGATTAAGGTTTAATTTACGAAAATCTAAGGTAAACTTGGCGCTATATAAACTAATGAGAAGCCATCGTGAATAAAGCTATTCCAACACAGATAACCTTTTTTGAGTTTTTAACGCCGTTAGTGGCATCAGGTAAGAAAACCATCACCATTCGCGATGAAGCGGAAAGCCACTATGTACCGGGAACTCAAGTAGAAGTTTTCACATTAGAAACCCAAGTTAAAGTCTGCGACATTGAAATTGTTAGTGTAGAGCCTATCTTATTTAGCGAGTTAAATGATTACCATGCTGAGCAAGAGTATCTTCCCCTTGAGAAACTAAAACAAATTATCCGCGAGGTCTATCCTGATACCGAGCAGCTTTATGTCATTAGTTATAAATTGGTTGATTAATGACATTTCGTTTTACTTATTACCAACCCCTATGTGGGTTCTGATGCTGGCGATGGAGGATAACGCAGCACTGATCCCCCCTAAAAGCACGAAGATTGATTGACCAGAAGTTAAGGCTAAGCCAATCACCGCCATGATGATAAGTAGTGTAAATGGTACTTTAAAATTACTCCAAGTACCGGCTGTTCCGCGGCGTTTAAGTTGATCAAATACTTTCTGAGACTCAGCATATTTGACATATATTTTAAATGTCTCATTAATAATTTTAAGATCAATGCCATTGGGTTTGAGCTCTATTAAACCTTTTTGCGCTAAGATACTAATAAGGTTTTTATTTTGAGGATTGATTTGCTCATCTCTTGCTAAGTAAAACAGAGCGAGTTTTTCATTGTCATTACAGCTTTCCCACTTGTAGCGATAGGTTGCACTGTATAGATGAAGTAAGTAGCTATAGGTATGAGCTTTTGAGTGACAATTTGACTGTGTGAAACTACCTTTAACAAAAGCATTTTGATTGGCCAATTGATCTAAATACAGTGGTATAGAGGCTAATTCGGGTAACGAAATTTGCTCTGCCTCTGCAATGCGCTTATCTAAGCCTAGATAATAGCGTTGGATCTCTTCAGAGACCATGACATTAAAATCCATTAAACATTCAGACCAAGCGAGCATGTCGCGGTGACCTAATGTTTCAAAGTTTTTGAGTTGTAATTCATCTAACCAATTTAACTTATCTAATGTGGCACTGGAGCAATGTAGAGTAACCGCAAGATTTTGTTCTTCATTGAGCTCTTTAAGTCCCTCTATGAGTTTGAGAAGCTGCGTGCGTGTGTAATCTGTTTCAAGGCAAATCTCTAGATCCCAAAGTGCCAAACAGTGTTTGGATTCGTTGTAGTGATACTTGATGCTAGGTAGCATCTCTTTATAACTGGCTTCAGAGCGATGGGAACTACTATCTTGGCTCGATACTTCTGTGTTTTCAGGCGTATGCTGATTTTTAGGCATAATATTGATTAGAGTTTTCATTATCGTTGAAGTTGGCTTTTCTAGACCAAAGCCTAAATTTCGTCCATGGCGCTTGGTCATACCTATACAGATGGTAAGTGCGGCTTGCGTTGGTGTAGTTTGCGTGCTTTGCGCTTCATTTAAGGCGAGGTCGTGGTTTACCATGCGCATCAAGGTTAAGTGTTTTCTGGTACCTGTCGAGAGCAACAATCTAGGTTTAGCCCAGCTGGTATAAATCAGCAACCATATACTGGCAAACATGATGGCGAAGCCAAGCCAAGCCAATGACGGAGCATTTACCGATGATGTGAGAGCTTTTCCCTTTCGATCTTTGATGACACTAAGTTGTTCACCAATAAATAGTTTGAAAAGTCTTAATTTTATGTAGGTGGCAAAATCTACTGTTTTTAAGTGTTCAGGATCGGACAGGTCAAACCAAGGACAAATGGTTTTTTTGTTATCCGGTATACCAGTGACGCACTTTGCTAATACTTTGGGGAAGTATTCTCGATAAAATCCTGCAATTTCATTGTGATTTTGTTGTTTGTTAGCTTGAAAGACTTTGATTTGATAGTCATTAAAAATGGACATACTACTGTTGTAGCTAGAGTAAACTAACAGTCCGCAAACGAGCAGTGTAATTAATGTTGATTGGGCGGCTTTATGATTGATAACACTCTCGATGGTAAATTCTGTGAAATGGGTTTGGCTCTTTATAAACTCTTTTCGACTATATAGTCCGATTAATAGACATAGCAATGCTGCAGTTGCCAACGTAGTCAAAGCTGATATCCAATACGCTTCTGTCATGATGAGAACGATGACTAGGATAATTGTTGGCAAATGCAAACGGTAGAAGAAAGGGTGTTTAATCCCGTTGATTATGTAGCGGTTGGCTTTTTGATTTTGTGAGCGGTTTGAAATCAAGGCGCTTAATGAGGTCAGAGAAATCACTGTTAACATTACAAGCGAAATACAAGTCAGTAGGTAAGTGAATTGATTGACCGCTAGTGATTTTAAACTACTATCAGGTAAAAATGCTGTCACTACATAAGGGCCAAACAACGCAGTGCTTTTTAAGTACTTACCAGACTCGCCATGGTAATAACCATTAAAGTTAGCTTGTTTATTATCTTTGGTTGGAATTGAGCTTGCTAACCAAGCTGCGAACTCTTTGGCTTTGTTACTGTTTAATGTAATGAGGTTTTCTTTTAAGCTACGCTGATTATCACTATGAAAGATAACCTCACCAGATTGCCTGTTAGTGACCATCAGTTTCAGCTCCGATATCCATGCGTTGGCTGTGTCGGTTTGTTTGCTATAGTCAGTAGAACCCATGGTAAATATGCTAGGTAAATAGAAATCACCTGCAACCACCTGATTGGCATATTTTGAAGGGATACTGATGGTGGTGCCTAGAGAACCATTGGCGATGTTGTAAAGCCGTTGAAGGTAAATTGGCGGCAAGGAAGCTGATTCATTAGGTATTTTCCAGCCATTGCCTCGTTGTATTTCCTTGATATAGCTTCGATGTGCAACACTTGTGCCGCTGGTTAGATTAGTCTCGTGATGATGTATACTGATGGTGGATCTTCCTTCGTCATTAGTCATAAATACGCCAACAGGAAATACCTTATTTTTGTGCGGTGCATTGCTACCATCATTCACTTTTAGATTTGCTAAATACTGCGGACTTTTAAGTGTTGAACCACTGTCGGAAGACCGATGATAACTCAGCTCACTTCCAATAAACCGCATGCTGATAGCAGAGTCCTTTTCTGTACCTTTGATATCAGCTATTACATCTTTATTCATTGCAAACGGGCACAATTGCTTCTTTTTCGGTAATTCCTTGTTAGCGCGGTCATTTTTGTCTTTGGTTGATTCTTTGTAAATTATGAAGCAATCTATCGCGCCAGAGACGGCATCATCGTATGTGTATAAATATTCTTTAGTATTGTCTTCAATTTTTAGTTGTGAAAATTGTGGATTGAGGATGTTAGAGTTTTGGAAATAATTTACGAATGATGATAAAGGGTTTGGTATTTCCCATAATTCTTCAAGAACACCTTTATGTTGTTGTAGTTTATTTTGAGCTTGTTTAATTTCATTGAGTAGTTGCTTGTTTAAGCTTGCAACTCTTTGTGATGCTAACTCAACTTGATGGGCTTTGACTCGATTTTTAAAACTCATCGATAGCGCTAATGCTAAAGTGGTAAATAACAGCCCATATAACGTGATAATAGAAAGATTTCTAGTGAATTTCGTTAAGCTTGCATGGGGCGGGTAAAACCATAATAAAGTAATCACCCAAGTACTTAAAAGAAAAAGCACACCAAAAATAAGAAAAGGCAGATTGTGGGATAAGGGGTCACGACTGGTTAATTTTTGGTGAGACAGAATTGCAACGATAAAGAAGCTGTGTTCATTTTGTAGGTTTTGCTGCTCAATGGGGTGAAAGAAAATCCGACTTTTTTGTCCTCCTAGTAAGGTGTCTGTGTAGCTAGTTTTGCTTATCTTTTTGTCACCCTCTGAGCTCGTTTTGGTATTTTTTGATAGTAGGTTGGTTATAAAAGAGCTACTTGATTGGCTAAATGATTCATTAATTAACTGTTTGAGATTATTAATGTTATGAATACTGTACTTGTTTGAGTGACCGATAATGATGCTATCTTCATTTGCCAGCAATATTTCGTCAAATCTGTTAGATAGCTTTGCTAACATTTCATTTAGGTCGATTGAAATTGTATTTGATTGACTAATAAAGCACATGTTGTTGAGCGTGCCGATTTTTATTGATATATCATCAATATTTGTTTGTAGACCACTCTGAAATTTGCAGTGTGGGTTTGATGATGACGTATTGTTATATGAGTTGTACAGTCTAGATAATGTATCGAACTCTTTAAATTTTATTAATGCCTTAATCCTTAATACTTGATGGGTCAGTGAGTCTTCTGCTTCTGATAGTTGGCGAAAATAGTCAATATTTACTTGCCTATCAATATTTTCTTTATAGTTTAGGTATATAGCGATAGATATAAAAGCTGCAAATATTAAGATTAAGTATGCAGTGAAGTTGCTTTTAGGTTTATTAGGTTTTGTCGCATCCATGGGACTATAATATGTGCTATTTTTAACCAATAAATCAGCCTAGTTATTGGGTTAAAAATAGTCAATTTATTCAGCGTAATGCAGTCTTAAGTATTAAATTTGGCCGTTGTATACCTATTATGGTTCAATTTAAAAACTCCCTCCCAGAAAGCCTAATTATGCAAATGTCGTTAGTGTCATAGCTTCGGTTTTACTACACTGAAATGTTATTTTTTATCTCTGAAATTAGTATTGCCTTTTTCATCGAGTGTGTTAACGTTGCCGGCTTTTTTGTTGTCTTTGGAGTGGGTCATGTTTGTAGGCTTTGACTATGGCAGCGCAAACTGCGCAGTTGGTACTATGGTGGATGGACAGGTTAAGCTTGCTCAGCTAACACAGACTAGCCAATATATTAGTTCCACTTTATATGCGATGGACCGAGAATTAATCTCTGAAGCAGTGTTGCATATTTTACCTAAATCCCAGCAGTCTCAATATGCCCAAATGCGTTCATCGCAGCTAGCTAGAGCACGCACTGCGAGGCGAGAATTAGATCTAGATGCTGATGAACAAGCGGTATTTGTCGGTCAGGCGGCGATTGATGCTTATATGGAGATGCCAGAAGAAGGTTTTTACGTACGATCACCTAAATCATTTTTAGGCGCTAAAGGATTAAGAGCTGAACAAGTCGCCTTATTTGAAGATATTGTCACCTTGATGATGTCGCATGTGAAGCGCACCGCCGAGGCTAATATAAACCACGCGATTACCCATGCCGTTATTGGTCGTCCAGTCAATTTTCAGGGTATTGGCGGAGAGGAGAGTAATCAGCAAGCAGAAGCCATTTTGCGTTTGGCTGCACAACGTGCCGGTTTTGCTGATGTTGCATTTCTTTATGAGCCAATTGCTGCAGGAATGGATTACGAGGCCAGTTTAAACGAAGACCGATGCGTTTTGGTGGTTGATGTGGGCGGCGGTACTACAGACTGTTCTATGGTTAACATGGGACCAAGCCATAGCCAAGCGATTGATCGCAGTGCTGATTTTCTCGCTCACACCGGTCAGCGGATTGGCGGAAACGATCTTGATATTGCGCTAGCCATGGGGGCTTTTATGCCTCATTTAGGATTACATACCCTCATGAACAATGGTTTGCCAGTGCCGAGTAAACCTTTTTGGAATGCCGTAGCTGTCAATGATATTAGTGCACAGCGAGAGTTCGCCTCATTAAGCACTAAGACCATGATCACCGACTTGATTAAAGATGCCCGGGAACCTTCGCTATTATCAAGGTTACTTAAAGTTCAGCAGGACCAATTAGGTTATCGCATTGTCCGCAGCGCTGAATCGGTCAAAATTGCACTAACCGATAATGATGCGGTCACAGTGCAACTAGATTATCTGTGCGACAATATCAAAGCGAGTGTAGATGAAGCGACGTTTATTGAAGCCATTGGCGCGCCCAGTGGTAAAATTGTTGAGTTGATGAGTCAGGCTGTTGAACAAGCTGGCCGAGCACCTGAAGTCATCTATGTGACCGGAGGTACAGCTCGCAGCCCTGCAATATATCAGGTGATTTCTGGGCTTTATCCTCAGGTACCTGTGGTCGTTGGCGATCACTTTGGTAGCGTGACAGCTGGATTAACGCGCTGGGCACAAAAGATGTTTAAATAGTTACCAAGTCACATTGAATGACTTGAATGAATTTAAGGAATTAAACATGAAATTTAAGACATTGCTTGCCCTGGTGGGAGTGGTTTTACTGGCTGGCTGTGGTGATGATGTTGGTAAAGTTAGCTTAGGCTTATTCACGACCAAAGATGTGGTGATTGACGCAAGAGACGATCCTAAAATTGCGGGTGTAACCTGTCACATCAGCCGGGTTGAGGCCAATTTAGATTTTGCTGATCCATCAGATATGAGCATATCTTGTCGGCAAACAGGGCCAATTAGTGCTGCTGATATCGCGGCCATAGACCGCAGTAAAAATGGCGAAATTGTTTTTAAAGAGTCTTTGAGTATTCTGTTTAAGTCGTTAAAAGTACGCCGCATCTATGACGCTGAAAATCAGACACTATTGTATCTTTCGTACTCCACCAAAGAAACCAATGGTAGCCATAAGCATGCCTTGTCTACTGTACCTTTGTATGGCACTCAAGCATGGGTTCAGCCAAATAAAATGACTGCAAATCCATAACAAGGATGGCCTAGGCTGTCTGTTGGATTATTTATGCTATGTTTTAAAGGTAACTTAAATAGTTACCTTTTTTATTGCCGATATAAAGGGAACGCATATGGGCATTGCAAAGTATTTAAAATTGATGGTGATTAAAGAGGCCTCTGATCTTTTTTTTAGTCCCGACTCTCCCGTGTTGATCAAAATAGAAGGTCAGTGTAGTCCGATAGAGCCAGAGTTGCTTTTGAATGCAGAGGCGGTTAAGACGCTTGCCTACTCGCTGATGAAAGATCGTCATCTAGCTCTATTTGAATCGCAGTGGGATGTTTCTATCGGGGTGACCTTAGCCGGTGTCGGTCGGTTTAGAGTGAGTATCTTTAGGCAAATGGCCGATATGGCGATGGTGATTAGGCACATAAAAAGTAGTGTACCGGCGCTTTCTTCTCTGCATTTACCCGATTGTCTTGCCGATTTAGTGATGTTGCCTCGAGGCTTGATATTAGTGGCCGGTGCTACTGGCTCTGGTAAATCGACGACCTTAGCGGCGATGATTGACCATCGAAATGCTAAACAAGCGGGCCACATTTTGACCATTGAAGATCCGATTGAATTTGTTCATAGCTATAAGCAGTCTATTGTTAATCAGCGCGAAGTTGGCGAAGATACCAAAAGCTATGCCCACGGGCTTCGAAGCGCGATGCGAGAAGCACCCGATGTGATTCTTATTGGTGAAATTCGCGATCAAGAAACCATGAAAAATGCCATCACTTACGCCGAGACCGGTCATTTGTGTTTAGCGACGATACATGCCAGCAATAGTATTGAAACCTTAGACAGAGTGATTAATTTTTTTCCTGAAACAGCCCATAAACAGTTATTAGTGGATTTATCCCATAATCTTAAAGCTGTGATATGCCAGCGTTTAATTCCAGGTGTCGATGGCAAACGTTGGCCAGCGATTGAAATACTGCGTGACACGCCTTTTATTCGTGAACTGATCCGCAGAGCAAAAATAGACGAGATCCGCGATGCACTAGAACGTAATCTCGAAAAAGAGGTTGTTACCTTTGATGAGGCGATTATGCGTTTGTATAAACAAGGCCGCATTGACAAGCATGCTGCGCTAAACTTTGGTGATTCGCGGCATAATCTAGAAGTGAAAATTCGCTTACTTGAAGGTAAAGGTATTAGTGATGATTATCAAAATATTGAGGTAGATTGATCAGGGTGGCTAATGCCACCCTGAATATAGCAGGCTATAGTACTTGGTTGAACCGCTCAAACGCCGCGTCTAGATCAGCGATAAGATCATCTGGATTTTCCAGTCCCACATGCAAACGAATCAACGGCTTACTGCTATCCCAAGTTGTCGCTGTGCGCAATTTGTCGATACCAAACACCCCTAAAATCAAGCTTTCATAGCCGCCCCATGAAAAGCCCATTTTAAAGTGCGCCATGTTCTCAACAAAAGCCGTCACCGATTTAATGTTGCCTTGCTTCAATACAAATGAGAATAAGCCGTTGGCGCCATCGAAATCACGCTTGAAAAACTCATGACCCGGGCAAGATTCAAATGCTGGGTGGCGAATATGATCCACTTCCGGCCTAGTTGCCAGCCAGTTAGCGACTTTGAGGGCATTTTGCTCATGTTGAGCCATACGAACGCCCAGCGTACGTAATCCTCGGCTAGCTAAATATACATCATCAGGCGACGTACACTGTCCCATGAGGTAACTGTTTTCTCTGAGTTGATCCCAATGTTTTTCATTGGCCGTAGCCGTGCCCATCATCACATCGCTATGACCGACGATATACTTAGTTGCGGCTTGGATGGAGATATCAACGCCCATTTCAAATGGACGACTGTTTATCGGAGATGCCCACGTATTGTCTAACATCACCGTGAGTCCGTGTTGGTGGGCCACTTCACACAGGGTAGGGACATCTTGTACTTCCATGGTGATAGAGCCGGGTGATTCCAAAAACAATACTTTAGTGTTGGGTTTTATCAAGCTACTGATGTCAGCACCAATCATAGGATCGTAATAAGTGGTTTCAATACCGAACCCAGCCAAAAGCTTATTACATAAGTCGCGAGTTGGCTCATATACACTGTCGACCATCAGCAAATGGTCGCCAGCTTTTAAAAATGATAACAGTGCTGCACTTATCGCGGCACTGCCAGACGGATAAAGGGCGGTACCAACACCTCCCTCAAGTTCAGCAATGGCTGCCTGAAATGCAAAATGCGTTGGCCCACCACGGCGGCCATAGAACATCTCGCCATTAGCGCGATTCTTGGTGGCAAAGCGCATCTCTTCAATGGTATCAAATACCATGGTTGATGCTCGAAAGACTGGAGGGTTGATGACGCCTTTGGTCCACTTTTTATCTCGGCCAACACTGACGATTGCTGTCTCTTTTTTCATGCCTGTTCCATTATTTTGCCATTCACTTCTATTTAGCCATCTTAACATCTATATGGCTAAATAGAAGTGGTGATTGTCATTAGTTGAACATTTTCGAATCAGCACAATGGATAATTAACCTGAAAACAGGGGCAATTTGATGGTCATTTGCACACCGATCACCTCGTGTTGTTTATCCAATAGGTTTTTAGCGCTAATACTGCCTTGATGAAAATCACAAATAAGCCGTGCAATGTATAACCCTAAACCTAAATGGGGTTTTTCTTGTGCTTTTTGGCTACGTACTGACACCATAGATTCAAATATCTGCTCACCCATATCGCTAGGCAGTCCGGGACCGTGATTTGATACGGTTATCTGGGCGTGTTTACCGTTACTGGTTAACTCAACAGCAATGGCATCATGCTGGGGACTAAATTCAATTGCATTGGCGATCAGTTTGTCCATTAATTGGGCGATATATTCAGGGACACCCAGCATGGGCAAATTGTTATCGGAAATGTTGAGCTCAAATTTCTGCTTAGGGTAAGTAAATTGATAACCCTGCATTACCCCGGCAATCACTTTATTTAATGCAAACTGGTCACGATCTGCATGTGTCAGGCTTTGTTCAAGCCGAGTTGCTTCGCTCATATTATTTAAAATCATATTAAGCCGACTTACTCCTTCTTGAGCTCGGTCGACATATTTTTGGCTGGTATCATCAAGTGATTGATTATTCAGGTGCTCAAGTGAGCTGCGCACCACTGCAACCGGGGTTCTGAGCTCATGGGATAACCGTGATGACATATTTTCCAAGTAGTGGGTATATTGGCCGAGCCGACTGACAATATTAGAAAAGCTTCGGGAAAGATCACCGATTTCATCGCGTACTTTTGAGGGCTCAATGGCTTTTTGAATTCGGCCTTGGCTGTCGATGGCTTGCTCTGCATCATCACGTAAGCGTCGAATACGGCTGGAGATGCTCGATGCGAAAAAGAACAGGGCCAATGTGCCCATGCTCATCACAGTGAGAATGACATTAAATAGCTTTTCCAGTGCGCGATTTCGCAGGGTTCGAATACCGTGCGTGGTTTCTTCTGCAATCACAACACCCATCACTTTATCATCAATCCAAATTGGACTGGCCGCGGCTAAAACAACCGCTTTATTGTCGGGGGTTAATCGCCATGTGGAGCCTTGTTTGCCCTGTAATGCCAGTTCGATGTGGCTGCCATTAAGCACGGTAGAGTCTTGTAAAGAATCAACAAAATCTTTAGGTGGTGTGGTAAGGATTTTGTAATAAAGTGGATGTAAGTACTGCTGTTTGAATTGATCCCACGCATTGTCTGCAGGTTGTTGCTCTGCTGCAGTTTTGGTCCAAACACTTTGGCTGGCGCGAATATCACCAGATTTGGCTAGCACGCGACCATGTTTGTCGACAACCCAGATACGCGAGCTGTTGTGGCTCATACCTTTAATGATGCTTTCAATTTCAGGTGAGGGGACAAGTACCGTGCCTAATTTATCCACATCATCGATACCGGATGTGCCGATAATCGCTTCAATGTTACGGCTGTATTTTGAATTGACATCGGCGATGGCAAAACCCAATTTGCTGCCAACCATATGTAGCGGCATTCTCAGTTCGACGTTGTAGCCTTTGTCAGTCTTTAGCCATTTACCTTGAATACGCACCTCTGGGGTAACCGGCGTGCGTTTATTGGGGTCGAGCGGTAACTCGTAAGCGCTGACCCAACCATCACTGACGGTGGAGACAATATAGCGCCGAAATTCACCATCTGGGGCCAAAGTGGCAATACTTAGGTGGTCGTTATTATCAATTTGTAAGCTGTTGCTGCCACGGTAAATGACACTGGGATCGGTGACCTCAAAAAAGGCATATAGATAACCAGAGTATTTGCCCACCATATGCTCAAAACTTAAGGTTAAGGGCTTGGCTGGATCGGCACGGTAAATCTGGTACTGCTCGCCATAATTAATGGAACGGTGCCGATAAGCATCCCAATCAGCAAGTTTTCCATCAAGTTGGATCGGACGAGCTAGCGGATAGGCATATAGATCTCGCCCAAGTTGAACTTGATTGAGAAAACTTGCTTGCTTGTCAAAGAGTTTAGGCCTTTCATGTAGCGCCGTTGCTAGTGCCTGAGTCGTGCCTTCTAAGGTTTTTTCTTGGCCATGTCTTAGGTACTTTTCCATTTCCCATACATATTGATAGCCGAGCCAGGGCAGGCACAACAAAAATAGCGATAAAATGGTGACTTTAGTGCGTAAACCTATGGGTGGATGGTACATATTAGCCTTGTGGATCCCAGCGGTATCCCATGCCATAAACCGTGTCTATACAGTCAAATTGTGGATCTTGTTGTAAAAACTTCTTGCGGATCCGTTTAACGTGCGACGTGATAGTACTATCGTCAACATAGATTTTAGCATCTTGCATCAAGGCTTGACGGCTACGCACATGACCTGGGTGCTTGGCTAAAGCATGTACCATCCAAAATTCGGTGACAGTTAACTCAATAGCTTGCTGTTTCCAATACACTTGAATGCGGTTGGCATCGATAGTTAGGTCACCGCGCTCAATTAAATTATCCTGAGAGCTGGTTTGCGCAATTAATTCACTGCGGCGAAATAATGCAGCTAAACGGGCGATAAGGTGGGGGAAACTGACATCTTTCGTCAAATAGTCATCAGCGCCTAAACGTAAACCGCAAACAGTATCAAAATCACTATCTCGAGCCGTTAAGAAAATGATAGGCAAAGTACTTGAGAGTCCTCTTAGGGCCTGACACAGTGTGAAGCCACCATCGATTTCATCTTCAAGACCAATATCTATGATCGCCAAATCCGGTAAACGAGTCGAAAATGCTTCCATAGCAGAAGGGCGGTTTGCATAGGCTTGTACTTGGTAGCCCTGTTGCTGCAACACCTCTTTATAGTTTTCACGTATAGCGGCTTCATCTTCGACGATGGCAATGCGTTTCATAAGTTGGATATCTCTATTACTGCGTTGATTGTTCGAACTATACAGTAATTTTGTGCTGTTTAAAGCTGTGAAGCCCAATTGCCATTTTGTTGCCACATTTGATCGATGCAATGCCATTTTTGCCGCTCAATGTAGCCATTTCAAACCGTTTTAATAGATCACATCAACGAACAACGACGCATTAAGTCGACACTCATTAACGGATGAAATAAAGGAATACACTATGAAGAAGCAACTTATCAGCGCATTAATCATTTCTAGCGTAACGTTTTCACAAGCAAGCTTCGCGGGTCAAGAAGAGCAAGATACCACCCGTACTCACAATGAAGAGCTTATCGGTTTAAGTTCAGGCATTGTGTTAGGAGCCGTGGTAGCAGGTCCGGTGGGTGCAATTATCGGCGCTTTTACTGGCACCATGATAGGTAAATCAGTTGGCGATGAGTCGGAGCTCAAACAAAATACCGCTCAGCTTGCTATGCAGCAGCAAGAGATTGATAACTTAGCGGCAGAAAAGCAGTTATTGGCGACAAATCAGCAGCAAACTAAACAGCAATTGTTGGCGTTACAACAGGCGCAATCAACCCGTTTAGCAGAGTTGACCTTAGGTTTAAATGTGCAATTTAAGACTGGTTCCTCGGAAATTCAACCTCATTTTCAAGCTCAGTTGGATGAAGTCGCCTATTTGCTAAATCAATCGCCAGCGCTGCGTTTAGATTTGACCGGTTATGCTGATCGCCGTGGTGACTCTACCTACAACCAAGCACTATCTGAACAGCGCGCTGCCGAAGTTAGAAGTTACCTTGTTGATCGCGGCGTAGAGGTTTCCCGATTAGACACCAGTGCTTTTGGCGCAAGTTCACCATTGAATCAAGAGCAGAGCTTTGAGAATGACTTTTTTGACCGTCGAGTAACACTGCGTCTTGTTACGGAAGAAACTGCTGTAGCAGCAACTCATTAATTGGTGTTGTGGAGCAATATGATGGACATTGCAGCGGTTTTTAAATGGAGTTGTGGTACTGGGAGGCTCCCGAAGGGGGCCTCCAAATCACCTTCAACACTGTTTGGTTCAATATTGATACTGATATGTATAGGGTTTAGTAGCAATTCAATGGCGCTAAGCGCGACGGAGCCAAATTTAGGTCAAAGTTACATTGATTATCAGCTTATCGATGAACAAGGTCAGCAGTTATCAACGCAGGCCCAACGGTTGATTAGTCAGCCAGTTAGCACCGAAGTCGATATGCAAGTGACAGGGTGGGTTAACCGCGCACGGGTTAAACAGGTTTTTGTTAACAGCAGTGAATACTGGATGAAGGGAGTGTATCGATTTCCGTTACCTCATGACGCTGCGATAGATACCCTATTAATGCGAGTGGGCGATCGCAAAATGGTAGGAGTGATTAAACCCAAAGAGCAAGCAAAAGCACTGTTCAAACAAGCGCAAAAGCAAGGTAAAACCGCGACTATCACCTTACAAGAACGGCCAAATATCTTTACCAATGGGTTTACCAACCTAGCGCCTGGGCAAAAGCTAGAGATAGAGCTGGTTTATCAGCAAAAGCTTAATCAGCATAATGGTAAGTTTGGTTTGCGTTTCCCAACAGCCATCACGCCAAGATATGCGGCTAAGGTTAGCCAAAATCCGTTACCAGATAACCAGCCAAGTCAGTTGTCCAATAACTCTGGTAGTCAGCTTGAGCAGCAAAGCGCTTTAATCGCAAACGGCAATATTCACATCAATATTTTGCTGGATGGCCTAGCGGATGTGAATAGCATCGCATCCCCTTATCATGACATCAGCATAGAGCCCGACACTAAAGGGCGGTTTGCAATATCGCTCACCGATGTTAATCAAGCGAATCGAGATTTTGCTTTGCGTTGGCAGACTGCTGACAGCATACAGCCTAGTGCGGTTGTTTATGCCCAAAGTGGTCGAACTCACAGGCCTCATTCTATTGCTGATAAGTCGATAGACGACAAACAATATGGCTTAGTGATGGTCAGTCCGGCTAAGCTTGAGCAGCAGCAACTGATCAATCGTGAATTAATTTTGGTTGTTGATACTTCAGGCTCTATGCATGGTGCTTCAATTGAGCAGGCTAAAGCCGCGTTAATTACCGCACTTGCAACCCTTAGAGCTAAAGACAGGTTTAATATTATTGCTTTTGACTCTACCACTCGAAGTTTTGCCCCCTATGCCGTCAATGTCACCGCCAAGACCTTAGGTAAAGCCCAGCAATTCATTCGGCATTTACACGCTGATGGCGGCACTGAAATGGTTCCGGCACTAAATCAAGCTTTACATATAGGTGCAGAGACGGATTCTCACTTGCTACGCCAAGTTATTTTCATCACTGACGGTGCGGTCAATAATGAACAGGCTTTGTTTAACCAAATTACCGCTCAGCTCGGTAATAGCCGACTATTTACGGTTGGTATCGGCGCTGCACCTAATGGTTATTTTATGGAAAGGGCGGCTCGCGTCGGCAGAGGCAGTTATACCTACATTGGTGATATTGGCGAAGTGGAGCAGAGCATGCGAACCCTGCTTAACCAAATTGCGATGCCGAGGCTTACAGATATCCAAGTCAGGTCTAAATCGGGTTTACCCATGGACGTGTGGCCCCAGCATCATGGCGATATCTATCAAGGGCAAAGTTTGATGTTTAGCTATCGCAAACCATTAGCTGCCGATGCCATTGTCGTGTCAGGTTTTAATGATGGCCAATATTGGCAGACCGAACTTGAACCTCAGATTGCCGATACCATGACTGGCTTAGATATTGTGTGGGCAAGAGAGAAAATAGCTGGGCTGATGCTGTCGAGAAATGCTGATAATCGTGAGCAGATAAAGCATCAAATTACTGAGTTGGCGATTAATCATCACCTAGTTAGCCGTTATACCAGCTTGATCGCCATTGACGATATTGCCAGCAGAACTCAAGGGCAAGCACTGATGCAGGGCCAAACAGCACAGAATTTGCCTCAAGGGTGGCAAGTTGGACAGCTACCGCAAACGGCGTCTTTCAGTCCTTTGGCATTGTTTTTAGGTTGTCTGTTGTTACTGCTATCAACAGCGCTGATGCTGAGCTATCGACATTTATTCAACAGGAGCTTGGGTAATGTTACCCAGGGGGCTGGAGATACTGCGGAGAAATGTTGATGAAAAAGACATCAAAACGTGGATTACCTGGCTTTATCAAGGCAACAGCAATTACATTTTTTTTAGGTGGGCTAGGGTTGTTAGTTACCGGAGGATATATGCAAGCAAAAGCACATTTTGCCCAATTTCTGATTGAAAGTGCGTGGCAAAAAACATTAGATGACAGCGAGTACCATAAACCTTGGAGTTGGGCTGATACCTATCCAGTCGCGAAATTGCACTTTGAACGCCAACAAGGAAGTGATCAGGAGTTATATGTATTAGCGGGTGCTTCTGGTCGCAACCTCGCTTTTGGCCCTGCAGCCATGTTAGTCGATAACGAAATTAATGTTTGGGGAAATACCGTGATAGCGGGTCATCGAGATAGCCACTTCTCACTGCTTAAGTACGTTAAGCCAGGTGACATAATTGCGGTAGAGAGTGCTGATGCCCAGCAAATGAAGTATAAAATTGTCACTACCGAAATTTTGCATCAGTCTCATATTCGCTTTGCTGCAAATGATGATTTAATGCTAACACTAGTGACATGCTACCCATTTGAGAGCATCAACCCAGATACTCAATATCGTTTAGTGGTTACTGCTTACCCTATGACATCAGATGGGCATTACTCGATTTCTGCCTAAGCGTTTAGCTTCATATAATAATTTGTCGGCGCGTTCAATTAATCGGATTGCGTCGTCATCTTTTTGCCACTCTGTGACCCCGAAAGAGGCAGTAATATTATCAATGCGTTGATTTTTACGCCTATCTTTTAGGGACACCTTTTCTAAAGAGCGTCGCATTGCGTCAGCTAAATGTCGTGCTTTACGTTGGTGGCTGTTAGGAACGATAATGGCAAATTCTTCTCCGCCAAATCGATAGAGTTGGCAGCCATTACGACAAGATTCAGCAAGTCGTTTGGCAACCACTTTTAATACTTGGTCGCCAAGCAAGTGGCCATAGTTGTCATTGAAACCTTTAAAGTGGTCGATATCAGCTAAAATAAGGCAACAACCTTGCCCAGATTGCTGCAAGATACCGTCAAGATCACGGTCAAATGCACGCCGATTTAACACAGAGGTCAATGCATCATGATAGACATCGTTTTCCGACTTTTTGAGTTTGTTCTTTAATGTGTCTATCTCTTGTTGAGCCTTATCTAATTGGCCTGTGAAAAACTGTGTCGACAGGCGAATATCGTCCGACTCTTTGACTAACTCTCTTACCAATCCCAACACCTTTTCTAAGCTGACACCTTCTTCTTCAATTCTATTTAAGCGATTGAAGTTCGTGTCTACTCGAGATTGAAACTTAGTCGCATCGTGGTTGGTATCTTTCAGTGATTGTGACAATTCAGTCGCCATCGCCTCAAGATTTTGCCGCATGTCGACTAAATCAATTTCAACGGGATCGCTGACATGTTCCCGATAAAGCATTTCTGCTTTGATGGGGGGACAGGTATGGTATTGCTCAACAATTTCATCTAGTTTTTCGACTAGTTGGGGGTCTTGTTCACCAACATAGGCGTACCACAAGGCATAGTTGGTGGGCGTAGTGGGTATTTGGTGTTTTAACATCAAAGGTACGGCTTTCTTTAAATTGGCCGCAGCTTGTTGCATGAGATTTTTTGACATACTTTTCCCGTCTGCCAAGGCCGCCATATAGGCCTATAAATTTATCTATTTGAAGCAATACAATTTTTGCTTTTCTGTTAAAGTTTACGAAATGGCCAGGCGTTGTCCAATCAAAACTGCGTTATCTAATAAAAAAGGCAATCACCTTAAGGAAATTGCCTTTTATCTTTGTTGTTTTTATGGTGTTTGTTGTATGGGGGACCAAGTCAACCATTGAGGGTCAACTTTCGGCGCGATATTAAAGCGTTGTTCTGCTGAAAGTTGGTTGGTGTTGCTGGTGACATTTTCAGTCGCAACACCAATACCGCCCGCTAATATAGTTTCTAAGCTGCCAGTTTCAACTTGCGCACCAGAGAAAAGACCAAAGTCCACTTTTATTCCAGAAAGATCCCAAAACTGACTGCTTTGATTGACCAAATGTGCAAAGGCTTGCTCTATATGCACTTGAAAATCGATGGCATTGCCTGCGGAGTTCAGCTGGTAACCATCGACTTTTCCGATGTGAATGCCCCGATAAATAATGGGGGTGCCAATTTTTAAGCTGCCCAGTGTCCCACGGGTTAGTGTGAAGCTGACATCACCAGGTGATAAGGGCGTTGGAGCTAGTTGAGTGCCAGTAAACTCAAACTGTTTTTGCCCATTGCCTTTGCCAGGCTGCGCTTTAACATAGGCACCAGTAATAAGAGTTTCAGGCGCTTCTATGCCGGTAATGGAGACTTTGGCTTCAGTGACTGCATAACGGGTGTCTTCTTGAGTGAACTGACTTGCATAGTCACCATATAGGTGACCAGTTGCCGTTACTGATTGCAAGTTGCTATCTAAAGTAACCTTGTCAATTTCACCAATTTGATGACCTTGATAACGTATTGCGGCTTTGGCACTAAGGTTAGTTGCCGCCGGGAAATGTAATTTAATCGCAACAGCTTGCGTGCGCGCCAACTTTTCATTTTCATAAAGGTGGTCGCTATTGGCTTGTTGGTCGTCCGCTAGCAGGCCTAAAGTGATACTGCCTTTTAGCGCCCCTTCAATTGGCGCAACTTCAATATCGACTCCGGTCAATCCAGCATTGATGCTTAAGGCACTGTTGCGCCAAAATACCGTATTGTCCTTGATTAAAGGCAAAAAGGTATTATCGATGCCAATATGTATTTTGAAGTTGTCGGTATCTTGATGCCAGTTGATTTGATTAACTTGGCCTATTTGCATTTTCTTATAATAAACCGGCGCATTGGGCGAAAGCTGTGCCGCATCGGCGCTGTTTAGCACTAAGGTATGTTGGCTTGCTCTGCTCATCGCCTCGCTTGCTTCCTCGGCAGACGCATACAGCATCGCCTGCTCACCAGAGATCATAAGTGAATTGCTTTTGCTTGGAACCAAGCTAATGGCACCATGGGTAAAAGTATCTAGATCTCGTGTCGTAACGCTCACTCCATCTAATGAAGCGTCGATGGCAAACACAGACTCAGGTAAGAAGTAACTGTTTTTCTTTAATAAACTTGCGTAGATAGCATCAATATCTATTTGATACTCGACTGCTGTAAAATCGTCACCAAAAGCAACTTGGGTGACTTTGCCTATGGGGAGCTGTTTATATCTAACTTGAGCACCCGCTTTTATGTTGGGGTTTTCGTTGGCTGTTAACGTTAATTGAATGGGATCGGCGTTGACAATTTCCGGTGCAGAATCGAGTAGGTTATAACTGTTTTTTGCTGGTCCTTGTCCAGGCATAAAATTAACGATGCTGCCAGTAATGAGTCGACTTGCGTGTTTGACGCCAGAGAAGGAAATATCTGCGCCTTCTATCCAAAACTGAGCGCTACCTGTTAATAGTTCAGCATATTGATGATCGATTTTAGCTTTAAATTTAACCCCAGAGTCATCAAGGTTAGATTGCACTACGCGGCCAATTTCAATCCCACGAAATTGAATCCGGCTGCCTTCACTTATTTGATCAGCATTTTTGGCAGTCAGGGTAAACTCTTTGCCGCCATAGGCCAGTTTCTTACTTTCATAAAGGGTGAAGTGTTGGCCTGAGGTTGCGGAATCATTAGACGTTGAGCTGAAGCTTATGCCGCCAGCTAGGATTGCAGCTAAGCTCTCTGTTTTGACGTTAATGCCATTTAATGAGGCATCAATATCGAAGCCCGACACATTCCAAAATTGAGAATCAACTTTAACCAAATCGGCATATTTTTGCTGAATATAGGCATTAAAGATAATGGTATTACTGTTTTCTAGGCGGTAGCTAATGACTTTTCCAACCGGTATTTGACGATAATAAACTTGTGAGCCGACATCTAATGAACCTAGTGTGTCACTGGAAAGCTCTATAACAAGGCCGTCGTTACCGGGCAACATGACCGGTGTTTCTCTTGCCGCTTCAAACACTGAGCGAGATTCACCGTCTCCAGGTTTGATAGCAATATAATTTCCTGAAAACAGCGCATCCAATCCTTCCACGCCTGTGATCGAGGCTTTAGGCGTTACTAGCCAAAACTGGGTATTGTCATTGAGAAAAGGCGCGGCCCGATAATCCATGAGTACATCGACATTAACCCCTTGTAGGTCATCATCAATGCTGATATCGACCACTTTACCCACTGTAAGACCCTGATAGCGAACTAGCGTTTTACCAACATCAATACCTGTTGCGCTAGGAAAATGAATCCGCACTTCAACGCCTGATTCACGGATACTTTTCACCCCAAGCCAGGCGCCAAGTATCAGTGCGATGATGGGCAATAACCAAATTGGTGAGAAGAGTTTTTTTCTAACCACTTTAGGCGTTTCAATTTGTGTCATTTTTTGATTCCAATTTATCCCATAGTAGGCGAGTGTCTAGGACTTTCGCTGCCAATTGGGTTAACAAGATAACTAAGGCAAACGCGGTAGCTGCAGGCGCGGGTTTAGCGTCTAATAACTGACCCATATTAACCAATGCCGCAGTGATAGAAATAACAAACAGGTCAAGCATTGACCAACGTCCGATCCATTCAATGATATGAAATCCCGACATCAGCTTCTTTTTAGATATCGGCAAATTAAAACTAATCGCACACAAGTAAATCGATAAACCGACAATTTTTAGCATCGGCACCAAAATACTTGCGGTGAATAAAATGATGGCAATAGGCAAAAGATCTAGCTCAACTAAATGGGTTATGCCGCTAAAAATCGTGTCCTGCCGCATGCTGCCTTGGCTGGTCATGATAGTGATCGGATAGACATTGGCAGGAATGAGCAAGATGGCTGCGGTGATCAGTAATGCCCAGCTTTTTTGTACGCTGGTGTAGTCTCTTGCTGCAATCGGCGCATTACACCGAGCGCAATATTCATCATCAATACGACATAGTTTCAAACATGTCTTACAGGGGGCAAGGCCATGATCTTTGCCCTGCAAAGGCTTTGCATGCTCAGTCATCTAACATGCTCCACATATGTTCTAGGTCGTATTCACGTTGTAGAAAAATAGTCATGACAAACAGCATAGTAAAGCAGAAGGTGCCCATTCCAAAATATAGGTCTGTGTAATCAGATAGTTGAAAAACAGACACCAGAATACTGATCATATAAATCTCAAGCATGGTCAGTTGTGAAAGTAAACTTTGCTGCCTTAATAGTTGCCTCAATATCTGCCTAAAAAACGGGTTGTGCAGCTGATATTTAACAATGAGTATTTGCGTCAAAATAGAAGCAATTAACAAACCAGGTGCGATAACGGCGGCGGTAATAACGGCAATACCCACTATCCAGTAGCCTTGGTCGGCAACGTTTATTGCCCCTTCAATAATGGTTGTGGTTCTGATGCTGCCGAGAAAATGTAGCTCTAATACTGGTAATAAATTAGCAGGAAAAAAGAAAATTAATGCGGTTAAGCACAGGGCGAGCATGCCGTTGATTGAGCAATAGGGAGTGTCATATAAAGCCGTATGGCATCGTGGGCACAATGCTCTGACTCCCGTAGGCAACGCACGTTTGCTGACGACGAGATCACATGAACGGCATAAAATAACACTTTTTTCTAAAGCACATTGCTGCATAAGGTGTGTGACTCAATACCTTTGTGATGTTTGTTCTTAAAAATGAAAATAACTGGCTGTTTATTGACCTTGACGGCACTTTTATAAACACCAAAGCGTTAATATACATATAGCTAAACCTTGCAAATAACACCGAGAATTGGCAGGTTTTTGCAAACGATAGCAATTTCAATAGTATCAGATTATTTTCAACTCTTGCATAAGAAGTTGATTCTATGACATTCTAACACTGTATATAAAAACAGTAATGAGGGTAGGCATGGCAGTTATAACTAAATTTGTCGTGGTCAGAGAAGGGGTAGAGAAGATGACTTTTACATCTAAAAAGGAGGCCGATGCATATGATAAGATGCTTGACGTGGCTGACAACCTACTGCCCTTTATCAGTGACTCCGACCTTGGGCTAGATGATGATATCAGCGAGAAGCTAAGTTTTTATCTTGCTAAAAATAAAGATCAGCTAATGGCGTTACTAAAGGGTAATCCGGTGAAAAAAGCGCCAGTAGCAAAGAAGCCGACTAAGAAGTCAGATTAATCAAATAAAATGTTAGGAAATTTGTATGAATGAGCCGTGTTACGACACCTTAGCCAAACAGGCATTAGCTTTACTGAGTGGTGAGGACAATGTTGTTGCCGCAATGGCTAACTTTTCAGCGTTAATTAATGACAATATTGACGATATTAATTGGGCTGGATTTTATGTGGTAGAAGGCGAGCAGCTAATTCTTGGTCCATTTCAAGGCAAGGTAGCTTGCAGCCGAATTCCAATGGGTAAAGGTGTATGTGGCACTGCTGCGCAAACCGACACTACTTTAAGGGTCGCAGACGTACATGAGTTTGCCGGACATATTGCATGCGACTCCGCCAGTAACTCTGAGATTGTGATACCTGTTCGCCGTGATAATCAAGTCATTGCTGTGTTAGATATCGATAGTCCTTCGTTGAACAGATTTAGTGAAACTGATCAAATTGGCTTAGAAAAGCTCATAAATTCGTTTGAAAAGGCGTTATTCGCCTAAACTACAACCAATTTTTATCAATTGAAGGTCGCAATCGTCAGTATCCTCCTTATAATAGGCTGCTGGAATGAACCCAAGTGTTACATGATATTTCTATATTAGATTCGCACTTGGTGTTTGTTATTTGTAATTGCTAAGGTATGTTGGTTGGTGCGTAAAAGATAACTGATCGAAAGTTCACTTTATCGCGTAAGCTAACAATGATGAACGACACAAGCTGCAAAACTTAAAACAGCAACTAAGTGTCCCTTTTTAACTGTGGAAGTAATGATGGAATCAACAGAAAAGTTGACCGACACCAACGCGATTCTCGCGTATTTATATGAAACATTTCCTTTGTGCTTTATCGCCGAAGGTGAAACTAAGCCGCTTAAAATTGGATTGTTTCAAGATTTGGCTGAAAGGTTAGCTGATGATTCTAAAGTCAGTAAGACTCAGTTGAGAATTGCGCTTAGACGCTATACTAGTAGTTGGCGTTATCTAAAAGGTGTTAAAGCCGGCGCTCAACGTATCGATTTAGATGGCAACCCATGTGGTGAGTTAGAGCAAGAACATATTGACCATGCTCAAGCTACATTGAAAGAGAGCCAAGACCGCGCCAAGGCTAAGCGTGCAGAGAAAGCGGCAAAGTCTGAAGGTCAAGCACCTAAAGCTGCGAAGAAGCCGGTTAAAAAGAACCCGCCAAAACGCAAGCCTGCTGCACCAAAAGCGCAAGCAAAACCAGTTAATTTAACACCAGCAGTGTTAAATGAGTTGAAACCAAATCAACGTGTGAATGTCAAATTAGGCAAAGCCCCTGTTAAAGGTGTCATCTTGGACATTAAGAAAGATGATGTTCAAGTGCAGTTAGATTCGGGATTAACCGTTAAAGTTCGGGTAGAACATATCCTATTGTAACTGCCTCATAGTCATAAAGGAGTAACTTGTTGATGCGAAAATTATCTCTGGCCGCCTCTATAGCCAGTCTTTTTGTTGGATTCTCAGCTTTGGCGATGTCGCCAACCATTCCATTCAGCGAGTTACCCTCACTGTCACAAGAGCCGCAACATAAAGTTGCTAGTAAGCGTGTTACCCGCTTGTTTACGCGTTCTCACTATCATCGTTTTGATCTTGATGATGAGTTTTCGAAACAGGTATTTGACCGTTACTTAAAACAATTAGATTTTAGACGCAACGTCCTGCTGCAATCTGATATCGATAATTTAAGTAAATATGCTACGCAGTTCGACGATATGTTGAAAAGCGGTAACTTAACGCCTGCCTATGACATGTACGAGCTGATTCAAAAACGTCGCTACGATCGTTTTGCTTTTGCGTTGAGCCAGTTAGAAAACGAAATTAAGTTCGATGTTGAAGGTGATAAGTACCAATACGACCGCAAAGATGCTGCGTGGCCAAAGGATGAAGCTGAATTAAATGAGCTTTGGCGACAACGGGTAAAATACGACGCACTTAATCTGAAACTAACCGGCAAAACTTGGGAAGAGATCGTTCCTGTTCTTGAGAAACGCTATAACAATGCGATTAAGCGTTTAAGTCAAACCAAGAGCGAAGATGTGTTCCAAAGTGTGATGAATGCATTTTCTCGTACGGTTGAGCCACACACCAGTTATTTATCTCCGCGTAATGCTGAGCGTTTCCAAATGGAAATGAACCTCAGTTTAGAGGGGATTGGGGCTGTGCTGCAGATGGATGAAGATTATACTGTTATCCGCAGTCTAGTGGCTGGCGGTCCAGCAGCTTCAAGCGAAAAGCTTTCTCCAGAAGACCGGATTGTCGGTGTTGGCCAAGATGGCGAGGATATCGTTGATGTCATTGGATGGCGATTAGATGATGTCGTTGAGCTGATTAAAGGACCTAAAGGCAGTAAAGTTATTTTACAAGTGTTGCCGAAAAAAGGCGGCTCAGCAGCTAAACCATTTGAAGTGACTATCGTTCGTGACAAGATTCGCTTGGAAGATCGTGCAGCCACATCTGAAGTCATCGAGCCAACGGAAGGGGACTTTGCCGGACGCAAAGTCGGTGTGATTGAAATCCCTGGCTTTTACATGAACCTTTCTCAAGATGTGTCAAAAGAGCTGGTTAAGTTAAAAGAAGCTAAAGTTGAAGGGATTATTATTGACCTTCGTGGTAACGGTGGTGGTGCGTTAACTGAAGCAACTTTGTTGACTGGACTGTTTATTGAGCAAGGACCCGTTGTGCAGATCCGCGATGCTAATGGCACTGTGTCACAAAATCGTGATAATGATGGCCGTACAAGTTACAGCGGTCCGTTGACTGTGATGGTTGACCGTTATAGTGCGTCCGCATCGGAGATTTTTGCGGCAGCATTGCAAGATTATGATCGTGCATTGATTGTCGGTGAATCGACTTTTGGTAAAGGTACTGTGCAGCAACATAAGAGTCTAGGCCAAATCTACGATATGTACGAAAAACCTGTTGGTCACGTTCAATACACTATTGCTAAGTTTTACCGCATTAATGGCGGTTCGACACAACTAAAAGGTGTCACACCAGATATCGCTTTCCCAAGTGCACTTGAACCTGGGGAGTATGGTGAAGCTGAGGAAGAGAACGCATTACCTTGGGATAAAGTGCCGGTTGCTAAGTACGGTACACTCGGGGATATCGATCCCGCGCTGATTGCCAAGTTAGATGGTAAGCATCAAAAACGCATTAAAGACGATGTTGAATTTGGTTATATCTATCAAGATATTGCAGAATTTAAGAAACATCACAATGAAACCACCGTATCTTTGGTTGAGAGTGAGCGTATTGCTGAACGTGAATCTGCTGATAAGAAACAATTAGACAGATTTAACGAACGCCGTATTGCCGATGGTTTAGAGGTGGTGAAAACCTTAGATGACATTGAAGATGATGTCGAAACCCCAGATGCGTTTTTAGACGAGAGCGTCAATATCACCTTAGATATGGTGGATGCGGGCAGACTCGCAAAAACTCAATCAGAATAGATTAAACAACGAGCTTTAAATATAAAAACGCGCATTGAGCGCGTTTTTTTATAGAACAAAATCAAAAGTGTATATAAGGGAAGAACATGTCTCAAATGCAAGCTAAACACCTTAAAGATTATCAAGCACCTCGATATACAATTAGTCATATAGATTTAGATTTTAATTTAAATGGTGCCGAGACCTTGGTACGTGCTGTTAGCCAAGTGCAGCGTGTCGATGATTCAGCCCGTGAGCTATTGCTTGATGGCGATAATATGATTATTGAATCATTGCTCATTGATGGCCAACAAAGCGCTTATCAATTAATAGATGGTCAATTACGAATTGAGGTTGATAAACCCGCATTTATTTTAGAGATTGTCACTTCGCTTGATCCAGAGAGTAACTCAGCACTTGAAGGCTTGTATATGTCTGACGGTTCATATTGCACCCAATGTGAAGCAGAAGGGTTTAGGCGCATTACCTATTTCTTAGACCGTCCTGATGTACTTGCAACTTATAATGTGCGTATTGAAGCGGATAAGGCAGCATTTCCCTATCTATTGAGTAACGGCAATCGTGTTGGCGCTGGCGAACTTGATAATGGCCGTCACTTTGTTAGCTGGCAAGACCCATTTCCCAAACCAGCTTACTTGTTCGCTTTAGTCGCAGGTAACTTTGATCTATTGGAAGATAAATTTGTCACTCAAAGTGGCCGCGAAGTGCTACTGCAAGTGTTTGTTGATATTGGCAACCTACATAAAGCAAAACATGCCATGGTGTCGCTGCAAAAGGCGATGAAGTGGGATGAAGAGCGGTTTAATCTTGAATATGACCTTGATATCTACATGATCGTCGCGGTCGATTTTTTCAATATGGGCGCGATGGAAAATAAAGGCTTAAATGTCTTTAATACCAAATATGTATTGGCCGATACAGCCTCGGCTACAGACGAAGATTATCACGGCATTGAATCAGTCGTAGGTCATGAGTATTTCCATAACTGGACTGGTAATCGAGTGACTTGTCGTGATTGGTTCCAACTTAGCTTAAAAGAGGGGCTAACTGTATTTAGGGATCAAGAGTTTAGCTCTGATTTAGGCTCTCGTGCTGTTAACCGTATTCAAGCGATTAAAGTGATCAAAAACCAGCAGTTTGCTGAAGACTCAGGTCCAATGTCTCACCCCATTAGACCTGAATCTGTCATCGAAATGAATAATTTCTATACTGTGACGGTTTACAATAAAGGTGCAGAAGTGATTCGCATGATGCACACCTTGCTTGGTGAGCAGGCTTTCCAAGCCGGTATGGCATTGTATTTCGAACGACACGACGGTCAGGCTGTAACATGTGATGATTTTGTCGCCGCCATGGAGGACGCATCTGGAGTCGATTTGACGCAGTTTAGGTTATGGTATAGCCAAGCAGGCACGCCCGTTGTTGAGGTTAATGAGTCATATGATGCTAAAAGCAAGACTTATCAACTTAATGTATCGCAGCATACCCCCTCAAAAGAGAACGAAGCGGTTAAATTACCCGTACACATTCCGTTTGATATTGAACTCATTGCAAAAGACGGCAGCAGTGTGGTCAACAAAGTCATTGATTTGGTTGAGTCTGAGCAGACGTTAACGTTTGAAGGCATTGACCAACAGGTAGTGCCATCGTTACTGCAAAACTTCTCTGCACCTGTGAAACTCAAATTTGATTACAGCAACGAGCAGTTAATTCATCTAATACGCTTTGCAAGCAGCGAAGTGGCTAGATGGGAAGCATCGGTTGCACTATTTAGTGAAGCGGTTTGGCAAAACGTTGCTGCACTGGCCTCGCAGCAAAGCATGACACTGGCGACTGAAGTCAGTGATGCGTTTAAAGGTTTACTGTTAGACCCTAAATTAGATCGAGCGCTGCTGGCTGAAATATTTGCTTTGCCAAACCCGGCGACGCTGATTGAGCAAGTAAGCCAAGTTGACTTAACTCACTTGCAAAAAGCGCGCAATTTCGTCATTGAAGAGATAGCGACAGCCTGTGAGGACGAACTAGCAGCTGTGTACCGTGATTTGCTATCACAACAGGATGCGGCGTCACGCGCATTGAAAAATGCCTGTTTGGCACTATTGCAAAAAGTGTCTGATGAATATCAAAGTTATGCAGTGAGTCAATATGATAACGCCGATAACATGACCGATAGCCTTGGCGCACTTCAAGCGTTAAATGGAGAAGATTCTCCCGAGCGTGCTCGTTTGTTGGCAGACTTTTATACTAAGTGGCAAGATACGCCATTAGTAATGGATAAGTGGTTAATATTGCAAGCAACTTGCCCAGCTGTTGGCCAAGTAGAAGCGATTAAAAAGTTGACTAATGATCCTGCGTTTAGTTATTCAAACCCCAATCGTGTTAGGTCATTAATTGGCGCATTTGCAGCGGCTAATACCTTTGAGTTTCATGCAGAAGATGGCAGTGGCTATCAATTCCTGCTCTCTGCACTGGAGAAATTGAACACTTTAAATCCGCAAGTCGCAGCAAGGATCATTACTCCGTTAATTCAATTTAAGAAGTATGATTTATCTCGTCAGCAAAAGATGCGTGCAACTTTGCAAGCTCTGTTAGATTTAGATAATTTGTCGAAAGATTTGTTTGAAAAGGTGTCTAAGGCTTTAGCATAATAAGGGCAGTTAAGAGGCGCATAACGCGCCTCTTTTTGACTTAATACCAATCGGCATAAGAAAGTGATCTACTTAGAGCTTATTTTGGCAAGCTAGTTCGAGACGAATAACTTAAGTAATAATGGTTTTATTGTGAAGTTATTCAACGAAGAAGTTGGCCGCCAAAAAAGGTCCCAGAGCGATCACATCTTTATGCTGATTGGTATAACATATTGACAATAAAACCTACCGTTTTCCTGCTAGGTAGTTTCAAGGTTTTAATGGTTAGACATGGAATTTAATTTTAGCGTAAGCATCAGCTATAAAGATTTTTTACAATACTATCAAGGGTATGTTGATAAGATAGAGGTAAGGGATCATCACAGTGGCAAAACCTTATGGATCCACGCTCGTTATTTCAGAAAATTTCTCACCGTCAACGGACTTCAAGGTCAATTTAAATTAATTCTTAACAAACAGGGAGAATTTGAGTCACTGACCAAACAATAAATTAGAGTATATACTTCAAACGAGTGATTATATTTTTGAACTCTTGTTCAATATCCCAAATCCAGCTAAGTCTTTGTTTTATATTGGTCTATATCTTTACAATCCGCTTGCCTCTCATTGTGTTTCGCCAAATTTAAATCACTTGTTTTAATTATTGTTCTAATTTCACCCTAAGTAACCAATTTTTTGAGTAATTTTTCTATTTTTTCGTCTTGCTCCAACGATGTAAATGCTGTAACAATGGTGTTATCTGAACGCTAACAAGTTGTTGGTTGTCATTCCTATAATAAGAATCCAGCAGGTTACGGAGAATAGCAATAATGAAAAACGTGAAAACCGGCTTTAACAAGTCGACACTTGCTTTGGGGATCGTTGCAGCGTTAAGCATGGGAAGTGCTACTACCGCTCAAGCCGTCTCCTTTAATTGGGGAGAAGTAGAGGGGACATTTGACTCAACTTTCAGTGCTGGTGCAAGCTGGCGTGTTGAAGAGCGAAACTGGAACGATCACATCGGTAAAGTGAATCACCCACGTTTTGACTGGTCAAACTATTCTGCTTTTAACAATACTAAATACACTTCTAGTGAAATTTGGGCACAGCCTGGTTCATACTCCAGTAATGGTGATTTGAGTAACCTGCTGTATTCTCAAGGTGATGTAACCTCAATGGTATTTAAAGGGTTACACGAACTTTCTCTTCGTTATAAGAATTTTGGTTTATTCGCTCGTGGCATGTATTTCTACGATCAAAAAGCCAACGACGGTGATTATGGCTTTAGCGACCCAATCACCGGCAGAGAATATGATCCCTGTGCTGATGACCAAGCATCCAAAGTGCAATGTAAAGATATTCGTTTATTAGATGCGTTTGTATACGCGGACTTCGATTTCAATGATGGTGCCAACCCTCTAACCATTCGTGTGGGTAACCAGGTTGTTTCTTGGGGTGAAAGTACCTTAATTGCCCACGGTATCGGCGTGATCAACCCCGTTGATTTGAACATTCTTAATGCCCCAGGTGCTGAATTAAAAGAAGCCTTCAGACCACAAGGTATGGTATGGGCATCGTTCGGTATTACTGACTCGTTATCGGTAGAAGGTTTTTATCAGTATGATTGGGAGCCAGTTTGGGTGCCGACGCCAGGGTCATATTTCTCTACTAATGATTTTGCCGGTTACGGTGGTTACTATCAAAATGCACAGCTAGGCTTTAATGCTAATCCAGATATTAACCTCGATTTCCTACAAGCTGAATATAACACCTTGGCTGCCATGATAGCTTCTGGTAATTATGATGCTGCAACGCTAGGTAACTTAGCGCTAGCTTATCCAACTAAAGTCACACTAGTGGATGATCAAAAAAGTGCCAGTGATTCGGGCCAGTATGGTATCAAGCTTGGTTATTACGCGCCGCAGTTAGGTGAGACTGAGTTCGGCTTATACTACATGAACTATCACAGTCGCCGCCCGCTCATCAGCGGTACAACGGCGAATTTCACGCAAGAAGCAATTGGTGCTGATATTGCAACCCTTGCGGGTATTGCTGCAAGTGGTGGCTCAGTCACGCGTGAAGATATGTTAGGTCTTGAGACGTTCTCTAAAGCACAAATTGAGTACCCAGAAGATATCAAACTTTACGGCTTTAGCTTTAACACCTTAGTTGGTGATACGTCAGTTGCCGGTGAAATTGCCCACCGTCAAGATGAACCGCTACAGATTGATGACGTAGAGTTATTGTTTGCTGCAATGCCTCAGCAGCTAGCAAATGCAGGTCTTCGTCCTGATTTAGATGGTATTTCTCAATACACTAGTTATGTGAGTGATGTGGGACCGGGTGAAAGAGCACAAGGCTATATTTTACGTGATACCACCCAAGCTCAAATGACCTTTACTCACTTGTTTGGTCCAGTATTAGGTACCAGCAACCTAACCATGCTTGCTGAAGTTGGTGGGGTGTGGATCCATGATATGCCTGGCTTTGATGAGTTACGTTTAAATGGTCCAGGGACTGCGCGTTCTGGTGGTAACCCAGATATGCCAGGTATTATTGAAGCCCTGCATAATGGCCCTGAAACTAACCCATTCCCAACAGATTTTGCTTGGGGGTACCGTTTAGTTGCTAAAGCTGATTACAACAACTTGTTTGCCGGCGTAAACATGTCTCCCCGTGTGATTTTCTCACACGATGTTGATGGTATTACACCTGATCCAATGTTCTTGTTTACAGAAGGTAAGAAAGCGGTCTCTGTAGGTGTTAACTTCGATTATCGTAGCCGTTGGGGCGCAGATATTTCGTATAACTCGTTCTTTGGTGGCGTAGGTACAACCAATCAGATGTCTGATCGTGACTATGTATCTTTCAACATCAAGTATTCAATTTAATCACAAGGACAATAATAATGAACAAACTTGCGATATTGTCGGCAGCTGTGGCGGTAGCGTTATGTGCACCAGCGAGCTATGCAAAAGTATCAGAAGCAGACGCGGCTAAACTAGGTACTGAGTTAACGCCTCTAGGTGGCGATAAAGCAGCCAATGCAGATGGCAGTATTCCTGCTTGGGACGGCGGTATAACGTCAGCGCCAGCAGGATATGAAAAGGGCATGCATCACCCTGATCCTTTTGCCGGCGATAAAATTGAGTTCACTATCACTAACGCCAATAAAGATCAGTATAAAGACCATTTAACAGATGGTCAGCGTAAGTTATTTGAACTTTACCCTGACACCTTCAAGATGAATGTTTATCAAACTCGCCGTACCGCTTCTGTACCTGAATTTGTTTATGAAGCGACCAAAGCTAACGCTACTCGAGCAGAGTTAGTAGCAGATGGTAACGGTGTTTCTGGCGCATCTATTGGTGTACCTTTCCCCATTCCGCAAAATGGTTTGGAAGCGATTTGGAACCATGTGTTACGTTTTCGTGGTGTTGACATTAAAACAGCACGTAGCCAAGCAGCGCCAACAGCAAGCGGTAGTTATACCTTAGTTGAAACTGCTGAAGAGATCCGTTTCGAGTACTCTCGTCCTGAAATCACGCTAGATAAGCTTAATTCAACTAATACCTTGTTCTACTTCAAGCAGGTTGTGACTCAACCAGCACGATTAGCTGGTACTGCGTTATTAGTTAAAGAAACGATGGATCAAGAGGCGTTACCACGCCAAGCTTGGACCTATAACACTGGACAGCGTCGCGTACGCAAAGCACCTAACGTTGCTTTTGATACACCAGGTACAGTGTCTGATGGCTTACGTACAACCGATGATTTCGATATGTTTAACGGATCACCTGTGCGTTATAACTGGGAGTTGTTAGGTAAGAAAGAAATTTATATTCCTTACAATGATTATAAATTACATTCAGACAGCTTGAAGTATGACCAAATTATTAAAGCGGGTCATATTAATCCAGAGTATGTTCGCTGGGAAAAACACCGTGTATGGGTAGTTAAAGCGCAGCTTAAAGAGGGTATGCGTCATATCTATAAAACACGTACTTTCTATATCGATGAGGATTCTTGGCAGGTTTCATTAGCGGATATGTACGATAACCGTGATGAGCTATACCGCGTCGCTGTTGCTCACGCTATTAACTATTACGAAGTGCCAACCCATTGGAGTACGCTTGAAGTATTCCACGATTTACAGTCACGTCGCTATATTGCAATGGGCTTAGATAACGAAGGTCGTATGTATGACTTCGATGCTAAGTTGAGTGAAGCAAACTTCACTCCAGCTGCACTAAGGCGTGCAGGTATTCGTTAATCGGCAATAGAATAGGGGCGCTTAGCGCCCCTCATTTATCTAAGGAAGTTTGTATGTTGTTTAGCATGCTTCGGTTTGTGTTAGTCAGTTTCGTTTCCCTTTCTTTTTGTTTAAATGTATTGGCGCAGTCACCTAGTGACACAGAGTTACAACCCTTAGCTGACAAATCGCTTGTGTTGGATATTGCCACGTTTAGCGATACCTCTGTGGCTGTCGGCGATAGAGGCCACTTATTTACATTTAATGGTCAATGGCAACAAGTACCATCGCCAACGAAAGCATTATTAACCAAGGTATTTCTCGCTAGTGCTGAGAAAGGTTGGGCCGTTGGGCACGACGCCACCATACTCCATACCCAAGACGGCGGTCAGTCTTGGCAAGTACAAATGAGCTCACCTGAAATTGAAAAGCCGTTAATGGACGTGCTTATGTTTGATGATACTTCAGGCATTGCTGTTGGTGCTTATGGTCTTTTTTATCGCACTCAGGATGGCGGTAAGACTTGGCAAGATGAGTACCATCAAGAACTCTTATTTGAAGAGGATATTGCGTATTTAGAAGAGCTTAAAGCTGAGGACGAAGCTCTTTATTTAAGCGAACGCAGTACGTTGCTGCCACATTTTAATCGTGTAGTTAGATTAAACAGTGGTGCGTTGTTGATGGTTGGTGAGCTGGGTTTGGTGGCCACATCAGACGATCTTGGTTACACCTGGCAAAAACAAGATTTTGTTTACGAAGGCTCTTTATTTAATAGTGTTGTGACAGAAACTGGTGTTTACGTGATGGGCCTTAGGGGACACCTGTTTTACTCAAATACTGGTACTGGCAATTGGCAGGAGATCCCACTGCCAACCAAAGCCACAATTAATGGCGGCATAGTTTTAAATGAAACCACGGTACGTTTAGTCGGTAATGCAGGCATCATTTTAGATGTTAAACAGACTGGCGAAGCTGATTTGATCGCCCAAAGGCAAGGAGAAAACCTTGTTAGTATTATGACTGATCCACAAGGACAATTATGGATTGGTGGAACCAAAGGGTTCGTTAAATTAGAACAAGAATAATAGGGCCTTAAGATGTTAGATAGAATTGTAAATGGATTAGAGTCGTTTCTTTTTAGGCAAAGGCTAGTTGTCATTTTCTCCTTCTTGTTAGTGACGGTCTTTTTAGCGTTGCAAGCGAGCAATCTAAAAATGGATGCAGCGTTTGTTAAGAATATCCCGCTTAATCATGACTACATGAAAACCTACCTGACGCATCAAAAGCAGTTTGGTGGCGCAAATAGCATTATGGTCGCGGTAGAAGATACCAGCGGCGATATTTTTAATGCGAACTTCTTTGATTCTTTGAAAAAAGTACATGATCAACTGTTTTTCATCCCAGGGGTGGATAGGGCACAAGTCAAGTCATTGTATTCGCCATCGACGCGATTCACTGAAGTGGTAGAAGATGGTTTTGCCGGTGGCCCGGTAATACCAGCCGACTTTTCAACCACGCAAGCTGGTCTAGCTGTGGTAAGAGGTAATATCGAAAAAGCGGGTATTGTGGGACGTTTGATAGCCGAAGACTATTCAGCGGCAATGGTTAGCGCGCAATTGATGGACTTCGACCCACAAACCGGTGAGCCCTTAGATACCCTCGCTTTTGCCGCGCAGCTCGAAGAGCAACTACGTGGTGAGTATGAAAACGACCAGATAAAAATTCATATTATTGGCTTTGCTAAAATGGCTGGAGATGTCGCAGAAGGCGCTAAAGGGGTGGTGCTGTTTTTCCTCATCGCAATTTTGGTGACAGCGGTGATGGTTTATCTGTTTTCCAAATCGGTATTGCTGACGCTATTACCGCTTGCTTGTAGCTTAGTGGCGGTGATTTGGCAGTTAGGCCTGCTGACAGTCGTCGGCTTTGGTCTAGATCCAATGTCGATTCTAATACCGTTTTTAGTCTTTGCTATTGGTGTTAGTCACAGTGTGCAAATGATTAATGCGGTGAGAAGACGGGTTGGTGAAGGCGAAACCACTAAAGCCGCAGCAGCGTCATCTTTTAGAAGTTTGTTAGTGCCAGGTGGTATTGCGCTATTGTCTGACACGGTCGGCTTCATGACGCTGCTGGCCATTGATATCGGTATCATTCGAGAACTGGCGATTTCAGCCTCTCTCGGTGTTGCTGTAATTATTCTTACCAATTTGGTATTGCTGCCGCTGCTGATTTCATATTGCAAGCTATCACCGAGTGTCAAAGCGGTGAAAAAAGCGAGCGATAATGATATTTGGCGTAAGCTCTCATGCTTTGCGACACCTAAGTATGCCGCGATTGTATTGAGTGTCACCGCCGTGTTGTACGGGGTGGGTTTGTATGAAGCCGATAAAATGAAAATTGGTGATCTTCAAGGTGGCGCGCCTGCACTGCATTTCGATTCTCGCTATAACCAAGATACCTTTTTTATTACTGACCATTTCTCTATCACTACCGACGTGATGACAGTGATTGTGGAAGCCACGCCTGAAGCGTGTACCTATCATGATCAACTGATGCAAATTGATGAGTTTGAATGGCTTGTGGGCAATACCCCTGGCGTTGAGTCTACCGCCAGTTTAGCTTCAGTGGCAAAACGGGTAAATGCCGGTTTCAATGAAGGTAACCCTAAATGGCAGGTGCTGCCGCGTACAACAGCAAGTTTGGTGCAAGCGGTGGGGCGAATTCCGACAACATCGGGCTTATTAAATAGTGACTGTTCGGTGATGCCTGTGTACCTGTTCTTGCAAGATCACAAGGCCGAAACCATTGAGTTGGTGGTAGATAAAGTTAAAAGCCTTGCAGCCACCATGAATAACGAGCAGCTTACTTTCCGCTTAGCATCAGGTCCAGTTGGGGTGATGGCTGCTACCAATGAAGCGGTCGCTGCAGCGCAGTTACCTATGATGCTTTATGTATACGGCGCGGTATTTGTGCTTTGTTTATTGAGCTTCCGCTCTTTGCGGGCAACCATTGCGGTTATTATTCCACTTTATGTGGTGTCGACATTAGCACAGGCATTGATGACTCAGTTAGATATCGGGCTGGCAGTAAGTACTTTGCCGGTTATCGCACTAGGGGTTGGTATTGGTGTTGATTATGGTATCTATATTCTGTCCACGATGGCGGTCAAGTTACGGGACGGTGTGCCAGTACAAGATGCTTACTATCAAGCATTGGTTGAACGCGGCAGTGCGGTTATTTTCACTGGGCTAACGTTGGCCATCGGTGTGAGCACTTGGTTCTTCTCGGCACTAAAATTCCAAATGGATATGGGAATTTTGCTGACATTCATGTTTTTAGTGAATATGCTCGGGGCAATAATTATTTTGCCAGCGATAGCCGCTGTATTTTGGCGAAAACCCCGCAGTTAGTTAATAAAAGGAGAGCTCAGCTCTCCTTTTTTTTGCATAGTTAAGCTCATTCGTCGATTGTTTTTGCATCTATCGCAGCAAAATATTGCTGTAACTGGTTTTTATGAGGATCTACCACTAAAATAATTCTCGAAATATGGCAAATTTAGTAATAAACTTCGCGCTATGACTTAGGTCACAATTTTCTGGCCTGTCATATGCTCAAGCATCCATATAACTAGAATACGCTGCCATAGACCCTTAAGGAAACAGCAACATGGCCTTGAAAGATGCAATGCCTTCAGTACTACTCGAGAATGTAGTCAACCTAATTCACTCTAAAGTTCCCAATACACAAGCAAAACAAGTAGAACAGTTCGCCACCTGTTTATATGCACATATGTCAAAAGATGATTTATATGCACGTAATGACAGTGATTTATATGGCGCTGTTTTGAGCCTTTGGAATGCAACGAATAAAACGGCGAAAGGTAGTAGTCATATTCGTGTTTTCAATCCATCACAATCTAAGCATGGTTGGAAGTCATCGCATTCTATTATTGAGGTTGTACAACCTGATATGCCCTTTTTAGTCGACTCTGTTGGCATGGCGTTAAATCGCATGGGTATTACAGCGCATATGATGTTGCACACACCTATGGCCATTACCCGTGCCAAAGGCACGATTTCCAGTGTTGCCTACAACGATGACACTGGCAAAGCAGAAAAAGTGGCCGTGTTCTTGATTGAAATCGACCGACTAAGCAGTAATGATGATATTAAGGCGCTAGAAAAAGAGCTAGCCTCTGTGCTTGGTGACGTTGAAGCATCGGTTAATGACTGGCAAAAAATGTCAGACAAGTTAGGTGAAACTGTCACTGGATTGGCCAAGCGTCCTTATCCTGGTGAAAAGCAAGAGCTAGAAGAAGCGGTTAATTTCTTAAGTTATTTGAACAATCATCACTTTACTTTGCTAGGCTACCGTCGTTATGACCTAAACAAGGTAGAGGGTGATTTAGAGCTTGTCCCAGATTTATCAACCGGCTTAGGGTTAATGAACATCCCTGGTAAAGCAAAGCCTGCCTCTTTGATGTTATCAAGTCTTTCTGAAAGTGCTCGTAAAGATGCGCTAGATAACAGTTTACTGGTTTTGACCAAAAGCAGTGAAAAGAGCCGTGTTCACCGCCCAGCTTATGTAGATTACATCGGCGTTAAACGTTTTGATAAGAAAGGAAATGTTATCGGCGAAGATCGCTTTTTAGGTCTGTATGCTTCTAACTTGTATAACCGTAGCCCGCGTGAAATTCCGCTATTAGCTGAAAAGGTGCAGCGAGTGCTAGACCGTTCAGGTTTAACGCCACGTTCTCACGATTACAAAGCGTTAATGCACATTCTAGAAACACTGCCTCGTGATGAACTGATCCAAGCCAATGTTGAAGAACTTGCAGCAGTCGCTCATGGCGTCCTAGAGATGCAAGATCGTGACAAGCTGAAGTTGTTTGTTCGTAAAGACGATTTCGGTCGTTTCTTATCGTGTTTAGTTTATGTCTCTAAAGATAGATATAACACCAAGTTACGTGAAGACACGCAGCGTATTTTAGCTCAGCACTTTAATAGCGATGCAGAAGTTGAGTTTACTACCTACTTCTCTGAGTCGACGTTAGCGCGTACTCATTACATTGTAAAAGTTGATAATAACAATATGGATGTCGATGTGGCTGCAATTGAAAATAACCTGACAGAGGCGGCTAAGTCTTGGGAAGACAAGCTCAATAATGCGCTTACGACAGCCCAAGGTGAAGAATCCGGCAACAGTTTAGTTAAACGCTACATTAAAGCGTTCCCACGAAGCTATAAAGAAGATGTTCTGCCAAGTTCAGCGGTTGTTGACGTTCAGCAACTTGAAGCCCTAGATGACTCACATAAACTTGGCATGTTGTTTTATCAGCCACAAGAAACTGCGCTTAACGACAACAAAGTTCGCTTAAAGCTATTCCACAAAGATGAGCCAATTCATCTATCTGATGTGTTGCCGATGTTGGAAAACTTTGGCCTGCGTGTGATTAATGAGCGTCCATATGAAGTCAAAACCGACGACGGTTCAACGTTTTGGATTCTAGACTTCTTAATGACAGTGCAGGGCGGAGCGACCGAGAACCTTGCTGACAGCCAAGATAGATTCCAAACCGCGTTAGCAGAAGTTTGGAACAAGAAGCTAGAAGATGACGGGTTTAACCGCTTGGTATTAGCAACCGGACTAACAGGTCGCGAAGTTTCGATTTTACGTGCCTATGCTAAGTATATGCGTCAAATCGACGCAACCTTTAGCCAAGCATATATTGAGGAAACGTTCAGCCGATACCCACAAATTGCTGACTTGTTGGTTAAGATGTTCATCCGCAAGTTCAATCCTAAGCTTAAAACTCGTACCTTAAGTAAATTTGTTGAACAAATTGATTTACGCTTAGATGATGTATCAAGCCTCGATGATGACCGTATCATTCGTCGTTATTTGGATTTGATTAATGCCACATTAAGAACCAACTTCTATCAAATTAATGAGCAAGGTTCAGAGAAGGCTTATATCTCGTTTAAGTTCTCTCCGGATGATATTCCTGAGATGCCAAAACCGTTGCCAAAATTTGAAATCTTCGTTTACTCTCCTCGCGTAGAAGGTGTTCATCTTCGTGGTGGTAAAGTTGCTCGTGGTGGTTTACGTTGGTCTGACAGACGTGAGGATTTCCGTACCGAGGTCCTTGGTCTAGTTAAAGCGCAGCAGGTAAAAAATACGGTTATTGTTCCTGTAGGCGCGAAAGGTGGTTTTGTTTGTAAACAACTGCCTGTAGACGGTGGACGTGAAGCTTTCTTCACTGAAGGTCAAGAGTGTTACCGCCTGTTCATCCGTGGTCTATTAGATATTTCTGACAATATTATCGACGGTGAAGTCGTTCCACCTGCTAATGTGGTTAGACATGATGAGGATGACCCCTATCTCGTAGTTGCGGCCGATAAAGGCACTGCAACATTCTCAGATATCGCTAATGAAATTTCTGAGGAATATAACTTCTGGCTTGGCGATGCATTTGCGTCAGGTGGCAGTAATGGTTATGACCATAAGAAAATGGGCATTACCGCACGTGGTGCCTGGGAGTCGGTTAAACGTCACTTCCGTGAAATCGGTATTGATTGTCAAACGACAGATTTTACCTGTTTAGCTGTCGGTGATATGGCCGGTGATGTATTCGGAAACGGTATGTTGCTGTCTGAGCATACTCGCCTTGTCACAGCATTTAACCACTTACATATTTTTATCGATCCAAACCCCGATGCAGCATCGAGCTACAAAGAACGTGCAAGATTGTTTGAATTGCCGCGTTCTAGCTGGGAAGACTATGACAAGTCTTTGATTTCTAAAGGTGGCGGTATCTTCTCTCGTTCGGCTAAATCCATTAGCCTAACGCCAGAGATGAAGAAAATGCTCGATACCAAGAAAGCGACAATGACACCTAATGAGCTACTTAAAGAGTTACTCAAAATGAAGGTGGATTTGATTTGGAATGGCGGTATCGGTACTTATGTCAAAGCGACCTCTGAAACCCATGCCGAAGTTGGTGATCGTGCTAATGATGCATTACGGGTCAATGGTAACGAAGTTCAAGCACGAATTATCGGTGAAGGCGGTAACCTAGGTTGTACTCAGCTAGGCCGTATTGAATACACCGCTAATGGCGGACGCATGAACACTGACTTTGTTGATAATGTTGGTGGTGTTGACTGCTCAGATAACGAAGTAAATATCAAGATTCTACTTAATGCCTTGGTTGCTGATGGCGAGTTGACCATGAAGCAGCGCAATCGCTTGTTACTTGATATGACAGAAGAAGTTAGCCGAATCGTACTTCAAGATTGTAAAGATCAAACCCGGACGATTTCGGTCACCCAAGTACGCGGCGCTGAGCAGCTGAAAGAGCAAATTCGCTTTATTCATTACCTTGAAAAAGAAGATAAGCTCGATAGAGCACTTGAGTTCTTACCAACAGAAGATGAGCTAGCTGAGCGTTTAGCAAATGGTAAAGCGTTGACTCGTCCAGAGCTATCGGTGCTGGTCGCCTATGCGAAAATGGTGCTTAAAGAGCAATTATTGACCCCAGAAATTACTGAAGATACTTTCTTGAGTCAGCTGCTTATTGCCTACTTCCCGCAGCAATTGAAAGACCAATACAGTGATCGCATGGCTGCGCACCCATTGCGTGCTGAGATTATTGCTACTTCGTTAGCTAACGAACTAGTCAATGATATGGGATTGAATTTTGTACAACGTATGCAAGATGAGACAGGTGCCTCAGTTGCCGAAGCGGCAATCTGTTACACTATGGCTCGTGAAGTGTTTGGTTTAGCTGACTTAACCAAATCTATCACTGCATTGAATGGTATTGTGCCAGCAGTTGTACAAGGCGAGATGCTGCATCAACTACGTCGCAATATGCGTAGAGCGTGTCGTTGGTTCCTACGCCATCGTAATCGTAACCACAGCATTGAACAGACAGTCGCAATGTACAGCCCTGTATTTGAAGAGTTACGTGCGAACGTACACCAATACATGGTTGCTGATGAAGTGGGTGATATCCAAGCAGAAATTATCGCGCTAGCTAAAGAAGGCGTGACAGAAAGTGTTGCTACTGATGTCGTTAATATGAGCACGCTATTCTCAGCATTGGATATTTGCCAAATCTCTCAGCTTGAAAACAAACCAGTTGCGCTGGTCGCTGAGACTTACTTTAAACTTGGTGCTCGTGTTGAATTGCATTGGTTCCTTGACCAGATTAGTGCGCAACCTGTTGCAAATCACTGGCAGGCACTTGCAAGAGCCGCGTTTAGAGAAGAGTTAGACTGGCAGCAGCGTGCATTAAGTTCGGTTGTATTGCGAACTTGTACAGACAGCTGCGATGCAGAAACCATCATTGAGCAATGGATCGACTCCAACCAGGGCTTGTTGGAGAGATGGTTCCATATGCTTGCAGACTTCAAAACCTCGCAAAGTCATGAATTTGCGAAGTTCTCTGTCGCACTGCGAGAGCTTAATTTACTAATCCTTCATTGCGAAGGCCAAAAGTAAATTTTTAATAATAACTATTAGCCCTGGCATTAGCCGGGGCTTTTTTCGGTCTAGGAGAACGCATGTTTTACAAAATCGCGCAGAAGGTGATGTTTCAGATGGATCCTGAAAAAGCGCATAACCTCGCTATTCACAGTCTAAAATCAACTGCTCATTCGCCATTAAATTGCTTTTATGGCCAAAAATTCGATGCAGCTCCCGTTGAATTTATGGGGTTAACTTTCCCAAATCCAGTTGGTTTAGCTGCGGGAATGGACAAAGACGGTGAGTGTATTGATGCGTTTCATGCAATGGGATTTGGTCATATTGAGGTTGGTACGGTAACACCACGTCCACAACCTGGTAATGACCAGCCGCGTCTATTTCGTATTAAACCGGCTAAAGCGATTATTAATCGCATGGGCTTTAATAATAAGGGTGTAGATGCCTTAGTTGAAAACCTTAAAGCGGCTAAGTCAGGTGCGATGGTGGGCGTCAATATTGGTAAAAACAAAGATACACCAGTAGAGCAGGGAAAAGATGATTACCTCATCTGTATGGAGAAGGTTTATCAATATGCAGCCTATATCGCGGTAAATATCTCTTCGCCGAATACACCAGGCTTACGTACTTTGCAGTATGGTGAGTTGCTTGATGATCTTCTTGGATCGCTAAAACAAAAGCAAAAAGATCTTGCTGAACGTCACGGTAAGTATGTACCGATCGCATTGAAAATTGCCCCGGATTTAAGTCAAGACGAGGTGCAATCGATTGCAGATTCGTTAATCCGCAACGAATTCGATGGTGCTATCGCGACCAACACAACACTCACCCGAGATGGTGTGAGCGGTTTAATGAATTCAAACGAGGCCGGCGGTTTAAGTGGTAAGCCTTTGAATTCATTATCAACAAAAGTCATTAAACAGTTGTCAGATGCCTTAGGCGGTAAGTTACCTATCATCGGTGTTGGTGGCATCAATAGTGCTGAAGATGCGCTAGATAAACTCGATGCTGGTGCAACGATGGTACAAATATACTCAGGCTTTATCTATCAAGGCCCACAATTGATTAAAGAGATTGTGGATGCGTATAGAGTACGCTGATCTTTAGATCCTATTTTGATCTAAAAATCTGATCGCGCGATCGCAAAACGATCGCGTGTTTTTGTCTTAAGGTATTGTTATTTCAGTTATAATTTATAAAATTTTTTTGATATTGGGTAATTAATCATCTATTATCGAGGGGTATTTAGTTAATAGGTAAGCGTTATGTTATTAATGCCAAAAAGGGATTGGCAATGGAGATATAACGATACGTATGGAGTGTTAAGCGTTTCGTTAGGCTCAGAAATGGAGTTTTTGACTCCATACAAACATAAAGCTCTCATTCCGGATGCCAAGTCCGATTTGGAGTTCAGTGTTGAGCATGCCAAGTTCTATATCGAATTCATTGAAAAGCTAGTTAAAATTACCTCTTTATCTGACGCGGCAAGGGTGCAGTTGGCGTTGAATGCAACGGCAGCCCATTTTTTGATGAAGCCACAAATGCCAAAGTCATGGTTTTTTGATGTCAGTAGCATGTGTGTTTATAGCGAGTTAGCAAAAGTCTTCCAACTGCGCTGCCAAGGGGTTGATGCGCAGGTGATGGTGGTCGAGTCAAATATTCAATCATCGTTAGTGATGTTATTAGTGCCTGAGTTATCACTCAATGGGTCAAAATCTTTGTATCAATTTGAGTGTATTAAAGTGATGAATGATAGGTTGCATCCGCCGAAAGTGAAACGACAAATAGCGGCGGCCTAATTACTCGGTACCCAACGCTAATATTGAAACTAAATACACCAAACTAAAGCTGTCCAATCGGGCGGCTTTTTTATTGGCGGTTATTATACCAATCGGCATAAAGATGTGATCGATCAGCGAGAGTTTAGTGCTTTTGAGACATGGTCATTGAATGCTCCTCGGTAACTGCTCCTGCGTTGCTCTACCTCCTATATCCCTATAGTCGTGCATTAATGACATTCACCACACCCATGTGGTTTGCAACGAATGAAGGGCATAGTTACTCACGTTTACACAGTATCAGAAGCGCTAACACTCGCCCTTTGGGCGCTTTTTTGGCTGCCTATTTCTTCGTTGAATAACTTCCCAATAGAACCACTATTATTTAAGTTATTCATCTCGAACTAGTTTGCCAAAAATAGCTCTGAGTAGATCACTTTCTTATGCCGATTGGTATTAATTAAGGTTGTGCAAGAATAAAGCGTTTTCGCCTTGATGTTGTACTAAACAGTGTGAGAATTACTAAAGAGGAAATCTACTAGCTGAAATTGGTTGCGGGAGCCGGATTTGAACCGACGACCTTCGGGTTATGAGCCCGACGAGCTACCAAACTGCTCCATCC
>NZ_JBHZSN010000022.1:0-39968 GCF_043643685.1 Shewanella waksmanii
GATTCACAGGCTTGTGACATACTGAGCAGATTAAATATCCCATCAGCAAATTGGCTTAAAATCGTCACAGATTTTGGACAACTTTTCCATGGCCCTGTGGGCACATTAGAAGAGTTTAGCCATTACTGTGAACATCTAAACAAACGAAGGCGACATTTCTCAAGTAGTTGCCAGTTTATGCCTGCAAACTAAATTCAAACGTTCATATCTTTTCTAATTCCTTAGCTTTTTTGCGGAGTTAACATCCCTTGCGCTAAAAACAGCAATTAACGTCTGATTTTGCCGATTTAGGCTGATTTGTAAGGTTTATTTGGATTAAGTGCTGCATTTGAAGATACAAATCTCGTTTGATCTTGAGTAGTGCGTAGCAATCTTGCTATGTTATTGATTAATAATGGCTGGCTGATGTTGTTGCAGCGTGTTTTGAATCGGAATACATCGACACTATGACAATGGAGAAAACTATGGAAGCGCTGTTAGAAAAATTAAACTACGATTTCAAAGCGATCGCAAAGGCCATCGAGATCACGCCCAAAGATATCCGCTCAGCAGATTTCAACCCAGTAACATACGAGAGCAGTATCGTACTCGAGAAAGACACCATGATAAGAGGTGTGCTTTTTAAAGGAGGAACCAGAGTAACATTTCATGAAGGGTCATGGAGTGTTAAGAGTGGTATCCTCGCCAGAGACACCAACCGGGAGGTGAAGTACAACTTATTCACATTTAAAGCTGGAGAGAGAATAATATTCGATATTAATGGCGAAGTTAGAACTGGATATAATATCTACGAAGGTGGGATAGTTCTACCTAAAGTAACCATCAACACTGGTATCCTAAATTTTTATCCCAACGGGCATTTGTCATCAGCATTAAATGTCAAACCATTCAAAGTGGGCCACTATATGACAAAGGCGGGGCATGTCTCGTTTCACAATCCGGAAGAAGCAAACTCTGCTTCAGTTCTTACCTGCTATTTCAATGAAACAACACGTTGGGGTGAATTCGAAGCAGCACATTTATCCAAAGGCAAACCGGCTAAGATAGCTTTTTCAAGAGGAAGTTCTCTAGCCGTACCTGGGAACCTCTTAGAATTTTCACCTGCATTTGATACTCTTGTTGATGGCATACTATGTCCAAAAGATACTCAACTAGCTCTTTACGAGAGCCAGTCACTTAAATATTGTGAACTTGGCAAGGACAAAGTTATTCAGGGAATTGACCTTAAAGCAAAACAGAGTTATTTAACATTTTTCGAAAGCAAACGCTTAGAATCCATTTATTCTTCTCATCCTGTTACGGTAGCTGGAAAAGTATACGGTCCCTGGACAAAAATTTGGCTGAATGAAGATGGGACCGTCGAAAAATAAAGAGAGCAGAGCCTATTATGGGGACGTGACCATATTCCACTTGCGACAGACATCATAGTGATAGCACGTTCCATTAGATAAAAACACCAGATAAAAAACGCTCGGTAACTTTTCACTACCGAGCGTTTTGTTTATTAAGGCTACATTACTAGTGTGTTGCTTTGCTCTTTCGAAGCTTTACCTATTCAGTAAGGTCTTGTCATTTTGCCGAATTAGTCACCCACACTTGGGATTGTAATGGCGCCAGTGACACCTTGAGTTGATAACCATCTGCTTGATTTATCACAGACACTTGCTGGTTATTGGCGATTTTGTCCACTAACTGGATTTGTTCATCGCTAGCCTTATTCGTCCAATACTGACTAAAAGCGGGGGCGAGTTTAAGGGTGAATTGTTTATGCTGGTGTTGACTGAAATTACTGACCACAATCATCTGTTGTTGATTGTTTGCTCGGCCAAACGCAAAAACCTGCTTATCATAGCCGCTGTTTCCTTTGACACCATTATTTTTCTCAAGACCACTTGTTTGGCAGTTGCTACTGTGTAGATCAATATACTCACCAAGTAGGGCTGGTTCAGTGTGACTTAGGTTCAGCACGCGCTGGTAGTATTGTCTAAGTTGTTTCTCCTTTGGCGTAGATTGGCCGCCATCAAATTTGCCATCATTCATATAGCGCTGGTGGGCTGGCACACCGATATAGTCAAAGATACTTGTTCGACTCGGTTGGCCAAATCCAGCGTTTTCAGCGCCAGCTTCTCCAACTTCTTGGCCAAAATAGATAAGGGTAGGTGAGCTAGATAATAAGGTTGATACCACTAAAGCCGGTAATGCGTTGTTCGCAGAGCCGGCAAACTCGGGGCTCGCTATACGCTGCTCATCATGATTTTCTAAGAAGTTGAGCATATGCGGCGCAATATCGCCGATATTGGCTTGGTCTTTGGCGATCTGCGTCGTGGTTTGTTTGCCTTGAATAACAGCTTTTAAACTATCGTATAGGCCGACCTTGTCATACAGGTAATCCATTTTACCAAGGTGAATGTAGTCACGATAAAGCGATGGCGTATAAACCTCTGCTAGTAACAAGGCGTTTGGGTTCGCTTGTTTAATGTGGCTATTGAGGTAGCTCCAAAACTCGACTGGCACCATTTCTGCCATGTCGTAACGAAAACCATCGACCCCTTTGTTAAGCCAATATAACGTGATGGCCTTGAACTTATGCCAAGCCGGGGGGATTTGGTTGGCGTCGACCTGTTGCCAAAATTGGTAATGGGCTTGCCAATCTTGGCTGGCAAAATGCTTAGGTAAACGTGGGAAGTCGAAATCACCATTGGGTTTAACGCCGTAATTCACTTTGACGGTTTCATACCAATCATTGGCGTTGGGCTGGGCTAACCGAGCGCCGTTTCCTGTCCATTTAGCTGGGTTTTCGTCAAATTTGCCATCACTTAACGGATGCGACTCGCCGCCTAAGGGTTGATCATCAGGTAAAGCCGGCACTTTAAATGCTTGGTTTGGAATGTAATAAAAGTCGTTGTACTTGCTGTATTCAGCTGACTTGTCATCATTAGCGCCAAAGTCCACGATGCCTTTTGGTGCATTAAGGGATTGATAATTACGCGCCACATGATTAGGCACAATGTCGATGATAACCTTCATGTTATGTTGATGAGTCCGGCTAATTAAAGCCTCGAACTCCTGTAATCGATGTTGGGGCTCATCGGCTAAATCAGGATTGACGTTGTAGTAGTCTTTTACTGCATAAGGAGAGCCTGCTCGGCCCTTTACCACATCAGGATCATCTAAGCTGATGCCATATTCTTGGTAGTCATTTATCACCGCATGGTGGGGGATGCCGGTATACCAAATATGGCTCACGCCTAAATCACGAATACTTTGTAACGCGGTATGGTCAAAGTCACTGAACTTGCCAACTCCGTTTTCCTCAAGGGTTCCCCAGGGTTTGTTTGTTTGGTTCTTGTTGCCAAATAGTCGGGTAAACACCTGGTAGATTACTGGCTTGTCGACCTGAATATCGGATTGCGATGACTCGTCTTTAGCTATAGCAGGTTTGGCTACGACAGAGTTGGCCGCGGCAAGGCAGGGCATAATTGACAGTGTAATGGCTAGACAGATGCTGGTTTTAGCGCTGGGCATGATTATTCTCCTGAAATCTCAATCAAAGTGACACCTTTTTGCGAGAGTGTCATTGGTTTAGTCAGTGAGTAGCGCTCACCCGTTATGATGTTTTTAGCCGCAGCCGACAAGTCAACATAGGCGGCAAATCTTTGTAAATCAAGGTTAATGACCTCATCATTTTTATTGTAAATCACCAGTAATTGCTTGCCGTTAGGCGTTGATTGACGAGGGCTACGCAACTGCACATAAATGCCATCTTTGGGGATGAAGTGCTGCATTTTACCTTGGTGAATTATGTCACTGGTTTTTCGATAGTTTAATAAGGTTTGCATAAAGTCCAACATAGCTAGCTGCTGCTTATTCAACCCCTGACGATTAAAGGCTGATATGGCATCATTTGGCCAACCACCAGGAAAGTCTGATCTTACCTTGCCGTCATTACGGCCATCGGTTGGGCTTTGCATCAGTATCTCAGAGCCATAAAAAATTTGCGGCACACGATTACTGGTTAATACATAGGCCATTGCCATCTGAGTTAACGCTAAATCTTCACCGAATAAGCTGTAAAGACGATTGGTATCATGGTTGCCTTCAAAGAGTACGAGTTTTGTTGGATCGGCATAGACGCCATCATTACCGAGAAACTCATACAGTTTGATCAGCCCCGTGTCCCAACCTTCAGGTTCATTGAGCGCTTTGATCAAGGTTTCATATAGCGGAAAGTCCATCAACGAGGGCAGTGCTGATTGGTAGCCATCATGATTAACTTTACCTTGCTGCCAATAGGCGACAGTGATGGGATTGCCGCTCCATTCTTCGCCAACAATATTGAAATTAGGATACTCAGTTAAAATGGCATTGGCCCAATCGTTTAAAAAATCTTTATCAGCGTAGGAGTAGGTATCTTCACGGATGCCACTGAGCTGGGCAAATTCAATCCACCAAATACTATTTTGAATTAAGTATGTAGCCAATAACGGATTGGTTTGGTTTAAATCGGGCATGGTCTCTACAAACCAGCCATCGGTAAACAGCTGGCGATCTTCTGCCGTAGCGTAAGGATCTTGAATAGTGGTGCGGCGGTGGTTGGTGTAACTGATAGGCTGGTTTTGACCATTTACCCAGTCTTTACTAGGAAGATCTGTCATCCACCAGTGTTCACTACCAATATGATTAACAACCACATCTTTTATGATGCCAATACCTCGTTGCTGCGCTGCCTGCGACAAAGCTTGATAATCTTGGTTGCTACCAAAACGCGGGTCGATTCGGTAGTGATCGGTGACTGAATAGCCATGATACGAGTATTGAGGCTGATTATTCTCTGTCAGTGGGTTGATCCATAGCTGAGTCACGCCAAGTGCTTGCAGGTAGTCTAATGATTTGATGATGCCAGCAATGTCACCACCGTGACGACCATCGGGGTTAAGTCGGTCGACTTTTTCTAACATGCTTGGCTGGTTGTCATTGTTGCTATCGCCATTAACGAAACGATCGGGGGTGATCAAATAGAGGGTATCTTGGTTGCTAAACCCGTTAGGTCGGCTGCTGGCGCGCTGTTTTAGCTGATAAGGAACAGTTTGCACGTTGCCTTTGTTATCACCTAGCATCAAGTTAAAGGTGTGTGGTTTAGCTTGACTAATGTCGAGGGTGATAAACAAATAGTTGGGATTATCAGTCTTCTCAATTCTTGTTATCTCAACCGCGCCAGAGTTGCTGCCTGTGTCGGTATCTGTGTCAGTTTGAATCGACACAGCATATTGGTTTATGTCCTGACCATGGAGCATTAATTGTAACTTTGGTTGCTGCATGCCAGCCCACCAAAATTCGGGCTCTACTTTAATAGATTGGCTATTAGCTGAAGCCGCAACACTGGCGACTGACAGTAATACTAAGCTTGCCAATTTGTATGGAGAGGCTAAGGTTATGCGGACTCGTTTGGCCTGTGTAGCGAAAGAGATAAACTGTTGCTTGATAGTGAAAAAGTGCGCCATTGCCATAGACAATATCCTTATTGGTTTACGCGCAAGAAAGCGCCATGTTCTGGTAATTGTGTTAAATAATGCTGATAAATAGCTTTGAGGTTACTGAGAAATTCTTCTCTATCAGTGTCGGAAATTGTGTCGGCCAGCGGGTTGTGATCCTCGGGCATAAGCCCTTGGCCAATCATGACTTGCAACCAAGCTTCTTCGGTGAACAGCTCTTCTTGAAATCGGTGTAAATTGCCGGTTTGTTTAAACAAGGCTATTTTTTGCTTCAAACTTGGCGGAATGTCCATGTGTTCGCAGTAGTGCCACAGGCTAGCAGCTTCAGATAGTTCCACAACCGTGTTTTTAGGGTGAACGTTGAGGTTGGCGTTACTGTTTAAGTGACTCTTTTTATTAAGGTAATAGTGTAAAATAATAAAGTCTCTAATCTGTTCAAACTCAATCTGTGATTGACGGTTATATTCATCAACTAAGCTATCGCTGATACCCAAATTTGGCATCAGTTTGGTTAAGCGGATGATTGCCGTTTGTACTAAGTGTAAACTGGTGGATTCAAGTGGTTCTAGAAAGCCAGAAGCCAAGCCAATTGCAATACAGTTCTTATACCACTGTTGCTTACGTCTGCCGGGGACAAACTTTAATAATTTAGGCTCTGCAAGCGGTTTAGCATCGAGGTTTTGCAACAACGTTTGTTTGGCTACTTCGTCACTGACATATTGACTTGAAAACACAATGCCATTGCCGGTGCGATGTTGCAGCGGAATGCGCCATTGCCAGCCAAAATCATGGGCAATCGATCGCGTGTAGGGCACTATGGGATCGACTTTTTCGCAAGGTACTGCCCATGCGCTGTCGCACACTAACCATTGCTGGTAACTCTCGTAACCAACGTGTAAGGCTTTATCTATCAGTAGGGCATTGAAGCCTGAGCAGTCGATAAACAGATCGCCCGCAATGGTTTGGCCGCTATCTAATACAAGTGAGTCAATTGCGCCATCTTGGGTTAATTCAACCTGATTGACCTTACCCTCAACTCTAACTACGCCTTTATCGGCTGAATACTCATGGAGAAGCTTGGCATAAAGGCCAGCATCAAAGTGATAAGCATGGGTAATACCGGCAAGTTGGTCGTTATGAATACGGGTTAATGGCGCAAATTTGTTGTTAACTGCAGCTTGGTAGTTGAATGAATATTGCCAAAGGCTATCACTATTAGTTGGTTTACTGGCTAACCAGTAGTGATGAAAGGGGCAATAACCTATGTTTTTACCCAGCTCACCAAAGGCATGCATATAGGCATCACCTTGCTGGCCCCAGTTTTCAAACTGGATCCCAAGTTTGATGGTGGCTTTAGTCTTAGCTATGAAATCTTGCTCGTTAATACCTAGCACATCATTGAATATTTTAAGCGGCGGGATGGTGGCTTCGCCCACACCAATGGTGCCTATTTCTGCTGACTCAATAAGGGTGATTTTTAAACCTTGCTTATAGAGACGACAAAGTAGGGCGGCAGTCATCCAACCCGATGAACCGCCACCAAGAATAACGATATGGTTGATTTGTTTATTCATAAGCAACCTGCTTTGTATATAAAAAAGCCTCTGTAAAAACAGAGGCTTTTGCTAGTTAACCACGTTTAGAATCTGTAGTTAGCACCTAACATGTAGTTACGGCCATAGCTTTGGTAATCGCGAACTTCACGTTGATCATCACCTGTGTAGGTAGTGAATGGCTCATCAGTTAAGTTATTAACTTGGAACATAATTGATAGACCGTCTAGTGAAGTGAATCCACCTTGACCAAAGTCATAACCAATTTGAGCATCAACAACGGTTTCAGCTGCTACATTCACTTGTTGACGGCTTAAACTGATTGCAGTGACTTCACCAAGGAATTCGCTGCGGTAGCGTGAGCTAATGCGAGCTTCAAAACCAGCGCGCTCATAATAAACGGTGGCATTGAAGGTTTTCTCTGACAGACCTTGCAGTGGAATAGGATCGCTATCTGGCTTTTCCTTCACTTCTGAGTCGTTATAAGAACCGTTCAGAATAGTACCAAAACCTTCAAGTGCGTCAGCAAAATAACCAAAGTCTAGTGAAACCGATGCTTCGATACCTTGGATGTAACCGCCTTCACCGTTTTGTGGTACATCAAAGCTGCCTTGGCCTTTACCTGGTTCAACACCAGGAATCACGTCTTCAAAATCGATAAATACAGTGTCAGTGTAAACGGTGTTTTCAAGTTTTTTGTAGTATGCCGCAATAGCGAAATAACCTTGATCACTGAAATAGTTTTCGTAACTCAAGTCGAATTGGTTTGCCATCCACGGTTTAAGCTGCGGGTTTCCTGAACTACCGGTGTAGTAGATGCCGCCAGGGCCAGTTGGGTCATAATTGAAGCTGGCTGATGCATTCATTTGATCCATGCGAGCACGGCTCATTGTACGCGCAGCAGCAAAAACGATACGTTGGCTGTCAGTTAAGCCAAGCGATATGTTCATGCTTGGTAACCATTCGAGATAATCATCCTCACCATAGCTGTCGACAACTTCTAAGTTACCATTAACATCTTGAACGGCTTTACCGTTAGAGCTTTGATTAGTTTGAACCGCTTGAACACCAAAGTTACCGGTTAGCGGCATATCACCTAGTTCAGTTTCGAAGTCTGCTTTTACATAGAATGTGGTGACTTCTTCTTCAACTTGCCAAGTATTGGTTGAACGCTCTGGCTGAACTAACGCTGCATCAAGTGAGTTATAGAAGTCTGCGTTATACAAGGCTAATGCGTCATAAGATAGCATGTCGCCCATGCCGAAGAAGGCAAGGGAAGTTGGGCTTAATAAGTACTCATCAGGCACGGTTAACATGTAGTTATCGCCGCTGCCGATTTCATATCCTTTAAGGGTTAAGTATTCGCCGTTATCGACTTTAGATTTTTCACGATTAGTATAGTTTACGCCAAATTCAATGCTGCGCATGAAACCATCATCAAAGGTATAGGTCGTACCTAAACGCAGTGATTTCAGTTCATCTTCAATTTCTGGCTTGTTAATAAAGCCATCTTGCATGTTGCCATCAATAGATGGGCCCCAGCTAAATGCTCCGCCTAATTTGATCAAATCTGGATCGGCGTAATTGAGTGATGGATCAAATAGGTAACGTCCGTCACCTGTGTATTTAAAACCTAGGTTAGGTTCAACGGCGCCGACACCATTGCCGCGACCTGTACCCGCATAAGTTTCGATACCGATATCGGTACGTTCAACTTTTGACATTGCCAGATCTGCTTCCACAGTCCAGTTGCCGTTGATGATGTATTCAGTGTTCCAACCTAGTGATAGAGAGTCAGCATCACGGGTATTGGTATCGTTACGAACCAACACCATTGCATCTTGGAAAGCGCCTTCAGTCACTAAACCATCTTCAGTTGTGGTTGCTGTATTGCCTGAGTTAGCCCATCCACCGCCCCAGGCGCCAGGAATCTCGATTCCGCGTAGGATCTGCTCATCAAAGAAACTGGTGTAGAACACATCAACAACTGAGCGGAATTGTTCGTTTGGTTCATATTCAAATACGGCCATAACACCGTCACGCTCTAACTCTGAAGAACGCACGTAAGGTTTAGCGCCACCTAAAATTTTGTCTCCAGCGTCATTTTCGGGGTAGCCCCAAGCATTCCAACGCTCTTCTTGGTTTGGAGACTGCATACGCGAGTAACCTAATGCTACCCCAATAGTGTCATCAGCAAATTGGTCAATGTATGAAATGCTGCCTCGGTAACCTTTATCTGTAGAACCCGCATTTAGCGCGCCCAAGTCATTCATTTCACCGCGTAGGTTAACGGCAAATGTACGCTCACCATGGCGAAGTGGACTAATGGTTTGCATATCAACCGTACCGGCAATAGCTTGTGTCATTAGCGAAGCATCCGGTGTTTTATATACAACCACAGTGTTCAGTAGTTCTGATGGGTATTGGTCAAATTCAACGCCACGGTTGTCGTTGATTGATGCCTGTTCACGGCCATTTAGTGTTGCAAGGGAAAAATCTGGGCCTAGACCACGAATAGATACGACATTCGCACGACCATCAAGGCGCTGTGCAGCGATACCAGGAAGGCGGGCTAAAGATTCGGCAATAGAGACATCGGGAAGTTTACCAATATCTTCTGCTGAGATTGCTTCAACGACAGAAGATGAAGACATCTTAACCGATTGTGACTCTTGTAGACTGCGGCGAATACCAGAAACTTTGATTACTTCAATGTTCTCATCTTGTACAGTGGCATTATTAGCATCATTTTCTGCAGCGTAGGCTGTAGTGCCCATGCTAGCAGCGATTGCTAATGTTAGTAGGCTTGGCTTAAATTGAAACATCCATCTTCCCCTTTTCACACTTTTAGCTTGTTTTACTTATTATTGTGCGCAGTCAGATTAAGGTGATTTGTTAACAATTATCGCCTTTGTTCCGCTGCGTGTTAATTATGATGTTTAACGCTTGTTGCGTCTCGGTGAAGATACTACTCTCGCTATTTGTATTACCACAATGTTATGCATACGTATTCAACGTTTGCAACAAGGTTAATTTGAGGTGGTTTCACTCAGAAAATTACAGTTAAGAGAATCTTGTTTTTACCTTATGTGGCTGTATATTCGAGGTTTTGTTGCTTGCTGTTTTACTAGTTACATTTGTTGCGTCTTATGCATACGTATGCATAGATATTGAACCCGATTTCTTTGTTAACGTATGCTCCAATTATCGAAAATAACGATTAATCATTTACAAGTGGTTAACGGTAATGCAGCGTTTTAGGTGGATAATCAAGCGTTGCTTACTTTGAGGGGTGACAATGAGTCAGGTTTGTTGGTGGCGCGGTGCTGTGGTGTATCAGGTTTACCCGCGCAGTTTAATGGATGCAAGCGGCGACGGTGTCGGTGATCTGAAAGGTATCATCGACAAAATGGATTATATTGCCAGTCTCAATGTTGATGCGATTTGGATCTCTCCGTTTTTTAAATCTCCGATGAAAGACTTCGGCTACGATATTAGTGATTATCGTAGTGTTGATCCTATGTTTGGTACCATGGCTGACTTCGATGAACTTATTAGCCAAGCTCACCAACGAGGTATTAAGGTTATTATCGATCAGGTATTAAGCCATACCTCTGATCAGCATCAATGGTTCCAAGAGTCGCGTGAAAGCCAAACCAATGCAAAAAGCGATTGGTATGTGTGGGCCGACCCAAAAGAGGATGGAAGTGCGCCAAATAATTGGTTAGCTATCTTTGGCGGATGCGCCTGGGAGTGGGAGCCGCGTCGCAGCCAGTACTACTTGCACAATTTTCTAACTAGCCAGCCCGATCTCAACTTTTATAACCCACAGGTTCGCCAAGCTGTATTAGACAATGTGAAGTTTTGGCTAGATAAAGGCGTAGATGGTTTCCGCCTTGACGCCATTACTTTTTGCTATCACGACCACTTATTACGAGACAATCCTGCCAAACCCGCCGATAAACGTCAGGGAAGGGGATTTAGTGAAGATAACCCTTACGCCTATCAGTATCATTACTTTAATAATGCTCGGCCTGAGACGGTAAGCTTTATTGAAGAGCTTCGCGCCTTAATTGAACAATACCCCGGTGTGGTCACTTTAGGTGAAGTGTCTTCTGAAGACTCGTTAGCGACCATGGCAGAGTACACTCAAGGTCCAAATCGACTCCACATGGCCTATAGCTTTGAATTACTCACTGATGACTTTAGTGCCGATTATATCCGTAAAACGGTTGAAGCATTGGAGCATTCAATTGGTGACGGTTGGCCTTGTTGGGCTATTGGTAATCATGATGTTCAACGCGTTGCTACGCGCTGGGGCAAAGCGGGTTTTACCGATGACATGGGCAAAATGCTCAATGCCATGCTGTGCTCATTAAGGGGCAGCGTATGCAGCTATCAAGGTGAGGAGCTCGGCCTTGAAGAGGCTGAGATAGGTTTTGAACAGGTACAAGATCCCTTTGGTATCGCCTTTTGGCCGATGTTTAAAGGTCGCGATGGCTGCAGGACTCCCATGCCTTGGATAAGTGATAAAACCCATAGTGGTTTTAGTGTTCAACAACCTTGGTTACCTATCCCAAACAGTCATCTTACTCGTGCAGTTGATGTGCAAGAATCTGAAGGTAACTCAATGCTTAATAGTTATCGTCAATTCTTAAATTGGCGTAAAGCCCATGGCGCATTGATTTATGGTGGTATCAAATTTTTTGATGCTAAAGGTGAGGTGTTGCTGTTTGAGCGCCAATATGAAGATAGTCGCTATCTGGTCGGATTTAATTTAACCGCCAACGCGACTACAGTAGCCAATCCTGTTAAGCAAAAGTTAACCAATCTAAAACCTGATATGTTACCTAGTGCGATGGTAAACAACGATGTCATCGAGTTTGCACCGTTTGGTTGTTTATACGCTAAGTACTAGTGTTAACAGGCCCTAAATGAGATAAATAAAAAAAGAGACTTTTACTATGGCAATAATGCAGCCTACTGCAAGTACACCTACGACATCGGGTAGCACAGAAAATTATCGTTTTGCGTTAGTTAGCTTAACGTCGCTGTTTTTTATGTGGGGTTTTATTACCTGTCTTAATGATATTTTGATCCCGCACTTAAAAGCTGTATTTAATTTATCCTACGCAGAAGCCATGCTGATTCAGTTTTGCTTTTTTGGTGCCTATTTTTTAGTGTCGTTACCAGCGGGCAAATTGGTTAAACGGGTCGGTTACCAAAAAGGAATCGTTATCGGGCTCACCATTGCTGCACTAGGCTGTGTATTGTTTTATCCCGCTGCTGCACTAGCAACCTACAATTTGTTTTTAGGTGCCTTGTTTGTACTAGCATCGGGCATTACCATTTTGCAGGTAGCAGCTAATCCCTATGTCAATGCGTTAGGCCCGACTGAGACAGCATCAAGTCGATTAACCTTAACTCAAGCGTTTAATGCCCTTGGTACGACGGTTGCGCCGTTTTTTGGCGCGGTATTAATCTTATCGGTTGCAGTAGATGCGTCTGAGCAACTTAGCCACGCCCAAGCCGAAGCTGAAGTGGTTAAACTGCCTTACTTGCTACTGGCCGCTATGCTAGCAACGCTGGCCGTTATCTTCGCCAAGCTAAAACTTCCTGCCATCACTGAACATCAAGACACCGCAGAATTAGGTCAGAATCAAACTCACCTAGGTAAAACCAGTGCGTTTCAGTTTACCCATTTAGTTCTGGGGGCGGTGGGTATCTTTGTATATGTTGGCGCCGAAGTGGCCATTGGTAGTTTCTTGGTCAACTTTTTAGCTGAGGAGCATATCGCTGGATTGTCTGAAGCAACGGCTGCTAATTACATAGCCTATTATTGGGGCGGTGCCATGGTCGGACGCTTCGTGGGTGCAGCGGTGATGCGTAAAATTGAAGCTGGTAAAGTGCTTGGTTTCAATGCCACCATGGCTGCTATTTTGGTATTCATTGCGATGACATCAAGTGGTCAATTAGCCATGTGGTCTATATTGGGCGTAGGGTTATTTAACTCAATTATGTTCCCAACCATATTTAGTCTCGCATTGCGCGATTTAGGTCCGTTGACGTCGCAAGGCTCTGGCGCTTTGTGTCTTGCCATTGTTGGTGGTGCGTTTATTCCACTGCTGCAAGGGATATTGGCCGATAACATGGGGATTCAACAGGCGTTCTTCCTACCGATCATCTGCTACGCCTTCATTGTTTTTTATGGTTTAAAAGGCGCCAAAATGTAATTGACTCAGCAAGTTTTATTACAATAAAAGGCAGCGTTTGGGTTGCCTTTTTTGACTATAAAAGGAGGGTTGCAATACAAGTTACGGCTTTTCTTGCTGTTTATTTTACTCAAAGCCCTCAAGCGACTTGCGAAATCAGCATGATACTCCTATGATCGCTGCGTTTTTCACTATTGGGCCATACCATGCTACAAACATCGCTATCACCAAGCGCGACAGAATTAGTTATCAATGTGCTTGCTACTGTATTAGATGAAGGCAAGCCATTAGATAGGGCTTATTCAATCCACTTCTCAGGCCAAAGACTTGCGCCTGCCGAGCAAGCCCGTATCACCTTGGTGGTGGGAGATATCTTACGTAAGCTTAATTTGTATTGTTATCTTGCAGATGTAAAACAAACTGAGATTGAACGTCTAGGCTCTCGGTTACTTAATGGCTGGCATATGTTCCATGAGTTACCATTACCAAAATTACCTTATTCATTAACGATTGAATCGGCAGATTTTACTAGCAGACTTGAGATAGCCAAACAAGATCAAGCGCTTTGGGATGGTTGTCCTGAGTGGCTGGATAACCTCGGACAAGCGCAGCTTGGCGACCAATGGCCTGCAGAGCGTGCGGCATTAAATGCAGCACCAAAGCGTTTTATACGGGTTAATGAGTTAAAGATTGATCAAGCAGGTTTGCAGTCCAAGCTGGCCAAAGAAGGTGTGCAGACCCAAGTAGTTGAAGGTGTCCCGAGCGCGCTAGAAGTGATCTCTGATTCAGCGCTATTTAGAACTGATGCGTTTAAACAAGGTTTGTTTGAACAACAAGATGCGGGTTCGCAGCAAATTGCAGCGGTTTTAGATGCCAAGCCCGGTATGCGGGTAGTTGATGCCTGTGCGGGTGCTGGCGGTAAGACCTTAGCGATTGCGGCGCAAATGCAAGGTAAAGGCCGTTTGCTGGCCATGGATGTCGAACAATGGAAACTGGACAACTTAAAGCAGCGTGCACGTCGTGCAGGCGCACACAACGTTGAAACTCGCATCATCGCCAGTAGTAAAACCATTAAACGCTTGAAGCTTTCAGCCGATCGCGTGTTGTTAGATGTGCCTTGTTCTGGTTTGGGGGTATTGAAGCGTAACCCTGATGCTAAGTGGCGTGATACCGCGGATCGCTTACCTGTGTTGGTGGCGCTACAAAAAGAGATTTTGCAAAGCTACAGTCGTATGGTCAAAGTGGACGGTATTTTGGTCTATGCCACTTGTTCAATCATGCCAGAAGAAAACCGTCAGCAAGTAGATCAGTTCTTAGCCAACAATGATCACTTCGAGTTCATTGAAGATGAAACAATCAGCGTAGCTCAGTCCGGATTCGATGGCTTTTACATGGCAAAATTACGCCGTATTAGTGAATAGTTTTGTTTGCTTGGTATTAGCCTAAAATCTTATTGCTTATAGGGTTTATTGTTCGCTAGGATGAATGAGTACAGGGTGAAGTTAATTCGCTGATGCTTATAAGGCCTGGATATGCAAAGCAACTATGAGTCTATTGTCCCAACAATAAGAGAATTCTCAGGATCATCGGTTAGCATAGAGAGATACAGTAAAATTCTCACTATGGTGATAGCCGGTGAGCCATTATCCGCTGTGCTAAACGCCTTAGTACTGCTTATCGAAAAAGAGAAGCTTGGTACCCGAGCGTCAGTATTACTGCTCAGTGAAGATAAACAGCGCTTATTAACCGGTGCTGCACCGAATTTGCCTGATGATTACAACAACGCGATTCATGGCATAGAAATAGGCCATGGTGTTGGCTCATGTGGTACTGCTGCCTTCAGCGGTGAATGCGTCATCGTTGAGGATATTGAGCACCATCCGTTTTGGCAACCCTATAAAGCGCTGCCGTTAGCGGCAGGGTTAAAAGCCTGCTGGTCTGAGCCGATTAAGGACAATGCCGGTAATGTGTTGGGCACGTTTGCGATGTATTACGACACCGTGAAAAGTCCGACCCGTCACGATCTTAAACTTATCCAAGAAGCCGCAAAACTTGCGAGCCTGGCTATTGAACGCTCCCGTGCGATGCAGTTTCAACAGCTTGCAGCTAATATCTTCGGTCACTTACCTGTGGCATTAGTTACTACGGATAATAACTGGTCGGTGTTAGAGGCCAATCCTGCAGTTTACCGGACGTTATCGGTTGAACATCTCCCCAGTTTCAATCCATTTCAGCTATTTGCCCCGGCAGGCGAGTTAGTGATCCGTGCAATGTTAAATGAACTTGAGCGTCAGCAAGTTTGGCAAGGGGAGCTAACCGCCATTGATGGCCTCGCCAACAAGATTGAATTAGAAGTGAAGGTGACGTCATTTTCAGAAGGGATAGGGGGCGAAACCCGCTTTGCTTGGTTATTCAATGACATTACTGAACGTAAACAAGCCAGTGAACTTATTCGCTATCAAGCAGACCATGATGCATTGACTGGACTGAGTAACCGCAGCAACCTGATCGATAAGGTGCAGCAACATATTGAGCAAACCAATGGCCAGCAACCATTTGGGTTTATGTTGATGGATCTTGATAACTTCAAAGTAGTTAACGATACCTTTGGCCATGAGTGTGGCGATAAACTGCTAGTTGCCGTGGCAGAGAGGCTTCAGCAACAAATTGGCGACGAGGTTCAACTCGCGCGCTTTGGCGGCGATGAATTTGCGCTGTTTATTCCCTATGTTAGCGATGCAGATGCGTTAGAGTCTTTGGCCGAGAAGTGGCGTAACGCATTGTCTCACTCTTACACACTTGCCAATGGACAAAAGCTTTACGCCACCATTTCTATTGGCATCGCGCGTTATATTAGTGACGCCCCTAATCTAGAGTCTTTGTTAAATTGTGCCGATCAGGCGATGTATATTGCCAAATCCCAGGGTCGTAATCGCTATCAACTGTTTACCCTGAGGATGCAACAGGAAGCGGAGCGTCATGCGAAATTGCTATCGGCATTAAAGCTGGCAGTGATCAATCAAGACTTTGAATTGTACTTTCAACCCATAGTTTGCATAAACACCAATAAAATCATTCGTGCTGAAGCATTATTGCGTTGGCAGCTCGATGGTGAGTACATTTCTCCAGCTGAATTTATTCCTATTGCTGAAAGTAATGGTCTTATTGTGCAAATTGGCCAATGGGTCAGATTGCATGCTATGGAGACACTGATTGAGCTGAAAAAGCTAGGTATCGATATTGGTTTGTCTTTAAATATTTCCACCTTTGAAATGTGGTCTGATAACCTACAAGACAAACTGATTGCTTCGTTTAATGCCTTTGGAAAGCAGCTTAGTCAAGGTGATTACCCTTACCAAGGCTTAACCTTAGAGATCACTGAGTCAGTGTTGATGGAGCAGCATTCTCATTTGATAGAAACCTTAGACGTGCTGAGGGAGAAGGGCATCAAAATCTCTATTGATGATTTTGGTACTGGTTACTCATCATTGTCTTATTTAAGCCACTTCCCCGTTGATCAAATTAAGATAGACAAAAGCTTTGTTCAAGGGGCTGATGCCGCTAAAAAACAGCAAGCTTTGATAAAAGCGATTTCAAGTTTAAGCCAAGCCCTAGAGGTTCAAGTGGTCGCAGAAGGGGTTGAAACTCAATCAGAACTTGAGTTTATAAAAAGTTGTGGCGTTGCCGCGGTGCAGGGGTACTACTTCTATAAACCGATGAACAAGTCGTCACTTTTTGAACTGCTGTGTAAAACATCCAAGAACTAGGTGCTAAAAGTCAGTTAATTCAAGGTGAAAATCTAACTAAGGTTAGGGCGTGTTGGCCTTTCACGGTTAAATTTTGTTCGAGATACAAGCGTTTTAATTGCGACGAGCGGGTTGCTGCCTAGCATGCTAAGCAAAATACCGCTCAACAAAGAGTAAAACGCTTGTAGCCGAACCCTCCGGGCAGTGTTTGTGGCTTCTTTCTTCGTCGTTATCGGCTTATCAAGTAGGCCAACTACATATCAAAACCTCTGCCTTGTATAAAGAACCCACAAACTGCTGCAAAAATCATCTTGAAAGATTAACACGCCCTACTAAAAGTTGATTAATTTTCAACTTATTAGGCCGTAGCTTAGTGAAAAGGCCTAGATTGTCCCCGCCAGAGTGTTATTATTAATCCTTTCGTGTCGAGTGCTGCGTGTCAACTCACCTAAGTGACGGAAGGTCTTTTGCAAGCGTTGTTATCTACATTTAGCCATGAAAGCCTATTTAGCGCGATCCAATTACTGCTAGGCGATGGTATCAATCACTATCAAGACGAACTGCCGATTTTGTCTGGCCAGTTCCGTGTGGCACCTAAGCAACCGATGATCATGGCAAGGTTAACCCTGCAAAAGGCGGGTAATGTTTGGCAGTACGCCGATGGCCATTGCAGTTGCTATCAAAAACGGTGTGAACATTTGGCGGCATTGGCGTTAGAGCATGCAGCCCAAGATCAAATCGCAAGCAACAAACAAAGTCCAAAGCGTAAGACCGCAACGCTAATACGTTTGTTACGCAGTGAAATGACCCGTCACCATGATCCGTTCCCGACCATGGCTAAACACCGTATTTTATATTTGTTGGCGCCAAGCGACAGTGGCTTAAAACTGACATTTTATAAGGGTTATTTACAGCGTGACGGCGACTATGAAATCAAGTCACTGTTAGATCTTCGGGTGATCAAAAAAGGTCCAAACCCTAAGTACATGAGTCAAAGTGATTTATGTCTTTTGGCGTTATTTGATGGTCATATCGACCTCGATACCATGACAGTAGATCTGTCTAAAATGGCATTGACTGACGCTGAATATGAAGTGTTATTCAGTACCCAACGTTGCATCTGGCAGGATGAAAAAGCAAAGCCGCTTACAACCGATTACATGCTGCACCAAGATTTCATCGACCCGCAGCATTTAGTTAAAGTCAATGACAGAATATTCATTGACAGCGCAGCTAACCAAGCCGTTTTTCTTAATAGTCGCTTACCGTTTGCAGCGGAAGTATTTGACGACATCTGGCAACCTAAACTCACCATTAGCCACCAGCATTTAGATTTTGATTGGTTAGACGAGCCATTGATGGCTTTTGATGTGGGCAAATTTAGCTTGCTATGTGGTGCTAAAGAGCTTGATTTTGAACAGGCCTTAATCAGCTTTTATGAAGACGATGACTGGCTGTCAACATTTGCATCATATCAGCTTGAGCTCAATGCCATGCCTTTACTGACTCATGTACATGAGGCGCCGGTTTGGCAAGCATACCCTTTAGGTAGCCGCTTACTCAGTAACGATTTAAGCGAGCAACTTATTCAGCTCAGGGTGCTAAGCCTTAATGGTTGGCAGATTAATTTTGAAGCTCAGCGCCGGTTTAAGCAGGCGACTGCTGACAGCTGGTTTGCTGCGGTTAAAAGCCAATCTAAGAAAGATCATCGCTTCAGTTTGGTGCTTGGTGTTGAAGTCGATGGTCAGCAAGTTAACTTATTGCCGCTCATTGTCAGAGCCATTCGGCAAAGAAAGATTTCCAGTTTAGCGACTGAAACTGATAATAGCGCCAATGCTGCGACTAACTTTATGTTGGAGTTGGACAGCGGTGAGGAACTCAATATTCCTGGCGATCGGGTTGCCCGTATCGTATCGGTGCTTGACGAGCTTTATCAGGCAAACCCGTTAAACAATAAAAACCAGCTAGAACTGGCGCATCACCAGCTTGGCAAGCTAAATGAAATTGCAACGATTATTGAATCAACACAAGATGGTGTGGTTGACCAACTCGATTGGCAGGGTGATATTTGGCTCAAACAGTTAGCCGAAAACCTCGCTGAAGAAGTCGGCACTCAGCCCCAAGATAGTTTCGTTAGTCCAGAGGGACTTAAAGCCACTTTACGTGACTATCAAAAGCAGGGCGCAGCTTGGCTTAGCTTTTTGCGTCAGCAACAGTTTAATGCAATTCTTGCCGATGATATGGGCCTAGGTAAAACCTTACAAACCCTCGCGGTTATCTTGGCCGATAAGCAAGCTAAGCGGCTTGAAAACCCCGTCTTGATTGTGGCGCCAACCAGTTTGCTCACCAACTGGTCTATTGAAGCTAATAAGTTTGCCCCATCACTAGTTACCAATGTGTGGCGAGGACGGACTCGTCATGATGAAGCCCATATGCTCACTGACAGTGACATTGTGATCACCAGCTACGGATTACTGGCGCAGGATTATGACCAACTGCGCCAATGTCAGTTCGATACACTAGTGCTTGATGAAGCGCAGACGATTAAAAATAGTCGCAGCCGTATCACTAAGTTAGTTAACGGCATGAAAACCAAACACAAGCTTTGTTTGACCGGTACGCCAATGGAAAACCATCTTGGTGAACTATGGTCATTATTTAACTTTTTAATGCCGGGCTTTTTAGGCACAGCGAGTCAATTTAAGCGCAAGTTTAAACTACCAATCGAGCAGGACAACGCACAGTTGGTGCAAGAGATGTTACGTGCGCGCATTAAGCCGTTTATGTTGCGCCGCACTAAATTACAAGTGGCTACTGAGCTACCACAAAAAACTGTTATGAATGTCACTTTGACCCTTAACCAAACCCAAGCTGAGCTTTATGAGTCAGTGCGTGCGGTAATGGAAAAACGAATTCAAGCGGTAGTGAAAGAGTCCGGCTTTAAACATAATCGTCTTGCGGTGAGTAATGCATTGTTGCGGTTACGCCAAATCTGCTGCGATCCTAAACTGCTTGGGGTTGAGAGCGACGTTGACCCAATGCAAGCAGAACGTTCTGCAAAGATGACTTGGCTAAGGGACAAACTGCCGAGCATGATTGAAGAGGGGAGAAAAATCCTCATATTCAGCTCGTTTACCACCATGCTAGATCAAATAGCTGCAGAGCTTGAGGATCTTGAAATTGATTACCTGCAGCTAACTGGTAAAACCCGAAATCGTGATAGCTTGATTGAGCGTTTCCAGCAAGGCGATGTGCCTATCTTTCTTATTAGTTTAAAAGCTGGCGGCGCAGGCTTGAACCTAACCCGTGCAGATGTGGTGATCCATAGCGATCCGTGGTGGAATCCCGCCGCTGAAGAACAAGCCAGTGACCGCGCCTATCGCATTGGCCAAACTAAACCTGTTTTTGTCTACAAACTCATCTGTAAGGACACGGTAGAAGAGCGCATTCAGGCCTTGCAACAGACCAAAATGCACTTAGCCTCGGGGATATATCAAGATGAAAACCTGCCAAGTATGCAACTGGGTAGTGATGAATGGCTAACGTTACTTGCGCCAATGGGCGAAAGCTAACTTGTTACTTAGCTAAAACGAACCAGCTATTCGCCTTGGCAGGTGAGCACCAGTCTACGTGCACTGGGATGATCGCGAAATTCACACAAATAGATCCCTTGCCAAGTCCCTAGGTTTAAACGGCCTTGAGTGATAGGCAAGCTGAGCACAGCGCCGATTAAGCTGGTTTTTAGGTGAGCAGGCATATCGTCACTGCCTTCATAGGTGTGGGTGTAATAGGGCTCATCTTCCGGTGCAATCTTATTCAAGTAACGCTCAAAATCAACGCGAACACTAGGATCAGCATTCTCATTTAAAGTGAGTCCCGCTGAGGTGTGTTGTAGTAGCAGGTGTGCGATACCAATATTGAATTGTGGCAAGTATTGCTCTATTTCATCGGTGATGATGTGGGCGCCACGTTGTCGTGGTCTTAGGGTGATGATTTGTTGTTTCCACATAGAATGGTTATTTCCACGTAAATAGGTGCGTCAGTGTTTGGCAGAGTGCCTTAATCCGCAGCTTAACTCAACAGAGCTTTGCGTCATACCGTCATAATGTGGTTTGCTGACCCTAAGACTTTACTGTACATAGAAGGGCAAAGCCGAACACTGTCTAAACTTGCAGACAGAACGCGTGGTCGCAGTATGTAGACCGTTATAAACTTAAGTTGAAGCTAACCCCAAACTTCAACCCTAAGCATGACTGCTTTGAGTTACGATTTAACTTACCGGTAAAACAAGTCCCAGAAACAACATTAGTTACAGCACTAGTTCCCGCATTATTGACAGCACTTGAGTTTGAGCCTGTGACAACAATTTGATTGTGTTATTTGATCGTTTAAACGATAGAATCGATAAAGCCTTTTACTATGGAGCTGAGTTTGTCTGAGCCACAGAACTTAACCAAGCAAATGATTTCTCAAGTCTTAACCAAGCCAGACTCTAATCTAGTGACTCCTATTGAGCTGGCTCAGGATTACTACGTCGATAATTTTAACTATGTTTTGGACCATGTGTGCAAGCGCTATCAAGACTTATTTGAGCCATCATTTAGCCACTATGTCTCAAATTATCAAAAGCTGACACTTGATGGCAAAAGACTGCTCACTCGTCTATGTATGCGAACAGGGCAATGGTATGAAGTCTGTCAGCTCAACTATGGTGAAATAAGCTGTCTTGATACAGCAATATCAGAGTTAACGGCAACAGAACTAGTCATGCAGACCTCTGATGTACCAGTGGAGGTATTGGCCAGCAAGCTCACGGTAAAGCGCCTGAAAACCTTGCTAGCAGATGCTTTTAATATCAGTAATAAACAACTTTCCGGGCTAAAGAAACCTCAGCTAAGCGAGCTGTTAATTTCTCAGGCTGAATTACAACCGACGCAGCGGCTAGCACACTTCCTTGATTCATCTTGGCTTGAGCTGCAATGTCAGACAGAGTTTGATCTCTTGCTATTGATGTTCTTTGGTAATGGCTATCAAGATCTTACCCAATTTGTGGTGGCTGAATTAGGGTTACAGCGATTTTATCCCTATCAAATAGATCAACAAAAACGTTTGTTTGAGCACTGGCATGCAGTGGTGCAAGTGCAGCGATTGAGTGAACTACTTGAGGATTTTGAAGCGCAAAGAAGACAAATGAAGCTTGAGGATATCAAAATTTTTGAAGGTAAAAGTCAACTCAATCCTGATAGTGTTGCAGTTGCGCTAACTGGCTTATCACAATACTACTTGGCTAAATTACGATTTAACATTGCTCGTGATTATGAACGAAAAGGCTTTTATCGAGACGCGCAAGAGTTATATCAACAGCTCGACAGTACCCATGCTACAGAACGAATCGCTAGAATCCACTTTGCTGAAGCTAACTACTCACAGGCCCTTGCTGAGATAGATAAAGTGCTTGAATTAGCTGACTTACCAGCTCAGCAGCGCTTAGTATTCCAACGCCTGCAATATCGTTGTCAGCGAAAACTGGCAATTGATGTCGTAAAACCGGAAGTTGACGTTAAAAAAATTGATATCAAGTTAAGTGCGCAGCAACAGCAAGCGTTTAAGCTAGGCACAGAATCAGTAGAGCAGCAGGTTGTCGCTCATTATCAGCAACGAGGTCTTATTGCCGTCCATATCGAAAACCGACTGTTTTGTGGATTATTTGGATTGTATTTTTGGGACATTATATTTGCGCCAGTGAAAGGGGCTTTCCAGCATCCGTTTCAGTCAGCCCCTAGCGATATGTATCGACAAGATTTCATTGGTCATCGCAGCGAGCTTATCGAGCAGCGTTTAGCACAGCTGCAGACACACGCGCCTGAGGCAAGAATCAATCAAGCTTATGAGCAGTACTTTGGATACATCAACGATTGGGTGGATTGGAAGTCAGTTGATATCAGCCTACTTAATCAGCTGTTGATTTCCGTAGATCGCGATTTTTTGAATGCGCTATTTCGCTATTTCCTGCAATCCCTTAAAAACCATCGCAGCGGCCTGCCAGATCTGTTTGTTTATCGAGAAAATCAACCAGGGTTTGAGTTAATTGAAGTAAAAAGCCCTACCGATAAACTACAGGACAATCAAATAGTGTGGCTTGACTGGTTAACCCAGCACGGAATAGAAGTATCGGTGTGTCACGTTGCTTATCAGCTGTAAGTCTTGGCAATTGTAAAGTTCGTAAATCACATTTTAATGAGAATTATTTTCATCTAAATTGACGTTGTGTATGTGTGAATAGCACACGTCAATGTTGTAATAAAAACAATAACAAGATGAATGTATGAACAAACCTGTCGCCACCGAACGTTCGAGTACCAAGCGCCGCTCTCACAATAAACAATCTTTAAAACTAGCCCGAATTATTCATATTTATGTGTCAATGGCGCTATTGCTGTTGATGCTGTTCTTTGCTGTTACCGGTATTACGCTAAATCACCCCAGCTGGTTTAATGCTGATACCGCCGAGTCAGATTACCAAGAATTACCTTTACCAGATCATCTGTTACCTGTGCAGCCGCTAAATACGGACTGGCAGCAAAAAGCCAAGTATTGGCTTAACAGTGAGTTTGATCTCGCCATTGACACCGCCGAACTTAGTGAAGATGAAGTTGCCATTGTTCAGAGTAAACCCGGTCGTTATCAAAGCCTGACCATTGATGCTTATGAAGAGATGGCTTTTTATGAAAAACGTGAATATGGCGTAGTCGCGATTCTCAATGACTTGCATAAAGGTCGTCACAGCGGCGTTGTGTGGCAATGGGTTATTGATATCAGTGCCATTTTGATGATTATTTTTTCCCTAACAGGTGCGTATTTGTTACTTCCCCAACGTAAAAAGTTGATGCGATCTATGGGATACATGGGCGTGGTCAGTGCTGGCTGTGTTGGGATCTATTGGTTCTGTGTGATTTGACGGCTTGGTCGGGCTTAAGACTGCTAAGTGGAGTATAGCGCTCAGTCGGTTAACGGTCTAAGTGGGCTAAAGAGACAATTGGGATAGAGAGTTAATGATGAAGAAAACAACAATGCTCGGTGCGCTAATAGGTGGTGTGCTGCTAACCACGCCAGCGTTTGCTGGCAAGCTAGCGATAGACCTAAATCTTGCTGAGATAACAGAAGGTCAATATTTACGTCCTTATACGGCAGTGTGGGTAGAAGACAGCCGCGGTAAACATGTCGACACCATCGCGCTGTGGCGTTGGGATGAAGGTGAAAAGTGGCTTAAAGATATTCGTCGTTGGTGGCGAAAAATAGGCCGCGAAGAAGCCGGGTTCATTGACGGTGTGACTGGCGCAACACGCCCATCAGGCGCCTACAAACTTGATTGGGATATGACCGACAGTGCTGGCAGCGCGGTTAAATCTGGTAAATACACCTTATTGGTCGAAGTGGTACGTGAACACGGAAACCGCTCGTTAGTAAGACATAAATTCAATCACGATGGCAACCCTTTTGCTGTGACGTTGGCTCCAACCGACGAAACCGGGGAAATAACCATAACTTATCAACCTTAGAATGATTAACAGGATAGATAATGAAAAAGACACTTATTTTAGCGTTAGCAGGCGGCTTAGTTAGCCAAGCAGCTGTAGCTCACGATCGCTGGATTTTACCAAGTCATTTCACGGTTTCTGCAGAGCAGGGTAAAGGGGTTTGGATCACCTCTGATGTGACGGCGAGCAACCAGGTTTTTCAATATGATAAGCCCTATGGCAGTGAAGACATTGAAATCATCACTCCGCAAGGTAAAAAGCAATCGCCTTCTTCAAGTTACAAAGGCTCGCGCAAGTCGGTATTTGATTATCAGTTAACTGCTGATGGTACCTACAAGTTCCAAAAACGTACCACGCCACGTTACTATGCTAGCTACAAGGTCAAAGGCCAAGAAAAGCCTGTTTTCAGCCGTGTAGATAAAGCGGCGACTAAAGCAAAAATGCCAAAAGACGGTTATGATCTAGTTGGGGTGATGAGCTTCTCACGGGTTGAGTCTTACGTGACATTGAACAAGCCTAACGACAAAGCGCTAGCTGCTACGGGTCAACACCTGGAACTACTGCCAATGACTCACCCTGCTGACATTGTTGAACAAGATATCGCTGAGTTTAAAATTACCTATCAAGGCAAGCCTGTAAGCAATGCAGAGGTGTCTGTGGTTAAAGAAGGTACTGTGTATCGCAATCAGCTTAACGCAACTAAGCTAGTGTCAAACGGTGAAGGGCTAGTGAGCTTTACGCCTGAATCTGCTGGTCGATATCTATTACACGTTGAATATGAACAAGATATCGATGGTAATCCGCTTGCCGATAAAGTGAACAATGAAATCTTCCTCACTTTTGAAGCGGGCTTAGAGTAGCATTTACGGTTAATTTTGTGCCTGATGCCTTCAAAAAATGGATTGATTGTTAATCTTAGTGCAATAAAAAAGCTCCTTTAAAAGGAGCTTTTTTCATGGCTTATTCCAACGTGGCTGTTAGAAGTTTGCAGACTTAGGTGCACGTGGGAATGGAATCACATCACGGATGTTTGAAACGCCAGTAACATAAGACACTAAACGTTCAAAACCAAGACCGAAACCAGCATGAGGTACGGTACCGTAGCGACGCATATCGCGATACCACCAGTAATCCTCTTTACTTAGTTCCATCTCTTCTAGACGGGCATCAAGTACATCTAGACGTTCTTCACGTTGTGCACCACCGATGATCTCACCAATACCAGGAGCAAGTACATCCATCGCGGCAACGGTCTTACCGTCGTCGTTCAGTCGCATGTAGAATGCTTTGATATCCTTCGGATAGTTCTTAACAACGACAGGTGCTTTAAAGTGCTCTTCAGCTAGGTAGCGCTCATGCTCAGATTGTAAATCGATACCCCACTCAACATCGTATTCAAACGACTTACCACATGCCTTTAGAATTTCTACCGCGTCGGTGTAATCCACTTGTGCAAAATCACTGTTAACAAAGTTCTCTAGACGCTCGATAACGGTCTTATCAACACGCTGAGCGAAGAACTCAAGATCGTCACGACGCTCTGCTAGTACTGCTTTGAAGCAATACTTAAGCATGGCTTCAGCCAGTGCGGCAGCATCATCAAGATCGGCAAATGCCACTTCAGGCTCTACCATCCAGAATTCAGCAAGGTGACGACTGGTGTTTGAGTTCTCAGCGCGGAAAGTTGGGCCGAAGGTATACACTTTAGACAAAGCACAAGCGTAGGTTTCTGCGTTCAACTGACCCGATACGGTAAGGAATGACTCTTTACCGAAAAAGTCTTCTTTGTAGTCCACTTTACCAGCATCAGTTAATGGTAGGTTTTCCATATCCAATGTCGATACGCGGAACATTTCACCAGCACCTTCACAGTCAGAAGCGGTGATAAGTGGTGTAGAAACCCAAATAAAGCCTTCTTCGTTATAAAAACGGTGAATGGCTTGTGATAGGCAGTTACGTACACGCGCTACCGCACCAATGATATTGGTACGTGGGCGAAGGTGAGCTAGCTCGCGTAAGTGCTCAATTGAGTGGCGCTTAGCTGCCATTGGGTAAGTGTCTGGATCGTCAACCCAACCGGTCACTTCAACGTTAGTCACTTGAAGTTCAAATGCTTGGCCTTTACCCGGAGATTCAACTACTTCACCGGTAACGATAACTGAACAACCCGCAGTTAACTTTAAGATTTCGTCGTTATAATTGGCTAAGCTATTTGGCACAACGCCCTGAATGGGGTCAAAACAGGAACCATCATAAACGGCAAGAAAAGAGATGCCGGCCTTGGAATCTCGGCGAGTTCTTACCCAACCGCGTATAGTCACTTGCGAACCAATCGCAAAGTCACCTTTAAATACAGAAGCGACAGATGTAATGCTCATTGTTGCTTAGTTCTCCAACGAAACGTTTTAATAAAAAATTTTGGACGTTCATATTACCTTGATAGTTAGCTTTCTCAAGGGGAAATGCGCTAATTAGGCAGATTGAGGTGATTTTTTTACAACTTGGTGAGTGACTTCAGCATACATCGGCTGATTATGGCGTTTAAATCATCAGGTTTACGTCTTGTGGCGATGTCATGATATTGGATGATACTGCCAGTAAATAGGCGGATATCTGTGGTTACACTGATATGAATTTGCTACAGTTAATAATGTAACATGTTGAAGAACCAGTTTATTTATGCTTCTATAAGCAGGGGCTTATTTAGTTCGGTGCAAGGTTCAAAGGTGGTGTTATGAAGAAAAGAAAACTTTTCCAGATTATTTTAGCGACCTTGTCGATTAGTGGCTGGAGTCTAGCCATCTATGCGCTGCTGCTTTTTGACCAAGCCAGACCCGATAGAGCAATTGGCTATTACTTATCAAAAGGGGCGTCAGTTCGTCTTGGCTGGGATCCTGAGTATACTGTACTACTGCAAGATGTGATATGGACCTGCGCAGGTATCAGTTTGTTGAGTTTGGCGTTTAACTTTTATTTCGCTAACCACTCTAAAATGGGTTACTGGTTTAATATTCCGCTGCTACTGATGACTTCAGTCACCGCGGGATTGTACTTGAGCTTTTTCATTTAAGCCTGCCATACAAGCCGTTTCATTTTACTAAAACGTTATGATTGTTGTCAGCCAGTTCCTTTGTAACAGGAGCTATTGTTCCTAGCGCAAAGCTATTAATCGGCGAATTGGCGACAGAAGCGGTCGATAATGGCGGCGGTGGCGCCCCAAATAAAATACTGCTCATACTGAATGAAATACACCGGATAGCGAATATTGCCACGCTGAAAATAGCGTACATGGCGGTTATGATGATTAAGCACAAATTCTAGTGGCATTGAAAATAGATCGGCCACTTCACCGGGATCGATTATTGGGGTAAAAGGTTGCTTAACTATGCCTACAACCGGGGTAATTTCAAAGCCTGTGAAGGTTTTAAAAGTAGGGTATTGTCCCATGATCTCAACATTGGCCGCTTTTAATCCTATCTCTTCTTCCGCTTCCCTTAATGCGGTCGCCGCAAAGCTTTTATCAGCGCGTTCTACCTTGCCACCGGGAAAGCTTATCTGCCCTGGGTGGGCGCGCAAATGATCGGGACGCTGGGTTAATATCAGATGCGGCTGGCTTGCGATATCTTCAATGGCCAATAACACCGCAGCTTGTCTCAGTTGGCCAGTGACTTTGGGCGTAGTGTCGTTGGCTAACTGATGCAGGTGAAACTGGGTGCGTAACTTACCGATATCCATGTGAATGTGTCGCTGCCTTGTGAAGTTATTGCAATAGGTTTTCTGCCAATATAGGTAAAATCTTACTCACTTTATCATAGGTTTCTTGATATTCAGCATCAGCATTGGAGTCTGCCACAATGCCACCACCGGCCCAGCAATATAATTTACCCGATTCAGCCACTAAGGTTCTGATGGTGATGCTGGTATCCATATTACCATCTTGGCTGATATAGCCGATTGAACCACAGTAAATGGAACGTCTAGAAGGTTCTAACTCTTCAATGATCTGCATTGCACGTATTTTGGGTGCGCCGGTGATTGAACCACCCGGGAAACACGCTTTAAGTAGCTCGCACGCATCAATACCTTCGCCAAGTTCAGCTGTAACTGTACTGACTAAGTGATGAACCGCAGGGAAGCTTTCAACATCAAACAGCTTAGGGACAGATACACTGCCAGGGGCGGCTACCTTACCGATATCATTTCTGAGTAAATCGACAATCATTAGGTTCTCGGCGCGATCTTTCTCTGCCTGTTTTAGTTCATTGGCAGCCATGGCATCAAGGCGTTCATCGCTGAAACGGGGACGGGTGCCTTTAATAGGCTTGGTTTGTACTTTTTTACCATTAAGTTGAACAAAGCGCTCAGGAGAGATAGATAATATCGCTTGTGATTCAAGCCTGATAAATGCGGAAAACGGCGCACTATTGCTGTGGCGTAGTGCCTTGTAAGCCGCCCACTCATCGCCTTGATATTGTGCTTCAAATCGCTGGGTGAGATTGATCTGATAACAATCACCGCTTAACAAATACTGCTGCACCTTATCGAATTTATGCTGATAATCAGCGCGGCTAATTTGTGCTTGCCAAGGTGATGCCAGCGTAAAACTGGTGTCTTGTGCTGTTGAGCTTATCCACGCTTGTAGCTGATTGAGGGTGTTTTTAGCCGCCTGTTCCCCGTGATAATGGACAAAATGCCATTGTGATTGCTGGTTGTCATAGATAAGCGCCCAGCTATAAAGGCCAATGTTCATATCTGCAAGGGCAATATCGTGCATAGCCGTATTGGCAAACTCCTCGATATGCCTACCTAAATCGTAGTTAAACGCCCCCAAGGCGCCGCCACTAAAGGGGAGAGCGCAGGGCTTTTTATCGGGGAAATAGTGGCTAAGCGCTTGTTGCAGCGCCGCAAACGGACAAGTTTTAGTTTCTTTATTGACTGGCGTAACCTGAGCGTTGTGTTGGTTGGCTTGTTTGTCTCGGATATAGGTGATGTCATCTTGGGTTTCTATGGTGGCAATCGGATCGCACACTATGATGTCGTAGCGGCTATCGGGATGATTCGCACCGGCGGAGTCTAACAGCATCGCCCAAGGGCGTGAGGCAATATGGTTGAATAATTCAACCGTTGAAATTTCCCAGTTTAATTGGCAACTAAAAATCGCAGGTATTGCAGCACTCGCCATCGATTAACCTTATCTAAAAAGTGATGTTTATCTAAAAGTCGCGAAAGAGTATCATATTGGCAAAGGATTAAAAAAAAATACGCTTCCCAGTTCATGGGAACACCCTAACTATCTGTGAGAAAGGAAATGTCTGTGACTAAAGAACAGCCAATTATTAAGCAAGCTGACTTAATTGAAAGTGTTGCTGATGCCCTGCAATATATCTCCTATTACCACCCTAAAGATTTTGTCGACGCTATGGCCGAAGCTTACGAAAAAGAGCAAAGTGCGGCAGCCAAAGATGCCATCGCGCAAATCTTAATTAATTCACGTATGTCCGCAGAAGGTAAGCGTCCTTTGTGCCAAGACACAGGTATTGTCACCTGTTTCGTTAAAGTTGGTATGGGCGTGAAGTGGGACAAAACCGACATGACAGTGCAGCAAATGGTGGATGAAGGTGTACGCCGTGCTTACACTAATCCAGACAATCCTTTGCGTGCTTCTATTGTGGCCGATCCTGCGGGCGGACGTAAAAACACGAAAGATAACACCCCATCAGTTGTACACATTGATATGGTGCCTGGCGATCATGTAGAAGTTGCCATTGCCGCTAAAGGTGGCGGATCTGAAAACAAATCTAAAATGGTGATGTTAAATCCATCGGATGACATTGCAGCTTGGGTAGAGAAAACATTACCAACCATGGGCGCAGGCTGGTGTCCACCGGGCATGCTAGGTATAGGTATTGGCGGCACCGCTGAAAAGGCGGCGGTAATGGCAAAAGAATCCTTAATGGATCCCGTTGATATTCATGAGTTGCAGGCACGCGGAGCTGAAACCGCTGATGAAAAGTTACGCTTAGATATTTTTGAGCGCTCCAACAAGCTTGGTATTGGTGCCCAAGGTCTAGGTGGTGTGACTACGGTACTTGATATTAAGATTAAATCAGCGCCAACCCATGCTGCATCAAAGCCAGTGGTGATGATTCCAAACTGCGCTGCTACACGTCACGTGCATTTCCATCTTGATGGCACAGGCCCAGCAGATTTAAGCCCACCATCATTAGAAGACTGGCCAGAAATTACTTGGGAAGTCGGTCAGAGTGTGCGCCGTGTTGACCTTAACACTGTGACCCAAGAACAGATGCAAGAGTGGAAGAGCGGCGACACCTTGTTGCTAAACGGTAAAATGCTTACCGGACGTGATGCCGCTCATAAGCGCATTCAGAGTCTCATTGAGAGTGGTGAAGGCCTGCCTGAAGGTGTTGATTTTACCGGTAAGTTTATATATTACGTCGGCCCAGTTGACCCAGTAGGTGATGAAGTGGTTGGCCCAGCAGGACCGACTACCGCAACACGTATGGATAAGTTTACTGATGTGATGCTAGAGAAAACCGGCTTAATGGGCATGATTGGTAAAGCTGAGCGTGGACCGGCGACAGTTGAGTCGATCAAACAGCATAAATCTTGCTACTTAATGGCGGTAGGCGGCGCAGCTTACCTAGTGTCTAAAGCAATTAAGAAAGCGCGAGTTGTCGCGTTTGAAGACCTAGGTATGGAAGCTATCTATGAGTTTGATGTTAAAGATATGCCAGTGACTGTTGCAGTTGATAGTGAAGGGGTTAACGCCCATGAAACTGGTCCTGCTAGCTGGAAAGTCAAATTGAGCTAATGCTTTTGCTCAATTAGCCAACAATACGGGGTGTAAGCGACTTGCTTACACCCCGTTTTTTGTTTAGTGTGCTTGCCAACTATGCAAAATTGCACAAAAAATCGATTAACCTTCTGTTTACAAACAGCCATTATAACTAAAAGACGACTATAACAATGAAAAAAACTGCAATCATTTTAGCGTTAGCTGCGTCAGGTATGATGACATCGGTCAACGCCCAGTCAGCAGAGCCTTTCAAGGTTCAAGATCTTGTAAAGTTAAACAAGTTACACTCAACGGCATTAGCCCACTCTGGCGACAAAATTGTTTATGCGATCAAAAATATTGATAGCAATGGTGACGCGAGTTCTGATCTGTACATTCAAAGCGTAAACGGTGGTGATGCTAAAAAGCTGACCTCTGTTGCCGGTACCGAGCACAGCGTTGCGTTTGCAGCTGATGACAAGTCAATCTACTTTTTAGCCGCCCGTGATGGCTCAAGCCAGCTTTACCAATTGGCATTGGATGGCGGTGAAGCACAGAAGGTTTCTGATCTTCCGCTAAATGTTGAAGGCTTTAAACTGTCGCAAGATGGCAGCCATGTTGTCATGAACATGCGCGTGTTCCCAGACTGTAAAGACCTTAAATGCTCTGAAGAGCGATTTGAAGAGCTTGATAATCGCAAAACCACTGGCCGCGAATACAAGCAGCTGATGGTAAGACATTGGGATACCTGGAGTGACCATAGTCGCAGTCACTTATTTGTGGCCAAGCTAAACGGTGAGATGATCACTGATGCCGTTGATGTGACCCAAGGGTTAGACACTGAAACGCCACCACTGCCATTTTCAGGTATGGAAGAGGTGACCTTTACACCTGATGGAAAATACGTGGTATACAGCGCTAAGGCGCCAAGTAAAGATCAAGCATGGACGACGAATTACGATTTGTGGCAAGTGCCTGTTACTGGTGGTGAAGCGGTTAACCTAACGCAAGAGAATAAAGCTTGGGATTCTCACCCAACTTACTCAAACGATGGTCGCTATCTTGCTTACTTAGCAATGAAAACCCCAGGGTTTGAAGCCGATCGCTACCGCATCATGTTACGTGACACTGTGACTGGCCAAGAAAAAGAAGTGGCGCCGTTATGGGATCGCAGCCCGCATTCGCTGTATTTCTCAAGCGACAACCGTACCTTGTATGTTACCGCTCAAGATATTGGTCAGGTTTCTATCTTTGAAGTTAACACCCAGTTTGGTGATGTGAAGCCACTGTTTAACGACGGTAGCAACAGCATTGTAGGTGTGACTCAAGATAAAATTGTTTACAGCCATAAAAGCCTAGTAGAGCCGGGCGATCTTTACACCATGTCTTTAGACGGTCAGGCGAAACAACGCTTAACTGAAATCAACAAAGACAAGCTTGCTAAGGTTAAGTTTGGCGAATTCGAGCAGTTTAGCTTTAAAGGCTGGAATAACGAAGAAGTGTACGGCTACTGGATCAAGCCAGTCGGCTATAAAGCAGGTGAGCAATACCCAATTGCGTTCCTAGTACACGGTGGCCCACAAGGCTCATTTGGTAACTCATTCAGCAGCCGCTGGAATCCACAGCTATGGGCTGGCGCTGGTTATGGCGTGGTGATGATTGATTTCCACGGCTCTACCGGTTACGGCCAAGAGTTTACTAACTCAATTTCTAAAGATTGGGGTGGTAAGCCGCTCGAAGATCTACAAAAAGGCCTAGCCGCTGTGACTAAACAGCAAAAATGGTTAGATGCTGATCGTGCTTGTGCATTAGGTGGCTCATACGGTGGCTACATGATGAACTGGATCCAAGGTAACTGGAGCGATGGCTTTAGCTGCTTAGTGAACCACGCAGGGTTATTCGATATGCGATCAATGTACTATGTGACCGAAGAGCTTTGGTTCCCAGAGTATGAGTTTGGCGGTACTTACGAAGACAACAAAGCGTTGTATGAGAAGTTCAACCCAGTTAACTACGTAGAAAACTGGAAAACGCCAATGTTAGTTATCCACGGCGAAAAAGACTTCCGCGTACCATACGGTCAAGGTCTTGCTGCGTTTAGCTTCATGCAGCGCAAAGGTATTCCATCTGAGCTATTAATTTATCCAGATGAGAACCACTGGATTTTGAATCCTGACAACCTAGAGCAGTGGTATGCCAATGTACTAGGTTGGTTAGATCGCTGGACCAAAGAAGACTAACAAAGTCTAAACCAAACGACTAAGTGTTCTTTATATCAAAAGCCCGCAATATGCGGGCTTTTTTGTGGTTATTCGTCAGTAATAAAAGCGCCCTAACTAGTTGACTAAAAATATTAAATTACGATAAAAGTGTATCTAGTGGGCTAACTGTTCCCGCATAATGCTGACCGAGTACGTGAGTATAGATTTGCGTGGTTTTAACATCGTTGTGTCCGAGTAACTCCTGTACAGTTCTTATGTCTGTCCCGGTTTGTAAAAGGTGAGTCGCAAAAGAGTGCCTGAATGTATGACAATTGATTCTTTTCTGTAAGCGAGAACGCTTAACTGCGTGTTGCAGAGACTTTCGTATCGTACTGTCATGGCGATGGTGTCGACACAGTATTTTAGTAACTGGGTGTTCACAAATACCAATTGATGGAAATAGATACATCCACGCAGCTTGACGATATGCATTAGGGTACTTTTTTGCTAATGCATTGGGTAAAGATGGCCCATAGCCGTTATAGTTGTCTTTTTGTTGTAGTTGAATCGACTTATCAATGTATTTTTTTAGCCTACTACAGCATGTTTGGCTTAATAGGGTTTGTCTGTCTTTATTGCCTTTACCATCCCGAATTGTCAATGATAAGTTATCAAAATTTATATCTTGTATTCTTAACCTTAAACACTCATTGACTCTCATACCACTACCGTAGAGCATTTCAATAACCAACTTAGCGGTTCCATTCATATGAGACAGTATCTGAGATACTTCCTTAGGGGATAACACTATGGGTAAGGTTCGCTGCTTTGTTGCTAAGCTGAAGCCTAAAACTCCAAGTTCAACTTTAAGATATTGCTGATATAGAAATACCAGTGAATTCAGTGCAACTTTTTGCGTGTTTACTGCCACATTTTGACTATTAGCTAACCAACTCAAAAAGTTTTTTACATCGATAGATCCAAGATTTTCAGGATGCGCTTTTTGATGGAAGAGAATGTATCTTTTGATCCAGTATAAGTACGCTTTTTCTGTACGTAGGCTGTAACCACGTAAGCGAATGTCTTGCCGTATCGACTCTAAAAAAGGGCTCGAGCACTTCATTTTTTTTACCTAACAATTAACTGTATAAATATACAGTATTATCGTATTTTACCAAAAATCAAGCCATGTCTGACAGTGCTATTCACGATTTGCTATTGCTGCATGTAAATAAGTTGTGTAAATTCAGTAATATGAAAGTGTGCAACCTTGGATTGTTCAGATAACAGGCAAGGAAAGTGTGCATGCGCGTTTTTACCGAAAGTGTATTGAATACAATTTTACAATTATTTGGTTATGGAATTGGTTTTAATAGGTTTTTGGCTGGAATTTGAGTGCACGCTTTCTCAACGAGGCTTGGCAAAACGCGCAAGCCGTATATACAAATAATGAGATGGACGCTCCTCCCTTTTACGTTGTCTAAATGATTTTACGTAAGTGGAGAAAATTATGAATAACATTTCAGTTGTTGGTGTCGATCTAGCTAAGAACGTTTTTCAGATCCATGCCGTAGATGTTAAAGGTAAAACTCTTGTTCGGAAAATGCTCCGTAGAGCAAAATTCTTGAATTTTTTTATCAATATACCTCATTGTTTGATCGGACTAGAGGCGTGTTCAAGCTCCCACTATTGGGCAAGAGAGCTAGAAAAATTGGGGCATACGGTGAAGCTGATGGCTCCTCAATATGTGAAGCCATATGTCAAAACAAACAAAAATGACGCGAATGATGCTGAAGCCGTTTACGAAGCTGTAACCCGACCCAATATGCGCTTCGTAACAGTGAAGAATGAAGAGCAACAAGCTCTGCTATTAGTTCATAGAGAACGAGATGGCATAGTGAAAGAACGGACATCATTGATTAATCGTATCCGTGCCACATTAGCAGAATTTGGTATTACCATCTCAGTAGGGCCAAGAAGGCTACATAGCTGGTTTGCTGATGATTTCTCAAGCGCTGAACCGTTGTTACCTCAGCTGATGGTTCATCATCTACTGAGAATGAAGAAAAGGCTTAATCAATTAGAATCTGATTTAGACATACTGGAAAAAGAGATCGCTCAATCAAGTAAAGAGAATCCATTATGCCTGCGCTTGGAGGCTGTACCAGGTATAGGCCGACTCACGGCTTCAGCATTAGTTGCGAGCATTGGTACAGGCAAAGAGTTCAAATCAGGTAGACAGCTTTCAGCTTGGCTAGGGTTAGTCCCCAAACAAAGCTCTAGCGGAGGTAAACCGCGATTATTAGGGATCAGTAAGCGCGGTGATGGCTATTTAAGGCGTTTATTTATTCATGGTGCTAGAGCGGTAATACGGCACATGAACCCAAGGCGGAAAATCACGGTGTGGCTGCGAGACTTAGAATGCAGAGCACACAAAAATGTTGTCATTGTCGCGTTAGCCAACAAATTGGCTAGGATAGCGTGGTCAATGCTGGCAAATGGAACTGATTATGATGAGTCATTCATCTAGTTAGTTGATAATTAATGAAGTAAAGACACTCAAAGGTTTGCGTAGGCATAAAGAGAATTGAAGACAAAATAGATAAGACCGTAGTTCATTAAAACTGACCCTAACATCGTATGTAAGAATACGTCCAAATGATTAGTCATGAACTAGCGGAACTCATCAGGGATCAAGGCTTAAGCCTTAACTAGAATCCGAATAGATGGCTGCAATACCAACTTTGAATTCAATGAAAATTTTGCTTGCACGAAACGGAGCGTCCATAGATGTTATGTGTACATGGAGCCGTGATGCAAAGTTCAAGGAAATTTGTTTATTTTAGCTTTGTATTTTTATGTACGTTATTCGCTACACCCGTCATTGGTTATAACTTTCATGAGTTAGTAGGTTATTGGGTCTTTTTAATTTTTGTTATCGAACTACCGATTTGGGTGCTTTTAAGTAAGGATACTATTACTGAGCTTAACAATTCAGATACTGGTTCCAAATTTATGCGAGTAACAGTTAGGGTTATTGCAAGCTTACCTTCGTTATCATTTGGGTTGCTAGCTTTATGTATTGGAATAGCGATAGTGTTATGGGTTTTGTATAACTTACTAATAGAAACCCAATCAGAGTATTCTGGTTCTTTGCTAATTCCAAGTTTTGGGATAGCCCCCTTGCTAATATATTGGGGCTTTAAAACCGTTAAACATGTTTTACTGATGAGAAGTTAGTAAAGCACACATAACAAGCTGTTAAATAAGGACAAAATGCAGTTGGCTTTTGCTCCTTTGTCGCTTATTCTAGCCAACTATATTTAGCCTGTTAACAGGGCGTTATATTTTAAGGATGATTATGCGTAACCTCGGAAAAATAATTGGACACCCATAGTTAATGGCGTAAATGACAACCTCCGACTATGCTTGATTTGCGCATATAACAAGGAGGTTGCATGCCAAGACCTAGACGAACCCTCATTAGTCTCGAAGACACTGCTTACTATCACTGCTGTAGTCGCGTTGTAAGGCGCGCCTTCTTATGTGGTGATGATAAATACACTGGCAAAAACTATGACCACCGCCGTGGTTGTGTAGAGGCTCAAATCTTAAAACTTACCGAAGTGTTTGCCATTGATGTGGCGGCTTATTCAGTGATGAGCAACCATCTTCATGTCGTCCTACATATTGATGTTGAACAGGTTAATGCTTGGTCAGATAGAGATGTGGTACTGCAATGGCATAAACTGTTTAAAGGAACTGGATTAACACAAAAATTTGCCAAAGGTGAAGTGATTGAAGAGTACGCAGTTGCTCATCTTAAACACTTGATAGCGACGTATCGCTCGCGTCTTTGCGATATAAGCTGGTTTATGCGTTGTTTAAATGAACCTATTGCAAGACAAGCAAACCTAGAAGATAACTGCACAGGGCACTTCTATTCACTGCCATCCATGGCGCTCACCTTTCAGGCCGCCTAAAGGCGTTCAAATGTGTTCCATACACATTTGTGGGAAGGGCGGTTTAAATCACAAGCATTGCTTGATGAAGCGGCGGTGTTGGCCTGTATGGCCTATGTAGAGCTTAATCCTATACGGGCTAAAATGGCGAGTACGCCAGAAGAGTCGGACTTTACGAGTATCAAACTCAGAGTAAAAGCAGCACTTACAGGAGAGCAACCTAAACGCCTTTTACCATTCATTGGAAATGAACGTGTCAATCAACCCAAAGGTATCGCTTTCTCACTGCAAGACTACCTTGTACTGGTCGATGAAACAGGCAGGGCAATTCGAGACGATAAGCGTGGCGCCATTGATTCAAAGGCTTGTGACATACTGAGCAGGTTAAACATCCCCTCAGCCAATTGGGTTAAAATTGTCACGGAATTTGGCCAACTTTTCCATGGTCCTGTGGGGACATTGGAAGAGTTTAGCCATTACTGTGAACATCTAAACAAGCGAAGGCGACATTTCTCAAGTATTTGCCAGTTTATGCCTGCAAACTAAGTTCAAATGTTCATACTTCTTCTAATTCCTCTGCTTCTTTAGCGGAGTTAACATACCCTACGCTGAAAACAGCAATTAACGTCTGATTTTGCCGATTTAGGCTGATTTCCTAAGTGTATTTTTACTAAGTACAGCTTTTTAAGGTGTTTAACTGCTTTGCCCTTGAACAGCTCGCACTAATCTTGCTATGTTGTTGATTAATAATGGCTGGCTTGTATGTTGCCTTAGTAATGATTTAGTAGCAACCATAAAGAGACTTAAGACGTTTTTTGTGGATGGAAGAGCATTGATTGTAAAAGGAATTATCTGGGGATTCCCTAGTTTGCGGCGTTATGTGCTACATTCAGCATTAAGCTAACCTTCCCCAAAACGAACCATTCAAGTATGAGAGTTGTAAGGTATGAGTCATAGCCACAATCACGGCAGTGATGGAAAGCTAAGCATTGCCGTTTTTATAAATATTTTACTTACGTTAGCTCAAATTATTGGCGGGATTATCTCTGGAAGCTTGTCACTTATAGCTGATGCTCTTCACAATTTGAGTGATGCTGGAGCAATTGTCGTTGCCATCATCGCGAGAAAAATTGGGAACAAAGGCTCGAATAAAACCATGACTTATGGTTACAAGCGAGCCGAGATTATTGGGGTACTAATTAATAGTACTTCTCTAATAGCAGTTGGCATTTACTTAATAATTGAATCTGTGGGGAAATATTTTAATCCAACACCAATTGATGGGTGGATAGTATTCTGGATTGCAGGAATTGCATTAGTCATAGATTTAGCGACTGCCTTTCTGACATATAGCGCAGGTGCCAAGAACAATATGAATATTAGAGCAGCATTTATTCATAATATCTCTGATGCACTTGCCTCTGTTGTTGTTATCATTGCCGGATTATTAATTATATATTTCCAACTTTATATATTTGATGTGATCGCAACTATCGGTATCTCGTTGTATGTCATTTATCATGGCTGCATTCTACTTAAGAAATGCATTATGATCATCATGCAAGCAGCTCCTGATCATATAAGTATTGAAGAGATAGAAAATAGGTTGGCGAGCATAAATGGTATAAAGTCTGCCAATCATATTCATGTGTGGCAACTTGACGATGAGAAACTATTTCTTGAAGCACATATAATCTTAGATCGCATGGATAACGAAGAGTGCGAAAAAGTTAAAAATGAAGCAAAACTAATCATAAAAAATGACTTTGGCATATCACATTCAACTGTCGAAACTAGGCTTTCCTAAGAAGAAACATTAGACATATATGGACTTACCAATCAGCTCATCTAAAGCCAATTTCAAACAACATTAAAAAATCTTATGTTTTTGGGTCTTATGCAAGAGGCTATGAGAAATATAGTGACATAGATGTATTAATAATTTACGAAGATATTGAATTTGATAAAATTAAGAGTGAGCTAGAGAAAATCAATTTTGGAGGCCTAAATCAGTTGCGCCAAGGAATGGTTATTATGACCCAATTCCAACGCCACCAAAGCCTTCAAAAGCCCCGTTTCATTTGGTCTTGGCAAAAGGGTACTTAGAAGAAAATTCATCGTTATATAATCACGTTAAACATGAACTTGTCGAGGTGCCAATTGCTGCTTAACAAGCGCATGTTGCCCGACAGGTTTTACGCTGCGCTCTAAACCAGCCATAAATGCGGGCGTTATGCTGTAATCATAAATTTCTAAAAATAATTGGACACCCATAGTTAATGGCGTAAATGACAACCTCCGACTATGCTTGATATGCGCATATAACAAGGAGGTTGCATGCCAAGGCCTAGACGAACCCTCATTAGTCTCGAAGACACTGCTTACTATCACTGCTGTAGTCGCGTTGTAAGACGCGCCTTCTTATGTGGTGATGATAAATACACTGGCAACAATTATGACCACCGCCG
>NZ_JBHZSN010000023.1:0-37878 GCF_043643685.1 Shewanella waksmanii
CATCAGTCATCAGTCATCAGTCATCAGTCATCAGTCATCAGTCATCAGTCATCAGTCATCAGTCATCAGTCATCAGTAAAATGATGACCCACTACCCCGCTGGAAGCGAATACACACTACCCATTCAAACGATAAATATTGCCTAAGCCAAACCAGTTAAGTTACACCAATAAAGCCAAATCGAAGAGACAGGTTACCCAGTGCAGATGCGGCTGAGGGTATCGAAAACATGGCTCAAAGCGTCCCGAAAAAGCATCTGCACACACCCCGCTGGAGGCGAAACATCAGTCATCAGTCATCAGTCATCAGTCATCAGTCATCAGTCATCAGTCATCAGTCATCAGTCATCAGTCATCAGCAAAATGATGACCCACCACCCCGCTGGAGGCGAAAGCAGGTGGATATATGGGATAAGGGTAAACTTCGCCCATGGGACAACCACACATAACATGGGCCGACGCAACAATGGTTGATTAATAATGGCTGGCAGTGTTTTTTGCGCGTGCAGTGTTTTGCGCGTTTGATTACGTTGCCCTTGAATAGCGCCTAGCAATATTGCTATGTTGTTGATTGATAATGGCTAGCTTGTCTTTTTTAAAGGGAAATTATCATATTAAGAAATATGGTTGAGTTTGTATTCAGGGAAGCAGAATGAAAAAACAATTAGAGAAAATCAGCGGCAGTCGCAGAGATATGCTAAAAAAAGCCACTGCAATGGCAGGCATTTTCGCGACGAGTGGCATCGTAGGCAATGTTCAGGCAAAGACACAAAGCACTAATCTTAATTCGAGCAAAATTGAACCCGATTACTTACCCACTCCGAAACAAGTTCCAGCATCTGAAGGTGTTTTACCACTCTCTGGCGGTGCTGGCCTGTACTACTGGGATACAGGTGGTAATGGCCCCGCAGTTGTACTTTCTCATCCCGGTAGAGGTAGCGCATTAACTTGGCCTTATCAACAACCTGTTTTTGCAAAAGCAGGGTTTAGAACAATTGCATATTCAAGACGCGGTTATTATGGTTCACCAGCAGGTTCAAAAGAAGATACCGGCAACTATGCTGATGATCTAAATGCTTTAGTTGAGCATTTAGGTGTAGACAAATTCCATATTTTAGGCCTGGCAGCGGGAGGTTTTGCCGTTTCAGATTATGTGGTTTCTTACCCCGAAAAGCTACTTAGTATGACTATTGTCTGCAGCCTGTTCGGTTTATGGGATAAAAATATCGATGAACGATTAGACTTCATTCTTCCAAAGAGCTTTGGTGATTTACCCCCTGAGTTTAAAGAACTTGGTCCTTCCTATCGCTGGGCACACCCAGAGGGGGTTAAAGAGTGGATTGAAATGGAAAAAAAGTCTAAAGGTGACGGGGTAAGACACGGCCAAAAAGCGAAAAGTAATATTACATGGGAAAAAATTAGAGCTGCTAATGTTCCTACTTTTTTTATTGCAGGTGGGGCTGATTTATATCAACCGCCTTCTATGATGCGAGCTGCCGCTCGAGAACTCCCCCATAGCGAGACACTTGTGGTTCCAGAAGCAGGACACGCTGTCCAGTGGGAACAGCCTGAAACATTTAATCGCTCGGTTCTCGAGTTTTTCAGAAAACACAGTTAAATTCCCTTGGACGAGTTAAAGTTAGATATGTGGGGTCAGGGTAAACTCTATTTGAGTACCATATTTCCTCATCCCACGACTCGGCTTTAGAAGCCTTTATCTAACGCATTTCTGTCCAATAACGATTTTACTTCTGAATACCCAAATCATACCAATAAAGCCAAATCGAAGAGACAATTAACCACGTGTAGATGCGGCTGAGGGCGTTGGTGGCATGGATGCCACCGTCGAGCGCACATGGATGTGCTCGAAGCGTCCCGAAAAAGCATCTGCACACACCCCGCTGGAGGCGAAACATCAGTCATCAGTCATCAGTCATCAGTCATCAGTCATCAGTCATCAGTCATCAGTCATCAGTCATCAGTCATCAGCAAAATGATGACCCAACACCCGGTTGGAAGCGAATCCACACTACCCATTCAAGCGATAAAAATTACCTAAGCCATACCAGTTAAGTCATACCAATAAGACCAAATCGAAGAGACTATTGACCCAGTGCAGATGCGGCTGAGGGTATCGAAAACACACTCCCCCTATCAAGCGATAAATAAACCTATATGTCAGAACTCCATGCTTTATTGGCCACCAGCAAAATTATTTAGGCTGCAACTTTTGCGCTAAATGAGTGGCGTTACGCGCCGTGATCCCATAAATCGATAATTGCGGATTAGCGCCTAAGCTAGTTGGGAAGATAGAGCCATCCATGACCGACAAATTGTCATAATAGTGCGACTCACCATAACTATTGACCATCGCAAGTTTCTCATCCTCACCCATGGGACAGCCGCCCATGACATGAGCTGACGCAACAATGGTTTTAAGTGGGGCTAAATCTAATTCACTTATTACCTTTTTAGCTTGTTGCCAAGACGACAAATACGGCGCTCCTTCGGTGATGGGTAATACTTGCTGCGCCCCTGCAGCAAACTGCAGCTCCGCCATGCTGGCATAGGCTCGCCGTGCTGCACGCCAAAATGCATCCGTCAACGGATAATCCAAACTAAAGCCTTTATCGTTAAGCTGCACCTGTCCGCCTTGGCTGTCAGCATGATAACCGTCACGGACTAGTGCTATGGTCACTTGCAGTTGGTTGAACTTAGCCATTAACTCAGCATGACTTTGCCCATAACCTAAGGTTTTAGAGGCGATTAACACCGGATGTATTGGTGGAACTTCAAGCTTATAACCTAACTCGCCATCGGCATCATCCTGCCAAACAAACTCATCACTGTATATCGACTGCGGCGCCCCTGCATGGCCATTAATCGGATCATTAAAGATCGCGCCACTTAGCAAGGTGGGATGTAAGAAGGTTCTTTTACCTAACAACTTATAGGGGTCTGCCGTTTGCGAGCGCATTAACAAGGTCGGTGTGTGTATCGCCCCCGCGCTCAACAAATAGTGTTTAGCCACCACGTTTACCGTCGCGCCAGTGGGTTTGAGTGATTCATCTAATGCTTGCGCGGTAAGGCCAGTGATTTGCTGACCTTGATGCTGTAGTTGCATCACCTTCACTCGGCTCATCAAGGTCGCGCCAGAATCGAGTGCTGCTGGGATGGTGGTGACCAACATAGATTGCTTAGCATTAACAGGGCACCCCATGCCACAGTAGCCGGTGTTCCAGCATCCGGCGACATTGCGTTTAATAACGGTATATTCCCAACCAAGTTTCTCACAGCCTTGTTTTAATGCCATGTTGTTGCGATTGGGTTCATAAGCCCACTTGGCAATATTGAGGCGTTGTTCCATCTGCTCAAACCATGGGTCCAACTCAGCACGCGACAAGCCTTTAACCTGCTTGTCGCTGGCCCAATAATCCAACGCCGGCTTCGGGGTGCGAATGGATGTCGTCCAGTTAACCGTGGTGGAGCCGCCAACAGCTCGGCCTTGGAAAATACCAATGGCTTTGTCTTTGGTTTTCATACTGGCAGCTTGCTGATAGAGATTTGGGTAAGCTTGTCGCTCCTCCATATTAAAACTACTCGATGACTTGAGTGGCCCCGCTTCAATGATTATCACCGATAAACCAGCCGCGGTTAAAATCTCTGCCGCCACGCCGCCTCCGGCGCCACTGCCAACGATAACAACATCAACCTCAAAGGTTTGTGATTCAACTATGGTGCTACCATCAATATGCTGCCAACCGGAAGCCAGACCGGTTTCAATGGGATCTTCAATACTCAAGGGCTATCTCCAACCACTAAAATGAAGTGAACTAACCTGTGTCATCATCTGATGATTAGGATTCAAAATACTTAGGTTTGTCGTAATGCAAATGATGCCAGTGCTCAGGGCAACTGTAATAACTGGCCATGATCAAATCTCGCAAACCCTGGTAGGCAGTGACCATCATGTCTAAAAAGTGCTCTCGCCAACTCTGCAATAACTGCACTAACTCTTGTGGGCTACGCATCATCAAGGGTGTCATACTGCCGGTGAGCAGTAATAACCCCAAGCGCTGCTCTAATAAGCCCAATAACTGCAACAGCTCTTGTTGCTGATCATCTGGCAATACCGCAATGGTCTGTTCAATCGCATCTAGGGTGCGGGTTTGTGCTGCTAGTCGATGCGCTTCTACAGTGGGAAATGCACCATCTAACACCACAGGCAACAGCACTGAAAATAACAGCCTATGAGGGTTATCTAGCGCAGGATTAATATTCACCGCTGGCGGTGAATACACATTGACCCCAAGGGCCAACGCGCCTGTGCCAACCAAGGCAGTCGCTAAGAATGTCCGACGCTTCATAAGCTTAACTCCAGCTCTGTATGGTTTAAATAACAACAGTGACTAAGGTAACCCAAATAACACTACCCGTTTAATGAAGACACTGTGATAGCATAAAGGTTATTGCACAACTGGGCTGATAAAGACTACGCCGTCGGTTGGCTATAAACCTGATATTAATAACAATAACCATTAATTAAACACATGTTTTAATTTTCAGCAACAGTCTAAGATATGAACACAGAAACATTCAGTCCACCTTGGTGGGCTAAGAGCCCTCATGTACAAACGATTCTTCCGGTACTGACTAAAGTGGACAGACCAGAGTTAACACGTCAGCGGATAGAGCTAGATGATGGCGACTTTATTGATTTAGATTGGTTGGCCGCACCGAAACCCTCACAGCCGCTATTGGTTTTATTGCACGGACTGGAAGGCAGTGCAGATTCTCACTACATTCGACGTATGCTTCGCCTATGCCAGCAGCGCAATTTGGCGGCGGTGGTGCATCATCACCGCAACTGCTCAGGAGAAAACAACCGCTTAGCTCGTAGTTACCACAGCGGCGATACCGGTGACATCGCTCAAGTGCTGGCCCAGTTAAAACAAGCTCATCCAGATAGCCCAATCTTAGCGGTCGGCTACAGCTTAGGCGGTAATGTGCTGACCAAGTACCTTGGTGAACAGCAACACAACAGCCTGATTGATGCCGGTGTTGTGGTATCGGCTCCCTTGCAACTGGCGGCCTGCGCCGAGCGACTTAAAAGTGGATTTTCTCGCGTGTATCAAAGCCACCTGATCAAGCAGTTGCAACAAAAGGTCCATGACAAACTGAGCGATGCCAAGCTTGCCTCGCAAATGCCAGTACAAGCCACTCAAGTGAGTCAACTCACCACCTTCCACCTATTTGATGACCAAGTCACAGCGCCACTACATGGCTTTAACGGTGTTGAGGACTATTACAATAAGTCCAGCGGGTTACCTTACCTGCAACATATCGCTAAACCGACGTTAGTGCTTCATGCAGCCGATGATCCCTTTATGAATGACGCAGTGATTCCCAACAAAAGTCAACTATCAGATTCTGTCGTTTATGAGTTACACCCCCGCGGGGGTCATGTTGGTTTTATCAATGGCGGTACACCTTTGTCACCGCAATACTACCTCGAACCTCGAGTGGTTGATTTTCTCTATTCGCAATTAAGGTATAAGCGCCATGCTAGTTCCATTTGATGCACTAAAACAGCTACCCAAAGCCACCTTAGACAATATGATCAAAGAGTATTTGCTGACGCAACTTGAAGACGGCAGTTTTTCAAATCTTGATGAGTCGGCATTAACGCTGGCAATCAGTCAGTGTATGCAAGCACTTCAGCAGGGGTTACTGGTTGTAGAATACAGCGAGGAAGACGAGTCCATTGCGATTCGCCCGCTTAAGGATACCGTTAATAATTAGAGCGTGTTGAGCTTTCGAGCTGATTTTTGCAGCAGTTTGTGGGTTCGGCTGCAAGCGTTTTACTTTTTGTTGAGCGGTATTTTGCTTAGCATGCTAGGCGTCAGACAACTAGCCGCCCGTCACTCGTTACGATTAAAACGCTTGTATTTAGAACAAAATTTAACCACCAAAAATCAACACGCCCTCAACAATATCATCGCCATCCATTGACCTCGCGTAGCTGTGTGCCGTATAACTGTCTGTTCATTGATACGCAATGAGTGCCCATTAAGGTGTATTTAAACGCAAATCGCGCGACCTAGGTAATCACATGTCAGCTAAACATCCTATTATTGCTGTGACAGGCTCGTCAGGAGCCGGTACCACGACAACGACCACAGCATTTAGTCATATATTTCGCCAACTCGGCATTAATGCCGCTGTGGTTGAAGGTGATAGCTTCCATCATTACACTCGCCCAGAAATGGAGCTAATGATCCGTAAAGCTCAGAGCGAAAACGGCAACATTAGCTATTTTGGACCTGAGGCCAATGATTTTGAGCGCCTAGCAAAGTGTTTTGCCGATTACAGCGCCACTGGCCAAGGGGAAACGCGCGCCTATTTACACACCTTTGATGAAGCTGTCCCCTTCAACCAAATGCCTGGCACATTTACCCAATGGCAGCCGCTACCTGATAATACCGATATGCTGTATTACGAAGGGCTACATGGTGGTGTAGTGACTGACGATCATGATGTGGCGCAGCACGTTGATTTACTGATCGGCATGGTACCCATTGTTAACCTAGAGTGGATTCAAAAAATTATCCGCGATACCTCGGACCGTGGTCATAGCCGCGAAAAAGTCATGGGCTCGATTGTGCGCAGCATGGATGATTACATCAATCACATGACACCGCAGTTCTCTCGCACCCATATTAACTTTCAGCGAGTCCCTACGGTCGATACATCCAACCCCTTTAGCGCTAAAACCATACCAAGCCTCGATGAAAGTTTCGTTGTGATCCGCTTTCGCGGCATAAACAATGTCGACTTTCCCTATTATTTAAAAATGATTGATGGCGCGTTTATGTCGCGCATTAACACCTTAGTGGTCCCCGGCGGCAAAATGTCACTGGCGATGGAATTAATTCTGACACCTTTGATTCGCGATCTCATGGAAAAACGCCAACAATTATTGTCTTTAGACAACGAATAATCTTAACCAAACCCGCATTTACATAGACAGCCACTCGTTGGCTGTTTGCCAGCTCAAATAAGATAAAATAAAGCCCACCAAAGGTTTAGCTTAGGATTAATTATGCTTTGCTAAGCATTGCGAATCACCAGCAAGGTAAATCTGCAATTTCCTTTAGTATCACTAAGTTAACCTTAAGTTTCATTTAAGTATGTTAGCGTAAACTTCATTTCATCGGGATTTCAGGCGAAAGACTGATAAGTTAGCTTACTCTTGGAAGTGAATTCCCCCATCTTGATCTGTTTGTTTCCTTGAGTTCGCTAACTACCCGATAACCTCCTCACCGCAACGTTTCTCATCTCTGTTAAAACGACTCTCAATCACTTGTTTATTTGTTGCTGACAGCTTCTTTGGCTCTTGTTGCTATGACTCTTACTGTTTTGGCTCTTGTTTCTTGGCTTTTATTACTTTGCTAAGGCAACCTAAGCTTTGCGAGCTAACAGGTTCGCTAGACAGGCTGATAGATGATTAGCGTCTTGCCTAGGCATAGGCGACATTTGCTATGCCATAGGCTACAAAAAAGGAGCCGAAGCTCCTTTTTGTTATGTTTGACTTAACCGGGATAATTAACTGATAAACCCTGTTTTATCTGATTACTCACCAAGCGGGATCACTTCGCGGTAAGGTTGTTTAGCCTGATAAGTTTGCAAACGTGCCTCAAACTCATCAGAGCGGTTAATCTCAGCGGTCTGCTTAAGTGCATCAATGGCTTTTTGCTGAGTCTTCACCGCCAACTGGAAATCACCTAATTCAGCATAGGCTGCAGCCAGGTTATCTAGATTGGTCGGGTCTTGCTCATTAAGCTTCACCAAGCTTTGGGCAATTTCCACCGCTTTATTACCATCGCGGTATTCCGCTTCTGGGCAAGTTGCTAATATCCACGCAACGTTGCCTAGAGACACATCATCTCCTACGGCATTGAAACGCTCAACGGCTTTACCGCAATTACGCTCAACGCCTTTGCCACCAGCAGCATAAATAAATCCTAAGCGAAACTCTGCCCACTTACTGCCTTGTTCACTGAGCGACAAATACCAACGCTCAGCCATGGCGAGGTTTCGGCTAACTATATTGCCTTCAAATGTTAGGTCAGCCAATGTTTGCTGCGCTTTTTCATGACCTTGCTCTGCAGCACGCTGCATCCACGCTAAGCCAAGGTCTCTATCAGCTGTCACAAATCGGCCCGACAAATACATCAGACCTAATAAAAATTCGGCTTCGGCGTCACCATGGTTGGCGCGCACCTCAATATGAGCCAGTTTACTGGCCTTAACTTCGTTTTCTGGTTGCGGCAGTGAAAACGCTTGTACACTGCTGGTTGCGGCAATACCGCACACTAAGCTTAAGCTCATGATTAAAGAACGACAATTCACAATACTTATCTCCCAACCTATCTATTTACCTTGGTGCAACACACGTTTTTGCTTATTCATTCAATTTTGTCAGTGTGTGTAAATCGTGTTAGCACTACCACGACTCCTTGCACCGTACCAAGAATGGCATAGCAAAGTCGAGAAAAATACACTCAAGATTGTAAAGAACAATAAATTTTTGCCATTTAGGCTAAGCTAACAATTGCGACGAATGTGATTTGACCTACAGAGTTTCTGTAATAATTATGCATTTAGTCGGTATTGGTTGACATATATTGCTAATGTATCAAAATATCCAACCATCATATTAGCGATTTACGTTACCTAGCTCCCGAGAATCAGACTTCTATCAAGTTTTTCAAGGCCTAATTGACGTAAACTGCTTATTTAGCATATTCTTGTATTTTAATTAAATTGTCGAGGAACACAGGCATGGCTCTGATTGGTAAGCCGAAACCGGATCCAACCTTGGAATGGTTTTTATCACACTGTCACATTCACAAGTATCCAGCCAAAAGCACGTTGATCCACGCTGGTGAAGACTCAGACACCCTTTATTACATCGTCAAAGGCTCTGTGGCTGTATTGATCAAAGATGAAGAAGGCAAGGAAATGATCTTGTCTTACCTTAACCAAGGTGACTTCATCGGTGAGCTTGGTCTGTTTGAAGAGCAAGCTGAGCGTACAGCTTGGGTACGTGCTAAACAAGCGTGTGAAATTGCAGAAATTTCTTACAAAAAGTTTAAGCAGCTAATCCAAGTAAACCCAGAAATCTTGATGAAGCTATCGTCGCAAATGGCGTATCGTCTACAAAGCACCAGCCAGAAAGTGGGTGATTTAGCTTTCCTAGACGTTGCAGGCCGTATTGCACAAACTTTATTGCACCTAGCTAAGCAGCCTGATGCGATGACTCACCCTGACGGTATGCAAATCAAGATCACCCGCCAAGAGATTGGCCAGATTGTTGGTTGTTCACGCGAAACGGTGGGCCGTATCCTAAAGATGCTTGAAGAACAAAACCTTATCCAAGCACACGGTAAGACAATCGTGGTTTACGGTACCCGATAAGTTAACATTAAGTTAGGTTTAATAGATCTTCGATAAAGTGGCCTGAGATAATCTCAGGCCACTTTTTTTTATTGGAGAGCGTTAGTGCTAAACAAAGCTTTACGTAACTCGATAGCGCTGCTTCTCAGCGTATCTAGTACGACGTTTGCCACTTCGTTAGTCGAACTTGAACACAATCAAGCGAAAGATCTTGTCAGTGAAGGCAAAATCTTACCCTTAGATATTACCCTGTTTCAGGTGCAAGATTTCTGCGCCGGAAAACTGCTCGACGCCAACCTATTCCAATATCAAGGCCATTGGGTTTATGAGCTTAAAATAAAGCCCAAGCGGGGTAGCCGCGCCGCCATCATTGTTGATGCTTCAACAGGGGAGCTGCAACCTAACAGCAAGCTACCAAAGAACTGCCGTCCGCCGGACTAATACCAGTCACAAAACATGTTATCTAAAATAGCGGTTTAACATCCCCCCCTGCCCTATTGACCATTAAACAGGTATAATACAGCTCGCATTGCCCTAGTATTTGACATCTTCCGCTCGACATAACATGCTGAGCTTGGCAGACGTTAAACTAACAGGCCGACTAAACTTAGATAACGCATTGACGCAAAGGTGAAAAGGTAATATGAAATTACTGCTCGTTGAAGATAATACCCTGCTAGTTGAAGAGTTAGAAAAACAGTTAAAGCAAGCCGGTTATGTTACCGATGTCACGGACAAGGCGACCGAAGCAGACTATTTGATCAAGGAGACCAATTATGACTGCGTCATCCTCGACATTGGCTTACCTGATGGCAATGGATTAGAACTGCTAGAATCATGGCGTAACCAAGGCATTAACACGCCGGTTATCATGCTAACAGCACGTAGCCAGTGGCATGAAAAAGTTGAAGGCTTTAATGCTGGTGCAGACGATTACCTAGGCAAGCCTTTCCATACCCAAGAGCTATTAGTGCGCATTCATGCGCTGATTCACCGAGCTCATGGTAAAGCCAACACGCCAAGTAAAGAGCTAAGCTTTGAGGGTGTCACACTCGATGAGAACCAGCAAAGCGTGCAGGTCAATGACACCATCTTTGAACTGACGGCGATGGAGTTTCGTCTACTAAAAATCTTTTTGATGTCGCCTAAAAAGCTACTTTCAAAAGCGCAGCTCACTGACAAGCTGTATCAGTTTGACGATGAGAAAGAGAGTAACGTCGTAGAAGTCTATGTCACTCACCTACGTAAAAAGCTAGGTAAAACTGCCATTGAAACCCGCCGAGGCCAAGGTTATATCTTCCACGGACTCCATAAGTAAGCATGATTTCAATTCGCAGCAAGCTAAGCCTGTGGCTCACAGGCTTAGTCATCATTGCGACCTTAGGTGGGCTGGTTTTATTTGAAACCATGCTACGCCAAGCGTTTCATGATTCAATTATCGATCGCTTAGAAGAAGATTTAGAACAAGTTTTACTGGCCGTAGAGTATGAAAACGGCGAGATCTATATTGACCAAAGTGAATTATCAAGCTTCTATAACCCCGTCTATTCTGGGCGTTATTTCCAGCTCAATATTGTCGGTAAAGAGCTACGCTCCCGCTCCTTATGGGATCAGCGCTTAGAGGTTAAAACCCTTAACGCTGGTGAAACCCGGGTTTGGCAAACCAAAGGGCCACAAAATCACGACATCCAATTACTCTCTTTGGGATTAAGTGCCGATACCCTATCGCTACCTGCGACCATTACCGTTGCGCAGGATTTAAGTATTGGCCGTAAAGTCTTTAGTCAAATCTACGGAACGAAACTTGGTATCAACTTAGCGCTATTGCTGGCGATGATCACCGGGATTATTCTGGTGCTTAGACAGTCATTCAAACCTGTGAACGAGATGCAGTTGGTACTCAATAAGCTACGCGAAGGTGAAATTAGCTCTTTAGATGTCGATAAAATTCCACAAGAATTACAGCCCTTAGCGACGACTTATAATGATTTGCTGGTGTATTCAAGCAAGCAGATTGAACGCAGCCGCAATAACCTTGGTAACCTAAGCCACGGACTGAAAACGCCATTAGCGGTTATGCAGCAGCAGGTTGAGGCCTTAGGGCTAAAAGATCCTGATGCGGCTATCGCCATGCAAAAACAGTTAGATCATATTCATAAAATGATTGAGCGAAAACTCGCTGCTGCCCGGATCACCGGTGATATGCTGCCTGCGGCGCAAATGCAAGTCCCTAAGGATCTACAGGACCTTTGTCAGACCTTAGCTAAAGTGCACCATCATAAAGCGATTAACTGCCAAATTAGCGTCCCAGAGGACGTATCGCGTTTGCCTATTCACCGCGAGGACGGCATGGAGCTTATCGGCAACTTGCTCGATAATGCCCACAAATGGGCCAACAGCCAAGTGAGGGTGGTGATCACCGACCAACAAGGGCTGACGGTCACCATCGAAGATGACGGGCCGGGTGTTGAAACTCATGAATTAGCGCTGCTAACCAACCGTGGCAAACGTTTAGACGAAGACACGATGGGCCATGGCCTTGGGCTATCGATTGTGAAAGATATCGCCGAGCAATATCAAATAAGTTTGCGCTTTGAGCACAGTCTCGAATTAGGCGGACTTTGCGTCTCGTTAACCTTCAAAGCATAAAAAAAGCCAGCGATACGCTGGCTTGCTTATTAATAACACATCTTAGTTAGCATTGGTGCTTTCAAATATCTTATCAGCAGATGCGGCAACAAAGCCTGTGTATAGCTCGCCATCCGCTTTAGGGTAACGTAGTGCGAACTCATAAAAACAGCTTGGGATCTCTTTGCTAATGTCACTAAAGGCCACTTCAATCTTATCAGCCATGGTTGAAGACTGCTCTAATAATACCTCTTTAGAGCCTTTCACTTCACCGCCGGCACTATTTAGCACAAAGTCACCCGCTTTAAGGGTATCGTTGACTTCAAGTATGGTGTTATATCCTGGCAGGTGGTTAATCGATACCGTAAAGTGGTTAGCACGATAACCAAACGCAGCAACCCATGCAGCATATTCGCTCTCGGCAAGTAGGCTTTGATAAGTGTCAAAATCTAATTGCCAATGGCGACCTGAATAGAGAAAGTCATCTGCTGTGGTCGCAGCGCTATCTACTTGCTCTATCAAGCCTTTCACAGTGGCTTGCAACTGCGGGCTAAATTCTTCTACCAATAACTCAGAAATAAACACTTTTGGCTGCGTGATATCTGGGTGCTCAAAATGTTTAGCTTTTAGCTTTTTAGCCTCAAAGTTGTAATCGCCGCAGGCCACATAACCTAGCGACTCAAAATGTGCAGCAAGCACATCTAAATTGACTTTAGCGAGGTTAAAGGTACGTAGTGCGATATGGTCATTGATAATCTGCTCACCACGAGAAAGTAACTGATGCACTTTCCCTGCTGACGGTGTCATTTCAACGTAATCATTCCATAGTGATTCAAATAGCTTGTTAATATCTGTGTGCATCAATTTTTCCTTAACGGCATCGTGTGCCAGTATGCTGGCGGCTGTTATCATTATCACGATATAAGTACAGCTTGAGCTTAATAGCACTCTGTACAAAAAAGGGAAACCATTGCAATGATTTCCCCAACTTCAATCTTTAAATCGTCAGACCTGGACTCAGGTTAGCTGGCAGTGCAACCGAGTCAGCCTCTACTGAAGCGACCGGATACGCACAGTAATCAGCTGCATAATAAGCGCTTGCTCTATGGTTACCTGAAGCACCAACACCACCAAACGGCGCAGCACCTGAAGCACCGGTTATCTGCTTGTTCCAATTGACAATACCGGCACGAATACGTGCTAAGAAGTAATCATAGTCTTCACGGCTGTCGGCCAAGATACCGGCAGATAATCCATAACGGGTGTTGTTCGCCAGTTTAATGGCTTCATCAAAGTCGTTATAACGCACCACTTGTAGTAATGGGCCGAAGTACTCTTCATCAGGAAGTTCGATGACTTGAGAGACTTCAATTAACCCAGGAGACACTAGACCCGTGCCCTCTTGCAAATGCTGTAACTCAACTAAGATATCGCCACCTAAGTTAACAAGGTTGCGCTGTGCTTCAACCATGCCTTTTGCCGCGGCTTCTGAAATCATTGCTCCCATAAACGGCTGTGGTTGCGCATCCCATGGCGCGACTTTAATTTGCTTTATTGCGTCGACCAGTTGTGCGATAAGTGCATCACCTTCAGCCCCTTTTTCGACGTATAGTCGACGAGCACAGGTACAACGTTGTCCAGCTGAAATATACGCAGACTGAATAATATCGTGCACAGCAGCTTTAGTGTCGCTAACACCTTTAATAATGAGTGGATTGTTGCCACCCATTTCTAAGGCAAGGATCTTACCTGGGTCACCCGCGTATTGCTGATGTAAAATATGACCAGTACGAGAGCTACCAGTAAAGAACAAGCCATCGATTTGCGGATGAGCAGCCAGTGCTTTACCCGTTTCAACCTCACCTTGGACCAAATTAATGATACCAGCAGGTAATCCCGCTTTTTCCCATAACTTAACCATCAACTCGGCAGTTTTAGGCGTCAGTTCTGATGGTTTAAATACCACAGTATTGCCCGCAATCAATGCCGGTACAATATGACCGTTTGGTAGATGGCCTGGGAAGTTGTAAGGGCCAAATACGGCCACGACACCGTGAGGCTTATGGCGCAATACGGCACGTCCCGCTGGCGTGTCGTTTTCAGTTGTGCCTGTGCGTTTGTTGTATGCAGCAATAGACAAACCCACCTTGCCAATCATCGCACCTGCTTCTGTCGCTGTTTCCCACTGTGGTTTACCGGTTTCTTGGGCTATCACTTCAGCGATTTCAGCTTTATTAGCCTCAAGTTCAGCGCGATAGGCTTCGATAATTGCGATGCGAGCTTCTAGACCTAACATAAACCAATCAAACTGCGCATCGCGCGCTGCATTAACTGCACTAGCCACTTGCTCTGGCGTGGCCGTTTTGCCTTGCCAAATCTGTTGTTGGTTTGCTGGGTTTGTTGAAGTCACATCGTGACCAAGGCCTTCAACCCACTGGCCATTAATAAATTGAGTCATGATTTTTCCTACATAGCCAAAACACGAATCTGTTCACCGTCCTGCACCATTAATCCATGGGCTAGCTCAGGTGAGATGGTCACATTGTCATTGTCTTCAGAGACATTCAGCCTCGCAGATGTGGCACGATAATTCGCTAATTGGGTATTTGAAATAATAAATTTACTGCCTTGTTCATCGGTATCACCAATAGTGACAGTCAACAGACGACTTTCACGCACGGAACGAATGTCTTGTAACTGACATTCCACCGTAGGGCCGCCATCAAAAATATCCACATAACCTCGGCAGCGGAAACCTTCAGCTTGCAGTAGGTTTAACGCTGGACGCGTATTGGCATGAACCTCACCAATGACCTTTTGCGCTTCTTCTGGCAGTAGACACACATAAACAGCATTTTTCGGCATCATTTCAGCCATAAATGCCTTTTGGCCTAGACCTGAAAGGTAATCTGCCTGCACGAAATCGATACCAAGAAAATGTTTTTGTAACCAGCCATAAAATGGCGAGTTGCCGTCAGCATCACTTTCACCACGCATCTCAGCGATTACCGTTTGGCCAAACCTTTGTGCATGTTGGGCTAAGAACAGGAATCGGCTTCTCGATAACATGCGGCCATTGTTGTTTTTGCGGTATGACTCGCGTAAAAACAAGGTACAAAGCTCAGCAGCGCCAGTATAGTCATGGCACAAGGTCAGTGTTTCGACCTCGTTGCGTACATCGATTTGCTCAGAATGATAAACTTCGGTGCCGAGGCGATAATGATAGAAAGCGTCTTCCATACCCACTGCTGCTTCTAAACCACAAGTACCTACCACCTCTTGGGTCTCAGTATCTTCAAGCACCATCAAATAGCCTTCATCAAATGGCTTTTCGACGTCTTTACTAAAAGAAGCTTCAACACGAGCAATTTTATTTCTCAACAGCTCTTCGTTGACGGGTAAAGAGGTAAACCCATGGCCAGACTCTTCTGCAATCTGATACAGAGCATCAAAGTCAGTTGCACGAATGGGACGTATAATTAACATTTTAGACTCTCCTCAAAGTAAGCGGTCGGCTAATCTCAAATCGATTAACCAGAAACCGCTTACAAGAAATGACATAAAAAAGCGCAGTCTCGCTGCGCTTTAATATCATTTAGCCTGCAACAACTTTCGCTACTGCACGCTCAAATCGAGCCAAACCTTCAGCAATATCAGCTTCAGGGATCACCAGTGAAGGTGTAAAACGAACTACGTTTGCGCCAGCAACTAAGGTCATCAAACCTTCATTTACTGCTGCCACTAAAAACTCTTTGGCGCGGCCTTGGTATGCATCGTTCATCACGCCACCAATCAATAGGCCTTGACCACGTACTTCACTAAATACGTTGTATTTCGCGTTAATCGCATTTAAACCGTCGCGCAATAACTGCTCGCGCTTTTTCACGCCTTCTAACACTTCTGGGGTGTTAACTACGTCAAGAACAGCATTACCAATAGCGCAAGCTAATGGGTTACCGCCATAAGTAGAACCATGGGTACCAATCTTAAGATGAGCAGCAATCTCAGTCGTTGTTAGCATTGCAGCAATCGGGAAACCACCGCCTAACGCCTTAGCCGTTGTTAAAATATCTGGTACCACTTCAGTGCGCATATAAGCATACAGCTCACCTAGACGACCAACACCAGTTTGAACTTCATCAAAAATAACCAGTGCGTTGTGCTTATCAGCTAGCTCACGGATTGCTTTTAAGAACGCAGGATCAGCATCAATAATGCCACCCTCACCTTGAAGCGGCTCAAGCATAATTGCACAAGTCTTATCAGAAATTGTCGCTTCTAGTGCGCTGATATCATTAAATGGAATGTGAGTGATACTTTGCGGCTTTGGACCAAAACCATCTGAATAGGCAGCTTGACCACCTACGCTAACGGTGAAGAATGTACGACCGTGGAAAGCTTTGTCAAAAGCAATAATTTGATCTTTTTCAGCACCAAACTTATCTAGCGCATAGCGGCGTGCCAATTTCAGTGCCGCTTCATTTGCTTCTGCGCCAGAGTTGGCAAAATAAACTTTATCAGCAAAAGTTGCATTAACTAGTTTAGTTGCAAGCTCAAGGGCTGGTTCGTTAGTCATCACATTAGACAGGTGCCAAAGTTTGTTACCTTGCTCAGCTAACGCTGCGGTTAACGCTGGATGACAATGTCCGAGACAGTTCACGGCAATACCACCGGCAAAATCGATAAACTCTTTCCCTTCCTGATCCCAAACGCGGCTACCTTCACCACGAACTGGAATGACAGCCGAAGGCGCATAATTAGGCACCATGACTTCATCAAATTGGGCTCTAGTTAGGTTATTGTTCACGCTCATACCTTTCATCCTTTCATTATTAACATTGGCGTTAAAAGCCAGTATTCCCGCCTTGTACCAGCAAGTTTGTCTGTGATAACGACGGTTGTTTATATCGGTTAACTGACATTAATAACTAAAATGTGATCAAAATACCAGTTTCTTGCAGTCAACTCTGATCGACTTCGCAGGTTAACTGCATAAAGATTTGCACTTTAGTGTTATACAAGCGTTTATAACGGGGGTTTAGGGAATAAATAGTCATAAAAAAAGTTACTAGCGTCTTTTTTCATTAAAAATGCATAGAATATGCATAGGTAGTGAGGAATTATTGCAGCAAAAGCACGATAAAATTGAAAATTGCTGAAAAATAACACAGCTTTTCAGCATAGTGCTCGACTATGCTGAATCTTCCATCCTAGTAAAGCTCTAGTTTACGGTAGTTTTGTGCCTTTAACCGAATGACTTCTTGTTCATTAATTTCATAGTATTCTAGCAATAGACGTCGCTCTTTCTGATCCAGTTGCCGCATTTCTTCCAGCATCAAGATTTTGGCAAAGCAACTTGCTTTAGCAACGAGCTTAGCCTGTACCGATAAATCGGCAAAACTCAGGTTATTATCAAGCTCCGTTTGGACTTGAGCCAGCGGACTCGCCGCAAAGTCCAATAACTCGAGTAGTTGCCAATTGAGCTTATTGCCATGAGTTAACACCAACTGATAGATATTTTCAGCAGGAAATTCAGTCGCTAACACCGCGTCATGAAGCTCTTTGTCTCGACTACCACTGGCCTCCCTCAGCCAATTACCCCAAGTGTCTTCATAGACATTAGCACCATTATTGAGCACCACCGATGTGCCCAGCATACTCAACAGTGCACTGGTATAAATAAAGGCCTTATCGGCTTCATGAAGCTCTGCCAATGCCTTAGCTGCTACACCGGTTATCATGGCATAACGCCATAATTTACGGGTAGTCCACAACAAATGAGCATGACCCGACGGTAGCCAATTACGCAGACAGTAATAGGGAATGACAGTACGCAAATTGTCGACACCAATAAAATTCAGCACCAATTTAATGTCGGTCACTTTCACTTCTGAGCGATGGGAGCGCTTAAGACGAAAAGCTGGGCTATTAACGAGATTGGTGAGATCGCGGGCTAACCAAGGTAAATCGGTGATTAACGGTTGGATGCGATTGATGTTAAGCGAATCACTATTAAGCAATTCAAATAATGTCAGCTGGGATAAATTAATCCCGGAGCTTGCTAGCAAGCCATCTGGCGTGGCTAATTTATTATCAAGTGCACTGGTCACTGTATTAACTAGTTGAGCAGAAACAGCTTCAAATACCTTACGTGCCTCTATCTGTTTCGCCAACCTTGCCATTACGGCCTGACGCTCTATATCAAGTTTATGAGCATCACCTTCTAATTCCTTATCAATTTCATCGAACATGGAAGACGACTTCTGCTTGCCGACTATCAATTGCTTTAGCAACCTATGTTCAATTTCAATAATCTTTCCTGGCCTAACACCGCCAGCAACAGATATTGCCACTTAAAAATTCCCTTACGATTCCTCTATATGGTTAATTTAGCACATAAGCCTACGGAATTAACGTTTGCCGACTAATTAACTCGAGCAGATTGAACTTAATAATGAAAAATAAAAAGGCCCCTTGCGGGGCCTGTAATTATTTTAGCTCTTGCTCAAAGAGTTTATAAATACGACGGTATTCGTCTAACCAGCTAGACGGTTGTTTAAATCCGTGTGGCTCAACCGGATAAATCGCCGTTTCAAACATGGGCTTTTCCAACTCAATTAAGCGTTGTACTAAGCGCACGCTATCTTGGAAAAACACATTATCATCTAGAACACCACTCATGATCAACAATGGCTTTTGTAACCCTTGTGCATGCTCTATCGGTGAACTACGTTCATAAGCAATAGGATCAACATCCGGTGTGTTTAATATATTCGAGGTATACGGCGCGTTATAGTGAGCCCAGTCGGTAACTGGACGAAGAGCCGCACCCGCTTGGAAAAGCTCAGGTTCATTAAATAGTGCCATGAACGTCAAGAAGCCACCGTATGAACCACCATAAGTGCCGACTCGTTGGTCATCGACATTAACATTTTCAGCCATCCATTTAACGCCATCTTTTAGATCTTGAACCTCTGGCGTTCCCATCTGACGGTAAATCGCAGTACGCCAATCACGGCCATAGCCTTTAGAACCACGGTAATCCATATCCATCACAACGTAACCTTGCTGGGTTAATAGGTTGTGGAACATGAATTCTCTAAAGTAGCCTGAGAAACCATAGTGCGCATTTTGCAGATAACCAGCGCCATGGTTAAAGATCACTGCAGGGTATTTGTCAGCATTCTCTTTGGAGTATCCTTGCGGCAAATACACGCGAGCATAAACATCTTTTGCACCGTGAGTAGACGGTACAGCAACAACCTCTGGAGCCTGCCATGGGTACTGCTTAAAGGCGTCACTGGTGTAGTTAGTCAGCTGCTTACGCTCGCCACCAATGGTTTTAACAAACAGCTCTGCAGGTTGGATACGGGTCGATGCCTTAAGCAATAGCTTTTCACCATTTGGACTGAGTTGGTAATCCAACTGTCCTTGCCACTGTGTTAGCTGTTCAGACTCACCGGATTGAATATTGACACGATAGACATTATCAATACCTGGATGCTGCTTATTAGCCTTATAGTAAATATAAGTTTGCTTAGGGCCTAAGGTGATATCACTCACCACATAGTTGCCTTTGGTTAACGCACGAGGCTGACCACCCAGTGACTTAATATATAGCTGTGAATAACCACTTTCCTCAGAAAGGTAATACAAGCTATTACTGTCATTTAGCCAGCCATATTGATTAAAGGTATAATTAACCCAAGCGTCATCATGAAGGCGGTGTTGGGTCTGCAAACTGCCTTTTTTCAGATCCACAGTGGCTATCCAGCGATCTTTATTATCAATCGCTTCAACCATAACCGCTAATTGACCGTCTTTATGCCACTGAATGGCACTTTGGCTCCAGCCCCAATCTTGCATTAACTGAATTTTACGAGGCTGCTGCTCAGCACTATATGACTCACCTTTAGCGGCGGCATTTTCCTTTTTAACGGCTGCGAGCACATCCTCGTTATAACCCGTTAGCCCCTCTATAGTGATATCACGCTTATCTTTAGTTTGCAGATTAAGTAAAACCAATCGCTGGCCAGGGTTATTATCTTCAGCAACTCTTGCACGTGCTGGTACCGCGTCCACATAACCTTCACTACCTAAATAATTAGGCATAATGTCATGTTCACTACGCCAGCTATAACTTTTATCAATCAGCGCTAAAAGGACGTAGCGGCCATCTGGCGATAAACTCAACTCAACGACTCGCTCTTTATCACCTAAATACCAAGCCTCGGCTGTCATAGTTGGATCGACGTCAGCCAGTTGCTGCTGGTATGCCTGCTTTTCTTTAGCGTTATTGTGCTGCATTGAGACATAATCGATAAGGCGATGTTGCTGTTTGGCAATATAGCTAGTCGGCTCTTTTACTTTGCTTGGCGCCTTCGCCATTTGAATATCGGCAATTTGCTCAATTAAGCCTGTTTCTGGGTGTACTTTAAATATTGACTCACCTTGCCAATAAGCTAATGCACCAGAGTTAAGGAATTGAACACCTGTGACCGCTCGGTTGAACTTAGTCAGCTGAGTGATCTCACCAGTAGCCATGGCTTTTACAAAAATATTGCCTTGATAAATGTAAGCTTTGCTACTTTTATCACTATTAAATACACCATGCTTTTGATCAGCTAAATGCAGCTGATTAAGATCTAATTTACTGGCACTGGCGTTAAGCGGTTGCTGGTAGTAATCAAGCAGCGGTGAACTATGGGCTTGACGAGCAAAATAGATAGCGCTGCCATCGTCGCTCCAATACTCACCTTTTGCTAACACGCCCATCCAATCCGGATCAGCCATAATTTGTTTCATAGTTAGCGGCTGTGTGGCACTAGGTGGCGCCACTAAGTTTGTCACTGGTGCTTGTGTTGTGGTCACCGACGCCGATTGGGTCGCTGTAGGTGTGGCTGTACATCCCGATAAAACTGCAATCGCGACAGCGCTAATTGCTGCTGTTTTTAATAAACCTGCCATGGGTTTCCCTTTTGTTGTTATAGCTAAAGATGAAGCTTTACGGGTAAATCATCACCTAAGGCCGTTTTTTTGCCCTTTTTATATCACAAAATGGATCAAAACTAGTGAGGAATGTTGAGATAAGTTGTAACAGATTAAAATACGAGTATGCCAGTTTTGCGAAAATCACTGTGATTGTTTAACAAAGTTAGCCAGCAAGGTTAACCCCTGCTCGGTTAAGATCGACTCAGGATGGAATTGAACCCCGAAGATAGGCAAGCGATGATGGCGAATAGCCATGATTTCTCGCCCCGCTGCAGGGTCATCATGCCAAGCTTCAAGTTCAAACTCAGCAGGAACCGACTCAATAATCAGTGAATGATAACGGGTCACGGTTAACGGGTTGGCCAACCCACAAAACAAGCCGCTATCTTTATGGCTAATGGCACTGGTTTTACCATGCATAACCCGAAAGGCTGGGATGACTTTCGCTCCAAATACTTGAGCAATGGCTTGATGACCTAAGCAAACCCCTAAAATAGGCAACTTGTCAGCAAAGTGCTTAATAACTTGCAGCGATACCCCTGCTTCATTGGGGCTGCAGGGACCTGGGGAGATAACGATATGACTAGGGGCCAAAGATTCAATTTCCTCGATGGAAACTTCATCATTACGTTTTACAACTATCTCGCATTCTAGCTGCTGCAAATATTGCACTAGATTAAACGTAAACGAATCATAGTTGTCGATCATTAAGATCATGGCAAACCTAATTTATATACTATTGGCTAGGATCTGGCGCCGCATGCTACCACAGAGTCCCTAATGGGTCACTACCCAGCAGATGCTTTAAATATAATGCAAAAAGCCAATAAAAAGGCCAGTCGATTGACTGGCCTTTTTAACGATTCACTTCGTGGCTATTTAACCAAGGTTAAATGGCCTCGTTTTACCGGTTTATCATCGTCACTGGGCGATGGCTCGCTTTCCTGCTTATCTACGGCCTCGTCCACGACACTCAATGAAGAGGTATCGCTAGATGCAATCTCTTCTTGATAAGCTTCTTCAGCATCAAATACCGTACCGGCACCGTTCTCACGAGCATAAATGGCAACAATCGCCGCCATGGGTAACACCACTTGTTGCGGCACGCCACCAAATCGAGCATTAAACTCAATGTAATCATGGCCAATTTGCAAGTTGCCCACTGCAGTTGAAACAATGTTCAAAACGATTTGACCATCTTTTACATACTGTTGAGGTACCTGGGTACCAGGCACATAAGCATCAACTACCACATGTGGCGTCAGGTCATTGTCCATGAGCCAGTCATAGTAAGCTTGCAACAAATATGGGCGATTAGGTGTCATCGCTTTCATTAGATACCCATGCGCATTTCGCGCTCGGCCTCAGTTAATGAAGCTTTAAACGACTCACGGTCAAATAGGCGAGTCATATAAGCCTTAACTTCTTTTGCTGTACGAGAGTCTAATTCGATACCAAGTACTGGTAAACGCCACAATAGTGGGCCTAAATAGCAATCGGCTAAACCGAACTCTTCAGCCATAAAGTAAGGCATTTCATTAAACACAGGTGCAATCGCAGTTAAACTTTCTTGAAGTTCTTTACGCGCAGCATCAGCACGATCGCCACTACGAATACGATCAACCAACGTGTACCAATCATTTTCGATACGGTGCATCATCAGACGTGTTTGACCACGTGAAACTGGATACACAGGCATCAGCGGTGGATGCGGGAAACGCTCGTCCAAATATTCCATAATGATGCGTGAGTTATAAAGTACAAGCTCACGATCTACTAGCGTTGGTACTGTGTTATATGGATTAAGATCAATCAGATCTTCAGGCATTTCACTTGGATCAACCTGTAGGACATCAACAGTGACCCCTTTTTCAGCCAAGACGATACGTACTTGATGGCTATACAGGTCATCAGCACCTGAGTATAAGGTCATGATTGAGCGTTTGTTGGCAGCAACAGCCATTGATACCCTCCGAGATATTCAATCAAAAAAACAAAAACGCAAACGAGGGGCAATGCCCCCCGTTTACACTATGCGGATAGTACATTCTAACCTGTATTATAGGTTAGTGTACATCTCTCCAGTACTCTTTCTTTAAGAGATAGGACACAATAAAGAAAATAAACAGGAAGCCCATCACCCACCAACCTAAGGTTTCACGCTCAAGTTTGACTGGATCACCTGAATAAACAAGGTAACCTGTGATGTCGCGGACAACTTGGTCATACTCTTCTGCGCTTAAGCTACCTGCAGAACCAGCTTTAACACCGGTTACTTTGACAACTTCAACGCCATTTTCTTCATGAGTCTCAACAATCGGCTCAGGTAGTCCCTGAAGCTCTTGCATCACATGAGGCATACCCACAGATGGGAAAACTGTGTTATTTACACCAAATGGGCGGCTATCATCACGATAGAAGCTCTTTAGATAAGTATAAATCCAGTCTTCACCACGTACACGAGCTACCAGCGTCAAATCTGGTGGCGCTGCACCAAACCATTTAGCTGCATCAGCATCTGGGATAGCGTTTTCCATCAAGTCGCCGACTTTAGCTGTCTCATCAAACATGTAGTTGTTACGCATGTCTTCAATTGAGATACCTAAATCTTCAGCGACGCGATTGTAACGCTGGTACTGCTGGCTATGACAACCGGCACAATATTGTTGGAACTTGTCCAAACCACGTTGTAATGACTCAGTATCACGTAAGTCAATATTGGCACTTTCTAGCGGAACATTTGACCCACCTGCAGCAAACGCAAGAGATGGGACTAACGTTACTAATGCAATCAGTAATTTTTTCATTAGTGGGTCAACCTCTCTGGTACAGGCTTAGTCTTCTCGTTTTTACTGTAAACCCACAGTGCAACGAAGAAACCAAAGTAAGTCAGAGTAAAGATACGAGCAGCAATCGTTAGTGCTGGGGTAGCAGGTACAGCACCTAAATAACCCAATACGATAAATGACACAGCAAACTGGCTAATGTTCAGCTTGTGAATCATGCTACGGTAACGAATTGACTTAACGTTACAGCGATCTAACCAAGGCAGTACGAACAGCACCGCAATCGCCAGACCCATACCAACAACCCCAAGTAGTTTATCTGGAATTGCACGCAAGATTGCGTAGAACGGTGTGAAGTACCAAACCGGTGCGATATGCTCAGGTGTCTTCATTGGGTTAGCCGCTTCAAAGTTTGGCTTCTCAAGGAAGTAACCACCACCTTCTGGCATAAAGAACAGTACGTAGCAGAAAACAATCAAGAAACCAGCCACGCCCATGATATCTTTCACCGTGTAATACGGGTGGAAAGGAATACCATCTTTCGGCCAGCCATTCTCATCTTTGTTTTTCTTAATCTCAATACCATCTGGGTTGTTTGAACCCACTTCATGCAGCGCGATTAAGTGCAAGAATACCAACACAACCAATACCAATGGCAATGCAATAACATGCAAGGCAAAGAAACGGTTCAAGGTCGCACCAGAGACAACGAAATCACCACGAATCCAAAGGGTAAGATCATCACCAATGACAGGGATTGCACCAAATAGCGAGATAATTACCTGTGCTCCCCAATAAGACATTTGTCCCCAAGGAAGTAGGTAGCCCATGAAGGCCTCAGCCATTAGTACAAGGAAAATCAACATACCAAATAGCCAAAGTAGCTCTCTTGGCTTTTGATAAGAACCGTAGATTAAACCACGGAACATATGCAGATAAATCACCACGAAGAATGCCGAAGCACCGGTTGAGTGCATATAACGCAGCAACCAGCCATATTCAACATCACGCATGATGTATTCGATAGAAGCAAATGCACCTTCAGCAGTTGGAACGTAGTTCATGGTTAACCAAATACCAGTTAGTAGTTGGTTAACTAACACTAGCATGGCTAGTGAGCCGAAGAAGTACCAAAAGTTGAAGTTTGTTGGTGTTGCATACTTACCAACGTGACGATTATAAGTCGCCGACATTGGAATACGCTCATCAATCCAATCAATAATATTCTTAACCATTACGCTGCCCCCTGATCGACACCGATAATCACGTTACCGTCATCAATGTATTGATGTGGCGGTACAACGAGATTTAATGGCGCTGGAACACCTTGGAATACACGACCAGCCATATCAAATTTAGAACCATGACATGGGCAGAAGAATCCAGAAGCGACACCTTCAACTTGCTCACCGAACGTATCCGGTAGGTAAGTGGGTGAACAACCTAAGTGAGTACATAGGCCAACTGCGATGAAATACTCAGGCTTAATAGAACGGACGGCATTCTGAGCGTACTCAGGTTGCTGCTCTTCGTTCGATGCTGGATCACGAAGTTGGTTATCAAGTTTAGCAAGACCATTAATGATCTCTTCCGTGCGGCGTACAACCCATACAGGCTTACCACGCCACTCAACGCGGATCAGCTGACCCGGCTCTAATTTACTAATATTTACTTCAACCGGGGCACCTGCAGCTTTCGCTTTGGCACTCGGATTCCATGACTTTATAAAAGGAACCGCTACAGCGACGGCACCAGCACCACCTACAACGGCGGTGGCTGCGGTCAGGAATCTGCGACGTCCGGTATCGACTGGCGCATTGCTCATCCACTTATCTCCAGAGAGTGTTGGAATTTTTGTTTTAAAAATTTTTGAAAATCGGGTTACACCCCAAAGCTCAAAAATCAAATTTGAGGCGGGGCTCATTATAGCCAAAAATTAGAACCAGATCATAGTAAAACAGAGAACAAAGTTAACTATGTTAGAAAAATTGCCATTTTACGGTGAAAATAAACGCTGATCTGGGCTGCATTAACCAGAATTCAACATCAAATAAAACCAAAACCTTTATAGTAATTGATGCTAAATTAGAAACTTAGTGAAGATAAATAAAAAAAGCCCGAACTAGTCGGGCTTTTTTAAGCTAATTGGATTTATTTAGCTTGTGCACTCTTCATATACTTGAAGAAATCACTGTCAGGCTCTAACACCATGACATTGCCATCACCTGAGAAGCTATCTTTGTAGGCATCAAGACTACGAATGAAGCTAAAGAACTCTGGATCTTGGTTATATGCATCGGCGTATATCTTAGCCGCGATCGCATCACCCTCACCTCGAACTTCCAACGCTTTACGTTGAGCCTCAGCGATTTGGATGGTGACACCTGCATCGGTTTTAGCACGAATAATCTCTGCTTGCTCTTTACCTTGAGCGCGATGTTCTTTAGCAACAGCAGTACGTTCAGCACGCATACGTTGATAAATACTTGAACTTACGTTCGCAGGTAAGTTGATCTGCTTAACTCGCACGTCAACCACTTCAATACCTAAGTCTTCAGAGCTTTCCATTGCATTATTCAATGCATCTTGTTGTAGCTCATCACGACTACCTGAAACGATTTCGGTAATAGTACGACGACCAAACTCAGTACGCAGGTCATTGTTAATCTTACGCTGTAGCAGTGATTCAGCTTGAGCCTTATTACCACCATTGGTAGAAAGATAGTACTTCTCGTGATCGGCGATGCGCCACTTCACATAAGAATCTACCATCAAATCTTTCTTTTCAGAGGTAACAAATCTGTCAGCTGCACCATCCATAGTTTGGATGCGTGAATCCAAATACTTGATCTTATCGATACCTGGTATTTTAAAGTGCAAGCCTGGCTCGTAAATGCGAGTTTGGCCTTCATCTTTTAAAATTTTACCGAATCGAGATACGATCGCACGCTCACCTTCATTAACGACGATAAGAGAAGACAAGCCTACAGCAATCAGAATAGCCACGATAATAATGGTTAATCTACCCATGATTAATTTCTCCCCTGACGTACGCGATCAGCACGTGAAGCACGACCATCAAGCGGTAAACCGTGGTTTACCACACTATTGGTGCCGGCACTCGCAACAGGCTCTGTCATCACAGGCTGTTTAGAAGTTTTACCACTGTTTTGCTGCATTAGTTTATCCAACGGTAGGTACATCATGTTGCCGTTGTTTTTGGCATCAATAAGTACTTTATTGGTTCCAGACATCACTTCTTGCATCGCTTCAATATACATACGGTTACGGGTCACTTCTGGTGCAGCTTGATACTCAGGAAGTAACTGCTCAAAACGTGCCACTTTACCGCGAGCTTCAAGAATCTCACGCTCTTTATAAGCGTTCGCTTGTTGCTCCATACGTTGTACTTGACCACGCGCTTTAGGCTCAATCTCACGAGAATAGGCTTCTGCTTCACGAATAAAGCGTTGCTCATCCTCTTGCGCTGCAATCGCATCATCGAATGCGTCTTTAACTTCTTCAGGCGGACGTGCCGGTAGGAAGTTCACATCGACAATGTTAATACCTAATTTATATGGCTCGATAATACGCTCAACTTCTTCCCAAGTATCGCGACGAATTTGGTCACGTCCCGTGGTCAAGATGTCGTCCATTTTATTGTGGCCAACTACGTATCTTAATGCACTATCAGTCGCTTCGCGTAAACTTTCATTCGCATCAACGGCACTGAATAAAAACAGGTAAGGATCAATAACGCGATATTGCACGTCAAGCTCAACCAATACTACGTTCTCATCCGAGGTTAAAATCGTACCAGACGCTGGAATTGAACGTACTGTACTGACATTAACAGGGAAGACTTCGTCGATGAACGTTGCTTTCCATTGTAAGCCTGGCTCTACTTCACCAATATACTGACCAAAGCGCAAAGCAACGCCTTTTTCAGCTTCTTTAACCGTGTAGAAACCTGAAAGTCCCCAAACAGCAATTGCTATGACAAGGACAATACCAATCCCGAATGCACTCACACTCGGTCCAGAGCCATTACCGTTCCCTCCAAATTTTTTGGAAAGATTTTTAAAAACTTCATCTAAATCTGGTGGTCCCTTATCGTTACCACTTTTATTTCCCCAAGGGTCTTTCCCCTTGTTACCGGGCTCGTTCCAAGCCATTTAGCACTCCATAGGTGTATGAATTAAACGAGATTACTAAAAAACTACTCTACTGTAGCTGATTCTACAATAAAGGTCTCTAACTCCCCTTGGCTCTGCTTTACAAGACGATGCCAATCGGCTTCAATCATGCGTACAGACAAAATACAGTTCCCCAGATCGTCATACTCTTTCTGCTGTATTACATCAAGTCGATAAAACTGACCAAGATAATGTCCGGCACTGGCCGGAACTTGGAGATTAACTTCAACAATCGATTGGCCAACAAGTTGGTTAATCGCTGTTTTCAGTTCTTCCAAGCCTTTGCTTTGTTGAGCCGAAACCCAAACCCGCGTCGGTAAACCGTCCGAATCATAATCAATCTTCGGGCTCACCTCTTCCAACAAATCGATTTTGTTACACACAACCAATTGTGGAATATCTTCTGCACCGATCTCTTTGAGTACAAGCTGTACTTGCTCAAAGTTATCGCCCATGTTTTCATCCGCAGCATCAACAACATGCAGCAGTAAGTCTGCTTCTCTTGTTTCTTGCAGCGTCGCTTTAAATGCGGCGACGAGATCATGGGGTAAATGACGAATAAACCCAACCGTGTCAGCCAAAATGACTGAACCGTCTTGGATTTCTAGTTTTCTCAACGTTGGATCCAAAGTCGCAAACAACTGATCGGCCGCATACACATCGGAAACCGTCAGTGCATTAAACAGTGTTGATTTCCCCGCATTGGTGTAACCCACTAGGGACACTGTTGCTGAGTCACTACGTTTACGTGCACGGCGACTCTGCTCACGTTGTTTATCAACTTTCGCTAAACGCTTATTAATGGTTTTTATACGACCACGTAATAAACGTCTATCCGTTTCTAACTGTGTTTCACCTGGACCACGTAAACCTATCCCGCCTTTTTGACGTTCAAGGTGAGTCCAGCCCCGAATCAAGCGCGTCGACATGTGGCGCAATTGCGCTAGCTCCACTTGCAACTTACCTTCGTAAGTACGCGCTCGTTGGGCGAAAATATCTAGAATTAGTGTCGTTCTGTCCAACACACGACATTGACATAACTGTTCAAGATTTCTCTCTTGCGCAGGACTCAATGCATGGTTAAAAATCACTACATTAGCCTCAGTAGCTGAAACCATTGCAGCTAATTCTTCGGCCTTTCCCGAACCGACAAAATACTTACGATCCGGTGAACGACGGCTTCCCGTGATCACGCCTACAGCTTCGGCACCTGCTGACTCAACTAACAACTGCAGTTCGGTTATATCTTCCCTGCTGTCTTCATCAGAAAAGTCGATATGGACAAGTACTGCACTTTCTCCCGCCTCATAGCGATCAAACAAAAAGCAAACTCCTTAAAAATTACTGTTGTTCTGCGTCGTCACTCTGACTGTTAAATCCGCCAGCTTGATTAGGCGTACCATGGTGACCGCCAACTTTGAATGGGCGTGCTGGTACAACAGTTGAAATGGCGTGCTTGTACACCATTTGACTGACTGTGTTTTTCAACAAAATAACAAATTGATCAAATGACTCAACCTGTCCCTGAAGCTTAATACCGTTAACCAAATAAATTGATACTGGAACGTGCTCACGTCGTAGCGCGTTCAAAAATGGGTCTTGTAAAGATTGCCCCTTTGCCATTTTATAATTTCCTTTTTATTAATAAATCAGTAAAAACCGATACAACATAAAATTTTTGTTTGGTTTTAGTATTATATAGTGTGACCTATTTAGCTAGCAGCATATACTTTTAAGCGAGATATATTGCTATTATCTCCACTTTCCAGCCAATTTAGCTCTGGCCACCCTCTCAACCATGTTAATTGACGCTTCGCCAATTGCCTAGTAGCAACAACCGCTTTTTCGACCATTGTATTATAGTCGTAGTCCCCATCGAGATACTGCCACACTTGGCGATAGCCCACACAGCGCATTGAAGGGAGGTCTAAATGCAAGTCTCCACGAGATTTTAATCGCTCAACTTCTTCAATGAATCCTTGATTTAACATCAATTTGAATCTTTCTTCTATAGAAAGATGTAACTGTTTCCGATCTTTTGGTGAAATCCCAAACTGAGCCACATTATATGGTAAGGCTTCTGACTTAGTTTGTGTTAACTCAGTCAATGACTTACCAGAAATTCGATATACCTCGATAGCCCGAGATAATCGCTGTGGGTCATTGGGGTGAATACGGGCTGCAGCAACGGCATCAAACTGTGCTAATTCATCATGCATCGCCTGCCAACCTTTGTCTTCAGCTTCCGCCGCGATTTGCGCTCTTATCGCGTCATCGGCGGCTGGTAAAGGTGACAGTCCTTCTAGCAAAGCTTTAAAGTACATCATGGTACCGCCTACTAGCAGCGGCGTTTTACCTTTACTCAGAATATCTTCAATCTCTGTCAGTGCATCTTGGCGAAAATCAGCCGCTGAATAACTCTCACTAGGATCTCGAATATCAATTAATCGATGTGGTGCACGTGCCAACTCAGCAGCATCAGGTTTAGCACTACCGATATCCATTTGCCGATAAATCAACGCTGAATCGACCGAAATAATTTCGCAGTCATGCTGCTCAACCAATTCTATAGCCAAAGCAGTCTTACCTGAGGCGGTAGGGCCCATTAATGTCATAATGGTTGGTAAACTGTTATCGGTCACGAATCCTGCTCTGTTATCCAGTTTTGCCATGGTAAATCCACAGCCTGTTCAAATACTAATTCTTGCTGAGCTTGGCTCAAACACATCAACGACTGCCAAACTTGTGCTGCCGAATTAAAATGTTCTTGGTTTTGCTTTACCAGCCAGCTAATCAAGGCTTCATCGGCGGGTTCTTCAAAACGAATCCACTGCAAAAACTCAGGAATCACCTTTACCAGTTGGCTCTTCCTTAAATATGGGGGCACTTTCTTAATAATCAACTGCCCCATGCGAATACTTACTTCAATACCCAGTTTTCTGATCAATTGCTCTCTTTGAGCTAAGGTTTCGACCCAATCATCATCAGCAGAAACTGATACCGGCATTAACAGCGGCTGTCCAACCAACCCTTCAGCTAACTTAGATTGCAGCGCTAGGGTGTCAACAGATTCATTCGCCGCAGTAATAGATAGCAATTGTAAATTTTCACCTTCGCATATCACCCAGTAGCGCCCACCCAATACCTGCGGCATATCTGCCGACGTTTGCATATCAGCTGTAGATGTCTGCGGTGTCGAGAGCAGCTCAGCATAAGCATCAATAGCAGCCTGACTCGGTAACTCAACATCAGCTTTAGTAGCTGAGCGAGCAGTATAACTGGTATCCGATCGACTATTATTTAGCGGTGCTTGATAAGCCGTCGGAGCCCGCTCAGATACCACAGGGGTATGCGCTGGGCGAGTGTCACGATGCGGTGCTGAACTCTGGCTCACACCACCGGGCTTTGGCTGAGGCTGCTCTGTATCGGTATCATCGATACTTCCATCTGCCCCTGTTGGCGTTAATGGTAACGAAACAAGCTGAATTAAAGCTGACTGCAATGCCTGCAAGATAAAATCATGAACATAACGGCTTTCATGAAAGCGAACCTCATGTTTAGCAGGGTGGACATTGACGTCCACCTGATGCGGATCTATCTCCAGCATCAACACAAAACCTATCTGCTCCTGGGTCAAAAACTCAGCGAAGGCTTGCCTAACAGCATGATTAACGAGCCGATCTCGTACTAGACGGCCGTTAACATAAAAATACTGGGTGTCATTGGCTGCAGCCTCAAAACGGGGCGACTGGATATAACCACTTAACCTTAGGCCATTGTGGCTGCAATCAACTTTTAATGCTTGTTCAGCAAAACGTTTACCACTGACTTGCGCCAACCGCTGTAGATACTGTTCTTCATTTTGAGCTGGACGGTAGTTCCTAACCTGTTTGCCGTTATGCTTTAAGGTAAAGTGGATATCGCTACGCACTAATGCAATACGTTTCAACCACTCATCAATATGAGTAAACTCGGTTTTATCACTTTTTAGGAAACGTCGACGGGCTGGCGTATTAAAAAACAGGTCGACAACGGATAATGTTGTCCCCACAGGATGCGCAGCAGGCAGTATCTTAACCGCCATATCAGAGCCTTCAGCATAAGCTTGCCAAGCTTCGGTTTGGTCCGCGGTTTTAGAGGTTAAGGTTAAACGTGCAACGGAACTGATACTGGCAAGTGCTTCACCGCGAAAACCAAAACTCATGATCGCATCGAGATCATCTAGTGTGCTCAATTTCGACGTGGCGTGGCGCGACAAAGCCAACGACAATTGCTCCTTGGGAATACCTGAGCCATTATCTTGAATTTTAATCAGCTTGCTTCCACCTTTGTCGATCTCAATATCAACACGAGTTGCACCAGCATCTAAGCTGTTTTCCACCAACTCTTTAATAACAGAAGCAGGCCTTTCTACCACTTCCCCAGCTGCGATTTGGTTAGCTAACTGTGGGGGTAATATCTGAATTTTATTTTCGCTCATCACGCCCTTGGTATAACGAGTTTCTGTCCCACACGTAACATGTCTGATTTAAGGTTATTGGCTTTCTTGATACTGGCCACAGAAACCTGATAACGATGGGCGATGACAGACAAGGATTCACCCGAGCGCACCTTATGGCTTCTGGAGCTTTTACTCGCCAATAACGTATCGCTAGGTGGATTATTTTCAAAATAGCGTAACACACCACGGTGTACCGCATTAGCAATGTTATTTTGATGTTCTCGTTGCGTCAGTAACCGCTCCTCTTTAGGGTTAGAAATAAAGCCAGTTTCCACTAAGATAGAAGGAATATCTGGTGACTTTAGTACCCCAAAACTGGCCGATTCAGGTTTGTGCTTATGTAACTTGGTCACTTTACCTAAATTGGCAAGCACATCGTCGGCGATGTTATGACTAATCGCCATCGACCTGTCCATAGACATATCCAACAAGGTCATGGCTAAATATTGTTCATTATCAGTGTTTTGTATAATCTCACCAGCACCACCTAAGAGTTCTGAATGTTTCTCTTTGTGCTCAAGCCAGCGACCAATTTCACTATTTGCACGCCCCATAGACAACACCCAAACTGACGCACCTCGGGGCTGCGGTGTGGTGAATGCATCGGCGTGAATGGAGATCAATAAATCCGCTTTACTATTTCTTGCTATCTCTGAACGGCGATTAATATTCACGAAATAATCACCAGTTCGCGTCATTACCGCTTTCATACCTGGAGTTTTGTTAATTTTTGCTTCAACCTTCTTAGCAATCTGCATCACCACGTGTTTTTCATAGGTGCCTTTCGGGCCTATCGAACCTGGGTCATCGCCACCATGGCCGGCGTCAATGGCGATGATCACATCACGTAAGCTGTTGGTTGGTTTTTTATTAACCGTGGTTGACGACTGAGAGGATTTCGCACCACCGGCATCTAGGTCAACCACTAAACGATTGCCGTAGGGAGCAGTGGGCGGTAAAGCAAATAAATTCGCTTTAATCGGCTTCGTTAAATCAATCACTAACCGCAATGTGCCTTTGGCCGGCGGCTTACTGGTGCGAACTTGTTTAACTAGCTTGCTATTATTCTTGACCTTTTTTAAATCGAGTTTATTGGTAGAACCTTTAAGATCAACCACTAAGCGATATGGGTTAGTTAATGTGAAATAGCTATAATCGGCCTTTTTAGATAGGTCAAATACGACTCGGGTCGAGTCTGGTGCAGCCCAAATACGCACGCCTTCTAATTGATTGGCAGCAGAAACCCCTGCTGAAATACACAGTAAAAACAGGAAACTAACGAGTTGTATTTTTAGCGCTTTATTTATCATTTTTTATTATAAGTTTGCTAGGGTGGCTTGACCTTTCGCGGTTGAGTTTTGTTCAAGATAGCAGCGTTATGAACGCGGCGAAAGCTCAGCTAATATCTGCTCACCCTTAGCAGATACTGCCGTCAAACTAATCTGACGACTTTCACCTTGATAAGCCAAGTTAAGCTTTAAGTCTGCCTCTGGCAATACTCCCTCACCTTTGTCTGGCCACTCAACAATACACAAACTAGTAGGTGAAAAGTAATCGCGGATCCCCATAAACTCAAGCTCTTCAGGATCGCTCAAGCGGTAAAGGTCAAAGTGGTAAACTTCGATCCCATCTAATTCATAGGGCTCAACTAAGGTGTAAGTAGGACTTTTAACTGCCCCCTCATGACCTAAACTCTGAATAATACCACGACTTAGCGTTGTCTTACCCGCCCCCAAATCACCATATAAATATAAAGTCACTGGCGCTTGCAACACTTTGGCAAGCCGTAAACCAAACGCTACCGTTGCAGCTTCATTTTCTAAATCAAATGCTAATGTCGACATAACTTCCACAAGAACAATTTAAACGACGTGTCGATGATAATGAGATACTTTACCGTAATACGCCGTTTATCTAAACAAACATTAGCCTAATTTAATCATTAACGACTACAACTCATCCACTAAGCGACGAATATGCTCAAACAGATCGCTCGCTAGCATGCCTCTCATCCCTTGCTCTGCAGCATACTCGGCGGCACGTCCGTGAATAACAACCGCAGCCGTTGCCGCGGCCATCAATGACATTTTTTGCGCCATTAATGCTGCAATAATGCCACCCAAGACATCACCGCTTCCGCCACTAGCCAGCCCAGCATTACCAACGGGGGCCACATGACATATATTGCCATCATAAATCAATGTACCCGGACCTTTTAACACAACCACGCCGCCATATTTGGCTTGAATGGCTTTAACGGCGGCAAACCTGTCTTGCTCAACTTCGTCAGTTTCGATGCCCAATAGACGTGCAGCTTCGGCACTATGGGGCGTAAGCACCCAATTGTCATGACGACGGGGATCTTTACTGAGCAAATTAAGGGCATCGGCATCAACCACGCAAGGTTTCTCACACAGCCCAACCGCTTTAAACAAGTTGTAGCCCCAATCTTGCTGGCCCAACCCTGGTCCTATCAGCAATACATTCGCCCAACCAAAACGTAAATACACTTCCATGTCGACCAGTTCGCAGCCCCAAAACATCAGCTCAGGCCGACCAGCACTGATAACAAGGTGATGACTTGGATGCGATACCACTGTGACCAATCCGGCGCCGGAGCGTAAACACGCCTCAGCAGCTAAACGCGGTGCGCCAGCCATGCCTTGATCCCCACCAATGACAGTCACTTTGCCACACATTCCTTTATGAGAATCTTGTGGTCGATAGGGTAAGCCAACCGGCACTGCGGCAGCGGTGACATTAATCACTTCTGATTTATTTAATACATCAGCAAAACCGATGTCAGCAAAAATTAATTCGCCAGTATGCTCACGGGCTTTGCCAGTAATTAAACCTTGTTTCAAAGCGCCAAAAGTAATCGTCGTATCGGCATTAACGGCTTTAGCACCAAAACCAGTATCACCATTAATGCCGGATGGAATGTCTAAGCTTAGTACCCAGGCGTTACTGGCATTGATCTTCTCGATGGCAGTCGCTATTTCACCACTCACTTCACCTTTAAAGCCGGTACCTAATAAGCCATCAACAACCACTTCAGCACCCGTTAATACACTGTCAATATCGTCACCAACTTGGCCACCCGCGGCAATAAAATCTGCTTTACCTTGCTGTACTCCGACACTGATTTTTTCACGGAATAAGAAATAGACAGCGACAGGTTGACCCGCCTCGATCAACAGAGTTGCCAGAGTGAACGCATCTGCACCGTTATTGCCATATCCTGCAATGATGGCAATCGGGCTCGTTAGCTTTTCTTGGGCCTGTAGTAGATTAAAGCTCGCCGTCGCTGCACGCTCAATAAGCTCATGTTCACTGATACCTGAAGCGATCAGTTTCAACTCGGCTTGTTTCACTTGTTCGCAGGAGTACAGTGTTGCGGGTAAGTCTTGTTGTTGGTAGAGCATTAAGCCTATCTCCAATTGATTCACTGACGGGCCTTGTAAGGCTAAGTACACATAGATATATAGTAGAATATGAGCCTTAATTTGAGATTAGATTCCAACAGTTGCTCGATAAATTACAAAAACTTGATCTAACGCATACCGTCATGGTGACCTGAGTTAACCCATGCTGAGTGTGGACCAAAAAAAAGCACCTTTCGGTGCTTTTTAATCGCAAACTAAAGGTTAGAGATCATCCATACGAATGCTGCTATGCACCAATCTTTGCTGTTGAATTTTTTCAACACGAACTAAATCATCCAGTGCACCTTTGACGTCGCTTGAAACCGATGAATTGGCCGTTTTTTCTAGCAGGCCAATTAAGCGATTCTCGAGATCGAGGTGCAAGTTCAGTACATCCTCTTCGCTCATGTTGGCGGTTAAACTAGTTTGCTCACAACGCGCAATAAAATCTTCAAAGACGATATCGTTATACCAAGTATCGAGCAGTTTACTTGGCGCATCTTCAATATAACTTTCAAGCTTCTCAGCCACGGTTAACTGCTGCTGTCTAAAGTACTCTAAGATCATCTTAACCCGAGTAGAATCAGCATCGGCATGCAAACGTTTATACAAACTAGCCATCTCAATACGACATTTTGCAACGTATGCTAATTGCTCCCCAAGCTGTTGAAAACGAATCATAATTCTCTCCCTTACCATCTACTCAGCGTAACTGTTAACTAGTATGGATATTATGCAAGCATTACCTACAACATAATTTGAACAATGTCATAGTTTGATGAGTTGCTTGGTTTTACATTAGCAGAAGATGAAGAAACTACTCGATTAATCACGAAATTGCCGCAATTGCGACATAGATCATTTGCCATCACTCTTTCAACCAATTAGCAGCAAGTTTGCAATAGAGGTTCACCAGCAATATCGCCAGCAACTGCGCTAATTTCGTAAATCTTTTAAATCGAAGAATTCAATGAGGAAGATTGGAGCGAACGCTTTTGGATAGAAGCTGGGTTCGAACCGATGATCGATACCTTGGCACAAAAAATGGTATCAGCTCATTCAATCAACGCAGCTGGGCTAATGTCGTAAATCTTTTAAATCGGAAAATTCAATAAGGAAGATTGGAGCGAATGCTTTGGATAGAAAGTGGGTTCGAACCGATGATCGATACCTTGGCACAAAAAATGGTATCAGCTCATTCAATCAACGCAGCTGGGCTAATGTCGTAAATCTTTTAAATCGGAAAATTCAATAAGGAAGATTGGAGCGAATGCTTTGGATAGAAAGTGGGTTCGAACCGATGATCGATACCTTGGCACAAAAAATGGTATCAGCTCATTCAATCAACGCAACTGCGCTAATATCTTATAAATTTGAATTGGAAAAAGCGGGGAAGATTGGAGCGAACGCTTTTGGATAGAAGGTGGGTTCGAACCGATGATCGATACCTTGGCACAAAAAATGGTATCAGCTCATTCAATCAACGCAGCTGGGCTAATGTCGTAAATCTTTTAAATCGGAAAATTCAATAAGGAAGATTGGAGCGAATGCTTTGGATAGAAAGTGGGTTCGAACCGATGATCGATACCTTGGCACAAAAAATGGTATCAGCTCATTCAATCAACGCAACTGCGCTAATATCGTAAATCTTTTAAATCGGAAAATTCAATGAGGAAGATTGGAGCGAACGCTTTTGGATAGAAGGTGGGTTCGAACCGATGATCGATACCTTAGCGCAAAAAATGGTATCAACTCATCCAATGGACGCAACTGTTCTAACGTCGTAAATCTTTTAAATCGGAGAATTCAATGAGGAAGATTGGAGCGACATATCGGGTTCGAACCGATGACCTATACCTTGGCAAGGTATCGCTCTACCAACTGAGCTAATGT
>NZ_JBHZSN010000024.1:0-37721 GCF_043643685.1 Shewanella waksmanii
AGCGGTAGTTCAGTTGGTTAGAATACCGGCCTGTCACGCCGGGGGTCGCGGGTTCGAGTCCCGTCCGCTCCGCCACTTACATTGAAGCCTCGTCAGATTGACGAGGCTTTTTTGTTTTTCGAAAAGTATAAATGCAGTAGTTCAGTTGGTTAGACTCTTTTGAATAGCAAGCGCCCTGTCTCACGTGCCGAAGGCACATGGGTTCGTCTCTTTATAAGAGCAAGTCCGCCCCATTTACGCTGAGCTTCGTGTTCGTAAGCTCACAGCCATCGCTGTACTCACCCACAAACATTAAGACGAAAGTCTCTGCCCTGATTTATATTAAGAGTGCAGAGGCTTTTTTCGTATGTGGTCCTGAAAAAGAACCATCATGAAATTATAGATGCAGTAGTTCAGTTGGACTTACATTGTTGCCGGCAATGTTTAGCGTACACTCCTTCCCTGGAGATACTAGGCGCTTTTGAATGGCAAGATGTGTATCCATATACAAAGTCCGCTCGACATCCCTTGCTTCTCGTTTGTTAGCTTGAGACGACGTCATATTCACCCTGACTCACATACCTTAGCCACCAGGGATCATTTCTTGATAGGTGCTAGTACGCTTTGTAAACATTAGAACGAAGTCCTCTGCATTTCTTGTTGTGATAAGTCCGGATTTATTCTATTCCTTAACAATCAACTGCTGCAGTACAGCCCATGTTTATCATTCATATAATGGTGGGGTGATGATGTGTGTCTAAATAGCTTTAGAACAGAGACATGAGCGCAGTTAAACGTCTTATGGTCACTATTTAGCACGGCACAGTCTGCAAGGTCATTGAGATGATATTCTATGGCGCTTATTTCCGTTACAATGCTTTTTTTGGCCTCAAGAAGTTACTATGCAGCAACACCTAAATCACTCCTTAAAAGCTTTTAATACCTTAGGGCTAGACTATCGATGCCAGCGCCTATGCATTATAGATTCCACCGAAGAGTTATTAACGCTGTTTACAGAGGGTATGACTGAGCCGTATTTGGTCATTGGAGGTGGAAGTAATGTGGTTTTTACTGAGAACTTCGCCGGTACAGTCATAGTGATTAACAGTAAAGGGGTGACGATTGACGAGGATGAAAACCTATACAAGTTGTCGGTCGCTGCTGGGGAGGATTGGCATCAGTTTGTCGAAAAGACACTCAATGATGGTATGCCAGGCTTAGAAAACTTGGCGCTTATTCCTGGTTGCATTGGTGCAGCACCAGTGCAGAATATCGGCGCATACGGCGTTGAATTAGCCGATGTTTGTGCTTGGGTCGAGTATCTAGATACCACTGAATTAACGCTGAAGAGATTAGCGGTTGATGAGTGCCAATTTGCTTATCGTGAATCCATATTTAAAGGTAACCTTAAGGGAAAAGCTATCATTACGCATGTGGGCATCCACCTTGCTAAATCATGGCAGCCAACACTCGACTATGGCCCTCTAAAACGCTTTATCGATGAACCAGTGCAAGCAATCGATATATTTAATGAGGTTTGTCAGGTAAGGTCTACTAAGTTACCGGATCCTAAAGTACTTGGTAATGCAGGTAGTTTTTTTAAAAACCCAATTGTGTCCAAAAGCGTTTACTTAGCATTGAAGCAACAATATCCACAGATAGTTGCTTTCGCTGTATCCGACAGTGAGGTTAAGTTGGCTGCAGGTTGGTTGATTGAGCATGCTGGGTTAAAAGGGTTTACGATAGGCGATGCTAGCGTACATGAGCAACAAGCATTGGTGCTGGTTAATAATGGCCATGCGACAGGCTCACAAATTATTCAGCTCGCAGAGCATGTAAAGCAGTTGGTAGCTGAACAATATGGCGTGCAACTGGAAGTTGAACCACGAATAATTGGCGCTAAGTGCGAAAAGGAGTAGATAGATGCAAGATCAATGGATTCGTAAACGTGCCATAGTAAATTTGCTTAGCGGCGGCCAATTTGTTTCTGGTGAAGGCCTAGCAAATGAGTTAGGTATAAGCCGTGCTGCAATTAGTAAGCATATCGCTGGCCTAGAAGATTATGGTGTGGATATTTTTAGCGTTAAAGGTAAGGGCTATAAGCTCGCCACTCCGCTATCACTAATTGACGACAAGCTACTACTTGACCAGTCTAAGGGCCGTTGTTTCTATTTTGATGAAATCCCTTCAACTAATGGCTTTTTGTTGGATCATGTCGATGAGTTGAACTGCGGTGACTTTTGCGTCGCAGAATATCAATCTGCTGGTAGGGGCCGTCGGGGACGTACATGGGTCTCGCCCTATGGCGGGCATCTATATTTTTCGTTGTTCTGGCGTTTCCCGCAAGGAATGGCACAAGCAATGGGGCTAAGTTTAGTTGTTGCTTGTTCTTTAGCAGAAGTACTGAAGCAGTTCGATGTCGAAAACGTGGGGGTCAAGTGGCCTAATGATATCTATTTAGATAATAGAAAATTGGCTGGTGTCTTAGTTGAGATGAGCGGTCAGGCGGATAGTGAGTGTAACTTGGTCATTGGCATCGGTATAAACTTAGCGATGTCAGCGGCACAAGCAGAGCAGATCGATCAACCCTGGAGCGACCTATCCGGTCTACCGAATCTGCCAAACAAAACCGCGTTGACGTTAGCGTTGCAAAGTCAGCTGATCACAGACCTTCAAGAGTTCGAAAATGAGGGGTTATCTGCCTTTATGCATCGTTGGCAGCAAGCTGATATCTTTGTTAATCAACAGGTCAAATTGTTGATGGGTGATAAGGTGGTTGAAGGGGTTTGCAAAGGCATTGATGAACAAGGGAGTTTGTTGCTTGAGTCAGAGGGCAAAGTACAAGCATATGTTGGTGGAGAGATCAGTTTACGAAAAGCCTAAACTGTGCGGAGCGTGATACTCCGCACTATTTCTTACGCATTAATACTCTATCCATACGGTGATCGGCGCCTTTTTGCAATATGAGGCTTGCTCGGTCGCGCGTTGGCAGGATATTTAGATTGAGGTTAGGTCCATTAATACTATCCCAAATATTAGCTGCGATCTTTTTCGCTTCGTTATCTTCAAGTTTTGAATAATGGTGAAAGTATGAGTTTTGATTCGCAAATGCGCCTTGTCTGAATTGCAAGAAGCGCTGAATATACCAATTCTTCAATAGTGCTTCGTCAGCATCAACATATATCGAAAAATCAACAAAGTCTGACACATAGGGTTGTTGAAGTGGCAGGTGTGAATCTTGCCCATTTTGCAAAACGTTTAACCCTTCGATAATGAGAATGTCGGGATGATTGATAAGTTGTTTTTGCTCAAGTCGGTCATAGGTAATATGACTATATAGCGGCGCATGTACTTTCTCTTCGCCGGATTTCACCTTTGAAATGAAATCTACCAACAGCTTCATATCATAGCTTTCGGGGAAGCCTTTACGTTGTAGTAGGCCTCGGCGTTTCAATTCTGCAAGGGGATAAAGAAATCCGTCGGTGGTCACGAGATCCACTTTGGGGTGTTCTGGCCATTGCCTTAACAGCGCCTGTAAAATCCTCGCTGTGGTACTTTTGCCCACTGCGACGCTACCAGCAATACTGATTACATAGGGTCTTTTAGGTGGTGTGCGACCAAGAAACTCATTGAGCACAACGCCGCGCTTTTGTTTTGCGCCTACTATGAGGTTTAGCAATCTGCTTAAAGGAAGATAAATGTCAGTAACCTCTGACAACGAGATATTTTCATTGATGCCGCGTAGATCCGCCAAATCAACTTCACTCAGCGTTAAAGGCACGGATTTACGTAGCTCGGCCCATTGCTGACGACCAAAAGCTAAATACAGCGCTTGGTGAATTTGGTTGGTTATTGTCATTTATTCTCTCCCCATTAGGAGTCGCACAGTACACCATCACGTTTATGTGAACAACATCAAAGCATGTGTTGCCAGAGTGAAATTTGTTTTTAGCTAAAGAGAATGAATAAAAAACGCACTTTACGCCCTTTTTATGGCTGAAAAAGCAACGTTTGACGCTTTTTTTGAGAAAAATTAAAAATAGGTATTGCACTTATGCTCACATTTACCTAATATCCGCTACCGAAATGACACGCCGGCATAGCTCAGTTGGTAGAGCAACTGACTTGTAATCAGTAGGTCCCGAGTTCGACTCTTGGTGCCGGCACCATTTCTCTGGAGGGGTTCCCGAGTGGCCAAAGGGATCAGACTGTAAATCTGACGGCTCAGCCTTCGAAGGTTCGAATCCTTCTCCCTCCACCATATTCTAGGTAGTTAGGTAACCTGAAGTAGGTTGCGCGGATGTCGTATAATGGTATTACTCCAGCCTTCCAAGCTGATAACGCGGGTTCGATTCCCGCCATCCGCTCCAAAATCTTGCTGATAATACTTAATCAGTAGAAAGCACTCGGTATCGAGTGCTTTTTCCGATTTAAGGCTACCTATCAGCACCGACCCGCTTCTTTGTTCCCCAATTATCTTATTAACTGATTCGATGTCCTTAACTACATCGGATTTTTTGCTATATGCAGTTTCATCACCAAATACTTTGGATTGGGGCAATACCATGGCTAAAGAAAAATTTGAACGTAATAAACCCCACGTGAACGTGGGCACCATTGGTCACGTTGACCATGGTAAAACAACTCTAACTGCTGCTATCTCTGCTGTATTGACTAAGACATACGGTGGTGAAGCACGTGATTTCGCACAAATCGATAACGCTCCAGAAGAGCGTGAGCGTGGTATTACAATTAATACTTCTCACATCGAATATGACACTCCAACTCGTCACTACGCACACGTAGACTGCCCAGGTCACGCGGATTATGTTAAAAACATGATCACTGGTGCTGCACAGATGGACGGCGCAATCCTAGTAGTTGCTTCTACAGATGGCCCAATGCCACAAACTCGTGAGCACATCCTACTTTCTCGTCAGGTAGGTGTACCTTTCATCATCGTATTCATGAACAAATGTGACATGGTAGATGACGAAGAGCTTCTAGAACTAGTAGAAATGGAAGTTCGTGAACTTCTTTCTGAGTATGAATTCCCAGGTGATGACCTACCAGTTATCCAAGGTTCTGCACTTAAAGCCCTAGAAGGTGAAGCAGAGTGGGAAGCTAAGATCATTGAGCTTGCAGAAGCGCTAGATACTTACATTCCAGAGCCAGAGCGTGCAATTGACGGTGCGTTCATTCTACCAATTGAAGATGTATTCTCAATCTCAGGCCGTGGTACAGTAGTAACAGGTCGTGTTGAGCGTGGTATCATCAAAGTAGGTGAAGAGATTGAAATCGTAGGTATCAAAGAGACTACGAAGACAACTTGTACTGGTGTAGAAATGTTCCGTAAGCTGCTTGACGAAGGTCGTGCAGGTGAGAACTGTGGTGTACTACTACGTGGTACTAAGCGTGATGAAGTAGAGCGTGGTCAAGTACTAGCCGCTCCAGGTTCAATCACTCCACACACAACTTTCGAATCAGAAGTATACGTACTTTCGAAAGAAGAAGGTGGTCGTCACACTCCATTCTTCAAAGGTTACCGTCCACAGTTCTACTTCCGTACAACTGACGTAACAGGTACTATCGAGCTACCAGAAGGCGTAGAAATGGTAATGCCAGGTGATAACATCAAGATGACTGTTACACTAATCTGCCCAATCGCGATGGACGAAGGTTTACGCTTCGCAATCCGTGAAGGTGGCCGTACAGTTGGTGCTGGTGTTGTAGCTAAAATCGTAGACTAATTAGTCGAAGATTTAGTGGTAAGAAAAGGCAGCTTAGGCTGCCTTTTTTGTTTTAGGTTATATTTAATGATAACCAGACTGCGCGCCTTGCCAATTGCTCTGAATAAGCATACAATCTATGGCCGATTTTTGACCCTCTGGGATTATATTGATGGTTAATATAAGCTCAGGGTGAGGGATGAGAAGCTAAAATTCTATCCCACTGCCTATAAAGTTTGGCCTGTTAGGCTCAGGTCGCAGTAAGTAACGGAATTAACCGATGACAACAAATACAGAAAACCAAGGTAACTCTTTGGATATCGTAAAATGGGGCCTAGTGGTCATTTTGTTGGCTGCCGCTATTGTTGGTAACCAAATGTATAGCGAAGCTAGCGTACTGGTTCGTGCTATTGGTGTAGTAGTTGCTTTTGCTATTGCTGGTTTCATTGCACTACAAACCGAAAAAGGTAAGCAAGCGTTAGTTTTTGCTCGCGAATCACATATTGAAGTACGTAAAGTTGTCTGGCCAACTCGCCAAGAAGCGTTAAACACGACTTTTATCGTGCTAGCGGCGACAGGTGTATTAGCGCTTATCCTATGGGGTATGGACGCAGTACTTCTTCGAATTGTTAATTTTATTACAGGCGTATAGGCATTTCGCATGACTGAAGCAACTGAAGCTAAAAAGAGATGGTATGTTGTTCAAGCTTTTTCAGGCTATGAAGGACGAGTTTGTAAGTCTCTTCTAGAGCACATCAAAATGCATAGCATGGAGCACTACTTTGGTGAGGTACTAGTACCAACTGAAGAGGTGGTTGAAATGCGCGCTGGTCAGCGTCGCAAGAGTGAGCGCAAGTTCTTTCCAGGTTATGTTTTAGTACAGATGGAAATGAACGACGAAAGCTGGCACCTAGTTAAAAGTATCCCTCGTGTCATGGGCTTTATCGGTGGAACGTCTGATAGACCTGCACCAATCTCAGATAAAGAAGCGAACGCTATTTTACAGCGTTTACAAGAAACGACAGAATCACCGACTCATCGCGTTATGTTTGAGCCTGGTGAGATTGTACGCGTTACCGACGGTCCATTTGCTGACTTTAACGGCACTGTTGAAGAAGTCGATTATGAGAAGAACCGCGTTAAAGTTTCTGTGATGATTTTCGGTCGCTCGACACCAGTAGAACTAGATTTTAGTCAGATTGAAAAAAGCTGATTAAATTAAGTACAAATTTTATTTGGAATGGGTGCGGATTTTTTATATAATCCGCACCCATTGTTTTCGGGGAGCTAAAAGGCATGTCGTCTTTAGCGTTTGTACCCATACTTGAGGAAAATGTCTCATGGCTAAAAAAGTTGATGGTTACATCAAACTACAAGTAGCAGCCGGTGCTGCTAATCCTTCGCCACCAGTTGGTCCTGCATTGGGTCAAAAAGGCGTAAACATCATGGAATTCTGTAAAGCATTCAACGCTCGTACTGAAAAGTTCGACAAAGGTATGCCAATTCCAGTTGTTATCACTGTTTACACCGATCGTTCTTTCACTTTCGAAACTAAGACACCACCTGCATCTTTCCTACTGCTTAAAGCAGCAGGCCTGAAGTCTGGTTCTGGTCGTCCTAACACTGAAAAAGTGGGTACTATCAAGCGTAGCGCTGTTCAAGAGATTGCTGAAGTTAAGCAAGCTGATATGACTGGTGCTGATATGGAAGCGATGATGCGTTCTATTGAAGGTACTGCGCGTTCAATGGGTTTGGTAGTAGAGGACTAATATAATGGCAAAGCTAACTAAACGTGCTCGTTTGATCCGCGAAAAAGTTGAAGCGACTAAGAACTACGAAATCAACGAAGCTGTTGCACTGCTTAAAGAGCTTGCGACTGCTAAATTTGTAGAAAGTGTTGATGTAGCGGTTAACCTAGGTGTTGACCCACGTAAATCAGACCAAAACGTTCGTGGTGCAACTGTACTACCACACGGTACTGGTCGTGACGTTCGTGTTGCTGTATTCACTCAAGGTGCTAATGCAGAAGCTGCTACTGAAGCTGGTGCTGAGCTAGTCGGTATGGACGAGCTTGCTGCACAAGTTAAAGCTGGCGAAATGGACTTTGACGTAGTTATCGCATCTCCTGATGCAATGCGCGTTGTTGGTCAGTTAGGTCAAATCTTAGGCCCACGTGGTCTAATGCCTAACCCTAAAACTGGTACTGTAACTCCAAACGTTGCAGAAGCAGTTAAGAACGCTAAAGCTGGTCAAATTCGTTACCGCAACGACAAGAACGGTATCATCCACACCACTATCGGTAAGGTTGATTTCGAACCAGCACAGCTGAAAGAAAACTTAGAAGCACTATTAAGTGCACTAGTTAAGGCTAAGCCTGCTTCAGCAAAAGGTGTTTTCCTTAAGAAAGTTAGCATCTCTACCACTATGGGTGCAGGTGTTGCAGTAGATCAGGCTACCCTATCTACTTCTAACTAATTTCTTAAGCTAGTTTTACAAAGTGTCTGGATTCATTTATAATTCGCGCACTTTGTGGGTTGAGGTCTAATTTTTAATCATTAAGTGATTGATTTTTAGACTTCCGTCCAAGACCGTAGGTGTGCTCAATAAGAGTTACTTAATTTCCTACGTAGACGGTGTCGGACCCCAGATAGATTTTTTTCTGCCTGGAAATTCGCGCCGTAAGTAACTAAACAATTGATTGTTTAGTATGGTAATTGCTAGGGAAATCCCTAGATAGAATCCAGGAGTAAAGCCAATGGCATTAAGACTCGAAGACAAAAAAGCGATTGTTGCTGAAGTCAGCGAAGCTGCCAAAGGTGCTTTATCTGCAGTAGTAGCCGATTCACGCGGTGTAACTGTAGGTGATATGACTGGTCTTCGTAAAGCTGCTCGTGAAGCTGGTGTATACGTTAAAGTTGTACGTAACACTCTAGTTAAGCGCGCTGTTGAAGGTACTGATTTTGAGTGCCTAGCTGAGACGTTTACTGGTCCTACTTTGATTGCATTCTCTAACGAGCACCCAGGTGCTGCAGCGCGTCTACTTAAAGACTTCGCTAAAGAGCAAGAGAAGTTTGAAATCAAAGCAGCAGCCTTTGAAGGGGAACTAATCCCTGCAGCAGAAATTGATCGTTTAGCGAAACTACCAACATACGAAGAAGCACTAGCTCAGTTCATGATGACTCTAAAAGAAGCGTCTGCTGGCAAGTTGGTTCGTACATTGGCCGCTCTTCGCGATCAGAAAGAAGCAGCTTAATCATAAGATTAGCCGCTTAATTAAATTGAATTCAGTACAATTAGGAATTTTTTGTTATGTCTATCACTAAAGACCAAATCTTAGAAGCCCTTGCAGAAATGTCTGTAATGGAAGTTGTTGAACTAATCGAAGCAATGGAAGAGAAGTTCGGCGTTTCTGCCGCTGCTGCTGTTGTTTCTGGTGGTGCTGGCGATGCTGGTGCTGCTGAAGAGAAGACAGAATTCGACGTAATTCTAACTTCTCACGGTGACAACAAAGTTGCTGTAATTAAAGCTCTTCGTGGCGCTACAGGTCTAGGCCTGAAAGAAGCTAAAGGTATGGCTGAATCTGCTCCAGTAGCAGTGAAAGAAGGTATCTCTAAAGAAGAAGCTGAAGCTCTTAAGACTGATCTAGAAGCGGCTGGTGCTGCTGTTGAGATCAAGTAAGTTATAATTTAACTTACTACCCCCGAGCAATCGGGCGGAGGCTGGCGGTTTTTTAACCGTCGGCCTTTTTTGCGCTGTAAGCGTTGGCGATTTTTTATTCACCGTTTGTCGCCAAATTGTTGCAGTTCCTGGCAGAGATTACTGGCTAGGTTCTTGCTTTCAACGGTGATGGGCAAACGTGCTGATACAACATAAGGTTGTTTCAGTCTTGGTCACATCTCGCAATCAGAGGAAACCCATGGTTTACTCCTATTCTGAAAAGAAGCGTATTCGCAAAGACTTTGGTAAGCGTCCGCAAGTGCTGGACATTCCTTACCTGCTGTCAATCCAGTTGGACTCTTTTAAGAAGTTCACCGATCAAGATCCTACGGGTGAGCGCGGTCTAGAAGCTGCATTCCGTAGCGTTTTTCCCATCAAGAGCTTTTCTGGTAACTCAGAGCTACAGTACGTAAGCTACAAGCTAGGTGAGCCAGTTTTTGATGTGAAAGAGTGTCAAATCCGCGGTGTTACATACTCTGCACCATTACGTGTTAAGTTACGTATGGTTCTTTATGACCGTGAAGCAGCACCTGGCACTGTCAAAGACATTAAAGAACAAGAAGTCTATATGGGGGATATCCCTCTAATGACTGACAACGGTACCTTTGTTATCAATGGTACTGAACGTGTAATCGTATCGCAGTTGCACCGTAGTCCTGGTGTATTCTTTGATCACGACCGTGGTAAGACCCACTCTTCAGGTAAGGTGCTTTATAACGCACGTATTATTCCTTACCGTGGCTCATGGTTAGACTTTGAGTTTGATCCAAAAGATGCACTGTTCGTACGTATTGACCGTCGTCGTAAATTGGCAGCGTCAATTATTCTACGTGCACTAGATTACTCTACCCAAGACATCCTAGACCTATTCTTCGATCGTGTTCAGTACAAGATCAAGAAAGACTCACTAGTGATGAACTTGGTTGCAGATCGTCTACGTGGCGAAACTGCAAGCTATGACATTAAAGATGCGGAAGGTAATGTTCTCGTTGAGAAAGGCCGCCGTATTACTGCCCGTCATATCCGTCAATTAGAAAAAACTAACACCACTGAGCTTGAAGTACCGGTTGAGTACATTGCTGGCAAGATTGCCGCTCAAGACTACATTGACCCAGATACGGGTGAAGTATTGGTGTCAGCTAACGGCGAGATTAGCTTAGAAGACTTAGCTAAGCTTTCTATGGCAGGTATTAAAGAAATTGACACCCTATACATCAACGATCTTGATAATGGTGCATATATTTCTGACACGCTACGCATCGATTCAACCACTAACCGCTTAGAGGCGTTGGTTGAGATCTATCGCATGATGCGTCCAGGCGAGCCGCCAACCAAAGATGCTGCAGAAGCGCTATTCCAGAACTTGTTCTTCAGCGAAGAACGTTATGACCTATCTAAAGTAGGTCGTATGAAGTTCAACCGTCGTCTAGGTATCGAAGACGATGAAGGTACTGGCATCCTAACTAAAGAAGATATCGTTGCAGTTATGCAGAACATCATCAAGATCCGTAATGGTCTAGATGAAGTTGATGATATCGATCACTTAGGTAACCGTCGTATCCGTAGTGTTGGTGAAATGGCTGAAAACCAGTTCCGCGTTGGTCTTGTTCGTGTTGAACGTGCCGTACGTGAGCGCTTGAGCCTTGGTGATCTGAACGAGCTTATGCCTCAAGATCTAATCAACGCTAAGCCAATTTCAGCTGCTGTTAAAGAATTTTTCGGTTCTTCACAGTTATCTCAGTTCATGGACCAAAACAACCCATTGTCAGAAGTGACGCATAAGCGTCGTATTTCTGCTTTAGGTCCTGGTGGTTTGACTCGTGAGCGTGCGGGCTTCGAAGTTCGAGACGTTCACCCAACTCACTATGGTCGTCTATGTCCAATTGAGACTCCTGAAGGTCCAAACATTGGTCTAATTAACTCGTTAGCAAGCTTTGCGCGTACTAACTCTTATGGCTTCTTAGAAACACCTTACCGCAAAGTGGTTGATGGTGTGATTACCGATCAAGTTGATTATCTATCAGCTATCGAAGAAGGCCGTTATGTTATTGCACAGGCTAACATCGAAGTTGATCACAACGGTCGCATGATTGAAGAGCAAATTGCATGTCGTCATAAAGGTGAAGCTACCTTCATGCGCGCTGCAGATGTTCAATACATGGACGTTTCGCCACAACAGATCATTTCTGTTGCTGCATCGTTGATTCCATTCCTAGAACACGATGATGCGAACCGTGCATTGATGGGTGCGAACATGCAACGTCAAGCAGTACCAACACTGAAGGCTGATAAGCCGCTAGTAGGTACTGGTATTGAGCGTACACTTGCTGTTGATTCTGGCGTAGTTGTTGCCGCTAAGCGTGGTGGTTATATCGATTATGTCGATGCTAGCCGTATCGTTGTTAAAGTTAACGAAGCAGAACTCACTCCTGGCGAAGCCGGTATCGACATCTACAACTTGACCAAATACACCCGTTCTAACCAGAACACATGTATTAACCAGCGTCCTTGTTGTTCAGTGGGCGATCCAGTTGTACGTGGTGATGTATTGGCTGATGGCCCATCTACCGATTTAGGTGATTTGGCGCTTGGTCAAAACATGCGTATCGCGTTCATGCCTTGGAACGGTTACAACTTCGAAGATTCAATCTTGATTTCTGAGCGTGTCGCACAAGAAGACCGCTTTACCACTATCCACATTCAGGAGCTGTCTTGTATTGCTCGTGATACTAAGTTGGGTAGCGAAGAAATTACCGCTGATATTCCAAACGTAGGTGAGTCTGCGCTGTCTAAGCTAGATGAGTCTGGTATCGTTTATATCGGTGCAGAAGTGAAGGGTGGCGACATCCTTGTTGGTAAAGTGACGCCAAAAGGTGAAACTCAGCTAACTCCAGAAGAAAAGCTACTACGTGCTATCTTCGGTGAAAAAGCTTCTGACGTTAAAGACAGCTCACTACGCGTACCTAACTCTGTTAAAGGTACAATCATCGACGTTCAAGTATTTACTCGTGACGGCGTTGAAAAAGACAAGCGTGCTGTTGAAATCGAAGAAATGCATATCGGTCAAGCTAAGAAAGATTTGACTGAAGAGTTCAAGATCCTTGAAGAAGGTGTCTTTGGCCGTGCCCGTAACCTGCTACTAACTGCTGGTTTCAGTGAAGCACAACTTGATGCGATTCCTCGTCCACAGTTGCTAGTTCAATCTATTGATGATGAAGCTAAGCAAACTGAACTTGAGCAACTTGCAGAGCAGCATGAAGAGCTGAAAGCGGATTTCGATAAGAAGTTCGAAATCAAGCGTCGCAAGATCACTCAAGGCGATGACTTAGCACCTGGTGTACTTAAGATTGTTAAGGTTTACCTAGCAGTTAAGCGTACTATCCAGCCTGGTGATAAGATGGCGGGTCGTCACGGTAACAAGGGTGTTATCTCTAAGATTAACCCAGTTGAAGATATGCCATACGATGAAAACGGTAACCCAGTTGACATCGTACTGAACCCGCTTGGTGTACCATCTCGTATGAACATCGGTCAGGTTCTAGAAGTGCACTTAGGTGCTGCGGCTAAAGGTATCGGTGACCAAATCACTGCTATGCTTGAAGAGCAGCGTGAATTAGCAGAGCTTCGTAATTACATCAAACAAGTTTATGAATTAGGTGAAGGCGTGCAGCAGCAAGTCGATATCGATTCATTTACTGATGAAGAAGTTTTACGTCTTGCTAAGAACCTAAAAGGTGGTTTACCTACTGCTACGCCAGCATTTGATGGTGCGAAAGAGAAAGAGATTAAGGACATGCTAGCACTTGCTGGTCTGCCTACCTCTGGTCAACGCACACTTTATGATGGCCGTACAGGTAATGAGTTTGAGCGTCAAGTAACTGTTGGTTACATGTACATGCTGAAACTTAACCACTTGGTAGACGATAAGATGCATGCTCGTTCTACGGGTTCTTATAGTCTTGTTACTCAGCAACCACTGGGCGGTAAAGCACAGTTCGGTGGTCAGCGTTTCGGTGAGATGGAAGTATGGGCACTTGAAGCATACGGTGCAGCTTACACTCTTCAAGAAATGCTTACTGTTAAGTCTGATGACGTTAACGGTCGTACTCAGATGTATAAGAACATCGTCGACGGTAACCATCAGATGCAACCAGGTATGCCTGAGTCCTTCAACGTATTGCTGAAGGAGATCCGTTCACTTGGTATCAATATCGAGTTGGATCAAGAGTAACACTTGGCGAGCGCCGATTAATCGGCAATAAATTGGTGCTCTGCGACAGCGGAGCACCCGGTTTAACTCCTTCAGGAGAGAAACGTGAAAGACTTATTAAAGTTTCTGAAACAGCAAAGTAAGACTGAAGAATTTGAAGGTATTAAGATTGGCCTAGCGTCGCCAGACTTAATCCGCTCTTGGTCATTTGGTGAAGTTAAGAAGCCAGAAACCATCAACTACCGTACTTTCAAGCCTGAGCGTGAAGGTTTGTTCTGTGCGCGTATTTTTGGCCCAGTAAAAGATTATGAGTGTTTATGCGGTAAGTATAAGCGCCTTAAGCACCGTGGTGTGATCTGTGAGAAGTGTGGTGTAGAAGTTACCCAGACTAAAGTACGTCGTGAGCGTATGGGTCACATCGATCTTGCTAGCCCAGTTGCACACATTTGGTTCTTGAAGTCTCTGCCATCTCGTATCGGCCTAATGCTAGATATGACATTGCGTGACATCGAACGCGTACTTTACTTCGAATCTTTCGTTGTGATCGAGCCAGGCATGACTAGCCTTGAGCGCGGTCAAATGCTAACCGAAGAAAACTACCTTGACGCGTTAGAAGAGTACGGTGATGAGTTTGAAGCTAAGATGGGTGCCGAAGCAGTTCTAGAATTGCTACGTGCTATCGATCTTGAAAAAGAAATTGAGATGATGCGTGAAGAGTTGCCATCTATCAATTCTGAAACTCGCCGTAAGAAGATCACTAAGCGTCTTAAGCTTATTGAAGCATTCTACAACTCAGGTAATAAGCCAGAGTGGATGATCCTTAAGGTTCTTCCGGTTCTGCCACCTGATTTACGTCCGCTAGTACCACTAGATGGTGGCCGTTTTGCTACGTCTGATCTGAACGATCTATACCGTCGTGTGATCAACCGTAACAACCGTCTAAAGCGTCTATTAGATCTAGCTGCGCCAGACATCATCGTACGCAACGAAAAGCGTATGCTTCAAGAGTCTGTTGATGCGCTATTAGATAATGGTCGTCGTGGTCGTGCTATTACTGGTTCTAACAAGCGTCCTCTGAAATCTTTGGCAGATATGATCAAAGGTAAGCAAGGTCGTTTCCGTCAGAACCTACTTGGTAAGCGTGTTGATTACTCTGGTCGTTCGGTAATTACCGTAGGTCCTACTTTACGTCTGCACCAGTGTGGTCTTCCTAAGAAGATGGCACTTGAGCTATTCAAGCCATTTATTTACGGCAAATTGGAAGGTCGTGGTCTAGCGACAACCATTAAAGCTGCGAAGAAAATGGTAGAGCGTGAAGTGGCTGAAGTATGGGATGTACTAGACGAAGTGATTCGTGAACATCCAGTCATGCTTAACCGTGCACCAACGCTTCACCGTCTAGGTATTCAGGCATTTGAGCCAGTACTTATTGAAGGTAAAGCGATTCAGCTTCACCCACTCGTTTGTGCGGCGTACAACGCTGACTTCGATGGTGACCAAATGGCTGTTCACGTGCCGCTAACACTTGAAGCTCAGTTAGAAGCACGTTCATTGATGATGTCTACCAACAACATCTTGTCTCCAGCGAACGGTGAGCCAATCATCGTACCTTCGCAAGACGTTGTATTGGGTCTTTACTATACCAGCCGCGAATGCGTCAATGGTAAAGGTGAAGCAATGGCATTTGAGTCAGTCGATGAAGTTGAAAAAGCTTATCGTACTGGTGTTGCAGAGATTCACGCACGCGTTAAAGTTCGTATTACAGAGACTCAGTTCACTGAAAACGGTGAGCCAGTTGAAACACGCCGTATCGTTGATACGACTGTGGGTCGTGCACTGCTTTCACAAATTCTACCGAAAGGTTTGTCCTATGATTTGGTTAACCAAAACATGGGTAAGAAGCAGATCTCTAAGCTATTGAACACCTGTTATCGTCAACTAGGTCTGAAAGATACAGTTATCTTTGCTGACCAATTGATGTATACCGGTTTCCACTTTGCGACAGTTTCTGGTGCTTCTGTGGGTATCAACGATATGGTGATCCCAGAAGAGAAGTACACGCTAGTTTCTGATGCTGAAGCTGAAGTGCTTGAAATTCAAGAGCAGTTCCAATCAGGTCTAGTTACAGCCGGTGAGCGCTATAACAAAGTTATCGATATCTGGGCAAGTGCGAACGAAAAAGTGTCTAAAGCGATGATGGACAACCTGTCTACTGAGACAGTGTTGAACCGTGAAGGCGAAGAGGAAACTCAAGATTCGTTCAACAGCATCTACATGATGGCCGACTCAGGCGCTCGTGGTAGTGCGGCACAGATTCGTCAGCTAGCGGGTATGCGTGGTCTGATGGCTAAGCCAGATGGCTCTATTATTGAAACCCCAATTGTGGCTAACTTCCGTGAAGGTCTAAACGTACTACAGTACTTTATTTCTACTCACGGTGCGCGTAAAGGTCTTGCCGATACCGCATTGAAGACAGCTAACTCGGGTTACCTAACTCGTCGTCTAGTTGACGTAGCACAAGATTTGGTTGTTATCGAAGAAGACTGTGGTACCCACGAAGGTCTAACTATGAAGCCGCTTATTGAAGGTGGTGATGTAGTTGAGCCGTTACGTGAACGTGTACTAGGTCGTGTTGTTGCTGAAGACGTGTACTACCCAGGTACTGAAGATGTACTTGCGCCCCGTAACACGCTGCTAGATGAAGCATGGTGTGACAAGTTAGAAGAAAACTCAGTTGACGAAGTGATTGTTCGCTCTGTTATCAGCTGTGATACTGACTTTGGTGTGTGTGCGGCTTGTTATGGTCGTGACCTTGCACGTGGTCATATCATTAACCAAGGTGAAGCGATTGGCGTTGTTGCAGCACAATCAATTGGTGAGCCTGGTACACAGCTTACAATGCGTACCTTCCACATTGGTGGTGCGGCATCTCGAGCTTCAGCTGAAAACAACGTTCAAGTTAAGAATGTTGGTACACTGAAACTACACAATGCTAAGCATGTAACTAACAGCGACGGCAAACTAGTGATTGTTTCTCGTTCTTCTGAGCTAGCGATTATTGATGAGCTAGGTCGTGAGAAAGAGCGTTATAAAGTACCTTACGGTACTGTGCTTGAGAAACTAGAAGATGCGAATGTTGAGTCTGGTGAGATCATCGCTAACTGGGATCCACATACTCACCCCATCGTTTCTGAGGTTGCGGGTAGTATTAAGTTCGTTGATATGATTGAAGGTGTCACTATGAACCGTCAAACAGATGAACTTACTGGTCTATCGTCAATCGTGGTTATGGAAGTTGGTCAACGTCCAACTGCCGGTAAAGAAATGCGTCCAGCAATCCGTCTTGTAGATGCAAGCGGTAACGACTTGATGATTCCAGGTACTGAAGTACCTGCTCAGTACTTCTTACCAGGTAACGCGATTGTAAACCAAGACGATAATGCACCAATTAACGTTGGTGACGCCTTGGCTCGTATTCCACAGGAATCTTCTAAGACCCGTGATATTACCGGTGGTCTACCGCGTGTTGCTGACTTGTTCGAAGCGCGTAAGCCAAAAGAGCCTGCAATTCTTGCTGAGCACTCAGGTACTATCTCGTTCGGTAAAGAAACTAAAGGTAAGCGTCGTCTAGTGATCACGCCTGCTGATGGTGGCAAGCCGTATGAAGAGATGATTCCAAAGTGGCGTAACCTAAACGTGTTCGAAGGTGAAAAAGTTGAACGCGGTGAAGTTATCGCTGATGGTCCAGAAGCAGCACATGACATTCTACGTCTACGTGGTATTCATAAAGTGGCTAACTATATCGTTAACGAAGTTCAAGACGTATACCGTCTACAGGGCGTAAAAATTAACGATAAGCACATCGAAGTGATTATCCGTCAGATGCTACGTAAGTGCGAAATCACTGACGCTGGCGATAGTGAATTCTTAGCTGGTGAACAAGTTGAAGTTTCACGCGTTAAAATTGCTAACCGTGAACTAGAAGCACAAGGTAAACAACCTGCGAAGTTCGAACGTGAACTATTAGGTATTACCAAAGCATCGCTTGCTACTGAGTCGTTTATTTCCGCGGCATCGTTCCAGGAGACCACTCGTGTTCTTACTGAAGCAGCTGTTGGTGGTAAGAGCGATAAGCTACGTGGTCTGAAAGAGAACGTGATTGTGGGTCGTTTGATCCCAGCTGGTACCGGTTATGCGTATCACCAAAGCCGTTCTCAAGCTGCAACTAATGCTGCGGTAGAAGAAGCACCAACGATCAGCGCAAGTGAAGCTGAGCAAAACCTGGCAGATCTACTGAATCTTGCTGGAAGCTCAGATTAATCTAGCGACTTCGGTAAACAAATTGTAAAAAAGGCGCCTTTGGCGCCTTTTTTTTATAATTAATCGCTTAAAAGTTGGCTATTTCTTGACAGGCGGCCATTACCTTTCTAAAATTTCGCCTCCCATATTTGTGGGACATAGATTTTTCACACCTTACTGTTGAGTTTAATCAACTGATTCGGAGCTATACATGGCAACTGTAAACCAGTTGGTACGTAAGCCTCGCGCACCTAAAGTCGAAAAGACTAATGTGCCAGCGTTGGCTGCGTGTCCACAAAAACGTGGTGTTTGTACTCGCGTATACACAACCACACCAAAAAAACCTAACTCTGCACTACGTAAAGTAGCTCGTGTGCGTCTAACTAACGGTTTCGAAGTAACTTCGTACATCGGTGGTGAAGGCCACAACCTGCAGGAGCACAGCGTGATTCTAATCCGTGGTGGTCGTGTTAAAGACTTACCTGGTGTTCGTTATCACACTGTTCGTGGCGCATTAGACTGTGCTGGTGTTAGTGAACGTCGTCAAGGTCGTTCTAAGTACGGAGCTAAGCGTCCTAAGTCTTAACGTTTTCCGTTAAGTAAGGCCAAGCTAATATTTTGATTCCAGTTTTGGGGTCCCTGAAGCATACGGAGAAATTGTTATGCCAAGACGTCGCGTTGTAGGACAACGTAAAATCCTACCAGATCCAAAGTTCAATAGTGAGTTGCTGGCTAAGTTCATCAACGTCATTATGCAGGACGGCAAAAAGTCGACTGCTGAAAAAATTATTTATAAGGCACTAGATGTTGTCGCTGAGAAAAAAGGCGAAGAGCACCTAGTAATCCTTGAAGCAGCCCTGGAAAACGTTCGCCCATCTGTCGAGGTTAAATCTCGTCGTGTTGGTGGTTCTACTTACCAGGTACCATGTGAAGTACGCCCAGTTCGTCGTAACGCGTTGGGTATGCGTTGGTTAGTTGAAGCTGCTCGTAAGCGTGGTGAAAAATCTATGGCTCTACGTCTAGCCGGTGAAATGCTAGACGCTGCTGAAAACAAAGGTACTGCTGTTAAGAAGCGCGAAGACGTGCATCGTATGGCAGAAGCGAACAAAGCGTTCGCACATTACCGCTGGTAATCTCTTGGTGCAGGCTTTTGCCTGCACCATGTTTTACATCACTAGTGTGTTATCACTAGTAAAGAGGGTTTAATCGTGGCTCGTACAACTCCAATTGAGCGTTACCGTAATATCGGTATTTGTGCTCATGTTGACGCAGGAAAAACCACAACTACAGAACGTGTTTTATTCTACACCGGTATGTCTCATAAGATCGGTGAAGTTCATGATGGCGCAGCCACTATGGATTGGATGGAGCAGGAGCAAGAGCGTGGTATTACCATTACCTCTGCTGCGACAACTACGTTCTGGCGTGGTATGGATGCACAGTATACTGAGCACCGTATCAACATCATCGATACACCAGGTCACGTTGACTTCACAATTGAAGTAGAACGTTCTTTGCGTGTACTTGATGGTGCCGTAGTTGTGTTCTGTGGTTCTTCTGGTGTTGAACCACAGTCAGAGACTGTTTGGCGTCAAGCCGATAAGTATCATGTACCTCGTATCGTTTTCGTCAATAAGATGGATCGTGCCGGTGCAGACTTTGAAAGTGTGGTAGAGCAGATTCGTAACCGTTTGGGCGCAACTTGTGTACCGATTCATTTGAATATCGGTGCAGAAGAAGAGTTCAAAGGTGTGGTTGACTTGATAAAAATGAAGGCTATTAACTGGTCTGAAGCTGATCAAGGCACAACGTTCACCTATGAAGATATTCCCGCTGAGCTAGCTGATAAAGCAGCTGAAATGCGTGAATACCTTGTTGAAAGTGCTGCTGAAGCTTCAGAAGAACTGATGGACAAGTACCTCGAAGAGGGCGAGTTATCAGAAGCTGAAATTAAGCAAGCATTACGTCAACGTACTCTAGCGAATGAAATTGTACTTGCGACCTGTGGTTCTGCATTTAAGAACAAAGGTGTACAAGCAGTTTTAGATGCTGTGATTGATTATTTGCCTTCTCCAATCGAAGTACCTGCAATTAAGGGCATCGATGAGAACGAAAATGAAGTAGAGCGTCATTCTGACGACAACGAACCATTTTCAGCATTGGCATTTAAGATTGCAACTGACCCATTCGTTGGCACCTTAACATTTATGCGCGTCTATTCAGGTGTGCTAGAAACCGGTTCTGGTGTATACAACTCTGTTAAGCAAAAGCGTGAGCGTATTGGTCGTATGGTGCAGATGCATGCTAACGACCGACAAGAGATCAAAGAAGTGCGCGCTGGCGATATCGCCGCAGCCATTGGTCTAAAAGATGTTACCACTGGTGATACCTTATGCGATGCTAACCACAAAGTTATCCTGGAACGTATGGAGTTCCCTGAGCCAGTAATTACGATTGCTGTAGAGCCTCGCTCTCAAGCCGACCAAGAGAAAATGGCTATCGCGCTGCAAAAGCTAGCTGCGGAAGATCCATCTTTCCGTGTTGAAACTGATGAAGAATCAGGTCAGACACTGATCTCGGGAATGGGTGAGCTACACTTAGACATTATCGTAGACCGTATGCGTCGTGAATTTAGTGTTGAGTGTAATGTGGGTAAACCACAAGTGGCCTACCGTGAGACAATTCGCTCAGCTGTTGAAGTAGAAGGCAAATTCGTTCGTCAGTCTGGTGGACGTGGTCAATTTGGTCATGTTTGGCTGAAACTAGAGCCTCAAGAAGAAGGCTTTGGATACGAATTTGTCAATGAGATTGTTGGTGGTGTGGTTCCAAGAGAATACATCCCTGCAGTAGATAAAGGTATCCAAGAACAGATGAAGAACGGCGTATTGGCTGGCTTCCCTGTACTGGATGTTAAAGTCACTTTGTTTGACGGCTCATATCATGATGTCGACTCAAACGAAATGGCGTTTAAGGTCGCAGGCTCTATGGGCTTTAAAAAGGGTGCGCTTGAAGCAGACCCTGCCTTGTTAGAACCTTGTATGAAAGTTGAGGTAACAACACCTGAAGATTATATGGGTGATGTGGTTGGCGACTTAAATAGACGACGCGGATTAATCGAAGGTATGGAAGACGGCATTGGTGGCGTCAAAATCGTTCGAGCCGTTGTGCCTTTATCTGAAATGTTTGGTTATGCAACTGACCTGCGCAGTGCGACACAAGGTCGCGCTTCATACTCTATGGAGTTCTTGAAGTACGCTGACGCACCTCAAAATGTTGCTAAATCAGTTATGGAAGCGCGCGGATAAACATACCGCATAATTTCATAACTGCTATATTGATTGCTATTGCTCACGAAAAGTGAGCACTTCTGAAAAGAAAGGAATATATCGTGGCTAAAGAAAAATTTGAACGTAGTAAACCCCATGTTAACGTTGGTACTATTGGACACGTTGACCATGGTAAAACAACTCTAACTGCTGCTATCTCTGCTGTATTGACTAAGACATACGGTGGTGAAGCACGTGATTTCGCACAAATCGATAACGCTCCAGAAGAGCGTGAGCGTGGTATTACAATTAATACTTCTCACATCGAATATGACACTCCAACTCGTCACTACGCACACGTAGACTGCCCAGGTCACGCGGATTATGTTAAAAACATGATCACTGGTGCTGCACAGATGGACGGCGCAATCCTAGTAGTTGCTTCTACAGATGGCCCAATGCCACAAACTCGTGAGCACATCCTACTTTCTCGTCAGGTAGGTGTACCTTTCATCATCGTATTCATGAACAAATGTGACATGGTAGATGACGAAGAGCTTCTAGAACTAGTAGAAATGGAAGTTCGTGAACTTCTTTCTGAGTATGAATTCCCAGGTGATGACCTACCAGTTATCCAAGGTTCTGCACTTAAAGCCCTAGAAGGTGAAGCAGAGTGGGAAGCTAAGATCATTGAGCTTGCAGAAGCGCTAGATACTTACATTCCAGAGCCAGAGCGTGCAATTGACGGTGCGTTCATTCTACCAATTGAAGATGTATTCTCAATCTCAGGCCGTGGTACAGTAGTAACAGGTCGTGTTGAGCGTGGTATCATCAAAGTAGGTGAAGAGATTGAAATCGTAGGTATCAAAGAGACTACGAAGACAACTTGTACTGGTGTAGAAATGTTCCGTAAGCTGCTTGACGAAGGTCGTGCAGGTGAGAACTGTGGTGTACTACTACGTGGTACTAAGCGTGATGAAGTAGAGCGTGGTCAAGTACTAGCCGCTCCAGGTTCAATCACTCCACACACAACTTTCGAATCAGAAGTATACGTACTTTCGAAAGAAGAAGGTGGTCGTCACACTCCATTCTTCAAAGGTTACCGTCCACAGTTCTACTTCCGTACAACTGACGTAACAGGTACTATCGAGCTACCAGAAGGCGTAGAAATGGTAATGCCAGGTGATAACATCAAGATGACTGTTACACTAATCTGCCCAATCGCGATGGACGAAGGTTTACGCTTCGCAATCCGTGAAGGTGGCCGTACAGTTGGTGCTGGTGTTGTAGCTAAAATCGTAGACTAATTAGTCGAAGATTTAGTGGTAAGAAAAGGCAGCTTAGGCTGCCTTTTTTATTGGAATTGATTTATTTGGGCGAATTAATAAAGCGCTAGCTTTTCATTGTTTCCTGAGTATAATAGCCGCCACTTGGTGAGCCACAAACGAAATTGTTGGTAATTCACACAATGGGGTTGATCTCTATCATTAGATCAGTATAATACCCCCTCGCCTTAACCATTAGGCGAATCATTGTCGGTTCTTGAAGCCGACGTAAAATAATACAGCGACTCCGATTTGGAGTCGAACGGTTAAATCATCTCGCTCTGCTTTTCCAATAAGGAAGAAGCTAGAGGGTGATTTTTTATGTGTCCATTTTAGGAGCTCTGGTCAATGCAGAACCAAAGAATCCGTATCCGCTTAAAAGGATTTGATCATCGTTTGATCGATCAGTCTACTGCGGAAATCGTTGAAACTGCTAAGCGTACAGGCGCACAGGTACGTGGTCCAATCCCACTACCAACGCGTAAAGAGCGTTATACCGTTTTGATCTCTCCACACGTTAATAAAGATGCGCGTGATCAGTACGAACTTCGTACTCATAAGCGTCTTGTTGACATCGTAGAGCCGACTGAAAAGACTGTAGACGCACTTATGCGTCTTGATCTTGCGGCTGGTGTTGACGTTCAGATTAGCTTAGGTTAATTGAGATCCTTAGAAGAGGTTTGAGAGATGGCTATCGGTCTTATCGGTCGTAAAGTAGGTATGACTCGTATCTTCACTGAAGATGGTGCGTCTATACCTGTAACAGTAATCGAAGTTGCAGCTAACCGTGTTGCTCAAGTGAAAACTTTAGAGACAGACGGTTACCGTGCACTTCAGGTTACTACTGGCACCAAAAAAGCTAATCGCATCACTAAACCAGAAGCAGGTCACTTTGCTAAGGCTGGCGTAGAAGCTGGTCGTGGTTTATGGGAAATGCGTTTGGCAGATGGTGAAGGCGAAGGCATTGAAGTAGGTGCTGAGCTAAATGTTGATATCTTCGCTGATGTAGCGAAAGTTGATGTTACTGGTCAATCAAAAGGTAAAGGTTTCCAAGGCGGTATTAAGCGTTGGAACTTCCGTACCCAAGATGCAACACATGGTAACTCATTGGCACATAGAGCCAACGGTTCTATCGGTCAAAACCAGACACCTGGTCGCGTTTTCAAAGGTAAGAAAATGTCTGGCCACATGGGTGCAGAGCGTGTAACGACTCAAAATCTAGACGTAGTACGTGTAGATGCAGAGCGTAACTTGCTTCTGGTTAAGGGTGCAGTTCCAGGCGCTACTAATGGCGACCTGATCATCAAGCCTGCCGTTAAAGCTTAGGTCTGAGGAGATAGTAATGGAATTGGTATTGAAAGACGCACAAAGTGCTCTGGAAGTTTCCGAAACTACCTTCGGCCGTGACTTTAATGAAGCACTGGTTCATCAGGTAGTTGTAGCATACGCTGCAAACGCGCGTCAGGGCACTCGTGGCCAAAAGACTCGCGCAGAAGTAACTGGCTCTGGCAAAAAGCCATGGCGTCAAAAAGGTACTGGCCGTGCACGTGCTGGTACTGTTAAAGGCCCAATCTGGCGTGGTGGTGGCGTAACATTCGCTGCTAAAGCACAAGATCACAGCCAAAAAGTTAACAAGAAGATGTACCGCGGAGCGCTTAAGAGCATTCTGTCTGAGTTAGTACGTCAAGACCGTCTTGTTGTAGTTGAGTCATTTGGTGTTGAAGCTCCTAAAACTAAAGAGCTTAAAGCTAAATTGGCAGAAATGAACCTGGAAGACGTGTTAATTGTTACTCCAGAAATTGACGAGAACTTGTTCTTAGCTGCACGTAACCTATACAAAGTTGACGTACGTGACGTTGCTGGTATCGACCCAGTAAGTCTAATCGCGTTCAACAAAGTACTAGTGACTGCTGATGCTGTTAAGCAAATCGAGGAGATGCTGGGATGATAAGCGAAGAACGTTTGCTAAAAGTTATTCTAGCGCCGCATATCTCTGAAAAGAGTACTGTTTGCGCAGAAAATAACAACACGGTAGTTTTCCGTGTAGCTATCGACGCGACTAAAGCTGAAATTAAAGCTGCAGTAGCTAAGTTGTTCGAAGTTGAAGTAGATTCAGTTCGCACTCTAGTGAACAAAGGTAAAACTAAGCGTCACGGTGCCCGTACTGGCCGTCGTAGCGATTGGAAAAAAGCCTACGTTACTCTAGCTGCTGGTGCTGACATCGATTTCGTCGGCGCTGAGTAAGCAAAGGAGAATTATCATGGCAGTTATTAAGTGTAAGCCAACTTCTGCTGGTCGCCGCCACGTAGTTAAAGTGGTAAACAGCGATCTGCACAAGGGTAAACCTTTTGCTGGCCTGTTGGCGAAAAAGTCTAAAAGTGGTGGCCGTAATAACACCGGTCGTATCACTGTTCGTCACGTAGGTGGTGGACACAAGCAGCATTACCGTATTGTTGACTTCAAGCGTAACAAAGACGGTATCCCTGCTAAAGTTGAGCGTTTGGAATATGATCCAAACCGTACAGCTAACATCGCATTGGTTCTTTATGCTGATGGTGAGCGTCGTTACATCCTTGCAGCTAAAGGCATGCAAGCTGGTGATCAGATTCAATCTGGTATCGACGCTGAAATCAAGAGCGGTAACGCTCTACCATTACGCAGCATCCCAGTGGGTAGTGTTGTACACGCAGTAGAAATGAAGCCTGGTAAAGGCGCTCAGATCGCTCGTTCAGCTGGTACTTATGTTCAAGTTGTTGCTCGTGATGGCGAATACGCTACTCTACGTCTTCGTTCAGGCGAAATGCGTAAAGTACCTGTAGATTGTCGCGCGACATTGGGTGAAGTTGGTAATGCCGAGCACATGCTACGCCAGTTAGGTAAAGCTGGTGCCAAGCGCTGGAGAGGCGTACGCCCAACAGTTCGTGGTGTTGCAATGAACCCAGTAGATCACCCACATGGTGGTGGTGAAGGCCGTACATCTGGTGGTCGTCACCCTGTTTCTCCATGGGGTCAGCCTACTAAGGGTTACAAAACTCGTAGTAACAAACGCACCGACAAGTACATCGTACGTCGTCGTAATAAAAAGTAAGAGGATTCGCCATGCCACGTTCTCTCAAGAAAGGTCCATTCATTGACCTACACTTGCTGAAGAAGGTAGAGAAAGCGATGGAAGCGGGTGACAAGAAGCCTATTAAGACTTGGTCTCGCCGCTCAATGATCATCCCAAACATGATTGGGTTGACCATCGCTGTCCATAATGGTCGTCAGCACGTACCTGTGTTCGTAACTGACGAAATGATCGGCCACAAGCTTGGTGAATTTTCACCAACTCGCACTTATCGCGGCCATGCTGCTGATAAGAAAGCGAAGAAGCGTTAATACGGGAGACATAAGATGGAAGTTTTAGCTAAACATCGTTTTGCCCGTACGTCGCCTCAAAAGTGTCGTTTGGTTGCAGATCAAATTCGTGGACTGCCTGTTGATAAGGCTCTAGAAGTTTTAACTTTTAGCCCAAAGAAAGCAGCTGTACTTCTTAAGAAAGTACTAGATTCTGCTATCGCTAATGCTGAGCACAATGAAGGTGCTGACATTGATGAGCTGAAAGTTGGAAAAGTCTTTGTAGACGAAGGTCCAACAATGAAGCGTATCATGCCACGTGCTAAAGGCCGTGCTGATCGCATTATCAAGCGTACCAGCCACATTACTGTGGTTGTATCAGATCGCTAGGAGTTAGCAATGGGACAGAAAGTACATCCTAATGGTATCCGTCTGGGTATCACTAAGCCTTGGATCTCGACTTGGTACGCTGATAAATCAGATTATGCCAATAACTTGAGCAGCGACTGGGAAGTGCGTAAGTTTCTAGAAAAGAAACTTAAGCAAGCATCAGTTTCTAAGATTGTTATCGAGCGTCCAGCGAAGAGTGTTCGCGTTACTATTCACACTGCCCGTCCAGGTGTTGTGATTGGTAAGAAAGGCGAAGACGTTGAAAAGTTGCGCAACCAAGTTGCCAAATTGACTGGTATTCCAGCTCAAATCAACATCGCTGAGATCCGTAAGCCAGAGCTAGATGCGAAGCTAGTTGCCGAAGGCATCGCTTCTCAGCTAGAGCGTCGTGTTATGTTCCGTCGTGCTATGAAGCGCGCAGTACAAAACGCTATGCGTCTTGGTGCTAAAGGTATCAAAGTTGAAGTGAGCGGCCGTCTAGGCGGTGCAGAGATTGCGCGTTCGGAGTGGTATCGTGAAGGTCGTGTGCCTCTACATACACTGCGTGCTGATATCGACTATTCAACTGCAGAAAGTCACACTCAATACGGTGTGATCGGCGTTAAAGTTTGGGTCTTCAAAGGTGAAGTTCTAGACGGTATCGTGCCTGCATTGGAAGAGCCGAAACAGCAGCCGAAGCGTAAGCCTCGCGGTAAATAGGAGAGCTGGCAATGCTGCAACCAAAACGAATGAAGTTTCGTAAAATGTTCAAAGGCCGTAACCGCGGTCTTGCGAACGGCACTGAAGTAAGCTTCGGTGATTTCGGTCTGAAAGCCGTTGGTCGTGGTCGTTTGACTGCGCGTCAGATCGAATCTGCGCGTCGTGCTATGACACGTCACATTAAACGTCAAGGTCAAATCTGGATTCGCGTATTCCCAGACAAGCCAATTACCTCTAAGCCACTTGAAGTGCGTATGGGTAAAGGTAAGGGTAACGTTGAATATTGGGTTTGCCAGATTCAACCTGGTAAGGTTCTTTATGAGATGAATGGCGTATCAGAAGAGCTAGCGCGTGAAGCGTTTACTCTTGCTGCTGCTAAGCTTCCTATTAAGACTACCTTCGTAACTAAGACGGTGATGTAATGAAAGCGAGCGAACTAAGAGAAAAGAGCGTTGAAGAACTGAACGCTGAACTGCTTGGTCTGCTGCGTGAGCAGTTTAACCTGCGTATGCAACACGCCACTGGTCAGTTGTCACAGACTCATCAGCTTAAAATCGTGCGTCGTAACATTGCGCGCGTTAAGACAATTATTACTTCTAAGGCGGGTGCATAATGTCTGATAAAATCCGTACTTTGCAAGGTCGAGTACTTAGCAACAAGATGGACAAGTCTATCACTGTAGCTATTGAGCGTAAGGTAAAACACCCTTTATACGGTAAGTTCCTTAAGCGTACTACTAAGATCCATGCACATGACGAAACAAATCAGTGTAATGCTGGCGATATCGTGACTATTCGCGAATGCCGTCCGCTGTCTAAGACTAAGTCTTGGACTCTGGTTGAAGTAGTGTCAAAAGCCTAATTTATTAGGCGCTTAGGTAAACGGCTCCAATTTTAGGGGCCGTTTTTATTTTTAATACTATCTATTCCTTTTTTTGGGTGTTATACTTGCGCGCCATTTTTGACTAAATTCGGGTCAGAAATAGGTGTAATTATGCCCAATTGTGGGATTTGTGAAGTAACGATAGCGGAGCACTTAAAATGATCCAAATGCAATCGACTCTAGAAGTCGCCTGTAACAGTGGCGCTCGTAGAGTTCAGTGTATTAAGGTCTTGGGTGGCTCTCATCGTCGTTATGCCGGTATCGGCGACGTCATCAAGGTTTCTGTTAAAGAAGCAATTCCTCGCGGTAAAGCGAAGAAAGGTGACGTGTATAACGCGGTGGTAGTCCGTACTAAGAAAGGCGTACGTCGTTCAGACGGTTCTGTCATTCGCTTCGATCGGAATGCAGCGGTATTGCTTAATGCAAACCTTGCACCGATTGGTACTCGTATCTTTGGCCCAGTGACGCGTGAATTGCGTACAGAACAATTTATGAAAATTGTTTCACTGGCACCAGAAGTACTGTAAGGAGCTTCAAAATGGCAGCTAAAATCCGTCGTGAAGACGAAGTAATTGTACTAGCAGGTAAAGACAAGGGTAAACGCGGTAAGGTTTCTCAAGTTTTGCCAACTGGTAAATTAATTGTAGAGGGCATCAATCTTGTCAAGAAGCACCAGAAGCCTAACCCACAACTGGGTGTGACTGGTGGTATTGTTGAGAAAGAAGCACCAATACAAGCATCAAATGTAGCGATTTTCAACTCTGCCACTGGCAAAGCTGATCGCGTTGGTTTCCGATTTGAAGACGGCAAAAAAGTCCGTTTCTTTAAGTCGAACAGTGAACTCGTTAAGTAATTGGAGTAAACGATGGCGAAACTGCATGATAAATATAAAGAGACTGTTATTGCAGAACTTTCTAAAAAGTTCGGTTATACCAGTGTCATGCAAGTCCCTCGGATTGAGAAAATCACCCTTAACATGGGTGTTGGCGAAGCTGTAGCAGATAAGAAAGTTATGGAGCACGCGCTTCGTGACATGACTGCTATCGCCGGCCAAAAGCCAGTTGTAACTGTAGCTCGTAAATCAGTTGCTGGTTTTAAAATCCGTGATGGCTACCCGATCGGCTGCAAGGTAACACTACGTGGTGAGCGTATGTGGGAATTCCTTGAGCGTTTAGTTGATATCGCAATCCCGCGTATCCGCGACTTCCGTGGTTTGAGCGCTAAGTCGTTCGACGGACGTGGTAACTACGCAATGGGTGTTCGTGAGCAAATCATCTTCCCGGAAATCGATTACGATAAAATCGATAAGATCCGTGGTATGGATATTGTTATCACGACTACTGCGAAGAATGACGAAGAAGGCCGTGCTTTACTAGACGCCTTTAACTTCCCATTCAAGAAATAAGGGTAGCGAAATGGCAAAAAGTTCAATGAAAGCACGTGAAGCAAAACGTGCAAAGCTCGTGGCTAAGTACGCTGAAAAGCGTCTAGCACTTAAGGCTATCATTAGCAATCCAACAACTTCTGATGAAGATCGTTGGGATGCAGTTCTTAAGCTGCAGGCACTACCACGTGACTCAAGTGCTGCGCGTCAGCGCAATCGTTGTAGTCAAACTGGTCGCCCACATGGTTTCCTACGCAAGTTCGGCCTAAGCCGTATCAAATTGCGTGAAGCTACCATGCGTGGTGAAGTTCCTGGTCTGCGTAAGGCCAGCTGGTAATACTTGTCACGGAGTAAGCTATTATGAGCATGCAAGATCCTATTGCGGATATGTTAACTCGCATTCGTAACGGCCAAGCTGCTAACAAAGTATCAGTATCTATGCCTTCTGCTAAGCTAAAAGTTGCTATTGCACAAACGCTTAAAGAAGAAGGTTACATTACTGACTACGCCGTAGCAGGCGAAGCCAAACCGGTTCTAGAAATCACACTTAAGTATTTCCAGGGCCAACCAGTCGTTGAGACTATCCAGCGCGTAAGTCGTCCTGGTCTTCGTATTTACAAAGGTAAAAACGAGCTACCAAAGGTGATGGGCGGTCTGGGTGTCGCAATCGTGTCCACTTCTAAAGGTTTGATGACTGATCGTGCTGCCCGCCAAAACGGTATGGGTGGAGAAGTTATCTGCTACGTAGCATAAGGAGCTAGCAATGTCTCGTGTCGCAAAAGCACCAGTCGCTATCCCTGCAGGCGTAGAAGTGACTTTAAACGAACAGACCATTACTGTTAAAGGCAGTAAAGGTACTCTAACTCGAGAAATTAACGCTGAAGTTTCTGTTGTTGTTGAAAACAACGAAGTTAAGTGTTCACCAGTTGAAACTGCAAGCACTGCAGCTCAAGCTGGTACTGCTCGAGCTCTAATCAACAACATGGTTGTTGGTGTAAGTGAAGGTTTCGAGAAGAAACTGACTCTTATCGGTGTTGGTTACCGTGCAAAAGTTGCTGGTAAAGGCGTTGATTTGACTCTAGGTTTCTCACACCCTCTAGTTCACCAGCTTCCAGACGGCGTAACGGCAGAATGCCCATCACAAACTGAAATCGTACTGAAAGGTGCTGATAAGCAGTTAGTTGGTCAAGTTGCTGCTGAGATTCGTGGCTACCGTCCACCAGAGCCTTACAAAGGTAAAGGTGTTCGCTATGCTGATGAACAAGTACGCCGTAAAGAGGCTAAGAAGAAGTAGGTAACGCGATATGGATAAGAAAACATCTCGCTTGCGCCGCGCGACTCGCGCCCGTAAGAAGATCCAAGAGCTGGGCGTTAACCGTCTGGTTGTACATCGTACACCACGTCACACTTATGCTCAGGTGATCAACGCCGAAGCACAAGTTGTGGTTGCAGCTTCTACTGCTGAAAAAGCGGTATCAGAGCAGCTTAAATACACGGGCAACGTAGATGCAGCGAAAGCAGTAGGTAAAGCTATTGCAGAACGCGCTATCGAAAAAGGCGTTACCGTAGTTGCATTCGATCGTTCCGGTTTCAAGTATCACGGACGTGTTGCTGCATTAGCAGACGCCGCTCGTGAAGCTGGCCTCCAGTTCTAAGGGGTATAAAAATGGCTAAATTTGAAGCTCAGCAAAAAGACGATCTGCAAGAAAAATTAGTTGCAGTAAATCGTGTTTCTAAAGTAGTTAAAGGCGGACGTATCTTTAGCTTCACTGCTCTTACAGTAGTTGGTGATGGTAATGGTAAAGTTGGCTATGGCTATGGTAAAGCGCGTGAAGTACCTGCAGCTATCCAGAAAGCAATGGAAAAGGCTCGCCGTAACATTGTTTCTGTAGAACTTGTAAATGGTACTTTGCACCACCCTGTTAAGGGTCGTCACACTGGTTCTCGTGTATACATGCAACCAGCGTCAGAAGGTACTGGTATTATTGCCGGTGGTGCGATGCGCGCCGTATTGGAAGTAGCAGGCGTTCATAACGTACTGTCGAAAGCATACGGTTCTACTAACCCGATCAACATCGTTCGCGCAACAGTAGATGCGTTGGTGCACATGAAGTCACCTTCTCAAATCGCTGCTAAGCGTGGCCTTAATGTTGATGAAATTCGAGGTTAATGCACCATGGCAACTAAAACTTTAAAAGTAACTCAGACTAAGAGTTCAATTGGACGTTTGCCTAAGCATCGTGCAACTTTGACTGGTCTAGGTCTACGCCGTATTAATCACACTGTTGAACTAGAAGATACTCCTTCGGTTCGCGGTATGATTAACAAGGTATACTACATGGTTTCGGTGGAGGAAGTATAAGATGCGTCTAAATACTCTATCACCTGCTGCAGGTGCAAAATCAGCAGCTAAGCGTGTAGGTCGCGGTATCGGTTCAGGCACTGGTAAAACTTGTGGTCGCGGCCACAAAGGTCAGAAGTCTCGTTCAGGTGGCGGCGTTCGCGTCGGTTTCGAGGGTGGTCAAATGCCACTTAAGATCCGTTTGCCTAAGTTCGGTTTCACCTCGCGTCGTGCGATGGTAACTGCAGAAGTTCGCATTAGCGAGCTTGCTAAAGTTAACGGTGATGTTGTCGACTTAAATGCACTGAAAGATGCGAATCTAGTTACTCGCAACATACAGTTTGCTAAAGTCGTTCTTTCAGGTACCATTGACCGCCCAGTGACCGTAAAAGGTCTTAAGGTAACCAAAGGTGCACGTGCAGCTATTGAAGCTGCCGGCGGAAAGATCGAGGAATAATACGTCGATGGCAAAACCAGGACTTGATTTAAAAAGCGCGAAAGGCGGTTTATCAGAATTGAAAACCCGTCTCCTGTTCGTGATTGGTGCGATTATCGTCTTTAGGGCCGGTTCGTTCGTACCAATTCCTGGTATTGACGCAGCTGTATTAGCAGAGCTGTTCAATCAGCAAAGGGATACCATCTTAGGCATGTTTAACATGTTCTCTGGTGGTGCCCTTGAACGTGCTTCTATCTTTGCATTGGGCATCATGCCGTATATTTCGGCATCGATTATCATGCAATTGTTGACAGTTGTGCATCCTGCATTAGCCGAACTGAAGAAGGAAGGCGAATCAGGACGTAAGAAGATCAGTCAATATACACGATACGGCACATTGGTACTGGGTACATTCCAGTCAATTGGTATCGCAACAGGATTACCAAACTTAGTCCCAGGTTTAGTAGTAAACTTAGGCTTCAGTTTTTATTTTGTTGCTGTTGTGAGCTTAGTTACCGGAACAATGTTCCTTATGTGGCTAGGTGAACAGATTACCGAGCGGGGCATTGGTAATGGTATCTCGATATTAATTTTCGCAGGTATTGTTGCTGGTCTACCATCTGCTATCGGTCAAACGGCCGAGCAGGCGCGTCAAGGCGACTTGAACCCACTCGTATTGTTGTTGATTGCTGTAATTGTATTTGCTGTAACTTACTTTGTTGTATTTGTGGAACGTGGTCAACGACGTATCGTTGTTAACTACGCTAAGCGTCAGCAGGGCCGTAAGGTGTTTGCTGCGCAAAGTACCCATTTACCTCTTAAAGTAAATATGGCGGGTGTGATTCCACCAATTTTTGCGTCGAGCATCATTTTGTTCCCAGGCACACTGGCTCAGTGGTTTGGTCAAAATGAGTCTTTGTCATGGTTAAGTGATTTTTCACTTGCTGTGTCACCAGGACAACCGCTCTACTCATTATTGTACTCAGCAGCGATCATATTCTTCTGTTTCTTCTATACTGCGTTGGTATTTAACCCACGCGAAACAGCAGACAACTTAAAGAAGAGTGGTGCGTTCATTCCCGGGATTCGTCCTGGCGAACAGACTTCGCGATACATAGATAAAGTAATGACACGTTTGACCTTAGCTGGTGCGTTGTATATTACCTTTATCTGTTTAATTCCGGAGTTCATGTTAATTACTTGGAAGGTACAGTTCTACTTTGGCGGTACCTCACTACTAATTATGGTAGTTGTAATCATGGACTTCATGGCTCAGGTTCAGACCCATATGATGTCTCATCAGTATGAGTCTGTGATGAAGAAAGCTAACCTAGTAAACAAAGCGAACTTAGATCGCTTTGGTCGCTAAGTAGCTTTACGGAGTGATGAAATGAAAGTTCGAGCTTCCGTGAAGAAGATCTGCCGTAACTGCAAGATCGTAAAGCGTAGTGGCGTTGTACGCGTTATCTGTGTTGAACCAAAACACAAACAGCGTCAAGGCTAAAAGCTATTAGCCAGCTCAAATAATGAGCTGGCTAAAATTTAATTTGCAAAATTGTCATCTGTCGAGTATCCTACCGGGCTTTTCACAGATGGCCTTTAACTTATGAGGAGTGCATAGTGGCCCGTATCGCTGGCATTAACATTCCTGATCAAAAGCATACAGTCATTGCATTGACTGCTATCTATGGCATTGGATTGACTCGCGCACAACAAATCTGCGCAGCTACTTCAATTGCTGAAGATGCTAAGATCAAGGAATTGAGCGAAGCTCAAATTGATACCCTACGCGAAGAAGTTGCCAAATACATTGTAGAAGGTGACTTGCGTCGTGAGATCTCTATGAACATCAAGCGTCTTATGGACCTTGGTTGTTACCGTGGTCTCCGCCACCGTCGTAGCCTGCCCCTTCGTGGGCAACGTACTAAGACCAATGCGCGTACGCGTAAGGGTCCACGTAAGCCAATTAGAAAGTAACGGGAAGGTAAACCAATATGGCTAAAGTTCCGTCACGTTCAACGCGCAAGCGCGTACGTAAACAGGTTGCTGATGGCATGGCTCATATCCATGCTTCTTTCAACAACACAATTATCACCATTACAGATCGTCAAGGTAATGCTCTTTCTTGGGCTACATCTGGTGGTTCAGGTTTCCGTGGTTCACGTAAATCTACACCATTTGCTGCACAGGTTGCCGCTGAGCGCGCAGGTACTGCTGCTCAGGATTACGGTGTTAAGAACCTTGAAGTTTTTGTGAAGGGTCCAGGTCCAGGACGTGAGTCAGCTATTCGAGCGCTGAACGCGGTTGGTTACAAGATAACCAACATTACCGATGTGACGCCGATCCCTCATAATGGTTGTCGTCCTCCTAAGAAACGTCGCGTTTAATCGCCCGTTTTAAATAGGATAGTTGGAGAAAGAACATGGCAAGATACTTGGGTCCCAAGCTCAAGCTTACCCGCCGAGAAGGTACAGACCTTTTCCTAAAGAGCGGTGTCAGAGCAATCGATTCGAAGTGTAAGCTAGAAGCTGCACCAGGACAGCACGGCGCTCGTAAGACCCGTCTTTCTGAGTACGGCGTACAGCTACGCGAGAAACAAAAAGTTCGTCGTACTTATGGAGTGCTAGAAAAGCAGTTCCGTAACTACTACAAAGAAGCAGCACGTCTAAAAGGTAACACTGGTGAAAACCTACTGTCTCTTTTAGAAACTCGTCTAGATAACGTTGTTTATCGTATGGGTTTTGGTGCTACACGTGCAGAAGCACGTCAGCTAGTTAGCCACAAGTCAATTATGGTTAACGGCCGCGTTGTTAACATTCCATCATTCAAAGTGTCTGCGAATGATGTAATTAGCGTTCGTGAGAAGTCTCAAAAGCAAGCTCGTATTAAGGCTGCTTTAGAAGTTGCTACTCAGCGCGAAAAGCCAACATGGGTTGAAGTAGATAACGCTAAGATGGAAGGTGCTTTCAAGCGTCTACCAGAACGTAGTGATTTATCTGCGGAAATTAACGAACAGCTGATCGTCGAGCTTTACTCTAAGTAAAGCTAATAAACAAGAGAGGACACAATGCAGGGTTCTGTTACAGAATTTCTTAAACCGCGTCTCGTTGATATCGAGCAGGTTAACCCAACACGTGCCAAGGTTACACTGGAACCGCTTGAGCGTGGTTTTGGTCACACTTTAGGTAACGCGTTGCGTCGTATCCTATTGTCGTCTATGCCCGGCTGCGCGGTCACCGAAGTTGAGATTGATGGTGTATTGCACGAGTATAGCAGCAAGGAAGGCGTACAAGAGGATATCCTAGAAATCTTGTTAAACCTTAAAGGTTTAGCAGTGGTTGTCGAGGGTAAAGACGAGGCTATGCTTACTTTAAGCAAGTCAGGCGCAGGCCCTGTTACCGCAGCAGATATCACGCACGATGGTGATGTTACTATTATGAATCCTGATCACGTTATTTGTCATTTGACAGGTAACAACGACATCAGCATGCGTATTCGTGTTGAGCGTGGTCGTGGTTATGTACCAGCGTCAGCTCGTGCACAAACCGAAGACGACGATCGCCCAATCGGTCGCTTGTTAGTGGATTCATCTTTCTCACCTGTTGCGCGTATTGCTTATAATGTTGAAGCGGCACGTGTTGAACAGCGTACTGACTTAGACAAACTCGTTATCGATATGACCACTAACGGTACTATTGATCCTGAGGAAGCAATTCGTCGTTCAGCGACAATCCTAGCCGAACAGCTAGATGCATTCGTTGAACTGCGTGATGTCACTGAGCCAGAGCAGAAAGAAGAGAAACCAGAGTTCGACCCAATTCTGTTGCGTCCTGTCGACGATCTAGAGCTAACTGTACGTTCGGCTAACTGTTTGAAAGCCGAAGCGATTCATTACATCGGAGATCTGGTACAGCGTACTGAGGTCGAGCTGCTTAAGACGCCTAACTTAGGTAAGAAATCTCTTACTGAAATTAAGGACGTGTTAGCTTCTCGTGGACTTTCTTTAGGTATGCGTCTAGAAAACTGGCCTCCAGCTAGTTTAGCAGACGACCTATAAGTCCAAGTTTGTACAGATTTAGGTAATAAGGATTAGGTCATGCGCCATCGTAAGAGTGGTCGTCAACTAAACCGCAACAGCAGTCACCGTCAAGCTATGTTCCGTAACATGGCTGGTTCTTTAGTCCGTCACGAAGTGATCAAGACTACTGTAGCTAAGGCGAAAGAACTGCGTCGCGTAGTTGAGCCTCTGATAACACTTGCTAAAAGTGATAGCGTTGCAAATCGTCGTTTGGCATTTGCTCGTACTCGCGACCAAGAAGTTGTCGGTAAGTTATTCAATGAATTGGGTCCACGCTACCAGGAACGTCCTGGCGGTTACACCCGTATCCTTAAGTGCGGTCTACGTACTGGTGATAAAGCGCCTATGGCGTATATTGAACTAGTAGGACGCCCAGAAGCTGCTGAAGCTGTTGAAGAAGAAGCTGCTGCTGAGTAATAGGTAATTCATTTAAAAAAGCCAGGCTATGCCTGGCTTTTTTATTTTCAGCAGCCTCAAATCTTAATTCTATTTAAAGAAATCACTTTGATATTCCACCCTGCTAGGCAATGTAATTTGCCACCTCTCTAATTCGGCTCTGCTAAAATAATATTTACCGCGCCTATCAGTGATAAATTTAGTTGCTTGCTGTTGTTGAGTTAGTCGCATTAAGCAAAGTTTAGCGGCCTGTACGCCATGGTTGTAGCCATTGAGAACAAACCCACCTAATGACATACCATCGGTGACAGCAAAGTCCCAAAAGGCAAATATCGGTGCGGGTGTCGACTTTGCTGCCCACTTAGCAACTTGTTGGTGGGGAATATGTTGCTCTTCGCTCATTAAGGTATGGTAGAGGCCGACAAATACCGCACTATATCCATTATCTTTACTGGTCGAAACCAACCGCTGCCATTCGGTATAGTCGTTAGTACTTGCGAATTCTATTTGATGCCCAGCAATCGTTATTGGTTTGAGGTTTAAACTGACTTCGTTGAGCGCCATTTTCGATGTCGCGCTATTATCGAAAAGTACCAAAAACTTATGTGTTTGCTTCTTTGGTAACAATTCACTAGCGAGAAGCACAGAGCGTCGATATATTGGGCGTTCTAACAGGCCGGATATATCTTGATAGGTGTGAAGATTGTAGTTGCGAGGGTTAGCGTTAAGGCCGAGCACCACTAGGGGAAAATGATGGTCCATCAATCGCTCGCTAAGCAATGCAATCGCGTGATCATCACCTAGAATGACCAGGTCAGGTTTTGCGTTAATAATGGCTGTAAAATGCCTGTCTGCAGCGATAGTTAGCTCTGTTTGCGGTAAACGCTTCGCATCGAGTTCATATACCTTGAGCTGGTGCTCTACACCTAAGGTCGCTTTTAACCCCTCACGGTATTGTGCAGACCAACCATAGCCATGATGATAACTATCAACTAAAACGATGTTCGCCGCGCCGATGTCGGCAGTAAAAAGGTACAAGAAAATAAGTAGATATAAGGCCCGCATTAGATGCCATACCTGTCGCAGCAATGACTACTCTAGTTATAGTCGTTAGGTAAAGATCTAGCCATATAACGGGCATAAAAAAGGCCTCATACGAGGCCTTTTTTGAAAGGGGTGACCCGTCCTAAATAACGTTGACACTTTTCAAACCTTTTTTGGAGAGTGTTATGAAATCAATAGTTAAGCGAACTC
>NZ_JBHZSN010000025.1:0-24899 GCF_043643685.1 Shewanella waksmanii
ACACAAGGGATTTAAAATCCCTCGCTGAATAAGCGTGCCGGTTCAAGTCCGGCCTCGGGTACCATCTTTTGATGACAAAAAAGCCTCAACAGTTGTTGGGGCTTTTTTGTATCTCTACTCTGTAACAATCATAAAGTTAGCTGACAGCGCAGATTGATTATCAAAACAATAAAATAATGATTAATTTTCTAAGTGATTCTCTTATTATGCCCACATAAGTTAAGATTCTTTAAATGAGATACTATTTTTTTCACTTTGTGGCAAAGTCGCTATGAAGCGCCCTGGGTCTTTGATATAACTAGCGACGAACCCTACATAAACGCTTTTTTTCTAGGAAAAAACCATGATATTTAACCAGGTAGAGCTGGCTAGTGCCGATCCGATCTTAGGCTTAACAGATGCATTCAAAGCCGATAAACGCAGTGATAAGGTCAATTTAGGTGTTGGTATTTATAAAGATGAGTCTGGTGCCACACCAATCTTGAAGTCAGTCAAACTTGCAGAAGAAAAGCTGCTTAGTAGTGAAACCAGCAAAAGTTATCTAGGTATCGATGGCGTACAAGCATATAACCAAGCTGTACAATCACTGTTGTTTGGTGCGGAACATGTTGTTGTTAAAAACAAACGTGCAGCTACCGCACAAGCACCAGGCGGAACTGGTTCATTACGCGTTGCCGCTGAGTTTTTGGTTAAAAACACCAGTGCCGACACTATTTGGGTGAGTAATCCAACATGGGCAAATCACAATAACATTTTTAGTTCAGCAAACCTTGCAGTTAAACAGTATCGTTACTATCGCCCTGAAACCCACGACATGGATTTTGCGGCAATGTGTGAAGATCTTCAGCAAGCTAAAGCTGGCGATCTCGTGCTGCTACATGGTTGCTGCCACAACCCAACAGGTATCGACTTAAATGCTCAGCAATGGGAATCGATAGCCCAGCTGTGCCTTGATAAGCAATTGGTACCGTTATTTGATTTCGCTTATCAAGGTTTCGGTGCCGGCGTAGAACAAGACGCCCAAGGCTTACGTATCGTTGCAAACGTTGTTCCAGAGCTGGTTATCGCAAACTCATTTTCCAAAAACTTTGGCCTGTATAATGAACGCATTGGTGCTGTTACATTAGTTGCCGAGTCGCAGCAGGTTGCAGCAACTGCATTTAGTCAAGTGAAGAGTACTATTCGTGCAAACTATTCGAATCCGCCAGCCCACGGCGCACTGATAGTGAGTACCATACTTGCTGATGATGAGCTACGTGCATTGTGGGAGCAAGAATTACAACAAATGCGTGAGCGTATCGCGGAAATGCGTAGCTTGTTCGTAAGCAGCTTAAAACAGGCTGGTGTAACTCAAAATTTTGATTTTATTAATGACCAAAATGGGATGTTCAGTTTTTCTGGCCTGACTAAAGCGCAAGTAGAGCAGCTTAAAGTTGACCACGGCGTGTATATCGTTGGTAGCGGCAGAATAAGTGTTGCGGGCATGACGAAGGCAAATATGCCAATTATTTGTAAAGCGATAGCCGCTGTAGTTCAGTAATTAGGTCGTTTTATTGAGAGTTGTGCGGTCTGCCGCTTAGCATGTTAGGCCGCAAACTCTCAGCTGCAAATAAAGCAATAAGTTAGAAAAAGGAGCCTAAAGGCTCCTTTTATTTTATTTGGTTAAGTATCTGGGCAAATCCTTTTACTAATGCCAACTTGTCATGCATCGCTAAATGATCTTTACTCACCAATGGGGCGGTGAATACATTGCCCTCTCGTGATGTTTCACTGCCGTTGGCGAGTACTGCATCGATGTTTTTACCAGAGAGAATTTGGCTAAACCATTGTAATCTTTCTTTTATTGAAAAATTAGCAGCTGCAGAGGGCTCTTGGGTTAAATTGTCTACATAAATAATTGGTGCATCGCTGGCTACAATAGCTTGGCAGATATCTGGCAAGAGCAGGGGAGGCATAACACTGGTTAAAAAGCTTCCTGGCCCTAGAATAATTAACTCTGCTTGTTTTATTGCATCGACTGCTTCGTTAGTTGACTCAACATTAGGTTCTAGTGCCAGCGCAACAGGTGCTTGCTGCATTTCGTCAACTTCGACTTCACCATAGATTTTAGTCCCTGCTCCAGCAATGGCAACAAGATGGGTCGGTTGCTCAGACATAGGGATAAGCTGGCATTCAACATTGAGCATTTGGCGGATTAGATTAACTGCTTCTAATGGACGTACACATAACTGATCAAGCGCTAGTAACATTAAATTACCGAGGTTGTGCCCCGCTAATTCGCTACTGCCAGCGTAACGGTAATCGAACAGCAGCGAACCTACTGATGGTTTGTCGACAAGTTGAGATAAACAATAACGTAAATCCCCCCAAGCGATACAATCTTGTGACTGTCTTAGTCGCCCCGTTGAACCGCCGTTATCCGTTGTTGCAACGATGCCTGTGAGTTTAGGGCCTAAGAAACTAAGCGATGATAATACTCTACCAAGTCCGTGACCGCCGCCGATAGCAACGATATGGTCATATTGACTGAGTAATTTTTCTGGCATTAAAACTGACTTTGTTGAGTTGTCGAAGCCAATGATTATACCTAAGATAACTTTTAAAGTATCGGACAATAAACATTGTCTTAGCTTAATCAAGTTGCTCGCACAACTTAGTCGTTTAAGTATATAATCCAAGCTCATATTTGCTTAAAAGGTGAAAGCTTGAAAACAGGTAGAGTTGGGAAAATAGTTGTATCATTAGGACTTGTGACAATTGTATTGTTAACAAGCAAAACCTTGTTATTACAGCAACAAGGCGATACCGCCGTCGAACAAGGGCAGTTGGTTAAGAATCAATTACCCACCAGTAAGATCCCTGACTTTAGCGCCATTCAAGATGTATCTGAAAAGAAGCAAGCTTTTTTCAATTACCTAAGACCTGCGATACGCCATCAAAATGCAATTATTTTGGATGAGCGTCAATTTCTTAGCCAAACCCTTGAACATATGCGACAAGATCAAGCTTTAACCGAAGCTGAACGTTTTAGAGTAGAAGGGTTGGCAAGCAAATACCAATTAGCGCTGCGCTCTATCAATGAAAATACACTGTCTCAGCTTCTAGAAAGGGTTGATATTATCCCAGAAGACATGGTGCTGATCCAAGCTGCTAATGAGACTGGTTGGGGAAGCTCACGATTTGCTAAACAGGGTTTAAACTTTTTTGGTCAATGGTGCTTTCGAAAGGGCTGTGGTTTAGTCCCGCAGTCAAGAACAGCGGGCATGAGCCATGAGGTTGCCGTTTTCGATAGTGTGGAGGATTCTGTCGCTTCTTATTTACGTAACCTTAATTCGAATGCAGCATACAGTCTTCTGCGTTCAATCCGCGCAGATCTTAGAGCGCAAAATAAACAACCTGAAGCGACAGAATTAGTGTACGGCCTTATTCATTACTCTGAGCGGCAAGAGGCCTACATAGATGAATTACTTGAAATGCTCAGACATAACAAAAAATACTTGGTGGATAATAATGCGAAAGGGCCTTCTGTTTAGTTGTCTTTTATTGACCTGTGGTGTTGCACAAGCGGCGCCAATTTCTTTGGAGTATCAAGGCTTTTACCAGCGTTTAAAGCAAGTCAATAAGGGACATTACCCGTTAGTTGAAATCGCATTTAGCGTGCCTAAAACAAAAGAGTGTGTTGTCTTAGGTGGTTCTATCACCACTGAAAAGGAACAATTTCCGTTAACGATTAACGAAAGTCAGCGGTTGTTTATCCCATTTGACGACGCGTTGAAATCAAATCGTGCTGTGATTAATCTCGATATGCAAGGAGATGGCGCTCATTGTGGGATTGCTATGCAAATTCGCGCAAAGCAAACTAAACAACAATATGTCCGCGAAGAAGTGCAAAGCATTAATGAGCAGATGAACCAGTTGTTAAAGTCGATGCAAGGGTTTCCCATGCGTTATTTTAGCGAGTCTACCAATGGCATTAACTTTGAATTTGATAAGGATCAGCAGGTAACGATTACTACTGACGGTATTGAACATCGTTTCAGCGGCGTCTATCGATTATCTACTCAAGCCATCAGTGAATTAGAAAGTATCAGCTTTAGCGTGACACCAAAGGTTATTAGCCCGTGGACAGGAACGGAATAAAGCTAAAAAAAGGGCCTTAATAGGCCCTTTTTTATGCCACTTCTTAACTAGGGGCGAAAGGTGTTTACCACATCAATACGCTGCTCTTGAGTCACTTTTGACGCAGCATCTAAATCAATATGGCCGCTGTTGGCAATGTCGAGAAAATCAAACGCAGGTAAATCAGACTCAGCAACATCTCCTGACATCGGCGCATTCGGATCGCGTTTTAAACTCTTAAAGTCAAATTGATTTCTATCAACGCCCTGAGACGGTGCGGTATTTTGCATTGCTGTAAAAATCGTTTCAATTCGTCCGGGAAACTCTTTATCCCAGCTCTTTAACATATCCTTTACCGCTTGACGCTTAAGGTTCTCTTGTGAGCCACAAAGATTACAAGGAATAATTGGAAAAGCTTTAAGCTGCGCGTACTCTGCAATATCTTTTTCGCGGCAATAGGCTAGCGGACGAATAACGACATTGGCCCCGTCATCGGAAAGCAACTTGGGTGGCATGGCTTTTTGTTTGCCTGCAAAAAACATATTTAAAAATAGCGTTTCGACGATATCGTCTCGATGATGACCTAAAGCGATTTTAGTGGCATTTATTTTTTGTGCAAACCCATACAAAGTGCCTCGGCGCAACCTACTGCATAATGAGCATGTTGTTTTACCTTCTGGTATTTTATCCTTAACGATAGAGTAGGTGTCTTTTTCCAAGATGTGATAGGGCACATCTAGTGTATCGAGATAGGCAGGAAGAATGTCTTCAGGAAAGCCAGGCTGCTTTTGGTCGAGATTAACCGCGACGATTTCAAAGTCTATCGGTGCTCGTTGTTGTAAGTTGATTAAAATATCCAACATCGCATAACTGTCCTTACCACCAGACAAACAGCACATCACACGATCACCATCTTCAATCATGCCAAAATCTGCAATCGCACTACCAACTTCGCGTCGTAGTTTCTTTTGTAGCTTGTTTAAACGGGTCGTTTGCTTTTTAGTTAATGCTTGTTCAATGTCGGACATAAAAAAACGCGCCTAGAGACTCAAAATCAGGGCGCGTAGTATAGCGTATTAATTTGTAGCAAAGAAGATGGTTAATTAACTCTCTTCAAGCGGTGAACGATATCCTTCCGGTTTAATTGCTAATAAATCACAATTAATGCTATCAATCACATGTTCTGCTGTATTACCGATTAAGGCTGCTGAAAAGCCTGTGCGTCCAACGGTGCCAAGAATCACCAATTCAGCATCTAATGCCGCTGCTACATCGGGTATTACATCTTCGGGTAAGCCTTCTTTTACATGACAGAAATCAGCTTCAATACCATAACTGTTTGCTAAATAGGTCACCCGCTGCTCATGTTGCATGCGAATGGTTTCACTATAGGTATGCGCATCAAAATCTGGTAGTTCGATGGCAAGATTAACTGGGGTACCAGGATAACCGTTAACGAGATGGACTTGTGCATCGAACTTCTTGGCTAAGTCTAATGCGTGATTGATAATAATCCCGTTTAGCGCTTGGTGGTCATCGTCTTCGCTGGCAACGTTAACCGCACATAAGATTTTACCTTGGACAGGCCAATCGTGTTCTTTAACCAAAAGTACTGGTACTGGCGCTTTGCGCATTAAATGCCAATCTGTTGGTGTAAAGATAACCGATTTCAGCTTGTCGTGCTCGTGGGTACCTTTAACGATAAGGTCGTACTTTCCTTCAATTGCGTGCAGGATAATACTTTCGTAAGGGCGATTGTGCCAAATGACTTCGCTTTCAATATCAACGCCATCTTGTTGATACTGGCTTAACACTTCTTGCAGCCAAGCCTGACGTTGTGCGATAACCCCTTGACGCATGGCTTCACGCTCTTGGCCTGACAAAATAGAAGTCATTTCATAGGAGAAATCAAAGATTGAGAGGAATACCGTTATTTTGGCATTGTTTTTAGAGGCTAATTCTACGGCACGGGCGATGGCCGACTGCTTATCATTAGTTGGATCTACTACAACAAGGATCTTTTGATAGTCCTTCATAGCTTACTCCTTTAAGTGAAGCGATAACTTAATAATGCGCTAATCAGGGCAAAATGCTTTGTGTTAGATCAAATTTGCCCTGACAAACTAGGTTACCGTCCTATCTTATTGTTTCCTGAGAGTTTAGACAAGGATTCAAAGTCAACAATAGTAATATATTTGCCCTTAACTTCAATGAGTTCAGCTTTCTGAAAACGCCCAAGCAAGCGACTGATAGTTTCGACCGTTAAACCTAAGTAGTTACCAATATCACCCCGAGTCATGGTTAGCCTAAACTCTTTTGGTGAAAAGCCGCGATTGCCAAAGCGCGTAGCCAAGTTGCTGATAAATGCTGCCAGACGTTCTTCGGCGTTTTTCTTACTTAATAGTAAGATCATCTCCTGATCTGACTGAATTTCGTTGCTCATCAATCGCATGATTTGTTGTCTGAGCTTGGGCATGGTACCTGATAGGTCGTCTAGTGTGGTGTAGGGGATTTCACACACCATGGAGGTTTCTAACGCTTGGGCAAAACTCTGATGCATTTGAGAGTGGATACCGTCAAAACCAATGACATCTCCTGCTAGGTGGAAACCGGTGATTTGCTCATCGCCTTGCTCGGTAATGGTATAGCTTTTGATTGTGCCTGAACGTATTGCGTATAACGATTTGAGAGGATCCCCTGACTTGAATATTTGCTCACCTTTTTGGATTGGCTTTTTGCGCTCGATGATATCGTCAAGCTGATCTAGCTCGTTAGTATTCAACGTGAATGGGATACAAAGTGTTCCCATACTGCAGTCATGACAATGTATGGCGCATCCGGGTGATGCCGAACGACGACTTTTAATGGTATCTGTCATAATCTCTCTCAAGTTTCACAATTACCCATATGTTAACTTAATTTAATAATATGGGCTAGTTTAGCTGGCTAAAACCGATGTACAAAGTGTGGCAACCAAACGCTACTAATGCAGCACCACTGAGCCATTTGACCCATTTTGAACGAACCCATCGGTTTAACAAATCAGCAGCAAGTCCTGCACTTAGCAAAGCCGGAAGGGTACCCAGACCAAAACAAAGCATGATCAATGCGCCGTTTTGGGCGGAGTTGCTCGCCACAGCCCACGTTAACGTACTGTAGACTAATCCGCAGGGTAGCCAACCCCAAATCAAACCGGCAATACTCGCTTTAAACGGGGTTTGGATTGGCAGTAATTTATTTGCTATTGGGCTAAGGAATCTCCATATCCATTGACCTAAGCGTTCGATTTGAACCACGCCGGCCCAAATTTGGGCAATGTATAAGCCGGTAATGATCATCATGATCGCGGCAATCAAGCGCAGAACGAGTAAGTAGGTATCGATATCAAATAACAGCCCCAACATACTAGCAGAGCCACCGACCAACGCACCCGCAATACCATAGCTACTGATTCGCCCGAGGTTATAGGCAAGAAGAAATTGTAGTCGATGGGCTAGTAGGCTCCCTCGTTGGACTTTGGGCAATTGTTGGGAAAATGCGCCCACAATACCACCGCACATTCCCATACAGTGGCCAGCTCCCATCAGTCCGACAATAAAGGCCGCCGTGTAGCTGTAATCAGTCAAGACTTTTTCGCGCCTTCTTGGTCGCTATTGTTTGACTTTGGTTTGATATCGTCATCGAACAAAATAGACACGCTTTGTCGGTCTAAGTCATCAAATTGCTCAGACTTAACTGCCCAGAAAAAGATCCCCACAGCAATTAATACGAATAACATGGCAATAGGGATTAACACATAAATTATGCTCATAATTTTACCTTTAATAGTCGTAGACTATTGGCAACAACAATTAGTGAACTCGCTGACATACCAATGGCTGCAATGTAAGGCACGACGTGACCTGTAACCGCAAGCGGAATAATAAACAGATTATACCCCAACGCCCACCATAAATTTTGCTTTATCACCTTTTGAGTGAACTTGGCAATCTTGATTGCTTCAGGGAAACGCGATAGTTGATTACTTAACAATACGATATCAGCGCTGTTTTTAGTGACATGCGCGCCGCTCCCCATGGCAATGGATAGGTTAGCACCTGCCAATACAGGGGCGTCATTTATACCATCACCAAACATGGCTGTGGCCTTTTTACGTTCTAAAGTTTGAATTAGACTTAATTTATCTGCAGGGGACATGCCTTTATGTAGGTCGGTAATTTCAAGTGACTTTGCAACTTGTTCGACATGGTTGGAGCAATCACCGCTGGCGATGCTAATTGCCATGTTTTGCTGTTTCAGTGCCAACACCGCATCTTTAGCATCGGCCCGAATTTCGTCGATAACAGTAAAACTCGCTAACAGTCCTGATTCATCGGCAAGATAGACTTGTTGCTTATCAGTTTGACTATCACTGCTACTTAGCGCTTTGGCTGAAACTTGACAAAATGCAGCACTACCTAGTGAATATTTGTTAGCTCCAATGTTGCCGCTGATACCAAACCCTGGCACATTTTTAGCGTTTTCAACCACCAAGCCTTGGCTATTGGCGTTAAAGGCTGCGGCCAGGGGATGTAAAGACTGTCGTTCGAGTGCGCTCGCGATTTTAAGACACGCTTCTTCATCTACCTCCTGGAAAGTTTTTATACTTTCTATGGTGAGCGCACCACAAGTTAAAGTCCCAGTTTTATCAAAAACAACATGTTCAATTTGTGGTAATTTTTCAAAAACACCGGGCTTTTTAGCAACTATGCCTAAACGTGTAAATAAACCTGTTGCGCAAGTCACAGCAGTGGGTGTAGCGAGTGCAAGTGCACAGGGACAGGTAGCAACCAATACCGATAACGTGACCCAAAAAGCATCTTCGGGCCAATAAATTCGCCAAACGATATAGGTTATTGCGGCGATGATTAAAATAGTCCAAGTGAAGTAATTGGATATCGTATCAACATACTCGGCCACTTTAGGCTTAGTATTCGCGGCATCTTCCTGCATTCGCATAATTTCAGCAACCAGTTGTTGCTGGCCAACGGCAGTAATCGATACCGTTAGCGGATGATCAAGATTAATGGTGCCTGCGTAAACTTGGCTATCGAGTGATTTAATCACTGGGGTTTGTTCACCCGTTAACATGGCTTCATCGACACCCGTTTCACCTTTAATGACAAAGCCATCAGCGGGCAGGGCTTCGCCAGGTTTAACTAATACGGTATCGCCCACTTGTAGTTTTTTAGCTGGGATCTCTTCAATGCTGCCGTCTTGATTGACGCGATTGGCGGTTAACGGCACAAGTTTATGCAGGTTATTGGCGCTCATTGCTGCTTTCTGGCGCGCATTTTGTTCTAAATAGCGACCTAGCAGCAAAAAGAAAGTGAACATACTGACTGATTCGAAATATACTTCACCGGTTCCTTGAACTGTGGCGATACAGCTAGCGATGTAAGCGCCACAAATCGCAATGGATACCGAGACATCCATGTTTAGTCGACCGACAAGCATGCCCCTCACTGCACTAAAATAAAATGGCTGTGCTGAGTAAAACACCACAGGCGCGGCAAAGATCATGCTTACCCAGCGAAAGTAGTCACGGTATTCCACTTCTAAATCGGTAAAATATTCTGAGTATAAAGCCAATGCAAACATCATCACTTGCATAGTGGCGAAGCCAGCTAGACCTAACCTTAACAGAAATTTTCGGCTATTTTCTTTACTTTGTTTTTCTTGCTCATCCACTTGGTAGGGGGCGGCTTGATAACCTATTTGGCTAATATGGTTTAAGATTTCGCTGAGTTGGATTTGTGTATTATCCCACTTGATAGCAGCACGCTCAGTGGTACTGTTAACCTTGATACTGTTGATACCAGGGATATGTTTGAGTCGATGCTCGATAAGCCATGCACAAGCTGCACAGGTGATACCGTCAATAGTTAGCGATGTGCTAGATAATTCTGCTTGGTGATGAACGAAATCTTGTTGTACTTCTGGTAAATCGAAAGCGCTGTAATGATTAAGCTCATCGGGTACAAGGGCTGTTTGCCTGCTGCCAGGCTCAGTACGGAATTTATAGTAGTTAGTCAATCCCGCGTCAATAATAGCTTGTGAGACAGCTTGGCAACCGGGACAACACATTAGTCGTGGTTGGTCATTGATGACGGTAACGAATTGCGAGCCGGTTGTGACCGGCTCCGCGCAGTGAAAACAACTTGTCGTAGTCATAAATTGGTTAATTCAACCAATACTGACTATCATCACGAATCTCGAGACGCTTTTGAATACGCCAAGATTTGTCGAATCCTTCTATACGAACTTCCCAAGAACCTGTCAGTGGGTTGTCTAATGCGATGTGATACTGGTTATTACCATCGGCGGTGATCACATTGCTGAAGTCTCTGTCTTTAATGGTAGGGTGAAAGAACTGAACGGTTAATGCCGCTAAATAGGGCTCACCACCATGTTGAGTCAAGGTAAGGTTATTATCGTCTACCAGTAATTCATATTGTAAACCAAGCTGCTTAGCTTGATTAATGGCGCGTAAATCCATGTTTATACGCTTACCGTCCTTGTAATAGTCTTCTGACACCAATGAATCCCGATGTTCAATCGAAAGAAAGAGCAAATTGAAACTTGCCACTACAGCAATTAGCGGCAAAACGATAAGAAACCAGGGCCAAAATTGTTTATACCAGGGTTGAGGTTGATTCATTAACAATACCTATAGAATGAAGTAGCGCTATTTTACATAGAAAAGTGTGAGATGGCACTTAAAAAAAAGGCCTCGATACGATCGAGGCCTCATTGTTAACTAGATGTAACTACTTGTTTGACAAGCTATAAACGTAAGCAGAGATAACATGAACCTTCTCTTCACCAAGCATGTCTTTCCAAGCTGGCATTACGCCACTACGACCTTGAGTGATAGACTGTTCAATGGCACCTCGACTGCCGCCGTACAACCAAATATTGTTAGTTAAGTTAGGTGCACCCATCATCTTATTACCGGTGCCGTCCATGCCATGGCAAGCAAAACAACCTTTCATGAATGAGCCTTGTCCTTGTGCGGCAAGGGCCTCGTCATGATCACGTCCCGATAGCTTAAGTACATATTCAGCAAGGCCTTTAACTTCACTATCTTCAATCGGTAAACCACCTTTAGGCGGCATCATACCGTGACGACCGTTCATGATAGAGGCTTTTATGGTTTCTAACTCGCCACCATACAACCAATCACCGTCAGTCAGGTTAGGGAAGCCTTTACTACCACGGGCGTCACTACCATGACATTGCGCGCAGTTTTGTAAGAACAAACGACCACCAACTTTCAATGCTTCTTCGTTGTTAACCAACTCTTCTAAAGGCGTATCGGCATATGCCTTGAAGATAGGGCCAAACTTTTCGTCTGCACTTTTTACTTCTTGGTCATATTGAACCCAACGGCCTTCTTTAGCAGCGGTTTCTACAGCAAGCTTAGATTCTTCTAGGTTACGTACACTTTGGTTAGAGCTTGTCCAACCAAGTAAACCCTGGAAATTACCTAAGCCTGGATAAAGCGCTAGATAAACTACACCAAATACGATGGTGACATAGAACATATAACTCCACCATTTTGGTAGTGGGTTATTGATCTCTTCAATTCCATCGAAGCTGTGACCCATAGATTCGCCTTCTTCAACACCAGTAGTGTTTTTAGAGACGACCTTAAGTAGGATAAAACATCCTGCAATTACCACTATGGTCAAAATGGTAATCCATAAACTCCAGAAGCTACTCATTACTTATGTTCTCCTGAGTCCTTGTTTTTTACCTCTTCATCAGAGAAAACAAGGTTAGCGGCTTCGTCAAACTGATCTTTACGACGAGCGCTATAAGCCCACGCAAAAATACCGACAAACGTCACCATAACAACAATGGTAATAATCCCTTGTACTGTGCCGTAATCCATATTTATGCCTCCAAATTATTTCAATGCGTGACCTAGCGACTGCAGGTAGGCGATGATAGCTTCCATTTCGGTTTTACCCTCAACAGCTTTTTGCGCGCCATCTAACTCTTCCTGCGTATAAAGGTTGTTACCTTTATATTCACCTGGATGCATGTTGTTCAGAATGGTCATTTTCTTCTGAGTCAGCTTACCGTCTAGTACGTTGTCAGCTAACCAAGGGAACCCTGGCATGTTTGACTGAGGTACTACTGCACGCGGATCGATGAGGTGAACCTCATGCCATTTATCGCTATAGCGACCGCCTACACGGGCCAAATCAGGACCAGTGCGTTTTGAACCCCATTGGAATGGGTGATCCCAAACAGATTCACCGGCGACTGAGTAGTGACCGTAACGTTCTGTTTCTGCACGTAATGGACGAATCATCTGACTGTGGCAGTTGTAACAACCTTCACGGATATAGATGTCTCGACCTTCAAGTTCAAGTGCAGTATATGGACGTAGCCCATCTACTGGCTCAGTCGTGTCTTTTTGGAAGAGAAGGGGGGTAATTTGTACCAAGCCACCAATACTGATAGCTAGTACAGTGAAAATACCCAATAGGCCGATATTCTTCTCGACTATTTCATGATTAAATTTCATCTAATCTACCCCTTATGCTTCAGCTGGTGCTGGCAATGATTCTTTTGGTGCTTTGACTGTCTTGAACACGTTATATGCCATCAACAGCATGCCCGTTACGAAAAACGCGCCACCTAGGAATCGAACAAAGTAGAATGGGTAAGATGCTTCGATACTCTCTACGAAACTATAAGTTAACGTTCCGTCAGAGTTAACCGCACGCCACATTAGACCCTGCATAACACCACTAATCCACATAGATACGATGTAAAGTACCGTTCCGATCGTTGCTAACCAGAAATGGACGTTAACCAGGTTGTTGCTATACATACGACCATGGCCGTAAATAGCAGGAATCAGGTGATATAAAGAACCGATTGATACCATTGCAACCCAACCTAATGCACCTGAATGCACGTGACCAACAGTCCAGTCGGTATAGTGCGAAAGGGCGTTAACGGTTTTGATTGCCATCATTGGGCCTTCAAAGGTAGACATACCGTAGAAAGACAGAGAAACAACAAGGAAACGTAGTACAGGGTCGGTTCTTAGCTTATGCCATGCACCAGATAGGGTCATGATACCGTTGATCATACCACCCCAAGAAGGAGCAAATAGAATCAACGACATTACCATACCTAAAGACTGAGTCCAGTCAGGTAGCGCGGTATAATGTAGGTGGTGAGGACCCGCCCAGATATAAAGTGCAATAAGTGCCCAGAAGTGAACAATTGATAAACGGTATGAGTAAACTGGGCGACCCGCTTGTTTTGGTACGAAGTAGTACATCATACCAAGGAAGCCAGCGGTTAATAAGAAACCTACCGCATTATGGCCGTACCACCACTGAACCATGGCGTCGACTGCACCAGCATAAAGTGAATAAGATTTCCACAGACTCACAGGCACAGCCATAGAGTTAACAATGTGAAGCACTGCAACGGTGATAATGAACGCACCAAAGAACCAGTTCGCCACATAAATATGTGAAGTAGTTCGCTTAATGATGGTACCAAAGAAGACAACCGCATAAGCTACCCACACAATGGTGATAGCAATATCGATTGGCCATTCTAACTCAGCGTATTCTTTACCACTGGTAATACCAAGAGGTAGTGTGATCACCGCTGATAGAATGATTGCTTGCCAACCCCAGAAAGTAAATGCGGCCAATTTTGGCGCAAATAGTCGGGTTTGACAGGTACGTTGAACGATATAGTAGGATGTTGCGAATAGTGCTGATGTACCGAATGCGAAAATTACGGCATTAGTGTGCAGTGGTCGAAGACGACTGTACGTTAGCCATGGTGTTTCAAAATTCAGTTGTGGCCAGATTAACTGTGCCGCGATCAATACACCGACCGTCATACCAATAATGCCCCATAACACGGTGGTTAGGGCGAACTGGCGAACTACAGTGTAATTGTAATCAGCGCCTTGAGGCTGGGAATGGTTCATCATATTGCTTCCACTGCTTATTACTTATACTTATTGTTTGAGTAAAACGAGTTTTACCCGGTAAAAAGACGCAATCATCAAGGTTTCCCTACGAAACATCGTTAATTGTGTCAATGTGTCACCCTACATTAACGTAAATTAATCCTGGGCAACGCAATGATACTTGAGCGATATCAAAAAAGATAGGAATTATGCGGTATCAAATATTGATCCAGATCAAGCTACATATATACAATGTGAACAAATTGCTTCAAAAGGTTGAAAATTGTGCTAATTAGTCGCTCTTCTATCATTAATGTCGTGATATCGGTCACAGTTTTGTGTTTTGCTTTAGGCTGTGAAAAGCAAAACAATGAGCCAAAAAAAATCACCAAAATTGATGAAACATTATGCCAATTCTCCCAAGGACCCTGCGTTCAAAAAGTGGCAAAAACCGTGGTTAAACTTGAGTTTACTCCCTCTCATGCGCCAAGTGAAAAGCCAATTGATTTAACAGTAACCACCAACAGCGAAGTAGATAGCATTGAAATGCGCGTGGAAGGAAGAGACATGTTTATGGGGGTTATTCCCGTAAATCTACAACAAAAGGCCAAAGATGTATATCAAGGGACCTTAATATACGGCTCATGTAGCAGTGATTATATGGTTTGGCGAGCTTACATTACCGTCACCAAATCTGGAGAAAGTCAAACCCTACTGTTTGACTTTCTAGCAGATAATGTAGGCTCTTAGTGATTAGTGATCGCTTAAGGTTTCTTTTACCTTTTTAAACACATCAATATTATCGATGAATGTGTTAAGTAATGCTGGGTCAAAGTGTTGGCCTGCGCCTTTTTTCATTTCTACTAACACTTCATCTAAAGGCCAAGCGGGTTTATAACAACGTGCATGGGTGAGTGCATCAAAAACATCAGCGATGGCAACAATACGCGCAAAAATATGGATCTCTTCACCTTTCAATCCACTTGGGTATCCACTGCCATCAAATTTTTCATGGTGTTGCAGTGCGATAATACTCGCGGCTTTTAAAATAGGCCTCTCTGAATTTGCTAAAATTTGATGACCCACTTCAGGGTGTTGTCTCATTATTTCCCATTCTTCATCATTAAGCTTTCCAGGCTTAAGCAATACTGAATCCGGTGTAGCTATTTTACCTATATCATGCATAGGGGAGGCATGCTTGATGAGGTCCGCTTGGTGTTCATCTAGGCCGTGTAACAGTGCTAATTGGTAGCAGTATTCAGCCATTCGTTTAACATGGTTTGCCGCTTCCTTGGAGCGACTTTCTACCACGTCGCCCAAGCGCATAATTAATTCTGATTGAGTATCTTCAAGCTCCTTATTAAGTAAAAGATTTTCAAAAGCGACACCAACGTTAATGGCAAATACGTCTATCAACTTCTTATCCAGATCGCCGATAGCCGCAATGTTGTCCATGTATAGCAGGTTTATCCAGCCACTTTTTGCAGGAAAATAACCAATAAAACAATTATTTTCATACAGGCAGCGTTTTTCCCTCAGTGCTTGTTTAAGTGCTTTTTCGATATGACTGGGTAACTGTTTTTCATGATGGGAAGCAAATTGACCAGTGCCTGCTAATATGTGCAATTCTTCGCTATCGACGTTTTCACTCATTGCATCGATTGCATTGCAAGACAGTAATAGGGTTTCATTGCTTAAATTAAGTAAGTTCGCGACTTGAAACAACAGTCCATCGGCAAAATTATGCAGTGTTCGCAGCTCGAAAAGGCCTGAGGTTGCGTTAACAACTCTTTCGAGTCCCTGGCGATGTTGGATCTGGGCTTGTTTTGCTTGCTCAATCTCCATAATATCGCGATAAGAACGCAAAGCTGAATATACACTAGTGATTAACTTTCTTGAATCTAGCTCAGCCTTAGCTTTGTAATCATTTATATCATAATTAACAATGACATCTTCTTCAGGGGCTTGACCTGGCTGGCCAGTACGCAGGATAAGACGAATAGCTTTATTGTTAAACTCTTCCCGTATCCACTTTACTAATTCTAAGCCGGCATGGTCACTTTCCATTACTACATCGACAAATGCCATCGCTACATCTTTACTGTCAGTTAAGATGGTTTTTGCCTCTTCGCCACTGTACGCATTGATAAACTCAAGCGGTCGGTTATCTAACTTGAATCGAGACAGAGCCAGCTTAGTAACGGTATGGACATCAGGTTCATCATCGACAATCAAAATTCGCCAAGCTGGGCCTGCCGCTTCTTCGGCAGCTTTCTTTTTGCCTGAAAATAAGGGACTTTTTTTGGCCATGTCAATCAGCATCAGTCTTCCTCTAAATCGAAAAAATAGACCTACATACTTGAGTGTAGAACAGCTAAGATTTTTGGCTTGATTTTTTTAGCTTTTTCGGAAGATAAGTTTAGCTAAGCCTTATGAAAAGCTTATCTTTATCTGTTGTTGATAATTATTCTCATTTAGGTATATTAATCAGTAAACAGGCTTATCGGTGAATTATCATGACCACAGAAAGATTAAATATTTCCTTACCCTATGAAGTTCTCGCGAATTTGATTAAAGCAGGGGCATTGTGTGCCGCAGATTTTCGCTGCTTAGATCAAAATACCAAACGGCGTGTTTGGCAAATATGTCTAACAAGTTGCAAACAGCGGATCCATTGTCAACATCAATCTTGCCAAGACTGTGATTTTAACAACCAGAAAGTAGCTGATGATGTTGGTTATGATGTTAATGATTACAATAGCTTAGTTAAAATATTTGCAACAACAAAATAAGGCGGTAATTCCGCCCAAAGCGCACATTTTGCTTTATCTAAATGATTGAATCGGTCATGCTAATAGTCATCATTTCAAGCTTCTTGTCTTTATGCAAACACAAGCCATGCCACTCTTTGAAAGTGGTACCACCATACTAACGGGTAACCAGACCGTAAATGACTACATTACCCAGATATCTATTAACCATGTATCAGACGCCGGGTTAGTTTATCAATGCTGTTGCGAATTGCTATTTTGCCAAAAAGATAACGAAAATAGCTATAAGAGTTATCGTAGTGAATTGACCACGTTTCTACATTGGTGTTTTCAAGTCGCTAAAATTAGTCCTGTCGCAATAAAACGCCAGCAGATCTCGCAGTATGTAGATTATTGTTTGAATCCACCATTGGCGCTTATCGGTTACTTCAATGTGCCACAGTTTGTTAAATTTGATGGATTAAGTAAGGTGCCTAATCCAAAGTGGAAGCCCTTTATAGGTAAAAAAGTTAACGGAAAAACAGAACCTTATCAGTTAAGCGATAACGCGTTAAAAACTAAACTTGCTATATTAAGCTCGTTTTATAACTACTTGATAGGTGAGGATGTTACTGAAAGAAATCCCGCACAAGCTTGGTTAAATCACTCTAGATTTTCTAATAGAGCCAAACATAAGATAGATCAGAATGAAGTTAACCAAATGGCTTTCACAGAATTACAGTGGTCATATATCGTTGCAGGCGCTAAACAACTTGCAGCCGAAGACCCATTAACTCATCAGCGCAGTTTATTTTTGATCCAATTGGTTTATAGCTGTTATTTACGTGTTTCAGATGTGAGTGCTAGAGCAGGGTATAGTCCCGTCATGGCACAATTTGTATTGAATAAACATAGCGGAATTTGGCAATTTTATTTACCTCAAAGCAAAGGGCATAAAGCAAGATATGTATCCGTATCAAAAGCCTTACTTGCTGCTTTAAGTACATATAGAGGCCACCTTGGTTTGAAACCACTACCAGATTCTAATGATAAAACTCCGCTGTTTGTCCGTCACAAAGCAGCCGGAAGAGGGCGAGATACTGGTGTGATTAATGCTAATTTAGGAGTAAGGCAGGTAAGGGATATTCTAGAAAATATCATCGAACATGGTGCCAAATGTGCTGAAAATGATGGCTTGTTTGACGATGCACAACAAATGAGGAAGTTAACTGCTCACAATATACGTCACACTGGTATTACGCACGATATCAATATTTATCAGCGGCCATTGTCCCATGTACAAGCCGATGCCGGCCATGAGAGTATTGATACTACCAGCCAATATTTACATACACTAAGCTCAGAAATAGCAGCAAGTTCTGCAAACAGGCCAATTGACGCACTCGCTGATATCGACTAAATATTCAAAATGTAAAAGTTAATCACCAATGTGCTTTCAAGCAAATTAGCCGTGTGTAAGTTTGGCTCAATTTAATAAAACAAGCTTAGCTAGATTAGATAAATTAAATTCATTTGCAATAAAATTAATGATACCTGTACACCTTATATTTTAATGCCGATAAGTAACATTATCGGCATTAATCATTAATTCAATTCATACGAACCTTTAGTATAAATGAGGCTTTAGAATTTGAGCTTACATAAGTTTGAATTGGTTCCGTCGCGGCAGATTAGTATTTACCTGGTTAGTAACCAGAAGGCTTTGCTCCTAGTAACACTTTTTTCAAAACTCAACTTGATAACACAGTTTGGAACTCAGCTTAAAGTTAGAGGGATAAATACTGATATGTAAACGATATCTCATGGTGATAACCGATTATTACTGTCCTGATTAAGTTGACGTTGTCCGTGACCGTCCAGATGACGCGAATAAAAGCAGTCTTCTTGTATTGAACTAAAGCGTTAACCTAGCACGTTAAGATAAACATCACACTAGAGCTAACTTCGTTAAACCATGTAGGTAAACCATAGGATTACGAATTACTTAATTGAGCATGCAGCTGCAGTTAACTAGAACATTAAGCGAAACCAGGCCCAATTTGTAACCAATTTAAGTGTCGTTACGTGAAATCTACAGTACTAGACTAGGCAAAAAGATATTTCACGCACGTAGCGACGTCTTAAAAATAAGCAATTTAGTGATGTTTTAGCGTACCAAGGCGTAAACGGTGCGAATCTTAGCAAAGTGCGAGTTAAGCGATGCTATGGATGTCGGTTTAAAAAATGACTAGTAGATAAACCCGTAGCTGCAGATTTCAGAAGTTGACAGTTCAAGTGTTTGCCATCCAAACAAATCAATAGCCATTCGAAAGTAGCTATCAGTAATAAGTAAGTAATTAGGCAACTGCTACAGGAGATTGACAACTCAACAGATTGAGGATGACTAACTAAGGTTGTAGTTACGTATATTTAAAGGTTACGTATGATGATAACTATGGAAAACCAGGATAGCTAAAATCATGAGCGTAAAAGCAGAACTGGTTATAAATAACTAATTAATAAAGCGACTAATGTAATTGCTCTTAGCTGCATAGACGTTAACGGAGTAAGTCCCTGGCACATTAACTACTACATACAGAATTGCGCACAATGTATATTATGTTAAATTGAGTGTGTTGCTCAATAAACACTCATCATGACGTTGTTCTATGCCTAACCTGATAGCTTTCGATACTCAATGCAGCTTTTAGTCCGTACCTGTTTTAAGGTTTGGCCAATACCCTGGTGCTAAATTTAATGCCATTAATGTATTGCACCTAGCTGATTTCTTATTGGGAAATTCAAACCACCTCACTTTCAAACCACTTCATTTTGAAAATGACATAAAAAAACCCCATAAATAATATGAGGCTTTTATCGAAATCATTTAATGATTTAGTCTAAAACGAAAATGTTGCTGGTGTCGTTAAGGCTTAGTACGCCTACACATTGATTATCGCTATCAGCTACCATCATGCGGTCGCCAATTGCCCAGAAATCTGCAGAATACATTTGATTTTGCTCTAAAGTGGCATAAACATTTTCCAGATATGGCTCCCCCGTCGAATCACTAATCCAATATAGGTTGTAACTGTTTGACGACGCATTGGCTACGATGAACTCAGGTGCGTTACCACTTTCTCTGGAATATGGCTCAACTAAATCACAACTCCCCATTTCTGCGGTCGCTTCTGGCAGTACCACTTCACTTTGCGCTCCTTCAACGTGAGAAGCCTTAATTGAGAAATCATTAGTTTCATCATTAAGGATGGCTACTGCTAAACAATTATCAACAATATCGGTTAGCATAACACGCTCGCCTATACGCCAGTTGTCAGGTGCAAAGCTATCTCCTTGTTCTAGCGTCATATATGACCCGCCAGCTCGATTGCCCTGGGAAGTGCTTAACCAATAAACCTTAACTGGTGTTTCAGTGGTATTGGTTATTGCAACATCCTGTGCAACATCGTAAGAAGTGCGATATGTTTCTGCTAGGCTACAGGTTCCTAGTTGACCTTTTTCAGGCCAATGCGGTAAATATGGCTCTGTGACTGTGGTTAACTCCATAGGCGCAGGTAATTCGACGGCACAATCAACACCAGTACAGGCGCTTACGTATAGGTCAATAATATCTCCACCAACGAAGTCTGAACCAATTGTCATGTAATAGTCTCCAGCCATTGGTGACTCCAATGTACAGGTTTCCTGATTTCCATCATTGGTAGAAGCGCAGCTTACATCTGATACTAAATAAGGATGTGCAGCAGTGCCAAGATTTACCCATAGGTCAACATTACCTGAGCCGCCACTGCTGGCAAACGTTACCGAATCAGTATTTTCTGGTACCGTCGTTTTGTATAACCAACCTCCTCTACCATTAATATGCTGATAATCGTTCATCGCTAAAGGCATAGCGCTATTTGCAAACTGTTCAGGCAAGGTTTGTTGATACCAATTTTCAAATCTAGCTTGTTCATTGGTTGCAATATCAGCCATTAAAGCATCAAATGCATCCCAATTACCCGCACGCATTTCTGTTAGCATGCTTGTAACTAATGCTGGTTTTTGTTCAAAAAGGTAAGCTACGGCAAGCTCTCCCCAAGAATAAGCGTCACTCTCCCCATTAAAAATTTGTGCTAACGTATAAGGCTGTGCTTCGCTAGCAGTGACCAGAGATTGATAATTTCTTTGATAGAAAGTACCTAAATATTCGGCTAGGCCTTCACTCCACCAACTCATATTAGACTTATAGCCGCCCTCTTTATTGTATCTACCGTCAAGAGCATGAATATATTCATGATCTAATGAGCGGATGACATCTCTACCACCAGACCATTCAATGGCGTTAAAGGTAAGAATTGTAGAGTCATGCCACCAATCAGTCGGTGAAGTTTCAAAATAAATACCGCTAGTATTACTCGTATCAAATAGATGTTCTGCCCATGCTGCATGATTAGAAAGGCTGCTGAAAATATTTAGGTTGGTCACTTCGTTTAAATCATTTTCAACAGGCTGATCAAACGCGGGACTTATATCAGCAAACGCTCCATCAAATCTAGCTTTGGTTTCGACCAACACATCACAAGCTGCTTGAACTTGCTCTTGCGTCATCGATTGCGCTCTAATCTGCACCGGGACATCACACATTACGCTTTGATTAAATAAACTGGTTGTCGCCACTATCGATGCATCAACCGTTGCAGCTTCGGCATAAGCATCAATTAATATATGATAACGACCAGGTTGCGCATCATCTATAATACAGGTCTCGTTGTAATCAGTACCGTTATAAGACACACAATCAAACTCACTAGCTTCACCAGCACTAGCGACCGCCTCATAGCGGACATAGACATCTGGGTCGCCGAGATTTTCATTCGCTTCACCACTAAATAAGCTAACGACTAATGTGGGCGCAGCTTCTGTAACGTCAACGTAGAAAGAAATTGGCTCTGCTGTATCAATATGTTGGTGGACGGTATCTAGTATCAACTCGTCACCGGGAATTTCTTCAACGACGGGTGGCGGAGTTGGTGTCGGCGTAGGCGTGATTTCTTTAGTATCATCATCGCTATTACAAGCAGACAATGCCAGTGCCATTACTATTGCAGTGCTAAGGCAACTTAAACGTATGTTGTTGATTGGTCTTATTTTCATTTCAGCTCCTATCGGGCCTTATTATTGTTTTACGGCGGAAAGTGCAAACTGAGTTGGCTATCTTGCTTATCGATAAGCCGACCTTTTTCAACAAAAAAATAACAAATGGTATACAATATTCATATTGAAAGAAATTCAACATGGGGCACTTTTAGATGCGTGTCTGACTAAATAATGAGCGGTCGCAATGGATTTAGGCTAGTTTTAGTGTTTTGGTTAAATAAACTACTGAAATATTTAAAGTCCGTGCTTAAACTGGTTTTAACTTCTGTCATACGAGGACCGACCTATGCCTATCAATTCCCTGACTCGTGACAAGATTTACCGAGAAGCTCAATTAGATCAGCTTCCTGCCACCTGTAAGTCAACTAAGCACTTAACACCTTTAGATGAAATTGTTGGACAAGAACGCGCACAGCAAGCGGTAGAGTTTGCTATGTCTATGAAGGATAAGGGCTACAATATTTATGCAATAGGACGTAATGGTTTAGGAAAACGAACCATGGTCATGCGCTACCTTAATCGTTATCAACCTAATGGCAAAACCCGCTATGACTGGTGTTATGTCGTCAATTTTGAAGAGGCGCGAAACCCAAAGGTACTTAAACTACCTTTGGGCGAAGGCGTAAAGTTTAAAAAAGTCATCGAAAAACTGATGCAACGCCTTAGCAAAGCGTTGCCGCTAGCTTTTGACAATGAGGTTTATTACAACAGAGCTGAAAAATTAAAGGCAAACCTTGCACAAAAACAGGAGCAGGCACTCGCACAGATCACTGCTGAAGGCGCTGCTAACAATATTAGCTTGTCTATATCTGCTCAAGGAAGTTATGAGCTAGTCGCAATGAATGGCGAGGAGCCTCATACTGAAGATACCTTTTTGGCATTAAAGAAGTCAGAACAAACTGCGCTTGAAGATAATATTACCGCGTTAGAATCCAAATTACGCGAAGTGGTGCGCAAATTTACTACGTGGGAAGAAACCTACTCTGAGAAACAGCAACGCCATGATGAAGAGGTTGCTGAAGATGTGTTATCTCACCTGATAGAGCCGCTAAAAAAACAATATGCAGAACTAAATGATGTTAAAAAGCATTTGGTGGCAATGCATAAAGATATTTTGGACAACTTAGACATTTTTTTAGAGCAAAATGAAGAGCAAGTTGCCCTCTCCTACGCCTCGTTAGAAAAGAAAATGCCGCGGCGCTACCAAATCAATGTATTGGTCAGTCAACAAGATGACATTCCAATCGTGGTCGAAGAAAGTCCCAATTACCATAATATATTTGGCTATATTGAAAATGCGACTTATAAAGGCACCATTTTTTCTGATTTCTCGCTCATTCGCAGTGGCAGTTTGCATAAGGCCAATGGCGGTGTGTTGATGATTGACGCAATTAAGGTACTAGAGCAGCCTTATGTTTGGGATGGATTAAAACGGGCGTTACGTTCTCGCAAACTCAGCCTAAGCTCTCTCGAGCGTGAAGTTACCTTGTCTGGAACTATCTCACTGGATCCGGAGCCTATCCCATTGGATGTGAAGATAATCCTATTTGGCGATTATCAAACTTATCAGTTGCTACAGCATTATGATCCAGAATTTAAAGAACTCTTTAGAGTTACGGCTGACTTTGAAGATGTTATGGCGAGAACCCCCGAGTCTGAACTACATTACGCGCAGTTTATCTCGAGTATTGTTCATGGTAATAAGATGTTGCACTGTGATCGCGGTGCTATTAAACGCATTATTGAATTTAGTTCACGCCAAGCAGACGACCAAAATAAGTTATCACTGCATAGCGCAGATATCGCTAACCTACTACGTGAGTCGAATTACGTTGCAAGAAGTTTAAAAGCCAATATGATTCGAACCAGTCATGTCAACCAAGCATTAGCCAATCACGAGCAACGGGTTTGTCGACTAAAAGATAATGTCATGCAAAGCTTTGTTAATGGCACCACGTTACTTAATACCCAAGGTAAAGTAGTAGGCCAAATTAACGCCTTGTCAGTCATAGCAACATCCGATCACCAGTTCGGTGCCCCAAGCCGCATTACCGCTACAACGGCTTACGGCGATGGTGCTGTTTTTGATATCGAAAGAAAGGTTGAACTCGCTGGCAGTTTACATTCAAAAGGCGTAATGATTTTAACGGCTTATTTATCAACGATTTTCGGCCAAACAGATAATATCCCATTAGCGACCCATATCACCTTCGAACAAAATTATGGTGGTGTAGATGGCGATAGCGCTTCAATGGCTGAACTTTGTGCGATTATGTCTGCGTTTGCAAAAGTACCATTACGACAAGATATTGCTATCACCGGCTCAATGAACCAATTCGGTGCAGCTCAGCCTATAGGCGGCGTTAATGAAAAAATAGAAGGCTTTTTTGACGTATGTGAGATTCAAGGTCGATGTGCAACCCAAGGGGTCATCATTCCTAAATCCAATGTTCAAAATTTGATGTTACGCCAGGATATCGTTGACGCTGTGGCTAAGGGGCAATTTAATATTTGGGCGGTAGAACATGTTAGTGAAGCCTTATCACTCTTAACAGATCATGATGTCGGTGAACGTGACTTTGAATTTGAAGACTACCCTGAGCATAGTCTGTTTGCTAAAGCAGAGATAAGGCTAAACAAATTGAGGGAACATAAAAAGCAGCAAGCGCTTAAATGACCATTTTTCACGTGCTTTGCCAGATACGATTATTAGCTGATTAAAAATCTAAACCTTAAGCCCATTAATGGTTACTGGCAGTACAGGGATTTTCTAGTGGCGAGTTCAAGTAATTAGTCGTGACTAGTCCTGAAATAGGTTGACACTTTTTTCAGTTTAAAACGCTCGATGAACTTCATCGGGCGTTTTGTATTTT
>NZ_JBHZSN010000026.1:0-22116 GCF_043643685.1 Shewanella waksmanii
AGTTCGCTTAACTATTGATTTCATAACACTCTCCAAAAAAGGTTTGAAAAGTGTCAACGTTATTTAGGACGGGTCATAGACATCAAAAAAAGAGGCTTTACGCCTCTTTTTTAATCAACGATAAATTAATGGAACAAGTAGTTTAACCAGCCCTGCATTCTTAAAATCACCCGCCTCATCACCGCCACATGAGCAAAGTGCTCGGTATAAATAGCAGCTTGACCAGCAACACCGGCAGGAAAGCGTGTCTTCATATCATCGGCTTCAAGGTCAATAAGCACAATAGAGCGGCCTCGGGGCATTAATGCCATACCCGATACCAATAGGCCTCGAGATTGCATTTCACCTTCAGCCATTGCCGGTAAGATAGTCGCCACTTTGCCCTTAAACACTTCTCCAGGAGCGGCATCTAAAATGATTTCTGCCTCATCACCCTCTTTCAATCTTAATAACGAGTTTTGCCAAAATGCACCAGCAAAGTAACGCTCTTCATCAGGAATGAAACTTACTAAAGAGCGCAAAGGCATTGGCACTGCAATAATGCCTGGGCGCAATAGCATTTGGGTAACCATGCCATCTGTTGGTGCTCGCACTACAGTCTGCTCTAAATCGAACAGTGCCTTATCCAGTTCAGCACGAATACCTGCAACCTTAGTATTAACACCATCAACATTGGACTCATAAGCTAATCTTGCACGCAGCTCTTGTGCTTGCGCTGCAGACAAAGCAGCTTCAGAGCCTAAATACAACTGACGTTTGTTATCCAGTTCAAGCTCTGTAAATGGAGAATTTGCGCCACCACGTTTACGGCCTTTCTCATAGCGTTCAAAAGCCGATTTAGTTCTGTCTCTATCCGCGACCGCTCGCTCAACACTCGCCAAAGCCGTTTGCCATTGCGCTTCTAACTGCGGTACCTCTAGCTCTGCTGCTGCCAAGCCTGCACGCTTCTGCTGCACAATAGCTTCAAATGGGCGTGGGTCAATACGAAATAACACATCACCTTTTTTAAGAGGCACATTGGGCTCAACTTCAACCTCAGTGACAATTCCCCGCACCGCTGGGTTAATTGGTACAGTGACAAAAATCTCTTTCGCAAAAGGTGTATAAGGGTGGTTATAGTTCATCAGTAGCACTAATGCGCCAACAATAAACACACCACCTAAAATCGCCGTCGGCACCGTCCACTTATTAAGCGGGATTTTAAATATTTTAAATACTGCAATACAGATAGCCGCATAAGTCAGAATAAGTAGTAAATCCATGTTTATTTATCTCCCGACTCGTTAACGTTCTTTGCTGCAGAACCGTTTAATTCAGCGACCTGTTGTTGCAATTGCTCAACCGTCTTAGTGAGCTTCTTAACGTCATCTTCGAGTTCAATCTCTCGTTTAGCTACGTCATCAAACCCCCAGCCACGATCTTCACGGTATAAGGTCGCCCAAATCCACAAAAATGGCCATATCGCATGCAAGGTAAATAAACTAATCCACCCTGCTACATGCAACGCATCCTGTTGAGGATGATTACGTTTTTTGGCAATTTCATAGGGGATATCATGAATAACGATAATTCCGTAAAAAATGAAAATAGCCACAAAAAATAGCACGCCTAACGCAAAGTAATCTAAGAACACCATTCGCTCCTTAACAGTCCCCATCGCAATCCTGCGACTTTTGCTGGCTTTGTTTTGTAAATTAAGGATTAACGCCTCAATCAACATCTTCCCAACATTTTAGTAGCAAATCCAGCAATTTTTCAGTGGATTAAACATCAGTTTGGTGATCTATCACACACTGTCAATTTTGAAACACACACTAGCGCTAGCTTCAAGCTATGATAGCTCGCTATTGCTGGCTAAGCCGCTGACAATCAATTTAATAACAATTAACCGACAAGGTACCCAACATGATAGGCACTCCAAACTCTTCAAATGCCACCCGCGCAATGTTGCTCGGCTGTGGAGAATTAGGCAAAGAAGTCGCCATAGAACTTCAGCGTATGGGCGTTGAAGTGATTGGCGTTGATCGATACCCTAATGCCCCTGCAATGCAAGTGGCTCATCGCAGTCATGTGATCAATATGCTAGATGCCAATGCCCTGCGCGAGGTCATTGAAGCGGAAAAGCCTCACTATGTGATCCCCGAGATTGAGGCGATCGCAACCCAAACATTAGTGGAAATGGAAGCTGAAGGCGTCAATGTGGTGCCAACAGCTAAGGCAACTCAACTGACCATGGACAGGGAGGGAATTCGACGTCTAGCGGCAGAAACATTGGGGATTCCAACCTCACCTTACTTCTTCTGTGATACTGAGCAAGAGTTTGAACAAGCGGTTACCAACATTGGCATGCCTTGTGTGGTTAAACCGGTAATGAGCTCGTCTGGAAAAGGACAAAGCGTTATTCGCGAGCAAGCAGATGTTGCTTCAGCTTGGCAATACGCTCAGGAAGGTGGACGCGCAGGACAAGGAAGAGTCATCGTCGAAGGTTTTATCAAATTTGACTACGAAATTACTCTACTAACTGTCAGTGCAGTGAATGGAATCCATTTCTGTGATGCCATCGGTCATCGCCAAGAAGACGGCGACTATAGAGAATCTTGGCAGCCACAAGCCATGTCAGCGACGGTGCTAGAAAAGTCGCAAGCGATAGGTAAAAAAGTGGTTGAAGCACTCGGCGGCTATGGTTTATTTGGTGTCGAGCTGTTTATTAAAGGTGACGAAGTCTATTTCTCAGAAGTCTCACCTCGCCCTCACGATACTGGGCTAGTAACCTTGATAAGCCAAGATCTTTCTGAGTTTGCTTTGCATGTCCGCGCTATTTTAGGATTGCCAATAGCCAATATTAAGCAACATGGTCCTTCAGCATCTGCCGTGATTCTAGCGGAAGGTACTTCCAACAACATCGGCTTTGAAGGTGTTGAAAAAGCCCTTGAGCAAGCCAATACCCAGGTGAGATTATTTGGTAAACCAGATATTGATGGTCGTCGCCGTTTAGGCGTGGCGTTAGCTCGCCAAACCAGCATTGACAGTGCGATCAGTGATGCCGTTAACGCTGCCGGTACGGTTAAGGTTAAGTTGTAACACCGTGACACCAGCCACTACAATGTCGTTTAGTGGCTGGATGACTACAATGCATAGAGAAGTGAAGAAAAGAGAAGAGAAGTGAAGACAAATAAAGATAAGTTAGGTAAAAAGACTTGTCAGTTAATTCACTTGATTACGAATTTTGCCAGCTTTAAAGCTGGCAAAATTTTCCACAGCAATCGCCATTAGACTTTCTCTCGCTTCTTTCGTGGCCCAGGCATTATGCGGGGTTATGCTAATATTTTTTGCTGTTAACAACGGATTATCAGCACTTGGCGGCTCAGTTGACAATACGTCAATACCTGCACCAGAAATCTGTTTATCTTGCAAGGCAATCGCCAATGCTGATTCATCAACCAAACCCCCTCGGGCCGTATTAATAAGCAGTGCAGATGCTTTCATTAAACCTAAATGGTGCCGATTAATGATACCTGCCGTTTGCGGTGTCAGCGGGCAATGCAAAGACAAGATGTCACTATCGCTAAATAGCTCAGTCAAGCTGCACCAGGTTACTCCAGTGGGCAAACTTCGCTTAACGCTTGGAGTATGGACAAGCACTTGCATGTTAAATGCAGTGGCAATACGCGCCACTTGCTGAGCGATAGCGCCATAACCCAGTAAGCCTAGCGTTTTTCCCTTTAAAGAGGTGAGCTGCGACAAGGTAAAACAAAAATCCGCTGCTTGTTGCCACTTCCCGTCAATAACCGCTTGATGATGGGACGCAACTCGTTGGGTATGGGTCAATATATGGGCAAACACCATTTGTGCCACCGCATCTGGCGCATAAGCTGGTACATTGGTTACCACGATATTTTGCTGTGTAGCCGCCTCAATATCGACAACGTTAGTCCCTGTAGCCAACACCCCAATGTATTTAAGCTTAGGCAAGCGCTCAAGCAGAGCCTTATCCAAAACCGTTTTATTGGTGAGGATAGCAACCGCATCTTTTGCACGCTCATAACGTAACTCATCAGCGGTACGATCAAATACAGTCAACTCTGCTATGTCAGCAAAACCCTGCCAGCTAATATCACCGGGATTTAATGTAAACCCGTCTAACACCACAAGTTGCATCACTAAGCTCCGCGATTAGAAGGTGAATTTAATCCCGGCATTCGCTTGTCCTTGCCACATGGTTTCAGCATCGATGGTCCACTTACAAAAGCCATCACTACAGAATAGGCTGCTATCACTGCTCATAAAGGTACCGTAGCCCCGAACATCGGCAAATAGGGCAACCGATGGGGCGATAGCATATTCAATGCCGCCGCCAAAACCAATGGAAAAACGTGACTCATTGCTGTATTGCCCAGCTGGACTCATATGGGTCAAACCTAAGCTTGCAGTAACATACGGTTTAAAATCACCGTTAGGGAAAAACAGCGTACCGCCAACATGAAAGTAGTCCACAGTAATATCAGTCACCACTTGATCGCTGAAGTTGCCGCCAGAGCGTAAGTCGGAATCTTGGCGACTATATAAAAAATAAATATTACCCGGATCTTTGGTGTTAAAACCTAACATCACCCCATAATTGGCAGACTCAGAAACCTTTAACGTACCACTATCTTCAGTATCAACTTCTACAACATCGAGTTCACTCGCTGCAAAGCTATAACCGCCAAAAGGCGCTACAAACAGCTCGGCGCTTTGAGCTTGACTGGTCACAAGTGCCGCCAAAGCCACTGCCAAATAAGTTTTGTTCATATGCTGTCCCTATAGTGTGATAAATAACTAACTATTAACGCATTCCTCTTTCCTGCTTAACTCTATCATAAGCTGTTTGAATGTCTTGTGCTTTCGTTTTGGCTAATTCCATCATCTCTGCTGGCAACCCTTTGGCGACCAACTTGTCCGGGTGGTGTTCATTCATTAACTTGCGATAAGCTCGCTTGATCTGCTGATCTGAACTGGCTTCATCAACACCCAGTACATTGTACGCATCTTCAATAGATGTCTGCTGGCTACCGCTTTGATGAAAACTAAACTCAGCCTGCCAGCGTTTAAGTAGTGCATCTAATTGCCCAGCGGTAAACCCTAGCTCTTTGGCGATCAAGTTAAGGACACTGCGCTCTTTTGCATCGAGTTGAGCATCAGATAATGCCGTCTGAATCTGAATTTCGAGGAACATTTGTAAAAGCTCTTTACGCCCCATTGATAACAGACGAAAGGTTTTCAAGCACGCCTGCAAATCAAAGTCACTGGCTTTGCCTTCATTAAATGCCTTTTGTGCTTCTTTTCGCGCATCACCATTTAGCTGCATTTGATCCATCAACATGCTCGCCATTCTGATGTCGTTCTCAGTCACCCTACCTGAAGCTTTAGCAACATGGCCCATAACCGCAAAAGTGGTGTTAAAAAATAGCGATTGCCTATCACTGCCTTTGCCAACTATCCCTTCGAGTTCGGCACGTTTTTTATCATACAGATGCCCAAGCCATAACCCGATTACCGCGCCAATAATCTTACCAAACATAAAACCGATGGCAGCGCCAAAAAACTTGCCCCAAATACGCATGTTATACCTTAATAATTAAACTTTATTTCCGAGCTTAGCAGCTAGGCGCCGCTCAACCTCTTCAAGCCTTGCTAATGTGCCCACATCACACCAATACCCTTGATACACATTACCCACCACCGCCTGCTGAGCTATTTTCTGTTTTAATAAAGGCCCTAACGGCGCCGCTTTTTCTACCAGATCATCAAATAAACTTGGCAGATAAATTGCCATGCCCGAGAAGGTATATTGCTGCTGACCAGAAAGTAGAACTTGTGAGCCTTGTAACGCAAAATCGCCAGCTAAATTATGCTGAGGATTTTCAACCAACCAAAGATGTGCTTGATTCCCAGCTAATAGTGCGCTGGCTCCTTGTTGGACAAGCTCTGCATCAATAGGTAACTGGTCAACGTAGATATCGCCATTGATCACAAAAAATGGGGCATCGCCCAGTAATGGTAACGCCTGCTTAATACCGCCTGCGGTTTCAAGCGCTGTGCGCTCTTGACTGAAATGCAGATCAACTCCCCAACGCGAACCATCGCCTAAATGGTCGACAATTTTATCGCCTAACCACGCATGATTGATCACAATATCTTTGATACCGATGGCTGCGAGCTTTTCTATGTGATACTCAATCAGTGGTTTACCATGCACCGGTACTAATGGTTTAGGTATTGAGTCGGTAAGCGGGCGCAAACGCTCCCCACGCCCTGCGGCTAAAATCATCGCTTTCATGCTACTGCCTCAAACTGATTTTGCACCTTTTCAATGAGCCAATCTCTCAGCGCATGCAATTCTGGATATGTGGCGGCCACATCAACGATATACTGTAAAGTCATCGGGATATCGGCCATATAGGCTGGCTTACTGTCCCGGTAGTTTAAGCGACAAAAGATACCTGCGGCTTTTAAATGACGTTGAATACCCATTAGGTCAAACCAGCGGCGATATTGCGCAAAACTGACATCGGCTGTGATTAACTCGCGTTGGATGAGTAAATCGTAATGGCGGCGCATCATCAATGCTAACGTGGCATCACTGCAGCGAATATAGCAATCACGTAGTAAAGAAACTGCATCGTAAGTCACAGGGCCAATCACCGCATCTTGAAAATCAATCACAGCTAACGCGTCGTCTTTTATCATGATGTTGCGACTATGGTAATCACGATGCATACCGCCCTGAGGCTGCGCCATGGCATTATCGGTCAAACTTTTAAACGCATCATCTAACATGCGTGTTTCTGACGCCGATAACGACATGTTGAGATGTTTGCCTAACAACCACTCTGAAAAAATCGCCAGCTCTTTCATCACAAATTGGGCATCATAAGTTGGTAACGGTTGCTGTGCACTGACCGTCACCGCAAAAACGGAGCCCAGTAAATCAATCGCCCGAGCATAATAGTCGACCATGGTGTTTTCATTGAGGCAGGACAGCAGTTGCACATCGCCTAAATCGCTCAGCAACAGGAAACCTTGCTCAATATTTTGCTCAATAACCTGGGGCACCAAAATGCCCTGCTCTTGGTAAGCCTTTGCTAAATCAATAAATGGCTGCACCGGTATCAATTCGGGTGGTGAATCCATAGCGATATAACAACTCGTTGGTAATTGCACCCGAAAATAGCGACGAAAACTTGCGTCACCTGAAATCAGCTTTATTTGAAAATCTGTACACAATCTAGTCGCCAACCAGTCTTTTAGGGCAATAAATCTTAGATCAGACAAGGGCACCTCATGGCTCTTAGGTAAAAATTGCTTTATTATAATGCAAAATGGAAACGGCAATAGTCTGGTATTGTACCGACTTTTGCAGCAGTTGCAGATAATAATGGATGCGACGTTTCTCTCCAGTGACTTGTCTAGACTAAGAAATCTAAAAATAATTTAAAGATGCAAATCCGATATTTATTGGCTATCAGCCTTTTCCCTCAATTAGTCTTGGCAAACGAGACGGCCGAATTAGCGCCGACGGATCAATGTATTGTAGAGCCGCCTGTTAAGCGTTACACCACAACGCCACAACAAGACACACCACTAAATCTGCAACAAATTAAGATTATTTCTGATAGTTCATCAGCCAAAATGGGCGACAAAGCGCGCTTTAATGGCGATGTGTCCTTCTCTCAGGGAAGTCGCCATATTGCGGCCGATACCGCAGTGCTCGATCAAGCAGAAGAACGCCTCGATGCCAACGGTAATCTCGTGTTTCAAGACAGCATGTTTACTGTTACTGCTGATTCGTTGATTGCCCAAATGCGAACCAACAGCGCCACATTAAGTGGCGCTCAATATTGGATGCACGGCCAACAAATTCACGGTGAAGCAGAGAAACTTGAAATTACCCCCGACAATAATTTGCACCTAAGTAATACTAATTTCACCACCTGTCCACCCGGTGATACTTCATGGCTACTTGAGGCTGAGCGGATTAAAATTGATAGCACTGAAGAGTGGGGAGAGCTATGGGATGCCAAACTAAAAATTGGCAATGTACCTGTTTTTTATATCCCGTATATGACAATCCCAGTGTCGGAAAAACGTAAATCGGGCTTTCTTTTTCCAACCATTAGCACCAGCACCACAAATGGTGTCGAACTTGCGACCCCTTATTATTGGAACATTGCACCTGAATATGACTTAACTTTTACGCCTCACTATATGTCGGCGAGAGGGTTATTTTTAAAGTCTGATTTCCGCTATTTGGCAGGTGACGATCAAGCTGGTCGTTTAAATGTCGAATATCTAGGTAGCGACGGCATGCTTGAAAGTAAAAAAGATCGCTATCTTTATCACTGGGAACATCAAGGCGCCATCAATAAAAACTGGCGAGTGTTAGCCAATTACACTGACGTTTCAGATAACAACTACTTCAACGATTTGAATTCAGATGTTAACCGCGCCACTGACAACCAATTATCTCGTATTGGTGAAATCGCCTATTTTGAATCGAACTGGGATGTCAGCGCACGGGTGCAAGATATTAAAGTGCTTGGTGAAGACGAAAAGCCTTATCAGGTGATGCCGCAAATCAACTTTAACTATCGCTCACCAAATCTGTGGCATGGTTTGGACTTTGACTTTACCAGTGAAGCCACTAATTTTGCCCATACAGAAAACCAATATGCAACGGCAACACGGTTGCATTTAGAGCCTAGTGTATCGCTACCAATTCATGGGCCTGCTGGCTCGTTTACCAGTGAGTTAAAGTTACTGCAGACCAATTATTGGCAGCAGCAGAATGGTTACCAAGGGACTGATGAGCTAGACAGTAGTGTTAACCGAACACTGCCGCAGGTCAGATTACATGGTCAGATAAATTTCGAACGTTTTACCAATCTTTTTGAGCAAAACTATCGTCAAACTCTTGAGCCGCAGTTTCAATATTTATACGTAGGCTACAAAGACCAATCCAACATTGGTATTTACGATACTGCGCAATTACAAGAAGATTATCATGGACTATTCCGTGAGCGCCGCTTTTCAGGACTTGATCGTATCGCAGACGCTAACCAAATGACGCTAGGTTTAACCACCCGTTTATTTGATGAACAAAATCGTGAGAAATTCAAGTTCAGTATTGGTCAAATCTATTACTTTGAAGACAGTGAAGTGGGCATTGGTGACTTCAACTTCCAAGGTACCAATTACACCCAAGAAGCTACTTCAAACTCGGTGTTAGCTGCAGAACTCAATACTCAGATTTATAATGACTGGTTTATAGGCGGAGCAATCCAGTACGATACTAAGCTCAGTGAAAATAAGAAAAGTGAAATCACCTTAGATTTTCGCCCGAGTGCCAACAAGCTAATTCAATTTAGCTATCGTTATGTACCCGACCTAGTGAATAGTAATACCAATGAATCAGTCAACATCAGCCAAACTGGTATGCGGGCTGCGTGGCCACTAACCGATAGTTTATATCTTGTTGGTAATTGGTATTATGATCTTAATGAAAGTAGAGCCGTAGAAACCTATACTGGATTTCAATATGAGTCCTGTTGTTGGGCAGTGAGATTAAGTTATCACTACCGAATTAAAACCAACTATGATGACGACCTAAGTGATACGATAGAAAATCGCGAGCTATTTGAAAGCGGTGTATATCTTAACTTCGTCATTAAAGGTTTAGGTGGTTCTGGTCCGCTGGGCGTCGGTGATATGCTAAATGATGGCTTGTTTAACTATCGAAAACCGCTCTATCTAAAGAATTAATATGAGCAAATCAGTACATTTGTGCTGAACCAAGATACGGACTGAGAGTCCAATGTATCAACATGAATTAATTTGCCGATACGAAATATGCGTATCAGCCCCATAAAACCAAGGATTTTTGTGGATGAGACCCTGTAAAAAACTGATTATCGCTTTTTTAGCACTTGCTATGAGCCACACAAGCTTAGCCGCTGAGAACTCATTAGATCGCGTATCTGTACAGATCAATGAAGGCATTGTACTGGAAAGTGAAATCGTCAACATGATTAAAACCGTTAAAGCCAACGCAAAAGCTGCAGGGCAAGCTCTGCCTTCTGATGCAGCTTTACGTACACAGGTTATTGAACGCCTCATCATGACTCGTCTACAAATGCAAACAGCCGATCGCATGGGCCTGCATATTGGTGATCTTCAACTGGACCAAACGATTGAAAACATCGCAAAAGAACAAAAAGTCACTGTGGCGCAGATGCAGCAGCAAGTTGAGGCTGATGGCATGAGCTGGGGACAATACCGTGAGCAACTACGTGAAGAAATCACTTTAGGTGAAATCCAACGTATTCAAGTTCAACGTCGTATACAAGTTTCTGCTCAAGAAATTAATAACCTAGTTCAAATGATCCAAGAACAAGGCATGCAACAGGTTGAATATCAAATCGGCCATATCCTCATTGAAGTGCCAAGTAATCCAAATAGTGAGCAGCTTGAAAACTCAAGTAAACGTGCTGATGCCGTATTGAAAAGATTGAACAATGATGCAGATTTTAAACAAACTGCTATCGCTTCTTCAGCCGGCCCTAAAGCGCTTGAGGGTGGTGTTTGGGATTACATGAATATCAATGAAATGCCGACCCTATTCGCCGAAGTCATGGTTGGTGCCAAAACCAATGATATTATTGGCCCAATCCGTAGCGGTGCAGGCTTCCATATCATCAAAGTTTTAGATGCTCGCGGTTTACAAACCCAAGAAATTGACGAAGTACGTTCGCGTCACATTCTGATTAAACCATCACCTATTTTATCTGAAGAACGAGCTAAAGCGATGCTAGATAGCTTTGTGACGCAGCTGCGCGCAGGCGATGCTGATTTTGCAGCTCTAGCCCGCCAATACTCTGAAGACCCAGGTTCAGCGACGAAAGGCGGCGAATTAGGTTGGGCAGAGCCAACAGCTTACGTGCCCGCTTTTGCACAAACTTTGGACGCATTAGAGATTGATGAAATTAGCGAACCGTTTCGCTCGAGCCACGGCTGGCACATCGTTCAATTAGAAGAACGACGTAAAACAGACGCCACGGATAAAGTAAACACCAACCGGGCTCACCAGTTGATCTTCCGCCGTAAATTCAACGAAGAGTTACAAAACTGGTTAGATGAAATGCGTTCAGAAGCCTATATCGAAGTGTTCGATGAGAATTTTAATCGAGGTTAAAAATATTGACGACCAAACGAATCGCTATTACGCCGGGTGAACCCGCCGGCGTAGGCCCGGATTTAGTCATCCAACTTGCTCAGCAGTCTTGGCCTGCTGAGCTTGTTGTTTGTGCCGATCCCGAATTATTAAGCTCTCGAGCCAAACAACTCGGCTTATCGCTATCGCTTAGACCCTATCAACCGGGGCAAGCGCCAAAAGCTCAAGAAGCAGGTACGCTCACCATCGCGCCTTTTTCATTGATGACGGAAGCACAATGCGGCAAATTAAATGAGCAAAATAGCGCTTATGTAGTTGAAACACTGCGTTATGCTGGCGAAAAAAATATGAACGGTGAATTTGATGCCGTCGTAACGGGCCCGGTTCACAAAGGTATTATCAATCAAGCAGGTATTCCTTTTAGTGGTCATACAGAGTTTTTTGCTAACCAAGCAAACTGCCAAGATGTCGTGATGATGTTGGCAGCACCAGGCCTGCAAGTTGCACTGGTAACAACTCATATTCCGTTGGCATATGTGTCAAAAGCCATTACACGCGATCGCTTGCATCAAATTATTAAAATTTTGCATACCGATCTGGTGAATAAATTTGCGATTCCCTCGCCTAAAATATACGTATGTGGCTTAAATCCCCATGCTGGTGAAGATGGTCATTTAGGTAGAGAAGAGATAGATACCATCATTCCTGCACTCAACGAATTGCGAGAATTAGGTATGGAAATAGTTGGGCCACTACCAGCAGACACCCTATTTCAACCCAAATATTTAGAAGATGCAGATGTGGTATTAGCCATGTATCACGATCAAGGCTTACCCGTACTCAAATCACAAGGTTTTGGTAACTCGGTGAATATCACCTTAGGCTTACCCTATATTCGAACCTCAGTTGACCACGGTACTGCACTAGAACTAGCAGGCACAGGAGATGCTGATATCGGCAGTTTTGTCTGCGCATTGAACAAAGCCATAGAGTTGGCAAAGACAAACGAGTCACAAGATAACTAATGAGTAATAAAGTCCATTTAGGCCACACCGCCAGAAAACGTTTTGGCCAGAACTTTTTAACCGACACAAACGTCATCAACCGCATTGTCGGCGCGATTTCGCCAGACAATGACCATGTCATGGTTGAAATTGGCCCAGGGTTAGCTGCACTGACAGAGCCTGTCGCTGAAAGCATCGATAAGCTTACTGTGGTTGAGCTTGATAAAGATCTAGTTGAACGATTGAAAGTGCACCCGACCTTAAAGGATAAGCTGGAAATCCATCAAGGTGATGCACTGCAGTTTGACTTCAGCCAGCTAATTAAAGATGACAAACAACTCAAGGTGTTTGGTAACCTACCATATAACATTTCAACCCCGTTGATGTTCCACCTTTTTGAATTTGCAGACCACATTGAAAACATGCATTTCATGTTGCAAAAAGAGGTGGTATTACGCCTATCTGCAGCGCCAGGCACTAAAGCCTATGGAAGATTGACAGTGATGGCGCAATACTTCTGCCAAGTAATGCCGGTTTTAGAGGTGCCGCCTGGGTGCTTTACTCCACCACCCAAAGTTGATTCTGCGGTAGTGAGATTAGTCCCTTATAAAGATAAACCCTACCCGTGTAGTGATGTGGATGTGCTAAGACATTTATGTACAACCGCGTTTAATATGCGTCGTAAAACGCTGCGTAATAATCTCAAGCATATGCTCTCTGACGATGACTTTATTCAACTCGGCATTGATTCTAGCAAAAGGCCTGAACAAATCACCGTTGAGCAATATGTTGCCATGGCCAACTTATACGCAAGCAAAGCATAATTAACTTCACCATCGGCAAGCTAACCCTTGCCGAGCCTTGTTAGGATTTTCCATGACTGAACTAGAATCCTCAATCCGTATTGAGGTAAAAACCCAATACATTGAAGAGCAATCAGCTCCTGATGAAGAGCGTTACTTATTTAGTTATACCATCACCATTATCAACTTAGGTGACAAGCCAGCGACCTTAAAAACCCGGTGTTGGAGCATAACTGATGCCAATGGTCACCACAGTGAAGTACAAGGCGCTGGAGTTGTTGGCGAAACACCAACCATCGAGCCAGATGCCGCCTATCAATACACCAGTGGCACAGTTGCTGAAACACCACTTGCCATAATGCAAGGTTATTATGGTATGGAGTTAGAAGATGGCACTGAATTTAAAGCGGTGATCCCAGCATTTCGCCTCTCGATGCCAGGCTTGTTGCACTAACGTCGATGCTACTTATGGAAAACTAGGACACTATGGCCACCTATTTTGTTGGAGATATTCAAGGCTGCTTTGATGAGCTCATCGCCGTATTAGCAAAAGTTGATTTTAACGCCTCAAAAGATGAACTATGGGCCGTTGGTGATTTAGTTGCTCGAGGTCCAGGTTCTTTACAAACACTGCAGTATTTGCACGACTTAGGTGACTCTGCCAAAGTGGTATTAGGCAATCATGACCTTCACCTCATGGCTGTTTACAATGGCATTAAGCGGGCAAATCCCAAAGATAATCTGCAACAACTTCTTACTGCTCCTAATATCACAACCTTAATAGACTGGTTAAGATTACAACCTCTATATCGTTATGATGCACAAAGTCAGCTCATAATGAGCCATGCAGGTGTTCCTCCCCATTGGGATCTCGCCAAACTACAACAACAAGCCAATAGCGTCAGCCAAGTCTTACAATCCAAGGACTACTTACAACAGCTAATCGTGCACATGTATGGTGACGCAATTGATCATGACCAAGGCGACTTATCTGAGCTATCCCAGCATATTTACTGTATCAACGCCTTAACTCGAATGCGCTACTTGCATCAAGATGGTCGACTCGATTTTGCCTGTAAAACGCCACCGAGCGACGTTAATGACCCGAGGTTAACACCATGGTTTGAACACCCAAGTTTAACTCACCCTAAATTTACTTTGGTTTTCGGGCACTGGGCTGCACTGATGGGCAAAGTTCAACAGCCAGGTCTTCAAGCTTTAGACACAGGTTGCTGCTGGGGAGAGCATTTAACACTGTGGCACAAGGAAGCAGATCAAAAAATTACCCAAAAAAGGTTAAAAAAGAGTTAAACTACTGACTGACATGGCCGATATATAAGCTAGCCGTTCGAGCCCTGAAATATAAAGCTTTTTTGTTAGGGATATAAAAATTACAACCGGAGTGCCCTATGAAATTAAATGTAGCCACTAGAGTCATTGGTGGGTTTAGCGTGGTGACATTATTGCTAATCGCCCTTGGCGCAGCATCAATGTTTACCAACAGTAACATTAAAAATAGCACTATCGTGCTAAAAGAGCTGAGTCTCCCAGCACTTGAAGCCAGCAACAGTCTGATATCAAGTATCTCTCAACAGGAAAAGCAGCTACTCACCGCTTTTCATAGCACTCAATCATCTCAGCTACCCTCTATCGAAAGCACCTTTAATCGTCACGGCAACAAATTCACCGCAGAGCTTAATAATTTAAAGTCTATCGTCAGTGGCCAAGCGGGCGACATTTCGGGAACAATTAATAAGGTTAATCAAAGCTATCAGCAGTTTAGTGCCAATAGTTTGAAAATGATGCAAACCCGAGAAAACTCACTTGTCACCCAAGAAAAGCTTGCAACAAAACTCGAAGATTTAGAATTAGTCGCTGACGATGCGGCCTCTTTATTACTCGATCTTATCGATCTAGAACTCAGCGAAAATATCACTGAACAAGAGATTGCTGCCACGGCAAGCAACATTGATAACAGCCTAAGTGGTGTGGTTAGCAGCACCATTGATCTGGTCAATGCAGAGGATAAGTCTAAGTACCAGACCATTGCCAAAGAACTTGAGTACATCTTAAATGAAGTAAAAGGCAAGCTCGATTATATGACTCGTCATGCTGAAGGCACCGTTGATGCAGGCATGTTAGAAGACATTAACAACGAAGCTTCAGCAGTGTTAGCTATGCTAAATGGCAGTAACTCAATTCAAAACATGAAAGGACGTCAATTAGATTTCGACGCTTCTGCAACCAACATGTTGAACCAAGTTGCTAAAGATGTGGCTAATGTTAGTAGCAACATGGAAACCCTAACCCGCTCTATTGAACGAGTATCGACTCAAATAAGCGACGCAGCCATTGCCGACATTGATAGCGCCAGCTTCAACACATTGGCATTGGTACTGGTTGCCATTATCGTGGCGATTATCGTCAGCATTGCTGTGGTACGTCCATTAACTCGCTCATTAGATAAAGTGAATAATGCACTTAATGTGCTTGCATCAGGCAACTTAACCCATAAGCTTGACGATAGCGGCCATGATGAATTTGCCGAACTGTCTCGTAACTGTAACCGTTTAGTCGATAGTCTACGAACCCTAATTCAAGGGATTTTAGATAGATCGAATCAACTGGCGGCAGCCGCAGAACAAACTTCTGCTATCACAGCGCAAACGACTGCCGGTATTCAAGAGCAAAAGAGTCAGGTTGATCAAGTTGCCACTGCAACAACACAGCTCAGTTCGTCAGCTGAGCAGGTTACCGGTAGTGCCGATGATGCCTTACACCAAATCAAACAAGCTGACGATGAAGCTCTGCATATGCGCGCCATAGCTGATGAGAATAAACGTACTATTTTGGCACTTGCCGATGAAGTTGCTAAAGCTGGCACCGTGATCAATAAAGTACACTCTGACAGTGCTTCTATTGGCTCTATTTTGGATGTTATCCGAGGTATTGCAGAACAGACTAACCTGCTAGCACTAAACGCTGCAATTGAAGCAGCAAGGGCGGGTGAACAAGGTCGTGGTTTTGCCGTGGTGGCTGATGAAGTTCGCAGCCTCGCATCGCGAACGCAAGATTCGACCCAAGAGATTCAACAGATGATTGAGGTGCTTCAGCAAGGCACACAGGAAGCAGTGTCGGTCATGGAATTAGGCCGTAATCAAGCTAGCTCTTGCGTTGATAAGACAGAACAAGCTAACGCGGCATTAGAAAGTATTAGTGAAGCTGTTCATCAAGCTCATGACTCTGGTACTCATATTGCTCATGCTGCACAAGAACAGAACTTAGTGAGCCAGCAAGTTTCAGAAAAACTGGAGCATATTGCCGCTATATCCGAAGAAACAGCAACAGGCGCAGAACAAACTGCCCAGTCAAGCCAACAAGTAGCGCAACTTGCAGAAGAGCTTCAAGCATCTGTTGGTGAGTTTAAGATCTAATCAAAACCATGATAGTTGCAACACCAATAAAAATGCCGAGCTTAGCTCGGCAATTTTAGTTATTAGTTCGGTATTGCAGTCTTAGTTACCGATACGCTCTTTAATCGCAGTTGCGGTTGCGCTACCACCAAAGCCATTTGCTTCAGCCCACTGTGCAATAGTGCTGCCATCAGCTTCAGCAGTTTTTAGATCAGCAACAGACAAGCGCTTAGCAACAAATGTTCCAACATCATTGGCATTGCTTTTCATCGCTGCTCTTAAAATGCTATCACCACTACAAGATACGCCAGAATAGATATTACGTAACTTAACGCGATTTTCTTTTAGTTTTTTACGTAAACGGTTTTTATCATCCGCTTGTACATAGTTACAGATATTCGCCGCGAGTTGATCGTTAGCTTGTGCCGCTGGCATTGAAACGGCTGAAGCCGCTATAATCGCAGCAATCGTCGTAGGTAACAGACGCATCTGATACTCCTTAGTCATTATTGTTTTTATCAAGTGAAGTTTTGCTACTCAGGTATCATCGCCCCACTTACCACGATGGAACAAATTCACTACCATAATTTAACACTTTTTTACCAAGTTGATAAAGGAATATTGCAGCCCACTAGCACTAATTGCCGATTCTTCACTGACTTTCTGCCAACTGCCATCATCCCACACTGGAAAATGGGTATCACCATCAACATCTAAGTCAATTTCTGTTAAGTATAGCTTATCTGCGCGAGACAACATCATTTGATAAAGTTGGCCACCGCCCATAATAATCAACTCTTCACAATTACCTGCTATTTCAATCGCCTGCTCAATTGAGGTTACGCAGCTCACACCTTCTATTACTAAGTCAGCTTGGCGAGAGACGACAATATTATGTCGTCCTGGTAAGGGGCGGCCAATAGATTCATAAGTCTTACGTCCCATCACAATGGGTTTTGCCATTGTCATCGCCTTAAAGTGCTTTAAGTCTTCAGGTAAATGCCATGGCATTTGATTGTCTTTGCCGATAACGCGGTTATTTGCCATTGCAGCAATCATAGCAATCTTCATTGTTCTTCCTTAATTTAACGCTTAGCTTATCATTATTGTTATAACATCAGACTACAGGCCTGGTTCGATAATACAGCAAGTTTGGCAACGCTAGACCCACGGCTAACGCACCCAGAATAAATACGGTTTTTAAGCCATTACTGACAACACTATCAAGCAACTCTGTAGTGATCGCTGGCAACGTAGACAACTGCACTAGCGCTATCACAGTATTAAAAGCATAAGTGCCTGGCACCATTGGGATGATGGCGGCAACCGCATACATAAGAGGCGGCGCTAAGTGACGTTTTGCAAATTGAATGGTCAGTAAGCTCACAAGCGCAGCGGCAATAAACGTTGACCATTCTATAGGTAGATTAAAGTGCATCAATAGTGTTCTGCAACTGTGTCCTAGCGCGCCGGCTAAAGCACAGTAACCAAGATAACGCCGAGGTACATTAAACACCATAGCAAAGCCAACGGCAGGAATAGCGGAGAAAATCGCATCGTTAAGTAGAGTAGAGAATAAAACACTCATTACAATAGCCCACCGAGTTGCATTGCCATAGTGATCCCAACCACTGACGCCATGGTTAATAAAGTGGCATGCCCCCACCTTGCGATGCCAACATTCAAATGCCCTTTCACCATATCAGAAATAGCATTGATCATCGGGAAGCCTGGCACTAGCATTAGCACACTGGCAGCCATAGGTAACTTAGGTGTGGCAGTGATATCAATGTGATAACCAAGTTGAGCAATAGCAACAGTAATAAACGCCGTTATCGCAAAATTCACCAGCAGATTCACATGGTGCTTAGCAATGAATAAACGCACCAACATCCCCACAGAGCTGGCAATAAACGTCAGCAAAATCGCGGTAATATCGCCGCCAAATAGGTGACAAAAACTGGCACAGGAAAGGCCTATCATGGGAACTAAAAAACGCTTAGGATAGCTTCTAGGCTCTATGCGATTAACCCGCTTGCGCACCTCTGAAAGGCCATATAACCCTTTCTCGGTTAACAAACAAATCCGCTGTAGCTCACATACGATGGTCATATTAATGCCGTGTTCACGAATGCGTCTGGTGGTGGTGATACAGCGACCGTGTACTAAACTGGTGAGAACAAGAGAGTTGGAAGAAATGGACAGCTCAACGCTGCCGAGTCCAAGAGCAAGCCCTAGGCGCTGACTGATCTCTTCAACAAGTTCAGAATCAGCACCGTAGGCGAGTAGTAACTGCGCCACCCGAACCACTTGCCGGGTGATATCATTTTGACTATCAGCGTACACAATGCCCTCAAGTTAATGCCACCGCTGATAAATTATCGCTGATAAATGATCTCAACATCATAGTCGTCATCATCGAAGTCATCGTCGTCCAAATCATCATCGTACTCTTCATTAATTGAGTCTTTATGATAGTTGTCCCACTTGAATTCTACTTCAGCGTCAGCATCAGCGACTTCTTCTTCTGGTAACGACTCAATAAAGTCAACTAACTTCAAAGTCAGTGCTTCGGTTCCTTCGCGATTATAGGCAGATATAGTGTAAACATCGCCCTGCCAATCTAGCGCCTGCACAATACGCTCAACACGCTCTTGAAGCTCTTCTTCTAACAGTAGATCTGTTTTGTTGAATACTAACCAACGCGGCTTACTGGCCAGTTTAGGAGAGTGTTTTTCTAATTCGCCAACAATCGCACGTGCGGCATCAACCGGATCGCTACCATCAATCGGATCGATATCTAAAATATGCAGCAGCACACGGCAGCGCTCCAGGTGCTTAAGGAAGCGAATCCCCAAACCCGCACCTTCCGCAGCACCTTCAATCAAACCTGGGATATCAGCAATCACAAAGCTTTGACCGTGGCGAGGTGTAACTACACCTAAGTTGGGCACTAAGGTAGTAAATGGATAATCGGCAACCTTAGGCTTAGCTCTAGATACGGCACGGATAAAGGTAGATTTACCCGCATTTGGCATGCCGAGTAATCCCACATCCGCTAGTAGCATCAGCTCTAATTTAAGACTACGAACTTCGCCTGGTGTACCAAGCGTTTTTTGTCTAGGTGCGCGGTTGGTACTGCTCTTAAAACGGGTATTGCCTAGGCCGTGGAAGCCACCTTTAGCCACCAACAACTTCTGACCATGAGTAGTCAAGTCACCTAGAGATTCAGCGGTTTCTTCATCAACAGCTCGAGTTCCCACAGGGACTTTTAAGATCAAATCTTTACCGCCGTGCCCGGTACAATCGCGACCGCGGCCATTCTCACCGCGCTCAGCTCGATGGAAGCGCTCAAAGCGATAATCAATCAGTGTATTGAGGTTTTCATCAGCTTGTAAATAAACGCTGCCACCGTCACCACCGTCGCCACCATCCGGGCCACCATCTGGAACATATTTCTCGCGTCTAAAACTGACACAACCACTACCGCCATCACCAGCTTCTACTCTGATAATTGCTTCATCGACAAACTTCATAACCACTCCTGACACCACAGAATAGAGAAATTATATCTGCTATCTATTCGGGTCGCCAAAAAAACAATGTTCTTTACACTGCTGGATAATCAGTCGTCATTCAGCAGTCACATGCAATGTAGGTATCAGCATACTTACATTGATTTTAGTTTCTATAGAAACAATAAAGCCCCGCCAAAGGCAGGGCTCTATTTATAATCGTTTGCTTGCGCTCAGATTAAGATTCGATGCTAATGAACTTACGGTTCTTAGGACCTTTAACTTCGAACTTAACTTTACCGTCAGTCAAAGCGAATAGAGTATGGTCACGACCAATACCTACGTTAGTACCAGCGTGGAACTTAGTACCACGTTGACGAACAATGATGTTACCAGCAAGAACTGATTCACCACCGAAACGCTTTACACCAAGACGTTTGCTTTCTGAATCGCGGCCGTTACGAGTAGAACCGCCAGCTTTTTTATGTGCCATGAGTTAGACTCCTAATTAAGCGTTGATAGCTGTAATTTTAACTTCGGTGAACCACTGACGGTGGCCCATTTTCTTTTCGTGGTGCTTACGACGGTTAAACTTCTGGATAGTTACCTTTTCGCCACGACCGTGGTTGATAACTTCAGCGATAACCTTACCACCTTCAACTAAAGGTGCACCTACGTGTACAGTTTCACCATCAGCAACCAATAGAACTTGGTCAAATTCGATAGTTTCACCTGTAGCAACTTCTAATTTTTCTAGACGTACAGTATGGCCTGCAGCAACACGGTGTTGCTTACCACCACTTTGAAAAACAGCGTACATAGCTATTTTACTCCGATATTTCTAACACGCAGACTTTTTTGTTTAAGCTGGGTGCTATAAAAGCTTTAATGACAATGGTCGCGGAGTTTACGCTAACTAGAGCGGCCTGACAAGTCCTAATTCACTTTGATCAAAAAAAGATCGGAATTACTCCCACATTGACTCACAAATACTGTCTTGCTGCGCATTTTTAGGTAGAATCGCAATATTATAACATTTTTGCATTAACTTGGATGCGACCTTTTTAACGTATCCTAACGGTAGAGCCTAAATATGGATTTGAATGCCATTCGTCAGTTAGCCGAAAACGACATGAAAAATGTCGACAAGCTAATCTATAAACAACTTGAATCTGATGTTGCCCTAATTAACCAATTAGGATTTTACATTATCAACGGCGGTGGCAAGCGTATGCGGCCTTTGCTATCAATACTGGCTGCCCGCGCAATCGACTATCAAGGCGAAGCTCATTTAAAGCTTGCTGCAATCATCGAGTTTATCCATACCGCCTCGCTATTGCATGATGATGTTGTTGACGAGTCCATGCTACGACGCGGCCGCGAAACTGCCAATGCATTATTTGGTAACAGCGCAAGCGTGCTTGTTGGTGACTTCCTCTATACACGTTCATTCCAAATGATGACCGAACTAGGCAGTATGCAAGTACTAGAGGTTTTAGCAGACGCGACCAATATATTAGCTGAAGGCGAAGTACTTCAGCTAATGAACTGTAATGACCCTGACACCACAGAAGAAAGTTATATGCGGGTCATTTACTGTAAAACGGCCAAGCTATTTGAAGCCGCTACACGATTAGCAGGTGTGCTTGCCGATAGCCCAGTTGATGTTCAAAATGCCCTTGCTGATTACGGTAAGTACCTAGGCACCGCATTCCAATTAACCGATGACTTGCTCGACTACACGGCTGATGCAGAAGAGCTAGGCAAAAATATTGGTGATGACCTTGCAGAAGGAAAGCCCACTTTACCGCTTATCTATGCCATCGCTAATGGTAATGAAACCGAAAGCAAGCTGATCCGTGAAGCGATTGAGCAAGGTGATGGTACTGAGCATATCGAAACCATTATGACAACTCTGCAGAGTTGTGGCGCACTTGCTTATACAGAAAAACGTGCAATAGAAGAGTCAGAGAAAGCGATAGCGGCCCTTGCACCACTGCCGGAGAGTGATTATAAGCAAGCGTTAATTTCGCTAGCGGAAATCGCTGCTGCTCGCAGTCACTAATCAATCTAGCCTATTGTCCCTACTATAAAGGGTGACTAGTCCTGAAATAGGTTGACACTTTTTCAGTTTAAAACGCTCGATGAACTTCATCGGGCGTTTTGTATTTT
>NZ_JBHZSN010000027.1:0-9090 GCF_043643685.1 Shewanella waksmanii
GGTCTGTACATCGCTATGCAGCGCTGCTTGCCGTGTCAGTGGGAGCGCATTATAGGGAGCTGAAGTTTTTGTGCAAGGGCTTTTTGAAAGAAAATGACATTTTTATTGCTGAGCGTGCATTTATCAGACGAAACGCACAAAAAAGGGGCTAAAAGCCCCTTTTTATACTATTGAACTGCATTTTACTCTGCAGCAGACTTGGTCGCTAGCTGCTCTTGTTCAATGAAACTATTGATCAAGCTAACTGCTTTTTCATCATCCCAATCAACAAACGTTCGTACAAACGCCACCAGCTCGCCTTTGCCATTTAAGATAAACGTCGCAGGAATCGTATCTAATGGAAACACCTGTCCAAGTTGCTGGGTTTTATCATAGTAGGTATTAAACTCCGGCATACCCAATTTCTCTAGAAATGGCTTCACCTGCTCGGTGCCGTCCAAATCAATAGAAATAGGCAGTACTGCAAAGTCTTGCTGATCAAACTTCTTAGCAAAACGATCCAATGCCGGTAGCTCACGGACACAAGGTGGACACCAAGTTGCCCACATGTTGACCATGATGACCTGCCCGCGGTATTGACTGAAGTCAACGCTATTACCTGCACCATCCTTAAAAGGAACCACATCAATCGGATAGGGCTTAGGTAACACATTAATAAGATCAATGCTTGATTGAACTTCACCCTGAGCTTGCTTTTGCATACCTGGGTAAGCTTGCGCTACTGATGGGAGCATCATGATGCTCCCAATCAACATCGCACTAAGCAAACTCACAGATAGCTTACTCATCATTCTTTCTCTTAAGCAACTTGTCTAACTCTGCTTGATCAGCATCACTAATAGTGATGTTGTCAGTCACTGAGCCACGCTGCTTTCTCACAAGCATAAACACGAAGGCCAGCGCAAATAGCATTAGAATGATTGGACCTAACCAAAGCACCATGGTTTTAAATTCAAAACGCGGCTTATATAGGACGAAGTCACCATAACGGCTGGTCATAAACTCGATAATTTCAGCATCATTCTTACCGGCATCAACCATCTCGTAGACTTCCAAACGCAAGTCTTGCGCTACAGGAGAGTTTGAGTCGATCAAGTTTTGGTTCTGACACTGAGGGCAACGCAGTGAGTGTGCTAAATCAAGTGCACGCTTCTGATGCTCCATAGATTGAAATTCATAAGTATCAACTGGCGTTGCATGTGCTGACATGGTTAAAGCCAATGACAGCAGCATTACAGATAATAAAGCGAAAATCGCTCTCATTAGGATGCTCCTTCAGCTTTAGCTTCAGCTTGAAGCTCTTGAATCATTGGATACAAAGTATCGTTCCAAACACGCATATCAATTGGACCTGCATATCGGAATCGGATAATACCATTGTGATCAATTAAGTAACTTTCTGGTGCACCATATACCCCTAGGTCTAAACCTAAACGGCCATCATGATCAAAAATGTTCTTAGTATACGGATCACCTTCACGCTGAAGCTCTCGAATAGCCAAACGACGCTCATCACGATAGTTAATGCCATAGATTGGCACTAAGTTCTGCCTTGCAAAGCGCATCAAATAAGGGTGTTCATACTTACAAGATGGACACCAAGTTGCCCATACGTTAAGCAATGCAACTTTACCCTTAAGGCTTTCGTTGGTGATAATTTTACCACTATCTTCTAGGCTCTCGAGTTGGAAAGCCGGAACCGGCTTTCCTTCAAGGGCAGAGTCTAGCTTTTCCGGATTCAGGAATAAGCCCTTATAAAGGAATATCCCCATCACCAAGAACACTACGAGTGGTAAAAATAGTACTAACCTCTTCTTCATACTTGCCCCAATTCAAGTTATGCAGTTGCTAAATCCGCTTTTTTATCGTCTTTTTTGGCACCAGCAGTTGCCTTAGCACGACGATAACGTTTGTCTGATGCTGCGAAGAATCCACCCACCATCATAAAGATGCTACCAAACCAAATCCAACGAACGAATGGCTTGTAGTTCAAGCGAACAGCATATTCAGTACGGCTGATTGGATCACCCATTGTGATATATAAGTCGCGGAATAGTCCCCAATCAATACCCGCTTCCGTCATATCCATAGTGCGAACATTATACTGACGACGATCAGGTCTTAGCATGGTTACGAATTCGCCGTCACGTGTGACCTCAATTTGTCCCTGCTGAGCAGTATAGTTAGGGCCAACCACGTTTCTTGTTTCAATATAATTGAAGTTATAACCGGCCAACTCTTGTTGTACGCCAGGTCCCATACGCACACTACGTTCAATCGAGTAGTTAGATACCATTGTGGCACCTACAATAGAGACCGCGATACCGATATGGGCTATAATCATACCCATTTCACTACGGCCCAATCTCGCCAAGCTCACCGAACCATCTTTTCCTTGAAGGATGCTATATCCGGCTCGAAGCGTTGCGATGGTAACCCAAGTAGCAGTACCGATACCGAACATCACCCAAACATTAAACTGACCATCAGCTAAGAATGGCGCGGCAACACCGACGACTGTTGAGATAACAGCAGGCACCAGCAGTTTACTCTTCAATTCGCCTGGCTTAGCACGCTTCCAACGAATGTTTGGTCCAACACCCATAAACATGAATAGCACTAAAACAATCGGTACGAACACTGCGTTAAAGTATGGTGGGCCTACAGAGATTTTACCCATGTTAAGCGCATCAATAAGTAGCGGGTAAAGTGTACCAAGCAATACGGTACCGCAAGCTACAGTCAGTAGAATATTACAAACCAGTAGCATGGTTTCTCGAGACATCAACTCAAAGCGAGCTGGACTCTTCATTTCACTAGCCCTAAAGGCAAACAGTGTCAGCGAACCACCAATCGCTAAGCCGAGCAAGAGGAGAATGAACATACCTCGACTTGGATCTGCTGCGAACGAGTGAACTGATGTCAATACGCCCGAACGTACAATAAAGGTACCTAATAGGCTTAATGAGAATGCAAAGATTGAAAGCAGTACAGTCCAGTTACGGAAAGCAGCACGCTTCTCAGTAACAATCACAGAGTGCAGCAACGCAGTACCGATCAACCATGGCATGAATGAAGCGTTTTCAACTGGATCCCAGAACCACCAGCCGCCCCAACCTAGCTCATAGTATGCCCACCAAGAACCAAGAGAAATACCACCTGTTAGGAATACCCAAGCAGCTAGCGTCCAAGGACGACTCCAACGAGCCCAAGCTGAATCTAAACGTCCACCCATTAGCGCAGCAATAGCAAATGCAAAGCTAACCGCGAAACCTACATAACCTAGGTAAAGCATTGGTGGATGGAAGATCAAGCCAACATCTTGCAACATTGGGTTAAGGTCACGCCCCTCCATTGGAACAGGGAATAAACGCTCAAATGGACTAGAAGTTAGAATCATGAATAAGGTAAAGCCAATCGTGATCATGGCTAGTACCGCTAGGACTCGTGCGGTAAACACCTCTTCCAACCCTTTACTGAAATAGGCTACAGCTGCAGCCCAAACCGTTAAAGAGAATACCCAGAAGAGTAGTGAACCTTCGTGTCCACCCCAAACTGCAGCAATCTTGAAAAAGATTGGCAACTGAGAGTTAGAGTGATGGGCAACATACGCAACGGAGAAGTCATCTACCGCAAAACTGTAGCCTAATACAATCACTGATAAGAAAATAAAGAAGAACATGCCATAGCTTAATGGCCAAGCATATCTAACAAGATATTGGTCTTTACGAGCAACACCTATTAAAGGAACGGTCGCTAATAGGAAGGCAAAAGCCAAGCCTATTATCAATGAAAAGTGTCCTAATTCTGGGATCATGGGGTTTCCTCAGTCCTAATTATGGATTGATAGTTAATAAAGCTATCAACCCGCAAGCGTTTTCAATTTACACTGCTCAAAGTACAAATTTTAGGTCATTTTAGTATTTGCTATTGTATCTGTCTGCCCCTTTCGTACAAATATGGGTGACTTGTCTCATTCTTGAGGCATTGGTCATACATGTTACAAATGTTAAAAACAGACGATTTTAAGGTCTGACCCTTGAATGAAACTTAAGTTTCAGCTGTTTTTGCATTTTAAAATCGAACTGTGAACCAGTGCGCAACTATCAGGTTTTTAGGCAACTAAATCCTTATATTACTGTTCAATGAATAATCTTTCCGTATAATCTTGTATCCAGTCGTGCGGTGTGATCCGCTTTCAGTAACTAACTGTGAAAATGAAATAATGACTACTCTCTGGATTTTTATTGCACTATTTGTGATTGTCAGCTTAGCGCTGATTTGGGTTCCTCACCTTCGCCAGAAACATATGTTAAAGGCTGAAGAAGCAGGTGTACGTAAACAAACTAACTTAGAGCTTTTCGAAACTCGACTAGCTGTTTTAGAAAAAGAACTAGCTGATGAGCTACTAGACCAAGCCGAGTTCGACGCACTTAAGAAAGAACTTGAAATCAGCTTATTGCAAGACATGAAGCAAGGTAGTGAAGATGAAAGTCTTTCTACTGAAGGCAAGCCAAAATCGATTGTTTGGCCAAGTATCATGTCTGTCGTGGTAATTGCTTTATCTGCATACTTCTATAGCACATTAGGTGCCTATGCAGATTTAGACAAAGCAGTACCGGATAACCCGCATGCTGGTATGGATGCAAACCAGATTATGGATCAACGCATCCAAATGATGGAAGCCCAAGCCAAGTCAGAGCCGGAAAACAGCCAATTACAATTTAGCTTAGGTCATGCTTACATCTCAGCTAGTCGCTATCCAGAAGCTGTTAAAGCATTTGACCGTGCAATGGCGCTTGTTGGTACTCACGCTGAACTACTAGGCCCTAAAGCAACGGCACTTTATTACCAAGCTAATCAACAAATGACGCCACAAGTGCAGTCTCTTGTTGAGCAAGCATTGGAACTTGATCCTCAAGATCCTTCTACATTGTTGCTAGTTGGTATGGATGCCTTCTTTACTGCTGATTATGAAAAGGCCATTGGCGCATGGCAAACCATTCTAGATAGCGATCGCAACGATGTTGACCGCAGCGCGATTATGAATGCGATTGAAAGCGCTAAAATGCGTCTTCAAGGTGGCATGGGCGAAATGCCAAATGATGCTAACCATCAACAAGTAAAAGGCACGGCTAAAACTGTGACGGTTGAAGTGTCTTTGTCCGATGAACTAAAAGATAAAGTATCAGGCACTGATATCTTATTTATCTTCGCTCGCAATACTGAAGGGCCAAAAGTACCGCTAGCCGCGACTAAGATCGCAGCGACTGCGCTACCAACTGCTGTGACACTTGACGATACTACTAATATGGGCGGTAACGTTAAACTTAGCGATGCTAAATCGGTAGAGATCATTGCCGTACTTTCAAAGCATGGCAGCGTTAAGCCACAATCTGGCGACATTCAAGGAAAAGTCGACATGGTTGAAGTCGGTGGCACTACCCAGCTTGTTTTGGACACACAAGTTCAATAACGGTAAACAATATAAAAAGCCGACCTTAGGGTCGGCTTTTTTATGTCTATGGTTAACTCGCTATATCTAGAAAACAAAAAACCGGCACAATGGCCGGTTTTTCTGTAGGCAAAACGAGTTATTACTTAGACATAAACTCGATAGCGTTTTTGTAGTCTTCATCACTACAATCAGTACACATACCACCTGGAGGCATAGCGCCTTTACCAGATTTAACAGTCGCAACAAGCGTATCCATACCTTGTGCTAGACGTGGTTCCCATGCAGCTACATCATGTGATTTTGGTGCACCAGCTACACCCATGCTGTGACATACTTGGCAAGCCTTGGTATATACAGCTTCACCATCTTGAGCAGCTACGTTTGCTGACAAGGTTAGAGCAGCAACTGCTGTCATTGCTAACAGTTTTTTCATGTTTGATGTTCCTAATGCAAATACTAACAAAGCTCAACGCTGCCTTTAAATTATGAGGCAGACTAATTACTAGCCGCCATAGGATACAACAAACTTCAATTAATCTCACCTTTTTGTGATTAATATCGTGATTTTTCTATAGCTGTGACTTTAATAGCTGGTTGAAAATGCTACATTAGAAAAAGTTGAAAAAGTTCAATAGAAAGTGACAAAAGGTTCTCATTTTTGGAAGCACATCAAATTGCTGACACTAATCCTTAACCAAAGCTAAACCCTAAATGGGGATTATGTTAAGATCACTTGCGTTTAATAATGGCTTGAGATAGAGGGTTCAGTGGTAAATAAAAAAGCAGAGACACTGTTATCGGCCGACAACTTGACGTGTATCCGGGAAGAGCGCATTTTGTTCGATGAGCTAAGTTTCGATATCCAAGCCGGCGAAATCGTTCAAATTGAAGGGCCCAATGGCGCAGGGAAAACCAGTTTATTACGTATCTTAGCGGGCCTATCTCGCCCCTATGCAGGCCAAGTGCATTTCAAAGGCGAGGACATTACTCGCTGTCGAGACGAATTCAACGATGACTTACTTTACCTCGGTCACTTAGCAGGTGTTAAAAGTGAGTTAACTGCTGAGGAAAATCTTAACTTCAATTTAAGAATTAGCGGGTATGATGATTTTGATACGCGCGATATTCTGGCAAAGGTTAATTTGTCCGGCTTCGAAGAAGCTTTAGCAGGCCACTTATCTGCTGGTCAGCACCGCAGAACCGCGTTAGCAAGATTATGGAACACCAACTGTAAGTTATGGCTGCTAGATGAGCCTTTCACTGCAATCGATAAAAAAGGCGTCGAAGAGTTGGAACACCTATTTTTAGCTCATGCTAATAATGGCGGTTGCGTCATCATGACCACCCACCAAGATATGAGTATTATCGGTGATGATATTTTACGTAAAATCAAACTCGACTACCGTTTTATATAAGGTTGCATAGATGAAAAAAGGTCTCAGTTTCAGGCAAGCTTTTTTTACCCTATTAAAGCGCGACTTGCAGATTGCGGTGCGTCATAAAGGGGATATTTTCAATCCACTGCTGTTCTTCGTGTTAGTCGTTACCCTATTTCCACTGGGTATAGGACCAGAACCGCAAGTACTCTCGAGAGTTGCACCGGGCATTATTTGGGTTGCCGCCCTGCTCGCATCAATGCTTTCACTCGAGCGATTATTCAAAGCTGATTTTGTCGATGGCAGCTTAGAGCAGATGTTGCTTAGTCCACAACCTTTACCTTTAATGGTATTGGCTAAAGTACTCGCTCACTGGCTGCTTACCGGTGTGCCTTTAATCCTGGTCGCACCTTTATTAGCTGTTTTACTGCACTTAGAAGCAAACAGTTATGGTGCGCTGATTGCAACATTAGCACTCGGTACACCGGTTTTAAGTTTATTAGGTGCAATTGGTGTAGCGTTAACTGTAGGGTTACGTAAAGGCGGGGTATTATTAAGTCTGCTCATTTTGCCTTTATATATACCAGTACTAATTTTTGCGACTAGCGCGATTGACGCTGCTGGTCTGAATTTACCTTATTCTGGCCATCTCGCGATTATCGCAGCAATGTTGGTCGGTTCATTAACGTTAGCACCTTTTGCTATTGGTGCTTCATTAAGAGTGAGTACAAACTAATATGTGGAAATGGCTACATTCTTACGCTGACCCGCAACGCGCCTACAATCTAGCGGGTAAGTTGCTGCCTTGGTTTACCGTTGTTGCTTTAGGCATGATTGGTGTGGGTTCTATTTGGGGCTTATTATTTGCACCAGTAGATTATCAACAAGGTGACAGCTATCGCATCATCTTTATTCATGTACCTGCAGCCTCTATGTCTATGTCTGCCTATATGGCGATGGCGACATCAGCCTTCATCGGTTTAGTATGGCAAATTAAAGCCGCTGACTGGGCTGCCGCTGCAATTGCACCGGTTGGTGCGGTTCTCACCTTCATCGCACTTATCACCGGTGCCACTTGGGGTAAGCCAATGTGGGGAACTTGGTGGGTTTGGGATGCACGTTTGACATCAGAGTTGGTGCTACTATTCCTATACTTAGGTGTTATTTCACTCTATGCCGCGTTTGAAGATAAAGTACTGGCAGCTCGTGCAGCAGGTATCTTAGCGATTGTTGGTGTCATTAATATCCCAATCATTAAGTACTCTGTTGAATGGTGGAACTCGTTACATCAGCCAGCAACAATCAGAATTACTGAAGAATCAACCATGCCAATGGAAATGCTTGCACCGCTACTAATCAATATTTTAGGTTTTGGTGTAATGATTGGCGCTATCACTCTGGTCCGTTTCAGAGCCGAAATTCTCGCCAGAAACGGAATGAGACCTTGGGTACGTGAACTTGCTAAGGCTGAAGGAGTCAAATAAATGCAGTTTGAGTCATTTGCGGAATTTATTGATATGGGCGGCTATGCTTTTTATGTATGGCTTGCATATGGCATCTCTTTCTTCTCTCTTGGTACACTGATTTTCTTCAGTGCGCGCCAAAAAAAGAAAGTACTAGCTGAGATTGCCAAGAAAATTCAACGTGAAGAGCGTTTAAAAGAGAATCGGAGTAACAAACAGTGAACAACAGACGAAAGAAACGACTAGCTTTGGCTTCAGCCTTAATAGGCGGCGTAGCAGCAATTGCTTCATTACTGTTATACGCACTAAATTCTAACCTAAACTTGTTCTATACCCCGACAGAGATCGTCCATGGTAAAAAGGACACAGGTGTTAAACCTGAAGCTGGACAACGCATTCGAATTGGCGGCATGGTAACAGAAGGATCGGTTGTTCGTGATCCCAATAGCTTACACATCGAGTTTGCTGTACATGATGCTGGCGGTGGTGAAGTGATTGTGACTTATGACGATCTTTTACCGGATCTATTCCGTGAAGGACAAGGTATAGTGGCTCAAGGTATCCTTACTGAGGACGGTAAGTTAGAAGCCACCGAAGTACTAGCTCGACACGACGAAAACTATATGCCACCTGAAGTTGCTGAAGCGATGGGACAAAGTCACCAACAGCTTGAATATTCAGACGACCAAAAGTCTGGTAGTTACTAACTGGTAGCCCTGACTAGTCCTGAAATAGGTTGACACTTTTTTCAGTTTAAAACGCTCGATGAACTTCATCGGGCGTTTTGTATTTT
>NZ_JBHZSN010000028.1:0-6061 GCF_043643685.1 Shewanella waksmanii
ATATCAGCTGGAGCGGAGGCGACCTGACATCAATGCTGTCAGCGGCGCAGATCCAAAGCTTGATTGATGGCTTTAGCGTCGACAATGACAGCTGGGATTACTCAATCCTTAACTCACTGGTGCAGTTCCTTGCTGAAGATGAAACCATCACGCTCAGCTTTGATGTGACAGTCACTGACAACGATGGCGGCAGTGACACCAAGACTGTCGTTATTACGATTAACGGCAATAATGACCCTGTTGAAGGTGAGTTTACTAAAGAGATCTGGGTTCCAGCGTCATTTGATGAACTAGTCATTCCGTATGCAGATGGTTATCCACTCAATATTGCCCCCCCCACAGATACGGATAGCAATGACACCCTTACCATTACAGTAACTGGTCTGCCAGAATTTGGTACTGTCGGCTACTATGATGGCAATGTTTTCATTGAACTAACCAACAATATGGAACTTACTAGCGAACAGCTTGCCAATCTCATATACGTTCCTGTTGGCGATGATTTAGCCCATGACATGTCACTCACCTTTGATATTCAATCTGGTTCAGAAGTTGTGCAGGCAGAATTTATTATTCACACTGCACCACCGGCGAGCCTACCAGGACAAACAGTCCAGATTGGTGATGGCTCTTCACCGCTAACCTCAGGAAACGATCAAGAATCGCAACTTATCCTGACAACTGAATTCGCTAACAACTTAGCGAATAATCCTGGCCTTGCGACCTTGCAGTTATTCACTGATTTCCAAAAATCACCCTTCGCAACTCCCATTCCTGGTGATGAGATTGGTGGTACAACAGGAGACAAACGTGAAAGCGAAGTATCAATTAGGCTAACCATTAACGGTATTGTTTTTGTTGTACTGGAAGCTGCAAACGGTATCGCAGATTGGTTCTACGACCCTGACTCTGGCTTAATGAAGGCAAATTTTGACTACTCTGATATCTATCAAGAGGGGCATGTTGGTGATGCCAATTTCTCGCTATTAAACTACCTCAGCAACAGTTATACACCTACAGGGGGGGATATTTGGACAGTCACCTATTTAGATAACGACGGTGGTAGCTATCAAGCACGATTCTTACAAGCGAATTTTGTATTTGATAATACAGGCGATCCCAGCATTACCGTAACAGGTACTGATAACGTAGATAACCTCATTTTTGGCGGAACTTCTGGTGATACTTTAACCGGAGCCAACCTAGATGATCGCATATTCGGCCGTGAAGGCGATGATACAATCATTGGGCTAGACGGCGATGACGAGCTACTTGGCGGTGCAGGAGATGATACCCTCTCCGGAGGTTTGGGCAACGACTACCTGGTAGGAGGCCCCGGCAACGATAGCCTAGATGGTGGAGTCGATACTGACAAAGACACATTTGTGTGGGATGTAGGATCTGATGATGGCAGTATAGATTCTGTTTACAACTTCGACTCTAACTACGACGTACTCGACCTTTCTGATGTCTTAGTCGATGAGGAAAACTTTAGCCTTGAAGACTATCTAAACTTTAACTTCAATAATCTAACCAATAGTACCGAGATATACGTAGACTCAGATAGAGACGGTAATATCGATCTCACCATTGTACTTGACAATGTTAATCTAAATAATACAAATACCCTTACAGATATCCAGGTTATTAACAATTTACTTGGCGATAACGCCTTGATCGTTGATACCATTCCTTAGGCCACTATTGGGGCTAACAATGGACGCAGCAACTATATCTAGTGGCTGCGTCTCGGGAGCGCCAAAAACTGTCATACTTTAGTTGCAACCCCGCTTGACAGCTAGGTTTCCGGAGCGTCAAAAAATTGACCTCGGCCGATACAGTTGTTAATATTTGCAATCAGCTTGTAAAATTATCACCTTAAAATTTAGCAAACTTACTTACTTTTAAGGTCACTCTGCGCGGGGGCAGTTATGGGTATACTAACGATTGAAAAACAAGGACAAGTCACGCTTGTTAATGGTTCAGCGACAATCAGCATCAATGGTCAACAACAGCCAGTTGAGCAAGGTGATGTTCTCATCCCTGGCACGGTTGTCGAATTTACCAATGGCAGCCAGTTAGAAATTACCTATGATGACGGCAGCATATTTTCATCAAATAATATTGCTTCATCGACAACTAGCTCAGAAATACCTGAAGACCTTGCTGCACTGGATGAAATTGAACAGCTGCAAGCACTGATTGCCTCAGGAGAAGACCCTACCGCAGAACTACCTGATACCGCAGCAGGTGGAGCCACCGGTAATGAAGGTGGTTCTGATTTTGTTTCCTTATCTCGCGATGGTTCAGAAACTATTGCCGCAGCCCAATATGACACCAGCTTTGATGCAGCAACCCCCACTGCAGCGCTGTCTATTGCCCCAGCCCCCCTTGATACCGTTGGTTATAACATCGCGCAGTTTACGGATAGTTTTGTTAATGGTGTCGCATATACGACATCATCTGGTTTATCAGGCTTCACAGGTGATCTCGGCCCCGCGGGCTCATTTGCCTACAACGCTGGCGATACGATCACCTTTTCTGTTGGCGGTGTAACCATTGCCGAATTCAGTGCAGACATCATTCAAGGAAGCATATTATTTTTACAAGATATTGCTGGTACTGAACTTTCAGACTCTAACCTCAACTATGTTGAGAACATGGCAATCTTCCTGCAGGCATTAGACAGCGATCTTAGTGATGGCGTCGATGATGGCGTACTACAAACTAACAGCTTGATAAATGCCGATACCGCCTTTGCCAATAACATTACCATTTTGTCTGCGATTCATGATGCGCTGGCAAACTATGTTGATCCAACGACCGGGCAGCCTCTTAATTTGGCCACCGCAGGTAAAGAGATGCTATCACTGGTTCTCAATGAACTCGGCATCATTTTTACCCGCGAATCAGAACGAAGTGAAACTGGCGAAAACATTTTCGAAACCCTTGCGATGCAGCACGTTGCCGATACCATCGATGCCCTCGCTGGCGATCGAGCCCCAGGCGAACACGATGATCGTTTAGCAGATATTATTGAAGTTCCCGGTGGACTTATTACCTATAACTACAATGAGTTGGATGGAAAAATTACATTTTCTGCCAATGATCTTCTTGTTGGTGCCGTAGGCCATCAGGTCATTACTGAAAACCTAGTAGTAAAGAATGTGCAGCTCAGCGCAGAGTTTGCCGATATCGGTACGCTAGTCGACCTTGGTGACGGCAATTACGAAATCATTCTCAATGAAGGTGTCGATCAATATGACTTAGAGAATTTGTCGATTGATTACCGTGTCGAAGATTGGACGGCATTTAGAGAAGTCACTTCATCGACCCAAGACCAGTATAAATCACATCTTTCTGCTGATATTCCAGATGTATTAGAGGATGTAGGTTTCAATCAGTTTGCGTTAAACAGTCAACTGGTGTTTGATGAAGACCAACAGCTATTTATCAACTTTACCAGTGAGCTTTTAAGTGAACAGCTTGGTTTCCCTATCGCCGAATATGCAGATGACTATATTGTTCCTTTAGAGTATTCCAATGATGGCGGGCTAACTTGGCAAACCATGACCGTCGAATCTATCGACTACAGCGGTACCATTCCACGCCCCATTTTTGGCTTCACACTAGCTGCTGGTAATGATGCAGTATTGATCCGTGTCCCCATTTTTGATGATGCACAAGTCGAACCTACCGAATATTTCCGCGCTGATGTCACTGGTGAAAACTTCTATGATGAAGTTTTACAGTTTGCAATTTTTGATAATGATGGCGGCTCAGGTAATACCTTACCAACTATTGATATTGACTATGCGATTGCTATTGAAGGAATGGAGTTTGCGACATTTACGCTTACGCTAAGTAGTCCTAGCACCGAAGTGGTCACCGTTGATTTTAGCTCTGAAGAGCTTACTGCACTATTTGGTGAAGATTTCATTAATGTCTCTGGTACAGTCACTTTCCAACCCGGCGAAACCGTTGCTTATATCAACGTACCGATTGTTGACGACCTTATCGTTGAGACAGATAACCCAGAATTTGCATTAATTAATTTGTCTAACCCGACAAATGCCCTGCTAACTGACCCGCAAGGCACGTTGCGTATTTTTGATAATGATCTACCAGCTAATACTGCCATCAGTATCGATCTTGATCCGGTTACAGGCGATAACGTCATAACCACTGAAGAAGGCGAACAGCTGATTACCATTACAGGTACGGTGACCGCAGATGCCTCTATTGGTGTAGGAATCGTTATCGTCACCATCAATGGTCAGAATTATCAGACTGTTATGGATGCTAATGGTAACTTCTCTATTCAAGTACAAGGTAGTGAACTGTTCCTCGATAGCGACACCGTTGTTGATGCTGTGGTTTATGGCTACGGCCTAGGTGATATTTTTGGTACCGCCACCACCACTGAAGATTATGATTTAGCCTCAGTACTTATTGATGACGTTAACGTTATCAGTGAAGACAGCATAGCTAGTGGTAATGTACTTGAGAATGACAGTGATGGCGATGATGTATTAACGGTTGCAACTTTTGAAGTTAACGGTGAGCAATATAATGCGGGCGATACTGTCGTATTAGACGGTGGCAGTTTAGTCATCAACAAGGATGGCAGCTATACCTTCACGCCAAATGAAAACTGGAATGGTACTGTTCCTGTAATCACCTATACAACCAATACTGGTTATAGCTCCACGCTAAGTATCGTAGTAACTCCAGTAGACGATGAAAGCGTGCTGGTGAACGACGCTCAAATTATTGATGAAGATACTATCGCTACAGGCAACGTGTTAAGTAACGATACAGACGTTGATAATGTCCTAACGGTTGCGGGTTATGAAGTTGACGGTCAAGGCTACCCCGCTGGAGCAACTGCTCAGCTAGACGGTGGCACGTTAGTCATTAACGAAGATGGCAGCTATACCTTTACTCCAAATGAAAACTGGAACGGTGTGCTACCAGTTATTACTTACACAACTAATACTGGCTCAACCGCAACTCTGACCATTGAAGTCGCCCCAGTTGATGATCCAAGTATTCTTGAAAATGACACTAATACTGTCGAAGAAGACACGGTTGCGACGGGCAATGTGTTAGAAAATGATTTCGATGTCGATGATGAATTAACCGTTGCAAGCTTTGAAATTGATGGTGAAACCTATGATGCAGGCACTTTAGTAACTTTAGAAAGTGGCGTTATAGTTATCAATACTGATGGCAGCTACACTTTTACACCTGCAGAAAACTGGAATGGCATATTACCAGTAATCACCTACACAACGAATACTGGCTCAACAGCAACACTCACTTTAGAAGTCACTCCTGTTGATGATGAAAGCCAATTACTTAATGATTTTAACACGATCAACGAAGGCAGCATTGCTACAGGAAATGTTTTAAATAACGATACCGATATCGATAACATCTTAAGCGTAACGACTTTCTCTTTAAATGGTCAAACATACAACGCTGGTACATCGGTGACATTAACGAGTGGAATCCTCGTCATAGAATCTAATGGTTCTTATACTTTCGTTCCAAATGAAAACTGGAACGGTGTATTGCCAACCATAACCTATGTGACTAATACAGGTTCTTCTGCAACGTTAAATATCAATGTTCTTCCAGTTGATGATCCTACCATTACTGTTAATGATACGAATACCATACAAGAAGATACTTTTGCATCTGGAAATGTTCTAGCTAACGACTCTGATTTGGATAGTGTACTAAGTATTGCCAGTTTCTCTGTAGAAGGTAGTTCATATACTGCTAATTCAACCGTTGTGTTAAACAGCGGAACCCTGACACTAAACAGTAACGGTAACTATACATTTACTCCTACAGCTGACTGGAATGGTACTGTTCCGGTTATCACTTATGTCACCAATACCGGGGTTACTGCCACGCTAACTATTATTGTTCAGCCCGAAAATGACGCTCCATTAGCCGAAGACGACAGCTTCAGCGTCGATGAAGGCGCGATGGTCAGCGGCAATGTCATCACTCACGATGACGGCGATGGTGTGGTTGATAGCGATGGCGG
>NZ_JBHZSN010000029.1:0-3040 GCF_043643685.1 Shewanella waksmanii
TAGTAAAACCCATTAGGGTTGTATGGTTAAGCCTCACGAGTCATTAGTACATGTTAGCTCAACGCCTCACAACGCTTACACACCATGCCTATCAACGTCCTAGTCTCGAACGGCTCTTTAGAGGAATTAAATTCCTAGGGATGACTCATCTTAGGACTCGCTTCCCGCTTAGATGCTTTCAGCGGTTATCGATTCCGAACGTAGCTACCGGGCAATGCGATTGGCATCACAACCCGAACACCAGCGGTTCGTCCACTCCGGTCCTCTCGTACTAGGAGCAGCTTCCTTCAATCATCCAACGCCCACGGCAGATAGGGACCGAACTGTCTCACGACGTTCTGAACCCAGCTCGCGTACCACTTTAAATGGCGAACAGCCATACCCTTGGGACCGACTTCAGCCCCAGGATGTGATGAGCCGACATCGAGGTGCCAAACACCGCCGTCGATATGAACTCTTGGGCGGTATCAGCCTGTTATCCCCGGAGTACCTTTTATCCGTTGAGCGATGGCCCTTCCATTCAGAACCACCGGATCACTATGACCTGCTTTCGCACCTGCTCGACGTGTATGTCTCGCAGTTAAGCTGGCTTATGCCATTGCACTAACCGTACGATGTCCGACCGTACTTAGCCAACCTTCGTGCTCCTCCGTTACTCTTTGGGAGGAGACCGCCCCAGTCAAACTACCCACCAGGCACTGTCCTCAACCCCGATTCAGGGGCCAGAGTTAGAACATCAACACTACAAGGGTGGTATTTCAAGGTTGACTCCACAAGAACTGGCGTTCCCGCTTCAAAGTCTCCCACCTATCCTACACATGTAGGGTCAATGTTCAGTGCCAAGCTATAGTAAAGGTTCACGGGGTCTTTCCGTCTAGCCGCGGGTATACGGCATCTTCACCGCAATTTCAACTTCACTGAGTCTCGGCTGGAGACAGCGTGGCCATCATTACGCCATTCGTGCAGGTCGGAACTTACCCGACAAGGAATTTCGCTACCTTAGGACCGTTATAGTTACGGCCGCCGTTTACCGGGGCTTCGATCATGAGCTTCTCCGAAGATAACCCAATCAATTAACCTTCCGGCACCGGGCAGGCGTCATACCGTATACGTCATCTTGCGATTTTGCACAGTACTGTGTTTTTGATAAACAGTTGCAGCCACCTGGTATCTGCGACTGCCGTCAGCTTAGGGAGCAAGTCCCATCACCAACAGCAGCGTACCTTCTCCCGAAGTTACGGTACCATTTTGCCTAGTTCCTTCAGCCGAGTTCTCTCAAGCGCCTTGGTATTCTCTACCCGACCACCTGTGTCGGTTTGGGGTACGATTCCTACTAACCTGAAGCTTAGAAGATTTTCCTGGAAGCATGGCATCAACTACTTCAGTCCCTTGGGACTTCGTCATCAACTCTCAGTGTATGTGCACCCGGATTTGCCTAAGTGCACCACCTACAGCCTTAAACGCGGACAACCAACGCCGCGCTAGCCTAGCCTTCTCCGTCTCTCCATCGCAGTTAGCAGAAGTACGGGAATATTAACCCGTTTCCCATCGACTACGCCTTTCGGCCTCGCCTTAGGGGTCGACTCACCCTGCCCCGATTAACGTTGGACAGGAACCCTTGGTCTTTCGGCGAGGGAGTTTTTCACTCCCTTTATCGTTACTCATGTCAGCATTCGCACTTCTGATACGTCCAGCGTGGGTTACCCCTTCGCCTTCAACCGCTTACAGAACGCTCCTCTACCGCACCCACCTAATGGTGAGTACCCATAGCTTCGGTGTATTGCTTAGCCCCGTTAAATCTTCCGCGCAGGCCGACTCGACTAGTGAGCTATTACGCTTTCTTTAAATGATGGCTGCTTCTAAGCCAACATCCTAGCTGTCTAAGCCTTCCCACATCGTTTCCCACTTAGCAATAACTTTGGGACCTTAGCTGATGGTCTGGGTTGTTTCCCTTTCCACGACGGACGTTAGCACCCGCCGTGTGTCTCCCGAGTAGTACTCATTGGTATTCGGAGTTTGCAAAGGGTTGGTAAGTCGGGATGACCCCCTAGCCTTAACAGTGCTCTACCCCCAATGGTATTCGCTCGAGGCGCTACCTAAATAGCTTTCGAGGAGAACCAGATATCTCCCGGTTTGATTGGCCTTTCACCCCCAGCCACAAGTCATCACCGCATTTTTCAACATACGTGTGTTCGGTCCTCCAGTTGATGTTACTCAACCTTCAACCTGCCCATGGCTAGATCACCGGGTTTCGGGTCTACACCTTGCAACTAAACGCGCAGTTAACACTCGGTTTCCCTACGGCTCCGCTATTCGCTTAACCTCGCTACAAAATGTAAGTCGCTGACCCATTATACAAAAGGTACGCAGTCACGGTCTCAAGAACCGCTCCCACTGCTTGTACGTATACGGTTTCAGGTTCTATTTCACTCCCCTCACAGGGGTTCTTTTCGCCTTTCCCTCACGGTACTGGTTCACTATCGGTCAGTCAGGAGTATTTAGCCTTGGAGGATGGTCCCCCCATGTTCAGACAAGATGTCACGTGTCCCGTCCTACTCGATTTCACGTAAAGTTAGTTTTCATGTACGGGGCTATCACCCTGTGCCGCTGTGCTTTCCAACACATTCCACTAACACCCTCTACGCTTAAGGGCTAATCCCCGTTCGCTCGCCGCTACTAGGGGAATCTCGGTTGATTTCTTTTCCTCCGGGTACTTAGATGTTTCAGTTCCCCGGGTTTGCCTCCCAACGCTATGTATTCACGTTGGGATACTTACTTATGTAAGTGGGTTTCCCCATTCGGACATCGTTAGCTCAAATGCTTGTTACTAGCTCGCCAACGCTTTTCGCAAGTTACTACGTCCTTCATCGCCTCTGACTGCCAAGGCATCCACCGTATACGCTTAGTCACTTAACCATACAACCCAAATGAGTTTCACTTGAGTTGCACCGCAACTAATGGTGTTTACTTTCGCCAAAAAGATTTCCAAAGCACTTGATTAAAGTGTTTGAGAACTCAATTTTTAATTTCGCAATAATCT
>NZ_JBHZSN010000030.1:0-3774 GCF_043643685.1 Shewanella waksmanii
CGGGTTAATTGTCTCTTCGAATTGAGCTTATTTTGCGAAAGAACCAAAATTTCTCCCTGTGTGATTGGTTGTCATTTCCAGATGGGGACTAGAAAGAGTTTCGGTTTCAGCGGGAAGTGTGGTTGTCTTCTTCCTGTTGATGGGGAAAGGTTTCGCCTCCAGCGGGGGGATGTATGATTGCATTTATGACACGGTGAATAGTCGTGCTAACGCCTTGCTAAGCGGCAATAAAATAGTTGGCTAAAATTGGCGAGGAACGAGCAAAAGCCAACTGTTTTTTGTCCGTTTAAGCAACTTGTTAAGTTCGTTTTTCAATTAGCCAACTAATTAAGCCCGCATTTATAACTAGGTCTGCGACTCTAGAAATATCCCATACTGTGATGCGAGGATCATTAATGACCAGATCTTTAGTTCCATCAAAGGTATGATAAACAAAATACATTTCATTGTATTGTTTATACTCCTTATAAATTTCACAATATTCATTAAACTGATTTGAATTTGTGGTTGACTTAACTTGTACAAATGCTCGTTTTTGAGAAACAGGAGAGAAGACATCTAAATCTATATCTTTTTCAGTTTTACCTAGTACGGATATACGCTGCCATCCTGATTGAGAAAAGATTAAATCTATTAATAACTCAAAGTCGCTCCACCAAAGCCCTTTAATTAAACCTTCAACATTATTTTTCAGTAACAATAAAGATTTCTTAGCCGCTTCAACTTCTGGTTGTGGCTCTCCGTTAATCTTTCGAATAAGGTAGTCCTCCAGCTCTACACTACAGATTGTGCCCCTGTAACCTTGAACTTTTGTAACACGCCCATCAATGTTTTCTATCGTCAGGGGATTACCTTGCTTATCACATGAACTCCAAGCCCCAATGACTTTTCTAATTCGACTACCATCGTCAAGCTCGGTTACTTCCTTTTTTGCATGGCACCAGTACAATTTTCTTTGATAAAAAGTAATCCAAAGATCAGTTTCTGAAAGCTCATAGAAATCTCTGATTTGGTTGATATCTCTTGTTGCAGCTCCTGAATTGTTTTTTCTTTCGCCTAACCAGAAGTTACGTACGACATCCCATTCACCATTTAAAGATTCATTATGATAGGGACTGTTATAACCAAGCCTAACAACTTGATCGTTTTCAAGACACGACTTTTCCCATTTCCCTGAATCACCAAGTTTTATATACCGAACCTTCATAAGACTCCAAAGAACTTAACGCCCGATTAAGTAGCCCGAAACGCACAACGATTGTTTCTGCATTACACCGTAACCACTGAAATATCTGCAAACCGAAAATGCCACGCGTTGAGGGTCTGCTTGAATTGCTTGTTATACGAATTTTTCCGCCAGTTCCCTTGTCATAAAGTAACTATGTGGATCAACTTCGTAATCAGCGAACGGTTCGCAATATGTGAACCCAAATTTCTCATAAAGGCTTCGAGCTGGTTGGAAAAAATCTTGAGTGCCTGTTTCCAAACTAACTTTCTGATAACCATTATCGATGGCTGCATTCAAAGCATGAGCTAACAGCTTGGTAGCAACACCTGACTTTCGGGATGAACTAGAAGTTCTCATTGATTTCAACTCAATATGACGGGGAGTGAGTCGCTTAATAGCGAGACAACCTTGCAATTCACCGTTAACCCAACCGCTGAAAAATGTGATATCTGGTGCCTTAAGTGCATCAACATCTAGAGCATGAGCACTTTCAGGAGGAGAAGTTGCATACATATCAGCCAAGTGCTCTTCGAGCAATTTGATGACTTCATCCCCCGATAAATCGTCTATTCTGATTTCCATATTCCGAACTTTCCTTATTCGTATAACGACCTAGCTCACGAGCCGTAGGTCTCGTGTAGCAGCTTGTTCTTTAATTCGGAAAGAGAAGGTTGAAGCAACTCTATCCATGAGTATTTTTCCATGCCCTAGGGGCTTAAATGAGGCCACCCTGCGGCGTGAGGGAAGCATCGCTTCTTTACTTGAAGTCAATTGCAGGTCTCTTTAAAAGCTACGCTTTACGAGCCTTGGCAAGTGCCTTTAAGCTACCATAGAAAAGGCGTTTCTTCCATCGCGTTTGGCTCTATCTATTCCTTAGGCTAGACTAAATTATCACTTCTATTTTGCCTAAAATCGTCTACCGCAGGTCAAGAACATTTGTATATACGGCTTGCGCGTTTTGCCAAGCCCCGTTGAGAAAGCGTGCACTCATATTTCCGCTAGAAATCTTTTCAAAACAACTCAATAACAAAGAACATGCAAAATTGTATTCAATACACTTTCGGTAGTAACGCGCATGCATGCTTTGCCTGCCTGTTATCTCAGTAACTCTTATAAACGAGAGTGGCTGTACCCTTTCATATGACTGAATTTACATAACTTATTTAGACGTCGCAATAACAAATCGAATAAACAATTGGACAGCCACTGTTAATGGCGTAAATGACAACCTCCGGCTATGCTTGATTTGCGCATATAACAAGGAGGTTGCATGCCAAGGCCAAGACGAACCCTCATTAGTCTCGAAGACACATCCTATTATCACTGTTGTAGTCGCGTTGTAAGGCGCGCCTTCTTATGTGGTGATGATAAATACACTGGTAAGAATTATGACCACCGCCGTGGTTGGGTAGAAACTCAAATCTTAAAGCTCACTGAAGTGTTTGCCATCGATGTGGCGGCTTATTCAGTGATGAGCAACCATCTTCATGTCGTCCTACATATTGATATTGAACAAGTTAATGCTTGGTCAGATAGGGATGTCGTACTGCAATGGCATAAACTGTTTAAAGGAACTGGCTTAACGCAGAAATTTGCAAAAGGTGAAGTGATTGAAGAGTACGCAGTTGCTAAGCTTAAACATCTGATAGCGACGTATCGCTCGCGCCTTTGCGATATAAGTTGGTTTATGAGGTGCTTAAACGAACCTATCGCTAGACAAGCTAATCTCGAAGATAACTGTACAGGGCACTTCTGGGAAGGACGATTTAAATCACAAGCATTGCTTGATGAGGCAGCCGTGTTGGCCTGTATGGCCTATGTAGAGCTTAATCCGATACGCGCTAAAATGGCGAGTACGCCAGAAGAGTCGGATTTCACGAGTATCAAACTCAGAGTAAAAGCAGCGCTCACGGGAGAGCAACCTAAACGCCTTTTACCCTTTATTGGTAATGAACGCACTAACCAATCCAAAGGTATCGCTTTCTCACTGCAAGACTACCTTGTACTGGTCGATGAAACAGGCAGGGTGATTCGAGATGATAAGCGTGGTGCTATTGATTCACAGGCTTGTGACATACTGAGTAGGTTAAACATACCCTCAGCCAATTGGGTTAAAATCGTCACGGAATTTGGACAACTTTTCCATGGCCCTGTGGGGACATTAGAAGAGTTTAGCCATTATTGTGAACATCTAAACAAACGAAGGCGACATTTCTCAAGTAGTTGCCAGTTTATGCCTGCAAACTAAGTTCATACGTTCACCTCTCTCCTAATTCCTCAGCTTCTTTTGCAGAGTTAACACCTCTTGCGCTAAAAACAGCGATTAGCGACTGATTTTGCCGATTTAAGCTGATTTCCAAAGTGTATTTTTACTAAGCACAGCTTTTTAAGGTGTTTATTTGCTTTGCCTTTGAATAGCTCGCAGTAATCTAGCTATGTTGTTGATTAATAATGGCTGGCATATGTTTTCTGCAAGCCTGCTCTGCTGGCCAACCTGTGACTGATAGCGATGGCGACGGTATTAATGATGACATTGATAACTGTGT
>NZ_JBHZSN010000031.1:0-2829 GCF_043643685.1 Shewanella waksmanii
AGTCACTAAGCTACTAAGCTCCTGAATGCGTTGCATTCATAGCAGAGCTTCTTCGCCCCCATGTGTTCGCTGCGCGAGCTACGAGAGTAGGTCATTTCCTTTATGGTTGATATTTTGGTATGTATGTTGATGTCAGGCTTAGAGCCAACCCATGAAGTGTGGACTCATGTTCGAAGCTGGCCATTTCCAGACGCCACTTTGGTTTTCACTTTTTAGAAAAGTGAAGACAAAACAGTAATGAAAGAGCCCTAGCATAAAACGTTAGGGCTTTTTCGTATATGCGGTTCGCTAAGCCATATACCCTCGACATCACGCCATCGCAAAGCGAGAAGGTAAGTAATACCTCCTCCTAAAGCAAAAGAAGTTGCATATCGCGTCTCCAAGGGTTCTTGCTGGCACTCTCATTGCACAAACCTAGGGCGTTTACATCTGGGGCTGTTTAAGCGGTGCTTTGTTGGCAAAGCTGCTCACTTAGGTCGTTTGATGAGGTTGTACTTACTGCTGGTTTGTATATATGGTTTTAAAGGTTCAATAGCTTTAGAGTGAGAAACTAGAGCTTACGGATAGGTTCGCTTGAAACATAATACTAACGGGTTATTACGAAGTTGATATTTGAGTGATAACTTGGTTGACAGCGTTGTCATTAAAAGGATGTGTGATGAACAGTTTGAACTTAGGGATGTGTGGTGCCATTGGATTATTGTTTACCGGCAGTGTTGTAGCCAATGAAGGTCTGTTTTTTGATGATTTTAGTTATCAGACTATGCAGCAGTTTAATGATAATGGCTGGAAAGCACGCACTCAAACAGGACACCCAGGTATTAGTGGTGCAACTTGGTTAGGTGAAGGCGTGAGTTTTCATCCACAGCTTCAGGGCGCTCATTCGGGCGGGTTTTCTATGAAGTCAGTGACTGCAGGAAAAGCAAGCAATACTCGCCATACTCAAGTCTGTCATGCCCGTAAATACCTATATGGTACCTATGCCGCGAGAGTGTTCTTTAGAGATGAACCCAATTTCGGTCCTGACGGCGATGAGGTTATTCAAACATTCTATACGATTAGTCCGTTAGCTTATCCAATGGATCCTAGTTACAGCGAAGTTGACTTTGAATATTTGCCCAATGGTGGATGGGGCAGTAATAGTCACAGTGCGATGTGGACAACAACATGGGAAACCTTTCAATTATCTCCCTGGACGAAAGTTAATGAATACACTCGCAAACCTGGGAGTTATGCTGGTTGTCATGTGTTGATGATGACTGTAGAGCCTCAAGGGGTTAACTATTACGTGGATGGAGAGCTTATTTCCCATCATTCAGACAAGGTTGCACCAGAGAAGCCTATGTCGATTAATTTTAATCTTTGGTTTATGCCAAAAGGTGCAGATGGTTCGATGGGGCCTGTTGAGTCCGATGAGCTTCGAGAGTATCAACAGGATGTGGACTGGGTTTACCATAGGGTCGATAAGGTGTTAGCGTTTAATGAGGTAGTAAAGCAGGTTAACCAACTGCAGGCTAACAATCATGATTATGTTGATAACGTTAAGCCGATGCAGCCTGCTTTGGCATCGCCTTGTGGTCTTTAAAAGTGGGTTATTGCTAAGGATATGAGCGTAAATTAGCGAAAAATAACCTTCTTGGGTGAAAAAGCTGCAATCGATGCAACTTAAACGAAAAAATCCTTTACCTTTGCAAGGTGTTTTAGCATAATGCCCCACGTCAACAGGGGTGTAGTTCCAATTGGTAGAACAGCGGTCTCCAAAACCGATGGTTGCGGGTTCGAGTCCTGCCACCCCTGCCACATTTAGAAAAGCCGTTCAGTAATGAACGGCTTTTTGCTTTTTCGGATAACCACTCTAGCAATAACGTTTGGTATTTTTTGCTAAGCCTTTATACTCTATTGCCTAATTTCTCTATTTTCTGGAACCGCCTTGTTGGATAAAGCAGCCTTTTTAGATGCCCTTGGGGTTAAGCGTTGGCGGCCGTCGACACCGATGGGGGAACGCTTGGTTATTCTTGTTGATAGTGGCGATCATCTTCAAGGTGATCATCCGTTAATTAGCAGCATATTGCGACTAGTCGACTGTGAAAATGCCACTGTTGATATACAAGAAAATTACAGTAGAGATATGACCGTTTTTTGGGATATGCGCGCGCGTAAGTTGCCAAAAGCTAGTTGTGTATTGTCATCACCGCCCTTATCTAAGCTGCAACAAGAGTCGCATGCTAAAAGGGCATTATGGCAACAAATTTATGAGCGATAATATGGCTGCAATTCGTCGTATCGAGCTAATACCAAGTACTCAAGCTTCAGAGGTTGCTGTGCTTGCTGCTCAGTGTCACCAGTTCCCAATGTCGCTCACAAGTATCGAAGGCTGCTTTGGTCGCTTCTACAGCGTGTCAGGGCTTTATGAGGGGCACAGTTTAGTCGGGTTTTATATTCTACATACTCTGTTTGAGGATGCGACGATTATCGATATTTGTATCTCACCCGATAAGCAAGGTTTAGGCTGCGGTAAAATGTTACTTAATGCGGCATGCACAGAAGCGAAGGGACTGGGTGCAGAGCGGTTATTATTGGAAGTGCGACAAAGTAATGATAGTGCTATTGGGTTATATACCCAGAGAGGCTTTATAAAAACGGCGACGCGAGAGGGGTACTACCCCTGCGATAATGGCCGCGAGAATGCGGTGATTATGGAACTGCAATTAGATAATAAAAAAGCGCCTTAACGGCGCTTTTTTATTAATAGGTGACCCGTCCTAAATAACGTTGACACTTTTCAAACCTTTTTTGGAGAGTGTTATGAAATCAACAGTTAAGCGAACT
>NZ_JBHZSN010000032.1:0-2267 GCF_043643685.1 Shewanella waksmanii
CCTGACTGGTCTGTACATCGCTATGCAGCGCTGCTTGCCGTGTCAGTGGGAGCGCATTATAGGGAGCTGAAGTTTTTACGCAAGCGCTTTTTGAAAGAAAATTGCATTTATTTTATATACCTTAGTTAGGTACAGCCTACCGACATCTTTCCCACAGAGTTATCCACAACCACACTAATAAAAGGGCAGTAGCCGTGTGAAGCAAGCCCGAGAATGCATCACGTCTTCCTATGCTAAGTTTGCAATATCACTGCCATAAAGCGCTTAAAGAGAGAAAGTGTTACCGGCGATGATTCAACAATTCACCTTTTAGAAATGCAAAGCCCCTTTTAGAATTACAAAGCACCAGTTAAAACTTTATCTATGCTTTAACTAGTCTCTGGACACCGTTAACAATAAGGTTTCTCAACCAACGATGACTGGGGTCAAGTTCAAAGTGTTTGTGCCACACCAAAACATATGCACCTGGTTGCAATTGTACAGGTACATCTAAACAAACTAGTTCATAATCAGCAATCATCTGCGCTACATACTTTTTCGGCGCGCATAAAACAAGGTCGCTATGTTGGCAAAGTTCTAAAGCACTATTAAAATCGGTCATGTTCACCGCGATATCACGTTTAAGGTGAGATAACTTAAGTACATCATCCAGTAACCAGTGCTCTAAACCTCCAAAAGCTACCTGCAAGTGTCGATACTTAAGGAATGTCTCTAAATTCCACTCTTCCGAGAGTAAACTATGACCTTGTCTTACTAAACACACTGGATGATCACGAATAAGCTCCGCATAACCAAGCTCAACCGGGATATTATTCATATGCAATAACGAACGATCATCCCACTCACGACATATAATCCCCATATCGATTTCACAACGGAGCAACTTATCCATGCTATCTTGTGACCAGGTTTGACTATTTATACTAACCAGTGGCGCTTCCTTTAAAAGCCTCGGCATGAAATAGGGATACGTCAATGAGTAAGCAGTTTCTACCACATGCATCCTAAATGTTCGGCGACTTTCAGCCGGTTCAAATGTACTAGGTCGAGTAAACTTATCTAGTTGTTGCAGTAATAATCTCAGTTCAGGAGCTAACTGTAATGCTCTAGGTGTAGCCTTCAATCCATAAGCAGTGCGTTCAAACAGTTGGTCATCCAGTGCTTCTCGTAACTTATTTAATTGCTTGCTGACCGCAGATTGACTTAGATGAAGCCTAGTTGCCGCTGCCGTGACACTTTGCTCTTCCAGCAACACTTCTAGTACTTTAAGTAAGTTAAAATCTAGTTGCTTCATCCTTATCTTCCATTTTTACGGCTTTTATATAACTATTGTACGGCTCTATCGATACTATGATAAAGATATCTACCCAATAAAGCCGCTCTTCTCCTCTTAAAGGCAAACTGACCAAACTCCTAACTCCAAACACCGTGCTTCATTTACTAATTGATTTTTACTATATAGCTAAAAGCGCGAGCGTTTGTTTTAAGTCCTTTTTAATGACCTAGCATAATAGGTGCAAACGGAAAGAGGAGGCAGATGAATGTCCTTCCAGTTGCGTTCTAGCGCTGCGCAGCCATGGAAGGCTAAAAGTAGAATTGTTCAGGAGCATTTATCGAGAATAGCGAAGGAGCTATTCCCTTGTAGAACATGCTCGCCCTTGGATAGAAAGGGTTAAGAGCAAGCTTCCTTGAGTGGCTGTAATGGGAACGTCCTTGAAGTAACTATCGAAGTTTCTCTATTTACCACTTATGCATATTACACTTTTTACTTTGCCTAAACGCAAATAAGCCATCTGCCCTTATCAAATAAGAGTAGATGGCTTCTTCACTACTTTTTACGTGTAAACTAGGCTTCTGGAAATGGCCAGCTTCTAGTATGAATCCACTCTTCATGCCTTGACTCTAAACCTAACATCAACAAAATATCAACTAAAGAGAAAATGACCGACTCTCGTAGTTCGCGCAACGAACACATGGGGTTGAAAGTTAGGCGCTTCGAATACTCAGTATTCAGCCTCGAATCTTAAGATAAAGAGTGAACGCGGAGAAGCTTGCCTTCGTAGCTGGAGGCGAGGCACACGGCCTTTCATTGGCATCCATGCCATCAAGGCATTTGTTAATCCTAAACATCAGAAGTGCCGAATGCCAGAAACGCAGGAGCAGTTTCTTGCCAAGCTCAGCAACGGGATGACGTAGGGGGTAGGCATTGCACTCACGTGCTTAAGTGGATAAGCCACCTAATATAAATACTGGCACATTCGAGCCAT
>NZ_JBHZSN010000033.1:0-1148 GCF_043643685.1 Shewanella waksmanii
GATGAGCCGATCGCCGAAGATGACAGCTTCAGTGTCGATGAAGGCGCGATGGTCAGCGGCAATGTCATCACTCACGATGACGGCGATGGTGTGGTTGATAGCGATGGCGGTGATGGCGGCGCGTTAACCGTGACCCACATCAACGGCACCTTGTTGGTGTTTGGCCAAGATGGCTGGAGTCAGACCCTTACCGTGGCTAACGGCACCGTGCGCATCAAAGCCGACGGTACCTTTGAATACACCCACGATGGCAGCGATCCTACCCAGACAGATCCAAGCTTCACTTACACCTTAAGCGATGGCACCGACAGCGATGATGCGACCGTGACCTTTAACGTCGGTGCGGTCAACGATGAGCCGATCGCCGAAGATGACAGCTTCAGTGTCGATGAAGGCGCGATGGTCAGCGGCAATGTCATCACTCACGATGACGGCGATGGTGTGGTTGATAGCGATGGCGGTGATGGCGGCGCGTTAACCGTGACCCACATCAACGGCACCTTGTTGGTGTTCGGTCAAGATGGCTGGAGTCAGACCCTTACCGTGGCTAACGGCACCGTGCGCATCAAAGCCGACGGCACCTTTGAATACACCCACGATGGCAGCGATCCTACCCAGACAGATCCAAGCTTCACTTACACCTTAAGCGATGGCACCGACAGCGATGATGCGACCGTGACCATCAGTGTGGCGGCAGTGAATGATGAGCCGATCGCCGAAGATGACAGCTTCAGTGTCGATGAAGGCGCGATGGTCAGCGGCAATGTCATCACCCACGATGACGGCGATGGCGTGGTTGATAGCGATGGCGGTGATGGCGCGGCGTTAACCGTGACCCACATCAACGGCACCTTGTTGGTGTTCGGTCAAGATGGCTGGAGTCAGACCCTCAGCGTGGCCAACGGTACCGTGCGCATCAAAGCCGACGGCACCTTTGAATACACCCACGATGGCAGCGATCCTACCCAGACAGATCCAAGCTTCACTTACACCTTAAGCGATGGCACCGACAGCGATGATGCGACCGTGACCTTTAACGTCGGTGCGGTCAACGATGAGCCGATCGCCGAAGATGACAGCTTCAGTGTCGATGAAGGCGCGATGGTCAGCGGCAATGTCATCACTCACGATGACGGCGATGGCGTGGT